>JAHDPL010000012.1 GCA_018434355.1 Sporomusaceae bacterium | reverse complement strand
CGGTTTATTTCCCGTACCCCAAATCCACATCGCGACCAGTAGACATAGTCTTTCCGAAGAAATGGCCCAACGTGATTAATGTGAAAAACTGCGATAGAACGAGGAAAACGAAGAAAAACGTTTGATTATTAAGGGAGGCGAACTGATCGTTATGAAAATTGTTGTCTGCATTAAACAGGTGCCGAATACCGATAAGGTCCGGATCGATGAAAAGAAAGGCACCCTGATCAGAGAGGGCGTGCCCAGTATCATCAACCCGGATGACATGAATGCGCTGGAAGCGGCGCTGACCATCAAAGACAGCTGCGAAAATGTTCACGTAACCGTCATCACCATGGGGATTCCGCAAGCGGAGGACGCGCTGCGGGAAGCGATGGCGATGGGGGTGGATGCTGCGATCCACGTAACCGATCGGGCTTTTGCCGGTTCTGATACCTGGGGGACTGCGACGGTTTTGGCAGCGGCGCTGAGAAAAATCGGCGACTATGACATCGTGATCTGCGGTCGGCAGGCAATTGACGGAGATACGGCGCAAGTCGGGCCCGAATTGGCAGAATTCCTCGATATTCCCCAGATTACCTATGTTAAGGAACTTTCGATAGAAGGCAACAAAGTGCACGCCAAACGGGCATTTGAAGGGGGCTATTTTGAAATGGAAGCCCCCATGCCGGTATTGCTAACGGTGATCAAAGAGATCAATAAGCCTCGCTTCATGGATATCCGGCTGATTTACAAAGCGTACAGTCCGGAGGCGGACTTCAAGGTCTGGACGGCGAAGGATCTTGAAGTCGATCTGACGCAAATCGGTGTGGAGAACTCACCGACTCATGTGTTCAAGAGCTTCGTGCCGGTCCGTGAATTCAAGGGGGAGAGTGTTTCTGGTACGCCGAAAGACGTTGCCGCTGCCGCCCTTGAAAAAATCATCAGTCTGAATTTGCGATAATCGGAGGGAAGAAAATGTCTAATGCTAGAGTAAATGAAATCACTGATTTCAGTGAATATGCAGGGATAGCCGTATTTGTCCAACACCAGCACGGAAAAGTCCACCCGGTTTCGATTGAATTGATCGGTGAAGCAACGCGACTGGCGCAAAAAGCGGGATCGCCGTCATATGCAGTGATCTTTGGTAATAAAATCGATGAAATCATCGACGCAATCTCACATTATGGCGTCGACCGCATCTTCTACTACGATCACGAACTTTTTGTAACCTATTCAACGGATGCCTACACGAAAATTATGTGTGAGTTCATTCGCAGTCAGAAACCGGAAGTCGTTCTATTCGGAGCCACGTCTTTCGGTCGCGATTTTGCGCCCCGCGTGGCCGCACGGATTGGCACCGGATTGACAGCCGACTGCACAGCGCTGGAGTTCGATGAACAAGACAGGAAACTCATGCAGACACGGCCGGCCTTTGGTGGAAATTTGATGGCGACGATCATTTGCCCGGACAATCGTCCCCAAATGGCCACGGTTCGACCCGGCGTCATGCGAAAATCCGAATGCGTTGAAACCCAGAGCCCTGTCGTGAAAATCACGCCAGAGTTGTCGGAACAAGAAATTGTGGCCAAAACCATAAGGATCGTTGCCGACAAGATCAAGACGGTCTCCTTGGCCGAGGCAGACATCATCGTCTCGGGCGGTCGGGGTATCGGCGACGAGTCTGGATTTGCCCTGATCAAGAAACTGGCGGATGTTCTTGGCGGCGCCGTCGGCGCTTCCCGCGCAGTCGTTGAGAGCGGCTGGATCGCTCCTTCCCATCAAGTCGGGCAAACCGGGCAGACAGTTCGTCCCAAACTTTATGTCGCTTGCGGAATCTCCGGCGCGGTCCAGCATGTTGTCGGGATGTCGGAATCGGACTGCATCATCGCTATCAATAAAAACCCCAATGCACCGATCATGAAATTGGCGCATCTGGCAATCACGGGAGATGTTCATAAAGTGATTCCGGAACTGATCGAGCAACTGGAATCGGCAAAAGCAGAGGAAACCTGCTAGTTTTATTGGACGGAAAACCCGCGATGCGATCCGGAAAGCAAGGAAGTGGACAATTTGGCTGTTGAATTGAATTCCCACGAAATAAGCCTTTATGAGAATGCGCGTGACTATGCACTGGAGCATATAGCGCCTCATGCCGCCGAGTGGGAATCCAATCGGATGTTGCCACGAGAAGCGGTGCGGCACGCCGCTGAGAATGGATACTGCGGCATCGGACTCACGCGGGAATCCGGCGGACGCGGGCTGAACTTTCTCGAATCTGCGCTGATTTATGAAGGGCTTGCGCATGGGTGTGGCGGCTTTGCATTCTTTCTGCAATTGCACAATAACATTGCTTATGACATCGAAGCCTACTACGAAATGAGCGACGAAGTACGAAGGCTGCTGCCGGATATGGCCTGCGGCAAAAAACTGACAGCTTTCGCATTGACAGAGGCCTGCGGCGGCTCTGATCCGTCGATGAATCAAAGTGTTGCAGAGCTGCATCAGGATGGTTATCACATATTCGGCGAAAAAGCCTGGATCGCAAACGCGGTGGATGCGGAGCATTTCATTGTCATCGTAAGGAACGGTGCTGCAAAGAATATGCTGATTTTCTTGCTGGACCGGGGCATGCCCGGATTCACGATCGGCGAAAACCGCGTCAGGGTTGGCGGCAATGTGATGTCGTGTGCGGATCTCCGGTTTGAAGATTGTGTCGCGCCGGAAACTCGTTTGGTATCTGCCGACGGATACAAAGGAGCACTCCGGGCGATCGACGTGGCCAGAATTTTTGTTCCGGCCATCGCCATCGGTCTCGCGCAGCGATCCATCGACCTGACTGTCGAATATCTAGGCGGCAGATCGACGTTTGGCAAACCGATCATCAGCAACCAGGGCGTTCAATGGACTCTGGCAGAACTTTCGGCTCAAGTGGAAGCGGGTCGCTGGCTGGTTTACCGGACGGCATCCCTGATGGATGCCGGAGGCCCAGTGTCCTTCCTGGCGGCTCAGAATAAGCTGTATGCCACTACTCTCGCAATGAAAGTCACGACGGAGTGTGCTCAGTTGTTCGGCGCCAACGGTTTGGACAAGGACTCTGCTGTCGCCCGCAACATGGCGGTTGCCAAGATGTTGCAGCTGGTGGATGGAACGTCCGAGATCCAGAAGATTGTCATTGGCAGAGCGCTGGAAAGTAAGGCTGCAAAGCTCGGCTTGCAAAAGCCGTAAAAGAGGTGGAGTGTTTTGTTGAATGTGATGACTGCCGCCGAAGCGGCGCAGTTGGTAAAAAATAGCGACCTCGTTGTGTTTAACGGATTCGGGTCGCTTTGTTTCCCTGAAGAACTGGCAGTTGCCATCGGAAAGAGGTTTCTGGAGACCGGAGAACCGAAGAATCTGAGCTATTTTTTTGGTGTCGGCCAAGGTGTCTGGGACGAGAGCCGGATGATTGAACATATGTCGCATGAAGGGATGGTATCGAGCGTCGTCACCTCCCACTTTACCCCGAACATAAAATTGTGCAGGCAAGTACAGGAGAATAAGATCAAAGGCTATAACCTGCCACTTGGAGTCATCTCGCACCTGATCCGGGCTTCAGCCGGCAAAAAACCTGGGATACTGACCAAAGTCGGGCTCAATACCTTTGTCGATCCAAGACATGGCGGCGGTGCGCAAAATGCGCTGTCTACTGATAAATTGGTCAGCCTGGTGGAGATCGATGGAGAGGAATACCTCTTTTATAAGACAATCAAACCGACGCTCGCCATACTTCGCGGGACGACGGCGGATGTCAACGGGAACATCACGATGGAACACGAGGCTACTTTTGGCGATCCTTTCGCCAACGCGATGGCTGTTAAAGCGAATGGCGGAACCGTCATCGTGCAGGTCGAGCGGTTGTCGGACGGTCATGCCGTCGCCAGAAGCGTCAAAATCCCCGGCGTCCTGGTAGATGCGGTTGTGGTCGAACCGGACCAGTGTCAGACGATGATCGAAAAGTGCAACCTTTCCTATATCGGCGACTGCAGGGTGCCGGAATGCGAAGTGCCGGCGATCCTCGAGCAGGTTCATGCCTTGAATGAACAAACCGGTCGCAAACGCGAGAGAAGCGCCGTTCATACGATCATTGGCAAACGGGCTGCACTGGAGTTGACCAGCAAAGCCATCGTGAACCTGGGAATCGGCATTCCCGAAATGATTCCCAAGCTGGCCAAGGAGGTCGGCGCACCGGATGACATTGTCCTGACGATAGAATCGGGCGCGATTGGCGGGAGTCCGTCGTCAGGGATCAGCTTCGGCGCTGTGGTCAATCCGGATATGGTGCAGGACATGGCTTACCAATTCGATTTCTATGATGGAGGTTTGCTCGACATCACTTTTGTCGGGGCGCTGCAGGTGGACCGGCATGGCAATGTGAACGTGAGTCGCGCCGGGAATAAGATCATTGGCGTCGGCGGATTCATCAACCTGACGCAATCGGCGAAAAAGGTCGTTTATTGTTTTCCGTTCGCAGGCGGCGGACTTGCCGTCGATTTTCAGGACGGCAAACTGAACATTCTGCAGGAAGGCCGCCAGCAAAAGTTTTTCAATGAGGTCGATCAAATCAGCGCCAGCGGCGAGTTCTCCAACAAAATCCGGCAGAAGGTCGTCTATGTGACGGAACGCTGCGTATTCGAACTGACCGCGGAAGGACTGCAAATTGTTGAAGTAGCGCCCGGTATATCGCTGGAGGACGACATTTTGAATAAGCTGCCATTCCGGCCGCTGGTAGCGGAAAATTTGAAGACGATGGATCTTAGGGTCTTTGCAGGATGAATCGAGTTTAGGCCTGTAGGTTGGCAATGGAGGTGTCAAATTGCTCATGAAAGAAAAGTACCTGTTGGCGTTGGATCAGGGAACCACAAGTTCTCGGGCGATCTTGTTCAACAGAGATGGATCGCTGGTGAAGCAGGTAGGGCAGGAAATCCGCCAGATATATCCCGAACCCGGTTGGGTGGAACACGATGGGATGGAGATCTGGGACTCGCAGCTGGGAACCGCAAGGCAGGTGATGCAGGAAAGCCGGATCGATCCTGCGGAGATTGCCGCGATCGGGATTGCCAATCAACGAGAAACGGTACTGATCTGGGACAAGCAGACAGGGGAGCCTGTGCATAACGCGCTGGTTTGGCAATGCCGCCGCACGGCCGGTCTGTGCCAAGAACTGTCAGATATGGGATGGACGCAAACCGTCAAGGATCGGACCGGACTGGTGGTGGACGCATATTTTTCCGGCACGAAAATCAAGTGGCTGCTTGATCACATCCCGCAACTTCGTGATAGGGCCGAGCGTGGAGAGGTCTTGTGCGGGACTGTCGACACCTGGCTGATCTGGAAATTGACAGGCGGCAAAGTCCACGCCACTGATTTTTCCAATGCATCGCGGACGATGCTCTTCAATATCCATACCTTGCAGTGGGATCCGGAAATGCTAAGGAAGCTGGATATTCCTGAAGCAATTCTTCCTGCAGTAAAAAACTCCAGCGATGATTTCGGGATGACACTGCCGGCCTATTTTGGCCGGGCTATTCCGATTCGCGGCGTGGCGGGAGATCAGCAGGCTGCTTTGTTCGGCCAGTGCTGCTTTGAACCAGGTACGGCAAAAAACACTTATGGTACCGGTTGTTTCTTGTTAGCGAATACCGGGGAAAAGATCATTGCTTCTAATAGCGGACTGTTAACAACCATTGCATGGGGATTGAAAGGGAAAGTCAGTTATGCGCTTGAAGGAAGCATCTTTATCGGCGGCGCTGTGATCCAGTGGTTGCGCGACGAATTGGGGATTTTGCGCGACGCAGCTGAATCGGAAGTGTTAGCAAAGCAGGTCGAGGATACGGGCGGGGTTTACTTGGTCCCTGCTTTTGTCGGGCTGGGAGCACCTCACTGGGATATGTATGCCCGGGGAGTATTGGTGGGGTTGACACGGGGAACCAATAAATGCCACATATCACGAGCCGCTCTGGAATCAATCGCCTACCAGACCCGGGATGTTTTGACAGCCATGATCTGCGACGCGGGAGTTGATCTGAAACGTTTACGGGTTGATGGCGGCGCTTCGCGCAATGAGTTCCTGATGCAGTTTCAGGCGGATATCTTACAGGCGGTTGTAGACCGGCCGAGAATTAACGAGACAACGGCCCTTGGCGCCGCATTTTTGGCTGGATTGGGATGCGGTATTTATGGCGATTTGTCAGAAATACAGGCCATTTGGCAACTTGATAGGACGTATTCTCCACAGATGCAAAGTCAACAGGCGCAGGAACTGCGCGCCGGCTGGATAAAAGCGCTTGAGCGAGCCAAAGGCTGGGCATGAAATAGCGGGAGAGGTAGGCTGAAGCATGGCTATATTGAATGAAGATCAACTTGCAGTGCAACAATTGGTGCGGAGTTTCGCAAAAAAGGAAATTGCGCCGCGCGCCGCGCATTATGACCACAGTGAAGAATTTCCCTGGGATAACATCAAAGGATTGGCGGAACTCGGACTAATGGGGATGCCGATACCCGAGGAGTACGGGGGAGCTGGGCTGGACAACCTGTCCTATGCGCTGGCTGTCGAAGAGGTATCCAAGGCTTGCGCGGCGACCGGCGCCATCATGTCCATTCACACATCAGCCGGAATATTGCCGATTCTGTTATTTGGCAATGAAGAACAGAAACGCAAATATGTTCCTGCGTTAGCGCAAGGTCAAAAGATCGGCGCCTTCGCGCTCACCGAACCGAATGCCGGGTCTGACGCCGGGGCCGTTAGCACGACGGCGAAAGAGGACGGCGACAGCTATGTGATCAACGGAACCAAATGTTTCATCAGCAATGCCGGGCCGGCAGAAACTTACTCTGTATTTGCTTCTACCAACCCAGGCAGCGGTGTCAAAGGGATAACGGGATTCATTGTTGAAAAAGGAACGCCGGGTTTTTCGATCGGAAAAAAAGAAGAAAAAATGGGAATCCGGGCTTCAGCGACAGCGGAACTCGTATTTGACAACTGTCGTGTCCCGAAGGAAAATTTGCTGGGCAATATAGGGCAAGGTTTTAAAATTGCCATGGTTGTGCTTGACAGCGCCCGGATCGGGGTCGGCGCTCAAGCTGTCGGTATCGCACAGGCCGCATATGAAGAGGCGCTAGCCTATGCCAAAGTCCGGGAACAGTTTGGCAAACCGATTGCAGCGAATCAAGCCATCGGCTTCATGTTGGCAGATATGGGCATTCGAATCGAAGCGGCGCGGCAGTTGGTTCACTACGCGGCGAATTTGAAGGACAGTGGCGCTCCATTTGGCAAAGAAGCGGCAATGTGCAAGACCTTTGCCTCAGACATGTCCGTCCAGGTGGCGCTGGATGCGATTCAAATCATGGGGGGATATGGCTATTCGCGGGAATATCCGGTGGAAAGACTGTTGCGTGATGCGAAAATCACGCAGATTTATGAAGGGACGAATCAGATTCAGCGGGTGGTAATAGCCAACTACTTGCTGAGCGAGAGAAAGGGTTAAAATTTAAGCGTTTGGGTATTTGTTTTGGTACTTTGAAGAGCACGGGCGCGCAAAGCGTCCGTGCTCTTTTTATTATGGGAACGACCTGATAGAAGGTCGTTCCAAAGACAACCACACGCTATGCGTGTGAGACCAGAAAAGGCTTTGCCTATGCGAATGTAAAAAAGTCCTCCTTTTGATAAAATGATGCAGGTTTCGCCGACCGCTCATCATCAAAAGGAGGACACCCGAATGGATGAAAACAGTTTATCACATACGCGATGGAATTGCATTTATCACATCGTGTTTATACCGAAATATCGCCGCAAAGAAATATATGGAAAATTACGCAGCGATATCGGTCAGATATTACGCCAATTGTGCTCATACAAAGGGGTAGAAATCGTAGAAGCCAGTGCTTGCAGTGACCATATACCATATGTGCGTAAAAATTCCGCCGAAGTTTAGTGTGTCAAGTTTTATGGGATACCTAAAAGGGAAAAGCAGTTTAATGATCTTCGATCGACACGCCAACCTCAAGTACAAATATGGAAATCGTCACTTCTGGGCCAAGGGATACTATGTGAGTACGGTAGGGTTGAATAAATCCACCATACAAAAGTATATCCGGGAACAAGAAACTGAAGATGTCATCGTAGACAAAACAAGTGTGAAAGAACACGAGGACCCTTTCAAGGGTCGCTAGAGTGACAAGAGCGGTTGGCGGAACTAACGTAGCACTTTGAGGTGCCGCTAGTATGAGACCCTTATAGGGTCAAAGCAAAGCCACCCGTTTTACGGGTGGATGCTTACTCCATTGTTAAGCCAATGTTAACGTTAAGTTAAAACAGGTCATTTTTCATTGCGGGTTGATTGGCGATTGTCTATGATGAAAACATACCAAACATGACTTGAAAAATGATTGAGAATTTAAGTGGAGGGAAAAAACGGATGAACATGAAAAAAGGACTGACTCTGGGCTTATCCATTGTGATGGCGGCTACCCTGCTGGTTGGTTGTGGCGGCGGCAAAACGGAAGAGAAAAAACCGGCGGCAACTGGCAAAAAATTGGCCGGCTCTGTTAAAATCGACGGTTCGAGCACCGTATTCCCGATTAGCGAGGCGATGGCCGAAGAGTTCCGCAAAATAAATCCGGATGTAAAAGTGACCGTTGGTGAATCTGGTACAACCGGCGGAATGAAGAAATTTGTTCCCGGCGAAATCGATATCGCTGACGCATCCAGACCGATCAAGAAAGAAGAAGTGGAAGGCGTTAAAAAGCGTGGCGACGATGTCATCGAAATTCCGATCGCTTACGACGGTCTTTCGGTAGTAATTCATAAAGACAACACCTGGGCCGGCACAATGACGGTTGCCGAACTGAAGAAACTGTGGGAACCGACCAGCACGGTGAAGAAATGGAGCGAAATCCGCGCCGGCTGGCCAGATCAACCGATCAAGCTGTACGGACCGGGAACGGCTTCGGGAACCTTCGAGTATTTCACCGAAGTGATCGTCGGCAAGTCCAAATCCAGTCGGGCTGACTTTACCGCCAGCGAAGACGACAATGTTTTGGTCAAAGGCGTAGCCGGCGACAAAAACGCACTGGGCTATTTCGGTTATGTTTACTACCTGCACAACAAAGAGAAAATGAAAGTCGTTTCGATTGATACCGGTAAAGGCGCTGTGACTCCTTCCGAACAGACGATCAAAGATGGTACTTACAAGCCGCTTTCCCGACCGATCTTCATCTACGTTAGTAAAAAATCCCTGGAGCGTCCGGAAGTCAAAGAGTTCGTCACTTTCTACCTGAAAAATGCTTCGAAATTGATTCCCCAAGTAGGTTATGTACCCTATGCCGAATCGCACTATCAGGAAATGCTGAAAAAAGTTCAGTAATTGATCAGTCTCAGAAAGCTAAGCGAGCCAGATTCTCTAAAGCCTGAGGTGGCGGTTCCCGATGTTTGCGGCGACCGCCGCCTTTCCCCCTGTAATGCGCGTTGCTGCGTCAAAAGCTATTTTGATCCGAGAGGAGCCGAAGCACTTTGATCAGTTTCTCCTATGATAAAATTCGCCGGTTGCAAGACCGGTTGATACCGGCTGGCCTGTTTGCCTGTGCACTGCTGTCGGTGTTGACGACTTTGTTTATCGTCGGCATCTTGGCAGTCGAGGCAGTCAGCTTTTTTCGCGAAGTCTCGATATGGGAGTTCGTCACCGGCACGACCTGGACGCCGTTATTTGATCCACAGCACTGGGGGATATTGCCGCTGGTTGCCGGCACCTTGATGGTCGGCGTTGGCGCAGCGTTGTTCGCGATTCCGTTGGGGCTGGGTAGTGCGATTTATTTGAGTGAATACGCAAACAAGCGAACGCGGGTTATCGTCAAGCCGATTTTGGAAATCTTGGCAGGCGTACCAACGATTGTTTATGGATATTTTTCTTTGGTTTTCATTACACCGGTGCTGCAGGCGATTATTCCTTCGACGCAGGTATTCAACGCACTGAGTGCCAGCATTGCAGTCGGGATCATGATTACGCCGATGATTTCCTCGCTTAGCGAGGAAGCGCTGCTGGCGGTACCCAATTCGATGCGCGAAGGCGCTTACGCTCTGGGAGCAACGAAACTGGAGGCAACGCATAAAGTGGTGATTCCCTACGCGTTATCGGGGATTATTGCTTCGATTGTACTGGCGGTGTCGCGTGCGCTTGGCGAAACGATGATTGTCACAGTCGCCGCCGGAGCGACGCCGAGCCTGAGCCTGAATTACCTGGAAAGCATTCAGACGATGACTGCTTATATTGTTCAGGTCAGTATGGGCGATACGCCGATGGGTAGCGTCGAATACCAGTCGATTTTTGCGGTTGGCATTACCCTGTTCCTGTTCACGTTGGTGATGAATTTCGCCGCGATTGCCATAACCAAACGCTTCAAAATAGGAGAATGATGTATGCTGGCGCATAGCAGGGAACACAAAATCTACCAGTGGCGCAAACTGAAAGACACGTTGTTCAAGGGACTGTTCTTTACGGCGATCGTCATTTCACTAGCGGCGCTCGCTGCATTGCTGGGCGGAATCCTAATGAAGGGTTTGCCTTATTTGACCTTGGATTTTCTGTCCAGTTATCCATCACGGTTTGCTGCCAAAGCCGGTATCAAGTCGGCGCTGGCAGGAACGTTTGCTTTCATTATGATCACAGGACCGACCGCGTTCGTTGTCGGCGTTCTTACAGCCGTCTATCTTGAGGAATATGCGAAGAAAAACTGGCTGACCAACCTGTTGCAACTGAATATCGCCAATCTTGCCGGCGTTCCTTCCATCGTTTACGGGATGCTGGGCATGGTCATTTTTGTCCGCGGACTGGGCCTGGGCCGCAGTGTGCTGGCTGGGGCGCTGACGATGACGCTGCTGATACTCCCGGTCATCGTGGTAGCGACGCAGGAGGCGATCAAGGCGGTGCCTGTCGCTTTGCGACATGCGTCGTATGCGTTGGGAGCCACCACGACCCAGACGGTATTCCGCGTGGTTCTGCCGGTGGCGATGCCGGGGATTCTGACCGGCACGATTTTGGCGGTATCTCGTGCGCTGGGCGAGACGGCGCCACTGATCACGATCGGCGCATTGACCTATGTGGCGTTTTTGCCGACTGGTCCGATGTCGGAGTTTACCGTGCTGCCGATTCAGATATTCAACTGGGTGTCGCGTCCGCAAGCGGCGTTTCAGGATATTGCCGCCGCCGGAATCATCGTGCTGCTTAGCATCATGCTACTGTTGAACGGGGCAGCCATTTATCTGCGCAACAAGTACCGCAAACCGGTTGAATAATTTGTAACAAATGGTGTCAGTCATCAATCTGCAATGATAAAAAGCAAGTGTCGGCATTTCCGACACTTGCTTTTTTACTTGGTCGATAAGAAAGTATATATTATATCTTATCAACATAAGGGCACCACGGCCTTCGCTGTCGCCAAAAGCTCGGTGAGTTGCTATTTTAGCAGTGGCGTTACGAACCGGCCAATCCGGTCCAGCGCATCAGCCAGATTTTTTGACGAAGAGGCATAGGAGCAACGGACAAACCCTTCGCCGCAGGCGCCGAACGCATCGCCGGGTACCAGGGCCACTTTTTCCGCTTGCAACAACTGCTCGGCGAACTGCAGGGAAGTGAGGCCGGTATTGTGAATCGACGGAAAGACATAGAACGCGCCGCGCGGTTCAAAACAATCCAGGCCGAGGTTACGCAGGCCGTCAACCATCAGACGGCGACGCCGGTCATACTCGTCGACCATTTTATTGCGACTGGCGGTGCCTTGTTTGATCGCTTCGATCGCTGCGATTTGCGCGGTGATCGGTGCGCAGAGCATCGTGTATTGATGGATTTTGGTCATGGCGCCGATGAAATCGGCGTTGCCCATCGCATAGCCGATTCGCCAGCCGGTCATCGCGTAGGCTTTAGAAAACCCGTTCAGCAGGATTGTCCGGTCGCGCATGTCCGGCAGCGATGCAAAGCAGGTGTGTTCGCCGTCATAGGTAAGACTGGCGTAAATTTCGTCGGAGATGACGATCAGGTCGTGTTGTTCGGCAAACCGGGCAATCGCTGCCAGGTCCTCCCGGGACATGACGGCGCCGGTTGGGTTGTTCGGATAGCCAATCAGCAGCGCCTTGGTGCGGGGCGTCAGTGCGGCCGCCAGTTGGTCGACCGTGACGCGGAATTCGTTTTCGCGGCTCGAGCATACGCTGACCGGTACGCCGCCGGCCAGGCTGACACAGGCATTGTAGGAAACGTAGCAAGGTTCCGGCACCAACACTTCGTCGCCAGGCGACAGCAAAGCCCGCATGGCAAGGTCCAGCGCTTCACTGACGCCGACGGTGATCAACGCCTCGCACTTGGGATCGTAAACCACGCCGTAATCGGCTTCTAGCATCCGGGCGATTTCCTGCCGCAGCTCCAGTAGCCCATAATTAGATGTGTAGGAGGTATAGCCGCGTTGCAGGCCGTGAACGCAACTTTCCCGGATATGCCAGGGCGTGACGAAATCGGGCTCGCCGACGCCGAGCGAAACGACGCCGCTCATTTCGGCCACGATATCAAAAAAACGACGGATGCCCGAGGGCGGAATCGAACGGACTAACGGCGAAACACGATCGGCCCAGCTCACGGCGTCACCAACAGCCGGCGGTCGGCTTCTTCGTCATCGATAATGACGCCCTCTTCTTTGTATTTTTTCAGCACAAAATGGGTAGTCGTGCTGACAACTCCGTCGATTGTCGCCAGCTTGGTCGAAACGAACTGCGCCACTTCCTTCAGATTGGCGCCTTCCACCGTCACGGCCAGGTCATAGGTGCCGGACATCAGGAACAGGTTGCGGACTTCGGGAAAACGGTAGATGCGGGCGGCAATTGCATCAAAGCCGACTTCCCGCTGCGGCGTGATTTTGACTTCGATCAGTGCCACGACATCTTCCAGACCGGCCTTTTCCCAGTTGATGATCGGCTGACATTTCACCAGGATGCGGTCATCTTCCAGCTCGCGGATCATTTGGCCGACCAGGGCCGGCGTGACGCCGAGCTGTCTGGCAAGCTGATCGTGGGTCTGGTGGTAATCCTGATCAAGCAAGCGGAGCAGGTCTTGTTTTTGTGCAAGGTTGTTTTCACTCATTGAATAATCCCCCTTCTTATAACCGCAATAATGAAAAAGAAAAGTTCCCGCCCGATTGCTCGGACGGGAACTTATTTTCCCGTGGTACCACCCAGATTTAGCCTTGCGGCCCTCTCGTCCCGCTAACGCCGGGAATGCGTTGGATTTCCCAGTGCGAACGCACTGTTTGTCCACGGCTCCAGGATGGCTACGCCTGCGACTTTTCCACCGGTTTTCAGCTGCTCCGGCTCTCTGTAGGAAATGCAACGACTTTGTCCCTTCATTGCCTAAAACAATATGTGATTTCAGTTTTTCTCATTATAAAGGGTATTGTCCTGAGACGCAAGGGGCTGATGGAAAAAATGCGTTCGGTAGACAAAACCGTAAATTTCCAAAGTAACATCCACAATGGACAAGGGTGTGGAATTTAGTCCGGGAATGAAAAAGCGGTAGAATTTAGTCCGGGAAAAAACTCGGACTGGAGGCCGCAAATGAAAGACAGAAAGAACAAGCATCTCACACTGGAAGACCGCAATACGATCCAGCAATGCCTCGATCACGGGATGACTTTCAAAGCGATTGCCGCCCAAATTGGCAAAGACCAAACTACCGTATCAAAAGAGGTAAAAAAGCATCTGGAGTTTACGGCCAGCAGAGTTGTTTATCGCGATAAGAATGGCGCTGTATTGCCGACGCCCGTTTGTCCCAAGCTTCTGAAAACTCCCTTCGTCTGCAACCCCTGTGACAAAAAACGTTTTTCCTGCCCTTTTCTAAAACAAAAATACATTGCCAGGCTGGCTCAGCAGCAATATGAGTCCTTACTTGTTACGGCACGGGAAGGAATTGCTTTAAACAAAGCGGATTTTTACCTGGCGGATCAGCTTATTGCATCCGGGATTCAAAAAGGACAGCATCTGTACCAGATTCTGCAAAGCCATGACTTGCACATGTCAAAATCAGCGGTTTATCGTAATCTCCACAAGGGATACCTTTCAGTATCCGCCATTGATTTCCCTCGCGTAGTCAAGTTCAAACCCCGCAAGCATAAACCGATGGAACGTATTCCCAAAGCGGCTAAACTCGGCAGAACCTATACGGATTTTCTCGGGTTCACCCAAGAAAATGACCTGTCTTCTTGGGTGGAAATGGATACGGTCATCGGTCGAATGGGCGGCAAGGTGATTTTGACTCTGCATTTTACCCACTGCAACTTCATGGCAGGGATCCTGCTTGAGAATAAGTCCGCCGCCGAAACGGCCGCGAAAATCCGCAGCCTTAAATCCCGTTTCTCCTTGCACGGCCTGCGCTTCGGTGAGATTTTCCCACTCATCCTTACCGACAATGGTGGCGAATTTTCTGATGTTTTGGCTTTTGAAAACGATGGAATGGGGATCAAGGAAACCGGGTTGTTTTTTTGTGACCCGATGCAGTCCTGTCAAAAGCCGAAAGTGGAGAAAAACCACACGCTGTTTCGGGATATTGTCCCCAAAGGCAACAGTTTCGATGATTTCACGCAAGATACCGTCAACTCGATCTTTTCACATGTCAACAGTGTCAAACGCAAGTGTTTGAATGGCAAATCTCCTTACGAGCTTTTCAGCTTTACTTATGGCAAACTCACTGCGGATATTTTGGGCATTGATTGGATTCAAGCGAATCAGGTGATCCAATCTCCATTACTCCTGCGCCGTTTCGTTCGGTAGAAGTTAACTGTCCGTTTGGACGCTGTTTTCTTCCCATGGTAAGTTCCACATCGGTAGATTTTACTCTGGGAAATCGATTTCCCGGGTCTGTTTGCTATGCATAGCTTTCTCATTTTTGGCAATTATTAAGCCATATTTGTCGTTTTTTGCCCGGTTCCCATACTAACTTCTTCTGGTTTCCCACTGTAACATCAACTTCCACCGCTAGCTGGATGTTACTTTGGGAATTTACGCGGTAGACAAAACTAACATATTTTTAATCTGTTCCTAACCTGCGCAGTATTCATTTGCGTTACGCTATCGGCAAGAGGAGTGTGAAGCAATGCGTGTAAGTATCGGCTTAAAAATTTTGGCGGTCTGCATGACGGTGGTAGGGATTTTTTCACTACTCAATGTTTACTCGTTTTATAAAAATTCCCAGGTAAGCGAAGGGTACCGCAATGTGGCAGAGCGAAACGCCACGCTGATTTTCCGCGTCTATGAATTGAACCTGCAACTGACAGGAGAGGAGTCGGCGCTAAAATCCTATGTGCTCACAGGCGCTCCCCGCTATAAGGAAAGTTTTGAAGAATCGCGCGTGCGGTTGCGCAACATCCTGCATTCGCTGGAAAAAGACCTGATTACGCCGGAAGGAAAACAAGGCCTGGCAAAAGTAAAGGATAGCATCGACCGTTGGCATCTGGCTTCCGGCAGTACGGTCGGGGTGCGTGACCAGCAGGGGATGGCGTCGGCAGTATTGCTGCTTGCCGACAGTCAAAGCGCGGCGGAAGAAGCCGGCGCCACCATGAACGAGTTCATCAAGTTTTTGAACCAACGCATGAGCCTGAGGATGGAAACCAATATCGCCGTAGGGCAAAGCACTCATCAGCTGATTCTGCTGTTCAATGGCCTGGTGATTGTGTTGGCAATCGCCATGACGGCCTGGTTATGGCGACGGATTTCCCACCCCTTGGGGCAGGTTGCGGAATTGGCGCAGGACATCGCCGCCGGCGACCTACGGCAGAAATCATTCGGCTATCGTCACAAAGACGAAATCGGTGATATCATGGATTCAATCCAGCTGATGAATGAACGGCTGCATGATTTGGTGCTGCAGGTCAACCAGGCTGCGGTCAAAGTCCATCAGGCTTGCGGCGAACTGAGCGACGCGGCCGACGAATCGGCCGGCGCTTCCGGCCATATCACGCAAAATATGACGGAAGTGGCTGCAGGCGCCGATGAGCTGTCCTGTCAGGCCGATGCGGCAAAAATGGCGGTGGAAAGCATTGCCGGCGGAATCGGCGAAATGGCTGGCGATGCAGAGGTTGCGGCAAATGCATCGGAAGCGACGCGGCAGCTCGCTGCCAATGGAAGGTTGGCGGCTGACAATGCAGTAACGAAAATGAACGGGATTGAGTCCGACACCTTGCAGATTGAAAAAGCCGTCGCCAGACTGGCAGGCGGATTACAACAAATCCATGGCTTTGTAGGCACGATCGATGCACTTGCTGGGCAAACAAAGCTGCTGGCGTTGAATGCGGCCATCGAAGCTGCGCGTGCGGGGGACTCGGGGCGCGGCTTCGCCGTGGTGGCCGACGAAGTGAAAAAACTGGCCGAAAGCTCGGTAGCGGCAGCCCGGATGATTTCGGCAACCATTAATGAAAACAGCAGGGATATGACGCAGGTCGTCGATTTGGTTGGCGCGACGCGAATCAGCGTCGCCAAAGGGATTCAGGTCGTGAACCAAGCCGACTGCGAGTTTGCCCGGATTGCCGAATCGGTGGACGAGGTCAGTGGAAGGATGCAGAGTGTGGCATCGTCTGCGGCGCAATTATCCGGTGAAACCGAAAAAATTGTCAATGCGGTTCGTCAGATTGAACTGGAGAGTGAAGCGACCGCCGGCAGGACGCAAAATATCTCAGCGGCGATCGAAGAACAATCCGCTTCGTTGCAGCAAACGGCAGCAGCAGCTCGCTCGCTTGGGCAACTGGCCGACCAGTTGAAAGAAGCAGTTGAGCGGTTCAAACTGGAACCGTCAAGCTCGCAAGCTAAACCGCCGCTGCCTGACGATGTTGCGGCGCTGCAGAGCGAAGCTATGCCTCCGCTGACAGGTAGTCCTGTCCTGGTTGGTTGACACAAACAGAATGATTGTCGGTGGGATGATCGAAAAGCGATTGTTCCACCTTTTTTTGTATTCGGGATTCGATGCCGGTCATAGAGCGGGATAACGTATCCTAAAGTTGCGCACATTTGAAAAAAGAGTTGTCACGGATGGGGTCTCCCGTGTATGTTGAAGGTGCTAGCCAAAACAACAACACGAAGGAGATGAACATCCGTGACTGATACTATTATAACTCTCAATGAACAAACCTTGAAGAACCAATTGGGAGAACTGGTCCGGGCAAGCGTGGAAGAAACGCTGAACAAGATGCTCGATGCCGAAGCCGATCAACTAACCAACGCTGGCAAATATGAAAGAACGGCGGCAAGAAAGGATACCCGGGCTGGTCATTACAAGAGAAAACTCACCACCAAGGCAGGTGAAGTGACCTTGCAGATTCCCAAACTGCGTCATCTCCCGTTTGAAACAGCCATCATCGAGCGGTATAAACGTCGCGAAAGCAGCATCGAGGAAGCCTTGATCGAAATGTATCTGGCGGGCGTATCCGTCCGCCGGATTGAAGATATTACCGAAGTTCTCTGGGGCAGTAAAGTTTCTGCCGGAACCATCAGCGAAATGAACAAGAAAGTCTACGGTCACATCGAAGAGTGGCGAAACCGTCCTTTGAAAACCACCTATCCCTACGTCTACTTTGACGGCATCTATCTCAAACGCTGTTGGGGCGGTTCTTACGACAATGTGGCCATTCTGGTGGCGTTGGCGGTGGATGAAGACGGATACCGCGAAATCATTGGTTGCTGCGAAGGCGGGCGGGAAGACAAAGAAAGCTGGTTAAGTTTTCTGCGGAGTTTAAAAGAACGCGGATTATCCGGGATGAAACTCAGTGTCGGCGATCGCTGCCTGGGATTCGTCGAAGCCCTTGGTGAAGTTTTTCCGGAAGCTAAGTTTCAGCGCTGCGTCGTTCACTTCTATCGCAATATCTTCTCCGTAACGCCGCTTTCCAAAGGCAAAGAGGTCGCTGCCATGCTAAAGGCGATTCATGCGCAGGAAGACCTGGCAAGCGCCCGGGAGAAAGCCAAACTGGTGATTGAAAAACTCAAGGCGATGAAATTGCCGGAGGCAGCCAGCCGAATTGAAAAAGGCATCGAAGATACCCTTGCGTACATGAACTTTCCACGGGAACACTGGATCAAAATCCGGACCAATAACGGTCTTGAGAGAATCATGCGGGAAATCCGGCGCCGCACCCGAGTGGTAGGAAGTTTTCCGGATGGAAAATCCGCCTTGATGCTGGTGGGTGCTAGGCTCCGGCATATCGCCACAACAAACTGGGGAATGAAACGCTACTTGAACATGGCGTTACTGCAAGAGGATCAACTCGAAACCGTGGCAGACGCCGGCTGAGACCCACGCGGGACCCCATCCACAAATGTGCGCAAAATTCTTGACACTACCTAGAGCGGGACCATTTGCCTAAAAAAATGGGACTGATTGCCCAGCAAAATTTAAGACCGCGGCAGGATAAACAACCGGAGCAGGAAGTGTTACAATGAACCTGAGCCACTGTCGAATTCTGCCGAGGAGGAAAAGCAATGCGTACAATCCGTGCCATCCTGAAAAAGAAACGCGGCCAGGCAATCGTCGAATTTGCTTTGATCCTGCCGGTTTTCATATTGATATTGTTGGGCATCATGGAGTTTGGCCTGGTTTTTCATCAGTATCTGGTGGTGACGGCCGCCTCGCGCGAAGGCGCGCGTGTCGCAGCCCTGGGCGGGACTGATGCCGAAACACGAACGATCGTAAATAGTTCGGCAGCCAGCATCAATACTGGACAGCTTACGACGACCATCACTCCAGCCACCAGGGTCAAAGGGCAGACCGTCAGTGTCCAGGTGACAAACCCCGTGACAATCCGGGCGCCGCTGATTGCGCAGGCCTTTCCGCAAAATCCGTTTCCTGTGACGGGAACAACGATCATGCGAGTCGAATAATGGGTGGGCTAAAATGCTGAAAAAAATTTTGTGCAGTCAAAGAGGCGCGGTTCTTTTGCTGGCGGCGGTGGTGTTGCCGGCCATGCTTGGTTTTGGCGCATTGGCGATTGACATCGGGATGCTTTACAAAAGCAAGACGGAACTGTCGGCGGCAGCCGATGCCGCTGCCTTGGCCGGAGCGCAGGAATTGCCCAAGAAACCTGGACAGGCGGAAGCGGTTGCCCAGGACTATGCGAGCCGTAACGGCAAGCCGGGTGATCAGGTGACTGTGACGGTGGCAGCTGACAATCGCAGCCTGGAAGTGGACATCAAGCGAGTGGTGCCGCTCTATCTGGCGAATATTTTTGCCAAGAATTCCTCGTTGGTTGCGGAAAAATCAAAGGCGCAGGTCAGCGTGGCAGCCAGCGTGCCCTGGATTGTTCCTTTTGTCATTCCGAAAACCCAGGTGTTTGACCATGTCAACACCTTTACAATGCGGATTCCGGACCCCAACAAACCATATGGGCAGTATGAATTCGACTATATGAACGTAGGGATAGAAAACACCGATTTTGCCACCTATATCAAATATCTGAAATACGGTTACCAAAAAACGTTCAAAGTGGGCGATTCGGTAAAGTATCTCGGTCCGTCCAGCGGCGGCAAGGAGTCGGTCGATGCGTTTTTTGACCGGACGATGCGCGATGCCAATTCCGATTATACAAAGGCGGAAGGCGGACAACCGCGAGTGATGCTGATTCCGGTGGTGGAAGCGATGCTGCCGCGGACAACTCCGTCGGGGACGCCGATGAAGATTATCGGCTTTGTCGGTTTTTTCTTGGAAACGGTCTATAAAGGCAGTTATGGCAAAACGTATTATGCCAAAGGGAAATTTCTCAAAGATCTGAATGTCGGCAGCGGACAGACCAGCGCCGACGCTACGATTGATTTCGGCGTACGGACGATTCAACTCGTCCGTTAGGAAAGGGGCTGCAGTGCATGTCATTGCTCGAACGGCTGGAAAGCCGCAAAAAAAATGAATCGGCGGTGACTGGCAAACTGGGGGAACGGGTTAAACCGGCTTCGTCGTTTCGCGCCGACCCTTTCCAGTCGCTGAAAAGCAAGATTCACAAACGGATTGTCGGCGAACTGGGCATGGCCGACTTGGAACGAAGACAACTGGAGGAAGCCGTAACCCAGATCGCCGAAGCCTGTATGGAAGAAGAGCCGATTCCGGTGCCGCGGACCGAACGCGGCCGGATCATCTCGGAGATCATTGACGAAGTGACGGGCTACGGGCCGATTCAGTCATTGCTGAAGGATGAAAGCGTGTCTGAAGTCATGGTGAATGGTCCCAATCAGGTTTATGCCGAGCGCAAAGGAAAACTGGTGCTGACTGATATCCGGTTTCGCGATGATGCGCATGTCATGCATGTAATTGAAAAGATCGTTTCGCCGTTGGGTCGACGGATTGATGAAAGCTCGCCGATGGTCGACGCCAGACTGCCGGATGGATCGCGTGTCAACGCAGTGATTCCTCCGTTGGCGCTAAAAGGGCCGTCGATCACGATTCGTAAATTCGCCAAAGATCCTTTCACTGTCGATGATCTGATCCGGTTCGGTACGATGACCAAAGATATGGCCGAACTGCTCAGGGCCTGCGTCGAAGGCAAACTGAACATCGTTGTTTCCGGCGGTACCGGATCAGGCAAGACCACGACGTTGAACGTGCTTTCTTCCTTTATTCCGGCCGAGGACCGGATCATCACGATTGAAGACGCCGCCGAATTGCAGCTGCGTCAGGAGCACGTCGTGACGTTGGAGACTCGGCCGCCAAATATTGAGGGAAAAGGCGCCGTGACTATGCGGGACCTGGTACGCAACTCGTTGCGGATGCGGCCGGATCGAATCGTGGTTGGCGAGGTGCGCGGCGGGGAGGCGCTGGACATGTTGCAGGCAATGAACACCGGTCATGACGGTTCGCTTACCACCGGGCACGCCAATGCGCCGCGCGATATGCTGAGCCGTCTGGAAACGATGGTGTTGATGGCGGGGATGGACTTGCCGGTGCGAGCGATCCGGGAACAGATTGCTTCCGCAGTCGACTTGATTGTGCAGCAGTCACGGTTGCGTGATGGCAGTAGAAAAATCACCCATCTGACTGAAGTGCAAGGGATGGAAGGCGATGTTATCACGTTGCAGGACATTTTTGTCTTTGACCAGACCGGTTGCGACGAACAGGGCAAAGTCATCGGTCGGTTCAGGCCGACCGGGATTCGGCCTAAATTCCTCGACAAACTGACGGCGAACGGAATCAATCTGCCCAACGAAACATTCTGGCCCAAGTGAGGAGTTGACAGCGATGTTGCTGGTGATTTCGGCCTTGTCTTTTCTCACGATGTTCATCATGGTTTATGTCGTGCTGACGACCTATGCTCCGATGGCCGGCGTCGCGCAAATCCGGCTGAAGGCTCTCGACAAACTTATGGAGCGGCGGTCGGATGTCGACGAGGAACTGGCGACGCCTTTTTCGCAGCGAATTTTGTCGCCGTTGACAGGATCGGTGGCAACGCGGCTGGCCCGATTAACGCCAAGGGCGATTCGCCGCATGGTGGAAGAAAAGCTGTTGGCAGCGGGCGGCATGGGCGGAATGGGTGCTAACGAGTTTTTATTGCTGTGCGTTTTTCTCGGTCTCGCCTTGCCGACCGTCATTGTACTGGTTGCTTCAGCTGCCGATGCGGCGGTGCACAAAATCGTTGCCTTTGCGCTGTATGGTTTTGCGGTGGGCATTTACCTGCCGTTTTTTTTGCTGAACCGCAAGATCAAATCCCGTCGTCACAGCATGGTGCGCGATCTGCCGGACGTGCTCGACCTGCTGACTGTCAGCGTGGAAGCGGGACTCGGTTTTGACGGAGCGTTGCACAAATTGTCGGAGAAAATGAAAGGGGCGTTGGTCGAAGAATTTACTCGCCTGCTCAATGAGATGAGGGTGGGCGTGCCACGGCGAACGGCGCTGTTGGCGATGGCGAACCGTTGCAATCTGGAGGATGTATCGGTATTCACGACTTCTTTGATTCAGGCCGATCAGCTGGGAGTCGGGATCGGCAACGTACTAAGGGTTCAATCGGCGGCGATGCGGGAAAAACGTCGGCAACGCGCGCAGGAAATGGCGATGAAAGCCCCGGTCAAGATGTTGTTGCCGCTGGTTCTGTTTATTTTCCCAACGATTTTTGTAATCCTGCTTGGCCCGGCGCTGATCCAGATGGTCAGCTCGTTGGGGCCCAAGTGAGCGGGGCGGGGTAAACGCGATGAAAGTTATCAACCGGACCCGCGATATGGTGTTGGTCGAACGGTTGCGGATAGCCGATACATTTTTCAAGCGGTTGAAAGGACTGCTTGGCAGCCGCGGGTTGCCGACAGGTGAAGCGCTGTTGATTCGTCCTTGCAATGCCATCCATATGTTTGGTATGCGGTATGCATTGGATATTGCGTTTGTCAGTCGCGAAAACGTTGTGCTGCAGACGATCCGGGCATTGCAACCAGGACAAACCGCCAAATGCCCTCCGGCCTCATATGTGCTGGAACTGCCTTGCGGCGCACTCGACGCATCGCAAACGGAACCGGGTGATGTATTGGAAATACAGGAAGATGTGGAGGGAAAATAGGGGAACACTGAAATAATGAAGACCATTTGGCATCCGGCAACCCCGCCGGATGCTGTTTTATTGTGGAAAAGTTTCCGCTTGTGATAAAATGATAAGACAATAGTAAGGGGGACCGATGCTTGCACAAGCAGCATGCGGCAAACACGCCTTTTTTGGCTGCCATGCAGCGCTATCTGGCAGAAAACGTCGCGCCATTCCATACGCCGGGGCATAAGCTTGGCGCCGGGGTGCATGAGAGTTTGCGGCAACAGATCGGACCGGCCGCATTTTCGCTGGATCTGACCTGCGTTCCGGGGCTTGGCGACTTGTTTGACAAACAGGGGCCGATCCAGGATTCGCAAAAACAGGCGGCGGCCCTGTACGGCGCCGATGCCAGCTATTATCTGGTCAACGGCACCACCGGCGGCATATACGCGATGCTGCTGACAACGGTCGGCCCGGGCGAAAAGATCATCTTGCCCCGCAATGTCCATCGTTCGGTCATCGGCGGACTGATATTATCCGGTGCAATTCCTGTTTTTGTCAGTCCGGCGCTGGATTCCAGGTTGCAGATCGCAATGAATGTTCCGGCGTCAAGCTATGCGGAGGCGATGCGGCTGCATCCCGACGCCAAAGCAGTACTGCTGATCAATCCTACCTATTACGGCGTAGTCGCTGAAATTGCCGCGATCACTGAACAGGCGCACCAATGTGGCATGGTGGTGCTGGTGGATGAAGCGCATGGGCCGCATCTGGGTTTTTCAAAAGGACTGCCGCCGCCGGCGCTTAGCGTCGGGGCTGATTTGGTCGTGCAGAGCAGTCATAAGATATTGTCGGCCATGTCGCAGGCCTCATTGTTGCATTGTCGGCTGGGACGGATTGACCAGGGCCGTTTGGAATCGATGCTGCAACTGGTGCAGTCCAGCAGTCCCAACTATCTGCTGCTGGCTTCGCTGGAAGCGGCAGTGGCGCAAATGGCTGAGGCCGGACCGCAGCTGATCGGCCGATCGGTCGCGCTGGCGACGCAAGCCCGGCAACGGATCAATCAAATTGACGGACTTTACTGTTTTGGCGAAGACTGCATCGGGCAGCCCGGCGTTGCCGGGGTGGATGCCACGAAACTGACGGTGACGGTCAGCGGTTTGGGGATTGGCGGTACTGCCGCCGAACGCTGGTTGCGGCAACATGGCAAAGTGCAGGCGGAATTGTCCGATTCCCATAATGTGCTGTTTTTGGTCACTCTGGCTGACGACGCCGCTTCGCTGGACCGCTTGGTCGTAGCGCTTGCGCGGTTGGCGGCAGAAATTTCGCCGAACGGACAACAGGCCGCCAACGTGACAATGCCGGTTGCCGAGATCGTGGCGCTTGCTGCGCTGTCGCCGCGGGACGCGACTTTTGCCAGGCGCAGACGGATGTCGTTTGCCGCCGCCGCCGGACAGATTGCCGGCGAGACGGTAACCAGCTATCCGCCAGGAATTCCGCTGCTGTTTCCCGGAGAACGGATTACCGCGGAAGTGATTGCCTATTGTCAGGCTTTGCAACGACAAGGCTGCAAGATACTGGGTCCGTCGGATCCGACGTTATCAACCGTGGAAGTGGTGGCATAGTTTGACAGGTTTGTTTATTACGATAGAGGGGCCGGATGGCTCAGGCAAGTCAACGCAAATGGTGCGTCTCTGCCACCTGCTGGAACAACTGGGGTTTTCCGTGGTACAGACCCGTGAACCGGGCGGTACGGTGATTGCCGACAAAATCCGCGGCTTGCTGCTCGATCCGCTGCATTGCGAAATGACATCGCGGACCGAAGCCCTGCTTTATATGGCGGCCCGGGCCCAACATACCGCACAGTTGATCCGACCGGCGCTTGCCGCTGGCGCCGTGGTCATTTCTGACCGGTTTGCCGACTCCAGTCTTGTCTATCAGGGTGTAGCACGGGGGTTGCCGCAAATTGACCTGGTTTGGCTTAATCGGTTTGCTGCCGAAGGACTGACGCCGGATTTGACGTTGTTGCTTGATGGAACAGTTGAACGATTGGCAGAGAGGCTTGCCGAACGCGGCCATCGTGATCGGCTGGACCGTGAAGGGATAACGTTTCACCAACGGGTCCGACAGGGTTTCCTGGAACTGGCGGCAAGCGAACCGGGCAGGATCAGAGTGATTGAGGCAGACCGCGATATCGAATCGGTTTGGAAAGATATAAAAGCTTGTGTGATGGATTTTCTGATGAAAAGAGGGCGATCACATGCCGTTGCGGATCAATAGTAAGTCGCCGAACCGAACACCGTCCCCGTTGCCGGAGGCGGAGCCCCGACTGAAAATCGATTCCCCACAGCGAACGTTTGCGGTCGATCTGTCCAAAGAATCAGATCAACAGGTCCGGCAGCGGTTGGAAGAATTGCTGGGCAAGATTCAACAGCAGGGAAAACGGCTGGGACAAACGCCGACATATAGTGAACTGAAAGCGTATCGTGAACTGGTGAAAAAGTTCATGTCCGAAGCGGTCGGCCAGATGTATGACGTGGAGTCCGGTTCCGGCTGGGACCGGAGAGGTCGGCAAAAAACGTATACCTTGGTGAAAAAAATCGATGATACTCTGGAATCGTTGACAGAAGATGTAAAACAGGGACAGGAGCGACAGCTGGCAATTCTGGAAAAGATGGATTCTATCCGCGGTATGCTGGTTGATTTATATACATGAAAAACGAGTTGAAACGCCCGGTTTGCTGGGATGAAGTGATCGGCCACCAGGCGGCGATTTCCCGAATCCGGCGGATGATCGGGCAGGACAAGTTGCCGCATGCTTTGCTGTTTTCCGGGCCCGAAGGAATCGGCAAACGGCTGGTTGCCGAAATCCTGGCGGCGCAATTATTGGCCACGCAACCTGAGCGGTTGCCGGAACATCCGGATTATTGCCTGCTCAGTCCTGATGGGGCGCAGATCCGTATTGCTCAGGTGCGGGAAATTCAGCGGATTGCCGGCATGGCGCCGGTACGCGGCGGGTTTCGCGTCTGTCTGATTGAACCGGCCGATTGCATGGAACCGCCGGCAGCAAACTGCTTGCTGAAAATCCTGGAAGAGCCGCCGCCTGGACTGTTTTTTGTCCTGGTCACAGCGTTTCCGCATGCCTTATTATCGACAATCCGCTCGCGAGTGGCGAATATCCGGTTTTATCCGTCACCAGACCTAAACCAACCGGTTGCGACCGATCCAGCCCAACGGCAGTTTACCCTGGAAATTTTGCAAAACATTGCCAAACCGGGCCTGGAGTGGCTCTGGCCGGTTGTGGCAAAGTTTGATGGGATGGAAAGTGTTCAGATTCTTGATATAATCAAACAATGGATTGTTCTGTTGCGTGATGTGGCAGTTTACAAGTCCGGCTTTGCCGGTCGGGCGGGGGATCTCGATTTGCCTGCGCTTGCCGGCGGCTGGGATACGGCTGGCCTGATCGCGGCGATTCAACTGGCGGAAGCAACCCGTCGACAGTTGCAACGCAACGCAAATGCCCGGCTGATGCTGGAGTCAATGCTTATTCGGTCAGCGGACCTGTATTGGGGAGGAAAAGAAAATGCAGACCATCGTCGGAGTCCGGTTTAAGAAAGCCGGCAAGATATACTATTTCGATCCCGGCAACCTCAGCCTGGCCAAAGAGGATCCGGTAATCGTTGAAACGGCCCGCGGACTCGAATTCGGTCACGTGGTCATTCCGGCCCGCCAAATGGCGGAAACGGAAGTAATGACCCCGCTTAAACCGGTGCTGCGTAAAGCGACGGAAAAAGACATCGCCAAAGTCGCCGACAATGAAGCCCGCGAAGCAGAGGCGCTGCGTGTTTGCAGCCAAAAAATCGAAACCCACAAACTGGACATGAATTTAGTCAGTGTGGAATATACGTTTGATGTTTCCAAGATCATCTTTTATTTTACCGCGGAAGGGCGGGTCGATTTTCGCGAATTGGTCAAAGATTTGGCCGGGATTTTTCGTACCCGGATTGAATTGCGCCAAATCGGGGTGCGTGACGAGGCAAAAATGCTGGGCGGCATCGGTTGTTGCGGGCGCAGTCTCTGTTGCGCGACCTTCCTTGGCGATTTTGAACCGGTGTCAATCCGGATGGCCAAAGAGCAGAATCTTTCACTCAACCCGGCGAAAATCTCCGGTATTTGCGGTCGGCTGATGTGTTGCCTAAAATACGAAAGCAATCTTTATGCAGGTCCGGCCTGCCGAAAACAGTCGGCGCCGAAGCCTGGTGCGCGGGTTATCGCGCCGGACGGTGAAGGCAACGTGATCGCCGTTGATCCTGCCCGCAACACCGTTTCAGTAAAACGCGGCGACGGCAGTGTTTCACAGTTGCCGATCGCTGAAGTGGCTGAAAAAGAAGACGATGGTTCCGCCTGAGCTGCAACCTGGCGAACGCGTCGACTCTCTCGGCGTTTGCGATTGGCGTATCATCCAGAGCGAGGCGGCTTTCCGGTTCTCAATCGATGCGGTGCTACTGGCGTTTTTTGCAACTGTGCGACCACGAGACCGCGCCGTGGATCTTGGCTCCGGCACCGGCGCGATCACCATGCTTCTGTTGTCGCGGGGGCTTTGGAGCGCTGCCGGGCTCGATAGCAATGCAGAACTCGTTGATATGGCGACCCGCTCGGCATACTGGAATGGCCTGTCCGATAGGTTACAGTTTGTCTGTGGCGACGTCAAGGAGATCCGCCGCTATTTTTCCGCCGGAGATTACGCGATGGTAACTGCCAACCCGCCATATCGATTGCCGGCCTCCGGACGGATCAGTCCGGTTGACGCAGTGGCTCGGGCCAGACATGAGACAACTGCCGGTCTGCAGGACTTTGTAAGCGCTGCGGCCTTTCTCCTGCAGAATAGGGGACGATTCGCGATGATTCACTTGCCGGAACGGCTGGCCGATATCTGCAACGCTTTGCGCAATGCCGGCATGGAACCGAAACGCCTGCGGTTTGTCCACCCTTTTGCCGACCGACCGGCCAAAATGGTTTTGGTGGAAGCGGCAAAAGGCGTGAAAGCTGGATTGACTGTGCTGCCGCCGCTAGCGATTTATCAGGCGCCAGGCAAATATGACCCGGAAATACTGTCTTATTATTCTGGCGGAAAATGAGGCGAAACGATTGTCTATAGACGGACCTGGCACATTGTACCTGTGTGCGACGCCAATCGGCAATCTGGGCGATATGACCTTCCGCGCCGTGGAAACGTTGCGCAGCGTCGACTTAATCGCCGCCGAAGATACCCGGCACAGCCGCAAACTGATCAGCCATTTTGATATTCATGTTCCGCTGACCAGCTATCACGAACACAATCGCCGGACCAAGGGGCCGGAATTGTTGGAAAAGCTGTTGACAGGAAAAAATATCGCCTTGGTCAGCGATGCGGGCCTGCCCGGAATTTCCGACCCCGGTGAAGATCTGGTCCGCCTGGCGGTCGAGGCTGGCGTGCGGGTGACGCCGATTCCCGGGGCCAATGCGGCGTTGACAGCTTTGGTTGCATCCGGATTGGCGACAGACGGCTTTATGTTTGTCGGTTTTTTGCCGAAAGTATCGACTGCACGACGGGCGAAAATCCGTTCTCTGCAGAATGTCCCCGTTACGTTGTTGTTTTATGAATCACCACATCAGCTGTCCAAGACATTGGCCGACTTGCTGACGGTGCTGGGCGACCGGCGAGCGGTGATCGGCCGCGAGCTGACCAAGTTGCACGAGGAGTTTCGCCGTGGTCGTTTCAGCGAATTGAGCGAGTGGTATGGACAGAACAAACCGCGCGGTGAATTTACGCTGCTGGTGGAAGGCGCAGCGGCGGTTGCGACTGAACACGAAAGCCCAATTTCAAAGGAGGCAGCCTTGTCTGATGATCAGATCTTGCAGGCCGTTAATAAGCTGATTGCGTCAGGGGAAAATAAAAAAGACGCCATCAAAATGACGGCGTCCAGTTTGGAACTCCCGCGCAGGCGGGTATATCAGCTGGTAATTAAATCGGACTGACTACTTCTTGGCGAGGTCGTGTCGGCAACTTGAACAGATGCTTTTGCTCTGGAACAGGGACAACTTCTCCTCACTGCCGCAAAAAACACAAGCATTCGATGGCTCATATTTCTTGAGAATGATGCGATCATTTTCCACATAGATTTCCAGCGCATCTTTTTCGTTGATGCCGAGCGTGCGACGGAGTTCGATCGGAATGACAACCCGTCCCAATTCATCGACCTTGCGCACAATTCCTGTTGATTTCATGATCTTGGATCCCCTCCTTCCTGCTTTGCAAGCACATGGTGCTTTATGTTAAAAATACCATATTGTTACGCCGAATGTCAACCTGTTATTTCCAATTGCACGGGTTAGCTTGCGGAAATTAACGAGAATATCCACCGGAAGCGGACAAGAAACAGGAGGTACAAAGTGAACAAACAACCATTTTTTATCAGCACCCCGATTTACTACCCGAGTGACCGACTGCATATCGGACATGCTTATTGCACGACCATTGCCGATGCTGTGGCCCGATTCCAACGCTTGGCCGGGCGCGACGTCTTCTTTTTGACAGGGTCGGACGAACATGGCCAGAAAATCCAGCGCAAAGCGGCGGAAAACGGGCTTAGCCCGATCCAATACGTCGATAAGATCGTGGCCTCATTCCAGATGCTATGGGAAAAACTCGGCGTCAGCCATGACGATTTCATCCGTACGACCGAAGCGCGTCATCACGAAGTGGTACAGACGATCTTCCAGAAAATTTTTGATCAGGGCGATATCTACAAAGCCGCTTATGAAGGCTGGTACTGTACGCCCTGCGAGACTTTCTGGCTGGAACGCCAGCTGACCGAAGGAAACTGCCCCGATTGCGGCCGACCGGTCGAGCGGGTCCAGGAAGAGAGTTATTTTTTCCGGATGTCCAAATACCAGGAACGGTTGCTGAAACATATCGAAGAGCATCCCGAGTTTATCCAGCCGGTGTCCCGCCGCAACGAAATGATCAATTTCATCAAACAGGGACTGGAAGATCTCTGCGTTTCCCGCACGACCTTCGACTGGGGCATTCCGGTGCCGTTTGATCGCAAACATGTCGTATATGTCTGGTTTGACGCATTGACCAACTACATCACTGCCTCCGGCTATTTGCATGATCCGGAGAAATTTGCCCGTTACTGGCCGGCCGACATCCATCTGGTCGGCAAAGAAATCGTGCGGTTCCACTCGATCATCTGGCCGATCATCCTGATGGCGCTGGGCGTGGAATTGCCGAAGCAGATCTATGGTCACGGCTGGTTGGTGGTGGAAGGCGACAAGATGTCGAAGTCCAAGGGCAATGTGGTCGATCCGGTACTGTTGATCGAAGAATTCGGCGCCGATGCGATCCGCTTCTTTTTGCTGCGGGAAATCAATCTGGGCCAGGACGGCAATTTTTCGCGCGATGCCCTGATCAAACGGATCAACTCCGATTTGGCCAATGACCTGGGGAATCTACTGCACCGCACTCTCAACATGATGCAGCGTTACAACGGCGGCGCGCTTGGCGCCACCGAAGCGCCGACAGAAATGGACGCCGGTTTGATTGAAATGGCCAAAGCGCTTGCGCCGCGTTATCGCGAACAGATGGACCGCATGGAGATCAATGCGGCGATCAAGGAAATTTGGCAGCTGATCGGCCGAGCCAACAAATACATCGACGAGACCGAACCCTGGATCCTGGCCAAGGATCCGGCAAAAGCCGCCCGGCTCAATACCGTGCTGCAAAACCTGCTGGAAGTTCTGGCCATCGTATCGGTGCTGGTGGCGCCGTTTATTCCGACGACTGCCGGTCGGATTCGTTCGCAGCTTGGTCTGGAATCCGCAGTTGTTCCCGGCGCGATGGAGCGCCTTGGCAATTTCGGCGCCGACGGACAGTTCCAACCTGGACACCGGACCGGCAAACCGGAGCCGATTTTCCCCCGGATCGAAGAGAAACCCGAAGAAGCTCCGGCGGAGAAACCGGCAAACCAGCAGGAACAACAACCGGAGAAGCATCAGGTTGCGGCCGTTGCGCCTGAAGGTCCTGCTGAAATCACAATCGATGATTTTGCCAAGCTAGACTTGCGCACCGCCAAGGTGACGGCGGCGGAAAAAGTCGAAAAAACCGATAAACTGCTGAAACTTTCGGTCGATCTCGGCAGCGAACAACGCACCATTGTTTCCGGCATTTCGCAGTATTACTCGCCGGAGGACATGGTCGGGCGCACGGTGATTGTGATCGCCAACCTGAAGCCGGCCAAAATCCGCGGCATCGAATCGCACGGCATGCTGCTCGCCGCTTCCGATGCCGACCGCACGATGTTGTCGTTGGTTACGGCCCCTGATTTGCCGGCCGGTTGCAAAGTGAAATAATGCTGATTGATTCGCACGCACACATTGATGACGATCGCTTCGACGCCGACCGCGACGAGGTGCTGGCGCGGGCCAGCGCGGCCGGCGTAGACCTGATCGTAAATATCGGCGCTGACATGGCTTCTTCAGCCCGTTCTGTCGCTCTGGCCGAGCGATATCCGCAGGTTTATGCGACCGTCGGCATGCATCCGCACGATGCAAAAGATATGCAGGAACAAGATTACCAGCAACTGGTGCGTTGGGCCTCACACCCGAGGGTGGTGGCGATTGGCGAAATCGGCCTCGATTACCACTACGACCTGTCACCGCGTCCAGTGCAGCAGGAAGTGTTTCTGCGGCAGCTGGACATCGCGCGCCAGACCGGCAAACCATTTGTCGTCCACGAACGGGAAGCGCATGCCGATACCTTTGAAATCATCCGTAGTACAGCCAAGGGCCTGGAGGGAGTATTCCACTGCTTTTCCGGCAGTGTCGAAACGGCGCGGCAATATCTGAAGCTCGGCTATTATATTTCCATCGCCGGGCCGGTGACATTCCCGAAATCCGCCAAAACCAAAGAAGTGGCCCGTTATGTGCCACTTGACCGGTTGCTGGTGGAGACCGATTCGCCCTATCTAACGCCGCAGGCCTATCGAGGTCGTCGCAACGAACCGGCCCATGTGCGACTGGTGGCCGAGGAAATCGCGGCGCTGCGTGAATTGTCGCTGGCCGAACTGGCCCGGGCAACCAGTGAAAATGCCTGCCGTCTGTTCCGAATTCCGGCTGTCTGAGCCAGGGGTCGATTTGACGGAGACTTTTTCTCTGTGCTATAATCCACTTTGTCCGGAAAAGGGGGGAGTCCTGTGTATCAAATTCAGCACAACAGGCGGAACTACTTAAACGGCAGAGTTAAAGCGGTCACGATGATTTTGCTGCTCACGGCGGCAGTGTTTGTCAGTGGCTTCGTATGGGCAAATTCAAAAATTGTCATCAAGGTGGATGGCAAAGAGATCGTTGCCGGCGCATTGTCGCCGGATCCCAAGGAAATTCTTTCAGTTGCGGGCGTATTGCTAGGCGCCCGCGACGAATACCGCGTCGTGGCGAACGAGGCGGGAAAAGCCAGTGTTATCGAAGTATACCGGGCAATTCCGATGACCTTGACGATCGGCTCCAAAGTCGAATTCGTATGGTCCGGCAAGCCCACAGTGGGAGAAGTGGCCGAATCGCTGGGATATAATTCCCGGGCCTATAAAACAGTGCCTGACGCTTCGACCCGACCGACCCAGAGCATGAATATCCGACTATTGACTCTGTCAGACAAAACAGTGGAAAAGGAATTGCCCGTTCCTTTCCCGATTATCCGCCAGCCTGATGCTATGATGGAAAAAGGCATGGAGGCTGTTGTGGAACCCGGCGTGCCAGGAAAAAAACTGGCCACGGTACGGCAAATGTTCGAAGAAGGCCGGGAAGCCGGCTACGACATCTTGAAAGAGAAAATTCTGGTGGAGCCGAAGCCAGAAATTTTGCGGGTAGGGACCCGTGAATCGAATGATCCCAGCCGCGGCACAATCCGTTTCAAGAAATTGTTAGTAATGGAAGCGACCGCCTATACCCCGTTTGATGACGGTCAGTCGGGAATTACCGCCAGCGGGATTCCGGCCAAACGTGGCATTGTCGCCGTGGATCCCCGTTTGATTCCGCTGGGGACCCGCGTGTTCATCCCGGGTTACGGACTCGCCTTGGCGGCCGACACCGGCGGAGCGATCAAGGGACACAAAATAGATCTCTGCATTGAGGATTACAACGAAGCCATACGGTTCGGACGCCGCAAGGTGGAAGTTTATATTCTTGCAGAGTGAAGCGTTAACAAGCCTGAGTAAGAGAGCGGGACGTAGGTCCCGCTTTTCTTGTTTGGGTGCGGCATGGTAATATGATGATATGCCGGATATTACACTAGGGAGATGGACGATTGATTCAACAGGTTATCATAGTGGAAGGCAAGAGTGATGTAGCGGCCGTTCGGCGCAGTGTCGAAGCGGATTGCCTGATTACCGGCGGATTTTCCCTGACCCGGCAGCTGGTTGGTCAGATCGAGGCTGCCTATCAACGGCGAGGGATCATTATTCTGACCGATCCAGACAGCGCAGGGGAACGGATACGTTCGTTTCTGCGTGAACGGTTCCCCGCAGCCGGACATGCCTTTGTGCCCCGTAGCGAAGCAATCGGCGATGACGGACGTATTGGCGTGGAAAAGGCTTCGCCCGAGCAAATCCGGACCGCACTGGCAAAAGTTCGATTGGCTGAAGTTACCCCAGGAACCGAATTTGATATAACTGATATTGTGGACAATGGTCTGGCCGGTGTAAACGAGGCGGCCGATAAGCGGGCGTTTCTTGGCACGGAACTGGGAATCGGCTGGGCCAACGCCAAGACTTTTCTGCAACGGCTGAACCGTTATGGCGTAAGTCGGGCGGAGTTTGACCAGGCACTAGCAAAATGGGAGGCGCGTAATGACTGAACCGATCATCGCCAAGCGGGAAGTGACCCGGCATATCTTAGCCAGCTTTGGCATCCGTACACAAAAAAAACTCGGCCAACATTTTTTGGTCGATGAGGCGGTTGTCGGATCGATCGCTGCGACGCTGGAGCTGCAACCAGGTATGCGGGTGCTGGAGATTGGGCCCGGTATCGGCACGCTGACCCAGCAACTGGCGATGACTGGCGCGGCGGTGACTGCGGTGGAACTCGATCGTCGCTGTATCGAAATTATGGCTACCACCTTGAAAGCTTATGAAAATGTGCGCGTGGTTCAGGGAGACGTTCTGGCGCTGGATTTTGCCGAGACGATGGGAGAAGAACCTTTCTGCATCGCAGGGAACTTGCCGTATTACATTACGACGCCGATTGTGATGAAAATTTTGGAAGAGCGGGTTGCCGCCACCAAAATGGTGTTCATGGTGCAAAAGGAAGTCGCCGACAGGATGACGGCAGCGCCGGGAGGCAAGGATTACGGGGCCTTATCGGTGGCTGTCCAGTATTATACCGAAGCGAAAAAAATGTTCGAAGTGCCGGCGAGCTCATTCCTGCCGCCGCCGGCGGTGGATTCGGCCGTGATTCTTTGTACCATGCGCAAGGCTGCGCCGGTGTCGGTTCCCTCGGAGAAACTGTTTTTCCGGGTCGTACGCGCGGCGTTCGGCCAACGACGCAAGACGTTGGCCAATTCGTTGCAGGGCTGCGGCTTTGACAAGGCTTCGATTGTCGAAATGTTGAAAGTAACCGGCATCGATGGAAAACGCAGAGGGGAAACGCTGTCGATGGATGAATTTGCTGCACTGAGCCGGGCATATCATGATTAGCAAGGGAGTGACTGCAATGAGAGTTGTTTTGTTGAGGATCGGGTTGCTGCTGCTGATTGTTTTTGTTGCATGCTTGCCGGGGATGGCGGCAGTCGCAGCGCCTGTTCCGGCGAAAGCGCCCGCCTCGGTGACATCGGCTGCAAAACCATATACTCTGTCGCCGCAGGAACAACTTGCCGTGAATTTGCTCAATCAAGCCCGGCAAAATGAAGGACTGGAGCCGCTTAAGGTGAACGTGCAACTGTCCAAGCTGGCGGCTGATTTTGCCCAAGATATGCGCAACCGCAAGTTCTTTGCCCATGTAGATCCGGATGGAAAGGACCCGTTCGATCGAATGGCGGCGGTCGGCATCGATTTTCCCAATGCCGGTGAGAATATCGCCCTCAGTCCGGATGTGGAAACGGCTCACCGGATGCTGCTGGAGAGTCCGCTACATCGGGAAAACATCCTCAATCCCAAATTTACCGAGATTGGCATCGGCGTCAGGCCGGATGCGCGCGGCGGGGTCTATTTGGTGCAGGAGTTTATCGGGCCGTAAGGTTGTCCTCCCTTGACAAATAGCAAAACCATATTATAATTTAATCAATCGATTAATTAACAATGGATGTGAAATCATATGGCTGAGGAGAAAACGCTGCAAGATGCCCGAGAGAGATTGCTGGCAGCCGGGACTGAGCTGTTTGCCGCAAAAGGCTTTACCGGTGTATCGATTCGTGAGCTGGCGACGGCGGCCGGCGTCAATAGTGCCCTGATTTCTTATCATTATGGAGGCAAAGAGGGGTTGTATGAAGCCGTAATTACAGCCCAATATGAGCGGTTGGTCGGTAAATTTGAAGCCATTGCCATATCGACAGCTACGATGGAGGAAAAAATCCGTATGTACGCAGACGTAATCCGGCGCAATCATACGGAAGACCAGCCGTTAGTGGCGCGGCTGATACAGGGGGAGTTGACCAGTCCCACCGCCTGCCTGGAAAATGTAGTGCGCAAATACACGGTTCGGATTGCCGGCATCATCAGTGGCGTATTGCGTCAAGGCATCCAGTCCGGAGCTTTTCGCCAGGATATCGATCCGATCTTTGCCGCTATGTCCTTGGCGGGTATGTTGAATTTTTATTTTATCCTGCGTGAAGTGACCAAGGCAGTTGTGCCCGAATTTGCCGGTCGGGACCAAGAGTTTGTCGAATCGGCGCTGAAGATTTACCTCAAAGGGATGGGGGCGGATTGAATAAATGAGTACAGCCGTGACAAATAAGAAAACCAAACTGAAAATTGCACTGTTGGTCGTAGTGGTGGCAATCGTTACAGGAATGGCCGGTTATAAGCTGTACGGGCGGGCGGAGAAAGGGATTACTGCAACCGGAACGATCGAAGTGACCAAGACGGATATCACGCCCAAAGTGGCGGGTTATCTGGCGGAACTGAAGATCAAGGAAGGCGATGTGGTGACAATCGGCCAACTGGTGGCCCGTATCGACCGACCGGATCTGCAGGCGCAACTGTTGCGGGACGAGGCGGCGCTGGCGCGGGCAAAGGCGCAATTGCGCGATCTGGAACAGGGAGCGCGTACGCAGGAGCTGCAGGAAGCGGCAGCCAATCTGGCAGCAGCAAAATCTCAGGCAGAAAAGGCAAAAGCCGATTTTGACCGCTACAGCCGTTTGTTCCGCGACGGGGCGATCTCGACGCAACAGCTTGATAACAGTCGATCGGCGCATGAAGTGGCGGCCAACAGTTTGCTGGCTGCGCAGTCTCGCTACAGTTTGCTGCAGGCCGGCAACCGACCGGAGACAATCGAAGCGCAGCGACTGGAAGTGCAGCGGTCGCAGGCAGTACTGGTCAGCAGCCAAACCCAGCTGGCCGATACCAGCGTGGCCAGTCCGCTCGCCGGCCGGGTTTTATCCAAGAACTATGAGAAAGGCGAATTTGTCAACGCCGGCTCTGCCATCGCCACTATCGGCGACATGCGCGATTGTTGGGTCAAAATTTATGTGGCGACAGAGCAGCTGGGCCGGATTCGCCTGGGCCAGGTCGCCAAAGTGAAAATCGACGCCTATCCGGATCGGCTGTTCCGCGGTGAAATCAAAGAAATCAGTCAGAATGCCGAGTATACGCCGCGCCAGAGCATCACTCAGCGCGAGCGCGCCAACATGGTATTCGCAGTGAAAGTGAAGATCGACAACGCCGAAGAATTTATGAAGCCGGGCTTGCCGGCGGATGTGGTCATCGAATGATACGGACGCAGGGACTAAGCAAGTCTTTCAGCGGCTTAACGGCGGTCGATACAGTCAATCTTCAGGTCGAGGCCGGTGAAATCTTTGGTCTGGTCGGGCCGGACGGCGCCGGCAAGACGACGTTGATGCGGATGATTCTCGGCATTGTCGACCCTTCGGCCGGATCATTGACCGTGATGGGCAATGCCAGGATCGAATCGATAAAAAAATCGATTGGCTACATCCCGCAGAAATTTAGTTTGTATCGTGATATGAGCGTGATGGAAAATATCAGGCTGATCGGTTCGTTGTACGGCGCCTCCGCTGGAGCAATCGACGAGCGGGCCAGAGAGATCCTCTCTTTTACCAACTTGCTGCCATTTGCCGACCGGTTGGCTGAAAATCTTTCCGGCGGTATGAAACAAAAACTGGCGTTGGCTGCCGGTCTGATGCATAAGCCGCAACTGTTTTTTCTCGACGAACCGACCACCGGCGTTGATCCGGTATCGCGGCGCGAGTTTTGGCAAATGTTGTATCGCCTGAATAAGGAAGGCATGACAGTGTTTGTTTCGACGCCATATATGGACGAAGCCGAGCTGTGCAGCAGGGTCGCCTTCATGCATGAAGGCCGCATTGTATCCTGCGCCTCGCCGGAACAATTGCGGACTGACTATCCTTACAAAATTCTAGAACTGACGATTGTCGGCCGACAAATCAAACAAGCCTTGCAAGAATGCGATTTGATTGACATCAATGCTTTTGGCGACAAGTACCATCTGGTGGTTGCTGACCCGGTGCAGGCGCAGCACTCGGTGCGCCTGGCGCTGGAGAAGGCCGGATTTGCCGCGTTTCAGCTGGAACCGGTGGCGCCGACGCTGGAAGATGTATTTGTGGCATTGGCCGGGGAGGCGGCGTAAATGTGGGCCGTAGAAACACGGGAGCTGACACGCACGTTCGGCGCATTTACCGCCGTGGACCGGGTCAGCCTGAAGATTCGGCAGGGCGGCATCTATGGTTTTTTGGGACCCAACGGTTCGGGAAAATCGACGACGATCCGCATGCTATGCGGCATCATCGAACCTTCGGCCGGTAGCGGCCAGGTTATGGGGCTGGATATTGTCGGTCAGAGCGAACAGATCAAAGCCCAAATCGGCTATATGTCGCAAAAGTTCAGTTTGTATGACGATCTGACGGTTCGCGAGAACCTTGAGTTTTATGCTGGGCTATATAGCTTGCCGACAAGTATGAAGAATGAACGGATTGCTGAAATGATCCGCATGGCCGGCCTGACCGGTCGGGAAAATGAACTGACGGCGAATTTGTCCGGCGGCTGGAAGCAACGTTTGGCTCTCGGCAGTTCGATTCTGCACCGGCCGCAGATCCTGTTCCTCGATGAACCGACCGGCGGTGTCGATCCCAAGTCGCGCCGGATGTTCTGGGGGATTATCTATGATTTGGCGGCAGCCGGAACAACGGTGATGGTGACGACACATTTCATGGATGAAGCAGAGCACTGCGATGAAATAGGTTTTATTTTTGAAGGCCGGCTGATCGCTTCCGATACGCCGTCCGGCCTGAAAAAGTCGATTCCCGGGCGACTGCTGCAAATCTCCAGTGCTGATCCGTTGGGGTTGATGGCTGAGATCGCGCGGCAAGGACTGCCAATGCTCGATGCCTATGCGCAGGGAGCTGCCGTTCATCTGCGGGTGGCGGAAATGGACTTGGACAAATATGAAAAACTGCAGGGGAAACTGATCCAGCCCTCATTGGAAGATGTTTTTGTCCATTTTGTTAAACAAAAACGGCAGGAGGTGGCGGCATGATCCGGCTAAGGGCGCTGTTGCTGAAAGAGTTCATCCAGATGCGACGGGATCGCCTCACCTTTGGTTTAATGATCGGCATTCCGATTTTTCAACTATTGATGTTTGGCTTTGCAATCAATACGGATGTCAAACATTTGCCGACAGCGGTGTTCGACCAGTCGCACAGTGCGGAAAGCCGGGATTTGTTGGAATCGTTTTCTGCCAGCGGCTATTTTGATCTGGATTTTCCGGTGAAAAGTTTCCAGGAAATGAATGCGTTGATTGATAAGGGGCAGGCCAAGGTGGGGATTGTGCTGCCGCCAAATTTTGCCGACGAAGTGCGTGGCGGTCGGTCGGCCAGCGTACAGGTGATTGTCGATGCGTCCGATTCGATGGCGGCGTCCTCGGCGATCAGCACCGCGATGACGATTGGGCAGCTGCGTTCGCAAAGCATCATGATCAAGCGGCTGGAAGCGGTTGGCGGTCGGATCAACGGACTTCCCTACGACATCCGCATCCGTCCCTGGTACAATCCCGACTTTGTTACAGCATTTTACATGGTGCCCGGAATTATGGGAATGATTCTGACGATGACGATGGTGATGATCACTTCGATGGCGATCGTGCGGGAACGCGAACACGGAACATTGGAGCAACTGATTGTGACGCCGATGAAATCTTGGGAACTGATGCTGGGGAAAATCATTCCGTATGTGTTTGTCGGCCTGGTTCAGGCCGGGGTTGCTTTGATGGTGGGGATTTTGGTGTTTGACTTGCCGATCCGCGGCAATCTGATTGAACTGTTTCTGTATACGCTATTGTTCATTGTGGCCTCGCTATCGTTGGGGATATTGATCTCCAATTTTTCTCGTACGCAAATGCAAGCGATGCAGCTTTCGTTCTTCATCTTTTTGCCGAGCGTGCTGTTGTCGGGGTTCATGTTTCCGCGCGAAGCGATGCCGGAGATATTTTTCCAATTGGGCAAATTATTGCCGCTGACGTTTTACTTGCAGATCATGCGCGGCGTGGTCTTAAAGGGGGTCGGTATCATAGCGTTGTGGCCGCAAGTTTTGGCCTTGATCATCTATACTTCGATTGTGCTGTCGCTGAGCGTGGTGAAATTCCGCAAGAAGCTGGCGTAAAAATGTCACAAATTGTTCACAAAGTTGTCATAAACCTGCAATAGAAGGCTGATACAATTGTCAATAAAGAGTGGGTCAGCCGAGAAAAACTGTGAAGAGGCTAGGAGGAAAATCCATGTTCAAACAAAAAAAACTGCGCAGATTGGCAGCTTCTTTGGTGATAGCTTTGCTGACGGCAGGACTGGCAACTGGCTATGCCGCTCCGGATACACCCGGAACTGCCAGGGAATTGACTCTGGATGAAGCGGTAAAGTTGGCGCTGATCAACAACCCGACCGGCAAGATCGCCGTATTTGATTTTGAAGCCGCGAAGGGGGCCTTGACGGCAGCACGCTCCGCCCGTTGGTTCAGCATCAGCGCCAGTCATAAGGACGCAAGGACCTGGTCTGGTGAAGCAAGCAATATCGCATCAGGCCGCGATCCTAACTATGTCGCGGAACAATACACCAACAGCGCCACGCTGAACTGGACGCTCTGGTCCGGCAACAAGGTAGAGAGCCAGATCAGCCAGGCGAAACTGGACCTTGACTCCAAACAATGGGGCATCGCCAAGGCCCGGCAACAACTTAAGTATGACGCAACCGACGCCTACTTCAAGTTCATGGCGGCCCGCGACAACGTAAAGCTGAACCAGGAATCGGTCGAGCGATTGGAACGCTACCTGCAGGATGTGAAACTGCAGTTCGAGGTCGGCGTCGTGGCCAAAGTCGATGTATTGCGGTCGGAAGTCGAACTGGCCAAGGCAAAACAAAGCCTGATCGAAGCGCAGAACACCTATGATCTGGCGATGGCGACCCTGAACAACATCATTGGATTTCCCTTGACCACCGAACTAAACGTCAAGGGTGACCTGAGTTATGCCCGCTATGAAAAAGAACTGGCATTCTGCGTCGACGCCGCCCTGCGGCAACGACCAGAGATCAGCCAGTACACAGACGCAGCGAAAAGCGCCCAGGAAGCGATCACCGTAGCCAAGTCCGGTTATCTGCCGACCGTATCGGCAGTATACAATGCCGGTTGGTACGACAGCAAATTTGCCGGCGGCAACAACTACAACTGGTCGGTGTATTTGCTGACCAACTGGACATTGTTTGACTCCGGGCTGACTGCCGGCAAAGTGAAGCAGGCGGTGGAAGGCTACAAAAAAGCGCAGGAACAGCTGAAGCAGACGGTGGACAGCGTGCAGCTGGACGTGCGTCAGACGTACCTGAGCCTGAAGTCGGCCGAACAGAGCATCGCCACCAGCAGTTCGGCGGTGGGACTGGCGGAAGAGGACTACAAGATCAAGGTCATCCGTTATCAGGCAGGAGTGGGAACGAACCTGGACGTTTTGGACGCACAGGTGGCGCTGACCACGGCCAAGAACAACTTCCTCAAGGCGATGTATGAGTACAACAACTTCCGAGCCAAACTGGACAAAGCCATGGGGGCGCCGGTGAACTAACGCAATTTTTTGGAACTGAATCCGTGTCCGAGGACCTCCGCTGCATCCTGAACAATCATGAATGCGTGGGGGTCTGTTTTTTCTGCAATAAACTTGATTTTTGCAATCTGGGTCAAGGTGACAACCACGAACAGGACTTTTTTATCCTGTCCGGTATAGGCGCCGGTGCCTTCGAGGAAGGTGGCGCCACGCCCCACTTCGTCCAGGATGGCGTCGGCGATTTCCTCGTTTTTGTCTGAAATGATCATAATCGTTTTTTTCCGGTTCAAACCCTCAATCACGGCATCGGTGACCTGCGAGCTGACAAAGAACGACAACAGCGTATACATGGCCGGTTTGACGCCGAACAGCGCGGCAGCGACGATCATCAGGAATACGTTGATCGAAAAGCCGACAAAACCGACATTGAGCGAATAGTACTTTTTTATAATGGTAGCGATCGTATCGGTGCCGCCGGCCGAGCCGCCGACACGGAAGATCATGCCGCCGCCGATGCCGCTGATGACGCCGCCATAGATTGCCGCCAGCAAGGTATCGTCAATGAAATGGAGGTCCGCCAGAAACCTGGTCGCATCAGTCGCCACCGAAAAAATCACCATGCCGAATATGCCGCAGACCACATAATCACGGTCCAGCAAGCGGTAGGCCGCATAGAAAATCGGGATATTCAGCAGGATGATCTGAATGCCGATCGGCCAACTGAACAGAAAATATAAAATCATCGCGACGCCGCTGACACCGCCGCTGAATAGTTGGTGCGGGATTAAAAATGTATTGATGCCGACGCCGGAGATGAAGGCGCCGAGTGCAACCGTTGCATACCGCCAGAACTGTTTTTTCCACTGCATAATCAAAAAATGCCTCCTGTAATTGGCGTTTTGCGGGAAAATAATCCCTGCTGCCTTATTTATTATACCGTATCTGCCCAGCGGCGCAATCTCTTGCCAAATGCGGTTTCGGCCTGAACATTGTTGCGCAAATATAAAGAAAATGTTCGAAAAGGTTGCAGGCGGTCCAACTTCTGCGTAGAATATAATACGAAGTTAACTGCAACGAATTTTTGGTTGTGAACCGCAGGGAGACATGCAATGCCCGAAACAGAGGCGCAGTGGACGCAAAAAGCCTACGCCAAGATTAATCTTACTTTGGATGTGCTGGGCAAACGCGCTGACGGCTATCATGAAGTATCGATGATTATGCAGGCGGTCAGTCTGTACGACACAGTCATTTTTCATAAACGAAACAGCGGAATCAGCCTAAGCTGTGATGCGCCCGACCTGCCTTGCGACAACGGCAATCTGGCGTTTCGGGCTGCCGAATTGCTGCAACAGGAATGCGGCGTGGCCGAGGGTGTGCATATCGACTTGGTCAAGCGAATTCCGATGGCGGCGGGACTGGCCGGTGGCAGCAGCGACGCGGCGGCGGTGCTAAGAGGGCTAAATCAGCTTTGGCGGCTACGGCTCGGTCGGTCGGAGCTCGAGCAATTGGCGGCCCGGCTTGGATCGGATGTGCCGTTTTGTTTGTGGGGCGGCACGGTGCAGGCGACCGGTCGCGGCGAAATATTGGACCCGTTGGTCGATGCTGCCGGGTTCGGTGTCGTGTTGGCGCATCCACCGATTCAGGTTTCTACAGCCTGGGTGTATGGGCGATTTAGCCGGCTGCAGACCGCAGGCGCCAAACATAATGCGGCGATGCGGCAGGCGCTGGACCAACGGGATTTTCCGGCGGTAGCGGCGAACCTGTTCAATGCCTTGGAGTCGGTGACGGAGCCGGCCTATCCGCAAATCTCCGCAATCAAACAGGCGATGCTTGAAGCCGGCGCCGGCGGCGTGCTGATGTCCGGTAGCGGGCCAACCGTATTTGCCCTGACGCCTGACCGTCTTTCAGCCGAACAACTGGCTGCACGTCTTTCCCTCGGACCGGACGTAACCATCCTAACTGCCGAAACCGTTGCAAGGGAGGAACAAATAAATGTCCCGTCGATTATTACCGGTCAAGCTTGACAGTTATAAACCACTGCGTGAAGTGGTTTATGAAACCCTGCGCGAGGCCATCCGCACCGGAGCGCTGCCGCCGGGAGAGCGTCTGATGGAGATCCAGTTGGCCGAAGAACTTGGTGTAAGCCGCACACCGGTCAGGGAGGCGATCCGTAAACTGGAACTGGAACGCTTTGTGGTCATGTTGCCCCGGCGCGGCACCTATGTGGCAAACTTGTCGCTCAAGGACATCAATGAAGTTTTTGAAATCAGGGCCGCTCTGGACGGTCTGGCGGCCGGACTGGCTGCAGAACGGATCACCGAAGAGGAATTGGAACTGATGGAACGGCTGTTGGTCGAAATTGCCGAGCATATCGAGCAACGCGACAATCAGAAAATCGTCGAAGCGGACGAGGCGTTTCACGATATCCTGTATCGTGCCAGCCGAAATGAACGTTTGGTAGGAATCATTTATAACTTGCGGGAACAGTTTACCCGTTTTCGTTCGGTTTCGATCAATTATCCCGGACGGTTGCAGAATACGCTGGAAGAACACCGCCAACTGGTGGAAGCCATCGCTCAGCGTAATGCGGAAACCGCCCAACAAAAAGCTCGCGAGCATATTGAAAATGCAGAACAGACGCTATTGCTGGAAATGGATCAACTTCGCAATTCCGGCTGAGGGGTTTACATGCAGGGAGGGAACGAGATTTGGATAAAATCCGCCGTATGGATCGTCTCGTTATTCTGGCAAAATACCTGACGAACAAGCCGTCACATTTGTATTCACTCGGCGAATTCGCCGATGTGTTTGGTTGCGCGAAATCTACGCTGAGTGAAGATATATCGCTGATTCGAACTGCACTGGAATCAAGCGGCGCCGGTACATTGGAAACGATTGCCGGCGCAGCCGGCGGCGTGCGCTATCTACCTTGCCGACCGGATTCGGCAATGCATGAGATCCTGGTGAAACTGGCCGCGGTATTTTCCAGTCCCGACCGGATCATTCCCGGCGGGTTTCTCTATATGTCCGATGTATTGTTTTCTCCGGAACAAATGGTGGAAGCGGGAGAAATCTTTTTTCAACGGTTTGCGCCGCTGGCGCCCGATTATATCCTGACGGTCGAAACCAAAGGAATTCCGTTGGCGTTGATGACGGCCCGCGCATTCAATATTCCGCTGGTAATGGCCCGGCAAGGCAATAAGGTGACAGAGGGATCCACCGTCAGCATTAATTACCTGACCGGTTCAGCCAAACGGATCCAAACGATGTCGGTATCTCGGCGGGCTTTGCCGGCCGGCGCCAAAGTGTTGGTGATCGACGATTTCATGAAAGCCGGCGGCACCGCTCGCGGTCTGATCGACCTGGCTAGCGAAGTCGGGGCGAACGTGGTCGGTACCGGAGTGCTGATCGCTACCGACCAACCGGAGAAGAAATTGGTTGACGATTTCACGGCGCTTTTGATGTTGTACAAAATAGACGAAGTCTCGAAACAGATCGACATTCGCCCCGCGATATAATCTTTAACAGGGGCACGGGAGGAACAAAAAGGATGCAGGAAACAGTAGCGGTAATTCTGGCCGCAGGCAAAGGGACCCGCATGAAATCGGCTTTGCCAAAAGTACTTCACGCGGTGGGTGGGCAGTCGATGTTGCGCCATGTCATGACCGCGGCGGAGCAGGCGGGAGCGAAGCGGACGATTGTTGTCGTCGGTTTCGGCGGCGACCAGGTTCAGACTGAAATTGGCGCGGCGGCGGAATATGTGCTGCAGGCCGAACAACTCGGCACAGGACATGCGATGATGCAAGCCCAGCCGGCATTGGCAGGTTATACCGGCACGGTATTGCTGCTTTGCGGCGATACGCCGCTATTGACAGGCAATACGCTGCAGCAACTGGTTGCTGCGCATCAACAGAGCGGCGCGGCAGCGACAGTGTTGACGGCGACACCGGCCGATGCAACAGGTTATGGCCGTATTTTGCGCGATAAATCGGGCCAGGTGCTCGGGATTGTCGAACAAAAAGACGCGACGCCAGAGCAAAAACAGATTGGCGAGATCAATACCGGCATTTATTGTTTCGAGGCGGCGCCGCTGTTTGCGGCGTTGGCCGGACTGACCTGCAACAACGCGCAGCAAGAATACTATCTGACCGATGTGCTGGCGATTCTGGCGCAGGCCGGCCAGCGAGTCGGCGCAGTCGAAGTGGCGGACTTCCAGGAGACGTTGGGGATCAATTCGCGGGTGCAACTGGCAGAAGCGGAAAAGATCCTGCGCCAGCGGAAATTGCTGGAATTGATGGACAGCGGTGTCACGGTGATGGACCCGGCGAGCACATTTGTCGATGCGTCGGTTTCCATCGGCGAAGACACCGTTTTATATCCATTTACCTGGCTGGAGGGGGAAACAACCATCGGTCGGAATTGCCGGATCGGGCCCAACAGCCGGATTGCCGACAGCCAGCTTGGCGATGCGGTGACGCTGCATTTTTCCTATGCGCATGAATGCAAAATCGCCGATGGGGTGACTGTCGGGCCGTATGTACATTTGCGACCTGACAGCGAGTTGGCGACCGGCGTCAAGGTCGGCAACTTTGTGGAAGTCAAGAATTCGCGGGTCGGTGTGGGTAGTAAATTGCCCCATCTCAGCTATATCGGCGATGCCGATATCGGTTCCGGCGTCAACATTGGCTGCGGCACGATCACCGTCAACTATGACGGCAAGAAAAAACATCGAACGGTGGTGGGGGATACAGCCTTCGTTGGCTGCAATTCGAATCTGGTGGCGCCGGTGTCGGTCGGCGCAGGATCTTACATCGCCGCAGGTTCGACAATTACCAAGGATGTTCCCGATGGAGCGCTCGGTGTGGGCCGGGCCCGGCAGTCCAATATTGCCGGTTGGGTGGAAAAGAAAAAATAGTCTGGGGGTTGGATGATGATTTTGGAAGATGAGAAAAAACTGCTGATTTTTTCCGGCAATGCCAATCCTGCGTTGGCTACGGAAATTGCCGCCTATCTGGGGACCACCGTGGGAAATGCTTTTGTCGGACGGTTTAACAACGGGGAAATTCAGGTCATGCTGGAAGAAAGCGTCCGCGGCGCGCACGCATTCCTGATTCAGCCGACTTGCAATCCGGTGAATGACAGCCTGATGGAACTGTTGATCATGGCGGATGCCTGTCGTCGAGCTTCGGCCCGCAACATCACGGCGGTGCTTCCCTATTACGGCTATGCCCGTCAAGATCGAAAAACCCGCGGTCGTGAGCCGATCACCGCAAAACTGATCGCCAATCTGTTGATCACTTCCGGGGTTACCCGGGTGGTGACAATGGATTTGCATGCCGGACAAATTCAAGGCTTCTTCGATATTCCGGTCGACCACCTGCCTGGTGTGCCGATTTTGGCCGAATATTTTGCCGCCAAACATCTGGAGGACTTGGTTGTTGTTTCCCCCGATCTTGGCGGTGTGACCCGGGCCCGTCAGTTGGCGGACCGGTTGCACGCCGATATCGCGATCCTTGATAAACGGCGTCCGATGCCGGGTGTGGCTGAAATCATGAACCTGATCGGCTGCGTCGAAGGCCGCAATGCCGTAATCATCGACGACATCGTCGATACGGCGGGATCGTTGGTCGAAGGGGCAAAAGCGCTGCAGCGGCATGGCGCCAAGGAAGTTTACGCCTGTTGCACCCATCCGGTGTTGTCAGCGCCGGCCTGTGAGCGCCTGACCAATTCGATCATCAAGGAAATCGTGGTGACCAATACGATTCCGATTCCGCCGGAAAAATGCTTTGAAAAACTGAAGGTATTATCGGTTGCTCCACTGCTTGGCGAAGCGATTATCCGGATTTATGACGACCTGTCGGTCAGTCGTCTGTTTGACACCTGATACGGAGGCGAACTGCGTTGAAAATTGTGGTGGGGCTGGGCAATCCCGGCGCCCGTTATAAGGATACCAGACACAATATCGGCTTTCAGGTTTTGGATGAACTGGCCCGGCGCTGGCGCAGCGAAAACTGGAAGCGGCGTTTTGAAGCAGAAGTCAATGAGCACCGGGCCGGCGGCCCGGTGCTGCTTGTCAAACCACAGACCTTTATGAACCTCAGCGGGACGGCGGTGCGTGAGGCCGCAAAATTTTATAAAGTAGAATCAAAGGATATCATTGTGATCCACGACGATCTCGACTTGCCGACCGGTCGCCTGCGAATCCGCGAACGCGGCGGCGCCGGCGGACACAAAGGGATTGATTCGATGATCGGACAACTGGGAACCGACGAGTTTGTCCGGGTGAAGTTCGGCATCAGCCGGCCGCCGGCCGAGTGGGATACTGCGGATTATGTATTGGGCCGGTTCGGTTCGGCAGAGCAAGCGACAATCGCCCAAACAATCAGCCTGGCTGCCGATGCCGTGGAGGCGATCCTGGCCGAAGGAGCGGCAGCGGCGATGAATCGATTCAATCGGCAGGGAGAATGATATGCTGACCGGATTGTTTGCCGACGAACGCGGGGAGATCTTCGACGCGCCGGACTGGAGCGCGGTTGGCGTAAGCGGCGCCGAGAAACGCATTTGCGAAAAAGCGGATATGATTCCGCTGCCGGAAAGCAGTGAACTGATGTTCTTGCCGGCCAGAACTGCCGTGGGGTTTCGGCAGGGCGCGATTAAAAAGCTGGGCCAGAATAAGTTTGCCGTGGCGGCGACCTTGCCAGTCGGCTACACCCGGCTGTTGCTGCCTGCCTTTGAGAAACAACCAGGTGCGCCGATGCTGCCCTTGTTCGGTTATGCCGCCGTTGCCTGGAGCCGGGGTAAATTGTGGGTGGCGGCGATGCGCAGTGATCAAAACGACAAATGGGACCCGGCCAGGTACAACGGCAAAGATTTGCGGCGCAGGATTGCCACGGTCCGCAAGGCGCTGCCTGACAACCGGCTTGTCGATCATCTGGCGCACTGTTCGACCGAGTGGCATTGCTGCACGGCGCAGAATCTGTTTTACCAGCGCTGGGAAGCGGGGATTCCCACTTCGCCGGTCTGCAACGCCAACTGTCTCGGCTGCATCTCCTTGCAACCATCGGAATGCTGTCCCGCTCCGCAGAGCCGGATCAGCTTCCGGCCAACGGTGGCGGAAGTGGCAGCAGTGGCCGTTTATCATCTGGCCAGCGCGCCGGAGCCGATCGTCAGCTTCGGCCAGGGCTGTGAAGGCGAACCGTCGTTGGCGGCGGACACGATTGCAGCGGCGATCGGTCAGGTTCGGCAAAAGACCGACCGCGGCATCCTCAACATCAACACCAACGCCGGTTATACCGAAGGGATCCGTCAAATCGTCGACGCCGGCATCGATAGCCTGCGGGTCAGCCTGATCAGCGCTCGCGAGTCTACACATCAGGCCTATTACCGTTCGTCGTATTCCCTAAGCGATGTCCGTGCATCGATTCGCTACGCCAAGCAAAAGAAACGTCATGTTTCGGTCAATATGCTATTGTTTCCCGGCGTCAATGACTCACCGGCCGAAATCGCCGCCTGGCGCGAATTTTTGCAGGATACCGGCGTAGATATGATCCAGCTGCGCAATCTCAACATGGACCCCGACGAGCTGCGAACCGCCCTGCCTGATTTTTCCGCCGCCGGAATCGGCATCCCTTCGATGGTCAGGCAGTTACAGGAAGCATTGCCGGCGCTGAAATTCGGTAGCTTCAGCCATTTCCGCAGATAGGATTTTTTTGCCCGGGAGAGTGTTGCGTGGTCCGGACCCCTGTGTTATAATAACCTACGCATGACGAAAACGAATAAACAGCGTCCATGAAAAGTGAGGTGCAAGCGATATGAAAGAAAAGATTCATCCGAAGTATGACGAAATCAAGGTTTCGTGTGCCTGTGGGAACAGCTTCCTGACAGGTTCGGTAAAAAAGGAACTGAAGGTGGATGTCTGCTCGAAATGCCATCCTTTCTACACCGGTCAACAGCGGCAAGCCGCCGCAAAGGGTCGGGTCGAAACCTTCAATAAGCGTTACGGAACACAGAGCTGACGAGACTGCAGAGCAGAGATGCTCTGCAGTATTCATATCCGGGAGTTGTTATTTTGAAGAAAAAACCGATGATCGGCGGACAGGCCGTCATTGAAGGCGTCATGATGAAAGGGCCGACCCGGATTGCCACGGCAGTGCGTGAACCGTCCGGCAATATCACAGTGCGGGTCGAACCAGTCCATTCGCTGGGCGATCGGTTTCCGCTGCTGAAAAAACCTTTGCTGCGGGGCGTGATCGCCCTCGGCGAAGCGTTGGTCTACGGGATTCGCGCCTTGTCGTTTTCGGCCCAGGCCGCCGGCGAAGAAGGCGAGGAGCTTTCCAGCAAGGAAATTGCCCTGACGATGTTGGCCGCATTCGGACTGGCCGTGTTGCTGTTCGTGGTTCTGCCGACCTATGCGACCAAGTTCATTCAGAGCTTTGTCAGCGAGCCTTACCTGCTCAACCTGTTCGAAGGGGTGCTGCGGTTGACGGTATTTTTCAGTTATGTCGCAGTAATCTCGTCGTTGTCGGATATCCGGCGGGTGTTCCAATACCATGGGGCGGAGCACAAAACCATTTACGCCTATGAAGCGGGGATTCCGCTGGAAATCGAATCGATCCGCAAATACAGCCGACTGCATCCGCGCTGCGGCACCAATTTTCTGTTGATTGTCATGGTGGTCAGCATTTTCATGTTTGCCTTCCTGGGTTGGCCGGATCTCTGGCTGCGTATTGTGTCCCGCGTGGTGCTGCTGCCGCTGGTGGCGGGGATTTCCTATGAAATCATCCGATTTGCCGGCAGTTGCGACAATCCGCTGGTCGCGATGCTGATGAAGCCGGGTTTGTGGCTGCAATACATGACGACCCGGGAACCGAGCGACGATCAGATCGAAGTGGCGATCCGCGCCCTGGAAGCAGCCAGGCCGGTAGAGGAAACGCAGGAAGAGGGGGAAGACCTTGCTCGAGAAGCTGCAAGCGCTTGAAGATAGATACATTCATCTGGAACGGTTGATCAGTGATCCGGATGCCATGAAAGACATGGCGACCTGGCAGAAGAATACCCGAACCCACGCCAAATTGACGCGGATTATCGAACGGTTCCGCGAATATAAAGCCTGCTCACGCACCATCAATGAAACGCTGGAATTGCTCGGCGAAAAACTCGATGACGAGATGCGGCAGATGGCCCAGGCCGAACTGGACGAGGCCAAGGCCGAAAAAGAGCGTCTGGAAGCGGAACTGCGAATTTTGTTGTTGCCGCAGGACCCGAACGACGACAAAGACGTGATCATGGAGATCCGCGGCGGCGCCGGCGGTGAAGAAGCGGCGCTGTTTGCCGGGGCTTTGTTCCGGATGTACTCGCGTTACGCCGAATCGCAGGGCTGGCGGGTCGAAATGATGGATGCCAATCCGACCGATCTGGGCGGGTTTAAGGAAGTTGTCTTCAGTATTGCCGGAACCGGCGCCTACTCGCGACTGAAGTATGAAAGCGGCGTACATCGGGTGCAACGTGTGCCGGACACCGAATCATCAGGTCGGATCCACACTTCGACAGTCACGGTGGCGGTTCTGCCGGAGGCCGATGATGTCGACGAAGCGCCGATCAACGCCAACGATCTGCGGATCGATACCTACCGGGCCAGCGGCGCCGGCGGTCAACATATCAACAAGACTGATTCGGCGATTCGCATCACCCATTTGCCAACCGGTCTGGTTGTACAGTGCCAGGATGAAAAATCCCAGTTCAAGAATAAAGAGCAGGCGATGCGGATGCTGCGGGCAAAACTGCTGGAACAGGCAATTGAGGCGCAGCGCTCGGAGACGGCGCAGAATCGCAAAAGCCAGGTAGGTACAGGCGACCGCAGCGAACGGATTCGTACCTACAATTTTCCCCAGGGCCGGATGACCGACCACCGGATCGGCCTGACCCTGCACAAGCTCGATTTTATTATGAACGGCGATTTGACGGAACTGATCGACGCGCTGACAGCGGTCGACCAGTCGGAACGTCTGAAACAGGCGGAGTAAAATGGCTGAACCATGGACGATCGGTAGCTTGCTGCAATGGACTACGCAGTATTTCCGCGACAAGGGGATCGACAATCCCCGGCTTGACGCGGATGTACTGCTTTCGTTTTTGCTTGGCAAAGACCGGCTGTATTTGTATGTGCATTTTGAACAGCCGATGCAACCGGCGGAACTGGCTGCCTATCGCGAGATGGTGAAGCAGCGGGCCGCCCGGGTTCCGGTGGCCTATATCACCGGTCGTAAAGAGTTTATGGGGTTGGAATTCGCGGTTTCACCGGCAGTGCTGATTCCCCGGCCGGATACGGAAATACTGGTGGAAGCAGCGGCAGCAAGACTGGCCGAATTGACTGACGGATTGATTCTCGATATCGGTGTCGGCAGCGGCGCGGTACTCATTGGAACACTGTCTCGTATCCCCGCCTGCCGGGGCGTCGGGGTCGATGTTTCGCCGGCGGCGTTAACGGTTGCCCGGGCCAATGCGGATCGGTTGCTAAAGCAAGACCGGGCCGAGTTTGTTCAGGCGGATCTTTTTCCGGAGGCGCCGCTGCGCTTTAATGCCATTCTGTCCAATCCACCCTATATCACTGTGGCGGAAATGAAACAACTGGCGCCGGAAGTGCGGCAGGAACCGGAGCTGGCTCTCTGCGGCGGAGTAGACGGACTGGATTTTTATCGCCGGTTGATTGACGGCGGACTGTCACGATTGAAACCAAACGGGTTTTTGGCTGTTGAAGTCGGCGCCGGCCAGTCGGCAGCCGTAGCTGAACTGGCGGTGCAGGCCGGTTGGCGAACCGAAGCGATTATTGCCGACTACGCCGGAATCGAACGTGTAGTGGTATTGCGTTCGGGCATGACAGAAGAAGGGGCGGCATGAATACAGAGTATATAAACATTGAACAAAACAATCTGGATAACGTAAAAACCGCTATCGAACGCGCCGGAAAAATCCTCCGCAAGGGAGGCTTGGTGGCGTTTCCCACCGAGACCGTATATGGTCTTGGTGCAAACGGGTTGGACGCCGCAGCAGTCAGCAAGATTTTCCTGGCAAAAGGACGCCCCTCAGACAATCCGCTGATCCTGCACATTGCCGATCGGGACGATTTGTCGGCGCTGGTGCGCAAAATTCCGGATTGGCTTGAGCCGCTGCTTGACCGGTTTTGGCCGGGACCGCTTACGGTGGTGTTGCCCCGGGCTGCCTGTGTGCCGGATATCGTCACAGCTGGACTTGATACGGTGGCGGTTCGACTGCCGTCCTCCCCGGTGGCAAGAGCCTTAATTCGTTGCGCCGGAGTGCCGATCGCCGCACCAAGCGCCAATCTTTCCGGCCGGCCCAGTCCCACGACAGCGACAGCGGTAATGGCCGACATGGCGGGACGGATCGAAATGGTTCTCGATGGCGGCTCTTGCGAGGTCGGGCTGGAGTCGACCGTACTGGATTGCACGGCAGAAATTCCGACGATCCTGCGTCCCGGCGGCGTGACGCAAGAAATGCTGGCAGCCTGTTTGGGAAAGGTCAGGACAAGCGGCGAAGAACGGCTGGAAACCGCAGAAGTTCCCAAGGCGCCTGGGATGAAGTATCGTCACTATGCCCCGGCCGCGCCGCTGCGTCTTTTCTCCTGCGATGCCATCGAAGGGGAGGCGGGGTTGCTGCAACAACTGCGGGCATTACAAAGCGCCGGCAAGAAAGTCGGTGCGGTGGTGTCGCCGGAAACAGCAATGTTGCTGCCAAAAGACGTTGAAATAGCGATACACGGTTCGCGGAAAACCCCTGCGGCGGCGGCAGCTGGATTGTATCAGGCGCTGCGCTGGTTTGACACACATCCGGTGGATGTTATTTTTGCCGAAGGCGTGCCGGAACAGGGAATTGGCCGGGCGCTGATGAATCGTCTCTACAAAGCGGCCGGATCGGCCGGAGAGGAATAAGACAATGGTGCGTATATTATTTGTTTGTACCGGCAACACTTGCCGCAGCCCAATGGCGGCGGCGATATTGCAAGATAGATTGAATGCTTGGGGCGTTTCGGAGGAGTTCACGGTGAGTTCGGCCGGTATCGCCGCCTGGACCGGCCAGGCCGCCTCGGCGGCGGCGGTCGAGGTCATGGCCCGGCAGGGACTTTCGCTAACGGAACACAGTGCCAGACAGATCGAGAACCGTCAGGTTTATGCCAGCGATCTGGTTCTGGCGTTGACTGTTTCCCATAAAGAATCGTTATTGTGCATAGCTCCCGGCGCGCGCAACCGGATCTTCACTTTGGGTGAATATGCAGGTAAACCGGGTGATGTGACCGATCCGATGGGCAGGTCGCGAGAAGTTTATCAGGCCTGCGCCGATCAAATGTCGGAGTTGATTGAAGCGGCGCGAGATAAATTTTTGGCGCTGGCAGGAAAACAAGAATCAAGTGGCGAAGAAAAGCCTGATATTCGGCAGAAGGGATGAATGGATGATGTTGGCAATCGGTAGTGATCACGGGGGATTTGCCCTGAAACAGAAAATCAGCGAGCACCTGCAACAATGCGGTGTCGAATTCTATGACTTCGGCGTTCATAGCAGCGAGTCGGCCGACTATCCGGATCTGGCGTTTGCGGTGGCGGAAGCGGTGGCGCGGGGCGAGTACGAACGCGGGCTGCTTTTCTGCGGCACCGGTGTCGGCGTAGCGATTGCGGCCAATAAAGTGAAGGGAATCCGGGCGGCCAATTGCCATGATGTGTTTTCTGCCCAGATGTCTCGTGAGCACAATGATGCCAATATCCTGACGCTCGGCGAGCGGGTAGTCGGTCCTGGATTGGCGGCGATGATCGTCGATGTCTGGTTGGCTGCGGAGTTTTCCGCCGGTCGCCATGAACGGCGGGTCGGCAAGATCAATGCCTATGCGCGGGAGGGGAAAGCCTGAAGTGGAGACTGAGATTGAACGGATAAAGAACGAAACGCTCGCTGTGATGCGTGAATATTATAAAGTGGTGCAGCCCGGCCCCGGACAGATATTGGTCGTTGGTTGCAGCACCAGTGAAGTCCGGGGCGCCCGGATCGGCACTGAAGGGTCGCTGGAGGTTGCCGAAGCGATTTTAGATTCTTTGCGGAATGAAATGTACCGCTGGGAAGGCTTTTTGGCAGTACAATGCTGTGAGCATCTGAACCGGGCCCTGGTGGTGGAACGCGAGCTGATGGAGGCTTACAATCTGGAGCAAGTCTGCGTCCAACCGGTTGAGCATGCCGGCGGTGCGTTGGCGGCGCAGGCGATGCAGGACTTTGTCGATCCGGTCGTGGTCGAAGCGATTGCTGCACATGGCGGGATAGATATCGGTGCGACCCTGATCGGCATGCATCTAAAAAAAGTGGCAGTGCCGCTGCGGTTGCAACAAAAAACGATCGGACAGGCGACGGTGACTGCGGCTTGGACCCGGCCCAAACTGATTGGCGGTTCACGGGCAGTCTACAAATAATAAATTTTTGATGGTGGAGGAGACAACATGAGCATTCTTTCCCGACAGGACCCGGAGATCGCCCGGGCCATTGAACTGGAGGCAGCGCGCCAGCACGACAAAATCGAGCTGATTGCATCGGAAAACTTTGTCAGTCCGGCGGTTCTGGAAGCCCAGGGCTCGGTCTTGACCAACAAATATGCCGAAGGTTATCCGGCAGCCCGTTATTACGGCGGCTGCGAATGCGTAGATGTTGCCGAATCCCTGGCGATTGAACGGGCCAAAACGTTGTTCGGAGCCGAGCATGCCAACGTGCAGCCGCATTCCGGCGCACAGGCCAATACCGGCGCATATTTTGCCTTCCTCAAACCAGGAGATACCATTCTGGGGATGAATCTAGCTCATGGCGGCCATCTGACGCACGGCAGCCCGGTGAACATTTCCGGCAAGTATTTCAAAATCATTCCTTACGGCGTCGATGACGTGCATCACCGGATTGATTATGACAATCTGGAACGATTGGCGCGGGAAAACCGGCCGAACATCATCGTGGCCGGCGCCAGCGCTTATCCGCGGATTATTGATTTTGAACGCATTGGAAAAATCGCCAAGGACCTGGAAATCCTGTTCATGGTCGATATGGCGCATATCGCAGGACTGGTCGCGGCCGGCCTGCATCCAAGTCCGGTGCCTCACGCCGACATCGTGACTACGACCACTCACAAAACGCTGCGTGGACCGCGTGGCGGCATGATCCTCTGTCGTGCCGAACATGCCAAGGCGATCGACAAGGCGATTTTCCCCGGCATTCAGGGCGGACCGCTGATGCATGTGATTGCAGCCAAAGCGGTGGCGTTGAAAGAAGCGATGAGTCCCGATTTCAAAAAATACCAGACCCAGCTTGTCAAAAATGCGGCAAAATTGGCGGAACGCTTGATGGAAAACGGCTTTGTCCTGGTTTCCGGCGGTACCGACAACCACCTGTTGCTGCTGGATGTGCGCAATCGCAATCTGACCGGGAAAGTTGCCGAACGTCTGCTGGACGATATCGGCGTCACCGTGAACAAAAATTCGATTCCTAATGATCCGGCTGGTCCGATGGTCACCAGCGGCATCCGGATCGGTACGGCGGCCACCACGACCCGTGGCATGATTGAAGCCGACATGATTGAAATTGCCGACATCATTACGCAGGTGTTGGATCATCCGACCGATGAAGCGGTGCATGCGGCAGTGCGCACCAGGGTCAAGACTCTGTGCGGCAAGTACCCCATTTTCGCATGGTAAGCAAAAAAGCAACGAGGAGATGAAGGCATGCAGGTGAAAGTAATTGATCATCCGCTGATTCAGCACAAACTGACCCTGATCCGCGATATCCGTACCGGAACCAAGGATTTCCGCGAACTGCTCGAAGAGATCGCCATGCTGATGGCATATGAGCTGACCAGGGACTTGCCGCTGGAAGAGATTGAAGTGGAAACTCCGGTCGCCAAATGTCGGGCCAAGGTCCTGGCCGGCAAAAAAATCAGCGTGGTGCCGATTCTGCGGGCTGGTCTCGGCATGGTCAGCGGCGTATTGCAGTTGATCCCGGCGGCCAAAGTCGGCCATATCGGCGTGTACCGCGATCCGCAGACGTTAAAGCCGGTCGAGTATTATTGCAAATTGCCGCCGGATGTTTGCGAACGGGAAGTGATCGTGATCGACCCGATGCTGGCGACAGGCGGATCTTCCGTTGCAGCCATCGACATGCTCAAGCGCGGCGGCGCCAAGCAGATCAAACTGATGTGCCTGGTTGCGGCGCCCGAAGGCGTAAAGGTTGTCAACGACGCGCATCCGGATGTTGAAATCTATACGGCGGCTGTCGACGAATGCCTGAATGACCACGGCTACATCGTGCCCGGTCTGGGCGACGCCGGTGACCGGATTTTTGGCACCAAATAGATGAAAGGGCAAGCGCGGCCCAGTTGGGACGAATATTTCATGGAGATCACCCGGGTGGTGTCCACCCGGTCGACTTGTCTGCGGCGACAGGTGGGCGCTGTGGTCGTCAAGGAAAAACGTATGTTGACCAGCGGCTACAACGGCGCTCCGCAAGGGTTGTCCCACTGCCTGGAAGTCGGTTGTCTGCGAGAAAAAATGGGGATTGCCTCCGGCGAAAGACATGAACTTTGCCGCGGTCTGCACGCTGAACAGAACGCGATTGTCCAGGCGGCGCTGCACGGCGTCGGCATTGCCGGCTCGACCATCTATTGCACGCACCAGCCCTGTTCAGCCTGCAGCAAGATGATCATCAACGCCGGCATCCGGCGGATCGTCTATGAATATCCCTACCCGGACGAACTGTCGCGCGATTTGCTGGCAGAGGCCGGCGTCGCCTGCGAGTGTTTTGCTGAAATTGAGAACGACTGAGAAATTGGGGACAGTCCCCAATTTCTTTTTTTTGAAAAGAGGAGTTTTGCTAATAACGTATAATAGTTACATTAGTTATATATAATGGTAGAGGCATAGAGCCAAATTTCGACGCAGAGGGTCCGCAATTGACAAGCGCGCACCGGATACGGTACACTTATATGTGTTTTGAAATGTGGAGAGGTGCCAATAACAATGCAGATTTATATTACCGCGTTTATCATAGCGCTGGGAGTGGCCTATATGATCACTCCGTCGGTACAACGACTGGCTGTACGCTGGGGCGCCGTCGATAAACCGGAAGCAAGAAAAGTTCATAAAGGAATCATCCCCCGTCTGGGTGGATTGGCGATCTACGCCGGTTTCATCGCGGCCGTACTTGCCAGTGTGCACATGACTTGGGAGTTGCTCGGTATTTTGGTTGGCGGTTCGGCGATTATGTTGCTCGGCGTGGTTGATGATGTGTACCAGATTTCGGCCAAGAAAAAACTGCTTGGTCAGATCGCGGCTGCTTCCGTGTTGCTGCTGTTCGATATCCGGATCGACTGGTTGACCAATCCGTTTGGCAGCATGATCTATCTCGATATGTGGGCGATTCCGATCACGTTGATCTGGGTGGTCAGCCTGACCAATACGCTGAACCTGATTGACGGATTGGACGGATTGGCAGCCGGCGTGTCGGTGATTGCGGCGGTGACGATCTTCCTGATGGCGGTGGAACTGAACTTCTGGCTGGTTGCAGTGCTGACTGCGGCGCTGGCTGGTAGCGCCCTCGGCTTCTTGTACTTTAATTTCAGTCCGGCAAAAATTTTTATGGGCGATACCGGCAGTATGTTTTTAGGCTATATGCTGGCGGCGGTTTCGCTGGTCGGCACAGTCAAGAGTGCGGCGACTATTGCCCTGATCGTACCGATGGTGGCGCTGGGTCTGCCGATTTTGGACACGGCCTGTGCAATTATTCGCCGGTTTAACAATGGACAACCGATTTTTAAACCTGACAGGGGTCATCTGCACCATCGTTTGCTGGACATGGGCCTGACGCAGAAGCAAGTGGTGCTGATTCTGTATTTGGTCACTATCGTGCTCGGCGTCAGTGCGATCGTGATGACAGAGGTCCGGTTCGGTCATGCCGCATTCATTGTGCTGGCTTTGCTGGCCGCGGCGTTTGTCGCGGCGCGAAAAACCGGCGTGTTAAAAAGTGCGGGATCCGTAAAGGGCCGTTAGGCCCTTTTCTTTTTCCCCAAAGGAGCTGCAAAAATGAAACCAATCAAGGTTATGACGATATTTGGCACCCGACCGGAAGCGATCAAGATGGCGCCGGTCGTTCTGGAATTGCAGAGACACCCGGAGAAAATCCAACCGATTGTTGCAGTGACCGCCCAGCATCGCGAGATGCTGGATCAAGTGCTGCAACTTTTTCATATCAGGCCGGATTACGACCTGAACATCATGAGTCCGTCGCAAACCCTGTTTGATATTACCAGTAGGGCCTTGCTAGGGTTAAAGGAAGCGATTGGCGATGCCAAACCGGATATCGTGCTGGTGCACGGCGATACGACGACTACCTTTGTCGGCGCACTGGCAGCCTTCTATCACCAGGTCCCGGTAGCCCACGTGGAAGCGGGACTCCGCACAGGCAATAAATATTCGCCCTATCCCGAAGAAATGAACCGAAAATTGACTGGCGCACTGACTGACCTGCATTTTCCGCCGACATCGACATCTCGGCAAAACTTGCTGAATGAAGGGGTGGCTGGGCAAAACATTTTTGTCACCGGCAACACAGTGATTGACGCTCTGCTGAGCACAGTGAGCGACGAATATGTCTTTCCACCGCAGCTGGCGGCACTGAATCAAACTACGGGCCGCCTGATTTTGGTGACTACCCATCGGCGGGAAAATCTTGGCGAACCGATGCGCCAGGTGTATCAGGCGCTGCGCGCGATCGTGCAAGAGTTTCCTGATGTGAGAGCGATTTTCCCGGTCCATCGCAATCCGCAGGTGCAGCAAGTGGTCCAGCAGGAATTGGGTGACGCGCCGCGGGTTCATTTAATCGATCCGCTGGATTATCAGCCGTTTGCCAACCTGATGAATCAAGCGCATATCATTCTGACCGATTCCGGCGGTATCCAGGAAGAAGCGCCATCGCTCGGCAAACCAGTGCTGGTGTTGCGTGACACCACCGAAAGGCCGGAAGCGATTGACGCTGGTACTGTCAAATTAATCGGCACTTCACGCGAACGTGTCTATCAGGAATTGAAATTATTACTGACAGATGCCGGGGAATATAGCCGGATGGCCGAAGCCACCAATCCTTATGGTGATGGACAGGCGGCATCTCGAATCGTTGAGTGCCTGTTGCACCGGTTCGGTCTGGCCAACGATTTGCCGGAGCCATTTGTCAGTGAATAGCTGAACGCGGGGGAGGCGCATTGTGCCACAACCGAAGGAACAGGAGCGCAACTGGATGCAAACGCTGGCCCGGGTGGGAACGCTGGGAACCGACCTGGTGATTTTTGCCGGGTTGGGGTTTGGGCTGGGCACGGAACTGGATGCGAGGTTCGGTTGGCAGCCCTGGGGAACCTTCGGCGGGACGCTGCTCGGCTGCGTGATCGGTTTTGCCTCGATTTGCCGGCGTGTAACAAATTGGAACGGGAGATGAACATGGGAATCCTGACGCGGTCCGCCAAACAGGCGGCGATGCTCTCGGCGGTAATCAGCGCATTGATTGCCGGTGTCGTATATTTATTAGGTTATCCTGAATTTTCCCGCGGCCTGCTGATCGGGATGTTGGCCGGCGTCGGCTTCTTCTACATCATGTGGCGTCAGCTCAAACAAACCATGGCGCTTGACGATGTCAAGGAAGCCGTGGCGGAACTGAAAAGCGGCTGGGTGGAACGGACCCTCTATACGGCAGTGGTTTGTCTGGCGGCGTATTTCGCGCCGGGAGTCCATTTCGCGGGTGTGCTGATCGGTCTGCTGGCACTGCATGGCGTTGTTGTCATCTGGGGAGTGATTGCGTTGTCAAAAGGTGGAAGCCGAAAATAAATTTTTCGAAAGTCTGTACAAATTGTCGCTTTGATATATAATATTTACATGTGTAGACTATACAGAAGGGAACAGGGTGAATAATGGCACACGAAATTGGCGCCCACAAAATATGGGAAGTTGCCGGAATGCAGTTCCATGCTGATACGCTGACGATGACCTGGCTGACCATGATAGCTGTTCTGGCTGTAGTGATCGGTTGTACCAGGTCCATATCGGTAATCCCTTCCGGCGCACAGAATTTTGTCGAGATGTTGATTGAGCCGATTCTGACGCAAATCGATTCTTCGATCGGTAAAAAGGGCCAACGCGTCATCCCGGTGGTTGTCACGGTATTTCTGTTTGTCCTGTTTGCCAACATGCTGGGGCTTTTGCCAGCGATGACTTCGCCGACGGCCGACATCAATACCACGCTCGGCTTGGCGCTGATGATCATTGCGCTCGTTCATATCTATGGCTTGGCTGACAAAGGGTTGAAGTATGTGGCGCATTTCTTCCAGCCGAACCCGTTCTTCGTGTTGCTTCACATCATGGATAACGTTTCCCGCCCCTTAACAATGTCCTTCCGTCTCTTCGGCAACATCATCGCGCACGAAATTCTGATTATGGTGTTCCTGATGCTGGTTCCGTTTATCGTTCCTTCCGGGATTTTATTCCTGGGTGTATTTATTGGCCTGATCCAGGCCGCGATTTTCACGATCCTGTCCATCACGTATCTGGCCGAGGGTTTAGGGGATGACCACTGATCGCGGCTCGCTTCGGTAGGTTTGTCCTTTTGTACCAGTTTATCAAAGAAAGGGGGATTCCGTAATTATGACCGAAAAATCTATCATCGCCGCCGCTTCGATTCTTGGTGCATGCGCAACGCTCATCGTGGCTGCGTTCTCCGCTGCGTTTGCCGACGCAATGGTGGCCAAGAAAACGATCGAAGGCATGACCCGTCAACCGGAGGCCAAAAACGCACTTTTGGTTAACATGGTCATCATGGTCGGCCTGATCGAATCGATTCCAATCATCGCGGCTGTTATCGCCATCGTCCTTGTCTTGGCGAACCCATTCTTGAAGTAAGCAATGTTGCTTGTCAGGGCGGCGGTCTGAATCTTCTTGGACCGTCGCCCCTATTGCACATCCGAAAGGGGAGGGCCCTGTCTTGTTTAATTTTAACATGACGCTGGTCGCACAGATTGTCAACTTTTTTATCCTGCTCCTTCTGTTGACCAAGCTGGCATACAAACCTCTGCTGAAAGCGATGGCAGAGCGGCGAGCCCGGATCGCAAACGATCTGGAGGCAGCGGAAAAAGAGCGGCAGGCGGCTGAACAGCTCCGCCAGGAATATCAACAACAGATGCAGGAAGCGCGTGCCCAGGCTCAGGCAATCATCGACAAATCGGTAAAAACTGCTGAGGCGATGAAACAGGAGATTCTGGAAGAGGCGCGGGCCGAACATGCAAAAATGCTGAAGAACGCCCAACTCGAAATTGCCCGCCAGACCGATGCGGCGATGGCCGGCATCCGTGGTGAAGTCGTGGCGATGACGGTTGCGGCGGCGGCAAAAATAATTGAAAAAGAAATGAACACCGACGTCAACGCCAAATTGGTGAGCGAGTTCATCGAAAAACTTGATGAAACGAAAATTGGCGGTCTGCCATGTTAAAGAATCCGGCGGCGAAAGAATATGCGCGGGCTCTGCTCGAGCTGGCGACCGACGGCAACCAGGTGGATGCGGTAGAGGAGCAACTGGCGGCGATTGTGAACGCTTGTCATGATGACGCCGGCCTAGGCAAGATTTTTTATCATCCGATGACATCCGTGGAAGCCAAACGCAATGTGGTGTTGCAACTGTTCAAACCGATACTTGCTGATTTTGTCGGCAAGTTTTTGTTGCTGCTGATTGACAAGCGCAGAGAGAACCTGTTGCCGGCGATATATGCCGAATACCAGGTGCTGGCCGACAAGGTCCGCAATGTCTGCAAGGTCGAAGTTACGACCGCTTTGCCGCTGGATGAGCGGCAAAAACAATCGTTCACTGCGAAATTAGGCGCTCTGACGGGATCCAAGATCGAACTGGTCAACACGGTCGACCGGAAAATCATTGGCGGAGCGGTGCTACAGATTGGCGATAGACGGGTCGATGGCAGTGTTCTCAGCCATCTGGATCAGTTGAAGGCCGTCTTGCTGAAAAAGGAAGCAACTGGGATAGAGGTGACGAGCTGACCATGAAAATCAGACCGGAAGAAATTACTTCTTTTATCAAACAACAGATCGAAAACTATCAAGTGGATCTGATCGTTGATAATGTCGGAACCGTTATTTCGGTTGGCGACGGCGTCGCGAGGATTTATGGACTCAAAGGCGCGATGGCCGGCGAACTGCTGGAATTCCCGCAGGGCGTTTACGGCATGGTGCTGAACCTGGAGCAAGACAACATCGGCGCCGTGCTACTTGGCGGCGAAACGCTGATTCGCGAAGGCGACACCGTAAAGAGCACCGGACGGATTGTGCAGTTGCCGGTTGGCGAAGCAATGGTCGGTCGGGTGGTCAATGCCATCGGTCAGCCGATTGACGGCAAGGGACCGATTGAAACAAAAGAGTATCGACCGGCGGAGTTCAAAGCGCCGGGGATTGCCGACCGCCAGTCGGTTAAAGAGCCGCTGCAAACAGGGATCAAGGCGATCGACTCGATGATTCCGATCGGTCGCGGCCAGCGCGAGCTGATCATCGGCGACCGTGGAACCGGCAAAACGGCGATCGCGATCGATACCATCATCAACCAAAAGGGACAAGGCGTTATCTGCGTTTATGTGGCGATCGGACAAAAATCGTCCAACGTAGCCCGGATTGTCAAGATTCTTGACGATCATGGCGCGATGGCCTATACCATTGTTGTCGCCGCTTCCGCCTCCGACAGCGCACCGTTGCAATACCTGGCCCCCTACGCCGGTGCGGCCTTGGCCGAATACTTCATGTACAAGGGCGGTCACACGCTCTGCATCTATGATGACCTTTCCAAGCATGCGCAGGCTTATCGGGCCATGTCGCTGCTATTGCGGCGTCCGCCCGGCCGCGAAGCCTACCCGGGCGACGTATTCTATCTACACTCCCGCTTGCTCGAACGGGCCGCCAAATTGTCGGATGAAATGGGCGGCGGTTCGATGACCGCGTTGCCGATCATCGAGACGCTGGCCGGTGACGTTTCGGCTTATATTCCGACCAACGTCATCTCAATCACCGACGGCCAGATTTATCTGGAAACCGAGTTGTTCCACGCCGGTATCCGCCCAGGCATCAACGCCGGTATCTCAGTATCGCGCGTCGGTGGTTCGGCCCAGATCAAGGCGATGAAGCAGGTTGCCGGACGCTTGCGTCTGGATATGGCTCAATATCGGGAATTGGCGGCGTTTGCCCAATTCGGTTCCGACCTTGACAAAGCGACCCGCGCTTCGATCGACCGCGGTCAACGCACTACCGAGATCCTGAAGCAGGGCCAGTATTCCCCGATGGCGGTCGAAGACCAGATTATGGTCATCTTTGCCGCAGTCAACGGGCAGATCGATGATGTGCCGGTGCATGACGTCACCCGGTTCGAAAAAGAATTCCTTGAGTTCATGCGGGCTCATTACCCGGAAGTCGGCAAAGCGATCCGCGAAAAGAAAGCGATCGATACGGAAACAGATGCCACATTACGCAAAGTAATCCAGGAATTCAAGGACAGTTTCCTGGGGTTGGCGACGGTTGCGCTTACTGCGGCAGCGAGGTGATCTGATCGATGCCAAACGCAAGAGATATCAGGCGCCGGATAAAGAGTGTCAAGAATATCCAGCAGATTACCAAGGCGATGGAAATGGTTGCTGCGGCGCGCTTGCGTCGGGCCCAGGAAAAAGCCGCCGCCTGTTTGCCTTATGTCGACAAATTGCAGCAGACGTTGGAATCGGTTGCGGCCCATTCGGGCAACCGTTTCCATCCTTTGTTGCGCAAGCGTGCCGGCAAAAAAGCGTTGTACCTGATCGTCAGCGCCGACAAGGGACTCGCCGGCGCCTATACGTCGAACCTGCTGCGTGAAGCGGTTTCGCACATGAAGCAGTCATCGGACGTTGGCATGATTGTCACCGGCCGTAAAGGCAGGGACTATTTTCGCCGGCGCGGCTATGCACTGGTAAACTCCTATGTGGGCAACTCAGAGCGACCACGGTTTAGCGATGCCGGCAGAATCGGCCAGGAAATTTTCCATGCGTTCGCTACTGGCGAATATGACGCCGTTTATGTTGTCTATACCCATTTCTATTCGCCGATGAACCAGAAGCCGATGGTGAAACAAGTTTTGCCGCTGGCGATCGAAGGGGTGGCCATTCAAGCGCAGGCGCCTTCAGGCGCTTGGCATAAGCTGAAAGGCTATTTCCAGGAAGAGGATTCGCAAGAGAAACCGGTATGGGCTACGTCAGCGACCGAAGCTGATGCCGAGGCGGAAGAGACGGACGAATCCGTTGATGCAGATTCGGACGATACGCAAGCTGCCGACGAAGCGCCGGATGACATCTATATTGTCGAACCATCGCCTACGGACGTGTTGAACCGATTGCTGCCCAGATACATGGAAGCCGTGGTGTATGAAGCATTGCTGCAATCGGCCGCCAGCGAGTTGGGCGCCCGGATGACGGCAATGGGTTCGGCGACGACGAACGCGCAGGATATTATTTCCGAATTGACACTGAACTACAACAAGGTCCGCCAGTCCGCCATAACCCGGGAGATTTCCGAAATCGTCGGCGGAGTCGAGGCGCTTCAGTGATACAGAGGAGGGTTATGTTGTGAACAGCGGAAGAGTAGTACAAGTCATCGGCCCCGTTATTGACGTGGAGTTTGCCAGGGAGGAGCTTCCCCCCATTTATAACGCGATCCATATTGAAGGAGAAACGGCAGGAATCAAGCTGAATCTCACTGCAGAGGTCATGCAGCATCTAGGCAACAATGTCGCCCGCTGCGTGGCAATGTCATCCACCGACGGATTGACCCGCGGCATGGAAGCGACAGACACCGGCGCGCCGATCCGGGTTCCGGTCGGCAACGGTACATTGGGCCGCGTGTTCAATGTGCTGGGCGAAACCGTCGACAATGATCCGGCGGAAATCGCGGCGACGGATGTCTGGCCGATTCATCGACCGGCGCCGAAATTGGAAGACCAGTCGACCAGTACCGAAATGCTGGAAACCGGCATCAAAGTCGTCGACCTGATCGCTCCTTACTCCAAAGGCGGCAAAGTCGGTTTGTTCGGCGGCGCCGGCGTTGGCAAAACCGTTATCATCATGGAGTTGATCCGCAACATCGCTACCGAGCACGGCGGCGTGTCGGTGTTCGGCGGCGTTGGCGAACGGACCCGCGAAGGCAATGACCTTTGGATGGAAATGAAAGAATCCGGCGTTATTGAAAAAACCGCGCTGGTATACGGACAAATGAACGAGCCGCCGGGAGCCCGTATGCGGGTCGCCCTGTCGGCGCTGACCATGGCCGAGTATTTCCGCGACATGCAGGGACAGGACGTATTGTTGTTCATCGACAATATCTTCCGTTTCATCCAGGCCGGTTCGGAAGTTTCGGCGCTGCTTGGTCGTATGCCTTCGGCCGTAGGTTACCAGCCGACGCTGGGTACCGACGTGGGCGCTTTGCAGGAACGGATTACCTCGACCAACAAAGGTTCCATTACCTCGGTACAGGCAGTATACGTGCCGGCTGACGACTTGACCGACCCGGCGCCTGCAGCAACCTTTGCTCACCTTGATGCGACCACCGTTCTGTCGCGTTCGATTTCCGAGATGGGCATTTATCCTGCGGTCGACCCGCTAGATTCCACCTCGCGGATCATGGATCCCAACATCATCGGCGCCGAGCATTATGAAGTCGCCCGCGGCGTACAGGAAGTGCTGCAACGCTACAAGGAACTGCAGGACATCATCGCCATCCTCGGCATGGAAGAACTGTCCGACGAGGACAAACTGACCGTTGGTCGGGCCCGTCGCATCCAGCGTTTCTTCAGCCAGCCGTTCTTCGTGGCGGAACAGTTTACCGGCATGTCCGGCAAATATGTGCCGATTAGCGAAACTATCCGCGGTTTCAAGGAAATTCTGGCTGGCAAACATGATGATCTGCCGGAAATGGCATTCCTAATGGTCGGAACCATCGATGAAGCGGTGGAAAAGGCTCGCACGCTGAAAGGGGAATAAGCCGATGTCCAAAACGATGAGACTGGACATCCTGACGCCGGAGCGCACCGTATGTTGTGTCGAGGTGGACATGGTGATTGCCCGCGCGGTGGACGGCGAAGTCGGAATTCTATATAACCATGCGCCGCTGGTCGTGGCGCTCGATATTGCTCCGCTCCGCTACAAAAGCGGCGACGAAGAGCACCAGGTCGCTGTATGCAATGGCTTCATGGAAGTCCGGGACAACCGGATTTCCGTGTTGGCCCCTTGCGCAGAAACCGAAGAAGAGATCGATATCCGGCGAGCTGCCGAAGCCAAGGCGCGTGCCGAAGAACGCCTGATGCACAAGGATGACATTGATGTCCGCAGGGCCGAACTAGCGCTGCAACGGGCATTAATGCGACTGAAAATTGCGGAGCATACCCGGCGGGGACGGGCAACGTAAGGAGTATTTGTTCAGTTGGAAAAGTTATTCATTCAGGGGGGACGCAGACTTTCGGGGACCGTCAAGATCAGTGGCGCAAAGAATGCTGTGCTGCCGGTCATTGCCGCCTCGTTGCTTGCATCCACCCCTTCTGTTATTGAAGAAATCCCGGACCTGGATGATGTCAAGACCATCACCGAGGTATTGCAATACCTCGGTCTCAATACGCGTCGCGAGCCAGGCCGCCTGTTTATTGACAGCACAGGCATCAAAAGCTGCGAGGCCTCGTATGAATTGGTCCGGAAGATGCGGGCCTCTTTTTTGGTTATGGGGCCTTTGCTTTCGCGCTTCCAGGAAGCGCGGATATCGCAGCCTGGCGGTTGCGCCATCGGCACCCGACCAATTGATTTGCATCTGAAAGGATTCGAAGCGCTCGGCGCGGAAATCATACAGGGACACGGCTTTATAGAAGCTCGCGCGCCCAAAGGTCTGCAGGGCGCCAAAATCTATCTCGACTTTCCCAGCGTTGGCGCCACCGAAAATATCATGATGGCTGCCAGTTTGGCCAATGGACGGACGATCATTGAAAACGCGGCTCAGGAACCGGAAATCGTCGACTTGGCGAACTATCTGAATGCGATGGGCGCCAATGTGCGAGGCGCCGGCACCAATGCAATCCGGATCGAAGGCGTGAAGCAACTTACCGGTACAACTTACGCCGTCATTCCCGACCGGATTGAAGCAGGCACGTATATGGTGGCGGCGGCGATTACCGGCGGCGACGTCTTGCTGAAGAACGTTTTGTTCGAACACCTGAAACCATTGGTCGCCAAGCTGAAGGAAGCCGGCGTCGCCATCGAGCAGGATGTAGACCAGATGAGGGTGACCGCCAGCGGCGGTCTGCGCGCAGTAGATATCAAGACGCTGCCGTATCCCGGTTTTCCTACCGACATGCAGGCCCAGTTCATGGCTTTGATGTCAGTGGCCGACGGCAGTAGCATCGTATCCGAGACTGTTTTTGAAAACCGTTTTATGCATGTGGATGAATTGAAACGCATGGGGGCCAATATCCGGGTGGATGGGCGGATTGCGATGCTGGACGGGGTGAAAAAATTGACCGGCTGTCCGGTGACCGCGACTGACCTGCGGGCCGGCGCGGCATTGGTTCTGGCAGGATTGGCGGCGGAAGGACAGACCGAGATCGGCTCGGTCTACCATATAGATCGGGGATATGACCGGATTGTCGATAAGCTGCAGGGCCTCGGCGCCGACATATCGAGAAGAGAAGCGGAATGAGGATGCTGACGGAGGGATTGTCGTGAAATTTGGTTTGGCGCACGATATTGGCATTGATTTGGGAACTGCCACCATTCTGGTCTACATCAAGGGACAGGGGATCGTATTGAACGAACCATCGGTTGTCGCCAAGGATGTCGATTCCGGTCGTATTTTGGCGATTGGCGAAGAGGCCCGCCGCATGATCGGGCGGACTCCCGGCAACATTATCGCCGTGCGTCCGTTGCGCGAAGGCGTGATTGCCGATTATGAGACCACTGAGCAGATGCTGAGATATTTTATCGAAAAAGTTGCCGGCAAGGCACTGTTCTTCAAGCCGCGGATCATGGTCTGCGTTCCTTCGGGAGTGACCACGGTGGAGAAGCGGGCGGTGTTGGAAGCGGCGCTGCAAGCCGGCGCCAAGGAAACATTTTTGATCGAGGAGCCGTTGGCGGCGGCGCTAGGAGCAGGACTGGACATCGCCGAGCCTTGCGGCGCGATGGTCGTCGATATCGGTGGCGGCACGACCGATGTGGCGGTACTTAGCTTGGGCGGCATTGTGGTCAGTTCCTCGATTCGGATCGCCGGTGACATGTTTGACGACTCGATCATCCGGTTTATGCGCAAGGAACAAAAATTGATGATTGGCGAACGCACCGCCGAAGAAATCAAGATCCGCATAGGCACAGCCTATACCGACTTGCGCAAGGAAAGCATGGAAGTGCGCGGGCGCGACCTGGTCAGCGGCATGCCGAAAACCGTCGTCATGACTTCAGCGGAAACACGTCAGGCGATGGCGGAGCCGATCGGCCTGATTATCGACTGTGTCAAAAGCGTGTTGGAGCGGACGCCGCCGGAACTGGCTTCCGACATCATCGACCGGGGGATTGTGATGACAGGCGGCGGTGCGATGTTGCACGGCCTGGACATTTTGATCACCAAACAGACCAGCATTCCGGCTTATCTGGCCGAAGACGCGACATCCTGCGTGGCTCGGGGCACCGGCATTGCGCTGGACTCGCTCGAACTTTTAAGCAGTCACTTGACTACAGCCCGCAAAACCGGCCATAAATAGACTGAACCTAGATTGCCGGCTGAAATATTTAAGAACCCCGCTGATTATTCCGATACCTGTTGGTAGAAGGAATAGTGAAGCGGGGTGTTTGTTTGATTCGGGGAATTTATATCGCAGCTTCAGGCATGCTCGTCGAATCGCTGCGGGCGGATGTAACGGCAAACAACCTGGCCAATGCGAACACAGCCGGATTCAAAAAAGATTTTGCCGTCATGAAGGATTATGCCAGCAGGCAGATCCGGCGGATCAATGACGGACCCAAAGAACCGGAAATCGGCAGCATGGGCGCCGGCGCCTGGATCGACACGATTGCGACGCATCATAGCGGCGGCATCACTCGGGTGACCAACAATACGCTGGACGTGGCGATCGAGGGTAAAGGGTTTTTCACGATACAGACGCCAGCCGGAGTCCGTTACACCCGCAACGGAGCGTTTACCCGCAGTGCAGGCGGCGAACTGGTGACGCAGGACGGGCATCAGGTGCTCGGGCTCAATGGACCGATCGTACTGGACCCTGCCGGACAGGCCGGAAAAGTGACCATTTCGGAAGACGGTCGCATATTTCTTGACGAAGTTGAAAACAACACATTCCAGATAGCTGCGTTTGCTGAAGAAAACCGTCTGCGCAAAGAAGGGGCCAACTTGTTCCGACCGCCGGAAGGCGTGGAGCCGCAGCAGGCAACGCCGCCGCTCAGACAAGGTCTGATTGAACTTTCCAACGTCAATGTAATTTCGGAAATGGTGAACATGATCGCCGGGTTTCGCGCCTACGAGACGAATTCCAAAGTCGTGCAGACCCATGATGCGTTGCTCGACAAGGCAGCCAACGAAGTAGCCCGCGTTTAAAACGTATCTGGAGAACAGACCGCAATAAAATAGGGGCCGGACCTTCGCGGAGGCCCCGCATGCCGTCGAATGACAGAGACGGCTGATTTTGGCATCCGGGGAGGGTATTGTATTATGATGAGATCCTTATGGACGGCAGGCTCAGGGATGGTGGCGCAACAGGCCAACATCGACGTGATTTCCAACAACCTGGCCAACGTCAACACCACAGGCTACAAAAAAGTCCGCACCGATTTTCAGGACCTGATCTACCAAACGATTCGCCAGGCCGGCGCGACGACCGGACCCGACAACATGCTGCCCACCGGCGTGCAGATGGGCCACGGCGTTCGGCAGGTGGCAACCCAGCGTATCTTTACCACTGGCAACTTTCAGGCCACAGGCAATCCGCTCGATATTGCAATCGAAGGCGACGGTTTTCTGCAAATCACGATGCCTGACGGCACACTCGGCTATACCCGTGACGGAACCCTGAAGAAAGACGCTCAGGGTCGTATCGTCACGTCCGAAGGCTATTTTCTCGAGCCGCAGATCACGATTCCCCAGGCCGCGACCGCTGTGACGATTTCCAGTGAAGGCATTGTGACGGCGACAATTCCCGGACAGACCACGCCGCAGGAACTCGGCCAGATCCAGCTGGCCCGTTTCGTCAATCCGGCAGGTCTTGACAGCATCGGACGCAACCTGTTTAAGGAAAATAACGCTTCCGGTCCGGCTGTCGTTTCCAATCCCGGGACTGACGGCGCCGGCACGATTGTGCAGAATTACATCGAGATGGCCAACGTGCAGATTGTTGAAGAGATGGTCAACATGATCATTGCGCAAAGGGCCTATGAAATTAATGCCAAGGCCGTTACCACTTCGGATGAGATGCTGTCGACGGCCAATCAGATGAAACGGTAGGTGACTGAAATGAGACGGACGCTGGCGGCGCTATTCGTATTATGCTTGATGCTGGCCTTTTGTCCGGTCGTTTTCGCCGAAAATGTGAACGTTGCCGTCAAACCGGTCAGCGTGGTGCGCGGTCCGGAACTGAGTTTCGGCGATATCGCCGATATCAGCGGCGGTGCAGCAGACCGGGTGCAATATCTGAAGCAGTTGCGCCTGGGCGAGGCGCCGGCGCCAGGGTCAGCAGTCTTTCTAACGCCACAGTCGCTGGAACCGCTGCTGATCGCAACCCGCGCCGATTTCTCATCAATCACCTGGAACGTACCGACCAGTTTTAAAATCACTACCTCGGCGCAACCCGTGAGCGGCCAAAAAATTGCCGAGCTGGCGCGGGCGTTCATCTCTCAGACGGCGCTCGGAGCGACGGTGCTGATGGTCGGTGCGCCAAGCGATCTGCAAGCGCCGCTCGGCAAACTGGAGTTGACGCCGGAACTGGCCGGGACAGTCCGTTACAACGCGCCGACCACCGTTCTGGTAGCGGTCAGGACTGATGGCGCTACCTTTGCCAAAGTACCGGTGCAATTTGAAGTGAAGCGGATACTTGAGGTCGTGGTCGTGGTGGAAAACCTGAATGCCGGCGATATCATCCAGGCTCGTTCGGTACGGCTGGAATCGATGGATGCAGGCAAATTGCAACCCGGTTACCTGACCGATCTGTCCAAAGTCGTCGGGATGCAGATCCGGCAGTCGGCGCCGCCTGGCAGCATATTGTTTGAACGTTCGTTGACCCGGCCAATCCTGGTCAAGCAAGGCGAAATGATTCGTATTGCGGCCCGAATCGGCGAAATCGAGGTTTCGGCAGGCGGTGTGGCGATGTCGCAAGGCGCCGCCGGAGATTTGATCCGGGTGCAGAATTTGACAACCAAACGGTTTTTGACCGGCAGAGTGCAGGAAGATAAATCTGTACTGGTGCTGAACTATCAGGGGGGATAAAGCGATGAAATCATTAAGCAAATTGCTTGGATTAACGATAGTATGTTTGATGCTGACAACCGGTCAGGTCATGGCGTCCTCGCTGTGGAGCGACGGGGCGCAAACTTCGGTGTTGTTTGGCGATCAGCGGGCCAGAGCCGTGGGAGACATTCTCACGGTGGTGGTCAACGAAAGTTCGACTGCCAGCCGGACCGGCTCCTCCAGCAACTCCAAGTCGGCTGCCAACAACGTGGAAAAAGGGACCGGGCTGCTCGGATTTATCCCAGACTCCACCCTGTCGCAGGATGACAGCTTCAAGGCGCAGGGTACGATCAACAACTCGAACAAAGTGACGGCCCGATTGACGGTGAAAGTGATCGAAGTCAAGCCCAATGGCAATCTGGTGATTTCCGGCGTGCAGAATATCCGGCAGAATGGCGAAGAGCAAAGGATCAACATCTCCGGCCAGGTTCGCCCCTCGGATATCCGGGCCGACAACAGCGTATTATCCAGCAATATTGCCGACGCCAAACTGCTGGTGACCGGCAGCGGACCGCTTGTCAACAAACAACGGCAAGGAATTCTGACCCAGATTTGGAACTGGTTCTTCTAAAATAACCAGGAATAATTGTTTAATAGTAAATTGGGGACTGTCCCCAATTATGAGGTGGCAAAGATGTGCAAGGCAGCGCGAATAGCGATAGGGATGTTGGCGATTGTGATGGCCTGGGCGGTTCCGGTGGATGCTGCGATCCAGGCTCCGGTGAACGCGAGAATCAAGGATGTGGCCAAAGTGCAAGGCGTGCGGGCCAATCAGCTGGTTGGCTACGGCCTGGTGTTTGGTCTGGCCGGCAGCGGCGACTCGAATAAAAGCGTGAACACGATCCAGTCAATTGTAAACATGCTTCGTTCCTTCGGCGTGGTTGTCGACCAGACGACCCTGCAGTCGAAAAACGTGGCAGCTGTTATGATTTCGGCCAAATTGCCGGCTTTTGTCAAACCGGGTGACACGATCGACGTCACGGTGTCTTCGATGGGCGATGCGAAAAGCCTGGCTGGCGGAACGTTGATCCAGACGCCGCTGCGGGCGGCCAATGGCGCAGTTTACGCCGTCGCGCAGGGAGCAGTTACAACTGGCGGCTTTAATGCCGGCGGCTCCGGCGCCAATGTGCAGAAAAATTTTCCGACCGTCGGCCTGATTACCAATGGTGCGATTGTCGAAAAGGAAGTGCCTTTCCAGATCGGCGCCAACGGTCAGTTTAATCTGGCGCTAAACCGGCCCGATTTCACCACGGCTACCCGGATCGCCGAAGCGATTACGGCGCGTTTTGGCACGGTTGCGATGGCTCGCGATCCCGGTACGGTTTCCATCGGGGTGCCGCCGATGTATGCTCGCGATATCGTCGGCTTTGTGGCGGCGATCGAAGAGCTGCGAATCAAGCCGGATGAGGTCGCAAGAGTAGTGATCAACGAACGGACCGGCACCATCGTGATGGGTTCCAATGTGGCGATTGATGAAGTGGCGGTGGCCCAGGGCGGCCTGACCGTAAAAATCACCAAGACGCGCGACGTCTCTCAGCCCAATCCATTTTCCGGCGGACGCACCGTTACCACGCCGCGGCAAACCGTGAACGCTCAGGAAGCCAGCGGAAACCTGTTGGTACTCCCGTCCACCGCCAGTGTCGGCGATGTGGTAGCAGCTCTGAACTCAGTAGGGGCAACGCCGCGTGACATTATCACGATATTGCAGGCGATGAAAGCGGCAGGTGCATTGCACGCAGAAATGGAGCTGATTTAATATGGCGCTTAATGCTGCTTCGTCCCCCGTGAACCTGCCGGCATGGGACCCGCGATTAACCGGTTCGCTAAAGGCGACCGGCGACAAGGCGGCTGATGATGCCAAACTGAAAAAAGCCTGTCAGGAGATGGAGAGCGTCTTTTTGAACATGCTGCTCAAATCAATGCGGGACACGGTTCCCAAAACAGAAATCGGCGGCAATAACAAACAGACCGACATCATCCAGTCGATGCTGGATACGGAGCTGACCCGCAACATGGCAGCTGCCGGCGGTACGGGACTGGCCGCGATGATGTACCGAAACCTCAGCAATCCGGGCGTGGTTCATCCGCAGACAAAATAAACATAACCATTCAGCCGGCAGCGCGCCGGCTGTTTTGTTTACTCGATTCGCTGGCTGTCGCGTTTTCTAATCGCCCTGCTTTGTTATATAATAAAGAAAAGAGAAAGTAGCGGTGACAAACATGCAGAAACCCCAATCTTGCAAACCGCTGGCAGCAGTTCTGCTGCTTTTGATGATTCTGGCAACATCCGCCGTGGCCTGGGCAAAACCAGCCGTGGGCACGCCAGTCCCCTACCTGGAAAAAGTTCGCCATCATGCCGATCAGGACAGTTTTCGCATCGTGCTGGAGCTGACCGCGATTCCCGCCTATACCGTCAGTGTTACGGAAACGCCGCACCAAGTGGAAATCGAATTGCCTGACACGGTGAACCGCAGCGCAGTCGGACAATTGTCGTTTGTCGACCCCTTCATTGATAAATTGCGGTTTGTCGACCTTGGCGGCGGCCGTTTCAAAGCTGTTGTCTCGCTGAAGCTGCCGGTGTTGCCGAAAGTCAGCATGCTTAGTTCACCGAATCGCCTGGTCGTCGATCTGTTAAAAAACTATCAGAGCCGCAGCGAATATGTGATTGCGCCAGGTCTGATTTACCGCGAGTTTCTCGCTGGTCGCTCCGCCGGCCCGGTAAAAGCGCATTTGTTGGAAGTCGATTTCAAGGCCGGTTATGAATTGCGGCCTGTGTTGTCGAACGACTCGGTCGCCGGCATCGAAGCATTGTCGGAGATGGCGGCTCGCAGCCAGGCGGTTGCGATGATCAATGGGCCTTACTACATGCGTAGCGGAGAGATTCTCGGCTTGCTGAAGATCGACCGGACTCTGGTGAGCACGCCGGATACGCCGCGGACCAGCTTTGGCGTGTTGCCGGACGGAAAAATTATTTTTGACTCACCGGCCTACTCCGGGCATGTCGAGTTGCCGGACAAGACCAAGATCCCGATTGACGGCGTCAATCGAGGTCGCGGCGAGTCGGAACTGATTCTGTACAATACTTATTATGCCTACTGGACGCTGACTAGCGGCGGTGGCCGCGAGTTTCTGGTCCGCGACGGCCGGATCGTTGACATCCGCAACGACAATTCGGTAATTCCCGAAGGCGCGGTAGTCATATCCGCCAGCGGGCGGCAGGCCTGGTTGATGGCGGACCTGAAAATCGGCGATCCGCTGAAAATCGTGCAGACGCTCGGGCCGGTATGGGACAAAGTGACCCAGGCCGTTGGCGCCGGACCCTGTTTAGTCAAGAATGGCGAAATCTATATGACGACACTCGGCGAGGAATTTGGCAGTGATGTGGCCGGTGGCCGGGCCCCCCGCACGGCGCTGGGAATCACCAAAGACGGCAAAGCGCTGTTGGTGGTTGTTGATGGTCGCAGCCGCGCCAGCGTCGGGTATACGCTACTAGAGTTGGCGAGGTTCATGCTCGAACAGGGCGCAGTGGAAGCAATGAATCTGGATGGCGGCGGTTCCAGTCAAATGATTGTCGGCAATCAGATCGTCAATGCCCCGTCGGACGGACGTGAACGCCGGCTCGGCGCCGGAATTGCCGTGGTGAAAACAAAGCAGCAGTGAAAAAGTTTTACGAGGAGTGATTGCGATGTTTATTCATAAAAAAACGATAGTCATATTGGTGTCCCTGATTGTGGCCGCTACCATCTGGGTCGGCGCTGCGACCAACCTGGTCGATCAGCATGGCGTGCTATCCGGGCGGGTGGTTTCACAAAACTTGGTTGCCGTCGGCGTATTTGTCAAAGAAGGCGCCGTGTTGGCCAACGTCGAAAGCATTACCGGCGCTGCGCCTGCGGCCAGAGCGACCCGAGACGGCGTGGTGCGCGAAATCTTGGTCAAACCGGGTGATATCGTGCGCGCCGGACAGGTAATTGCCAGAATTGAGCCAGTCGTTAAATGAAGAAACGCGGCAATTGGCTGAAATATCTGCTGGTATACGGCGCATGGCTGGTGTCGTTTGCGCTGATGCCTTTGACCCAGGCGGCGGTTCCGATTCTGCCGCTGGCCGAAGTGCCGGTCGGGGCGCATGGTGTGGCGCGTACAGTGATTGCAGGGACACGCATCGAAGAATTTGGTGTGGAAATACTCGCGATCATGAAAAATAAAGGCGCGGCCGGTGACCTGATTTTGGTTCGGACCTATGGCGATGTGATTGATCGCGCCGGCGGCGTTGCTCAAGGGATGAGCGGCAGCCCGGTATTCATCGGCGGACGCCTGATCGGAGCGATCGGCTATGGCTGGAGTTTGACCGATCAACGAACGGCGATGGTGACACCGATTGAAGATATGCTGAAACTGTTGGAACCGGCGCCGGCAAAACCGGAAAAAACTGAGGCAGTGCAGCAACCTGTCGTTGAAAAAACGCCGCTGTCGACCCCGCTGATGGCAGCTGGGTTTGGTCAGGCGGCCCTGAACTTCTTAAACAAAGAACTGAAACCGTTAAAACTGACGCCAGTTGCGGCGGGCGACCCGCCGTCGGGAATCGCATATGGCGACCTTGAGCCCGGCAGCGCCGTGGGAGTTCAGTTGGTGCGCGGCGATGTAAGCCTCGGCGCGCTCGGCACCGTCACTTATGTCGATGATGACAAGGTGTTGGCGTTTGGCCATCCGTTCCTGAAGCGGGGTCAGGCCAACTTTTTGATGACCAATGCCTATATTTTCACCACGATCCGCGGTCTGGAAAGCTCGTTTAAGCTTGGCGCCACCGGCGATGCCATCGGCACGATCCATCAGGACCGAGGCGCCGGCGTAGGCGGCGAAATGAACCGGTTCCCCGGAATTGTGCCGATGCGGATGAAAATCAGTTCGACCGACCTGAACCGTGACCGCGACATGGCGGTGCAAATTGTCCAGGATGAAGAAATCATGCCCATCCTGGCCACTGCATCACTGTTGAATGCGATTGACAAAGCGATTGACCGTTCCGGTTCCGGCACGGCCCGGATCCGGTTCGAAATTTCCGGTCGCGGCATGCCGGGGGAAACCTACACACGGGAAAATATGTTCTTTAGTCCGGAGAATGTGTCGGAGGCTTCTCTGGCAGAGTTCTATGAGTTCCTGGCATTTTTGGCGAGCAATCCGCACAATCCGGTCACCGTGATGGACATCCAAGCCGAGATCAACGTCAATCCCGATCGTCGCACCGCCAGAATCCTGTCGGCGAAGCCGCTGCAAATCAGCAGCAAACCGGGTGAAGTGGTGGATATCGAAGTGAAATTGAAGCCGTATCGGGGGGAACCGATCACTCGTACGGTCAGCTATACGGTGCCTAAAGAACAAAAAGCCGGAGTGCTAAATCTGACGGTGCGGGGCGGCGGTTTTTTTTCGCTCAGCGCGCTGCTGAAAAAACTTGGCGCCGAAGCGGAAAACCCCAAGCCGACCCGCAAACCGCCCAAGTCGTTTGAAGAAATGATGAACGACTTTGCCAAGCGGGACCGCAACAACGACATCGTGGTTGAACCGGCCGGCGCCTCTGACATGGACGAAGACGGCCTCGATCCGGAAAAGAAACCGAAACTGAAGCTGGCGGAAAAGGAAAAAACGGCGCGCGATACCTCGCCGGCCAAACCCGACAAATCGAACAAGGCGAAACCAACTGGTTCGTTGCTCAAACCGGCTAAAGCCGATAAAAAGGATAAAGCTTGTTTGACGACCGACTACATTATCGAAGGCGACAGCGAAGTCAGCATCGAGATTGTCACGGAAATGCGTCCATAGCTGCGGATAAAGAAGGGAAATTTATGATCCTTATGGAAATAGTACACAATGATTAACTTGTGTAATTGGCTGGGACGAATCATCTTGGATTTTTTGGAGACCACCGGGCGGACGGTGCAGTTGTTGCTGCAGACCGTCATTCAGCTTCGGCGGATCAATTTTCGGCATGTAATCTATCAGATGGCTCATTTGGGAGTCGATACGATGCCGATTATATTCATGATGATCGTGTTCACCGGCATGGTCATGGTGTGGCAGGCAACGCCTGCCTTAGCGCGGGCCGGCGCTCAATCGACGACAGGCGGACTGGTTGCATTGGCTATGTTTCGCGAATTGGGGCCTGTACTCAGCGGCGTGGTTCTGGCAGGCAGGGTTGGTGCGGCGATTACAGCGGAAATCGGTTCGATGAAAGTGACAGAACAAATCGACGCATTGCGGGTGATGGCGACAAATCCGATCGCTTATCTGGTCGTTCCCCGTTTTGTGGCTTGTATTCTGATGACGCCGATTGTAGTGACATTTGCCAACCTGATGGGGATAGCCGGCGGATTTTTTGTCGCCACTACCCACTCCAACGTTGGTCCCTATACTTTTTTTTATTCGATTGAGAGTTTTACCGAATTTGCCGATTTTTACAATGGCCTGATTAAATCAATGTTTTTTGGCGGGATTGTGGCGATTGTCGGTTGTTTGAAAGGGATGGGGGCAAAAGAAGGCGCGGAAGGCGTTGGCAACGCTACGACCAGCTCGGTTGTGACGTCCATTGTCTGGATTTTCGTGATGAATTATTTTTTGTCCACCTGGTTGTTTAGGTGATGTATGGATCATAATAACAGTGATGCGGCCCCGATGATCGAGTTGCGCGACGTGAGCATGTCTTTCCGGGAGCGGAGCATTCTTCGCAACCTCAATTTGGCGGTGAACCCGGGTGAAATCCTGGTCGTGATCGGGCCGAGCGGCGCTGGAAAGAGCACGTTGCTGCGATTAATGATTGGCCTATTGAAACCGACCTCCGGGGAAATTTGGGTGAATGGGCAGGAAATCACCCGAATGGATGAGGATGAACTCAATTTGATCCGCCGAAACATGGGCATGGTATTTCAGTACTCAGCGCTGTTTGACTCGATGACCGTCGGCGAAAATGTTGCCTTTGGCATTCGTCAACATACAGACATGCCGGAGAGTCAGATACTCACGGTGATTCGTCGCACTTTGCGCATGGTTGGTCTCATGGGGCGGGAGAATGTCATGCCTAGCGAATTGTCCGGCGGGATGAAAAAAAGGGTCAGTCTGGCGCGGGCGATTGCAATCAACCCCAAAATCGTTCTTTATGATGAGCCGACGTCGGGGCTTGATCCCGTGATGTCAGCTACAATCAACCGACTGATCATGAGTACGAGACGGATTCTAGGCGTAACGGCGGTGGTAGTGACGCATGATATGGATAGTGCGTTTACGATTGCAGATCGCATTGCAATGATGTATGATGAACAAATCATTGAAATTGGCACGCCGGACGAGTTTCGGCAATCGAACAACTCGGTAGTAAAGCAGTTTATCAGTGGTGTGCGCAATAACTGCATCCCCGTACGGAGGAGGGCTGGCGAATGAAAATCAGTGCAGAAACAAAGGTAGGAGCGGTTGCCCTGCTCGGCGCAATTTTGTTGTTTGGGATCGCCGCTTTTTATGGGGTGATTCGTGTTGGCGAAGCCGGCTATCCGATGCATGTAGATTTTGACCGGGTGGATGGACTAAAGATTGGCGGGCAAGTCCGCTACGCAGGAGTTGACGTTGGCAGGGTAACCAAGATTGGCGTGACGGACCAAGGCAAAGCGCGTGCGTCGATTCGCATATGGGCAGGCAATTCGATTCCTGAAGGATCGGCCTTTACTATCGGTTCGGATGGCTTGTTGGGTGAGAAGTTTGTCAGCATTGCGCCGCCGGAACAGCGAGATAAGTTTTTGCCGCCGGATACGGTGGTCGAGGGACTGCCGTCCCAAGGGATTGAAACCTTTATTTCTACGGCGGACCGCTTGTTCAACCGGATGGACAAGCTGGTGACTTCACTGGAAGATGTGTTTGGCGATCCCAAAGTCAAAGGGTCGATGAAAGACACCGCCCGCAATATCGACCAATTGACTGCCGCCTTGTCGCGGATGGCGATCAACAATGAACAAAACGTCAATGCAATTGCTCGTAATCTGGCCTCGATGTCGGCTAGTCTGCGCAACGTGGCTGGTCGGGTCGACAAGATGGCGACCGCGGTCGACAATGACGGCAAAACTGCCAAGGACCTCAAAGACACGTTGACAAATCTGCGCAGCGCTAGCGCCCGGATCGAAAAGATGGCGGCGGCGCTGGAGCCGGTGGCTACCGATCCGGAAACGGCCCGCAACATCAAGGATACCCTGAAAAATGCCCGCGAAGTTTCAGAGAAAGCCAATAAACTGTTGAACAAGGTCGAAAAAATCAAGACCCAGGCCGGGATTGACGTCATGTACAGCGGCGGCGCCGACAAATACCGGACCAATGTCGATCTGCGGGTAAACACCGATTCACGGTCATTCGTCCAGATGGGACTCAGTGATATCGGCGAATCCAATCGGCTCAACCTGCAGCTGGGGCAGCAAGGTCAGGTTGTCGGCGGTCGGGTTGGCGTTGTCGAAGGCAAGGCCGGCGCAGGAGTCGATCTGAAGCTGGGCAATAACTTCAAGATTTCGGCCGACGCCTATGATCCCAATGATTTTCGGCTCAAATTGCGATCCGAGCTCAAGGTTGCCCCCGATACCTATATTGTGGGAGAAAGCATCAGTGTCAACAAGGATTCTCAACGCAACACATATGTGGGAGTACGCCGGTCGTTTTGACCGTGGTCTTAGGAAAATGGAGGAATGGGCATGAAAAATAGACAGCAGAGAAAATGGATTAAAGCACTGGTGGTTAGCCTGACGGCAGTAATGCTGATGATGGGAACCGTGATTGCTGCGCCGGGAACGGGCGCTACCACAAAAGAGCTTACTCTGGACGAAGCGGTAAAGTTGGCGCTGACCAACAACCCGACTGGCAAGATCGCTGTGTTCGATTTTGAAGCGGCAAAAGGGGCCTTGACGGCAGCGCGCTCCGCCCGTTGGTTCACAATCAGCGCCAGTCACAAGGACGCGCGAAGCCTGTCGGCGCCGAGCGTGCTAAACCCGAATCCAGTCGAAACAGACCAGTACACCAACAGCGCCACCCTGAACTGGACCCTTTGGTCCGGCAACAAGGTGGAAAGCCAGGTCAGCCAGGCCAAACTGGACCTCGACTCCAAACAATGGGGCATCGCCAAGTCCCGGCAGCAACTAAAGTATGACGCCACCGACGCCTACTTCAAGTTCATGGCGGCGCGCGACAATGTCAAACTGAGCCAGGAATCGGTCGAACGACTGGAACGCTACCTGCAGGACGTGAAACTGCAGTTTGATGTCGGCGTCGTGGCCAAAGTCGACGTGCTGCGGTCGGAAGTCGAACTGGCCAAGGCGAAACAAAGCCTGATCGAAGCGCAGAACACCTATGATCTGGCGATGGCGACCCTGAACAACATCATTGGATTTCCCCTGACCACCGAACTAAACGTCAAGGGTGACCTGAGTTACGCCCGCTATGAAAAAGAACTGGCGTTCTGCGTCGACGCCGCCCTGCGGCAACGCCCGGAGATCAGCCAGTACACCGATGCGGCGAAAAGCGCCCAGGAAGCGATCACGATCGCCAAGTCCGGTTATCTGCCGACCGTGTCGGCGGTATATAATGCCGGTTGGTACGACAGCAAATTTGCCGGCGGCAACAACTACAACTGGTCGGTGTATCTATTGACCAACTGGACATTGTTTGACTCCGGGCTGACTGCCGGCAAAGTGAAGCAGGCGGTGGAAGGCTACAAAAAAGCGCAGGAACAACTGAAGCAGACGGTCGACAGCGTGCAGCTGGACGTGCGTCAGACGTACCTGAGCCTGAAGTCGGCCGAACAGAGCATCGCGACCAGTAGCTCGGCGGTGGGACTGGCGGAGGAAGACTACAAGATCAAGGTCATCCGTTATCAGGCCGGCGTGGGAACGAACCTGGACGTTTTGGACGCGCAGGTGGCGCTGACCACGGCCAAGAACAACTTCCTCAAGGCGATGTATGAGTACAACAACTTCCGGGCCAAACTGGACAAAGCCATGGGGGCGCCGGTCAACTAAGATCTGTACTGCAAAGGAGAATATCCATGCGGCGTAAGGCCTGTCTGGCTGCGTTGCCGTTGGTTGTCGCGGTTGTCGCGTTCATGTTCTGGTGGGGACTGCGGGGACCGATGTTGCTGAACGAAGTCAAAACTTCGGTGGAAACTGAACTGACCCGAACCCTGGGGACGCAAGTCTCGGTGGGAGCGGCGGAGCTAACGGCATGGAACGTGGTAACCCTCACGGAATCAAAAGTCTTTGACCGCCAAGGGCGGATTGTTGCCCAAATAGCTTCGGCATCGGTAGAGGTCGATCCTCTGCGGATGCTTTGGACCCGGCGGATCGTCGAATCCATCGCCAGAGTCCGGCTTGACCGTCCGGAAGTCACCGTATACCGGGATAGTAACGGCAAATGGAATATTGATGACCTGCTCAGAGAGGACCTGCCGGAAAGCCGGGCGTTCAGAGGAAAACTGACGCTGGCTGACGGACAGGTTCATTTGCATACTCCCAACAGATTTTGGCAAATCTCGCCGATTGCAGGCTCGTTGGATTTCGCTGAGAATCCGGTGATTGCATTTCGGCTAAATCTACGGGAACAAGACCGGCGGGCGCGGACTTTCGGCGCCGTGACTCCGCGGGGCTTCGGTGTGGTTACGCTTCAGGGACAAAACCAGCACCTGGAAGACTGGCAAGGTTTATTTCCGGTCGACTGGCCGCTGGCTGACCTGCGAGGCCGGTTGGCAGGGCTCGATGTCACGTTGCAAAGAAACCGGGAAGGACTGGTTTTTGCCGGTGAACTGCGCCCCAGCGGCGTCGCAGGCAAACTAGCCGGGATCGAGTGGAGCGAAGTCGACGGGTTGATTACCTTTTCCGAGCAACAGGTACAGTTTTATCAGGTTGGCGGCAGACTTAACGGGCAACAGGTGTCGGTAAACGGCAAAATACTTAACCCGATGCAAGAAACGGAATTGCAGATACAGTTGAAAGCGCAGTCTGTTGATCCATCGGCTTTCTTGACGAAAGTTCCGTTTACAGGTCTTGTCGATGTAGCAGCCTCGCTGTCAGGTAAATGGCTGGCGTTGCAAGCAGAGGGAACGCTGGGCATTGCCGGTGGAACAGTGGGCGATTGGCGTATGGCAGGTTTTGCCGCCAAGTTTTCCGCGCAGAGATTGCCGGACGGCTGGGCGGTGCGACTGCGACAAGGACAAGGCTCTATAGGCGGCGAGGCGCTGCAGGGCCTGGAAATGGCAGTTGCCGAACAAAACGGAAGGTTGCGTCTGGAAACCTTGTTCGCCAAATTAGGTGGCGGCTCGTTGGCCGCCAATGGATCGATCGGCCCGGAGGCGTTGGAGCTGGAGTTCCTAGCGGCGGGGTTGCCGATGCGGGCTTTGGCGGCCAACTATCCTGAACTGCAGGCAAATGGCAGTCTGGACTTTTCCGGTCAAGTGACCGGGACAGCCGATGCTCCCAGGATTAACGGACATTTTCAGGCTTTGGACGGATCGGTCTTGCATCAACCGTTTGGCAGAGCCTATGGCAACATAACCCTGACGGGCGGAACGGTAGCGCTCTATGGCGTGGAAGTGCACAATGGCAAGGGGAAACACTGGATTGACGGCAAAGTATCCCTATCCGGCAATCGGGCGATCGATCTGGCAGTCAAAACCCAGGCGGCCCGCGCCGAAGATATTGTGGCATTGCTGGCGCCGGGCGAACCGTTGACCGGCAATATAGAAAATGAGGTCGTGTTGACCGGCACCTTGGACGAAATTGATGCAAGAGGAAAACTGACACTGTGGGAAGGCAGTTACCGTGGCTATTTGCTGACCAAGGCATCCGGAGCCTATCGCCGTCAGGGCGGCATCCTCTCCCTGGATAATTTCGAAGTCGACTCATTCAATGCCAAAGCAACGATTTCCGGTACGCTGGACAGGCAGCAGCGACTCCAGTTCAGTGTTGATGCGGAAGAAGTCGAAGTGGCTTACATTCAGCTGCGTTATCCATATCCCGTGCAAGGAAAACTGAGCATGGCCGGACTATTGACCGGTACGCTTGCCAAGCCGGAATTCCAGGGCGAAGTGACTTCGCGCAAACTAAACCTGAACGGACAGGACCTGTTTGATATCGGTGGCTCGGTGCTGCTGCGCAGAAACGAAGTGCAAATTTCGGCCGTGCATTTTGTGCTTGGCAAAGGACAGGTCAGGGCCAGCGGCGGCTATCGCGAGACGGACGGCGAAGTATACGGCGGCTTGTCGGTGGAAAATACGGATATCAATAGTTTGTTGGCGATCCTGAATACGCCGCTAGCTGGCGTTGCCGGCCGGTTGGATGGACAGATCGCACTTACAGGGACGACCACACTGCCGGCATTGCAATTGTTTGGTACGTTGCATGGCGGAAGGATCAAAGGTTATTCGCTGGATCGGATCGACCTGGATGTGGGGCTGAGAAATCGGGTCATCACGATCAATGAGCTGCGGGCACGGCAGGGAACCGGTTTTGTCGTGGCCAAAGGGACTGCTGACCTGCAGGGGCCGTTGGCGCTTGAAATTGGCGGCAAAGATATCGACGCGGGCCTGCTCGCCGCATGGTTGGACTTTAAAGCGGACATTCAGGGGAAAATGGATTTTGTCGCCCAAATCTCCGGCACGGCAAAGTCGCCGCAAGCAGGATTGTCACTGGATATTCGTGATGGCGGCGTGACCAACGCCACGTTTGACAAGCTATTTGCCCTAGTTTCCTTAAAAGATGACATCATACAGGTCAACCAGCTATATATCAACAAAGGCAATCATCGGGCCAGCGCCTACGGATCGTTGCCGCTCAAAGCGCTGAACCGGCAGCAGCGGGCCCAGGCCACGCCGGCTGACTCGATGGACCTGCGATTCCGGCTCGACCAGGCCGATCTCAGCATTTTGCCCTTATTGTCGCCGGAAGTGCAGTGGGCAACCGGTGCGACGCAAGGCGAGATTCATTTGGGCGGAAATTTGGCCAAGCCGATCTTCACCGGCAGGTTGGCCGTAGTGGACGGCGCGCTGAAACTCAAATCACTGCTTGACCCACTGGAAAAACTGGGGATTGATATTCAGTTTGAAGATGATAGAATGAATGTGACGAAAATTTCCGGCAACATGGGCGGCGGAACATTTTTGGTGCAGGGCAGGGTTTCTCTGAATGGCGCCGAAGGAATCGCCGCTTATGATGCGAAGTTGACGCTGGATCGGCTGGGGATTCGCCACAAGATCTTCAAGGGGCCGCTGAATGGTGAAGTCAGCTTGTCCCGACAAAATGGCAAACCGACATTGTCTGGACGAATCGTGTTTGAAAATGCGACAATCAATGTACTGGGACTGCCGGAGGCGCCGGCCAATCGACCGGACGTAGCCATCGATCTGAAGCTGGAAGTCGGCAAAAACGTTCGGGCGTACTCCCCGTCTTTGTATGATATTTGGCTGGGAGGCGGGTTGAAGATTAGCGGTAGCTTGCAAGCGCCGCAGATTATCGGTAAAATTGATTTGGTACGCGGCAGCGTGGAGTATTTTGGTGCCCGGTTCCGATTGCAGGAAGGCTCACTCGACTTTCCGCGACCACGCAGCCTTGATCCACAGCTGCATCTGGAAGCCTATGCTAACCTTTCCCGCACGAAAGTAATGCTGAACATTGACGGACCGGCGTCGCAGATGGAGATGAAACTGTCTTCGATCCCGGCGCTCAGTCCGCAGGAAATCCGGACGGTATTGGCGCTACGTCCGCGAAGCGGCGAAACCTTGCCGCCGGGGATGATGAATCCGGATGAATTGGCGCGGGAAGAGATGCGGGCGCTGGTAACGACAGGACTACGGATGCAGGTGTTCGGCGATTTTGAAAACACGTTTCGTGAAGCGTTCGGCCTTGACGATTTTAGACTGGTGTCAAGTACCCGAACAACCTCGCGTGACCCTATTACGTATAGTTCGGCGGTGGCGGCAGGGAAACCGGCTTCCTTGCAAGAAGTATATACTTTGGAATTCAGCAAATACATCGGTGATCGGGTAGAAGTGACCTATTCGATGGGATTGAACCGCAGCGAATATTTGGCGACAGTGCGTTATGACGTGACAAAAGAGTTCAGTTTCAACGCATCGATGGATGAAAAGAATAGTCCGCGGATGGGCGCAGAATATCGGATCCGTTTTTGATAACGACTGCGGAGTCGAGGGAGGTGAAATGGGTGCGATTGCAGGATTATTTGGCCGAAGTGACAAAAGTCATACTGCTGGAACCAACGGAAGAAAAACAGCTTTGGTTTCAATATAAAAACCAAGGCGACTTGGAAAGCCGGCGCATTCTGATTGAACGCTACCAACCCTTGGTCGTCAAGGCGCTCTCTCCCTGGCGCGGAAATGAGGCAATCCTGATGGATTTGGTACAGGAAGGGATTATCGGCCTGATTGAAGCGGTGGAAAAATATGATCCTGAGCGTGGCGTCGCGTTTAGTTTGTATGCGATTCATCGGATTCGCGGCCGGATGTTGAACTTTATGGAAAAAGAAGTGAAGGGGTGCCCTGTATCGATCGAAGTCGGATGCGAAACACTTGCCGACGGAGCGCTGTCGGTCGCGGAAACAGCCGAACGCAATTTTCTCGCCGACCAGTTGCATACAGCGATGGAAAGATTGCCCAACAAAGAACGATTGGCGCTCAACGGGATTTTTTTTGAAGAACAGGAGCCACGCCAAATTGCCTCACTGCTACAGATCAGTCCGCCGCATTTTTACCGGTTGCAACAACAGGGGATTCGCCGGGTTCGAGGTATGCTGTCTCGCTTGATGGCAGAAATGAAAAAATAACAGCAATCGCGTGTAGGACAGGGGAAAACTGTTCAATATTGATGCAAGTAGCAGCTAATGTCGATTTTTGTCAGATTTTACGAGGCGAAAAATTTGCTTCCGCGTTGATTATATCCCAGGGGGTGAACAAAGTGCCGGAACCGGGATGCAAGACACAGGTGAAGATTCGTGCAGTCAAGCATTGGTTGACACGGGCTGAGCAGCACTTTGATGTCGACGCCCCAGTGCGTGGACAGATGGATTTGTTGATTGCCGAAGCGGAGCTGCGCTCCACGCGAAATACAGTAGAGTTAAATCGCAACTGGCGAAAGGGAAACTGGCGATTGCAGTTGATTGCATTCAGTTTGGCTGCTATATTGGTTTCTGCAGGAGTTGGTCGGCTGTGGTGGCAGAACGAATCCAGCAAAAATGAGGAAAGCCTAACGCGGCAGAACAACCTTGCTCCGATCACATTTACCGCCCCCCCGGCGCCGGTTTCGGTGGTGGAGGATAAAAAATTGGCGTTGCCTGCGCGCGACAGCGAAGCTGTTGCAGCGGTCAGCACTGATACCATGAATCCCGCGCAGGAGGTGAAAAAGACTGAAACCATGACTGCTCCGCAAACTGCACTGTCGCCGGAAGAGATGAAACGTCTTGTTCAGGCCGCTGGACAAACTTTGCGCGGGCGGACAAAACAATAAGATATTGAAAGGAGGGCAAGAAAATCAGAACCTATAGCAAATTTAGGCCAGGCATTGTGATTGTGGCCTGTTTTCTGATGGCGATCATGATGTCGGCTCCTGTGTTGGCAGCGCCGCCGGCGGAAGGACCACCACAAGACATGACAGGAAAAACCGTAGCGTTTGTCGACGTAGCCGGTACCATCAACCTCAATCCGGAAGCCATTTTGGCTGCGACTCGTCTGAAGCCGGGTGATTTGTGGACACCGGACAAGGTGAGGCAGGATCTGCGACTCATCTATGAACTGGGAACTTTTTCGGATGTCACGGCTGATTTCAGCCTTTTACCCGAGGGAGTGAAAGTAGTCTACAATGTCAAGGAAAATCCAGTGTTAAAAGGGATTGTCATTCAGGGAAACCAAAAGGTGAGTAAAGACAAGTTGCTGCCATTGATGACAGTTAAAACTGGGTCAGTACTAAATTCAAAGACGGTAGCAATCAACCTGCGGGCGATTGAGGAGTATTACAAAGGGCAAGGCTATATTTTGGCCAAGACCGGTGATGTAAACTTTAGCCCGGAGGGTGTTTTGACCGTCAAGATCAATGAAGGTATCGTCGAAGACATTGTCGTCAAAGGCAATATCAAGACCAAAGCACATGTAATTACACGGGAAATGAGGACGAAAAAAGGGCAGCCTTTCAATTCCAAAGATGCCCGGCGCAGTATGCAGAAGCTTTACAACCTTGGCTATTTTGAAGATGTTAACCTGAAATTGCAGCCAGGAAAACAGCCAGGCGGAACAATCTTGGAAATCAGTGTTGTGGAGCAAAAAACAGGCACCTTCTCGATAGGCGGCGGGTATAGCGCGTCGGATGGATTGATCGGAATCATCAATGTCGGCGATAAGAATTTTCGCGGCGTTGGCGATGCGGTGAATGTTCATTGGGAAATTGGCGGAAAAGCCTCATCGAGCGGAAATTATTCCGTCGGTTATCAGAAACCCTGGCTTGACAGCAAACAGACTTCATTGGGATTAACTGTATATAATATGGTTGCCCAATACAATGATTATGATGTGAATGGAGATAATACTTCAACATATAATCGACGTTATCGAGGGTTTGATGTGACACTGGGGCGGCCCGCAAATGAGTATTTGTCACATTTCGTTACGTTTAAAAATCGTTGGGATGAATATGTTGAGTGGGTTTCGGGACAGACTTACAGTGATGCTTATATCAAGGATAATTACGGATTAACAAGAAGTATAATTCTTTCAAGGGTCTTTGACTCTCGCGATAGCAATACCAATCCTTCAACAGGGACTAGGTATTCGCTGAGTGGAGAATTTGCTGGACTTGGTGGCGACTTCAACTTCAACAAGTATACGGCGGAGTTGCGTCACTACTGGAAAGTCGGCAAAAGTCAGGTAGTGGCCGCAAGAGGCATGATGGGATACGGTTCTGGCCATATTCCGTATATGCAACAGTTTACCGCAGGCGGCATCGATACTTTAAGGGGTTATCGCGACGATCAATTCCGTGGAAATCGATTGTTTACCACTACCTTTGAGTACCGCTTTCCGGTCGCAAAACGTGTTCAGGCAGCGTTTTTTGCTGATTTTGGCAATGCGTGGCAGAGTGATAATTTTGATTTAATAAAAGACATTAAAACGGGATATGGATTTGGGGTCAGTGTGGTTACTCCTTTTGGGCCGATTCGCATCGATTATGCGATCGGTAATCAGGGCGGACGCACGCATTTTACCTTTGGCGGGAAATTTTAACGCTAATGATTGCACCAAGAATACAAGAGCCAGGCAATGTCCTGGCTCTTGTATTACACGTACGATTTTCTAAAAAGGGGCAGCGGCGAATGCGTTGTAGTTTTATTGCAGTAATTAAAATTATAATTTTGATTGTGCTACTGTTCTCTTGGCTGACCGAGAATGCTTTTGGGGCCGCTAAACAATATGTCGCTTCCAAGGAGCCTGTTGAAGCGGTTGCAGTCCAAATTGTTTCGACGCAAATCCCTTCGGACAAAGTATTGCGGCGAATGTCTGAAAGCGTGAAAACTATTGGCGAGCATTTATTGCTTGGCCGTTCGACGATAGACGTAGCTGCCCGCCGTGATTACTATGAGCAGTTAGTTCGCGATGTCTTTGACAGGGTATTAACTGGTTATACTGTCGAAAGTGTCGAAATTGATCCGGCACAGACAACGAAAATCAGGCTGAATGTTGTTCCTTGGGGCGATACCGTCCGCAATGTATCCATTCGGGTTGACTATAGCGGAATTGCAGCGGAAGCGATATCCTTGGTCAAACAAGATATGGGAAAATTGGAGATGGAGATACAGGCGGCACTGATTGGTTTACCGATCGATGCGGTGGATTGGGCGACAGGAGTGGCCAGGGAGTTGATTCGCGAGTTATTACGCAGACAGCTTCCGGAGTTTCATTTTAGTCTGGACGTCGAGGCAGGACGAGATACCGCCGTGCGATTGTCTTTGTTTCCTACCGGTCCAATCGTGCGCGAGGCCAAAGTTTCATTGCGATCCCAGACTTTGCCCAATCTTCTCTTAGTACATGCACGACCAGCGATTGAGGAACAATCTCGCAGTATGAGAGGTTTGCCGGTGGCTTATGTTGAGCGGCATCTCGCATACTTTACAGAGCGTATCCGCACGACTGCGCTGGCGGATCCGGTGATTCGTCAGTTCACACTTTATATTTTGCCGAAAGTGACCCCAGGTCAAGATACAGAAGTGTGGATCAACGTGGAAACAGAACGATTTCGGATCACGGCAGAGGTCTTTCTGGATACTGGCAAGGATAGAGATAATATTTCTGCTAAAGCGCATTTTGGGAAAAAGGTTGGTAAGCAAGATGAACTGTTCATCGAACTGAAAGTTCAGCCAGGCATGATGACTTGGGAATTTATGCCTGGCTGGGGGCATCAATTCGGCAGTGACACTTGGGCGGGACTTCGCTATCGGACCAATGATCGGGAGTGGGTCGGATGGTTGGAACAGGGACTGGGTGGACGATGGTCAATGCGAGCCGAACGCTGGTCGGGTCTGGACCGTAATGAAATTGGCCTCCGCTACAAATTGCATGATTTTCTCAGCGCTGAATTCGTTCTTACCAATGATCGCAGTTGGCTAAGGATGGTGGGTCATTTGTAAAAAACGATTGACAAGTTTTCTGCAAGCGTTATTGTGCATTCGAATTGCGCCTGATATAATTGATAAGGGATTGATGCCCGATGCTAATAATTTTGAGAGGGGTCTTCTGTAAGTGTTCAAGAACAACAAGAAAAATGTAAAAATCGTAGCTCTCGCCATCGCGGCGGCGTTTCTGTTTGGGGTTGCCGGACTGGCTGTATCGCAAACGACGCATGTGGCTTCTGCAGCACCGTCCTCCAATGTAGGCAAAGTAAACTATCAAATGCTTGTGCAACAACATCCGGATCTGGCGAAAGTTCAGACTACGATGCAAGCGGAATCCGAAGCAGCCAAGAAAGAGTTTGACGCCAAAGCGGCCAGCCTTGGCGAAAAAGAAAAACAAGAGTACTTTATGCAGTTGCAACAACGCCTGCAATTGAAAAATCAGGAATTGATGGTGCCGATTTTCAACAAAGTTGATGCAGTGATCAAGGAAGTGTCTGATGCCAAAGGGCTGGCAATTGTGGTTGATGCTGCTGCGGTTATCTACGGCGGCGCCGACATCACTGACGAATGTGTGAAGAAAATTACCGGAAAATAACTAGCAGATAAAAAGAGCGGCCGGGCGGGGGAGACCAGCGCTCGGCCTTTTTTGCGGGGAGGAGAGCCCATGCGGCTTGCTAATCGCTCCAAACCTTTAGGAGTAGTAGGGATTATTTGTCTGGTTTTGTGGAGCGCCGGTTGTGCAGTCAACCCAACAGCGCCGACCACTCCGGCCAAAGCACCGGAACCGGTATACGCGATGGTGGATATGCAAAAATTGCTTGAAGCACATCCAGAGAGAGCCCGGTTGCGTAAAATGGAACAGGATTTGGCGGCATTGGATGCCGCGACGCAAGACAAAAGTCCATTGCTTGAAGTTGCCAAAACAGAATTCGAATCAGCGATGAAAATTCGTCAGAATCAAGATCAAGCGCTGATTGAGAAAAAGCAAACCGAATTGACAGAACAGCTGAACGGTGAGCGGCGGCAGTTTATCGAAATACTGGAAGCCGAATATCGACCATTGCTGTTTAATATCGATTTGAAACTCAAAAGCCTGCAAAACTCACCGACTGAGTCGCAGACCCTTCAGCAGGAAAAGTCGCGACTGGAAAACGAGCGACAACAAAAACTAAAAACCAGGGAAGATGAACTGATTGCTCATTTTCAGCGTGAAATGAAGGGTTTTGCCCAAGCGTTAAATGCTGAATCAGAAGCATATGCTAAAAAATGGATGGATGACCGGATGCAAGAACTGCAAAAACCTGTTGTTGCACCGGAACGGGAAAAACAGCGCCAGGAGATCGTTGCCTTATCGGGACGAATGATGCAGGATGTCCGAAATACAGTTGCCAAGGTGGCCGAACGGGAAAAAATAGAGCTGGTCTGGTACAAGCCGGCAGTGCGTAAATCGGTGAAAGACATTACTGAACTCGTGACGCAGGAAATCACAAAAGCAAAATGAGTGGAGGAACAACAACGTGAAAAGTCAAAAACAATGGTTGGTTCTTTTGATCGCAATGATCCTGTCGATTGGCTTGCTCGCTGGTTGCGCCGGGGAAAAACCGTCCACCATCGGCATCGTCGATATGCAAAAAGTAATGACTGAAAATGCCAAGATTAAGGAAATGCAGGAGCAATTGAACAAAAAAGCGCAAGAAATTACCGCCCAGTTGGAAAAAGAGCGGACTGCGTTGAAGCCGGAAGAATTTCAGCAAAAAGAGCAACTGGCTTATGCTGAGTTTATGAAACTCAAGCAAGAGTATGAAAGCAAAATCCAGCTGCAGATTCAGAAAATCCTTGAAGAAATCGCCAAAGAAAAGAAGCTGGGCGCCGTGATTTATAAAAATGGCATGGCCTGGGGCGGCGTCGATATCACGGATGACGTACTGAAAAAGCTGCAATGAAAAAATCACTGGGTGAAATCGCTGACTGGCTCGAAGGAAAAGTGCTCGGCGATGATCAGATCGTCATAACCGGAGTAACCGGAATTGATGAAGCCGGCCCACATGACCTGACTTTTGCTGTGCCGCCGCATCTGGAAAAGGCGCTGAATTCGAAGGCGGCTGCGGTCATTGTTCCGGCTTCAGTAGAGAGTTTTGCGAAGCCTGCCATCCGGGTTGCCAATCCCCGGTTGGCATTTACCCGTTTATTGACATTGTTCAATCCGTTGCCGCAGTTAGAAGCAGGGGTGCATCCAACTGCAGTGCTTGGCAAGAATGTAAAATTGACGTCAGATGTTGTCGTTATGGCGCAGGTATATATTGGTGATGATGTCAGTATTGGCGCCGGTACGATTGTTTATCCGCAGTCTTATCTGGGTGACGGGACCATTATCGGCAAAAATTGCCTGGTTCATCCGCAAGTCACTCTGCGAGAACGGACAGTGCTAGGAGATCGGGTCATTGTCCAAAGCGGCGCGGTGCTCGGCGGCGATGGGTTTGGCTTTATTACCGTGGACGGAGAGCACTTGAAAGTTCCGCAGGTTGGCAACGTCGTGATTGAAGACGATGTCGAAATTGGCGCAAACACTGCGATCGACAGAGCGACAACCGGTAGCACGATTATCCGACGAGGAACGAAAATTGACAATCTGGTACATATCGCTCACAATGACATTATTGGCGAACATTGCTTCATTGTGGCTCAAACCGGTATTTCCGGCAGTGTGACAGTGGGTGACCATGTGACTTTGGCCGGACAAACGGGAACTGCCGGTCATATCAATATTGGCGCCAATTCAGTATTCATTGGGCGAGCCGGCATAACCAAAGATACGCCGGCCAACTATTTCGGCGCCGGTACGCCGGCTCGGCCCCATCAAGAGTGGCTTCGGGAACAGGTGGCCTTGCATAAGCTGCCGGAAGCGTTGAAACGTCTGCGTGAAATGGAGAAACGCCTGGCCGAACTGGAAGGCAAAGATAAAAAAGCCTGACCGGAGGTGAATGCTGCTTGAATTACCGAAAACAGTTCTTCTGTATCGTGTTGTTTCTAATGGCATTTCTGCTTACGACCACTACTGTTATAGCGGCGCCTTCTATGACCGGGTCTACCGGGATGATTCGAGTGCCTACCGCCGACTCGATGCGTCTAGGGCAATTTTCGGCAGGATATTTCTATTGGAATGAGAACGGTTCAGGCGTTGTGGCTGTTGGTCTACCACGCGGCGTTGAAATCAGTGCTGCTTTGCGGAGTAATGTTGGTAACCCCGATACGGCCATCTATAACGTAAAGTTCAACTTGAACCAGGAAGCATTATTGTATCCGGCAGTGGCAATTGGTGTTGAAGACATCGATGGGCGAGACCGACGCTCGGTGTACGGCGTTCTTTCCAAGGCGCTACCTTATGGATTTCGTATCCATATTGGCACAGGTACCGGTCGGTTTGAAGGCATGTTTGCTTCGCTGGAAAAAGTGCTGAATCCGGTTTCGTTGCGCAAAAAAAACTCCGGCTTTCCGGTCACATCCTTGATTGTTGAAATGGACGGCTATAAAATGAACTATGCTGCACGCGTGCGCCTGGCACAGGGGCTGCGGCTTGACGCCGGTTGGCTAGGCAAGGAGGAACGGGTTTACTGCGGCTTGACGTTTACAAATTGATTCGCTTGATTGACAGGAGGAACTTTGTTGTCTTTGCAGACCACCTTGGCTCGCCCGGTTGCTTATACGGATATCGGACTGCATTCCGGCCAACCGGTATCGCTGGAACTAAAACCTGCTTTGGCGGATAGCGGTATCGTTTTTTGCCGTGTCGATTTGCCAGAAAAGCCGATGGTCAAAGCGGAAGCAAACAATGTGACATCGACAATGCGCGCCACTACATTGGAGTCGGGCCAAGCCAAAGTGTTCACGGTGGAGCATTTGATGGCGGCATTGTACGTAATGGGCGTAGATAATTGCATTGTGGAAATGTCTTCTGCCGAAGCCCCGGTGGGCGATGGCAGCGCTTTGCCATTTGTCCGCCTGATTGAACAAGCCGGCATAGTTGAACTGGCAAAACCGCGCAACATACTGACGGTGGAAGAAGTCGTCGAAGTTTCTGATAACGGGCGATCCATTCGTATTGAGCCGTTCGATGGAGTGAAAGTTTCCTTTACATCTTGCAATGAGCACCCCCTGTTGGGGCAACAGGTTGCAGAATATGAAGTGTCCCCGGATGTGTTTATCCGCGAGATTGCTCCGGCCCGAACCATCGGCTTCATGCACGAAGTAAACGCGTTAAAAGCACAGGGCTTGGCTTTGGGCGGCAGTTTGGAAAATACATTGGTCTATGATGAAACGACGCATCTGAACACGCCGAGGTTTCCCGACGAACTGGTTCGTCACAAAATTCTCGATGTATTGGGAGATTTGGCGTTGTTGGGGCGTCCCTTGCGTGGACATATCATTGCGGTACAGTCTGGACATTCTCTAAATACCGCACTGGCTGCGAAATTGTGGCACAGCGTGCATAGCGAAAAAAAAGGGGTGGACGTCAGTGTTGGATGTGAATGAAATTCAAAAAATATTACCCCATCGTTATCCGATGTTGTTTGTCGATCGGATATTGGAGATGGAACCGATGAAACGGGCGGTTGGCATCAAATGCGTGACTTTTAATGAACACTTCTTTCTGGGACATTTTCCCGGTCGACCGGTAATGCCCGGCGTGATCTTGCTGGAAGCGATGGGGCAGGTAGGCGGCGTCATGGTCATGTGCGACCCGGAGCATCGTGATCGGATCCCTTATTTTGCCGGCATGGACCGCGTAAAATTCCGCCGACCTGTTGTGCCTGGAGATCAATTGCGGATGACCGCCGAGATGATCAAATACCGCGGCAATATCGGCAAAGTCTGGACCCAGGCGTTTGTCGACGGAGAATTGGTTGCCGAAGCGGAATTGACTTTTGCATTAACTTGAAAAATAATGAAAAACAGCCTTCAAGTGATGAATCAGTAACCTTAAGGCAGATAAATCAGGATATTTTCGTTTTTTGTCTGAATTTGACGATGCACGGAATCACTGTTGCAGGCGGAGTATACACCATGAGGAGTTGATATGAAGTGAAAATAGATAATGTAGTGGTTCCGCTGCGCAAGATTCATGAAACCGCAGTGATATATCCAGGGGCCCGTTTGGGACGCGACGTGGAAGTTGGGCCATATTCCGTCATTGGCGAGAATGTTTTTGTCGGTGATGGCACCAAGATTGGCGCGCATGTCGTCATCGAAGGCTGGACCACGATTGGCCGGGAATGCATGATTTATCATGGAGCTTGTTTGGGTGGTCCGCCCCAGGATCTGAAATACAAAGATGAGAAATCTTATTTGTTTATTGGCGATAATACGGCAATCCGGGAATATGCTGTGATTCATCGGGCGACTGGCGAGGGCGAAGAAACCCGTGTTGGTTCGCATTGCATGATTATGGGGGCGACCCATATTGCCCACAATTGTCAAGTCGGCAACTATGTCATCATGTCGAACAGCGCTGGATTGGCCGGGCATGTGATCGTGGAAGATCGGGCAATCATCAGCGGCATGTCCGGGGTGCATCAGTTTGTAAAAATCGGTCGCAATGCGATGATCGGCGGGGCATCAAAGGTGGTTCAGGATGTTCCCCCGTTTGTGATCGCCGATGGTAGGCCGGCAAGAGTATGCGGTCTGAATAGCGTGGGGATTGCCCGGGCCGGGATTCCCGAAGATGCCAGACGAAACTTGAAAAAAGCTTATCGGATGCTGTTCCGTTCAGGAATGAAGCTGAATGAAGCAATTGCCGCCATGGAACAGGAGCTGGACTCCAGCGAACCGATGGATCATCTGTTGCGCTTTTTGCGCAATGTTAACCGGGGGATTTGTCGCAGCCGTAGGGAAGAAGACGCCACAGAACTATAAATCGAGGTGACTCATGAAAAAGATTGGCCTGATTGCCGGCGTTGGCCGGTTGCCGGTAGAATTCGCCCGTGCCGCTCGCGGCATGGGCGTTCACGTGATTGGGATCGGCGTTCTGCCGGAGGTGGATCCAGAGCTGGCGCAAGTGGCGCATAGCTATGAGTATATTAATATTGCCAAGCTGGATCGGATATTCAAATTGCTGAAACGGGAAAAAGTGACCGAGATTACCCTGCTCGGCAAGATTAACAAAGAGCTGGTGTATGCGCACAAGGAACTGCCTGATTTGCGCGTACTGAAAATATTTTCCCGGCTAAAAAATTTCAGTGATGATACATTGACTTTGGCGCTCGTCGATGAACTGGCGGCAGAGGGAATCTCCGTCCTCGACCAGACGGAATTGCTGCGTCCGCTTATGCCGCAGCCCGGCGTATTGTCGAAGCGCTCACCGACGGAAGCCGAACTGGCGGATATGCGGTTTGGCCTGACCATGGCAAAACAAATTGGCGGGCTCGACATCGGACAGACCGTAGTTGTGAAAAATCGTGCAATCATGGCGGTGGAAGCGATCGAAGGGACCGACGCCTGCATAAGGCGTGGCGGTCAACTTGGACGCGGCGGCGTAACGGTCGCAAAGTCGGCTAAGCCGCAGCAAGATATGCGGTTTGATGTGCCGGGAGTCGGTCCTGATACCATTGATTCAATGATTCAGGCGGGTGCGGTCGCGCTGGTGATCGAGGCAGGCAGGACCTTGGTGGTTGACCGGGAAAAAATGCTGGAAAAGGCGGATCAACAAGCGATTACTATCGTAGCGATGCCGGGAGATGAAGTGACTGAGCATGACTAAAGTCATGATTTGCGCCGGCGAAGCATCCGGCGATTTGCATGGAGCCAGTGTCGCCAGCGAGTTGAAAAGCATTGCCCCGCAGATTGAGCTGCTGGGGATGGGTGGTTCTCATATGCGCAGCGCTGGGATTGATATCGTTTATGATATCGCCGATATCGGCGTGATGGGGTTTGTCGAAATTTTGCGGAATTTACCGCGCTTCTTTCGTTTACGCGAATATCTGTCGCGCGTCATGGAAGAACGCCGGCCTGATGTGATCTTGCTCATCGATTACGGCGGCTTTAATATGGCGCTGGCTTCGGTAGCGAAAAAGAAGAATATTCCGGTTGTCTATTATATTTGTCCCAAGGCCTGGGTATGGGGCAAATGGCGAGCCAAGGCGATTGCCGGCTGGGTGAACAAGGTTGCGGCGATTTTCCCGTTTGAGGCAGAAATTTATCGTCAAGCCGGTGCGTCGGTTGAATTTGTCGGACACCCGCTACTAGATATTGTCCAATCGACAATGGACCGGCAGGAAGCGTACCGTTTCTTCGGCGCCGACCCGCAGCGCCCGCTGTTGTTGTTGTTGCCGGGAAGTCGTTATCAGGAAGTCGAGAGTCTGCTGGAACTAATGCTGGCTTCTGCCCGCAAGGTGCAGGAACAAATCCCGGACTGTCAGTTTTTTCTGCCGGTAGCGCCGACGATTCCGTTGGAACGCATTGAGTCGGTGGTAAAAGCTTCCGGCGTTTCGGTGGTTTTTACTCGGAACAGTACATATAACCTGATGCAGATTGCCGACTGCGCGATTGCCGCATCAGGTACCGTTACCCTTGAAGCGGCGCTAATGGAACTGCCTTCCGTGATTGTTTACCGGGTAAAAACCGCGACATATTGGCTGATCCGTTTGGTTGCCAACGTATCGCATGTCGGGCTGCCCAATATCGTATCAGGCCGGCGGATTTTGCCGGAGTTGATTCAGGACGAGGCCACATCCACCAACGTCAGTCAGGCGGCGCTTCGCTTGTTGCAGGATCCGGCGGTAAGGCAGCAGGCCCGCAGCGATATCAAACAAGTCCGAATCAACCTGGGTCAACCAGGGGCGGTGCTGCGCGTGGCCAAGATCGTGCTGGACGTAGCTGCGGGAGGGAAAGCATGACATCGGCCGCTGTCTATATGCGTTTGTTGCGCTACCTTCGTCCTTATGTTCCGCAGACGATCATGGCGGTTGCCTGTATGTTGCTGGCGACTTCGGCTAGTTTGTATGTGCCCTGGATCGTACGCGATGTGATCGATGGCGTGCTGGTCAACAAAGATATCCTGCTGCTCAATGCGATTACGGCTGGCATCGTTGTGGTCTTTGCCCTGCGGGGTTTTTTTGTCTATGGACAAAACTATCTGATGGCTTACGTCAGCCAAAAAATTGTCATTGATCTGCGGGAAAGCTTATTCAGGCATTTTCAACGCTTGTCCGTTTCTTATTTTGATCGTAGCCGGACAGGCAAAGTGCTTAGTTACATGACCAATGATGTCGGCGCCCTACAGGGAGCTTTGGCGCAGAATGTCATCGAACTGTCAACGGAATCGTTGACATTGATCGGTTCATTGGTGGCCATGTTTTACCTGCATTGGCAGTTGGCGCTATTGACGCTGATCACTGTGCCTTTGGTCGCGCAGGCGATGAAATTGTTTGGCGCGAAACTGCGCAAGGCCAGCGGCGCGATGCAGCAGCGGGCGGCGGAGATCACGTCGGTATTGCAGGAAATGATCGTATCTGTGCGATTGATCCGGCTGTTTGTCCGTGAAGAGTATGAAACCAATCGGTTTATGCGCGAGAATGACAACAATTTTACCGCCCAAATGAAAGCAGCCCAGCTGTCGGCGACGTTATCGCCGGTAATCGAATTTCTGGCGGCGATTGCTGTGACGGTCATCATTTGGTATGGCGGTCGTGAAGTCATCAATGGCAACCTGACGTCCGGTTCGTTGATCGCTTTTTTGGTTTATGCGGTCAATATTTCCAATCCGGTCAAACGGCTTGGCAATGTATATGGCAATATCCAGCGAGCCGTAGCGGCGGCAGATCGCGTGTTTGAAGTGCTTGACACCCTACCGGAAATTGAAGATGCGCCGGATGCGATGGAGTTGTCTGTCGTAAAGGGTGACGTCAGTTTTAACCAGGTCGGTTTTGAATACCGGGCCGGCGAAGCGGCGCTAAAAAATTTGTCGATCGAGATCCCTGCCGGGCAGATCCTGGCAATTGTCGGCCCCAGCGGCGCAGGGAAATCTACGATTGCCAACCTGTTGCCGCGATTTTACGACCCGCAGGCCGGCGCGATTTGTATTGACGGAGTCGATATCCGTAAGGTGACTGTGCGGTCGCTGCGGGAACAGATTGCGATGGTGCCGCAGGAAACAATCTTATTCAATGCGTCGATTTATGAGAACATTCTTTACGGCAAACTGGATGCCGACAAAGCGTCTGTCATCGAAGCGGCAAAGGCGGCGAATGCGCATGACTTCATCCTGCAGTTGCCGGACGGCTATGAAACGCAAATCGGCGAACGAGGCAGCCAATTGTCCGGCGGACAGCGGCAACGCATTGCGATTGCCAGGGCGATTTTGAAGAATCCACGGATTTTGATCCTCGATGAAGCGACCTCTGCGCTGGATGCCGAGAGCGAGCGGGTGGTGCAGGATGCGCTGGACAAACTGATGGTCGGTCGCACGACATTTGTGATCGCTCATCGTCTGTCGACGATCCAGCGAGCCGACAAAATCCTGGTGATGGAAAAAGGCCGACTGATTGAATGCGGTCGCCATACGGAACTATTAGATGCAGGAGGGTTGTACTGCAAACTGTATAGTTTGCAGACCGAAGAGAGCCTGTAAATTGAGGAGACTGCCTATGGATCTGCTGTATAATATCCTCATGCTTACTGCAGCGGTAGTCGGGCTACCGTTTTTTGCATTTCGTTTTATCCGCGAACGACGATTTCGCGAGCGGTTGCGGCAAAATCTCGGCTTTTTTCCTGCCGATACGTTGACCAGAGTGGTCGGTCGTTCGCCGGTCTGGTTTCAGGCGGCGTCCGTCGGCGAAGTGGTAGCCGCCAGCTCGATCATCCGCGAATTCAAGCGTCAGTTGCCTGATATTCCGGTGTTGATTTCATCCGGTACGATCAGCGGCTATGACATGGCGCAACGGATCATCCCGGAAGCAGATGCGGTCATCTTTTACCCGCCGGACCTGCCTGGCATGCCTGACCGGATTGTCGGCAAGATTCTGCCCCGCGCCTATGTGCCGGTGGAAACCGAATTGTGGCCAAACTTTATTCGTTCCGCCCGCAAACGCAGTATCCCGGTGATCATGGTCAATGGACGCATCGGCGAACGCAGTGTGGAGCATTACCGTCAGATGCGGCGGATGTTTACCAAGATGCTGGACACGGTGGTGCGGTTTTGTATGCAGTCGACAGTGGATGCCCAATATGTCATTCAACTCGGCGCCGATCCGCACAAAGTCATCGTGACAGGCAATACGAAGTATGATCAGAATTATAGCCAGGTAACAGCCGAAGAAAAAAAAACGCTCAGGCAGGAACTGGGATTGATTGATAACGTTCCGGTGCTGATTGCCGGCAGTACACACCGCGGCGAGGAAGAGATCCTGCTGGAGGTGCTGTGTCAAATCCAGGGCAGGGCGCCGATTGTCAAAATGATTCTGGCGCCGCGCGATGTGCCGCGCAGTGGCGGGATTGTCGAACTGGTGAGGCGTGCAGGCGTTGTCGCCGAGCTGCGCAGCAAGATGACATCGCTGACGGCGGAGCAGCGGGCGGAGGTCCAGGTGGTGGTGCTTGACAGCATCGGCGAACTGGGCCGGTTCTATAGTTTGGCGGACTTGGTTTTTGTCGGCGGCAGTTTGGTGTCACATGGCGGACACAACATTCTCGAGCCGGCTGCGCAAGGCAAGCCAATCCTTGTTGGACCACACATGTTCAACTTTCGCGATACCTACGCTCTTTTTTCCAAACGAAATGCCTGCATGACGGTGTTGGATGGTCAGGAATTAGCGCAAAAAACACTGGAATTGCTGCAGAATAAGCAAACAGCGGAACAAATGGGGCGCGAAGCAGCAGAGATCGTGGCCGAAAATCAAGGCGCCGCGGTAAGAACAGTGGAGCACTTGCGTCAAATTATCGAGAATCGGGGCTAACAGGATGAATGTGATGTGCGTAATTCCCGCCAGATATGGTTCGACCCGGCTGCCAGGGAAACCGCTATTGGAGATTGCCGGTAAACCGATGATCCAGCATGTGGTGGAGCGGGTACGACAGTCTGCAGCGCTGGATCGGGTCATCGTCGCTACCGATGATGACAGGATAGTGGCGGCGGTGGAGGCATTCGGCGGCGAAGCGATGCTCACGGCGACCGATCATCCGACAGGGACCGATCGGCTGGCTGAAGTAGCAGAGGCCTTTCCAGCAGTCGACCTGGTGATCAATGTACAGGGCGATGAACCGCTGATTCCGCCGCAGGCGATTGATGCGCTCGCCGCTGCCTTTGCCGACCGGCCTGACTTGCAAATGGCTACCTTGGTCAGTGAACTTGAGGACGCCGACGCCCAGAACCCTGCCGCTGTAAAGGTAGTCGCTTCACTGGATGGGCATGCTCTGTATTTTTCACGCTCACTGATTCCCTACCCTCGCAACCCTGGTTCGCATTGTCGCTATTATAAGCATATCGGCGTTTATGCCTATCGGCGGGATTTTTTGTTGCAGTATGCGAAACTGCCGCCGACGCCGCTGGAACAGACCGAATCGCTGGAACAGCTGCGAGCGCTGGAGCACGGGTTTCGCATCCGGTTGATTGAGACTGCGTTTCGCTCGATTGGCGTGGATACGCCGGAAGATCTTCAGCGCGTGCGCGAAATATTTTTGACTGAGCAGGAGGCGTCCAGATGACGAAACCAATTAAGATAGGGAATGTGACGGTTGGCGGCGGGGCGCCGTTGGTTCTGATCGCCGGCCCTTGCGTGATCGAAGGGTCGCAGCGGACCTTGCATATCGGTCGGGCCGTTGCCCAAATTGCCGCGCGGCTCGGGATGCCATATATTTTCAAAGCCTCCTTTGATAAAGCCAATCGCTCTTCATTCAGCGCTTTTCGCGGACCGGGACTGACGGAAGGGCTGCGGATACTTGCCGATATCAAGCAGGAACTCGGCGTGCCGGTACTCAGCGACATCCACGAAATGGCTCAGGTTGCTCCTGCGGCCCAGGTGCTCGATGTACTGCAGATTCCGGCGTTTCTCTGTCGCCAGACCGATTTGCTGCATGCGGCGGCGCAGAGCGGTTTGCCGGTCAACGTCAAGAAAGGCCAGTTCCTGTCGCCGGCAGAAATGAAGAATGTCGTCGATAAGTTGGAACAGTCGGGTTGCCGATCCATTTTACTGACCGAACGCGGCTCCAGTTTTGGCTACAACAATCTGGTTGTTGATATGCGTTCCCTTTCGATCTTGCGCTCGTATGGCTATCCGGTAGTGTTTGATGCGACGCATAGCGTACAACTCCCTGGCGGCGGCGGCGACCGATCCGTCGGCCAACGCGAGTTCGTGCCGGTATTGTCGCGGGCAGCGGCGGCGGTCGGCATCGATGCGTTGTTTCTGGAAGTCCATGATGATCCAGCCCAGGCGCTGTCGGACGGGCCGAACATGGTTCCTGTGGGGGAACTGGAAGCGCTGCTTGCGCAGGTGTTGGCAGTGGACCAAAGGTTACGGGGGGATGTTCATGCATAGGGAACAGGCTCGCAAATGCCTGCTGACCGAAGCGCAGGCGATCGAGTCCTTGGTCAGTCGACTGAATGGCGATTTTGATAACGCTGTTGATTTGATTTTGGCCTGCCGGGGGCGGGTCGTTGTCACCGGTATTGGAAAATCCGGACTGATTGGTCGCAAAGTGTCAGCGACGCTGGCCAGCACCGGCACCCCGTCGTTTTTTCTTCATCCGTCGGAAGGATTGCATGGCGATGTTGGGATGGTAACCGGAGAAGATATCATACTGGCGTTTTCCAACAGCGGCGAAACGGCCGAAGTTCTGGGACTGTTACCGGCATTGAAGCGGATCGGCGCTACGATCATTGCTTTTTGCGGTCGAAGTGACGGCACTTTGGTTCGTAATGCCGATTTGTTTTTGGATGTGGCGGTGGAACGAGAAGCCTGTCCGCTGGGGTTGACGCCGACTGCCAGTACCACGGCGGCGTTGGCGATGGGAGATGCTCTGGCCGTCGCCCTGCTTTCGGCGCGCAAATTTAGCGCGGCTGATTTCGCCGGATTTCATCCTGGCGGCACGTTGGGTCAAAAACTATTGACGGTGGACGATTATATGCACAAAGGTGAGGATAATCCAACCATCCCGACCGGCAAGACCGTTCGAGATGCGTTGTTTGTCATTACCGCCAAAGGCTTTGGCGCGACGGCGGTGATATCGGCCGAGGGAACCTTGCTTGGATTGATCACCGATGGCGATATTCGGCGCGGTTTCAGCAAAGGCAATGAATTTCTAGAGTTGCCGGTGGAAGAGTTTATGACCCGGACGCCGAAAACGATTGGTCCGACCGAACTGGCGGCAACGGCGCTACATCGGATGGAAACCAACCAACCGCGACCGATCACCGTATTGCCGGTTGTCGATTCCGAGCGGCGGTCGATCGGGATGTTGCATCTTACTGACCTACTACGGCGTGGTATGGTATAATATGCATTGGCAGTATTTTTTGCTGAAACAATTCAGTGCAGTGTTATGTGTTTTACCGTATCCTGTCGTGCTTTGGCTAGGTTCAGGGATCGGTTTTTTGCATTGGGCGCTGGGACGCAGTCAACGCCACCGCGCCATATCGCAATTGCAGGAACGATTGGGCGTTGCGCCAAAAGAAGCGGCGGATATTGCTAGACGGATGTTTGGCAATATCGGTCGGACACTACTGGAAGTCCTGTATATTCCTGCACTGACGCCAGAAAAACTCAAGCGTTGGGTAACGATCGAGAATCTCCACTACTTGACCGAAGCGTTGTCGCATGGCCGTGGCGTAGTGATTTTGACCGCACATTTTGGCAACTGGGAATGGATGGCTGCCAAGCTGGTCCAGGCTGGATTGCCAATGGCGGCGGTAGCTGAAACTCAGCCAGGCCCGGGGCTTGACCGACTACTGAACGAGTATCGTGAAAAAGTAGGCCTTGCGCCTTACGCAAAAGGCAATGCGCTTGTCGCCGCGATGAAGGCGCTGAAAAAAGGCAATGTGTTGGGCTTTTTGGCCGACCAGGATGCCAAAGCAAGTGGCGTATTCGTAAACTTTTTCGGCCGGCCTGCCTCGACGCCGCAAGGGCCTGCGGTATATGCCCTGCGCTGCGGCGCCCCGGTGATTCCGGCGTTCATTGTACGACAACCCAAGAAAGGTCATCGCATTATATTGTCACCGCCGATCTACGGCACGAATACAGGTGAATCGGCGGACGAGATCCAGCGACTTACGGAACAGATGACCCAGGTGATGGAAGAGCGGATCCGGCGCTACCCTGACCATTGGTGGTGGTTTCAACGGCGCTGGATTACAAATCAAAAGACAGGTGAATTGATTGAAACCAAACCCTAAGGCATGGTTGTTCGGATTGTGCATAGCCGCTGTGATCGCCGGGGGGCTTTATTATTTTCTGCGCGAAGAGCCGCTCACAGACACCCGCCAGGAAAGCGTTACGACCCGTATGGCATTTTCCGGCTCCAAGCTGACCGAAGACCAAGACGGAAAACGAATCTGGGAGCTGACCGCCCGGGTGATGGAGGTCGACCCCAAGACCCGTTGGATTTATTTGACCGATCTCGATGGCGTATTGTTTCGCGCTGACGGAACCAGGATTGTCGTCACCGCAAAAAATGCCGTGGTCGATCCGCAAACCCGCAACCTGGAAATGTCGGGATCAATCAATATGAAGGCAAGTGATGGCCCTACCTTTATGGCGGAAAAAGGGCGCTACGTCGCCAAAGACCGCAAAATTTTTGCAACCGGTTCGATTCGTGCGACCAAGGATGATTATGTACTGACTGCCAATGAACTGGAAACAGACGACAAATTTGATAAGATCGTGATCAAAGGGAAAGCGCGTATTGTCAAAGGAGGCCCGGTACAATGAACAAGTGGAAAAAAATTGCGGTTCTGTGCGTTGGTTTGATCTTGCCGCTAAACGGCTTGCAGGCAGCGCCGGAAAAAGATCCGGTTCCGACCCAACTGGACGGCGATGTGATTACATATATCTCCAAAACCGGCGTCATGACAGCCCAAGGCGGCGTTAGGCTGACCCAGGGGACTGCGGTGCTGACAGGCGATATCGGCGAATACAATACAAAGACCAAAGACGCGGTGGTAACCGGCAACGTAAAAGTTGTCAAAGAAGGCAGCACCCTGACGGCGGCGGAAGTACGGGCGTATGATGAAATGAAGCGTCTGGTCGCCACCGGACAGGCGTTGCTGGTGCACAAGGATGGCAGCACGGCTGCCGGGCCTTATATGGAATATCTGCCGGACAAGAAATACGCCAAAATCACCGGCGGATCACGTTTGACCAATAAAGACGCGGTTGTGACATCGGCGGTCTCAGAGGCTTTCTTTCAGGAAGACCGGGCGACAGCCGACGGCAACGTGCATATCGTCAGCGAAGCCCGCAAACTCGATGCCGTATCGGATCATGCGGTTTATTACGGGATTAATGGGAAAAACGGCAAAGCCGATTTGATCGGCAATGTCCGGGCGGTGCAGGATGGTAATGTGTTGACCGGAAACCATGTGGTGATTTATCTGGATGATAGTGCGATGGATACAGAGGGACGATCCAAATTGGTGATTACGCCGAAAAAATCGACTTCCGCTCCCGCGAAAGGCGCTAATTGATGTTTATCGAGACACAGGGATTGAAAAAAGCCTATAAAGGCCGCGAAGTGGTAAAAGGGATCAGCGTCCGGGTCGATCGCGGCACGGTCGTTGGTTTGCTTGGGCCAAACGGCGCCGGCAAGACGACCACTTTTTACATGATTGTCGGGCTGGTCAGTCCGGACGGCGGTTCGGTAAGCATCGACGGAATCAATGTCACCAATATGCCGATGTATCGGCGTTCCGGTTTTGGCATCGGCTATCTGCCGCAGGAACCTTCGGTATTTCGCAAACTGACTGTCGAGGACAATCTGTTGGCGATGTTGGAGACGACTGCCTTGACGCGAACCGAGCGACGGGAAAAAACCGAAAGTCTGATGGAAGAGTTTCGTATCAGCCATGTGCGGAAGCGCAAAGGAATCGAGCTATCGGGTGGCGAACGCCGCAGGGTTGAAATCGCCCGGGCTTTGGTGACAGATCCTAACTTTTTACTACTGGATGAGCCGTTTACCGGCATCGATCCGATCTCGCTGGGCGAATTGCAGGACATGATCGGTTACCTGGCCAAACGGGGGATCGGCGTATTGATTACCGACCACAACGTGCGGGAAACGCTGGCTATCGTCGACCACGCTTACATTGTCAACGAAGGCGAGGTCTTGATCGCCGGCGACAGTCAGACGATCATCGATAGTGAAATTGCCCGCAAGTTTTATCTCGGCGACAAGTTTTACCTGTAATGCCAAAGCAAGGAGTAATCGATGCGAATTCTTGACCGTTATATCCTAAAAGAACTATTGGGACCGTTTTTCTTTGGCATCTGCGTATTTGCCAGCATACTGGTCGGTACCGGACCATTGTTCCGCATCGCCCAGTACATCAGCCAATACGGTGCGTCACTATGGACCTGCGCCAAACTGCTGGCCTTCAGTTTGCCGGGAATCATCGCGCTGACATTTCCGATGGCGATGTTGCTCGCATCACTGATGTCGTTCGGTCGGTTGTCCAGCTCTAGTGAAATTGTGGCGATGAAGTGCGGCGGACTCAGCTTTTACCGGTTGGCTGCGCCGGTGTTTTTGGTTGCCTTTGGCGTTAGTGTTTTTTCGATGGCGTTCAATGAGATTTTGGTGCCGCGGGCCAATGCGGCCTATTCCTATATCGTGCACTATGAAATCATGAAGAATACCAGGCCCAAATCACAGGAACATATCGTAATCAAAGATATTTCGTCCGGGAAACTGGAACGTTTGACTTATGCCCGCCGATTTGACGAAGACCTCAGCATGATGATGGGCGTTACTGTGCAGGAATACGAACAGGACAAGCTGGTGCGAATCGAGAATGCCGAGAAGGCGCTGTGGAAAGACGGCGGCTGGACCATGTTGAACGGTATCATCTATGACATGACCGAAGATGGCAAAGTGGAACGGACGATGAAATTTGCCGAGCAGGCGATGCCGGTCGAAAAAGCGCCGGAAACCATCGCCCGTGATCAGAAGCGACCGGAAGAAATGACGATTCGCGAACTGAAGCAACATATCTCGATCCTAAAGCGGGAGCAAGTGCGTACCGGCTTCTTTGAGGTGGAGTTGCATCAACGGATCGCCGTGCCGTTTGCCTGCTTTATCTTTTCACTGATCGGCGTCCCGCTGGGAATCCAGCGGCAACGATCCAGCTCCTCAATCGGCCTTGGCATCAGTGTCATTGTCATATTTGCTTATTATGCGATCATGAGCATGACGATGGCGCTCGGTCAAGGCGGCACGCTACCAGCGGTGATCGCCGTGTGGATTCCTAACGCATTGGGTTTGGCGGTAGGATTGTATCTGGTGCATCGCGCGGCAAAATAATTGAAGCAGTGAAAAGGAGCGGCGCATGTTTGGTCTGAGCTTGATTTTCATCATTGTCATCACCGGCGGCATTATCGCGTTTTTTGGCGATCGCATCGGTACGCGGGTCGGCAAACGGCGGATGACGCTGTGGGGATTGCGACCGCGTTACACCTCGATCATCATCACTATTTTGACAGGAGTTTTAATTGCCGGCGCCACCATGGGGGTGTTGACGGTGATTTCCTATGATGTACGTACTGCATTGTTTGGCATGGAAGCGCTAAAAACGCAGACAAATCAACTGTCGGTCGCAGTAGAACAAAAAAATCGCGAGTTGGTCAAGGCGCGAGCGGAGATTGACAAACAAAACCAGGAATTTGCGGCGACGACTGCCAGACTTACCGCCATCACGCGCGAACTGCAGTCGTTGCAGGGCAACAAGCAGGCGCTGGAGCAGCGCCTGGCCGAATTGAATGTAGCCAAGGCAGACTTGCAGAAAGATATTGATCGTTTGAATGAACTGACGGCGAATCTGCGCAAAGGCATCGTGACTGTCCGGGAGGGCGCTATTGTGCTGCGGGCGGGCGAAGTGTTGGCTGTAAATGTGATGCAGGGAGGCGGAACAGCAGCTGAAGTCGAAAAACGGTTGACGGACTATATGCAAACGGCCAACCAAAGACTGAGAGATCGGTTTCAGATCCAAGATGCGAAACTGGATTTGATTTTTATTCCGAAAACCCATGCCGAAGAAGTGATTAATTTCCTGGCATCACGACCGGAAGCAATCGTGCTCAGGCTTTTATCCGCCGGCAACGTTGTTGTGGGAGAACCGGTCATTGGTCAATTCGAAGTATTTCCCAATCGACTGGTTTTTGAAAAAGGCGCTATTGTGCTGAGTGATCGAATTGGCTATAGCGGAGATGCAAAAGAAGCAGAACAAATACTCGCCATTTTCTTGCGGCGCGTTAATGAAATGGCTGTGCAAAAAGGCATCATTCCTGACCCGTTGCAAGGGACAGTCGGCGCGGTTTCGATGGAACAGTATTTTGGCGCATTGAATCAGTTGCGAAAACTAAAAGGTCCAGTGGAAATTTCTGCCGTTACGGTGGAAGAAATCTTTTCGGCCGGACCGCTACTCATTGATATCCAAATCCGATCTGCAACGAGCTCGCCGCTAAATTCCGCTTTATGAGATATCCCGAGCGAGTCCTGGCAATCGATCCAGGAAGAGACAAATGTGGAATTGCAGTGGTTGACCGAACCCAAGGGGTGTTGCAACGCTCTATCGTATCCACTCGACAATTGGTTCTATGCGTGGAACAGTGGAGCAAGCAATTTTCTTGCCCGGTAGTTATTGTCGGCAATAAAACGGCCAGCAAACAGGTCCTTGAAAGCTTGGCGTTGCTGCAGAGTGAAAGCCAAGTTGAGTCAATTGTCACCGTGGATGAACATAATTCGACGCAAGAAGCACGTGGGCGTTACTGGCAAGCGAATCCACCGCGGGGCTGGCGAAATCTTTTGCCGCACGGATTATTGATCCCCCCTTGCGCGATTGATGATTTTGCTGCTATAATACTTGCGGAACGCTATTTTGACCGAGATACAAAAAAAATGTGAGATATTTTTGAAATCAAGCAGGAATTAAAAATCTTACGTTGAATACATAATAAAGTGAAATGCACTGGGCATTTTCAGTGGTCTGACCACCGAAGGGCGTCGTCGGGGAAGAAAGGAGGTGTACTCATAGGTCCCGGATCGTTGTCTGAAGTAGGTGTGAAGATATGGGCTCTTTGACAGGAGAATATGGAAGAGGAAACATGGACACTCATCTGTTATTCTGCCTGCCATAGGGACCATCAAAAAATAAAACCTATGGGAGGAAACAGAATGAAAAAGAATCTTATCGTTGCTCTCGCGCTGGTTTTCGTGCTCGGCATCGCCGGCACCGCATTCGCAGCTGCCAATCCTTTCGTTGATGTTCCCGCGAAACACTGGGCATACGACGCAGTAAGCAAGTTGGCCAAAGCTGGTATCCTTGACGGTTACGGCGACGGCACCTATCGTGGCGAGCGTCTTGCCAGCCGTTATGAAATGGCTCAAGCTACCGCTAAAGCCATGGCTCGCGCTGACAAAGCCGATGCCCAAATGAAAGCCCTCATCGACAAACTGGCTGTTGAATTCGCAGCTGAACTGAACAACCTCGGTGTTCGCGTAGCGAAACTCGAGAAAAACGCTTCCAGCATCAAATTCTGGGGCGACAGCCGTCTGCGCGTTCAATCCAACAATGCTATGGCTCTTGACGTAGCCGGCAACGTTGCGACCACCCGCTGGGATCAACGCGTTCGCGTTTACGCCAAAGCTGATGTAAACGAGAAAGCCGCTTTCTATGGCCGTATGATGGCCAGCTGGAATGACAACAGCGTTACTTATGCAACCGCTGGTCAAGAAGGTCCGGTATACTGGGATTATGGCTACTTCGAGTGGACCTTTAATCCTAGCTTCAAGACTGCTGTAGGTCGTTTGCCGTTGGCTACTTCCTTCTCGCTGTTCAATACGAACGGCGGTTATGACGGAATCCGTTTCAGCTATGCAGCTGATAAATTCTATGGTTCCGTTGCTTATGGCGATCTCGGTTCTTACAATACTGCCGGTATGAATCCTCAAACCGTTGGCAGCACTGCTAAACCGGTTATTAGCTTGGATGCCAACTACAAGTTCAGCAAAAACTGGACTGGTAACTTCGGCATGTACCATTCGACCAATGCGGACAAATTCACTGGTTACACTTCGACCTTTAACAACACGACTGGTGCTTTTAGTGGCACTACTACCTTCGATGGTGGCTATCCGTTCCAAGTTTATACCTTCGGTATGAAAGGCAAACTGAGCGAAGACTGGGGTTTGACTGCTCAATACTTCTGGAATAGCTCCGCGATGCCTTCGACCTGGAACCTGCCAGACAGCAAATATGGTTGGGCTGCACAACTGAACTACAAAGCTGCTGATGCCAAAGTCGTTGGCAGCTGGGGTGTCGCACTCAACTACCGGAACATCAAGCCTTGGGCTATCGATCTCAACTGGATTTCTGGTACGTTCGGCAACAGCTCCTATGGAATTTCGCAAATCGTTTATGGTGTGCAAGGCTTTGGCGCAACTGTTGATTACACCATCAGCAAAAATGCGGTTCTCAGCTTCACCTATGAAAACGTATCCACCAATAACACTTACAATACCACTTTGGCTGGCGGCACCGACATGAACAGCGCTCGCTACCTGCCGTACTACTACCTCCAACTGAACGTCGGCTTCTAAGAATTGACGTTCGCCAAGACCCCGCTTCGGCGGGGTCTTTTTTTCGTTAATTGAGTTTTATAATGTGCTATAATAAAGTAGTAGAAATTCTACGTAAGCAAAGTTAAGCGATGTCGAGGGAGGCGTAGTGGTGAACAAGAAAAAACTGCTAACAGGGTTCATAGTCTTTTTGATGATTGCGGCGATTGCTATTCCGATTGCTGACGCGATCAATCTTGGCGGCATTCTTAAAATTGCCGGCATCGGACTTTTAGTTGATCAGTTCGGGCCGCAACTCAACAGTTTCATCAATACGTTGATGGCTCAGCATAACGCAACACCGGAATTTGCAACGAAAGTAGTGCCAATACTCACTGTCGGTGTGCTTGGCAATAGCGGTTATATCGGCGCAGCCCAAGTGATGGGACCTCAGAATTTGGTGGATAGAGTTCAAGCGGTTGTGCAAGTGGAGAGTAGCTTCAACGGTAACATGTTTCGGATTAAAGGGCTGATTCCAATCGACAGCAAAGTGCCGGTGAATTTTAGTCGTGTCAGTGGAGTCGGTGTGTCGGCGATGATTGACGTGCGGATTTGACGCGAGATTATGAATGTGATATCGTGATTCCTGTCGCAAAGCGGCAGGAATTTTTTTGATATTGTCGAATAAAATATAAGGTATATCGTTAAAGGGGGAATCAATTTTGAAACTGTTTTTTAAACGCTGGATTGCGATATTCGTCGCATGCACATTTGCTCTGACCATAAGTCCCGCTGCGGTACTTGCTGCACGGCTGGAGCAAACGCCGATAGAGAAAATTACTGTTGCAGAACAAATGGTTTTTGGTATGGAGCAAACCGGATCGTTGGTTGAGCGAACCAACAAGCTGGAGAAAGAATTGTTTGGACTTCCTGGTAGGGAAGCGTTGATGGCCAAGGTAGAGCGGATTTACAATTATGTGAGGGAAACCAATCCAAGTGAACCATCATTGGTATATAAAATGTCGGCACTGGAGTGGAGCCTGACGCAGTATGTTAGTAAAGGTGCGGTAAAAAACCGTTTGGAAGCTCTGGAAAAAACAGTTGCTGGCACAGTTGGCAATGGTTCGATTGACTCGCGAATCACCCGGTTGATGACAATCACGTTTTCCGGCGCCAAGCTGCAAGCATCCTTAGTAAACTTACCAAAAGATACATTAATAAAAATTAAAACCGTTACTCCGCTGGACAGTAAGAAAAATAAAACGGGTGATCCGGTGGAGTTTGCCGTGGCGGAAGATGTATATACCGCTGGAGTTCTAGTAATTGCCAAAGGCGCTGTTGGGCGGGGCAAGCTGGCAAAAGTTGACCAAGCGCAAAATTTTGGTCGTGATGCAAAAATGGAAATCAGTTTTGATACAGTTGAAGCCCTAGATGTGACGCAAGTAACTACGATTTTAGGTGAGAAAGCAAAAAAAGAGACCGAATCAATGGCATTGGCGGCAGGGGCGGGGGTGGCCGGCATGATCTTGCTGGGTCCGATCGGCGTTGTCGGCGCTGCGTTCGTCCACGGCAAAAATATTACAATCCCCGAGGGAACCATGCTATATATCCAGACACAAAACGATGTTGAACTCGTTGGTATGGTAGCAAAGTAAGAACTGGGAGACGATAGGGTGAAAGCAAACAGGTTTGTTGCCGGAATATTAGTCGTTGTGGTCTTGTTTGCCGGTGCGCTGCCGGCACAGGCTGCGCCACGAAAGAAGAAAGAAAAAAAACCGCCGCAACCAATTGAAATTGTTGCGGATGAAATGTATTTTAGCGACAAGACAGGCGAACTATTTGCCAGAGGAAATGTCATCATTACCCAAGAGAAGAGCAAAATTTTTGCCGATATCGTGCGCGGAAACGATAAGCAAAAAGAACTGTGGGTGGATGGAAAAGCCAAGCTGATTGATCCGCTGACCAATATCACTGGAGTGCGGATCCGCTACAATTATGACGCGAAGTTTGGCAGCATGGAGAATATAAAGGGAAAATGCGGCGATGACTTTGTTTCCGGCAGCAACATCCATTTTGAAAATGGCAAGTATACTGCTTACAATGCAACGACAACCGGCTGCCCGGCAAAGAAAACGCCGGATTATCGGGTGACAGCCCGAAAAGTTGTAATATGGCCGCAAGACAAAATGATCGCTTATGACGCGAAAGTTTGGATTAAGAACTTTGTTATCTATACAACGCCGGTTTACCAAAAATCATTAAAAGATGATGATGACGAAGAGTTTCCTTCTTTCGGTTATCAAGATCCTGATGGTTATTGGATCAAACAAAGATTTCACTTTCCTCTGACGGATTCGTGGTCTGCACTGACCGACCTAGCGTATTACACCAATACAGGATTTAAACCGACGTTTGAATTGAGAAAATCTGACAAGGATTACAGCTTTCGCATCTCTTACGGGGACTACAGCAGCGTGGCGGCAACATCGGACCAGATTTTTGGCGGTGGCATCAATAATACAATCAATTGGGTAAAAAAGACACCGGAATTCCTGTTCGAATGGCACGACAAACCTTTAGGAAATTTACCGTGGAAATACAGATTTTCTGCATTGATTGGACAGTGGACAGATTCGGCGAAAACCAGCTGGCATCACGATTACTTGTTGTACTTCACCCGCAATCCGATTTATCTGGACAAATCGAAAACTTGGACTTGGTCCAATGGCGTTGGCTTGCAACAGCTAAGGGAAAGTTTCGACGGTTCGGTGCAGAATAGCTATCGCTACAATACGATGTTGTCGAAACGGATTTCGCCGCGGGTTACTGTATGGACAGCTTACAATTACACAAATAACAATACCAGCGCATTTGCCTATAACAGCATTAGTGTTGGGCAGGAATGGGTAAACGGCATCTATATCCAACTGGATAAGAAGACCGGATTCGCTTATTCAAACAGTCATGATATTACCAATGGACGAACTTTCGAGAATTACTATACAATCTATCGTAATATGCACTGTTGGAACACTTATTTTCAGTATCAGGAAAAAGCAAAAAGATGGATATGGAATTTGACGGTGGTGCGTTTTTAAATGCTGCACGATTTATTAGAAAAACTGCTCAATTATAAAACTAGCGGTCAAAAAGTCGTCTTTACCAACGGCTGCTTCGACATACTGCATGCGGGGCATGTGCGATATCTCAACGCCGCCAAAGCGTTAGGCGAGGTGCTGATCGTCGGACTGAACAGTGATGAATCGGTGCGTAAACTCAAAGGCGAAGGCAGGCCGGTAAACCCGTCGGAAGACCGGGCGGAGGTATTGGCCGCGCTAAGGGCGGTCGATCATGTCGTCGTCTTTGGCGAAGCAACGGCTGAAGAACTGGTTCGCCAATTAAAACCGGATATCTATGTCAAGGGCGGCGATTACTCGCTGGAGACTTTACCGGAATCGAAGATCGTCGGCAGTTATGGCGGCAAGACCGTGCTGATTCCGATGGTGGAAGGGCGCTCGACGACCAATGTTATTCGGCGTTTGCAGAATGAAGGGAAGGGCAATTCATAGTGCATCCATGGCTTGAAAGAATTGCGGCAGCGCGCGTGCTCGTCGTGGGTGACGTGATGCTGGACCGCTATTATTTTGCTGAAGTGAGTCGAATTTCGCCAGAGGGACCGGTGCCGGTTGCTCTGGTAAAAGACTGCAAAAATACACTGGGCGGCGCGGCCAACGTGGCGCACAATCTGGCGCGGCTTGGTTGCCGGGTATCGCTCTGCGGCTTGAGCGGCAATGACGAGAACCGCCTGATTTTAGACCGGAAATTTGTCGCGCTGGGCATCGACCCGGCGGGGTTGGTGAAAACAACACGACCGACTACGACCAAAGTGAGGGTCATTGGCGGGCATCAGCAGATGTTGCGGCTGGATTTTGAAGAAACCGGCGTAGCATCAAGGACGCAAGAAAAACAACTGAGCGAAGCCATCCGGCAGAAACTGGAGTCTGGCATTGATGCGGTGATCTTATCCGACTATGCCAAGGGCGTATGCTCGCCGGCGATATGCCGAGCGCTGATTTTGTCCTGCCGCAATGCGAACGTTCCATTGGTGGTTGATCCCAAAGGATCACAGTGGAAAAAATACCAAGGGGCCTATCTGGTGACACCGAATGTGAAAGAGCTAGGTGAAGCCTGCCGCAAGCCGGTCGCCAACAATAATCTGTCGATCGAGGCACTGGGAAAATCGATTCGCCAGCGATTTTCCTTTGGCGCATTGATGGTGACACGTTCGGAAAAGGGACTCAGCTTGCTGGCGGAAGATTCGGTAACGCATATCCCGACCTATGCGCGCGAGGTCTTTGATGTATCTGGCGCCGGCGATACAGTCGCCGCTGTGATGGGGGCTGCGCTAGCAGCTGGACTGAAACCCTCCACCGCTGCCCATCTGGCGAATCTGGCGGCAGGTGTCGTCGTGGCAAAGCTGGGAACCTATGCGATCAGCGCCGCCGAACTGGCGACAGCGCTGGCTGAGATACAACATCCGGAGGAGTGGGAACAATGATTGTCATTACAGGCGGCGCCGGCTTTATCGGCAGCAACTTGGTAAAAAGCTTCAATGATGCAGGACGGCAGGACATCCTGATCGTCGATCATTTGAAGAATAGCGCCAAGATGGAAAATCTGCGCGGACTGAAGTTCCTGGACTATCAGGATAAGACGCGCTTTTTGTCACGGGTGGAACAAGGCGGCCAGGGACTGGGTGCGATCGACGGCATTTTCCATATCGGCGCCTGTTCCGATACGATGGAGTCCGATGGTTCCTATATGCTGGAGACCAACTACGAATATAGCAAGATTTTGCTGCATCATTGCCTGGAACGCGGCATCCCGTTTCATTATTCCTCGTCCGCCTCAGTTTATGGCAACGGCGAAAACGGCTTCCGCGAGGAGCCGGCCTGCGAATACCCTCTAAATGTTTATGCCTATTCGAAATTTTTGTTTGACAACTATGTCCGGCGGTTGAAACCGCCGATCGGCAGCCAGGTCGTCGGACTTCGTTATTTCAACGTGTTTGGACCGCAGGAAAATCACAAAGGCCGCATGGCCTCGATCGCTTGGCAGCTGTACCATCAACTGAAAAAAGACGGCGTAGCCCGCTTGTTTGCCGGGACCGGCGGTTATGGCGACGGCGAACAGCAGCGTGATTTCATCTATGTGAAAGACCTGATCAATGTCCACCTGTATTTCTGGCAAAACCCGCACAAGGGCGGCGTATTCAATTGCGGCACAGGATCGGCGCATTCGTTCAATGATGTTGCCAGGGCGCTGATTGCCCGGTTGGGCGCCGGCCGGATCGAGTATGTGCCGTTCCCGGCCAGCCTGGTCGGAAAATACCAGAGCTTCACCCAGGCTGACCTGACTCAGCTCAGGGCCTGTGGCTGCGATGTTGAGTTCACCCCGCTGACGGCGGCAATCGCCGAGTATTGCGATTGTCTGGAACAGACCGCCGGCTATTTCAGATAGAGTTTGGAGGAATTAGCGTGAAAAAGGTCCCATTACAAGATCTGCCCCTGCAGTACCAAAACATCAAGGAAGAGCTGGCCCCCGAAATCGATAAGGTGTTGTCCTCGGCCGCCTATATCCTTGGCCCGGCCGTGAGTCGGTTTGAAGAAGACTTCGCCCGCTATGTCGGGACGAGATACTGCATCGGCTGCGGTAGTGGCACTGACGCCCTGCACCTGGCGCTGATCGCCGCCGGCGTGAAAGCGGGCGATGAGGTCATTACCGTTTCCTACACTTTCGTAGCCACCACCTGGGCGATATCCTATATCGGCGCAAAGCCGGTATTCGTCGACATCGACCCCCACACCTACTGCATGGACGCCCGCAAGCTGGAAGCGGCGATTACGCCGAAAACCAAGGCGGTATTGCCAGTGCACCTCTACGGGCACACCTGCGATATGGACGAGATCATCGATGTCTGCAAGCGCCACAACCTGGCGCTGGTCGAAGACGCAGCCCAGGCGCATGGTTCGACCTACAAGGGCAGAAATGCCGGTACGTTTGGCGTGTCCTCCTGCTTCAGCTTTTATCCCGGCAAAAACCTCGGCGCGTTTGGCGAAGCCGGCGGTATTTGCACCGATGACGCCGATATGGCCGACCACTTGCGCCGACTGCGCAACCATTCGCAGGGCGAGCGATACTACTACGACGAACTGGGATTCAACTACCGGATGGACGGCATCCAGGGCGCGATTCTCGGCGTAAAACTGAAACATTTGCCGGCTTGGACGGCGCAGCGCCATCAGGTTGCAAAGAACTACAAGTTGTCGCTGGCAGGTCTGCCGGGGCTTGTGCTGCCGGAGATCAAACAATGGTGCGAAAGCAACTGGTATCTGTTTGTGGTTCAGCATCCGCGCCGCGATGAATTGCAAAAGCACCTGGCCAGCCGCGGCGTGGAAACCGCGCTGCATTATCCGCTGCCGGTCCATCTGCAGAAAGCCTATGCCCATCTCGGTTACAAGGCTGGCGACTTCCCGGTCAGCGAAACGGTGGCCAAGCGCTGCCTGACGTTGCCGATGTTCCCGGAAATGACAGAAGAACAGATCGACCAGGTCACTGAATCAGTCCGCGAATTTTGCGTGAAATAAATTGGCGACGATAATTGGGGACAGGCCCCAATTAAGCAAATTAAATTGGGGACTGTCCCCAATTAAGTGAGGCGAGAGAAAATGAAAAAAATACAGGCAGCGGTGATCGGCTGCGGCGGTTGGGGTCCCAACCTGCTGAACGTATTCTTTTCCAATACGGAGACGAAACTCCGCTGGATGTGCGATCTCAGCGCAGCCCGGCTGGAGTTTCTCAAGCAGACGTTTCATGATGTGCAGACAACAACAGACTATCTGGACATCCTGAACGATCCTAAAGTCGACCTGGTGGCGGTTGCTACGCCGGTGGACAGCCACTATCCGCTGGCCAAGGCAGCGCTGGAAGCCGGTAAGCATGTGCTGGTGGAAAAACCGATGACGGCAAATGTCGCCCACGCCGAAGAATTGATCGCGCTGGCGGCGAAAAAAGGCTTGCTGCTGGCGACCGACCATGTGCTTGTCTATACCAACGAAGCCCAATACCTGCGCAATATAATCCAGCGCGGCGATCTGGGTGAACTGCTGTACTGGGATTCGGTCCGGCTCAACCTCGGCGCGGTCCGTAACGATTACAACGTGCTATGGGATTTGGCGGTGCATGATGTATCGCTGTTCTACCATGTGATCGGCCGGATGCCGAAGGAAGTCCTGGCCGTCGGCACTAGCCACGTGCCCGGGCATCCAGAGAGCATGGCCCAGCTGCATATGTTCTTTGACAATTCATTTGTCGCCAAAGTGAACGTCAACTGGCTGTCGCCGGTCAAGATGCGGCATGGAGTACTGGTCGGCACGCAAAAGAGCGTATATTACAACGATCTGGAAGCCTCGGAAAAGCTGCGTATCTTTGACCGCTGCGTGACTTGCAGCGCCGAAGGCAAGACAGGCTATCATCTGGGCGATGTCCTGTCGCCGTTTGTTCCGCCGGGTGATGCCCTGCGCAATGAAGTGAAACAACTAGTCGAGGCGATTCGGACCGGCAAACCGCCGATTGCCGACGGGCATGCAGGACTGGACGTCGTGAAAATTCTGGAGGCGGCCGAACGCTCGCTGCGCAGCGGCTCGCTGAAAGTGCCGGTATAAGGAGTCGACGATGGATTATAATAAACTGATTGCCGAACACAACCAGACCATTGAAGCGATGCAAGCCGAATGTCTGGACGATATCTCGCGTTTTGCCGAAGCCTGTCGCAGTGCGATCGCTTCCGGCCGTACGATATACCTTATGGGAAATGGCGGCAGCGCTTGCGATTGCCAGCATTTCGCCGCCGAACTGGTCGGCCGGTTTCAGAAGGAACGGCAAGCGATGGCGGCAGTGGCAATGACGACGGACACTTCGATTTTGACGGCGCTCGGCAACGATTATGGGTTTGACGCGATCTTCTCCCGCCAAGTGGAAGCTTTGGTCCATCCCGGCGACCTGGTGGTAGGCATCTCGACCTCCGGCAACAGCGCCAATATTATGAAGGCGCTGGAAAAAGCCAATGAACGCGGCGCTGTCACCGTCGGCCTGACCGGTCGCAGCGGCGGTAAAATGAAAAGCTTGTGCGACATCTGCATCTGCATCCCCTCGGATGTTACGGCGCGGATTCAGGAAGCGCACCTGTTGGTCGAACATCTGGTGTGCCAGAGGATTGAAGAGTGAACCGAGTCGTCTTTTTTGACCGGGACGGCGTGCTCAACGTCGATATCGGTTATCTGTGGAGCAAGGAAGACTTTGTCTGGATGGCCGGCGCCGTCGAAACCATCCGCAGTTTCAATGAGCGTGGCTGGCGGGTGGTCGTGGTCACCAACCAGAGCGGCGTGGCCCGCGGTTACTACCAGGAATCCGATGTTCAGGCGCTGCACCAGTGGATGAATGAAGAACTAACCAAACAAGGCGCCCACATTGACAGCTTCTTCTATTGCCCGCACTACCCGCAGGCGGTAAAACCGGAATACGCCATGGCCTGTGACTGTCGCAAACCTCAACCGGGGATGATTTTGCGCGGCTTGGCCGAGTGGCAGGCAGACCCGGCAGACTGCATCTTGATCGGCGACAAGGAATTCGACGTACAGGCGGCGACGGCCGCCGGGGTCAAGGGATATCTGTTTGATGAAGCAAACCTGCTAGACTTTGTGCGGAAGAATGGAATATTTTAATTTTCGGAGGAAACAGCTTGGACGCCAGTGTCGTCATCGCCACCTACAACCGCAAAGACCTGCTGGCGACTTGCCTACGCTGCCTGGATGCACAGGACTACCCCAGCAAGCAGTATGAGGTCATCGTCGTAGACGATGGATCGACAGACGGCAGCGTGGAAATGGTCAAGGACTGGCCGGCCCGCTATAATTTGCGCTGTATTGCAGCAGGCCACCAAGGGCCGGGTCCCGCCCGCAACCTGGGGGTTGCCAAGGCCAGCGGCGAATTTGTCATATTCCTCGATAGTGATGCATTTGCTTCCGCCAGTTTCATTTCAGAGCATGTGAAAAGCCACCGGCAAGCTGGCAAGCCGGTTTTTGTCGATGGTCCGGCGATCTATGTCAGCGGCAGGGAGGCAGTAGACAACCCGCCGCTTATTTCCCGGGAAATAAAGTTGCAGGCGTTCTTCGACTTTTTTGGCGTACCGTTTGTCAGCGTCAATGTGTCTTGTCCACGGGAAGACTTTTTGCGGGTGGGCGGGTTTGACGCCCGGTTCGGCAAAGCCTACGGCTATGAGGACACAGAGCTGGGCATACGACTGCGTCAGGCCGGTCTGGGCAATGTGCGCAACCGCAAGGCGTATGTGTTGCACCATACCGATGGTACTCCCTCGCTGGAAAGTGAAATGAAGAAACGACGCGAATGCGGCAGCAACGGCGCTTTGTTTTATGAAAAGTATCCCTTGCCGGAAGTCAAGCAGCTGATCAATTGGGGAAGCCTGGAGTGGGACCGCCGGTTCCAGAAACTTGGCTGGACCGAGTGGGCGACACCCGAGCGGGTGGCCAGAGCAAAGCAAAACAAAGAATTTTTGTATCCGCTGTTGCGCAAAGTCTTACTGATTCACCTCTATGCGACCGCGCTGCGGCAAGGACTGGCTGACGTAGGGATAGCCACGGAAGGATAGCGTATGCAGGCAAATTTGTATATACTGGCCAATTCACCGGGCGAGATGTCGGGCTGGGTGGCGCCGGTGGTGACAGAGTTGCGGCAAATCCTGCCGCAATTGCGCATTACGGTGGCCCTCATCCCGGACTGGTTCACCAGTGGCCGTGAGCAGGATTTTGGCGAGCAGTTGCCGGTGGACCGGGTGGTCGGCGTGTTTCCACTGATTCGCGAGCTGTGGAGTCAGCGCAAGCTGCTGAGGCAGCAGCAAAACCTGGTGCTGTTTCTTGGTGGCGACGCACTGTATGCCAAAGGCCTGTCGCGGCTGCTAAATTGTGCAGCGATGGCCTACATGCCGCGTGTTTATTCGCCGCAGGATTTCTTGCGGATTTTTGTGCCGACGCAGGCTGAGCAGCAACGGGCGGTGCGCAAAGGCGCTGCTATTGAGCAAATCGTCGTCGTGCCGACGTTGGCGCTGGATAGTGTGACGGTGGATGGGACGCAGGCTGAGATTCGTCAGCGACTGGCGCTAAAAACAGATACTCAGCCGGTGATTACGCTCATGGCTGGCAGCAGGCCTTCTTATGTGGCAATGAGTCTGGAGTTCATGCTGGATATAGCTGACCTTCTGCTGGCAGAATATGCAGAATCCACTGTATTGATGCCGATTTCACCGTTCATTGATCGAGAAATGGTGCTGACGGTGCTGGACCAGCGCCAGTTAATGCCGCCAGACGCAAGCCGGGACGGCGAAATCTTGCGCATCGGTCCGACTGGCCGGATCTTAGTCATATTTACGCATAGCCACGCTGCCATCGCCGCCGCCGATCTGGCGATCGTATTGCCGGGGACCAACAACCTGCAATGCGCGGCGCTGGGGACACCTTTCATCATGCTGATGCCGCTTAACTCGATCGAAAGCATCCCGTTCGAAGGGCTGCTCGGCCTGTTATATCCGCGATTTTTCCCGTTCAACCACATCAAGAAGTGGATTATCGCTTGGATGAGCCCGCGAGTTCCCTATATGTCGATGGTCAACCGGATGGCGGGGCGGATGCTGGCGCCGGAAATGCGCGGTGTGCTGAGTCAGTCCGAGGTGGCTGCAGCGGCCTCGGCGCTGTGGCAGGACAAGCCGCGACTGGAAAAACTCAAGGCAGAACTACTCGAATTAACGCGCGAGCGGGGCGCAGCGCGAATCATGGCGGAGGCTATTCGTGAACATTTCGTTTCTGACCAACGGTTACGGTGAAGACCGCACCGGCGCGCTGATCGCCTGTGAATTGCGCCAGCTTGCGCCGCAGCATCAGATCACGGCCATCCCGATGGTATCCAACGGCGATGCATTCCAGCGACACGGCTTTGAGACGGTGTGGGAAGGATCTTTCCCGCCGGGGCAGGGGTTTGGCAGCCAGGAATTTCGCCTGTTCCTCAAGGATATCCCCTATGCCAGGGATTATTTCCGCTATCTTGGCTTTTTGGCCCGGCAACGTTCGCAGATCGACCATGCTTTTGTTGTCGGCGATGTGTTTCTGCTGATTCATGCTTACTTTGGTCTGGGGCGCAAATCGGTTTTTTTGGCACTGGCCAAATCAGACCATATGAATCCGCACTCGGCAATCGAAGAGTGGGTGATTCGTCGTTTCGCTGCCAAAGTCCTGACACGGGATGCTTATACCGCCGAACGGCTGCGTACGAAAGGAATCGACGCACTGTTCCTTGGCAATCCGATCATGGATGGCATCGGCGAACCAGCGCCGGAAAAAGCGGTCAATCCGCCGATCATCGGTCTGTTCCCCGGCAGTCGCGACGAAGCAGATCAAAACTTTCAGCGAATCGTCGCGGTAATCGAGCAGATTGCCGAACCGGTAGAGTATCTTTGTGCGCTTTCGCCAGTGATTGATATTGAGAAAATGGCAGCATCCGTGGCGGAGAGAGGCTGGCGCCTGACCGAAGGGAATATGCTGCGCAAAGGCGATAAAGCAATCCGGATGGGTAAAGACCTGTTCGAACGTAGTTTGCACGACTCCACACTGGTAATCGGCATGGCCGGGACCGCCAACGAGCAGGCGGCCGGTATGGGCCGACCGGTGATCAGTTTTGTCGGCGCCGGCGCGCAAACGACACCGTCGCGGATGATCGACCAGGAACGGCTGCTTGGCGGCGCTGCCGCCTATATCAGCGACTTTCCCGAAGGGGTTGCCCGCGAGGTATCGTGGCTGTTGGCTCACCCGGAAGAACGGCAGCAGCGCGGCGCAATCGGCCGCGAGCGGATGGGTCCGCCAGGCGGGGCAAAAAAAATAGCCGAATTCCTGGTTCAGGAATTCGACCTGCGATAAATTGGGGACTGTCCCCAATTTATTTTTTTTGTCTTTGCATCAGCAGCGCGACAGTATATGCCACTATGGAACCGAACAGCATTCCGGCTGCGATTTGCAGCTCTGTGTGGGCATTGGTCTGCACCCGCGACCAGGTCACCAAGCCGGCGACAGAGTACCAGAGCCACCACAAGCGGGGATAATACAGCGACAGGACAAACGCCAGTGAGAAGGTGGCCGAGGCATGGCCGCTGGGGAAACCTTCGTAGCCGCCGGACGGACGGATCGCGATGTCGGCGATCAGGAACCGCTTGGATAGCTGAACGACACTGGTAACGAACAGTGCCACTGAGATATCATACAGGACCGGTCGCCAGCTGCGCAAGCGCCAGCCGGTAAAGAACATCAGCAAATGGGCGAAAATCTGAAAGCCATCGTTGACCTGGTCGCTGAGAAAATGGGCAAATTGATCCGGTCGGGAATTATCGGGAAAAAGAACGAATAACGCGGCCAGCAGTGTAAAACAATAGACGCTGACAGCTTTGGTTGTTAACGTTGCCAAGTTTGTCGGCAAAACAATTCCTCCCGGAAATTGGGGACAGGCCCCAATTTATTTGAAGTCGGACAGATGAAAATTCATCAGGACCAGCACATTCAGCAAGCCGTGCAACAGCACCGGGCCAAACAGGCTCTTGCCGGCGATAAAAGCGAGACCATAGAGCAGACTGGCTAAGAGAGCCAGGAAGATAAGCGTGGCGCCGCGGAACAAATGAGCCAGCGCAAATAACAAAGAAGTCAAGAGCACTGCGCCCAGCCGCGGGTGCTGTTTCCACCAGCTCATCCGTTGTTTTCGCGCTAATAAACCGCCAATCAGGGTAAGGATTCCGCAGCGAAATATGATTTCCTCAGAAATCCCGACAATCAACAGCCAAGTGAATACGGAGTCATAGATGACCGTCCAGTTGGAGCGCCACAGCCCGCCAGAATACGAAATCGTGCCGGCCCCCAGACTGACCAGCAGAAACAACAACAGTCCGCTGACCATCAGCAGCAGGATAAAGCCGGTCTCGCGCCAGGAGCGGGGAACAAACGAAAAACAGAAGTGTTCCCGCCCCAGTCCGCTGGCAAACACCATCACGATGACCGCCACAGGTGTAGTAAAGCACCATAAAAGTGGAATTTGTTCCTGTAAAATAAGAAAGGGCAACACAGCCGGCAAAACACAGCCTAAATCACGCCAGCCAAAAGGGATCAAGTGATCCGAGTTCTTGCGTATTGCCGCCAAATTGCCTGCAAAATGGAGTCCGGTCCAGAAACCGCCGCTGAGCAGCATGGCCGCGAGAATCGCGAACACAGGATAGGAGAAATCCGCCCAGGGGGCAGTGCGCATGGACAGAACATGCGTCGAAAACTCTGGCAGCCCCATTCCCCATATGGCAACTAGAAAACTTCCACTGAAACCAACCGGCAGAAAAATCAGCCACTGTCGTTTATCTGGCTTAAGCATCCTGACAATCCAGTTCGCGCCGGGCCGAGTTGCCAGCCAAAACACGCTGCTAAACGCGAGCGCGGTAAAAACCGACAACAGCGGGATATAAGGCCAAGCTTGGCCGGGAATCGCATTTTTTCCATACAGGCAGTCCAAAACTTTGTAGAGGAAGGTCAGCGGCAGGACCAGCACCGCCAATGCGACCTCGCCTCGTCCGGAATACGCTGGAACCGGCGATTCAACATGTTGCGTAAAACGAGCAAATAAATTGGGGACAGGCCCCAATTTCTCAGTTTGATTCATCAGCGGCCTCATTCTTTCCCAGCAATCGAACTGTTTCTGCGACCAGGACGGGGATAGTCGCAGCTGGCGTAGTTCGGCGAACGATTGCGTGCGGCGTCTGCCAGGGAGCCCACTGGGTCGAGCAGTGCAAAAAAGAAGCCGCTTCATACAGGGCAACGACAGGACAGCCTACGGCGACAGCCAGATGCAGCGAGCCGGTATCCGGCGAAATGACGAGGTCGCAATGCGATGTCAGCGCCGCCCAGCACGGTACAGACAAAAGACCAGGCAGCAACAGGTTCGGTATTGGTTGCTGTTGTAACGTCTGCAAAACACTGGATTCCAGTTCCCGGTCGCCGGGACCGAAGGTAAGCAGTATTTTGACTGCGTCATGTCCGGCAGTTTTGCAGCCGGACAAAATCTTTTGCACCAACTGCAGAAAATCGTTGCTGGTCCAGCCATGGGACAGCCATTTGCCTGCTCCGTGGATGCCAATGAGAGTCGGCTGCTGGCTTGCCAAAAACTTCGGGTCCTGTTCTTGCAACCAGTTTGCAGCCCAGTTCAGTTCCAACTGTCCGAGCGGAATCTCCAGCGGTCCCGGTTCGACGTCGGCCAGTCCCAGTGCAGCGGCAACCCCTGCCAACTGCATCACTTCATGCGGAATCGGCTGGTTTTCAGCCAACTTTTCATCGACAGATACGATGACGGGGTGGGTCAGCCACAGCGAACTGAGCAAGCGGGCCAATATGCGACGCGAATAGATGATGCCGGCGCGGATCGTCGCACCGGATAAATAGCCCAGCAGATAAGCAGGCGTGCGTGGCGACAGCGTCAGGCACAGGTCCCATTGTTCTTGCCCTAGTGTTCTGGCAAATTGCCATTTTTGTCGCAACGGCCATTTGGGGTCAAACAGCCGGATCTCGTCGATGCCGTCCCAACCAAGCAAAGCTTCCTGGTTGGCCGGCGAGGCAACCAAAACAAAACGGCGGCCCGGCAAGGCCGTCCGCAAAGTGCGAATCAACGGGGTCGACAGCAACAGATCGCCCAGGTGGTCGGTGCGCAGGATCAAAACATTGCGGACCGAGGATAAATCTACGGCAGTTTTCACGGCTCGATGCCCCGATAACCGCAGAGATAATAATATTGCAGCGTCAATTCACGACCCAAGCCGGCCTGCATTTCTTTGGAGCGCAGCTGGCTACGCCAGTTTTCAACTCCATGAACCAACTGGTGTATCGCTAGCGTAAAAGGGTTCACTCCAAGACGTAGCAAAATCGTCCAGTCTTGGTGTTTGGTGTAAAATCGTTTGGTGGCTACGCCTGAGTGCCGCATCTTGTCGCAGCGTTCAGCGAAAGGCACCGGGTGCCAATGGTAATTGACCGCTTGCGCATTATAAAGGATCGGGTAGCCTGCTTTCTGCAAACGATAGCCGAGCTCCAGATCTTCATGCCCATACACGGTGAAGTTTTCGTCGAACATGCCGACGTCCAGCAGAGCCTGGCGCGGCGCCGAGGCGTTGCCGGTGAGGAAAAACAGCCAGGACATTTCCTTGTCGCTGCGCCCATGCATATGGCGGCCTTTGTCATAGGGGTTGTCGCAAACTGCTTCGTATTCGGCGACGGTATCCACCTGCACTTCCAGCCCCACCACCGCAGAGTGCGGGCGGGCGCGATGCAGCCGCAGATGCTCGGCCAATAAATTTGGCGACGGAATGATATCGGCATCGGTAAACAAAACGAACTCGCCGGTCGCCTCACGAATGCCGGCGTTGCGAGCGCCGCTGCGGCCCCGGTTTTCCGCGGGTTTTATATGCCGCAGGTTGGCAATCGCCAACTCGGCTACCAGTTCATTCGTGCCATCAGTTGAGCCGGAATCGCAGAGCAGCAGTTCGTACTGTTCCTGCGGTAGAGTTTGCCCCGCCAGTAGCGGCAACACGACAGCCAAGGTTTCCCGGCGATTGAACGTGGGGATAACGACGCTGATCAAAGGATTCATTTTAGAGTCCCCGGCTTGGTACTGTCTCCGGTACGGACGACATCAAAAAAGTGGAAACTGCAAAGCATACGGGCGCACCACCAGGTCCAGCCGCGCAGTGGACCTTCGGGAGCATTGTCGATGCCGCTCTGAAACAAAGGACGTAGCGGACGAAACAGCAAATCTAGTCCCATGCGGAACCAAGTGATCCCGGTAGCCATCCGCGAACGCAGTCCGGGACGTTTCTTGATGTAGATGAGAGCGCTACGCGCGCTCGATTCAGCCTGCCGAATCATTCCCGGCAGGTCTTTCTTTTGCTTGGGCGGTTTGAAATGCGATACAATCGCTTTTTCATTAATGTGCCGCTGTAGTCCCAACTGTTTTAACCGATAGCCGAGTTCCATGTCTTCCCAGCCGTATTCGCGAAAATCTTCATCGAATCCGCCAACCTGATCAATGTACTTTTTGCGGACCGAAACATTGCTGGTCCAGAAGAAAGAACGTGAATAGTCGGCCATCACATACTTGCGAGGGCCTTGCGGGTCCAGTTCCTCGATATGATTGACCCAACCCATGACCACCGCATTAGAATGCTGCTCATGCACAACCAGATGTTCCTTTAGCAGCGCCGAGTCGGCAAACGTATCGTCATCCATGAACAGGATGATCTCGCCTTCGCAGTTGCGGATGCCGAGATTGCGGGCCCGCGACAGACCATCGTTCGGCTTGGTCAGCACTTTGAGCCGGCAGGGGGCCGTCGTGGCCAATTCCTGTGCCATGGCAAGCGAGGTATCCGTACTGCCGTCATCGACAAAGACAATCTCATACTCGTCTTTAGGAAAATCCTGCGCGAAAAGAGCTTCCAGCGAACGTTTCAACAAATGCCAGCGATTGTAGCTGCAGATTTGAACACTAAATTTAATGGACATCAGAACCCTTCTTCCATAAATCAATTACGGCGCGTGACACATCCTCGATATGGGCATCAATGTTTTCAGGAGTAGGCGATGCAGGCCGGATAACATTTCGATGCAAGACATTCCAGGCTTCCCAGCAAGGTTCCATGTGTTGCCATTCCGCCTCAAATATGCTTACGACGGGGACCCCCATAGCGGCTGAAACATGAACGGCGCCGGCATCACGCGACAATGACAAGGTGCAATACGGAAACAACCCTGCCCATGTTCGGAACGGTAATCCCGAAAGCGGCGTACAGTCCTTTGGCAACTCTGGTTTCAGCGAATCAAGCAGAGCTTCTTCGCCAGGACCGGCAACCAAAAGAACATGCGTATCAGGTATGCCTGACAATATTTCTCTTACTATGCCGATAATATGAGAGCGTGGCCAACCCTGATTAATCGTTTTATTAGGTATATTATACATAATTAGCGGAGTCTCCGTCAGTTGGAGCGATTCTATTATTTGCTGCGCGGCAGTTTTTTCCTCCGCCGACAAATAAATATTGGTAGCTAATAATTCGGTCGGTAATTCGTCAATCTTTAATAAATCAAGTCGCTCGAGCAAGCGGAGATTATTCAGCACTTCATGTTGAGGATTTTTGTCCATCGTGGGATGAACGTATTTGTGAGTGAGCCGCAGCCATGTCTTGAGTGTGGAAAACAGACGATCTTTATAATAATAGCCGCCGCGAATAGGGGCGCCTGACAGATAGGCCAGCAATATTGCTTCATCCCGGGTATCAAAACATAATGCCAAGTCTGGCGTACCAATCAAATCATGAAGCCATTTCTTTTTACTTTGTTGTGAAGGGAAAATGGCCTTGTCATAGATGATAATGCTTGTCACTGCTGGATTTAGACGAAGAATCGGCTCCGCGGCCACCGTGCACAAGATATGAATTTTGGCTAGGGGGAATTTATATCTTAAGGCAGCAATAGCCGGTGTAGCCCAAATCATATCTCCCAGATGATCTAGCTTTGTAATCAGGATGCTATGGATTTGTGAGACATCTTTTAAGTTAGTCACTGCGATGAAACACTCCCGTCAAGCAGGATTTTTGCGGCTGACACAATTTCAGCAAAATCGTCAGACATAGTGAGCGGGTGTTTTTGAGCCAGAGGAATTGCTTGGTTACTCCAGGGCCCCCAACGTTGTAGGCAGTATTCATAGTTTTTGTCAGGAAAAAGATCGATGATAGGAGTGCCAACTGCTGCCGCCAGATGAACGACTCCCGTATCCCAAGAAATTAAGAGTTCCAAATTTGCCAGCAGGGCAGCTGTTGCCGCTAATTGCATCCCAGAAATGATCGGAATGTTCAACGGGGATAAAGCAAGGCTATACGAAGCAAGATAAGGTTCTTCAGCTGGTCCTGCAGTGACGACCCAGCCGATTTCAGGGAAAGTGCTTTGCAATGTAGCCGCAAGCCGCAAAAAGGCGGCTTCATTCCAGCCATAGGCGAATGATTTTGCACAAAGATGAATGGCTGCATATGCAGCTTTGTCAGGATAATAGTTTTTCAGCGTGTTAGCCGCATTGCCAATCTCCTCTGCAGATAACGGAAAAAAAAGTGAAGGTTCAGGGTCTGCAATAGCGCCGATTCTTTCAACAAGCGCAATCATACTAGGCACTTCGTGCGGTAGCGCTAGTCCCGATTTGTTTGCCACATCCGCTGGGTGAGGATAACGGTGAGTAAGAAAAACCCTGTTCGTAAGAGACCGAAGAATATTACCCGCATAAGCATAACTATATTGTTCGGCTGCACCAGAAAAGAAGGCTAAGTGACTTACTTTATCAACCGGTCCAAGTACCAGCGACACCTCATAGTGGTGTTGTCGCAATTTTTTTAACGTTTGGATACGTTCTGCCAGTGAAGCTTTGGGATCATATTCGATCACTTCCGTCAGGTCGGGATGACGTCTAAATGTTTCGGCCAAATATGAAGTGCACAACATGTCAATCCGAGCTTTCGGGAAAGCGGTGCGTAACGCTCTGATTGCCGGGAACGACCAGAGTGCATCGCCGATGTGATCCATTTTTAACAGCAAAATCCGTGTAAATGAATTCATTCGTTCACACCCGTGCCAAAACCGACGAGTAGGCGTTTTTTAAGCTTTCAGCGGCCAGTGGCCAAGTAAATTGGCAGTGGATCCGGTCTGACAAGTTGGATGACATGGGGGCAGACAACGCAGATTCGACCGAATGGCGAAGGCTTTCTTGATTTGAAGGATCACATATCCAGGCATCATGGGCAAAATATTCTTGCCAGGGTCCTCGGTTGGTAGATACCACATTGCAACCGCTAACGGCCGCTTCCAAGCTGACTAGCCCGGTGTTTTCCCACCAACTGCCCAAAATATGAACCTTGGCTGCTTTCATTGCACTAAATACTTCCGCTTGCGGCAATCCTTCGATGAACAGCGCTTGTGGAATTTTTGCCGCTGCCTTCTGGCACGATTCAAAATAAGCGCGTTGATAGGAAGGCACACCGCCGATAAATACAACCGGTGCCGATAAACCGGCTAACGCTCGGGCCACACCCAGTTGATTTTTGCGTTCTTCAAATCGTCCCACACAGAGAACAAAGTCGCGGAGGCCATAACGTTCGGCAAAAAAATCCGGGTCAGCGGCATTGATGTCTTCAAAATCTACCGCGTTATAGACTACGGCAAACTTATCGACGGGCAAATCAAAGTCGCGTTGCAATTCGGCAGCCTCACCGTTTGAATTGGGTAGAATCATTGCAGCAGACAACAAAGCTTCACGCTGCAGTTGCAAATCGTGTTGCATACGTTGCCGTTTTTGCCGGCAATAGAAGTCAAAGACTGTTTTGCGAGGCAACACCGCCCGGGCAAGCTGATGAAACAGCGAGTGGGACGTTTCGAAAAAAAACTCCAGCGGATTCCAATAATTCGTTGTGATTACAGCCGGAATACCAACTTCTCTCGCTCGGGTTATTTGCGAATACATGGAGTCAATATCAAAAAGGTTGAAAACGTGGACTAAATCATAGGCTGAACGTTTTATTTCATTTGGGTCAGGCGAAATAACTGCTTCGATTCCAGTACAGGCAGCCAAGTATTTTTGCATTTTCAGCAATTGGACCGTGTCGCCACCAGGAACAGTAAATATTTGAGAGCGGCAGGCAAATAATACTTTCATTCGCTTCTCCTATCAGCGACTTCGCGGATGATATTGGCGGTTTGTTGCGCAATTTTTTGCCAGGTGAAATGCTCTAATACCCTTGCGCGGCCTAGTTCAGAAAAACTATGTCGCAGTTCGGGGTTATCCATTAATTTCATAATAGAAGTTGCCAGGCTTTGTGCATCTTGTTCAGGAAAAACGAGCCCTGCATCCCCAATCACCAAGGGAATTTCGCCAGAGGAAGAACCGATGACCGGAGTTCGGCAAATCATGGCCTCAATTAATACTCGACCAAACTGTTCTTTCCAGTCGACTGTGGTGCGGGAGGGCAAGATAAATGCATCCATTGCCGGATAATACCGATACATTTCGGTGTTTTTTACATAAGGAATCCAGGTGATTTTGTCTGCAATGCACAATCGGTTAGCTAGATTGCGCAACGCTGATTCATCAGGGCCGCTTCCAATCATTAGCAGTTGCCAGGGACGATCAGGTAGTAACGACAGGGCTTGGAACAAATCTTCCAGTCCTTTTTCTTTAGCCAATCGTCCGATATAGCCTAAAGTAAAGTTGTGCAATTGTAGTTCCCTGCGCAAAATTGATCCGTCAATAAGAGGAAAATCAGTTGGATCAAGTGCTAATGGAATGCGACGAATTTGCTTGTTAAAACCATGGAGACGCAGAACATTTTCAACATCGAGTGAACCGGCCACACCAAGATCACTATGTTTAAAGACATACTTTTCGGCTAATTTATGAAGCAAAGAATATTTGCAGTCTAAATTTTGCCACGTATAGAAAATGAGTTTTGCCTGCGGGCAAATTTTTTGCTTCCAATAGAGAACTTGCCATGCAACATAGGAATAAGGTTCTTCGTATAAAAAAATGACATCCGGTTTTTCTTCTTTTAGCGTAGCACGGATGTTCTTATATCGAAAACTCAGGCCTTTGAAAGCTTTTTTAACATGGTCTATACGGACTCTATATGGCGCCTCAGTTGGCGGAATATACGCTTCCACCATTGAGGTTGACTCATCCCAGCTAGGTGGCACTAGTAAAGTAATCTGCATATCGGATTCAGCCGCGAGATGGGCCACGTAATTCTGATTGGCGGCGAGAACCGCAGCATGCCAAGAAAAAAGAACTTTGATCACACCAGACACCTCAGTGCACACATATTATTCCCAGCATAAGATATCATAGAAAGACCTCCAAATCAATCGGTTGAATAGTGCTAAAGGTGTCAAAACTGCTTATATTATTTGAGCTGGTCGCAGATTGATCGGCTAGGAAACTGGAAATTAGTGTGCTAAAATTAAAATATTAGGCAAAACACAAGGGGGGCTGTTCATGATCACTGTATCAAGGCTGGATACTGGCATATTCGGCTTTCTGCTGCTCTACGGCCTGGTCTTTTCCCTTTCAGTCCCTCTGGCCAACTTTGCAATGGACTCGGCTGTGCTGCTGTTGATCGGGCGGATTTTTCTATCACGCGAGGAGTTGCGTTTGGATCCGAGGATGCTCTTGCTGGCCGGTATTTTTTTGTCCGTTTGTCTATTGTCCGCATGGAACGGCTATAATATGAAGATCAGTTTGGAAAAGACCTGGCAGGTCGGCTATAACTTGGTCATTCCTTTTGTCCTGGGTTCGTTTGCAGTGAACACTACTGAGCGACGGCAAAAGATGCTGGTTGCAATCTCGATATCCTTGGTTGCAGCATGTTCATATCAAACCTATCTGGGTATCCTTGGACGCGGCTCTGAAGGTGGATTTTTGGGGAGACTGCAACTGGCCGGACAAATCTTGCAGGCGTTTCCTTTGCTGATTACTGGGGCAGTTTGGATTTCGTGGCGGCAGGTTTTTTTTAGGCTTGCACTGTTGGGGTTGGCGTTGATGACCCTCGCCGCTCTTCTGTTTACTCAGATTAGAGGGGCCTGGATCTCCCTGGGGGCAGTTTCGCTGTTGATGGTTCTGATGACGCAGGTGCAAAGGAAGCATAAACTTTGGTTTACATTGGTTATGATCTTATTGGCGGGAGCTGTTTTCTTATATCAACCCAAACTGCAAAATTCTCTGTTGGAAGGCGCCACGTTGCAGGCTCAGAGTGTGTCGGAGCGGTTGTTGATGTGGAAGAGTGCCAAAAACATGTTTCTGGACCATCCAGGATTGGGCATCGGACTCGGCAATTTTGGCGACCTTTATGAACGCAACTATATTTTGCCTGAGGCGAAGGAAGGCCGTCATCCGCATCCACACAGCATCTACTTGCAAACCCTTGCCGAAGCAGGAATCTTGGGATTTATTGCTTTTGCCGCGTTATGGGGTTATCCTTTGCGAAGAGTGACCCGCAATGCGCTGCAGGCTGACGCCGATTTCTGGCAGAAAGCGATACCCTTTTCAATTCTGGGTTTTTTGCTATATGGGCTGACTGATAATCTGATTTATCATTTTCCAGCCGGTTTTCAGTTCTGCTGGTTTTTGATTGGGGCCAGTTGGAATAATTCGACGAACGAACAGGAAAAAACTTGTCTTTAGGGAGGGGGGGGCGCGATTAGCAAGCAAAAAGGACTGATCCTTTTCGGGTTCGTCGTCAGCGCCGGCTTGCTGTGGATGGTCGCCCAAAAGATCGAATGGGCTGTTTTTTGGGACGCGTTACAGCGAGTGGACCTGTTGATGGTCATGGGGTCGGCCATTTTAGTCAGCGTTGGAATCGCGGCACGGGCGGCCCGTTGGAACGTGACAGCCGGAGCGCCGCTTGCGCGTTACTATGATTTTTGGCGGGCGACCCAGCTTGGATATCTGGGGAACATGATATATCCCGCACGGGCAGGTGAAGTCATTCGGATGGCAGCCATCCGGAGTTTTGCCAGCATTTCGACTGGAGAGGCAATTGCTTCTGCCATCGCCGACAGGATCTCAGACGGGCTACTATTGGGGTTAATGCTCGCCGGAATGCTTATCGGATCCGGCTGGCACTCCATCAATGCCGCGATGGCATTGACAGTCGCAGGGACCTTCGGGATGGCGGCACTGGCGCTCTATTGCTTCGTCCGGTGGGGCGACCGCTGGGCCGGCAAAAGACTGGCCCCGATCCTGGTTGGCTTTGCGCCTCTGCGAGACAGACAACGTTTGGGTTGGATAATGTTTTTGGGAATAGTGGCATTTTCATTCGATTTTCTGGCCTTGTTCGTGTTGCTCCGCGCCTTTGGCTGGGAGGTGCCATTTTTGGCGGCGGTTACGTTGGAGATCTTTTTGGCGGCCGGCAGTTCGATTCCATCGACGCCTGGCTATGTGGGGGTTTATCAAGTCGCCTGCGTACTGGCGCTTGGTTTTTATGGCGTGGATGACTCGCAGGCAGTTGCTTTTTCTGTAGTTTGGCAGATCGTGTTGTTGATAATCTTTATTTTGCAGGGAGGTTGGGTCGCATTGCATTACGGAATAGGCCGGTACCGATGATCCGGCGGTATTTTTACCAAAAACTGAAAAGTTATATTCATCTGTTTGTCAGGGACAACGACTCGGCAGTGTTGCTATGCCCCGAGGGAGAAGATTGGTCGGACCCAGCCTTGATGCGTTCGACGCTTGAGCAGTGCCGGCAGCAGCAGGACAACCCGCCGGATTACATCGTCATTCAGGGAATGGTTCATTATGAGCGAGATATACAGTCGTTCCTAAATCAGGTTCACACCTGTTGCGCACCTTCCACTCGGCTCATCATCACTTACTACAGTTCTCTCTGGCGACCATTTCTTCTATTTGCGACGGCTCTCGGCTTGCGACGTCGTACCCCGGAGCAGAACTGGGTTAGCCATGAAGATATGGAGAATTTTTTACTGCTGACCGATTTTGAACCGGTCCGACTTGAAGGCAAGGTGCTGTGCCCGTTATGGATACCGCTGTTAAGCGATTTCCTGAACCGGTTTATCGCGCCGTTGCCGTTTTTTCGCTCTCTGACCATGGTCAACATCCTGGTGGCGCGCCCCCGTGCTGAAGTCGCGACCGGTCCAGCACCTTCCGTTTCTGTCGTCGTGGCGGCCCGCAATGAGGCAGGCAACATCGAGGGCATCATCCGGCGCCTGCCCCGCATGGGTCCGGACGACGAGCTGATTTTTGTCGAAGGCCACTCCAAAGACAACACCTGGGAGACCATCCAGGCCGCCGCCGAAAAATACGGCGCAACCCACCGTATCCTCATCGCCCAGCAGGACGGGAAGGGAAAGGGGGATGCCGTTCGTAAAGGATTTGGTATGGCGACCAAAGATATTTTAATGATCCTGGATGCCGACATGACGGTGCCGCCGGAAGACCTGCCGAAGTTTTACCAGGCAATCACTAGCGGCAAAGGCGAATTCATCAACGGCAGCCGCCTGGTGTATCCGATGGAGGGGGAAGCGATGAGGTTCCTGAACATGGTGGCGAACAAATTCTTTGCGCTGGCATTCTCCTTTGTCGTCGGCCAGCGGTTCAAGGATACCCTCTGTGGCACGAAAGTGCTCACTCGCGAAAACTACAAAAAACTGGCTTCCCATCGAAGCTATTTCGGCAACTTCGATCCGTTCGGCGATTTTGACCTGATCTTCGGTTCGGCGCGCATGGGACTGAAAATCGTTGAAGTGCCGATCAGCTACAAGAACCGCACCTATGGTAGCACCAACATTTCCCGCTGGAGCCACGGCGCCATCCTCCTGCGCATGCTCGTTTTTGCGGCGTCGAGGCTGCGGTTTATATGACGCGAAAACAGTTATTGATCTTCACGGCTTTATACTTTTTTGCGCGTTTGATCTTTTATCCATTGATTCTTCGTGGTGAGGAAGGGATTTTCGCGGAAATCTTCCTCTACCAGCCTTCTGGTCCAAACTACTCGCAGATGGGGCGCTTAGAGGGCGTGACCCTCTACATGATCATCGAACATCCAGCCCTGATCTATGAGGTTCTACGCTACTGGGGCATGTTCTGGGGGGGATTAATCGACTATTCCCGCTGGCCCGAACTGTGGACGACAGTGTTGACGCGGTTTGCTTACTCTCTCTTTGAATACGCCATATGGATCATAATGATCGCTGCTTGGAATCGCCTGCGTCAAACACGGTCTCGTGACTTCGTTGCTTCTGATAGGTTTTTTGTTTTTCTTTTCTATTGTCTTGCTGTCTGGCCGGCGTCCCTGCTAAATACAACCAATATCAACATCGATGCGAGTGTCGGAGTGCTGATCGCAGGGTTGTTTTCCGTGGTCATCCTGCTATTTGACGACGAACGGTTTCCTAGAATCTTGCTGTACCCGCTGCTGTTCGCAGTTGCGTTTTTTTCCGGCTTTGGTAAGAATGAAGCGAGTATGGTCCTTCTGGCAGCCGTTGGCGTCTGTGGCGCCTGTATGTTCATGGGCAGACTGCTGGAAATTAACAGGCCCGGTGCGAAGGGGTTGCTGCCGGTCCTGGTTCTCGCCGTCGCCGGAAACCTTGTCGGTAATCTTTTTAACTATATGTTTGATCCAGTAAATTACATGGCAGGATTCAACGTCCTGCATACGCGCGGCAGCCAGACCAGCCTTTTGGGTACCGGGAACGTGGAGGCTTGGCTAAGGGTGTTTTTGGAAAGACTATCGTTCATCTTCATCCACATAGTCCTGTGGGGACTGTCAGTGTGGCGACTGCTGCGTGATATCCGTACCGTTCGATTCCCGGCGTTGCTGATATTTCTCTATGGATCGGCGATGTTCTTTGGTTATTTGGTTTCCTACGCGGAGATCGGCGCCCGATACTTCGAACCGTCGCTGGTGGCCTTGGTTGCCGCTTTTTTGCTGCTTCATCCCCAAATGGAATTTTCAAGGCGGGGGCGAAAAGCTTTTGCCGCATTTCTACTGCTGTGCGCCCTGCACTCCACCGTTGAGGTGGTCGGCACAACCATTCGGGTGGTGCAAAACCCCTCTTTGTTGCAATCACGTTTTGTAGTGCCGCAGGAAGTAAAGGACACAGGTTGCGTGCCGGTTCTGGAACAGGCAGACGCGTTTCACCGATCGGATATCGATTATATCGCCTATGAACATCTGAAACCTTTGGTAGAAGCCAAAGGAAGAAAACTCTGTACTAAATCGTACTCAAATCGATAATAAAGATGGAGGAAAATGCCATGCAGAAAACTGCTCTTATCACCGGTGTCACCGGTCAGGACGGGGCGTATTTGTCGGAGTATCTTTTGAAAAAAGGCTACATCGTGCATGGTCTTAAGCGGCGCAGTTCCCAGTTTAACACGGCGCGGATCGACCATCTGTACCAGGACCGCCACGAAATCAATCCCAGTTTTTTTCTCCATTATGGAGATTTGACGGACTCGACCAATTTGATCCGGATCATCCAGGAAGTGCAACCGGATGAAATCTATAACCTAGCCGCGCAGAGCCATGTACAGGTCTCGTTTGAAACTCCGGAGTATACGGCTAACAGTGATGCACTCGGCACACTCAGACTGTTGGAAGCGATCCGGATTCTAAAGTTGCAGGACAAAACACGGTTTTATCAGGCATCGACCAGTGAACTGTTCGGATTGGTGCAGGAACGACCGCAGAAAGAAACGACGCCGTTTTACCCGCGCAGTCCCTATGGCGTGGCCAAACTCTATGGATACTGGATCACGGTGAATTACCGGGAAGCCTACGGGATGTATGCCTGCAACGGGATCTTATTCAACCACGAGTCACCGATTCGGGGTGAAACCTTTGTCACTCGCAAAATAACCCGAGCGGTGGCGCGGATTAAACTGGGCTTGCAAAAGACGTTATGGGTGGGCAATCTGAACGCGCAGCGCGACTGGGGCTACGCCGGGGATTACGTGCGGGCGATGTGGAAAATGCTGCAACAAAATGAACCGGAAGACTATGTCATCGCAACAGGGGAAGTCCACTCAGTACGAGAGTTTATCGAGGCTGCTTTTGACGAAGTGGGCATCCATATAGTTTGGCAGGGCGAAGGCGTAAATGAACAGGGAATCGATGCAAGTACGGGTGAGCGGCTGGTGGCGGTCGACCCGCGCTATTTTCGGCCGACAGAAGTCGAATTTCTCCAAGGCGACGCCAGCAAGGCCAAACAAAAACTCGGCTGGTCTCCACAGACTTCCTTTGCCGAACTGGTGCGGATGATGGTGGCAGAGGACCTGAAAAACGCCCAGCGAGATCAACTTTGCGAACAACACGGCTACCGGATGAACGGGAGCTATGACGAATGATGGAGAAAACGGCAAAAATATTCGTGGCCGGCCACCGCGGGCTGGTAGGATCAGCGATTTCACGCCAGCTGCGTTCGCACGGATATGAACGGTTGTTGGAACGGAACCATGCCGAACTCGATCTGACCTGCCAACAGGCAGTCGACGCTTTTTTCCAGCTGGAGCAGCCCGAATATGTGTTTCTGGCGGCGGCCAAAGTCGGCGGCATACTGGCCAATAATAGCTATCCTGCCGATTTCATCTACCAAAACCTGATGATGGAAACCAACGTGATTCAGGCGGCGCACCGCAGCGGAGTAAAAAAGCTTTTGTTCCTGGGCAGCTCCTGCATATACCCGCGACTGTGCCCACAACCGATCCGGGAAGAATGCCTGATGACCGGGCCGCTGGAGCCGACCAACGAACCCTATGCGATGGCAAAACTAGCAGGCATCTCGCTGTGCAATGCCTATCGACGGCAATACGGCTGCAACTTCATCTCCGTCATGCCGACCAATCTATACGGTCCCGGCGATAATTTTGACCTGGACAACTCTCACGTTTTGCCTGCACTGCTGCGCAAGTTTCATGAAGCAAAAGTAAATTATCAAGCATCAGTGACGATATGGGGCAGCGGCGCTCCAAGGCGAGAGTTCCTGTTTGTCGACGACTTGGCAGAAGCTTGCGTTTTTTTGATGCAACATTACAATGAAGCTGGTATTGTCAATATCGGCAGGGGACAGGATCTGACAATCGCCGAACTGGCTGCGATGCTGGCGGACACGGTTGGATACAAGGGGGAACTGGTTTACGACCGGACCAAACCTGACGGGACACCGCAAAAACTGCTGGACGTCAGAAAAATCAACGCATTGGGCTGGCAAGCAAAAACTGATCTTGGGCAGGGGCTGGCAAAAACTTATGCATGGTTTGTGGACAATTATTAAACCCTGGTGGCGCAGCCGTTGTCTTAACTGGGAGTTTAGATTATCCAGACAGGATAATGACAACGCCATTACTTTAACTATAATAAAAGTATTATTCTAACAGAGGTTTTTTCAGGGTTTGCTTTCCAACGGATTGAGGGAGGCGCTACGTCATCCGCATACTACGATTTCTGAGCCGTCGAATCAGTCGAGTTGTCTTTGTTGGGCTAGATTACGTTTGTCTGGTGGCAGCGTTGTTGCTATCCACTTGGATACGCAACCAATTTTTTGTCACTTGGGGCTGGTTTCAGGAACCGGTTGTCTGGCGCAGTGAGATGTTGTATCTGGTGATTCCTTCGGTATACTTATGCTTTATGGTGTCGGAGCGGATGTACGAACCGCACCGGTTTCTCTGGAAACGGATCCAGGGACTGGCGCGAGTCTGTTTTTTTGGTACGCTGGTATTGTCTGCCCTAAACTTTTTTTTCAGCGGTGAACGCGAGTTTTCTCGGTCCCTGCTTCTATTGTCCGCGGTATTTTCATTCTTTTTGCTATTTTCCGTGCGGTATGCAGCAAAAAGAATTTTGTTTCGTCTGGGCTTGTGGGAAGTGCCGGTACTGGTGGTTGGAGCAGGAAAGACGGCCGAATTGCTGGCGCAGGTATTTCAGCAAGACCCGACGATTGGGTACCGTATCATCGGATTGCTGGAAGATTTTCCGGAGCAGCGAAAGCTCACCAAGCAATTTCCGGTACTGGGACGGTTTGACGAAGTAGAGCAAGTGATTGAGCGGCACCAGATCGGTACGGTGGTTTTGGCGGCGCCGGGGATGGCCAAAGCGCGCTTGGTCGATTTGTTTTGCCGGATCCAACATATTACCCGTGATGTGATGATCGTGCCGGATCTGTTCGGACTACCGGTAGGCAATCTGGATGTCGAGACCTTTTTCGACCAAAAATTAGTCCTGATGCGTACACGCAACAATATGGCGAGTTTGACGAACCGGGCCTACAAGTGGGGGCTGGATTTTGTCGGGGCGCTAATCGGCCTGATGATCTTTTTTCCCCTTTACTGCGTGCTGGGTTTGTTGATTTACATCGATTCACCGGGTCCGATCGTGTTTTCCCACCGAAGGGTGGGACGCGGCGGCAAGGAATTTCCCTGCTACAAGTTTCGCACGATGGTGCCGGACGCGCAGGCGAAACTGCAACACTTCCTGGAGGCGCACCCGGAGTGTTTGCAGGAATGGGAACAAAACTATAAACTGAAAGAAGATCCGCGGATTACGCGTATTGGACGGATTTTGCGAAAAACCAGCCTGGATGAACTGCCGCAGTTTATGAACGTGCTGAAGGGTGAAATGAGTTTGGTGGGGCCGCGGCCGATTGTGCAAGCCGAGGTGGAAAAATATGGCCGTTTTATCGATGATTACTACATGGTAAAGCCGGGCATCACCGGCCTGTGGCAAGTGAGCGGACGCAATGATATCTCGTATGCAGACCGGGTACGAATCGACTCCTGGTATGTGCGCAACTGGTCGGTGTGGCTGGACCTGGTGATTCTGCTGAAGACAGTAAAATATGTAGTAGGTGGAAAGGGAGCGTATTAAATATGATAAAAATTTTGGTTACGGGCGGGGCGGGATTTATCGGCGGCAATTTTATCCGGCAGGCGTTATTGCAGCGCGAAATGCAGGTGCTGAATCTTGATAACCTGACCTATGCAGGGAATCTGGATAGTCTGAGAGATGTCGAGTCAAATTCGAACTATCATTTTAGCAAAGCAGATATTTGCGATGCAGTCGCCGTAGAAAAAATCATGTTGGAGTATCAGCCGGATGCAGTCGTCCACTTTGCGGCGGAGTCACATGTAGACCGCTCGATTGACGGCCCGGCGGCATTTATTCAGACGAATATCATCGGGACGTTTAACTTGCTGGAAGCGGCGCGGAAGTACTGGAAAGAACTCCCCGCCGACCGCAAGGTTGCGTTCCGTTTTTTGCATGTTTCGACTGACGAAGTCTATGGATCACTCGGTTCGACAGGCTTGTTCACCGAAGAAACTCCGTATGCACCGAATTCGCCGTATTCGGCATCCAAGGCATCTTCCGATCATCTGGTGCGGGCCTATCATCACACCTACGGAATACCGGTGCTGACTACCAATTGCTCCAATAATTATGGGCCCTATCAATTTCCCGAAAAACTGATTCCGCTGATGATCCTGAACGCGCTGGCGGGCAAAGCGTTGCCAGTGTATGGCGACGGGATGCAGGTACGGGACTGGCTATACGTAGAAGACCACTGCCGGGCGATTCTGACGGTGCTGGCAACTGGGAAGTGTGGAGAAACCTATAATATTGGCGGACATAACGAAATGCCAAACATCCGGATCGTAGAGAAGATTTGCAAATTGCTCGATGAACTGCGGCCCAGGCCGGATGGAAAGCCGTATGTAGATCAGATTGCATATGTTACTGACCGGCCGGGCCATGACCGACGCTATGCGATCGATGCCGGCAAGATTGGCCGTGAGCTCGGCTGGTCTCCGCAGGAGACATTTGATACCGGCATCCGAAAGACGGTGGAATGGTATCTGGATAACCCGGACTGGTGCGAACGGGTGACTTCTGGTAAATATCGGCAGGAAAGGTTGGGAACTGGGTCATGAAAGCAATTGAGACAGCCCTTGATGGAGTATTGATTCTGGAGCCGGATGTTTTTGGTGATTCAAGGGGTTTTTTCATGGAAACATATAATCAAAGACGTTATGCCGATTGCGGCATTAAACTCGATTTTGTGCAGGACAACTTGTCTTATTCTTCCCGCGGAGTGCTGCGAGGGCTGCATTACCAGAACCCGCACGCCCAAGGTAAGCTGGTTTATGTTCTGTCGGGTGAGGTCTGGGACGTGGCCGTGGATATACGACCTAGTTCCCCACAATTCGGTAAGTGGACGGCAGTGACACTGTCAGCGGAAAACAGACGGCAATTTTATATTCCACCGGGATTCGCGCATGGATTTTGCGTGTTGTCGGAAACAGCCTTGTTCAGTTACAAGTGCACGGATCTTTATCATCCAGAATGCGACGGTGGTATCCGTTGGGACGATTCGGATATCGGGATCGTCTGGCCTATCAATGAGCCGCTATTATCGGAAAAGGATCGAGATCAGCCGCTGCTGAAAGATGTACCGATTGGGAGGTTGCCACGAAGATGAGGATTTTTTTGACCGGGGCCAACGGACAGTTGGGCAGGGAACTGCAGAAACGGCTGCAGGGAACAGAATATCTGGCTACCGATGTTCAGGAACTGGATATTACAGATGAAGCGGCAGTGGCAACGATGATCGGTCAATACCGACCCGACGCCGTGATTCATGGTGCGGCCTGGACCCAGGTGGATGCAGCGGAGGAAAAGGTCGACTTGGCCTACAAGGTCAACGCCATCGGCACGCAGAACATCGCTATGGCCTGCCGGGTCTGTGGCGCCAAAATGGTATATATCAGCACTGACTACGTGTTCGATGGCACATTAGGGCGAGCATACACGGAATTCGACTCACCCAACCCGCTCAGTGTCTACGGCAAGTCGAAATATGCCGGCGAGATGCTGGCGCGTCAGGCCACCGACAGGTTGTTTACTCTTCGCACAGCCTGGCTTTATGGTGACGGTCCGAACTTCGTGCGGACGATGCTGAAGCTGGGGCAGGAGCGTGAGGAACTGCAAGTTGTTAATGACCAGCATGGTTGTCCGACGAGTACGGTAGATCTGGCGGAGGCGGTGCTGCGCATCTTGGAGACAAACCGTTATGGCACGTATAATGTCGTGAATAGTGGAGTCAGCAGCTGGTATGGCTTCGCAAAAAAGATATTTGAACTGACTGGCAATATGAAAGTGAAATTGACGCCGGTGACGACCGAACAGTTTGTGCGGCCAGCGCCGCGCCCGGCGTATTCGCCGCTCGACACGCGACTGTTGCAGTTGGCGCTGGGGTGGGGCCCGCGGGTTTGGGACGTTGCGCTGAGTGACTATCTGCAACCCTACAAAAATTGAAAGTGGTTGAGATCATAACGTGAGCAAATATCATTACTATCTGGAATTACTCATTGTATTGATAAGTAAAGAACTCAAGATTCGTTATAAAAGTACTGTCTTCGGTTATTTGTGGTCCGTGGCAAGTCCTCTTGCCTTTGCGTTGACGTTTTATGTTGTGTTTAGTCATGCCATGCGGATCGATATGGAAAGCTACCTAGTTTTTTTATTGTCAGGCATGTTTCCTTGGCAGTATTTTAATAATTCCGTCAATCAATCACCTGGGGTTTTTTTGGGGAATGCTAATTTGATTAAGAAAGTGACGTTTCCCCGGATTATGTTGGCACTAGCCATGATTGGCAATAATGCTATTCATTTTTTGTTCGCATTGCCGGTGCTTTTTGCGTTTCTATGGGGAAACGATGTCGATTTTCATTGGAGCAATATCCCGTGGATTCTTGTTTTATTTCTGAATCAGAGCCTGATTGTGTTGGGGACGGTATTATTTGTAGGAACATCTAACTTGTTTTTTCGTGATATGGAAAATCTAACGCAGGTCTGTATGAATTTGCTTTTCTACGCAACGCCCGTGATTTATCCAGTTAAATCCCTTCCGGAGCAGTATGCTGTGGTATTGAACCTTAACCCTATGATGCAAGTGACTGAATTATGGCACGAGTTGTTCTTGAAAAATCAAGTGGATTTTGGGTTGCTAAGTTCTTCTTTTCTATATAATTTGGCGATTTGTGTAGTGGGGTATTGTTGGTATCGAAAGATGGAAAAGAGGTTCGCGGAAGTTGTCTAATATTGCTGTAAGCTTTGAAAATGTGACAAAAGAATACCAACAGACCGCAATGTTCGAACAAGGAATCAAGGGGTTCATTCTGAATCTTCACAAACATATCCAGACCCGATCAAGCAGCAGCTACCAGGCATTGAAGAACGTTTCTTTCGAAGTCAAACATGGCGAATTCATTGCCTTGATTGGTCGAAACGGAGCCGGCAAGAGTACGGCACTCGGACTCATTGCTGGCGTTTTGCATCCTACATTGGGCAGAGTAGCGGTCAACGGCAGAATTGCGCCACTTCTGGAACTGGGAGCGGGATTTCATTCAGACCTGACAGGCAGGGAGAACATTTTGGTCAACGGTGTGTTGCTCGGACTGACGCGTAAAGAAGTCCGGGCAAAGGCGGATGAAATTATTGAATTTTCCGGGTTGGGCAGATTTATTGACCAACCGATGCGAACCTACTCGTCGGGGATGTATATGCGTCTGGGCTTTTCTGTTGCGGTGAGCATCGAACCGGATATTTTACTGGTGGATGAAGTGTTGGCTGTTGGCGATGAGTCGTTTCAAAAACAATGTATGAATAAAATGAAAGAGTTCAAGGCACGGGGAACAACAATCATTTTTGTTACGCACTCTTTGAAATCTGCAGATGATTTATGCGATCGAGCAATCTTGCTTCATCATGGCGAAGTTGCCTGCATAGGAGAGAAGCAGGCTGTTTATGAATATTATCGGACCCAAATCGATTGATTGGAGAGCTACTTTCAAATGTTACGATGGTTTTTCGTGTTGGCGCATAGAGTGGCGGAGAAGAAAGAAAAACGGGATATCACCGGCGAGTTTCGCAAACTAACAGAGACTGACCACTTATCCCCGGAACAAGTCAGCAATTTTCAGCAAGCAAGATTGTTTGAAATGCTGGACTATGCTCGACGCAAGATTCCCTATTATGCGAAATTGTTCACGGAGCATGGTTTTGATCCAGCGGAGCGGAGCATCGTGCATTTTCAGAAATTGCCGTTCTTAACAAAAGGCATAATCCGGCAACTTGGCTCCGAAACCTTCTGCAATTCGGAGTATCCGCTGGCGCCAAGGAAGACGGGCGGTTCGACCGGACCCAAAATGATGGTATATTACGATCCTAAAGGGCTGGACATTACAGCGGCAGCACATCGGCGCTGCTTGCGATGGGCCGGAAAGAAAACGGGCGAAAAAGAAGTGCACTTTTCGTCCGATTTAGGGGTGCCAATCCACCCAATCGATGCTCGACGCGAGTATTGGAAATGTTTTTCGCTTAACAGAGAAAACATTCTGATCAACATTTACGACCAAGACAAACTACGCGCGATACATGAACGGTTGCGCAGGATCAAGCCCGTATTGGTGCAGGGATTTCCGTCCATGGCCTATCTGCTGGCGCAATACGCTGAAAAGTTGCCGCCTGGCGAGCGGGCCCGATTCCGGATCTATGAAGCGACGGGTGAAACGCTGTATCACTTCCAACGAAAAAAAATTGAAGAGACGTTTCACTGCAAGGTTTTCGACCGGTGGGGTAATGCCGAGTTCGGTGCAACCGCACATGAGTGCAAGAAACACAGTGGACTGCATATTTTTTCCGACCTGGTATATATCGAATCGATAAAGGATGAGGAATCCGGCGGGATGCCCGAGCTGGTCGTCACTGGACTGACGAATCGGGGAATGCCGCTTGTCCGTTATCGCACCGGAGATCTGGGCGACATCACCTGGGAGCCATGCGGTTGCGGGCTTCCCTACCCACGGATCATCAACCTACAGGGACGGATTCATGACTTGATCCCACTGGAAGAAGGAAAGGTCATGTCTACAGAGCTGTTGTTGGACATCATGGACAGATGTGGCGGAATGGATGACTTTCAGGTTGCGGAGATAGGGGATCGGATTCAAATCCATGTCTTGCCAGATCGGGAGTGCACGTTGGAAAAACTTCAGGATATGCAGAACCGGTTTGTCAAACTCAGTCAAATACGCACGAAAAAACTGGACATCGTCACCGTGCCGAAACTGCAACTGACCAGTGCGGGAAAATTTCGGTATCGCACCGAACCATTACAGTGCGACACGCTGAAAGTGCGACTGGCAACAGAGTACGGCAATATCTGCGAACAACCCTGATGCGATAGATTAAAAAGGAGGCATGGGAACAATGAAATTAGCCGTAAAAGTTCTAGTGACTACTTACCCGGAGGCTTATCTGGAAAAAGGCGGCGGTGAACATGAGATCCATGAAATAACCAATGCCTTGCGGCAGCTGAGTGTTGTTGCGGATTTGTATGGACCCGAAAGCAAACCGTTAAAATATTACGATACCATATTGCATTTTTCATTGAAGGAGAGCGGACGCCCCCTATTGCAAATTGCCAAAGCGGCTGGAAAACGAGTCGTACTATGGCCTAATATCTGGTTGCGGGGCGAAGATCCATGCGCCGATTATCAATCATTGCAAAGCCAGATTGAACTTGCGGACTATGTGGTATTCCGTTCCCATTCAGAAGCGCAGAATCTTTTGCAGTGTGTTCAGATACCTACTGGGAAAACCGCTTTCGTGCGAACAGGAATCCAGGCGTTCTTTGGCGAACCGGCCGATCGGGATCTCTTTCGGACAACCTATGGCGTGAAGGATTATATTCTATGGCTGGGCCTGATTGAACCCGTCAAAAACCAGCTTACCGCTATCAAGGCATTACGCGACATTTCCATACCGGTTCTGTTCGTCGGCGGATATCGCGACAAAGCTTACTATGACGAATGCATCAAAGCCGCACCAGCCCACTTCCGCTTTTTGCCAGCGATTCCGCCGCGTTCGGAACTGCTGCGATCCGCCCTGCAAAACTGTGCGGTTTATCTGGAGACGCCACTGGAGCCGGCCGGTCTATCGGCAATCGAAGCGGGTTTGGGGGGCGCGAGCCTTATACTCAGCGATGACCCGTGGACGCGTGAGCATTTCGGCGATCAGGTGGAAACGGTGGACCCACTGGATCCCGCCAGCATCAGAAAAAGTGTGGATCGGTTACTAGAAGATCGAAACACGGCGAAATGCCAAGCATGGGTTCGTGAGAGATATCTGCTGCCGGAAGCGATTAAAGAATTAATTCCAATTTTGAGAGGATGAGAACTTTGCAAAACCCGAACAGGGTAAAAGTCGCCGTTGTGCAGCGAAAGTCAAATGTATCGAGCGTGCCATTTTCACTTTCGGTTGAATGTCGCCTGATGGAGCCGTTGGAATATCTTCAAACGCGTTCAGACACTGTGAATTTTGAAGTGATCTCTGAAGCGCAATTACATACTGAGAATTTGAGTGCAGATATTCAGATTGTTTTGTTTAACAAACATTTGTCAAGTGATGCCTTAAAGATGGCTCGTGTAGCAAAGTCCAGGGGAGTTGCTGTTTTTTTCGATTTAGACGACTGGGTGATGGGGTTTCCTGCTTATAGTGGGGCACGAATGTCTGCGGAGAATTTTGAAAATTTTCAATCATTCATGGAGCTTGCAGATGAGGTCACGGTGGCCAATGAACGATTGTTGCACGAGATTCGGCCGTTTCGAAACAATAACGTTGAATTGCTTACTAACGGCTTTTATACGGAGAAGTATTGGCCGCATATTACCCCGCCCGATGTTGAGAGTAAAAAAATAGTTCTTACCAACGCGGACTTTTTGAAAATGCAATCATTCAAAGCGGAGTTTCTTCAAGTTATTGATGACTTTTTTAATGTTCATTCAGATTGGAGCTTGGACTATTATGGAAAATTGCCAGCGGAGCTAAAAGGAAAACCATATATCAGATACATGGGGTATTTTTCATATCCAACTCATAAAGAGCGGTTGATCCAAGAACACTATGCTTTTTCGATAACGCCCCTTGGAGGAATTGAAGATCGTGACTGCTTTTTCTTTAATTCCTGTAAAAATCCTTTTAAATTCTTAGACTATGCCGGATTGGGAATTCCAGGTATTTATTCTTGTGTTCCCATTTATGAGGGTTGTATCGATCCGGACCGTACCGGAGTCCTTGTCCAGAATACAATAGAAGAATGGAGACGGGCGATGGATAAGATGTCCTCAGACGCAAACTGGCGCCAAGCAATCCGAGTCAACGGTTTTGTCGATGTGAAAAACAAACACCACATGCGCTTCCCAGCACAGAAGATGGAACAATTGTTTCTTAAATATCTGCGGTAATCTAGTGAAAAAGTTTATCATAAACAATACCACTGGAGGGAACAATGAATGATTACTAAAGGCATTATTTTGGCGGGCGGCAGCGGATCGAGACTGTTTCCCCTGACTATGGCTGTCAGCAAACAATTGATGGCGGTTTATGATAAACCGATGATTTATTACCCGCTTTGTGTTCTCTTGCTTTCAGGTATTCGGCAGGTTTTGATCATTACGACTCCGGAAGATCAAGAAGCTTTTCAACGCTTGTTGGGAACCGGTCATCAGTGGGGGATCGAAATTCAGTATGCTGTCCAGCCAAATCCCGGCGGATTGGCGCAGGCTTTTATCATTGGCAAGGATTTTGTCGGACAGGACCCCTGCGCTTTAATTCTGGGCGATAACATTTTCTTTGGTCATGCCTTGTATGAACAACTGCGGCGGGCCGCTTCCCAAGAAGTTGGCGCGACGGTGTTTTCCTACTGGGTGAAAGAACCGCAACATTATGGGGTTGCAGAGTTTGATGGCAAAGGCGCAGTTCTCAGCCTGGAAGAAAAGCCGGTCAACCCCAAATCGCATTATGCGGTAACTGGCTTATATTATTACGATAATCAAGTGGTGGACATCGCCCATGGCATCAAACCCTCCGCACGGGGAGAACTGGAAATCACGGATGTCAATAAAGAATATCTCAAAATGGGACAGTTGAAAGTGGAGAAACTCGGTCGAGGGCATGCATGGCTCGATACCGGAACTCATGCTTCACTTTTACAGGCTGCGAACTTTATCCAAACCGTACAAGAGCGGCAAGGGATGATGATCGCCTGTCCTGAGGAAATTGCTTGGCGCATGGGATATATTGACGTGGAGCGGATTATGGAAATCGGAATGTCGATGAGCAAGAATGAGTATGGTCAATATTTAATCAGTCTGGCCAAACGCGTTTCGGGGTAATTTGTTATGCAACTTTATTTCATTCGGCATGGTGAGTCTCAAGCCAATGTTGACAGGTTGGTAACCGGGAGTGTCGGCACACCGTTGACGGATAAAGGAATACAGCAAGTGAAGGCATTGTATTCGTTGACAATTTGCAAGCTTAACATGGATTTGATATTTTCAAGTACGGCCAAACGAGCAATTCAAACTGCAGAGCTATTGTTTCCGCAACGGGAAATCATACCTCGGAATGAACTATTGGAGACCGATGCGGGAACTGTTGCAGAATGGTCAATAATTAAGTTCAATCAACACTACCCGGATTTTTGGTCCAGTTTTGATCCGTATCGGTCCTATCCCAACGGAGAATCACACTATGACTTATACGTAAGAGTCAATTCATGGCTGGATGAGTGTCAAACAAAATTTAAATCAAAAAATAACAATATTGCAATAGTGACTCACGGTGGGCCGATCAATTGTGTACTCCATAGATTTAATAAAGTGCCTTTGGAACAATATCCATATTATGAAATAAAAAATGCGTCAGTATTGAAAGTGTGTATATAAGTTGTGTATTTTGAATATTAATTTTTCGCAAGGAGTACAGTCATGAATATGGATAGAATAGCGGACTATTTGAATGTATTCGACGAAGACTCATATCTTAATGAAAACCCTGATGTTGCCCGTGCTGTATTGCAAAAAGAAATAGAGACAGGCTATGAGCATTATAAAAATTTTGGCAGGAATGAGAATAGAAAAGCGCCAAAGAAGAAAATTGAAGCGAATGAGATAGAACAAAGGATTTTAAAGCTTGAACTAAAAATCCTGGAAAACGAGATAGTGAAAAATATTTCTATGGTTTCTCAATTAATTCGGAAGGAACGAAGTTTAATTTTCTATACACCTCGCAGTTTTTCCGGAAATCTCAAATACTGTTTTTTGGAATTTGCCAAATTTAATAATGAACGAACTCTGGGTTTTGAATTTTGGTTTTTAACCACGAGACGAGAAACATATGAGCAGTTGAAACGTGAAGGATTGCCCGTATTGTTGTGGGATGAGAGCCAACGTATGGTAAAAAAACTATTGCGGGCAGCAGTTCTTGTCGATGATGGATTTTATGTTGATCATCCTCCGCTATCTCGCATATTGCATGCTTGCCTATTGGGCGCAAAAAGAATGCAGGTATGGCACGGAACACCAATTAGACATATTTGCCTTGAAGAATTAACGCGTGAAGATCCCGTGAATCTTCACTTGTCAACTATTATCAAAATGGCAGTCGATATAGAAGTCTTTTTTGGTGCGACTCCGGCCCATTATCAGTTGTTTTCACAATCCTTTCAATTTAAAAAATATGAAGTAACGGGTTATGCGAGGAACGATATTTTTTGGCGAAGTGAAGACAATTATGATTTAATCAATGTTGACGATACTGCATTGGCGAAAATTTTACAAATCAAGGAAAACAAAAGAATTGTTTGTTATGCACCTACTTGGCGACAGGGAAACCATCATTGGATGAAACAACTTGAACTTAAGAAATTTGCTTATATACTGGATAAAATGGGGTATCATTTGCTGCTAAATCCGCATCCTTTTGAAATGTCATTTCTTGATCCAGAACTTTTTGACGACGACAATATTACCACAGTTCAACCAGAAACGGATTTTTATCCACTACTGAAACAAGCAGATATGTTAATCACGGACTATTCTTCGATTGCTTTTGATTTTCTTCATTTAGAGAGGCCGATTATTTTCTTTCGACCAGATCATTTAGCCTATACTGCTGACAGAGAGCTAATTATTGCGGAGCATTACTCGATTAATGCTCCGGTTGTCAATAGTATCGAAAATTTGTTGGCTTGCATCTCGAAAATCAATATATATGACTTTACCGCATTGCATAAATCTGCCAAGGAACATAACCTGTACTTAGATGGTAATTCTGCCCGACGCTTTGTCCATTATGTTGCTCAATATATGGAGAATCTTGTTTCGGAGGCAAACGAATAATGAAAGCGCTGATTTTAGCGGCTGGCCAAGGAACAAGATTGACCCCTATTACCGATACTCTTCCCAAGGCTTTAGTCTGTGTAAATGGCAAAGAAATTATAGTTAATCAGATTGAATGTCTTCATCAAAATGGAATTTTTGATATTACTGTTATTGTAGGGTATAAGGCGGATATATTGCAGCGAAAGATTAACACAATGTTTCAAGGTGTAAATTTTATTTTCAGTGAACATTATTCAACCACCAATAATATGTATTCGGCGTTGTTAGGTCGTGAAGCGATAAATGATGATGATTTTCTTATGATGAATGCAGATGTCTTTTTTGATCAGTCAATTATTCAAGCGTTGTGCATGAGCACGGAAAAAAATGCAATTGCTACTGACGTAGGGATTTATATTGAAGAGTCAATGAAAGTGGTGAAAAAAAACGGAAAGTTAATCAAGATAGCTAAGACTATTTCTTCTAAGGAGGCTTTTGGAGTCTCGATTGATGTTTATAAATTTTCTTGCGAGGCTGGTGTGGAGTTTTTTGCTAAATGCGCAGAATACATTCATCAGCGACATGAAGTCAAGTTGTGGAGCGAAGTGGCAATCAATGATATATTTTCTTATGTATCATTTGCTGCCTGCCCTTTTGAAGGACGCTGGATTGAAATTGACAATCTTGACGATCTGCGCATGGCGGAGAAAATGTTTGCTGCTGTAAAGCCTTAAGAATTAGGAGCGAAACATGGCAACAATTGCAATATATCAAAATTGTTATGTACCGGAACAATTTGCAAAAATTGATAATAATTTTTTGATATATGATGGAACTCACAATACTCCTGCTCTGTATGAGATGGGTGCTATTCTAGATCTATTTCAAACTGGTAAGTTTGAACATGCGGAGTATGTTGGGGTAGTATCACCAAAATTTGAGCAAAAGACTAATATTACATGTCGTGCATTTAAAGATTTTATTCTTCAAGATCCGGGTTTTGATGTGTATTTTGTCAATCCTTTTCCGCAAAAGGCTTATTACCATTTTAATGTATGGGAACAAGGCGAACTATATCATCCTGGAATTTGTTCGCTGACGCAAGAGCTATTTGACGCAGTCGGATACAAAATTAATTTATCAAAAATTGGGAGAATGACTACACAAAGTTTATTATATTGTAATTATTGGGTTGGCAATAAAAAGTTTTGGAATGAATATATGAAATTTATTTTGCCCTTGTTTGAATTTATAACCAAGCAATGCTCGGCTGAAAAGCGTAATTTATATTTCTGTCGGACCAATCATTATCGGCCAACTCCTATGTTCCCGTTTGTTTTTGAACGGATGTTTTCAACATTTTTATCGATTTATCCCGACATTAAAGCGAAGTTCTTTTTTCATTCACGGGATAATATCAAGAAGTGCTGTGAATTCGAGCTTGAGTGGAACTTATTCCAACAGATACATATGATGATTGATGAATGGGATACAGAAGCTAATTATAGTATGGAGCGACGTACTGTTTTTAAGGCTTTGGGCCAGACCATACATGATTATGGCGCATTGTATTTTAAAAACAATAACCCGGCTTATTAAGCTACTGTACACATAGTGTCAACGGCAATTGAAAAATGACCCTTTGTGGCAATCGAAAACTGACCCCCTATGGAACTACGCCGGGGTCAGTGAAGCGATATCACCTCCGGTCAGCGCCATATCCTGATTCTTGCGAAGTAGTCCGGCGCGTTGCTTTTCCTTTAACCGATACGACTCTCCCTTGATGTTGACTACGGTGCTGTGATGCAGCAGTCGGTCCAGAATGGCTGTGGCAATAATCGTGTCGCCGAAGATTTCTCCCCATTGCCCAAACCCACGGTTGCTCGTCAGGACAATTGATCCCCGTTCATAACGCCTTGAAATCAACTGAAACAGTAGGTGTGCGCCATGGACATCCACCGGCACGTAGCCGATCTCATCGATAATCAAGAGACGCGGTGCCTGATACGATTTGAGCTTTTCCTCCAGCCGATTTTCGGCATAGGCCCGGTTGAGCGAGGCGATCAGGTAGTGTCAAGAATTTTGCGCACATTCATGGATGGGGCCCCGCGTAAGTTTCAGCTGGCGTCCGCTACGGTATCGAGTTGAAATTCCTGCAGCAATGCCATATTCAAGTAGCGTTTCGTTCCCCAATTTGTCGTGGCGATATGCCGAAGCCGCGCACCAACTAGCATCAGCGCCGATTTCCCATCCGGAAAACTTCCTACCACTCGGGTTCGGCGCCGGATTTCCCGCATGATTCTCTCCAGTCCGTTGTTGGTCCTGATTTTGATCCAGTGTTCCCGTGGAAAGTTCATGTAGGCAATGGTATCCTCGATGCCTTTTTCAATGCGACTGGCTGCCTCCGGCAATTTCATCGCCTTGAGTTTTTCAATCACCAGTTTCGCTTTCTCCCGGGCGCTTTCCAGGTCTTCCTGCGCATGAATTGCTTTCAACATGGCCGCTACTTCCTTGCCCTTAGAGAGCGGCGTCACCGAGAAGATATTCCGATAGAAGTGAACGACGCAGCGTTGAAACCTCGATTCCGGAAAAACTTCACCGAGGGCTTCGACGAAGCCCAGGCACCGATCGCCGACACTGAGTTTCATGCCGGATAAGCCGCGTTCTTTTAAACTCCGCAGGAAGGAGAGCCAGCTTTCTTTGTCTTCCCGCCCGCCTTCGCAGCAACCAATGATTTCCCGGTATCCGTCTTCATCCACCGCCAAAGCCACCAGGATGGCCACATTGTCATAGGAACCGCCCCAACAGCGTTTGAGATAGATGCCGTCGAAATAGACGTAAGGATAGGTAGTTTTCAAGGGTCGGTTTCGCCACTCTTCGATATGGCCATATACTTTTTTGTTCATCTCGCTGATGGTGCCGGCAGACACTTTACTGCCCCATAAAACTTCGGTAATATCTTCAATCCGGCGAACGGATACGCCCGCCAGATACATTTCGATCAGGGCTTCCTCGATACTGCTTTCGCGCCGCTTATAACGCTCTATGATGGCCGTTTCAAACGGGAGGTGACGCAGTTTGGGAATCTGCAAGGTCACTTCACCTGCCTTGGTAGTGAGTTTTCTCTTGTAATGGCCGGCTCGGGTATCTTTTCTTGCCGCTGTCCTCTCATACTTGCCAGCATTGGCCAGTTGATCGGCTTCGGCATCGAGCATTTTGTTCAGCGTTTCTTCCACGCTTGCCCGGACCAGTTCTCCCAATTGGTTCTTCAAGGTTTGTTCATTGAGAGTTATAATAGTGTCAGTCACGGATGTTCATCTCCTTCGTGTTGTTGTTTTGGCTAGCACCTTCAACATACACGGGAGACCCCATCCGTGACAACTCTTTTTTCAAATGTGCGCAACTTTAGGATACGTTATCGGCGATCAAGCCTGCTGCCGAGATGAACAAAGTGCGGTACCGTTTGTGGATCGCCTTCAGTCCAAGCGCCACTGCCAGATGAGTCTTGCCGGTTCCGGGTGGTCCTAAGAACACCACGTTTTCTGACCGCTCGATAAACAGGCAGGTAGCCAGCTCTCGGATTCCTTTGACGTCAATCGAAGGTTGAAAACTGAAATCAAAACTCTCCAGAGTTTTTACATAAGGCAGTTTCGCCAAAGAAGTGTTCAGCGCCGTTTGTTTCTCCTGTTTGAGCGATACTTCCTCTTCCAGCAGTCGATCCAAGAAGTCACTGTAACTCATCTCTTGTTTCCCGGCATCTTGCAGCAAGTTTTCCAAGGACTGCGTCGTGCGCGTCAGCTTGAGGTGTTTCAGGTTCTCCTGAATCCGCAGCAGTTGGGGATTATCCATGAAGTTCACTCCCAGCAACCAGCGCATACACATCCAGGCTGCGGATCTCAACCTCCGGGGTGCTTTGTGGCGAATTCTTGGTCAGTAGCGAACGAGAATGATCCCGCAGCTTGCCCAAGCCGCCGTAATGGCTTCGTTGCAACACCACCTGGTACGGTTTGTTTGCGAGGGGATGTTCAGCGATCAAAACTCCCTCATGGTAAATCTTCACCCGTTCTTCCGCCACTTGCACATCCACCAGTTGCCGGACGTATTGCCAGGGTACGGAGTAGCGACTGGCTTCAAAGGAGATCAGGCAATCGGCGGCGACTTTGCGCACCGCGAAGGTTTGCAGTACATACGGAGGCTGGGAAGACACTGGGGAAAGTTCTTCACGCAAAAATCGCTCTGCCGGTTGCTCATGGACAGTCCCGTGGATTCGCATATCCGCCACGGTTCTTATCCAATCCGCAACTTGCGTATTGAGATCCTCCAGCGACACTACGTTGCGACCGGCCAGAAAAGAACGTTTTACGTATTTGACGCCGGATTCGACTTTTCCCTTGGTCTTTGCCCTGTAGGGACGGCAGAGGCGGGGTGTGTAGCCGTAATAGCGGCAAAAGTCGAGGAACCGGGGATTGATGCAAGCCTCGTCCGTTCCGCGATGGAACACAATGGTTCGGGGATTGTCATAGAGCACTTCCTGGGTAATGCCACCAAAGTAGCGAATCGCCCTTTCGTGGCAGGCAATCAATGTGGGCAATGTTTCATCCAGCGTGAACTCCACGTAGATGGCCCTCGAATATCCGAGCACCATGACAAAAATCTTCACGCGGGTCCGCTTGCCTGCAATGTTGACCCAAGACGTTCCCCAATCCACCTGCGCTTGCTTTCCTGGTGGAGTTTCAAACCGGACCGAAGCGGCTTCTACCAAACGGAAAGTTTCCCTTAGCGGTTTCACTGCCAGTTTGACCGTGCTGTAGCCGCCCTGATAGCCTTGCGCTTTCAGCTCCCGGCACAACGTAGTGGCATTGAAGAACACTTCGGGAGCCCGCTGCTGCAGGAACGGGAGAAAGGGTTCCAGAACGCCGCGCTGTTTGTTTTGCCTCTGATATTGTGGTTTTTCCGGCTCGCGGAGTGCTTTGCGAACGGTGTTGCGACTGAGGCCTAAGTCGCGGGCGATGGTCTTTATGGATTGCCCAAGTTTGGACCAGAAGCGGATTTCCGACCATTGGTCATGGGTTAACATCGTGGCATCTCCCCCATGAAGGATTTCATGGGTGGAGGGTTTCCCTTGGTTCATCGTTTTCCCTCCTTTGTTGGAGGGGGTCAATTTTCATTTGCCATATGGGGTCATTTTAGCATTGGCGATGACACATAGCAGGTAATGTTAGCAAGAAGGCGCATCGGGATAACCTAGCCTGCGTTTTAACACCGTAGGATACCGGCTATGAAAAAGCAAGGGGATGAAACATTAATGGGCTAATGACAACTGCTACTAGTATCTCCGATTGTTCACCGGGAATCAACCGGAGCAGTAATCAGGTACCCCTGTTTATCCCGGAATATACTATTAAGGAGACGTTTTATGGTACGCTTAAGTCCGTTAGTTTCCATAATAATACCCACCCTGAACGGTGGGGAACAATTTCGTCATTTACTATATATGATAAAGCAACAGCAAGTAAATGCTTCCATAGAGATAATTGTTGTGGATTCTTCAAGCTCTGATAGTACGGTAGATAATTCGTTAAAGGCTGGAGCAAAAGTGATTCCTATTCGGCCTGAAGATTTTAATCATGCATATGCGCGTAATACTGGAGCGGATCACTCAAGGGGACAAGTGTTATTGTTTACTACACAGGACGTGTTAATGCCGGATATTTATTGGCTACAGACAATGCTCGATGCCCTTGGACAGGAGGGGATAGCTGCAGTGTCTTGCGCTGAGACGCCAAGAGAAGATGCGGACTTGTATTATCGATGTATTTGCTGGAATCATTATCGTTTTTTAGGAGTTTCAAATTGTGATAGAATATTTTCATTGCCGGATACTGTCGACAATATATCTCTCAGGAAAAACGGGCAATTATCAGATTTGGCCTGTATGATAACTACTGAATTATTTAGACAATATCGATATCGCACAAGTTATGCAGAAGATCTTGACCTCGGAATTAGACTGATTCAAGATGGCAAAAAAATCCTGTTTTTAGGCAGAACACGCGTAATTCATTCGCATAATAGACCGCCTTATTATTCTCTTAAACGCTCTTTTGTTGAGACGCGCTTTATGCGCGAAATTTTTCCAGATTATAAGTTGGAACGTTTAGGCTTAATGAATATCTCTATGGATATTCTTTCTGTGTATTGCCGGATTAATGATTTTTCCGACTACCTATTGCAGAATAATAAGCAGGTTCTAACTGTAGGGAACTTAAAGTCGTGTTATTGTGATGTCTTTTTATCTGGTAGTATGAAGCAATACCCTTTCGATTCGCTACGAAAAAACTCATTAATTGATGATAGACTATGGAACTTCCTACAGAATACTTCTAATCTATTTGAGCTCAACATGATTAATGACCCTTCTCAAACTTCTAAACTTCTTCCAACGCTCAACTCCTTTATGAATATGGTATTTGATTATTTATTTCAAACATATGATCTTGTTGATCTAAACGCGCAACAAGAATTTATTTCTTGTATTTTTAAGGCCTTCGCACAATTGAGTGGGATGTTTCTTGCACAGTGTTATTTGACTGCCGCAGCAGATGAGAAAAGTGAAATGGAAAACAGATATGAAGATGTTGTTTTGGGCGGTGGAGTATGAAAATTTGTTATCTTGTTCATCAGTTTTATCCTGAGTATTCAGCGGGTACTGAAAAAGCCGTATTCAACCTAGCTGCGATGAATCAGCTAAATGGACATAATGTGAATATAGTGACATATGGCTTTGCACCTATGAGCTATTTTGATCGAATTGACAACTCAAATACAGGTTTCCGTTCCGATATATATAAGTCTTTGCCTGTCCACTCATGGCGGTTTGCAGAGTATAGGGAAGAGATGGGGCACAGTTTGAGTTGCCCAGATATGCGCCCGGTTGCCAGTCACCTTCTTGGCAAGCTCAAGCCGGATGTACTCCATATATGTCACGCAATGCGCATGACGGAATTTGTACATGTTGCGATCGAGGAAAACATACCCTATATCATTACGCTAACTGATTTTTATTGGCTATGCCCCAAAATCAACCTTACAACAAGTCAAGGTACCTTATGCAAAGGTCCTCAGAACGGTGAAACATGCAAAAGGCTTTGTCCAGAATTAGCACCCGACTACATTTCAACAAGACTATCAATGGCGAAAAAGATTTTGTCGTACGCAGTTGCGTTGACTGCTCCGTCAAAATTCGTGGCTGAAATATTTCATGCTGAATTAGGAATTGACGTAAAGGTCATACCACATGGGATGCATAGCTCTTTAGTTCGGAATGAAAGACGTTACGGAAAAGGTGACAGAATAGTATTTGGGTTTATTGGTTCTCTGGTGCCGCATAAGGGGGGGCATTTTTTAATTGATAGTTTTAAAAAAGTCTGTGGAGATCAGGCATCTCTTGTTTTATACGGAGACGGTCCTGATTCCCAATATTTGAGAAATTTACACAAGTCAGCACACGAAGACCACCGTATCGAATGTGCGGGGACTTTTTCCGAGACTAATCTTTCAATTGTTTTGAAACAAATTGACATTTTGGTTGTTCCATCTCTTTGCTATGAAAGCTTTTCTTTAGCTTTACATGAAGCTCTGGCTTGCTCTGTTCCTATAATTTGTTCGAATATCGGAGCCATGCAGGAAGCTTTGAGCGAAAGTGGTGGTGGTTTTGTTTTCAGTGCCGGAAATCAGACTGAATTGACAAACCTTTTGCAGTCAATCAGCGATGATCCGACATGTTTAAATTTATACAAAGAAAAACTTGACAAATGTTTTGCAACGACAATTGAACAAGAAGCTTATAACTTTAAGAGCTTTTATGAACAAGTTTCTCATTCAATTATTAAAAAAACCCCAAAACAGTATAACTCCCTGCATCGTCAGGAAATTTCTCATGGATGGAATTTAGACCAAATCAATGGGTGTACGTTTGTGCCAGAAATGTTACAAATTGAGTTGAAACATACTGATCCGGTTCTTTTTCTGGGGTGGGCAGTTGACTTGCAGAGCGAGCAGGTTCCCACTGAAATATATGTTAAATTCTTATTGGTTGATACTTCAGACGAATTTTATGTTCGAGCAAATCGTCAAATTCGCCAAGATGTCGCTACTTCGTTATGCAATAATATTTATATTGATGCTGGTTTTGCATGTGAAGTGGCTGGCGGGACACTACCTCTAGGAGCGTATCGAATTGAAATATTGCAGATTACTGGAACTTCAATCTTAGTGTCAAAACCTGTTGTGGATATTGTTCTGTGTTATTGACAAGTATGCAATTTATAATCGTAAAACACGATGTTTGGTGTGAGCAGAATGTATAGTAAAATCAAAATGTTGAATGAACCTCAATATTTCGATCAAGACGTGATCCCTGTTTCTAGACTTATGTATCTTGTATGGGCTAATAATTTAGGTATGCAAAAATGGATAGATTTGAGTTTTGAGCAGGGGCGTTTAACGCTGGTGTGTTGGTGGATATTAATTGGACAAAAAGAATTTGGAGATTTCTCAACAGAATTATCTCAGGTCCAAAAAAAATACTTGTTTGAAACCGTTGATGAAATATCGTTGGGCGACATGGAATCTATGACTCCCATACCTCGTATTTTGCATGCACTATCAGTATACCCGGCAGAAGATGAACAGGGAAATAGATTATTTAATGTTTATGGAAAATTTTCGAAGTATGCGTGGGGCCGCTTTCATTGGTTTCTTTTGCTTAATGTGCCTAATTGTATTGATTGTAATTACATGCAGGCATTGCACGAAGCATCTCCGGATTTGGAACAGGATGCGTTGCTGCCAATAAGCCGCGCACTGCATGCCGTATGGCTGGGACGCGAGGATTTGCAAAATCTCTATGATCTCAAGACATCTGCGGGACGGCAGGGGCTGG
>JAHDPL010000055.1 GCA_018434355.1 Sporomusaceae bacterium | reverse complement strand
TGTGAGGGTTCATCCCTCTGATCCGGTGGTGATGGCTGGGGGGTTCCACCCGTTCCCATCCCGAACACGGCAGTTAAGCCCCCATGCGCCGAGGGTACTTGGTTGGAAACGGCCTGGGAGAGTAGGTCGCCGCCGGTTTCTTAAAGCAAAACCCTTCCGTAAGAACGGAAGGGTTTTGCTCTCCTGAGTCAATTGAAAAAGTGGCTCCGTAGCTCAGCTGGATAGAGCGCCGGACTTCGAATCCGTAGGTCGCGTGTTCGAATCACGCCGGGGTCACCATAAATTCAAGCCTTCCGGCTCACGTTCCGGAGGGCTTTTTTTAGCAGTAACGGAGATAGGTTTGACAGAAAAGAAATTGCGCAGGATAATATAAAAACAAGTGTATTTGGAAGGAGCCAAACCCTTGGAACATCGAATTTTGGCGTTTGAAGAACTGATTGCGCCATTGTCGTACAAAAAAGTGATGTTGGTAGTAGAATGCCTAAACATTGAAGGGTGTGAAAGCCCCGAAATCATGAGCGAATTGACGGAAGTACTGAATCTGGGATTTGGTTCTGAGTATGATGAATGGGATGATTTTCTTGATTTTGGTTTTGTCGTGATTGAAGGGGCACCGACAACAGATAACATAGCGGAAGCCTCTCTGTTGGTTGACTATTTGCGGCACGAGAGATTTCAACCGCTAATTCAGGCAGATTTGTTTGTCGACGGGGTGCTTCTTGGCAGTTCCTGGAGCGGAAATCAGTCTGCCGAATCGGTAAGCCAACCGATGCCCAAGCAGGGCAAACCGGTTAAGTCTGTATTGATTCGATTTCCTCTAGAAAGGGTTGCCAGACATAGCGAGACAGATAGCAAAAAATAAAAAGCTGATGAAAAATAAAACGGGAGGATGGCAATTTACCATCCTCCCGAAATTATCAGGCTGCGTTTTTTCGCTTAGTCGATTTTTTTGTAAACTACCGATTTTGCGCCGCAGATCGGGCATTGATCAGGGGCGTTGCCTTCGGCGATATGACCGCAGACAGTACAGAGAAACAGATCGGTTTCCACCGGGTTAGCCAGTGTATCCAATGCTTTCTGGTACAGTGACGCATGAACCTTTTCCGCGTCATTGGCCAGTTGCAAACCTTTCAGAATAACAGCCGGTTGGTTCTCGGCCTTGGCATCGTCAATGAATCCAGGGTACATTTCGGTGAACTCATGTGTTTCGCCTTCAATTGCTGCTTTGAGATTTTCGGCTGTCGACTTGATCATGCCCATGTTGCGCAGATGCGTATGGGCATGGATGGTTTCGGCTTCAGCAGCGGCGCGGAACAATTTGGCCACTTGCGGCAGTTTTTCAGCATCAGCCTGTTTGGCAAATGCAAGATACTTGCGATTAGCCTGGGACTCACCAGCAAAAGCGGCAGCTAGATTTTGTTGTGTGTTGCTCAATGAAAACAACTCCTTTATCATCATAGTATCAACTATGGATAATTATTATCCATTTCTAAGAAATTGTCAAGCCGGAAGTAAGTTATTTATTAGCGAGAAATTTGAGCACCTTGGTTCCCGTGTCACGGACCTTGCGAATCGCTCCTGAATTTGTTTTTGTACGTGGCTTCATATCGCGCTCGGATCCGAAGTCGCCGCGCTTGATTGTGGTGTTTTTTGTTTTTTCCGGTGAAAGTTCCTTTTTCATTGTTAGCAGGGCTTTTTCCGGATGACTGTGACTATCGCAGGTAAATAGGTCTACAGCTGCAAAACCAAGCTCGGGATAGGAATGAATGCCAAGATGTCCGTCGGTTAATAGGGCCAGGACCGTGATGCCTTCCGGTTCAAACTGATAGGTCTGGATGCTGAGCATTTTCAGATTGGCGGCGTGGATTGCCTGAGAAACGATGTTTTGCAACAATTCCATGTCATTCAGGGTTTCTTTGCGGCAACCGTAGTAGTCAGCGGTCGTGTGTCGGCCGATGGCAGCCAAATGCGTCACCTCTCTTTTTGCATAATTTTTTCTTATTGGACAGAGCTATTTATCTCTAGCATCTTATTATACTTTGAACCGCAAGTCAGCGCAAATATCCACCGGCGGTTCACTGCACTTGCAGTTATTGAGCGGGAAAGGTAAAATCTTAAATACGGGATCGTTTTCCGACACACGCGTGTTCAACATAGGATTGTTAAACAAAGGAGAGGTTTGCGATGATGGTTAATGCAGAACTGGCCAAGGGAATTTATCAGGTTGGCGCCGTAGACTGGGCAACCCGCGATTTTCACGGATACAAAACACCGCGGGGGGTCACTTATAATTCTTATTTGATCGTGGATGAAAAGATCTGTTTGATTGACGCGGTCAAAGCACCGTTTGCCAAGGAATTGCTGGAACGAATCAGTCAAATTATTGATCCAGCTAAAATAGATTATATTATTGTGAATCATGTGGAACCGGATCACAGCAGTGCCATGCCGCTACTCATGCAAGCCGCGCCGCAGGCCAAAGTCGTCATTACCGAACAGGGCCGCGGCGAGATTATCAAATATTTTGGCCAGGAATATGATTTCCGCGTGGTCAAAAATGGCGACAGCCTGTCGCTGGGAAAAAATACGCTGCGGTTCGTGCCACTGCCAATGCTGCATTGGCCGGATTCAATGGCGACCTATCTGGAAGAAGAACAGATTCTTTTTTCCAATGATGCATTTGGCCAGCATTATTCGACCAATTTCAAGTTTGATGATGAGAATGATCTGAGTGAGTTGCTTTATGAGGCGAAAAAATATTATGCAAATATATTAATGCCGTTCAGCAAGTTGGTCGTTAAAGCGCTGGATAGTCTGGGATTGTTGTCGATTCGGATGATTGCTCCCAGTCATGGATTGATCTGGCGGTCGCATATTGGTGAAATCTTGTCCCTGTACAAAAAGTGGTCGACTGGCGAAACAGACCCGTTGGTCCTGGTGGTTTACGACTCTATGTGGGGTAGCACAGAAATGATGGCCCGTCGCATTTTGGAAGGGCTGACCGCAGGCGGGATCAAGGCGAAGCTATTCCGCATGGCTGATTCGGACAAGAGTGAACTGATCGCAGAACTGCTTACGGCGCGTGGACTGATTTGCGGATCATCCACCTTGAATAATGGGATGTTGCCGACCATGGCAGCGGTCCTCTACTACATGAAGGGCCTGAAGCCCCTGAATAAGAGCGGTGCTGCATTTGGCGCCTATGGCTGGGCAGGCGGCGCCCAGGCTGACATGGAACTGGCACTGAAAGCGGCCGGCATTGAACTGGAAATGACCGGGCCGACACTCAAGTGGGCGCCCAATCAGGACGAAATCCAGCGTTGTTTTGAGTTCGGGCGTGAGTTTGGCCAAAAAATGCTCAACCGATAATAAAACTGCCGTTGGAGAGGGCCGATACGGCCCTCTTTCGTTATCTTTATCGAAATAACATGAAGTATTTGGAGGCGGAGTTATGCAAACGATAGCCAAGGTCATACTGAAACGTCAGGGGCGGCATGGCAGTGAATCCGGTCACCCTTGGGTTTTCCAAAGCGAAATCGACTATATTAAGGGAAAATTTGTGCCAGGCGATATCGTGGATGTATTCAATGCGCGGCGACAGTATCTGGGGCGGGGCTACATCAATCCAAGGTCGCAGATTACCGTGCGTTTATTATCGCGTGACGAAGAGATTGTCGACAGAGATTTTTTTGTCCGGCGGATTTCGCGGGCCTGGGCTTACCGGCAGCGATTTTTGGCGGAACCGGAATATTGCCGGCTGATTTTCAGCGAAGCTGATTTTTTGCCAGGCCTGATTGTCGACAAGTTCGGCGCCTGTCTGGTGATTCAGACTCTGGCGCTGGGTATGGATGTTTACAAAGATATCATAGTCTCCGTGCTGGACGAATTGTTGCAACCGGCAATGATTTACGAACGGAATGATGCAACGGTCCGGACATTGGAAGGATTACCGTTGCAAAAAGGCTTTTTGAAAGGCCAGGGCGAGACGATGCTGCAAGTCCGCGAGAATGGACTGTTGTTTTACGCTGATATTGAAAACGGGCAAAAGACGGGTTTCTTTTACGATCAACGCGACAATCGTCGACTGCTGTCAAAATTCGTCGCGGATGCGGAAGTATTGGACTGCTTTTGCTTTACCGGATCCTTCTCAATCCATGCGGCGGCATATGGCGCGCGTCATGTCACCGGCATCGACATATCAGCGGCGGCTGTGGAGATGGCGAAAAAGAACGCTGTATTGAACCAAGTGCAGAACAGCTGCGATTTTCAGGAAGCCAATGCATTTGACTTGCTTCGGGAGTACTCGGACAGTGGTCGCAGTTACGATACGGTGATTCTTGATCCACCGGCGTTTACCAAAAGCAAGAGTTCGGTGGAGAGCGCCGCCCGCGGTTATAAAGAAATCAATCTGCGCGGTTTAAAAATGATCCGTCCGGGCGGATACTTGGTTACCTGCTCGTGTTCTTTTCATATGGACCGCAACCTGTTCCGTACCGTCGTGGCCGAAGCGGCAGCCGATGCCAAACGGATGGTCAGAGAAGTGGCATATCTGTCACAGGCGCAGGATCACCCGTCGTTGCCAGCGGCGCCGGAGACAAGCTATCTCAAGTTCATGGTGCTGGAAGTCCAATAACGACCTCTTGCTAAAAGTCGAAAAGTCAAATACAATATAGATAGGATTCCAAGTAGCATGGATGGGAGAGACAGATATGGGCAATCTCGCAGATACCATCGAAAAATTTATTTTGCTACGGTTGTCCGGCCGGCAGGATAACACAATCGTGGTTAACCGCAATGATTTGGCAATCGAATTGGATTGCGCGCCTTCTCAAATCAGTTATGTTGTCAGCACCCGATTTACCGGGACCCGAGGTTTTGTTGTGGAAAGTCGGCGCGGCTCAGGCGGCTTTATTCGAATTGCCCGCGCATCGCTGGCCAATGATGTCTTTGACAGCGCACTAAGCCGCATTGTTGCGAATCATACTGCGGATGACATTGATACGCTGGTTGAGGAGTTGCGTAGCAATGGTCTGATGACCCAGCGTGAAGCAGCGATGTTGATGCAGTTTGTGCAACTGATGCAGGAAAGGCTGGACCCCGAAGAACGGGTGCGCAGTTTGCGGGCGATTTTTGCCACGTTATCGAATTTTTCTTAGGAGGAGACTCTTATGTTATGCGACGAATGCGGCAGCAATGCGGCGCATGTCCACATGATCAAGATCCTTAATGGAGTAAAATCTGAAAAGCATCTTTGCGAATCATGTGCGTCATCTGCCGGGGAGGCCTGTTTCTCCGCCGGCATTCATTTTTCTGTCAACGATCTGGTCAAGGCGATGTTCAGTCAAGAATTGTCTGCTGCGGATGAAATCGAACTTGCCTGCCCAAATTGCGGCATGGTTTTTTCCGATTTCAGCCGTTCCGGCAAAATTGGTTGCAACGTATGTTACAGCATTTTTCACGAACAACTGGAACCAATTTTGCGCCGGGTCCACGGGACAAACAATCACACCGGAAAGGTGCCGAAAAAAGCAGGCAACCTGATTCGGCTCCGGTTGGCGGTCAAAGGGCTGCGAAAAGATCTGGAGCAGTCGGTGGAACGCGAAGACTATGAACATGCTGCGCGGATACGTGATGACATCCGTTTGCTGGAAAAACAACTGGCAACGCAGGAGGTGGACTCGCATGGGACATGAATTTCCCGGCTTGTTTGACTGCAGGGTTCCTTCTTGGATGGAGCAGAGCGGGCCTGAGGGCGATATTGTATTATCGAGTCGGATTCGTCTGGCCCGAAATCTAAGCGGCGTTCCCTTTCCCGGACAGGCTGATGAAAAACAATTGGCAGGCATCGGCCATAAAGTATCGTTTTCAATTCAGGATATGGAGGACGCTGACCCGGTTCATGCTTATCGGATGTTGGACATGGCGGGCCTTACTGAACAAGAACGCCGGATTTTGGTGGAAAAACACCTGACCAGCTTGAAGCACATTCAGCAACCAGGACAACGTTCATTGATCGTTCGCGACGACACGGCAGTCAGCATCATGATAAATGAAGAAGATCATTTTCGAATTCAGAGTTTGACTGCGGGGCTTAATCTCAAAGCTGCATGGGAAATGGCTGATGCAACCGACAATCTGTTGGAACAGCGATTGGGGTTTGCTTTTAACGAGGACCTGGGTTATCTTACCTCCTGCCCGACCAATCTTGGCACTGGTTTGCGCGCATCGGTGATGCTGCATTTGCCGGGGTTGGTCCTGCTTGGCCAGATGCACCGGATCGTGGAAGTATCGACTCAGTTGGGCATGGCGGTGCGTGGATTCTATGGCGAAGGCACCGATGCCTATGGCAATGTATTCCAGGTTTCCAACCAACAGACACTTGGATTTAACGAAAAAGAGATTATCGGCAATGTTCTGGGCCTAGTCAGGCAACTGGTCGAACAGGAACGTGCGGCCCGCCAATTGTTGGTCGACGATTCGGGCGATGAATTGGTTGACCGTGTCTGGCGGGCTTACGGAATCCTTCGCTATGCCAGGAGCCTCTCCGGGCAAGAGGCGCTAAGCTTGCTCAGTGCTGTTCGTTTGGGCATTGATTTGGGCATCATTACCCATTTGCCACCGGGAGTCTTTACAGAAATGATTATTGGCAGTCGGTCCTGTGTTGTGGCAAGGATGGCGCAAACCGAAAAAATGGATAAAGTAGAACGCAATCGATTACGGGCAAAAATAGTCCGTGAGCGGATCAAAGGGGGAGAAAGCGATGTTTAACCGATTTACCGAGCGGGCGCGGCGGATTTTGGTGCTGGCGCAGCAAGAGGCGGTGAAACTTCAGAGCGATCATATCGGCACCGAGCATCTGTTGCTTGGACTTGCCGGCGACCCGGAAAGCGTTGCCTCTAAGGCGCTGGAATCGCTGAATATCAATTTGAATACAATGAGGTCGCAAATCGTTGAAAAACTGAGTCGAACGCCAGTGGAGCGGCAGGAAATAAATTATACGCCGCGGGCAAAAAAAGCCTTGGAACTGGCTGTCGATGAAGCGCAAAACTTGGGCCACAATTATGTCGGGACAGAGCATATCCTGCTCGGACTGATGCGCGAGGGCGAAGGCCTGGCGGCGCAAATTCTGCGCAGCCTGGGAATTGATAATCTGGATATGATCCGTCAGCGTGTCATTGAACTGCTGGGAGGCGCGGCGGGCGCCGGTGCGCAGGTTGCGGGAAAAGCAGCATCGCCGCAGGCGTCAAAAGAGTCGGCGTCGATTTTGGACGATTACGGTCGCGATTTGAACAAACTGGCGGCGGAGGGGCAAAGCGACCCGGTGATTGGCCGCGACAAGGAAATTGAACGGGTGATCCAGATATTGAGTCGCCGTACCAAGAACAATCCGGTGCTGATCGGCGAGCCGGGCGTCGGCAAGACGGCCGTGGCGGAAGGACTGGCGCAGCGGATCGTGACAGGCAAGGTGCCGGAAACACTGAGGGGTAAACGAATCTTTTCGCTGGATTTGGCATCGGTGGTTGCCGGGACCAAATATCGCGGCGACTTCGAAGAACGGTTAAAAAAAGTATTGGCCGAAATCAAGCAATCGCGAAATACGATTCTGTTTATCGATGAAATGCATACGTTGGTCGGCGCCGGAGCAGCTGAAGGCGCGATCGATGCGGCCAACATTCTGAAACCGGCTTTGGCTCGCGGCGAAATCCAGGCAATCGGCGCAACAACGCTCGATGAATTCAAAAAGCATATTGAAAAGGACGCCGCTTTGGAACGGCGGTTTCAGCCGGTGACAGTCGGCGAACCGACGGAAGAGGATGCAATCAACATTTTGCTCGGGCTGCGCGACCGCTATGAGGCGTTTCACCGAGTCAAGATCACTGATGAATCGATCAAGGCTTCGGTCAAATTATCCAAACGTTATATTGCCGACCGGTTTTTGCCTGACAAAGCGATCGATGTGATGGATGAAGCTGCCTCGCGGGTCCGGTTGCAGACGTTTTGCCCGCCGCCGGATGTGCGGGATATTGAACGCCAGCTGGAAGCGCTGCGCACGGAAAAGGAAGCGGCGATTTCTGCCCAGGAGTTCGAACGGGCCGCTAAATTCCGTGATGAAGAACAACGATTGCGGGAAGAACTCGAAAACAAGCAACGGGCCTGGAAACAGTCTGGTAGCGAAAATGTCATGGTCACGCCGGATGATATCGCTCAAATTGTTGCCAACTGGACTGGCGTGCCGGTCAAAAAACTGGCGGCCGAAGAGTCGGAACGTCTGCTGCGGTTGGAGGCAGTGCTGCATGAACGGGTTGTCGGACAAGATGAAGCGGTGACCGCCGTTTCCAAAGCTGTACGACGAGCGCGGGCAGGCCTCAAGGATCCTAAGCGTCCGATCGGTTCGTTTATCTTTCTCGGACCGACCGGCGTCGGCAAGACGGAGCTGGCTAGGGCGCTGGCCGAAGCGTTGTTTGACGACGAAACGGCGATGGTTCGGCTGGATATGTCCGAATACATGGAAAAGCATGCTGTATCCAGATTGGTCGGTGCACCGCCCGGATATGTCGGATATGAGGAAGGCGGTCAACTGACAGATATCGTGCGGCGAAAACCTTACTCGGTAATATTGTTGGATGAAATAGAGAAAGCACATTACGATGTTTTCAATATTTTGCTGCAGGTTCTTGAGGATGGTCGGTTGACCGACAGCCAAGGGCGTACGGTCGATTTTCGCAACTGCGTGATCATCATGACATCGAATGTTGGTTCGCGCCATTTCCGGCAAGATGGCGCGCCACTCGGTTTTTCGACGGAAAAAGCCGACAGGACCGAAAATAACGCAGCAAAAACGCGGGTTGTCGAAGAGGCGAAAAAAACATTCCGCCCGGAGTTCTTGAACCGAATCGACGAGGTGATCGTTTTCTCCAGCTTGTCTGATACCGAGTTGAAACAGATCATCGATATCATGCTGTCAGAAGTGGCAAAACGACTGAAAGACGGTCAGATTTCGATGGAAGTCACTGATGCGGCCAAAACCGAAATTTTGAACAAAGGACTAGATCCGGCTTATGGTGCGCGTCCTTTGCGCAGAGCGATTCAACGGATGGTGGAAGACGTAGTGACCGATATGCTATTGCGTCGGGAAATTAAATCCGGCGATACTGTGTTGGTCGGAGTCGCCGAAGACGGCAGTTTGTCATTGCAATGCAAAGTCTAGAAGAATCTGGACCAGGTGGCAGGAAAAAATAGGATGACTGGCGAAAACACTCATTAATTGACAAATGAGTGTTTTCGTTTGATATTAGTTGTTTGTGACCGGCATATTGCCGGCTGAGGGAGAGGAGTCTAAAGCGTTGGCCAAGACCAAAAGCGTTTTTGTCTGTCGCGAATGCGGCTTTGATTCCCCTCGTTGGGTAGGTCGTTGTCCTGGTTGTAATGCCTGGAACACGATGACGGAAGAAAGAATCCAGCCGGTTAAAGGTGCGGCCGTGGCTGTCTCCAAGGCCGCCAAGCCGCAATTGTTGAAAGAGTTTTCCGGGCCGGGCGAATTGCGTAAACCGACAGGGATCGGCGAATTGGATCGGGTGCTTGGCGGTGGTGTGGTGGACGGATCGCTGGTGCTGATCGGCGGCGATCCGGGCATTGGTAAGTCCACGTTGATGCTGTCGGCGGCAGCCAGGTTTGCTGGGCGTAATGGAAATGTGCTGTACGTTTCCGGCGAGGAGTCAGCTGCGCAGACTGGACTCAGGGCTCGCCGCACCGGTGCGTTGGAAGAAAAAATGTGGATTATGGCCGAAACCAATCTGGACAATATTTTGGCGGAAGCGCTGCAAATGTCGCCGGCCATGGTTGTCATCGACTCGATTCAGACGGTATTTTGTCCGGAAATTCCTGGCGCAGCCGGCAGTATCAGCCAGGTGCGCGAATCGACCGGCCGTTTGTTGCGGTTTGCCAAGGATAACAATATTCCGGTGATGATTGTCGGGCATGTGACCAAGGATGGCAATATTGCCGGTCCGCGCCTTTTGGAGCACATGGTCGACACGGTGCTCTATTTCGAGGGGGAACGCAATTATGCGTTTCGCGTGCTGCGTCCAATCAAGAACCGATTTGGCACGATAGCCGAGAGCGGTATCTTTTCGATGGAGCAGGAAGGCCTAGTGGAAGTAAAAAACCCGTCGCAGTTTTTGCTGGCCGGACGTAGCGGTCGGGTTTCCGGCACGACGATCACGGCTTGCCTGGAAGGGCTTCGTCCCTTGTTGATCGAGATTCAGGCATTGGTATCTACGACCTGTTTTGGTTTGCCGCGCCGCACAACAGTCGGGTTTGATGCCAATCGTCTGGGGTTGTTGCTGGCGGTGCTTGAAAAAAGACAAGGTCTGCTGTTGGGAAATCAGGATGTATATTTAAATGCGGTAGGCGGTTTTCGACTTGTGGAGCCGGCGGCTGACCTTGCAGTGGTATTGGCTGTCGCCTCAAGTTTTCGTGATCGGGCGCTACTCGAAAACCTAGTTGCATTCGGCGAAGTCGGTTTGAGCGGAGAAATCCGCCCGGTCCCGCGGGTGCTGCAACGAGTGCGTGAAGCGGTTAACCTCGGTTTTGCCTCGGTTATGGTTCCTTGGGCAAATCTAGCGGAGTTGCAGAAAGAATCGCTCAATGTGAAACTGATTGGCGTGAAAAATTTGTCGCAAGCAATGGAGGTGGGATTGTCATGACGACAACGACAACCGAAGCAAAACTTTGGGATGCCCGCTTTATCAAAATGCTGAAAAAACTTGCGCCAGGCACGGCCTTGCGGGACGGATTGGAGAATATTCTGCGGGCCAAGATGGGCGCACTGATTCTGATTGATGATTCGCCGGAAACTCTGGGTATTGTAGACTGTGGTTTTGCTATCAATGTCGAGTATACACCGTCAAACTTTTATGAACTAGCCAAAATGGACGGGGCGCTGGTAATGTCGAGCGACGGCAAACGAATCCTGCATGCCAACGCGCAACTGATTCCCGACCCGACCATTAGGACCACGGAAACCGGCACCCGACACCGTACTGCCGAGCGGGCGGCTAAACAGACCGGCGCGTTGGTTGTCGCCATATCGCATCGGCGTAACATCATCACCATGTATCTTGGCAGTCTGCGATACACGTTGAAGGACATCACTTTCCTTTTATCGCGGTCAAATCAGGCATTGCATACGCTGGAGCGTTACAGACAGGCTTTGGCGAAAAGCCTGGCGATGCTCAACGTGCTGGAACTGGATGAACTGGCGACGCTGAACGATATCGTCGATGTGTTGATTCGCGGCGAGCGGGTGAGCCGGATTGCCCGGGAAATCGAGCAGAACATCATTGAACTGGGCAGTGAAGGTCGACTGGTGAGTATGCAGATGGAAGAAATCATGCCCGGAAATCTCGGTGTGTGGGATCTGATCCAGGATTATTGCGTGGAAAGCGACCAGCATGCTCATGCCGAAGTAAGGGAACAACTGCGGGCATTGCCGGAGGAAAGCCTGGAGCGCTATTCGGTGGGCCGTTTGCTTGGTTACAGCATAACGCCGAGTACGATGGATGTGCCGGTGATTCCACGCGGCTATCGGATTTTGCGTCAGATTCCCCGTCTGCCCAATCTGGTGGTAGAAAATATTGTGATTCATTTTAAAAATGTCAGCCGTATCTATAGCGCGACGTCGGCTGAACTGGATGAAGTCGATGGAGTGGGCAGCGCAAGGGCCAAAGCGATCCGCGAAGGAATCAAACGACTGCGGGAACAAACTTTGTTTGAAAGTACTGTTTGAATCCGTTGAACAAAAAAAGGCTCCTGCGGTGATCGCCGCGGAGCCGTATTTTGTGTAGCTATTAATAAATTACGGTATTATTGAGTGTAAAGACGATCTGTCGTCATGATATGCTTAACGACCCAGTCGGTGATAACGCCAAGCAGTTCCAACAGGTATTTGTCCTGAGACTCGTCGATTTCGCTGAGATCGACGGCGTTTAATTTGGCAATGAAGGCACTGTGCTCGAGCGCGTGGGAAAAGCGCTTCTTGTAGCCGATTTTGGCCATGTATTCTTCTTCGGCCTTAAAATGATATACCGTATAATCCTTCAGTTCGGTCAGCACCTCCAGAATCTGGTTGTATTTGTCGGTGCGCCATTGGTCCTGCATAATCGCGTAGATTTGATTGGCGATTTCAATCAAACGCCGGTGTTGGTTGTCAATCTCCTCTATACCCAGAACATACTCGTCTTTCCATTGATACATGACGGGAATCCCTCCTAGTTATTCCAATACTTGTCCTTCGGCAGACGTTCCAACAAAATGAAAAGACTCGCCGGAATAAACCCCGAAGAGTCTTTGGGCTTAGCATAGCTCAGGAGTGATCGTTCAATCAGGAAAGATTGAAAATCCCCAACGTGCGCACATTTTTCGTTTCATGCTGCAATACGGTCTGCAAATCCAACCCGGTCAGATTACAGAGCGCCGTCAAATAAAACAGTGAATGCCCCAGTTCGTTAATCAGGATGTCTCGGCAGTTTTCGCACAATTCACCATCGAGATGCGACGACATGAATGATTTTAAATTGTTATACTCGGCATCGACCGGTATTCTCTGCCGTTCTGCCGTTATAGATATGCAACCGCACTCGGTGACGGCTTTGGCGACAGCCCGATTGACACGGGCTGTGGCTTCCTGATGCTTGGTAAGAACATCCAGGATGCTTCGATGCCGGATCAAGTATTCTTCGACCGCAGTCTGAAAATCGATGCATGACTTTTCCTGCAATTGCGATAGCACCTCACTCTAATTTTTATTATATAGACGGGGCCGAATCATTGTCAAGCAGAATTGGAGCTTGTTTTGCTTTGTTGACAGAGTCGTTGCAGCCATGTTACAATACCGATTTTGACAAATTTAATCAAGCGTGATATAATCCTTTCATGACTCTGGAGAAGTGTTCCGTTGCGGAGGTGCAAAATGCTGGCAGTTGGAGACAAGGTTGTCTACCCTATGCATGGCGCGGGCGTCATTGAGGCAGTGGAAGAGCATGAAGTGATGGGGGAACGGCGGGAATACTTTATTCTCACCATGCCTTACGGCGGAATGCGGGTGATGATTCCGCTCAATAACGTGGAGCATGTTGGCTTGCGCGAGGTGATCTGCGAGACAGAGGTCGACGAAGTATTCTGTACGTTGCGGATGGCGCCAAGTCAGCCTTGTGTGAACTGGAACCGACGCTTTAACATCAATCTCGCTAAAATCAAGAGCGGAAACATCCATGAGGTGGCGGAAGTCGTCCGTAACCTGACGATACAGGACCGGATCAAAAAATTGTCGACAGGCGAGCGTCGTTTGTTGGATACGGCGCGGCAAATCTTAGTCAGTGAATTGGTTCTGGTGTGCAAGAAAGATGCTGAAGCCATCGCTGAAAGCCTGGATTCCATCTTTGCCGAGTTTTCAACGGGCGGATGACGCCCTTTTTTTATTTGCGCCGACAGGAATATCTAAATTAAACTAAGCAGGACAACCGGACCGTTGGGAGTTCTCGAATACTTGGCGCAAGCCGAGATTTCTAATATAATATATAAAATACGAAAGAGTAAATATGAGGAGGTGAGACAGTGATTGAAAAAGCGTTGCGAATTGTCATTACGGTTTTGGCGGGCGTTGGCGGGTTATTGACAGCCGATCGGGTGCTGCTGATGCTGCCGCAGGGTGCTTTGCCGGATTTTGCCCGGATTGGTTTTTTTGGCGTTACTGTAGGTACGATTGTATTTTATCTGGTCGGCGGTTTGCTGGGGGCGCTGCTCGGATATATCCTTTCGCCCTGGATGAGTGGTTTTGTTTGGCGTTATTCTGTCTGGATGGAAACCAAGCTGATGAAGATGCCGTTGAACGATGTGTTGGCTGGGTTATTGGGTCTGGGCGCTGGTCTTATTATTGCTAATTTATTAGGGGCCGCTTTTGTGCCTGTGCCGTTTGTCGGCAAGTATATTCCGGTTTTTCTCAGCATCATCCTCGGCTATACCGGCCTCAATGTCGCTATCCGTAAACGGGAGGAGCTGTCCAATCTTTCATTGCCGGCAATGTTTGGCGGCAAAGAACGGGGTAAGGACAAAACGGCTGCGCCGGCTGGCCAATTTAAGATTCTGGATACCAGTGTGATCATCGACGGGCGGATCGCCGACATCTGCCAGAGCGGGTTCATTGAAGGAGTATTGCTGGTGCCGGGGTTCGTTCTGGAAGAACTGCAACACATCGCCGATTCGTCAGACTTGCTGAAACGCAATCGCGGCCGGCGCGGGCTTGACATCCTGAACCGGATCCAAAAGGAAAAGAATGTGGTGGTTCAGATTGATAACCGCAACTTTGAGGATGTGGCGGAAGTCGATGCCAAGCTGGTTCGTCTGGGCCAGTTGATCAAAGGGAAGATCCTCACCAACGATTACAACCTGAACAAGGTGGCCGAACTGCAAGGCGTCACCGTCATGAACATCAACGAACTGGCCAATGCCGTCAAACCGGTAGTGCTGCCGGGCGAAGAGATGCTGGTTCATGTGGTCAAAGACGGAAAAGAGGCCGGTCAGGGCGTCGCTTATCTAGACGACGGTACGATGATCGTCGTCGATAATGGACGGAAACATCTGGGAGATACGATTGACGTGCTGGTGACGTCTGTGCTGCAGACGGCCGCCGGCCGGATGATCTTTGCAAAACTGAAGTAGCAATAACGGTGTAGAGGAGCGGTTTCATGGTTGCGCCGACAGGGACACTTCCAGCAAATTTTATTCAAAACATCATCAATGAGGATGCCAAAACCGGCAAACACGGCAATCGGGTTCACACCCGCTTTCCGCCGGAACCGAACGGCTATCTGCATATCGGCCACGCGAAGTCCATCTGCCTGAATTTCGGCATTGCGGCCGAGAATGGCGGCTTGTGCAACTTGCGGTTTGATGATACTAACCCCAGCAAGGAGGAGGTCGAGTACGTCGACTCGATCCAGGAAGATGTCCGCTGGCTTGGTTTTGACTGGGGCGACAGGATGTATTACGCGTCCGACTACTTTCCGCAATTGTTTGAGTACGCCCTGCAACTGATCCGAATGGGCAAGGCCTATGTATGCGACCTGACCGCCCAACAGATACGGGAGCATCGAGGCACTCTGACCGAACCGGGCAAAAACAGTCCGTTTCGCGACCGCTCGATCGAAGAGAATCTTGATTTGTTTAACCGTATGAGAGCCGGCGAATTTCCCGACGGGTCGAAAACTTTGCGGGCCAAAATCGATATGAGTTCACCCAACATAAATATGCGGGACCCTGTGCTGTACAGGATTCTGCGGGCGACGCATCATCGTACCGGCGACACATGGTGCATTTATCCGATGTATGATTACGCGCATCCCGTATCGGATGCGATTGAGAAGATCACCCATTCCATTTGCACGTTGGAGTTCGAAGATCACCGGCCGCTATATGACTGGTGCGTCGAAACGCTGGGTATTTACCGGCCGCAACAGATCGAATTCGCCCGGTTGAATCTGACCCGGGCGGTGATGAGCAAGCGCAAGCTGCGCGAACTGGTTGAACAAAAACAGGTCAGCGGCTGGGATGATCCGCGGATGCCGACCATTTCCGGCTTGCGCCGGCGCGGCTTTACGCCGGAGGCGATCCGCGACTTTTGTGAACGGATTGGCGTAGCCAAAAGCAACAGCACGGTCGACTATGAATTGCTGGAGCACTGCGTGCGCGAGGACCTCAATATGCGGGCGGCCCGGGCGATGGCTGTGCTGCGGCCGCTGAAAGTGGTCATCGAAAACTATCCGGCGGGACAAGTGGAAGAACTGGCAGCGGAAAACAATCCGGAGAATCCGGAAATGGGTTCGCGAAAGTTGCCGTTTTCGCGCGAGTTGTATATCGAGCAGGATGACTTCATGGAGAATCCGCCTGGCAAGTTTTTCCGGCTGGCGCCGGGCCGCGAAGTCCGTTTGAAGCATGCGTATATCATAAAATGCGAACAAGTGGTCAAAGATGAACAAACTGGCGAAATCTTGGAACTGCGTTGCAGCTATGACCCGGAAACCAAGAGCGGCGGAGCAGCCAGCGGACGCAAGGTCAAAGGCACCTTGCACTGGGTGTCGGCCCTTCATGCCAAACCGGTCGAAGTGAGACTCTACGACCATTTGCTGATGGAAGACGAGGCTGACGGAACAGATGAGATTGCCGGCAGTCGGGTAAACCCGGAATCGCTGACGGTGCTGAAACAGGCGATGGTGGAACCAGCATTGGCCGAAGCGGTGATGGGAAGCCGATTCCAGTTCCTGCGCCACGGCTATTTCTGCCTGGATAAGGATTCAAAACCTGATGCCCCGGTATTCAACCGGATCGTTTCGTTGCGCGACTCCTGGGCTAAGGTCCAAAAGGCTTAGAGCAAATGGTGATGCCGGATGAAAAACTATCGACGGCTTTAATCATTGCTGCGGCCGGCAATTCCAGCCGTATGGGCGCGGGTGTCGACAAGCAGTTTGTCATGCTGGCCGGCAAACCGGTCTTATGGCATACGGTAAATGCGTTCGCACCGTTGCCGCAAATTCGGCAGATGCTGGTTACCGTATCCCCTGGTAATGCAGATCGGGTGTCGGCGCTGCTTCAACAGATGGGAGTCGGCATTCCCTGGCAAGTCGTTGCAGGGGGGGCCGAACGACAGGATTCGGTGCGAAATGCACTGGAGTTGGTATCACCTTCAGTTGAATTGGTGATGGTGCACGATGGCGCCCGGCCTTTTGTAGAACCGGCATGTGTGCTGAAATCAATGCAAGCGGCTGCAGAGACCGGCGCGGCCGTGGTGGCGGTCCCGGTCAAAGACACGATAAAGCTTGCGGATGCAGCCGGCGGTGTTAAGCAGACGCTGGACCGTTCCAGCCTGTGGCAGGTGCAAACGCCGCAGACTTTTCGACGGGAGCTGTTGCTAAAAGCGCATGAACAGGCCAACGTTGCAGGAGTAGTCGCAACCGATGATGCTGCGCTGGTCGAGTGGGCTGGCGGCAGTGTCAATCTGGTTCGCGGATCTTATTATAATTTTAAAGTCACTACGCCGGAGGATTTGGTGCTGGCGGAAGCAGTGGCTGCCGAAAGGAGCTGTCGGCGGATGCAGCGGGTTGGATTCGGTTATGATGTGCATCAGTTTGTTGCCGGACGGCCGTTGATGCTCGGTGGCATTGAAGTTCCGCATGACCGGGGACTGGAAGGGCATTCGGACGCGGATGTTCTGCTACACGCGATTTCCGATGCACTGCTCGGCGCGGCGGGACTGGGCGATATCGGCAAACATTTTCCCGATACCGATCCGCGTTACAAGGGAATCTCCAGCTTGCTGCTGTTGCGTGAAGTATGCCGCAAGCTAAATGAAGCCGGTTATAAGACGCAGAATCTGGATGCGGTGATCGCGGCGCAGGAACCCAAGTTGGCGCATTATATCGCCAGGATGAACGAGACGATTGCCGCAGCGCTCGATATTTCTGTCGCGCAGGTGAATGTCAAAGCGACGACAACCGAGCGTCTGGGATTTGTCGGTCGTAAGGAAGGGATAGCCGCGCAGGCGGTTGTCATGATTGGATAATCAATAGCACCGAAAGGTTGGGTGGATAAAATGTCTGATGCTACAATGCGCGTGCGTTTTGCTCCGAGTCCGACAGGCCCGTTTCATATCGGCGGCGCCCGGTCGGCTCTGTTTAATTGGTTATTGGCCCGCAAGACAGGCGGCAAGCTGATTTTGCGGATCGAAGATACCGACTTGGAGCGTTCGAGCCGCGAATCGGAAGAAAATATCAAAAACGCGCTGAAATGGCTGGGGATCGACTGGGACGAAGGAATTGACGCCGGCGGTGAATATGGTCCGTATCGACAGACCGAACGCCTGCCGATTTACGCGGAGTATACGGAGCGCTTGTTAGCCAGTGGAAAAGCGTATCGTTGCTATTGCACCGATCAGGAACTGGATGCGGAACGGCAAAAGTTGATGGCAGAAGGACAAACTCCCCGCTATCTCGGGAAATGTCGCCAGCTGACGCCGGCGGACGAAGCAGCTCTGGTCGCGGAGGGGCGTAAGCCGACTGTACGGTTCCGGGTGCCGGAAAATCAGGACATTACTTTCCAGGATGCAGTTCGCGGGACTGTCAGTTTTGATTCCAACGGTATCGGCGATTATGTAATCGTCAAATCGGACGGGATTCCGGTCTACAATTATGCAGTCGTACTGGATGACGCATTGATGAAAATTACGCATGTCGTACGTGCGGAAGAGCATTTGTCCAACACGCCCCGACAAATTCTGCTGTATCAGGCGCTGGGATTGCCATTGCCGATTTTTGGCCATGTATCGCTGATTCTTGGCAAAGATCGCAGCAAGATGAGCAAACGGCATGGCGCGACTTCGGTCGAACAATACAGGGCGCTTGGTTATCTGCCGGAAGCGTTGGTCAATTTCTTGGCGTTGCTCGGTTGGTCGCCGGTGGGCGAACAGGAGATATTCTCCAGCGCCGAACTGATTGAACTGTTTTCACTCGACCATGTGGCGAAAAACCCGGCCGTGTTTGACATCGACAAATTGAACTGGATCAATTCCCAGTATCTGAAACGGCTTGATCTGGGCAGCCTGACGGATATGGCGCTACCACATTTGCGCGAGGCAGGGCTGGTTGTCGGAGAATTGAACGAAGAGCGGCATGAATGGGTTAAGCAGGTAGTCGGCGCCGTGCGTGAGTATATTAGTTTTGCGGCCCAAATTCCCGAACATGCGGCAGTGTTTTTCCAAGATGAGATAACGATGGAAAACGATGAAACCGCTGAAATTTTGCGCGATCCAGATGTTCCGCAAGTGATGGAAGCCTTTTTGCATAAGCTTGCAGTAATGGAGAACGTCAACGCTGAGCAGGTGCAGGCGGCATTGAAAGCAGTGGGCAAAGAACTGAAGCTGGGCGGCAAAAAAGTGTTTATGCCGGTGCGGGTCGCTCTGACCGGCAAAATGCACGGACCTGAACTGATTGCCTTGATTCCGCTTCTGGGCGTGGAGCGTACGACTGCTCGCATTCGCCGGTCGCTGGCTTTGTTGAACTGACAGGATGTCGACGCGCAGTGCAGGCTAAACTGAAGGAGGGCGAGATGTGGAACTGAAAATTTACAATACCTTGACCCGCGAGAAAGAAGTGTTTCAACCGGTTGAACCCGGTAAAGTGAAGATATACGTTTGCGGAGTAACTCCTTACAACCATCCGCACATTGGTAACGCCCGCCCATTTATTATCTGGGATGTGATTCACCGTTATTTTGAACGGCAGGGTATGCAGGTGACCCATATCCAGAACTTCACCGACGTGGATGACAAGATCATCGATGCGGCGACTAAAGAGGGTATTTCCTGGGATAAACTGGCCGGACGCTATATCGAAGCGTATTATCAAGTGATGGACAGTCTGAATGTGCGTCGGGTCGACCGTTATCCGACCGTTTCCGGCCATATGCAAGAAATCATCGATATGGTTGCAAGGCTGATTGCAAAAGGACACGCTTACGTGGTCGACGGAGACGTCTATTTCAGCGTGCAAAGCTTTGAAAGCTACGGACAATTGAGTGGACGCACGCTGGAGGGAATGGAGGCAGGCGCTCGGGTGGAGGTGGATGAGCGGAAACGTCATCCGATGGATTTCGCTCTCTGGAAAAGCGCCAAGCCGGGCGAACCCTTCTGGGAAAGTCCCTGGGGCAAAGGCCGCCCCGGCTGGCATATCGAATGCAGCGCGATGTCGTATAAATATCTGGGCTGCGGCTTTGATTTCCACGGCGGTGGCAGTGATCTGATTTTTCCGCATCATGAAAATGAAGTGGCCCAATCGGAGGCGTTCACCGGTTGTTCGCCGTTTGTCCGCTACTGGGTCCACAATGGTTTTGTCACGGTTAATTCGGAAAAAATGAGCAAGTCGCTGGGCAATTTTTTCCTGGTCAAGGATATCCTGGCCCATTTCCGGCCGATGGTGCTGCGGTTCTTCATTCTTTCCACCCATTACCGGAGCCCGCTTGATTTTAGCGATGAACGGTTGACTGAAGCGGAAAAGGCATGGACCAGACTGGCAACGGCAATCAAGACGGCCCGCGAAGTATTGAAGCGGACGGATTTGACAGCGGGCCCAGGCGACCCGGAACTAGCAAAGGCGGTTACGACAACCTGCGAAGAATATGAAGCGGCTATGGCGGATGATTTTAACACGGCGTTGGCCATCAGTAGCCTGTTCGGTTTGACCAAGACGCTGAACGGGGCTTGCCAGGCAGCGGCCAAAGGGGATGCCAAGGCCGATCTGGCAGGAATCAGGCAGGCGGTCGAAGCACTGGTCGATATGACCGAAGCTTTGGGTCTGAAGGTTGAAGAGGCGCCGGCTAACGAGGCGGCGGATGAAAAAATGGTGGCGGCGCTGATGGCTTTGATTCTGGGATTGCGTCAAACTGCCCGAGAGCGCAAGGACTGGGCAACTGCCGACTCGATCCGTAATGGGTTGCAGGCAGCAGGGATTGTGGTGGAAGATTCACCGCAAGGTCCCCGCTGGAAACGCAGTTGAAGTTCGTCGACTTTCAGGCCTGCCTGCGACGCGATTTGCTCGATATCGAGCAAATCTTAGCCGGACCGGCGTCAATCGAAAAACCCGAACAATTGCCGGCGTTGATTCTGGCCTATGTGGGCGATGCGGTTTTTTCGCTGCATTTTCGTACGGCGATGCTGGCGGTGGAAGGTAATAAAGTCCAAGTCCTGCACACCTTGTTGGCCCGGATGGCTTCTGCGCCATTTCAGGCTCAGGCATTGCACTGCATCGAGGCGTCGTTGACCGAAGTGGAGTTAGCGGTGGTAAGACGGGGCAGAAATGCAAAGTCGCGGGTTCCCCGTAATGCATCAATCGCTGAGTATCGTTCCAGCACCGCGCTGGAAGCGTTGTTGGGTTACTTGTACCTCAGCCGGCAACAGTCTCGCCTTGAACAAATCTTGCAACAAGTGGCAGGCTCCATGTGCCGCAGTCTGCTGGCCGAAGCCGAAGGGGGCGCAAAAGCGTGAAAGTAAAATTGATATCTCATACGCCGGAAGCCGAACGCAAAGTGGCGATGGCGGCCCGGCTCTGCTACTCGGCGATTGGCGCAGCGGAACTGGAAGAACGATTATCGGAAAAACAGGTGCAGACGCTGGTCGAAAAAATTCTGGGCATGGGGCATTTCTCTACCCTCGAACATGTCAGCTTCACGTTTGCTGTCGAAGGCGTATCGCGGGTTTTGACCCATCAGCTGGTTCGTCATCGGATTGCCTCCTATTCGCAGCAGTCACAACGTTATGTCAAGGAACATGATTTTGAATTCATCGTGCCCCCTTCTGTCGCGGCTAATCCGGCGGCATTGGAAAAGTTCAACGGGTTGATGGAAGAAGTCCGCATGGTTTATGGAGAGTTGACAGCCATGGGCGTGCACCAGGAGGATGCTCGCTATTGCCTGACCAACGCTACTGAGACCAAAATATTGGTTACAATGAATGCACGGGCTTTGTTTAATTTTTTTGAACTGCGCTGCTGTGCCAGGGCCCAGTGGGAAATAAGAAAATTGGCCGAACTGATGTTGGCGGAGGTGCGCCAGGTCGCACCGGTCTTGTTCAGTAAGGCGGGGCCGACCTGCGTAAGCGGCGGCTATTGTAGAGAGGGGGATTTAAGTTGCGGACGACTCCAAAAAATCCAGGCAAAGGCAGCGACCAAGACCCAAAAATGAACACCCGTGGAAGAGCACCGCGCCCGGCAGGCAGTCCGGCTCGCAAGACTTCTCCGTCCGAGTTTCAGTCTGATCGGCCGCGTACGGGGCCATCCCGACCAGATCAAGCAAAACCGGCTTACAAAGGTCGTTCAACCGAATCACCGCGTTCGTCCGGTCCTTCCCGGGCAGGCGGGAAACCTTTTGAAAAAGGCGAACGGATCACGAAGCCAGGTACTCGACCGATTGGCGCAAAACCCGGATTTACTTCAAGAGCCAAAAGTCCGGCAGCCGCTCCGGCCCTCAAGGAAACCGATTTTCTATCCGGGCGTAATCCGGTGATGGAGGCGCTGCGCAGCGGACGCCCGATCAGCAAGGTGTTTATTGCCGCAGGCGAACATCAGGGTTCGATTCGCGAAATTATCGCTTTGGCGAAGGAAAAGGGAATTCCGGTGCAAACAACGGAATCAGCCAAATTGGAAGCGATGAGTCTGGGCGTTAGAACGCAGGGCGTCGTGGCGATGGTTTCACCAGTTGCCTATTCATCAGTGGAAGATATGGTGGCCTTGGCGGAGGCGCGCGATGAAAAGCCTTGTCTGGTTTTGCTGGATCAATTGAAAGATCCGCAAAACCTGGGTGCAGTCCTGCGGACAGTCGATGCGGCAGGCGCGCATGGCGTACTGATTCCGCAGCGGCGTAGCTGTCAACTTTCTGCGGCTGTGGCCAAAGCATCCGCCGGCGCCATCGAATATGTCAAAGTGGCGCAAATCGGCAATGTGGCCCGAACTTTGGAAGAGTTAAAAAAGCAAGGATTTTGGGTTGTTGGCGCCGATCCTGAGCGCGGCGTTGCTTTTCAGGACGTTGATTTGACAGGCCCGGTTGTGATCGTGATCGGTGATGAAGGTGAAGGAATGGCCCACCTGACCCGCGAACGCTGCGATTCACTGGTGCGGATTCCCATGCGCGGCAAAGTGCAGTCGCTCAATGCATCGGTTGCCAGTGCGATTCTGCTCTATGAACTGCTGCGCCAACGAGGGTTGTAATTGGCGGATGCCTTGACTAGCAGGAACTCTCAATATATAATGATTCTCGGAAGTGACGATGTTTCTGATGCCGTGGGCCAGGTTTGCAGCATCTCATGATGGAGGCGATTCAATGCGGTACTGTAATTATGAGGCCCTTACCGATGAAGAGATTGTTTTGGATGCCAAAGACAACGACAATGAAGATGCATTGGTGTATTTGATCAATAAATACCGCAATTTTGTCAGGGCCAAGGCCCGGTCATATTTCTTGATTGGCGCCGAACGCGAAGACATCATTCAAGAAGGAATGATTGGGCTTTACAAGGCAATCAGGGACTTTCGCAACGATAAGCTTTCTTCGTTCCGGGCGTTTGCCGAATTGTGCGTAACTCGCCAGATCATCACGGCGATCAAAACCGCTACCCGACAAAAGCATATCCCGCTCAATTCTTATGTTTCGTTAAACAAACCGATTTATGATGAAGATTCCGACCGCACGTTGCTGGATGTTCTGTCAGGTTCCAAGATATCGGACCCGGAAGAACTGGTGATCAGTCGGGAAGAATTCATTGATATTGAGGAGAAAATGGGCGAGATCCTCAGCGACTTGGAGTGGAAAGTCCTGATGTCTTACCTTGACGGCAAATCATATCAGGAAATTGCCGTGGAATTGACCAGACATGTAAAGTCGATTGACAATGCCTTGCAGCGGGTTAAACGGAAACTGGAGCGTTATCTGGACAACCGCGCCGATGATCTTGATATTCGCGGCGTATACAAGAGCCTGGCCGGCCTGAATAAAGAGCTGCAAAATGAGCTGCATACGTATGACGACATGAGTGACTGACAAACAAGCAAAACTGGGGCATTACCTTACTGGGTATTGACCCAGTTTTTTTTCACACGAGAAAGGGGTTTCGCCTCTGGGTGGCGAAAAAATAAATTACAGGTTTATTGAAACCTAAAAAAGGCGAGGGGGCCATTCACGATGATTATCCAAAGAATCGTCGAGACCGTCAGGGATGGACAAAAATCGGCTGAACGATTAGTCTTGCTGGTGGGAAAGCCTGGTAGCGGCAAGAGTAAGTTGCTACGGGAGCTTTCGACAATCCGTGGCTGGAAGTATGTCAACTGCAGGACATTTTTGACGGAAGAACTGCTGGAGATGGTTCCCAAAGTCAGAGCCCAGGAAGCGACAGGTCTGATCGCCAAATCGCTGGATGCGCTGGGGGCGGAAGTCGTGGTGCTGGATGACATGCAGGTGCTGTTTGCACCGGTGTTGCAGGTTGATCCATTGAATCTGCTGAAGCATCTCGGACGAAAATTTTCTGTTGTGGCAGCTTGGCCGGGACAATATGACGGACAAAAACTCACAATTGCAGCAAGTGGCATTCCTGACCCTAAGGTTTATGACGCAACAGGCTTGACTGTCGTTCAGATTGAATGATGAGAAGCCCCATGGCGATATAGTGCAATAAACAAGAGGAGGAGTCCATTGTGCCTGAGATTAATACCATTGGCGTGTTAACCGGCGGGGGCGATTGCCCGGGATTGAATGCGGTAATTCGTGGCGTGGTTCGGTCGGCTCTCGGCAAAGGCATGACTGTCAAGGGGATTCAGAACGGATTCCAGGGTCTGGTGGAGGATATGGTGGTCACTATGCGCGACAAGGATGTTGCCGGCATCTTACCGCGCGGCGGAACTATTCTCGGTACGACCAACAGGGATAATCCGTTTCATTATCGGGTGGAAGAGAACGGCAAGTATGTTTTTCGCAATATGACGGACCGTATTCTGGAAAACTTGAAGGGGAACAATATACAGGCACTGGTCATGATCGGCGGAGACGGAACGCATGCCGTAGGACTGGAACTTGGAAAAATCGGCGTGAAGGTCATCGGTGTTCCCAAGACGATTGACAATGACATCCCCTGTACAGAAAGAACATTCGGTTTTGATTCGGCGGTTGGGGTTGCCAGTTGGGCGCTGGACCGTTTGCATACCACCGCGGAATCGCATCACCGGGTGATGATTCTGGAAGTCATGGGACGCTACGCCGGTTGGATCGCTTTGCATGCGGGCATGGCCGGCGGCGCCGATGTGATTTTGATTCCGGAAATTCCTTTTAGCATGGAAGTGATTGTTCGCAAGATTCGCGATCGTGTTGAGCGCGGAAAAACTTTCAGTATCGTTGTAGTGGCTGAAGGAGCCTTGCCGATTGGCGGTGAGATGACTGTCAAGCGGATTGTCGAGGACAGTCCGGAAAAAATTCGTCTGGGTGGAGTCGGCGAAAAACTGGCGATGGAAATTGAAAAGCGGACAGAAATAGAGTCTCGTTGCACCGTGCTCGGGCATCTGCAACGCGGCGGCACACCGACCGCCTATGACCGGGTATTGGCAACCCGCTACGGGGTGGCGGCGGTCGATTGCATTGTACGCGGCGAGTTTGGCCGGATGGTGGCTCTGCAAAAAAACCAGATCACATCGGTTCCGATCGCAGATGTAGTTGGCAAGCCTCACAATGTGCCGGCGGACGATCAGCTGGTGTTGGCAGGACGGGCGATTGGCGTCTGCTTTGGCGATGAATAGGAAAAAATGACTGGGGAGGAATCAAAATGGCACTGTTAATTGGTCAAAAAGCACCTGATTTTTGCATGGAGACAACCAAAAATTTAGAAGCATTGGATCACAAGGCGAAACTCTCTGATTATCTGGGTAAATGGTTGATTGTATTTTTCTATCCGCTGGATTTTACGTTTGTTTGTCCGACGGAAATTCGCGGCTTCAATTCGCGACTTGCAGAGTTTTCCGAATTGAACACTGAGATATTAGGTGTTAGCACGGATAGTGTTTTTTGTCATCGGGCCTGGATCAAAACTCCCGTGGCCGATGGCGGTTTGGGCGGTCTGAATTATCCCCTGGCAGCCGATATGACAAAACAGGTTTCGCGTGATTATGGCGTACTGCTCGAAGATAAGGGCGTGGCATTGCGTGGACTGTTCATCATTGATCCGGAAGGAATCTTGCGATACCAGGTGGTTTGTGACCTGAATGTCGGCCGTAGCATCGATGAAACGCTGCGTGTGTTGCAGGCGTTGCAGTCTGGCGGTTTATGTCCGATGGAGTGGCATCCGGGTGATCAGACGCTCTGATTGACCGGTCGTTTTCACTCGAGATCCGGTTTCGAGTTTGGCTGCTGCCTGTAGTAATGGGCGGCAGCCGCTTGTTTTACCAATAGAAAAGAAAATATGACAACAATTCGGAGGTGTCTTATGTTTCGATCCCTGAAGGAAATCAACGAGGCTGCCATACAACGGCAGGCCGTGAAAATCGCCGTGGCCGCCGCCGCTGATCTGGACGTGCTGACTGCGGTAAATGATGCAAAAATGGCCGGAATTGCCGATGCCATTTTGGTCGGCGATGTTGCAGAAACAAAAAAACTTTGCCAACAACATGCGATAAATCCGGATCTGTACGAATTTGAGAATGAACCCGATCCGCGAGTGGCTGCCCGGCGTGCCGCCGCATTGGTGAAACAGGGGCAGGCGCAGGTAATGATGAAGGGGCTGGTTGGGACAGCAGATTTCATGCGGGCTGTATTGGACAAAACGGAAGGACTGGGGACTGGACGCCTGCTGTCGCATGTCGTGGCGTTTGAACCAACCGGCTACGATCGACTGATGCTGCTGACAGATGCTGCGATAAATATTGCACCGGATTTGGCGCAAAAGGTTCAGATCGTCGAAAACGCGCTTCAGGTTTCCCGCTCTCTTGGCAATAAGGAGACCAAGGTTGCCATGCTGGCGGCGGTCGAAACAGTGACTGCGTCGATGAAAGCGACCGAGGACGCGGCGATGATCGCGAAAATGTCTGAACGCGGGCAAATCAAAGGCTGCCGCATCGATGGACCGCTGGCGCTCGATAACGCAGTATCGTTGGCTGCCGCTCATCACAAAGGCATCGGCGGCGATGTTGCAGGACAGGCGGACTTGCTGGTTGTGCCCAGTATTGAAGCAGGCAACGTTCTGTATAAAGCATTAGTGTATTTTGCAAATACGCCGCTTGCCGGGATCGTTGTTGGCGCATCTGCACCGGTCATATTAACATCGCGGGCCGACAGTCCGGCCACCAAACTCAATTCAATCGCCCTGGCCGTTGTGGTCTCCGGCGCTCTGCGCTGACAATGCGGCGGCAAAGATTTTCCTATTGCCCGAAATGCGGCGGACAACTGCAATACGTTGAGGTGCGTTCACGTGAACGCCTGAAATGCCAATGCTGCAGCTTTATTATGTATGAAAACCCGATTGTTGGAGTGGCGGTGATCGTCCAAAATAGCTGCGGCGCCGTGTTGCTCGGGCGCAGGGAGAAAAACGCAAGCTATCCCGGACTCTGGTGCATTCCGTGCGGCTATGTCGAATACGATGAAGATGTGAGGCAGGCGGCCTGTCGTGAATTCTATGAAGAAACCGGTTTGCTGGTGGAGTTGGGCGACGTATTTACCGTGTTGTCCAATTTTCACAATCCCGAAACCCATACCGTCGGCATTTGGTTTCAGGCGGAAATCATTGGCGGAGTTGCTAAAGCAGGCGATGATTTGGCGGAACTTGGCTGGTTTTTACCCGATAATCGTCCGCCACTAGCGTTTCCGACGGATCAGACGGTTTTGGATATGATCGTGATGCAACTTGCCGCTACAGAGTAATTGGTGTATAATTTCGCGTGTTGCGAAATGCAGGGCAGGAGGAAATTATTTTGCATGATATCATCATCGCTGTCATCGTGGGAATTGTCGAAGGGGTAACCGAATTTTTGCCTGTCTCCTCAACAGGTCATATGATTTTGGTGGAAGATCTTCTCGGGTTTCATGGCGAAGCGGCGTCTGTATTCACAGTCTTCATTCAATTGGGAGCGATCTTGTCGGTCGCGTTCCTTTACCGGGAAAAATATCTTAAGTTGATGCAACCGCAAACTTGGTTTCAAAAACCGTCCGGTCTTTCGATCTGGCATGTGGCGGCAGGAATCGTTCCGGTCGGATTGATCGGTTTCTTGGCGCATGGAATGATCAAACGGCACCTGTTTTCTTCGTTTACAGTAATCATCGGACTAGTGTTGGGTGCATTACTGATGTTAGCGGCAGAAAAATCCGGCCGACGACCAGAAACCACCGACGTGGAGAAAATGACACTTAAACAGGCTTTTTTTGTCGGGTTGTTCCAAATCCTATCGCTGTGGCCGGGATTTTCCCGATCCGGCTCAACGATTGCCGGCGGGATTTTTTTCGGTCTTGACCGCAAGACTGCGGCAGATTTTTCTTTTATTATTGCATTGCCGCTGATGACACTGGCCTGTGTCTATGACCTCGCAAAAAATTGGTCGAAGCTGTCGATTGCCGATTTTCAAATGATTGCCGTGGGATTTGTTGTTTCGTACATCGTCGCTTACTATTCGGTGATTTGGTTCTTGCGGTTCCTCAACAAGTCTACTTTGGCTTCATTTGCTTATTACCGGATCGTATTGGCAGTTTTTTCGTATTACTATTTTTTTTGGCATTGACATAACGAAAAGCCTGCTGTATAATTCTCTTTGTCACTGAAACAGTATCTTGTGTTTGCTGGCGTAGCTCAACGGCAGAGCAGCGGTTTTGTAAACCGCAGGTTGCGGGTTCGATTCCCATCGCCAGCTCCATCAGCACCATATGGAGGGGTTCCCGAGTGGCTAAAGGGAGCAGACTGTAAATCTGCCGGCTTCGCCTTCGCTGGTTCGAATCCAGCCCCCTCCACCATTACCTTGATAAATCGAACACCAACCATATAGAGGTTAACATCGCGGGGTGGAGCAGCTGGCAGCTCGTCGGGCTCATAACCCGAAGGTCGCAGGTTCAAATCCTGCCCCCGCAACCAAATTAATGATGCTGATGTAGCTCAGTCGGTAGAGCGTATCCTTGGTAAGGATAAGGTCACCGGTTCAACCCCGGTCATCAGCTCCAGTTTCATATATCTGGCGGCGTAGCTCAGTTGGCTAGAGCAATCGGTTCATACCCGATGTGTCCGCGGTTCAAATCCGTGCGCCGCCACCAAAAATTACTCCGGGTAACTCCTCGTTTGGAGTTTTTTCTTTTTGGCAGAAAGATTATAGTTGTGATAGAATATCTTCAATGAGTTTCCCGGCTAAAACAACAGTTTCGAAAGGGGATATTAAAATGGCCAAGAAAAAGTTTGAGAGGACAAAACCGCACGTAAATATCGGCACAATCGGACACGTCGACCATGGTAAGACCTCGCTGACCGCAGCGATCACGATGGTGCTGGCCAAAGCGGGCGGAGCTGATTATGTAGCG
>JAHDPL010000054.1 GCA_018434355.1 Sporomusaceae bacterium | reverse complement strand
CGCTACATAATCAGCTCCGCCCGCTTTGGCCAGCACCATCGTGATCGCTGCGGTCAGCGAGGTCTTACCATGGTCGACGTGTCCGATTGTGCCGATATTTACGTGCGGTTTTGTCCTCTCAAACTTTTTCTTGGCCATTTTTCCGTCCTCCTTCATAAATCTCAAATTTGTTTTATTTGATGTCAGCTTAGCCTTTCAGTTTGGCCACGATGGCCTCGGAGATGCTGCGCGGAACATCTTCATAGTGATCGAATTCCATCGAGTAGTTGCCACGGCCTTGCGTTTTTGAACGCAAATCCGTTGCGTAACCAAACATTTCGGCTAGTGGCACGAAAGCCCGAATCGACTGCGCGTTTGCTCTGGCTTCCATCCCTTCGATGCGGCCACGGCGGGAGTTAATGTCGCCGATTACATCGCCCATGTACTCTTCCGGAACGATAACTTCGACTTTCATGTATGGCTCCAACAGTACCGGGTCAGCTTTTGCAACACCGGATTTGAACGCCATCGATGCGGCGATTTTAAACGCCATTTCTGAAGAGTCGACATCATGGAACGAACCATCGTAAACCGTAACCTTCATATCAACCATCTGGTATCCAGCGATTGCGCCGGTCTGCATGGCTTCTTTAGCGCCCGCTTCAATCGGGTTGATGTATTCGCGGGGAATCGATCCGCCGACAGTCTTGTTCTCAAAGATGAATCCTTGACCTGGTTGCAGCGGTTCAATTTCCAGCCAACAATGACCGTATTGCCCGCGTCCGCCAGACTGACGGATAAATTTGCCTTCACTCTTGACGGTCTTGCGGATGGTTTCACGATAGGCAACCTGCGGTCGTCCCACACTGCACTCGACTTTAAATTCACGCAGCAGTCTGTCGACAATGATCTCCAGGTGCAGCTCGCCCATTCCCTCAATAATGGTTTGTCCGGTTTCCAAGTCGGTGTGCATCCGGAATGTCGGGTCCTCGTCAGCAAGCCGTTGGATTGCCACGCCCATTTTTTCCTGATCAGCCTTGGTTTTCGGTTCAATTGCGATCGAGATAACCGGCTCAGGGAATACCATCGATTCCAAAATGACGGTTTCTTTTTCATTACAGAGCGTATCGCCGGTGATCGTGTCCTTGAAACCGACAGCTGCGGCAATATCGCCGGTATAAACGATATCGATGTCTTCGCGGTGGTTCGCATGCATTTGCAGGATACGACCGATTCGTTCCTTTTTACCTTTGGTCGAATTGTAAACATACGATCCACTGGTAATTTGGCCGGAATATACCCGGAAGAACGTCAACTTGCCAACATAAGGGTCAGCCATGATCTTGAACGCAAGCGCCGAGAAAGGAGCAGAATCATCAGCGTTGCGGTATTCCTCGACCTGCGTGTCAGGATTGATTCCTTTGATCGGCGGAATGTCTGTCGGCGCCGGCAGGTAGTTCACCACTGCATCAAGCAACGTCTGCACGCCTTTATTGCGATACGAAGATCCGCAGAACACCGGCGTCATCTTGCAGGCAATCGTCGAAAGACGAATTCCCTTCATGATCTCTTCTTTACTCAGTTCTTCGCCTTCAAGGTACTTCATCATCAGTTCGTCATCGCTCTCCGCAACAGCGTCGAGCAGGTTCTGACGATACAGTTCGGCCTGTTCCTTCAATTCCTCGGGGATTTCGGTCTTCTCACTCTTTTTCCCTAAGTCATCTTCATAAACAATCGCCTGCATCTCAATCAGGTCGACCATTCCTTTATAGACGTCTTCCGAACCAATCGGAATTTGCACCGGAACCGCATTAGCCCCCAGACGATCTTTCATCATGTCAACGACTCGGTAAAAGTCCGCCCCCATGATGTCCATCTTGTTGACATACGCAATCCGCGGAACGCCATACTTGTCAGCTTGACGCCATACCGTTTCCGACTGGGGCTCTACGCCCCCCTTGGCACAGAACACCGCCACGGCTCCATCGAGAACCCGCAAGGAGCGCTCCACTTCGACCGTAAAGTCCACGTGTCCTGGTGTATCAATAATGTTTATACGATGCCCATTCCATTGGCAGGTCGTCGCAGCCGAGGTGATCGTAATCCCCCGTTCCTGCTCCTGCACCATCCAATCCATCGTCGCCGCGCCGTCATGCACTTCACCCATCTTATGCACGCGGCCCGTGTAAAAGAGGATCCGTTCAGTCGTCGTAGTTTTTCCGGCGTCAATGTGGGCCATAATTCCGATATTCCGGGTCTTGTCAAGCGGGAATTTTCTGGCCACCATCATCACTCCTACGCGTACGTATTCTTAAAATTCTACCACCGATAATGTGCGAATGCCTTATTGGCTTCCGCCATCTTGTGGGTATCGTCACGCTTTTTCACAGCGCCGCCGGTATTGTTCGAAGCATCCAGCAGTTCAGCAGCCAAACGCTCATGCATCGTTTTTTCGTTGCGAGCACGCGCCTGATTGACCAACCAACGCACCCCCAGAGAGAATCGACGGTCAGGCCGAACCTCGACGGGAACTTGATAATTTGCGCCACCAACCCGGCGAGCCCGGACTTCAAGCACCGGCATGACATTTTTGAGGGCTGTTTCAAACAGTTCCAGCGGGTCTTTGCCCGTCTTGGCTCCCATTGTCTCAAAAGCAGCATAAACGATGCCCTGTGCAACGCTTTTTTTGCCGCTCAACATGATTTTATTGATGAAGCGAGTGACAGTCTTCGAATTATAAACGGGATCCGGCAGGACGTCACGCTTCGGTACCGCACCTTTTCTAGGCATGAAAAACCCTCCTTATTTCTTTCCAGCGGCAGCTTTGCCACGCTTCGCGCCATATTTGGACCGCGATTGGTTGCGCTTCGCAACTCCAGCCGTATCGAGAGCGCCACGGATGATATGATAGCGAACACCAGGCAAATCTTTTACACGACCGCCTCTGATCAATACGACCGAGTGCTCCTGCAAATTGTGCCCAATGCCTGGAATGTACGAAGTTACCTCAATGCCATTGGTCAAGCGGACACGTGCCACTTTACGCAATGCCGAGTTCGGCTTTTTGGGAGTCGTTGTGTACACTCTCGTACAAACACCACGCTTTTGCGGGCACTCTTTTAATGCCGGCGCAGTGGATTTTTTCTCCAGTTCTTCTCTGCCTTGACGTACTAATTGGTTAATTGTCGGCATTTCCACACCTCCTTATGATTATTTCCCCAGAATGCATCGCTGCAGACTATAAGTTCATTTCAAGATCGCAATTGCAGCAGCGCCCACATCAATCCCGCAGGCAACTCCCAGTTCTTCCATCGTGCTACCACTAACAACAGGTATTTTTCGCGCCAGGCAAACCTGTTGCAGGGGAAGAATCATACGGGAATCGGCATCCTCTGCAATGTAAACCGAAACAACTTGGTCTTTTTCGACAGCTTTCATGCTTTGCTTGATTCCGATTACTTTGGATACTTTCTTGAAATTTAGAGCTTCAGCGGCCATTAGCCACACTCCTCCACAGGCGCTTTTACATTTTATCACTCAGTTATATGCATGTCAACGGAATATTTTATTGATTTTTTATTGTCCACGGCACCACGAGTATCATGTTTAGTTTTTGAAGGGAAACCGCCCTCAGGCGGTTTCCCTTCAAACCATTACAATGCATCCGATTGCATTAAAGTCGGCTTTTTGAGCAATATGCTCCGGTAGCGGTTCATGCCCGTACCGGCTGGAATCAATTTGCCGATAATGACATTTTCCTTGAGCCCAAGTAGCGGATCGACTTTGCCTTTGATTGCAGCATCGGTCAGTACACGGGTCGTTTCTTGGAATGACGCCGCTGAGAGGAAAGAATCGGTGGCCAGCGACGCTTTGGTGATTCCGAGCAAGATCGGTCTTGCCACTGCAGGTTCGCCACCTGCTTCAAGCGCTTTTAGGTTCTCTGCCTCAAACGCATTGATGTCGGTGTATTCCCCCGGCAGGAATTCGGTATCACCAGGTTCTTCAACCTTGACTTTGTGCAGCATCTGGCGAACCATGACTTCGATGTGTTTGTCGTTGATTTCAACGCCCTGTTCCTTATATACTTTCTGCACTTCGCTCACAATATAACGGTGAGTGTCACGCAGTCCGCGAATCCGCAAAATATCGTGCGGGTTAAGCGGTCCGTCAGTCAAGCGGTCACCCGGTTCCACCACCTGTCCGTCCCTTACCAATATCCGCGAACCGTAAGGCACTGGATAAATTCTCTCTTCACCTGACGAGGATGTGATTACGGCTCGTCGCGCACCTTTTGCTTCACGCAGTTCAACCCGACCGTCAATTTCGGTAAGCACCGCCGGATGCTTCGGTTTGCGCGCCTCAAACAATTCTTCGACACGCGGCAGACCGGAAGTGATATCGCCGCCGGAAGCCTGACCGCCTGTAGATGCCACGCCGCCGGTGTGGAATGTACGCATCGTAAGCTGGGTTCCCGGTTCGCCGATGGATTGGGCGGCAATGATACCTACTGCCTCTCCGACGTCAACGATACGCCCTGTGGCCAGATTACGCGCATAACACTTAACGCAGACGCCATATTTGCATTTACATGTCAGCACAGAACGAATCAAAACCTTGGCCCGTACTGCAGCTACCTGATCGACAATATCTTCGCTGATTTCTTCGTTGGTGCGTACAATCAACTCGCCGGTGCGGGGATCTTCGATGTCTTCGGCGGCAATTCTGCCGACAATACGATCCCGCAGTTTTTCGATTACATTGCTGCAAATCACTACGCTGCCTTCGCGGCCGCGCATCGCCCACAGCGTCGAAATATGCTTCTTGTTTGTTTCATCAAGCAGCTCGCCAACCTGGATGATCGCGTTTCCTGCATCATCCAGCACCAGTTCGGCCGATTTGCGTCCTGCCAGGTCTTGATTGAGGACTCTCACCTCATCTTGAATCGCGACAATTGCGTTGATTGTTTCCGCCGTAAGGACCTCCCCTGGCGTCACGACAACTTTTTTTGTCTGCGAGTTGCGCACTTCGTCACCGACAACTAGTCCGAGCGCCCGATGGCGAAGATCAGCGGTCTTCAACGAAATGACCTTGAGCAAGGGCTCTTTGATCGCTTCTTCCACAATCGCTTCCGCATCAATCCCTTTGACTGCGTTTCTGCGGATTTGGATATCACCCAGCACATCCGCTTCGATCATCATTTCAATATGATCTTCCGTGACTGCAGTTCCTGCCGGCAGCAGGCAAGTTCCCGCCGAATCGACCACATCGGCTTCCGTATTTCGGCCAAGCATTTCGCGCATCATGATGTCACGAAGATTGGCGCCGATCTGCTCGCGTGAAAGTGTAAGCGGAACCAGATCAGGCACTTTGACATCTAACACTTGTTCTGCAAACAGTCGGTCAATCATGGCTGTCGTCAATACAGTATCTGATTTCAGAACGATTTCGCCGGTTGCACTGCTCACCGCATCCTCGGATAGTGCTTTCCCTTCCAGATACTGTTTAACAGCACCGAGTGAAGTTTCATATTGGAAGTACATCTGTTCAATTTCACGTGAGATATTGAATTTCAAAACATCGCAGTCATCTTCGCGCACGATCAGGTCTTGAGCGACATCAACAAGACGGCGGGTCAGGTATCCTGAGTCGGCGGTTCGCAGCGCCGTATCCGCCAGACCTTTACGTGCACCATGGGTAGAAATGAAGTACTCGAGAACGGTCAAGCCTTCGCGGAAGTTAGCTTTGATCGGCAAGTCAATGATCCTGCCCGAAGGGTCGGACATTAATCCACGCATACCGGCCAACTGACGAATCTGTTGAACATTGCCGCGAGCACCGGATGTCGCCATCATATAGACGGGATTCAATCGGTCAAGCGATTTCATCAACGAGTCGGTAACATCATCTGTTGCCTTTTTCCAAAGCTCGACGACTTTCAGATATCTTTCGTCGCCAGTCAATAGACCGTTACGATAGTGGCTATTGATATTTTCGACCTGCTTGTCGGTTGTTTCGATGATTACTTGCTTTTGCGGCGGAATCTTAATGTCGGAAATCGCGATAGTAATGCCAGCGCGAGTCGCAAATGTAAAACCGAGTTTTTTGATTTTGTCGAGCACAGTCGCTGTTTGCGCATTGCCAAACCGACGATAACATTCAGCGATTAGCTTGCCGAGCTCTTTCTTGTCCATCAGTTTGCCAAGCTCTTTGCCGTCACTGCTGTATTGTTTCAATTCCTGCGGCAATGCCTCGTTGAAAACGAAGCGTCCCATTGTGGTGGTAACCAACCCGGCGCCGGGAATTCTAATCCTCACTTTTTCATGCAGGGTAATCGAACCAAAATAGTAAGCCTGCAGGGCTTCATCGCCGCAACTGAACGCCCGCGGCGGAGTTCCCGCTTGTCGGCGCGCTTCGCTTGCCTCGGTCTCCCGTTCAATGGTCAGATAATAAGAGCCGAGAACCATATCTTGCGTTGGTGAAGCAACTGGTCGACCGTCTTTGGTAGAAAGAATATTGTGGGCGCTCAGCATCAACACGCGGGCTTCTGCCTGCGCCTCAGCCGATAAGGGAACGTGAACGGCCATTTGGTCGCCGTCGAAGTCTGCATTGTAAGCAGTACATACCAAGGGATGGATCTTGATCGCCCGGCCTTCCGACAACACCGGCTCAAATGCCTGAATTCCCAGGCGGTGAAGCGTCGGTGCACGGTTTAGCAATACCGGATGCTCACGAATAACTTCTTCCAATACGTCCCAAACCTCAGAACGCATCCTTTCGACCATCCGCTTGGCGCTCTTGATGTTATGCGCATGACCGGCGTTAACCAGCTTTTTCATTACAAATGGCTTGAACAGTTCCAGCGCCATTTCCTTCGGCAAGCCGCATTGGTGCAGTTTCAGTTCCGGTCCAACCACGATAACCGAACGACCGGAATAGTCGACGCGTTTACCGAGTAGATTCTGACGGAAACGGCCTTGTTTGCCCTTGAGCATGTCGCTCAGCGATTTCAGCGGGCGATTGCCGGGCCCTGTTACCGGACGGCCACGACGACCGTTGTCAATCAATGCATCGACGGCTTCCTGCAACATCCGCTTTTCATTGCGGACGATGATATCTGGCGCTTTGAGTTCCAGCAAGCGTTTAAGACGATTGTTGCGATTGATGACCCGACGGTAGAGATCATTCAGATCGGAAGTGGCGAAACGACCGCCATCCAGTTGAACCATCGGACGCAATTCCGGTGGAATAACCGGAACAACATCCATGATCATCCAATGAGGCTTATTGCCGGATTTGCGGAATGCCTCGACAACTTCGAGTCGCCGTATCGCGCGGATTCGACGCTGGCCGCTGACTTCTTTCAGTTCCTGACGCAGTTCCCGGCTCATTTTTTCCAGATCAAGTTCTTCCAGCAATCGTTTGATGGCTTCAGCACCCATACCGACTTCAAAATGCGAACCATATTTCTCATAATAGTCGCGATATTCTTTTTCGGTGAGCAATTGCCGCCGCATCAGCGGAGTATCTTTGGGATCCAGCACAATATATGCGGCAAAATAGAGGACTTTCTCCAGCGAACGGGGAGAGATGTCCAAGATCAAGCCCATTCGACTGGGGATTCCTTTGAAATACCAGATATGAGACACTGGCGCCGCAAGGTCAATATGACCCATACGGTCCCGGCGGACTTTGGATTTGGTGACTTCAACACCACAACGGTCGCAAACTACGCCTTTGTGACGAATCCGTTTGTATTTTCCGCAATGACATTCCCAGTCACGGGTTGGTCCAAAAATTTTCTCGCAAAATAAGCCGTCGCGTTCTGGTTTCAGCGTGCGATAATTTATCGTTTCCGGCTTTTTTACTTCACCGTGGGACCAGCTCGCAATTTGTTCGGGAGAGGCCAAGCCAATCCGCATCGAATCGAAATTATTCACATCTTGCAAGATTCTATCGCTCCCCTCTTACTTATTCAATCAGATCATCATCTGAATCCGGCACATCCAAATCCAGATCTTCGACTTCCTCAAGCAAATCCCTAACTGTGACTTTCTTTTCCTTGGCCTTGACTTTCTTGACGCTCTTGCGGGCACGCGCTTCAGCGTCGTCATCGACCTTGGTCGGTGGCAGGATGTCAATTTCCGACATACCGTCCAAGACATCCGCTTCAACAGCTTCTTCATCTTCGAGAAAATCGGTTACTTCATCGACATTTGCTTCAGCCGATTTTTCATTGAACCGCGACGGCTTCCGTTCACGCGGCACCGGTTGATAACGGGATTCGCCGCCAATCGGCAAATCCAATTCCTTGGCCATTTCGTGAACATCATCGTCCGAATCTCGTATCAATATCGCTTTGCCATCCTCAGAGCGAACTTCAACATCCAATCCGATGCTTTGCAGTTCTTTCATCAGAACCTTGAACGATTCGGGAATGCCTGGCTCTGGAATGTTTTCGCCTTTGACAATCGCTTCGTAGGTTTTTACCCGACCAACAATATCGTCCGATTTCACCGTCAACAATTCTTGGAGTGTGTAGGCAGCGCCGTAAGCTTCCAACGCCCACACTTCCATCTCGCCGAAACGCTGTCCGCCGAACTGGGCCTTGCCGCCGAGCGGTTGTTGGGTAACCAGCGAGTACGGACCGGTGGAACGAGCATGAATCTTGTCGTCGACCAGATGGTGCAGTTTTAACATATATACGTAACCGACAGTCACCGGGTTATCAAACTCCAAGCCAGTCCTGCCATCGCGCAATTTGGTTTTTCCGTCAGCCGGCAATTGGGCCAGTTTGAGGGTGCGAATTACTTCTTCTTCAGTTGCACCGTCGAATACCGGGGTCGCAATATGAATCCCGCAATCGCCATAGGCGTTGGGCCAGATGTGCGAACCACGCTGCATTTCCCGAGCTTCTTCAATCCCGTCCGGTTTTGGCAAGCCCCAACGGTCCAGGTCGTAGCCGGCCTCACGCAATCTTGCCTCAACGTTCGGGTCTTTGTGTGCGATTTGAAGTCCAAGCGCTGAAATCGCCCAGCCCAGATGAGTCTCCAGAACCTGTCCGATGTTCATACGTGAAGGTACGCCGAGCGGATTGAGCACGATCTGAACCGGCGTGCCATCGGGCAGGAACGGCATATCCTCTTCGGCCATGATACGCGAAACAACGCCCTTGTTACCATGTCGTCCCGCCATCTTATCGCCTTCGGATATCTTGCGTTTTTGGGCAATATATACGCGTACCAGCTGATTGACGCCAGGCATCAGTTCATCGCCATTTTCGCGGGTAAAGACTTTTACGTCGACGACCTTGCCTGATTCGCCATGCGGTACCCGCAAGGACGTGTCACGGACTTCGCGCGCTTTTTCTCCGAAGATTGCCCTGAGCAACCGTTCTTCGGCTGTCAGTTCTGTTTCGCCTTTCGGGGTCACTTTTCCGACCAGGATATCGCCGGGCCGCACTTCCGCACCCACCCGGATAATGCCGCGGTCATCGAGATCTCCTAAAGCTTCTTCGGCCACATTGGGAATGTCACGGGTAATCTCTTCCGGACCCAGCTTGGTGTCACGCGAATCACACTCATATTCTTCGACATGAATAGAAGTGAACACATCTTCCTTGACGATTTTTTCGCTCAGCAAGATGGCATCCTCGTAGTTATAGCCTTCCCATGGCATGAACGCAACCAGGATGTTGCGCCCCAGCGCCAGTTCGCCGCGATCTGTCGACGGTCCGTCAGCCAGCACCTGGCCTTTCTCAACGACTTCGCCCTTGTAAACCAGCGGACGTTGGTTTATGCAGGTGCCTTGGTTGGACCGCAAATACTTCAGCAGTTTATATTTGTCGACTCCGGCGGTTTCGCCTTCCCGACGCACAATAATCTCGGTTGCCGTTGCGCGTTCCACAACACCGGCCGACTTTGCCAGCACGACAACGCCTGAATCGCGGGCCGCTTTGCCTTCCATGCCGGTCCCGACCAGCGGTGCTTGCGGACGCAGTAACGGGACAGCCTGACGTTGCATATTGGCGCCCATCAGAGCCCGGTTGGCATCATCATTCTCCAGGAAGGGAATCATAGCGGTTGCAATGGAAACAACCTGTTTCGGCGAAACGTCCATATAATCGACTTCTGTTGCCGGGACTTCCAGGATGTGGTCGCGATAGCGCACGCTGACGCTTTCTTCGGCGAACCAGCCGTCCTTGTTCAACTTTTCGTTCGCCTGGGCAATAACAACTTCGTCTTCTTCGTCCGCAGTTTGGTAATGAACATCTTCAGTAACCCGCATATTCTTTTTGTCGACTTTTCGGTAAGGGGTTTCGATGAAGCCGAACTGATTTACCCTGCCAAACGTAGACAACGAACCGATCAGTCCGATGTTCGGACCTTCCGGCGTCTCGATCGGACACATACGGCCATAGTGGGAGTGATGAACGTCGCGAACTTCAAATCCGGCGCGTTCCCGGCTGAGTCCACCAGGCCCCAGCGCGCTGAGTCGGCGTTTATGAGTCAGTTCAGCCAATGGATTGGTCTGGTCCATAAACTGGGACAACTGGCTGGAACCAAAGAATTCCTTGATTGCAGCAACAACCGGTCGGATGTTGATTAACGCCTGCGGCGTGATAACATCGACATCTTGTATCGTCATGCGCTCACGCACGACGCGCTCCATCCTGGCCAATCCAATACGGAACTGGTTCTGTAACAGTTCACCGACAGAACGCAGACGACGGTTGCCGAGATGATCGATATCGTCCTTGCTGCCGAAGCCTTCAGCCAGATTCAGCAGATAGCTGATCGAGGCGATGATATCGGCCTTGGTGACCGTACGGCGGCTATAGTCTGAAGGAGTAGGCGTGCAAAGCATTTTTTCCGGTTTCTGATCTTCGTGCAGACGAGCGTACACTTCGACCAGACCCTCACCCAAAGCTTCCTCGCTGAAAACGCCGCTTTTTTCGATTCGATCCAAGATGTCTTCGTCGACCTTAACCGGGTTGTCATGCGAATCTCTCGCTGACACGATAATTTCACCGGTGCTGCGGTCAACAATATCCTGATCCAGATATACTCCCTGCAAGCGACGGCGCCAACCGATCTTTTTGGTCAGTTTGTAGCGACCGACGGTTGCCAGATCATAGCGTTTGGAATCAAAAAACAATGACTCGACCAGTTGGGCTGCGTTTTCAATCGTCGCAGGTTCGCCGGGACGAAGCCGTTTGTAAATTTCAAGCAAGGCCGTGTCACGATCGCTGGAGTCATCCTTGCCGCCTTCTAGTGTGGCGCGAATCCGCGGATTATTGTCAAACAACGACAAAATCGCGTCGTTGGATTCCCAGCCCAGTGCACGAATCAAAACGGTGACCGGCAACTTACGGGTCCGGTCAACCCTTACGGCTACCACATCATTGGAATCAGTCTCAAGTTCCAGCCAGGCGCCGCGGTTGGGAATGATCGTCGAAAAATATAGTTCCTTGCCATTGGCATCCAGCTGTACATCGTAGTAAACGCCGGGAGAACGCACCAATTGGCTGACAATGACACGCTCCGCACCGTTGATGATGAATGTACCGTTGTCGGTCATCAGTGGAAAATCGCCCATGAATACATTTTGTTCTTTGATTTCGCCAGTCTCGCGATTTACCAGACGCACCTTGACGTTCAATGGTGCGGCATAGGTAACGTCGCGTTCTTTGCATTCTTCCACATCATACTTTGACTCGCCCAAGCGAAAATCGTCGAAAGACAACACCAAGTTTCCAGTAAAATCCTGGATTGGTGAAATATCCCGGAAGATTTCCGTCAGGCCAGTCTGAAGGAACCATTGATAGGACTTCTTCTGGATCTCGATCAGATTGGGCATATCCAACACTTCATCGATTTTGGCATAACTATAGCGTGTCCGTTTACCTACCTGCACGGGATTGAACATTCAGACCCCCACCTCCACTGTTGAAACAAAATCGTATTGTAAAGCAAAAACAAGCAAGGCTCTCCGATTAAAGGAAGACCTTGCTTTTTCATAACATAAGCGTGCTTTTCATCCCCTCAACAGAGTACTACCGCATTTTAGGATGATATCATACACGTGTCAAATTGTCAACAAGAAGCGGTGATGAAAAAAAGGACGGGCACGATACTTCGGCCCGCCCCTTCGGCAATTACTTAATTTCGACAGTCGCGCCAGCTTCGACCAATTTTGCTTTAACAGCATCAGCGTCAGCTTTCGAGATTTTTTCTTTGACCGGCTTCGGTGCGCCGTCAACCAGATCTTTCGCTTCTTTCAGGCCAAGGCCGGTCAGTTCGCGAACGACTTTAATGACATTGATCTTGGCAGCGCCAGCCGAGGCAAGGATGACGTCAAACTCGGTTTGCTCTTCAGCAGCCGGAGCAGCGGCAGCAGCGGCAGGAGCAGCGGCTACGGCCATCGGAGCGGATGCCGAAACGCCAAATTTTTCTTCCAGAGCCTTTACCAATTCGGACAGTTCGAGTACGGTCATTTTTTCAATGGCTTCCATGATTTGTTCTTTATTCATGTTTCATTCCTCCAAAATATAATATTCTCTGTTTGGGGTTATGCGCTTTCCTTTTGTTGGCGCACTGCATCCAGTGCGTATACCAAATTGCGGATGTTACCCTGCAATACGGTGACAAAACCAGTGATCGGCGATTGCATGCTGCCAAGCAAACGGGCCAGCAATACTTCGCGGGACGGCAGATTGGCCAGAGCCTTGACGCCTTCGGCATCAATGACTTTCCCTTCGACGAGACCACCCTTGATTTCCATGATTCGGTTCTCTTTAATGAATTCGGAAATCAGTTTTGCCGCGGCTACGGGATCCTTGTCCGAAGAAACCATTGCCAATGGGCCTTTCAGATAGTCGTCCAAGCCCTCAATTCCGGCTTCTTTGGCAGCAATACTCGCCATATTGTTCTTGATGACCGAGTACTGAACGCCTGCTTCACGCATCTTACGACGCAGTTTGGTGTCCTGGGCGACCTTGATTCCCCGATAGTCGGTCAAAACGGCGCCTTTGGCATTTTTCATCGTTTCTTTCAACGAGGCGATCATCGCCACTTTTTCCGGGCGGATTACCATATATAGTCCACCTCCTTCCAAAAATATCACAAAAAGGTCTCGCGGCGCCAAGCACCGGAGACCTCATGACATACATCACGATTCTGTCGCTCCGGCCTCGGCGGGCGCATCGTTCAGCGATGCTTATACCAGAAAGGTACCTGCTGTCTACAGCCCAACTATGAATTTTTGATTCAAACCAAGTTACGCGTCTTTTTTCGCAGCCAATTTTAGCGTGTTTACAGGAACTCCCGGGCTCATAGTGGAACTCATGGTGATATTCCTGACATACGTTCCTTTGGCGGCAGACGGCTTCGCTTTGACCAACGTTTCAATCAACGTGAAATAGTTTTGCAGCAATTTTTCCGTTTCAAATGACATCCGGCCCAGCGGAGCATGGATATTGCCGGCTTTATCGGTACGATACTCGATTTTACCAGCTTTGATCTCATTTAACGCACGGGTGACATCCATGGTGACGGTACCGACCTTAGGGTTCGGCATTAAACCTTTGGGACCCAAGATTTTGCCCAGTCGACCGACAGTACCCATCATGTCAGGGGTTGCAACAGCGACATCAAAGTCAGTCCAACCACCCTGAATCTTCTCGACCATATCTTCCGCGCCGACAAAGTCAGCGCCTGCCTGTTCCGCTTCTTTTGCTTTCTCACCTTTGGCAAAGACGAGAACCCGCTTTGTCTTGCCAGTACCATTCGGCAATACAACCGCTCCACGGACTTGTTGATCGGCATGCTTGGGATCAACGCCGAGTTTCACCGAAACTTCCAATGTCGCATCAAACTTAACCGATGGCATTTTTTGAATCAGCGCAATCGCTTCTTCTGCTTCATATATTTTGTCTGCTTCGATCAGCTTGGCTGACTCCTGATATTTTTTGCCGTGTTTGGCCATAACTTTTTCCTCCTGCTGTTGTGGTTATAACGGGAAACCCTCCCACAGGCGGCGACACTAATCGACGATGTCGATTCCCATGCTGCGCGCCGTGCCTTCGACCATACGCATCGCCGATTCGACGTTAGCAGCATTCAGGTCGGGCATTTTGGATTCAGCAATCTCACGAACTTTATCGCGGGATACTTTCGCCACTTTTTTCTTGTTCGGTTCACCGGAAGCCGTTTCGATCCCGGCCGCTTTCTTGAGCAAAATCGCCGCAGGCGGGGTCTTGGTGATGAAAGTGAAGGAACGGTCTTCAAAAACGGTGATTTCAACCGGAATAATCAAACCAGCTTGTTTGGCTGTTCTTTCATTGAAATCCTTTACGAACGCCATGATATTGACACCAGCTTGTCCAAGAGCAGGACCGACCGGGGGCGCCGGAGTAGCCTTTCCTGCAGGACATTGCAGTTTCACAACTTTGATAATCTTTCTTGCCATGTGTTCACACCTCCTTACGTGCATAATGTGGTATTGCGGGCCATACAGCCCTCCCACCGACTCCTACTACTGGAGTCTGCGCAGTCTCTATAATTTCTCCACTTGGGAAAAATCCAGTTCCACAGGCGTTTCGCGGCCAAACATATTCACCAGGGCGCGAATTTTGCCTCGATCCATATATACATCCGTCACGGTAGCGGTCCAGTTTTCAAAGGCGCCGGCCACGATGCGAATCACTTCCTGCGGTTTGACATCAATCTTCTGGCGCGGCTCTTCCACACCCATCGCTCTCAGAATCGGCTTTAATTCCATCGAACTCAGCGGGATCGCCTTGCTGCCGGATCCGACAAACCCGGTCACTCCGGGGGTGTTGCGCACTACATACCAAGTCCGGTCATTGACGATCATCTCGACTAAGACATAGCCAGGGAAAATCTTTTTCTTAGTAACCTTACGTTTGCCGTCTTTGATCTCCACTTCGTCTTCCATCGGTACCAAGACCTGAAAAATCTCAGTCTGCATGCCCATGGACTGAATCTTGCGCTCCAGGTTTGCTTTGACCTTATTCTCGTAGCCGGAATAAGTATGAATCACATACCATTGACGTTCTTCTTCCATCAATGCGCCTCTAACCTAGCAGGAAAATCTTGAGGATTCTTGAGCAAACGCTGTCGATAATCCAGATCAGTGTCGCAGCGAAAAAAACCGACACCAACACCACTATCGTATTGGCCGTCAGTTCTTTCTTGTTGGGCCACGAAACCTTCTTCAGCTCAGACTTAACTTCCCGCAGGAACCGCGTCAGCCTTGCCAGTCGGCTTCGACTTTGCACCGCTACTTCCTGAACCGCCATATCGTCACATCCTATTTTATTCGATCGCAATCGAAAATTTGTTGAAAATGGCAGGGGCGGCAGGACTTGAACCCGCAACCAACGGTTTTGGAGACCGCTACTCTACCAATTGAGCTACACCCCTGTTTGAAGAAAGCACTGCACAGAATCAAACAAAAACTATTTTGTTTCTTTGTGCGCCGTGTGTTTTTTGCAGAATTTGCAATACTTGTTGAATTCCAAACGGTCCGGATCATTCTTCTTATTCTTATTGGTCTGATAGTTGCGTTGCTTGCACTCCGTGCAAGCCAACGTGACTGCATTACGCATACTGCACACCTCTTTAACCGATTTTACATATTAGTTCAAAATGCCGCTTTTACAATCTATCACAATTGCCTTGCCCTGTCAATACACTTGCGCAGGATAACTTGCTTGGCAAAAAATAAGCGGAGAGCGGCGTCAAAGCCAGCCCTCCGCTTGAAACTCATCGGGCTACTAAGGTTAGTCGTTGATTGCGGTAACAACGCCGGCGCCAACGGTACGGCCGCCTTCACGGATCGCAAAACGCAAGCCTTCTTCAATCGCAATTGTCGTGATCAGTTCAATATCCATCTGGATATTGTCCCCAGGCATTACCATCT
>JAHDPL010000043.1 GCA_018434355.1 Sporomusaceae bacterium | reverse complement strand
TTTGGGTAAACTTCATCTTGGGACGCCTCCTCAATATTTTGGTTTTGTGCCTTTCTTGCCGGAGTCAGCACATTGCCATTGTATTGCCGGGCGTCTCTTTTTTCAAAGTCTATTTTTACTCGCTACAGGAATGCTCCTTTTGAATTGTCCTGACTTCATTTCCTTCGAAGGCAAACAGTGTTAACTTGTTCATGAAAGAACCGTCCTTCCTGAAGGCTCAGTTTTCTATGGCCCTCACTGTAAGCCACGCCAAGGACCAAAATCGGACGGTCTTTGAAAATGTTTTTATTCTTTTTTATAAAATGGGCACACAAAGCCATCGGCACGAAGCAGCAGCCCTTTCGCCCATGGCGGAGTTTCAGCCATCAGCTGGCAGACCGCATCCGGATAAACGCCATTTTCCACCTCGATAACCACTTCATCATGCACACTCATCACAATAGGATATCCCGCGCTATCCAAACTCTGCATTGCGTAGCAGAGGATGTCGCGGCTAATCGCCTGCACGATGTTCTCCACGAGCTTGGGACCGTAGGTTTCGACACGTTCCCATCGTTTCGTAGCACCTACCCCTTCATAGGTCACACATTCAGAGCCGAATTGGTTCTCCCCGATTCTTGGCTTCACATAGGAGAGTTGCCGACCGGATGGCAGGGTAATGAAAAGCATGCCGCTTCTGCACGAAAAGCGGATACCGTGAGTACTTGTCGTGGTCCGGTCCTTGACTGCAGTCATGGCGGCTTGATCCACATCCCACCACAGCCGCACGATGCTCGGATTGGCTGCTCGCCACGCCGTCACTAGCGGCCGAAGTTCTACCTCAGCAACGCCCATCTCGATCGCCCCCATGGCTTTCAGCGCGCCAACCGAACCGCCATAACCCAGCGCCAGTTCTGCAATTTTTCCCTTTTGCCGGAGCGGACTCCCTTTGGTGATTTCTTCGATTGGAACATGAAACATCTGGCTGGCGGAGGCTTCATAGATCTTGCCGTGGTCGGCAAACACCTCGTTACGCCACGTTTCGCCGGCCAGCCAGGCAATCACCCGCGCTTCAATCGCGCTAAAGTCTGCGACGAGAAATTGCTGGCCAGACCTCGGGACAAATGCAGTCCGGATGAGTTCGGATAGTACGGTGGGCACAGAATCATAGAGCATTTCCATCGCAGCACAATTGCCGGACTTCACCAGGCTACGCGCCTGCGCCAAGTCCGGCAGATGATTTTGCGGCAGGTTTTGCACTTGAATCAGCCGGCCTGCCCAGCGCCCGGTTCGGTTTGCGCCATAAAACTGAAGCAGCCCTCTGGCTCTGCCGTCCTTGCAGACAGCGCTGTCCATCGCGGTGTATTTCTTCACGCTGGATTTGGCGAGCGATTGACGCAGTTCCAACACTTGCCTTAGCGGTTCAGGCGCCGATTTGATC
>JAHDPL010000031.1 GCA_018434355.1 Sporomusaceae bacterium | reverse complement strand
TTCATAGTTTTCGAAAATATGGGCGATAGCGGCTGCATTTGCAGGATTGCGTTTCTTTTTTGCCATGCTGTAAGCCTCCATTTTGTATAAAGTGATTTTACCAATTTTTCCACTTTACACAAAATATCTTACAGGCCCCAACTCCACCGCCCAACAATAAGCAAATCGGGGTTGTGATTATCGGAGATCCTTCTTTTCGCATAAATGATTTTTACAAAATAGTTCAAGATAAGTTAAAGGACCGGTTTACCAACTTAATTGTCGGCGATGAGCCTCAAGGAAAATACAGAAAGTATTGGGATGACAAAGGCTTGTTAAAAGAGCCGGAATTACCTACACGTCAGGATTTGTTTGAATTTATCAAGTCGACCCCATATGAACAAGCATTAGTTCTGATTATGACAGACGCGGATATAAGCAATAGGCAAGAAGGTTATTATTATCCGAACGTCGGATATTCTTCATTAACCTATTCGCGAGTGAACATTCGCGCCCGCGCCATGTTAATTGATACTCAAACATTAGCAGTCATAGCAGATAAAGAAGTCGTCCAGAAGGGACCTGAAAGCGAGTTTGGTCAACTCTCCGCAAAACGAGGATGTTTTAGAAAGGCTATGGATTATTTTAAAGCGAACCTTTGAAAGAACATCTTCGACCTTGACCCGTAATTTATCCAGATTTTGACCGTTTAGCAAAAACTGCTCCGATCATACGGTCGGAGCAGTTTTTATATTTGCAAGCATACGGCATCATTCTTGAAATACTTCAAGCTACCATGTTTTTGCAGAGCATTGAAACACACGGTTTTGAAGTGCGGATTTTGGCTTTTTGCTACACTTGGCGTTGTGTGAAAATGCCGAAAATACGCCGTTATTGCCACATTATTAGTTTGTGCCAATTAGGGTGTTTTTGCTGATTTTGCATAAGGGTGGCACACGAAATGGCGCACGTTTTGGTAATTGTAGGAAATAAAGCCGCCCACCCGAAGGTGAGAGGTGGCACTTTAAAGCTTGGCGAATTGCCGATTTTATTGGGGTTGCAAGATATTCGCATTTATCTTCAAATTTACAACTTTGTTGTTCCGCTTTTGTATTTGGAGTCAAGATAATTAAATCGCAGTAGTCACTTTCAGTTTATACCCGGGTGATATCTCCATAACATTGAATCCATAATTGCCGTCTCCTGTTGGTTTAACTAAGCCTTTAATTGTCACTTCGTTACCATTGACAGTCCCTTTCGCTTCAGCAATCCATGCTAGAGGATGGTTCCAATCCTGTTGATTATAAGACATATACTTAAGCGGCAATCGATAGTAGGCAAATTCAACAGTAGCTGAAAAATCAACCTTTACCTGGATTAGTTTATCACTTGACACAAACGACAGGCATCTATCGTCAAATGGCACGCTCACTGCAACCTCATTCAGACCTGGAGTTAAAAGCAACTTGTTTCTATCAATGTATTGAAATAGTAACTCTGCAATTGAAGCCTTCTCTTCTCCCAAAAGATATATCTCATCTTTTGAGCTAGAACTCGAAGGCTTTTGCATTGGAATTTCGCCTTTTTTCACGCCATGAGCAACTGTGCCAATATTTATAATCCCCCTATGTTCACAAACAATAGTATTATCCCAAAAATTAATTGGGAAATCCCCTGCTTCAATGTTTTTCAGCGTAACCAACCGAATTGTCGGACCATGTCGCAGAGCAGCTTTTTTTATAGACTCGGGGAATTCTTGCCTTGAAACACAAATCAGATGCTGCGCACCTACTTTTCTCATTTTGTCGTACAGACCATCAAAGGTCGTAATATTAAATGGTGTTCCCCTGTCCTGAACCTCTACAATTGTCAAGGTTTCCCTCGGAGGCTTACCCGTCCGTATCACGACATCACATTGGCGCCCACCGCTGCTATCTCCAGAAAGGTCTGTAAGTTTTTGATCATATTCGATTATTGAATCAGACGAAATGTGTTTTTCTATCAATACAACCAATTCTTCTGTCAAGCGCCATTTTTCTTTGTCCATAGCACATTTCATCTCCACAAACTTTTTTTCATGAGCAAGAACCTTATCTCTTCAGCACAACAGGAGTGTTGATATTCAATTCAATAATGCAAAAGAAACTCCTGCCTACAAACAAAAAAACCGCCACCCGAAGGTGAGCGGTCAGGCAAAATGAAAATCTTCTACAATTTTAGTCTTCACAAATCCCAACCAATTTCCTTTTCTATATTGTCCTGCAGTTTTTTCTTAACCAAATCACGTGTCAATCTCTTTTCTTGTATGGCATTTTTTATCATTTCTTTGATTCTATTCTTACTAATTTCTTCCCAATTAGAATTTTTTACTGAGTTTAAACAAATACCGGCCAATTTCCCCAAGCCTTTATGAGTCAACCCACAAACATCTCGATGACTAGAGTTCACATCAATAAAAGGGCTTTGGCCTGGCGTGTTTTGAATAGAAAAACACTTTTCAACTTCATTTAATTCAACAAAGAAAACAGACATTTTTTCAATGCCATCCCGATTTGTTGCCAATGCAAGAATTGCATTATCCATATCTTTTTTATCATCGCTAATCAGCCACATGGATAGTCTATTTTTCGTTGTCCGCAAATCAGTAATTGCATCTGCATCAATATCTTCAATATTAATTTCATCATCTATATCAACCCAGCGACTTAATGTAGCAGATCTAAGCAGTAATGGCATTATTACACACCTTTTGTTCATTTTTCAAAGAACTGATAACAACATTTCGATACGAATCTATCAACTTATTTCCGCAATCCATCATTTCAAGCACTTTAATGTATTGCGGGTCGCCCCAATTTTCAAAAACCTTTATGCCAAACTCCTTTACCTCCATTGATTTATGCGAAACAGCAGCCATAGCAATGTTAGACCCATAGGGCTCAATATAACTTGGAGAAACATGGGATACCATATGCAAAATCCCTACACATAAATGCGGATTCGTCGTATACCCTTCTTTCCAAATTTCCAGCAACCATTTACCAAATCTATCAATTCCATATTTTTCTATCAGCAATTTCATCATATCTTCTGATTCGTTTTCATATCCAGCTTCATATTCTTCTCGATTAATTTGGGAAATAATAAGCTTCGATTCTGGGGAATTAACGGTTAATGTCAGCATTGCCTCACAATGCTGACTTCCTCGTTGTTCAACGCTTGCAGGTATAGACGATGATACAAAGTCCCACCCTCTGGCTTTTTCTGTATCAGTCCAATAAAAAAAGCAGGATTTTTGCTTCATATCAAATATATCGCTGTTAGTTGGGACCGCGGATACTACGTTTTTTCCTTTGGTTATTTGGTTAGGTGATGTGAATGTTATGAACGAAATTACATCTTTCGTTACTTGTATTTTTTTCTTGGAGTCAGACTCAATCGAACTTTCATTATCTAATACTTGAAAGATTGACATTAAATCTCCCCTCCATCTGCAAAGATATTTCACCTACAAATCGCAACGCATTAGAAAAAAACGGTTCTAATGAACTTGCGTCGAATCTTAGCGAATCACTTTCAGGAACAGTATTAATATCAAAATAAATCCTCAAATCATCTATCGACTCTTCTGGAATATCTTCGCCAAGTTGAATCGTGCCTTTTGACCTACTTACGTCAACAATAACATTGAAAATTTCTTCCCATCCATTATCTTTCACAGTTTTTCTTGTCACCGATCTTAAATTCCACTCAGAAACACTCACATCTCTATAAGCATCGAGAGGGTTTGTGAGGTTTCGATATATGTCATCAAGCACCTTTTTTTCTGAAATAACAATCAAATTGTCAGAGAATAACGCTAAACGATTTGCCATAATATCAAACTCCGCAATAATAATATTTAAATATTTCATTGCAGTACCAATAAAGTCAGGCAATCTATAATTAAGCTCTCTATTTTTGGGATTTAACGTTTTTTCAACGTCAATTCGATTAATTCCGAACTTAATGTTCCACCCTTGATCAAATTCAAGCAATTGTTGCCTTTTTTGCAATTCATTAAGATAAATTTCCTGATAAATTGAAGGGATAAACCCATATTGACTGAATAAAGAAGTGAGTTTAATTGATGTCTCGGGGTTTACTTTAATTTTCGAAAAATCACCAAATATGCTCGCACGTAATACAAATGTTAAATTCTTCATAAACTCACTCCTCGAATCGCTTCATACAACCTACGGGTAACAATAGTATCGTTTGAATCCTTTTCGTCATTAAATTGAATAATTCCTCTAAAACATCAATGCTTTCATGTTTATTTTTCATGCTATATGATTTATATAAACTTAAAAGCCGCCCCGGTTTCCCAAAGCGGCTCTGCCATCAAAAATATTTCGTTCCCATTACAAACACCCGGCTACGCGTCGTCACGCCGGCCGAGACCGACCAGTCCTTGTTATGGTATGCTGGTCCGCCGCCGAATTCGACTGGTTCCGACCCACCTGCCAGCACCAGCCCACTCACGCCCCACTTGGCCTTGTCCAGCGTAATGCGGTATACATCGACTTTCTGCTCGGTCTGATTTGGAGTGATGACGGTCTTATCCGCCGGAATCTTGCTTGCCGGCGACTTCCCGGCGTCGCTGTCCTTGCACCTGCCTTTCTTCTCTCTTATTTCTCACTTCCCATCCTCTCTCCTACCCCCCCTCGCCCCCCTCTCTGCAAGACTTCCCTCCCCCCGCCGCGAATTCATCGCAACAATTTCCTTAAAGCCGAATCGCCCTGCCAGCAAGACCAACGACCGCGACGCTAAGCGCCAAAGAAAAAGCAGCCCCGATTGATTATCTGGTCACTAAGTAGAAAAAAGTGCGTAGATTCCCGTCTGTAATCTACGCACTTTATTTGTAAAAAAATGCTCTTATGGCAATACCGGTACTTCGCCAGCGTCTTTTCCCTCTTTTGCGTGTTTTATCGCAAAGTCAATGCACTGGTCAGCGGGGGAAGTCTTTTGCACCGGCAAGAAACCGCCGCTTCTTTTGTTGCGAAAAGTTTCTTTCCCTTGGGGGTTGTAGAGTAAGTATTCCAGGGTTCTTTGCTGTCGCGGCGACGTGAGCGTCGCTTCGTACTTATAAAGAATTTTGTTCGCTTTATCCGGGGTGTCGTCTTCCACCAGCAACTCCCAGAAGATGATCGTATCCTTCGTTTTGAAGACGCTTTCAGTATCGACATACATCTTGTCTTGCCCAAACCAATTGGTTGCCACATGCACCCAGTTCGCCGCCCAAACATTGTTCGACAAGAAAATCATTAGGAGAAACACAAGCCCAGCAATTTTTCTGTTCATTGTTTCAACCTCCTGCCGGTTTTTATTCAGGAATCTCCTTCTCTAATAGCTACCAATATTCCTGCAGGATTTCCCTCCCCCGCCGCGAATTCATCGCAATAGTAGCATTAAATAAAAGGAGCTGAACGCAGTGAACAAATGGACGCTACTGGCAGCAGGTTTGGTCCTGGCAGTTTTTCTGGCGATGTTCAGTGTACCTACCCACGGGTTCAGTACGCCGGATGGCAAAGCGATCATGGAAGATCGTTGCGGCGGCTGTCACGGTCTGGACCGCATCACCAGCAAAACCAAAGACCGCGCGGGTTGGCAAACAACAGTCAACCGGATGATCGGCAAAGGCGCGACGCTGAATGACGAGGAAAAAGCCGCCCTGATTGACTACCTGGTCAGCAAGTAACAATAACCCGCCCCTCAAAAAAAAGCAGGCTTCCGGCCATACCGCCGAAAGCCTGCTTTTTATATCATGTGCATCCTCACTTTCACTTCAGCAGCCCCATCGCCTCCGCCGCCGGCAGCGGTCGGCTGAACACGTAGCCCTGGATGCAGTCGCATTCGTACTGGTGCAACTTTTCCAGCTGCGCCTCGCTTTCCACTCCTTCGGCGACGACCGACAGGTTCAGCGTGTGGGCCATGTCGATGATGTAGCCGACCAGGTCGGCCTGGACCCAGTCCGCCAAAATATCGTCGATGAACGATTTGTCGACTTTCAGGGTGCCGACCGGCAGCCGCCGCAGGTAGGTCAGCGAGGAGTAGCCGGTGCCAAAGTCGTCGAGCGCGATCCGCACGCCGAGTTCTTTTAGCGCGAGCAACTTTTTGATGCTTTCCTCCATCGACTCGATCAATACGCTTTCGGTGACTTCGATTTCCAGTTGCTGCGGCCGGATGCCCGACTCATGGATGGCGCTGCGCACCATCGCGATGAAGTTGACGTCTGCCAGCTGGCGCGGCGAGATGTTGACCGCGACGCAGAGGTCGCCATGGCCTGTTTCGCCGAGTTGCTGTGCAAACCGGCAGGCTTCGGCGACGACCCAGTAGCCGAGCGGAACGATGATGCCGCTTTGTTCGGCGTAGGGAATGAACCGGCCCGGCGACACAGGTCCGTGTTCGGCGCTGTTCCAGCGAAGCAGCGCTTCAAAGCCGATGATGTGCTTGTCCGGCAGACGGACGAAGGGTTGGAAATGCAGCAGCAGCTCCTCGCGGTCCAGCGCCCGCCGCAGGCTGTTGGTCAGGGTCATTTTTTCAAACGCTTCGGTTTGCAGCACCGGTTCATAAAACGACCAGCAGTTGCGTCCGCTCCGTTTGGCGGCGTACATCGCGCTGTCGGCGTTTTTCAGGATCTCGTCCGGCGTATCGCCGTCCCTGGGGTAGAGCGTGATGCCGATGCTGGCCGACATGTGGATGTGTTGGCCGGAGATCTCGTAGTCGTGGCTAAGGTATTGCAACAGCCGCTCGGCCAGGATGCTGATCGCCAGCTGGTCGGAGTTGCCGGGCAGGCCGACCACAAATTCATCGCCGCCGATCCGGGCAAAGAATCCTTCCTTGCCGACCGCGTCCTGAATGTGCCTGGCTGCGGTGATGATGACTTCGTCGCCCAGCGAATGACCGAACGTATCGTTAATCGTTTTCAGGTCATCCATGTCGATAAAGAACAATGCGCCGTGGGCTTGCGCGCAGCGGGCCCTTTGCATTTCCGCCTCCAGCCAGCGGCCGAGGCTGACCCGGTTCGCCAGCCCGGTCAGCACGTCCTGATAAGCCAGGGTTCTCGCCTCGTCATGGCTCAGCGCGTTCTTGACCGCGACCGCGGCAATGCCTGCCAGGTGTTCCACCGCCGCCAGTTTGTCGGAGTCCAGCGACACTGCCTCGCCAAACGCTGCCAGTCCGATGATGCCGATAAATTTGTCGTTGATCCTCAGCGGCGCTTGCAAGCCCACGCTCAGACCTGCCTGGCGCTTGGTCGTCAGTCGGTTTGCCCAGTTTGCATAGTCTTCCACTACCACCATTTTTCCGGTCCGCACCACTTCGGCGTATACTCCGCCTTCGACCTTGGCGGTGGTCCCGACTTGCGCCGCATAGACGCCGACTCCGGCCCGCACCGCTCCCATGTTGTCATCTTTTTCAAACAGCTGGACAAAACCATGCGGTATTCCGGTCAATGTGGTCGCCTGCTTCAAAATCCCCTGCAACACCATGCCGAGGTCCAGTTCCCCCAGCAGCGCCGTCGTCGTGTCCGCCAGGCTCTGCAACAGTTCGTTCTTGCGCACCAGTCGTTGCTGCGACTCGGCCCGCTCCAGCACCGCCGCTGCAAGGTTGCCGTATTGCGTCAGCACTTCGACGTCTTCCTTGCCGAACGGGTAGGGTTCATCCAGCCAATGCGCCGTCAATGTGCCGATTAGGTGGTCGCCGTGTTTGAGCGGCACGGTGATCAGGCTGGTCAGCCGGGCCAGCATCGGGTCGTCGATGCGCCGTGAATAGTCCCGGTAATCTTCCACGCTGACTGTTTCGCCGGTTTCCACGACATGCCCCAGCACGCCTCGGTCGGCCGGGCGCGGATTCATCATCACAAAATCCAGCGGACCGATCACCGGACCGAGCCAGACATGGTTTTCCGCCGGGTTGTAAAGGCCGATATAGCCGGCCGGAGCCTTCACCAGCTGCAATGCATCGCGCAATATCGCCTCAAGACCCGGAGCGGTTTCTTCCACCGGGCGGGTCAATAGCCGGGTTGCCGAACGGTACTGGCGTTCCCGCATCAGCAGCTCGTCCTCTTGCTGCTGCCGCAGTTCGATTTCCGCGCCGAGCTGGCTATTGGCGTGCTGCAGCTCTTCGTTCATCGCGCTCATTTCCTGATTCATCGCCGTCAGTTCCTGGTTGGCCGCCACGACCTCGGCGGTCCGTTGTTCCACCGTCAGTTCCAGCTCTTTTTTGTGCCGCCGCAGTTCCGCCTCGGACCGGGCCAGCGCCTCCACCGCGCGCCGCCGCTCGCTGATGTCGATGCCGACTCCGGCGATATAAGGCTTGCCGTCAATGATCACCCTAACGGACGTCAGATAGATGGAAAAATGCGAACCGTCTTTGCGGTAAAACTCGACCTCGGCGTCCGAGCTGCCGTCCGTCAGCGTCTGCGCCACCTTCTGCGCAATCAGCTCTGCGTCTGCGCCGCGAAAATATTCCAGACAATGCAGCTGGCCAATTTCTTCGTCCGAATAGCCGGTGCTTTCCGTCAGCCGGCGATTCCAGCGCACGGCCATTCCCTCGGCATCAATCAGGTAAATGATGCCGGGGACGCCGTTGAATATCGCATCACCAATCGTCTTCTCCTGGCGAAACCGCTTGGCGATTCTTTTCAGCAGTGCTTGGTTGACGGTCATTACGACTCTCCTTACAGACTGTCCACGCTGATCTTCATCACCACTTTGCGCACCGGAGCCGGTTTGTCAAACGCGCAGTTGGGCCGGTGCACTTCCCATGGGAACAGCACGGCGAACATGCCTGCCTTTAGCCCCAATTCCACTTCATCCTGCAATCCGGCGTAGAAGATCACGTCTTTCTCCGCCAGTTTGTCTTCCACCACTTCGTAGCCGTCCTGTAGCGGCGCGATGCCGATCTTTTCCTCGCCGGCGGCGATGTACTGGATGTCGACGTATTTGCGATGGGCTTCGGCCCGTCTTTTTTCTTTCGGTTCGGTCGTATATTCATTGACCATCGCGTACATATTGTCGCCGTCGATCACATGGCGACCGGTCGGCAAACTTGCCAGGTCGGCGGATTGCAGCCAGGCCAGCGCTTTTTGAATCGTCGGTGCATAGAGGTGTTTTTCCTTGTCCCACAGTTTCAGATAACCGGCAATCATTTCCTCATTCCTCCCCTAAACCGTTTGGGTTCTTGTCGATAGTATTCGGGAACAGATGGCAAAGTCCTGCGCAATCAGCGGCTGAGTTTCTGCACTTGCTGATGGCGGAAGCAGCTTGTCAGATGGTCGTTGACCAGACCGACCGCCTGCATCAGCGCATAGCAGATCGTCGGCCCGACAAAGGTGAAGCCGCGCTTTTTCAGATCTTTGCTCAGCTGCTGGGCCAGCGGCGTCTCGGCCGGCACTTCCTGCAGCGTCCGCCAGTTATTCTGGACCGGCTTGCCGTCGACAAACCGCCACAGGTAAGCGTCAAAACTGCCGAATTCCGCCTGAACCCGCAGGAATGCCCTGGCGTTTTGCAGCGTCCCGTGCAGCTTCAGCCGGTTGCGGATGATCCCCGGTTCCTGCAGCCAGGCTGCGACCTCGGCATCTCCCCAGCCTGCCAGCACCGCCGGGTCGAAGTCGGCCATCAGCCGCCGGTAGTTCTCGCGCTTGCGCAGCACCGTGATCCAGCTGAGCCCAGCCTGCGCCCCTTCCAAAATCAAAAACTCGAACAACCGCCGGTCGTCATGCTCGGGCAGTCCCCACTCCTCGTCATGATACGCCTCATAAAGCGCATCGCCTTTGCACCAGCCGCAACGCTCCTGCTCCATTTACGCTATCGCTCCTTCCGCCTGGGCCATCGCCGCCGCGATCGCCGCCCCGCGCAGCGGTGCTTCGTCGACCACCAGAAATTCGACCTGCCCGGTAGGCCAGCCGCCGTACTGTTCAAGTTGGCGGGAAATCGCCGCGGCAAAGCCGGGCATCTTTTCGTACAGCGAGCCATTGACGCCGATCAGGTGGTTTCGCCGCTTCGCCGGGTCCAGTCGCAACAGGAATCCGGCGTAACTGGCGGCGACCAGCGTCGCCGACCGTTCGATGACCAGCTCCGCCACCGCCTTGATAAAATGCCGTTCCGCCAGACTGGCGCCGCTTGCCGGACAATGCTGCGCCAGCCAGGCTTCGGTCGCCGCCAGCGTTTCAGACTCGTCACCGGCAAACACGGCCAGGTCCTGGCTGGTCAGTCCATCGACCTGCGCGAATACCGGACATCGCTCGACAAACTGCATGCCGCACTCGCCGCGCCCCTCCCACAGGATGCGGCGCGCCAGTTCGCCCAGATAACGACCGGCCACCATTTTTTCCATCCGTTGCCGGCCAGGAATTTCGCTGGCCGCATCGAGTTCATTGTCAAACCGGCTGAACGGCAACCGGTCGAAGCCGCCGGATTCGGCGTTGTAGGCCATTTCGCGGCTACGGTCGCCGTGCCTGGGCTGTTTTTCGTAGTAGCAGCTGTTTTGGCCGGTGCCGCAGACCGAGCCCATGTCTGCCGCCGGCATCGCATAGGCGGCAGTCAAAAGCGTCGCCACCGTATCGTTCAGCACCGCCACAGGGCGGACGGCGGCCAGGTTCTGCCGGACCAGCGCCGTGGCCAGCGTGGCGTTGATGTCCTGCCCGGCAATGCCCGACACCTTGATTTCTTTGGTCCAGCCGATGAAGTCGGCCCGACCGATCGCCGTCTGCTTGCCGCCGTAAGAAAACGAGTGGCCGAGCAGCTGCTCGCCGCCATCAGCGACCAGCGCGACCTGTTTGGCAATGAAGTCGAACAGCTCACCCAGCTGGACGTTGGCGGCGGTATAGTCGTAGCCGGCTGCCTTGTCGCGCAGCGACACCTTGTGCAATTTTTCGATCCGGGTCCGCCCGCCGCCGCACAGCTCCACCACAGCCACCCGCACATTGGTGCCGCCGAAGTCCAGCGCCAGATAGCGGCCGGTCTCTTCGCCGCACGGCCTGCCGACAAAACCGGGCAACATTTGCAGCGGCGAGGGTCTGCCGCACAGTCCGTCTTCCAGCGTCACCGCAAAGTCTGCCGCGATCTGTTGAAACTGCTGCGGCGTAATGGAAAACTCGCGCCAGGCTTCCATCAGCGCCCCTGCCATGTTGCACTGCGTCGTCATGGCAAGCCCTCCTCGCGCAATGCAGCGATGATTCTTCGCGCAAATGGCCCCAGATCATCTTCGGCATAGGCCTTGATTACGCCGGGCGCCACCACTGACAACGCGCCGTGGATCATCTGCCAGTTTTCTATTCCTGCCGTCCGCAGCGCCTGTTCGAGCATTACCGCCGCTTTCAATGCCTGCTCGGTGGCAATGACGTTGATCGTCTGAACCACATCCGCATTCGCCAGCACCACGCTGCCGACCGGTGCGAATAGTTCGGCGGCAACCGCGGCCAGCGCCGGCTCGGCCTCGTCGACGACGATGACCGGCTGCCCGCCGCAGCCCATCTCTCCGGCGTGACCGATGAGCTTTACATTGAGAGCGCGTAGCGAAGCACCTGCCATTTCAGCCAACATTTCCCGGGAAATATTCGTAGCCACATTAAACACCAGCGCCGTCGCCTGCTGCGCCAATAGCATCTCGATACAGGGCTTGACCGCCATATCGGGCACAGCCAACACTAGCGCGTCCGCCGATTCTCCAGTCAGGTCCGCCGCCGCCCGCAGCCCGAGCGCCTGCGCCGCAGCCTGGGCCGCAGCCGGGTCCGCGTCATACAGAAATACGTCATGTTTCCCAGACAGTCGCTGCGCCAGTCTTTTCCCCATCCGGCCCGCGCCGATGACGCCTGTTTTCATGTGCACGCCCTCCGTCCTCGCATTTACTATAGCAAAATCATACCATATTTGCTTTTGGCAAGCCTATTAATATAAATAGAAAACCCGACAGCCACTGAGTATTTCAGCAACTGCCGGGTCTTGGTCGTGTTGATTAGACAGGCATTGTTTTTAGATTGGGCGAGACTTTGAAATCGGCTTCTGTCGCCGCTTTCACCTGCTCCACGGTAACACCGGGGGCCAGTTCGGTCAGGGTCAGTCCATTAGCGTCGCAGATCATCACACACAGCTCGGTGACGATCATGTCGACTTCTTTGACCGCTGTCAGCGGCAGGTTGCATTTTTTCAGGATTTTCGGCGCACCTTTGGCGGTGTGCTCCATCGCGATGATGACCCGCTCGGCGCCGGCTACCAAATCCATCGCGCCGCCCATGCCGGGCACCATTTTGCCTGGCACCATCCAGTTGGCCAGGTTGCCTTCCTGGTCCACCTGCAAAGCGCCGAGAACGGTTGCCGCCAGATGGCCGCCGCGAATGATGCCGAAGGACGTGGCGCTGTCGAAGAAAGCGCCGCCGGGATTGATCGATACCGGTTTGCCGCCGGCGTTGACCAGATCGGGATCGGAATTGCCATTGGCCGCTGGGCCGAGACCGACAAAGCCGTTTTCCGAGTGCAGGATCACGTGGACCCCTTCCGGCAGATTGTCGGCAACCATAGTGGGAATACCGATGCCGAGATTGACCAGATCCCCGTCGCTAAACTCCTGTCCGACCCGTTTGGCGATTAGTTCTTTTGCATCCATGTGCTATCCCTCCTCAACCCTGAACCAGATAATTGACGAAAATACCCGGCGTCATGACTTCGTCGGGATCGATTTCACCGATTTCCACGATGTTTTGCGCTTCGACGATCACGACTTTGGCCGCGGTCGCCATCAGCGGGTTAAAGTTGCGCGCCGCTTTGCGGAACACCAGGTTGCCGGCCTTATCCGCCTTGTAAGCTTTGACCAGGGCGACATCCGCCTTAATCGGCAATTCCAGCAAATAGTCCTTGCCGTCAATCGTCAATTTTTGTTTGCCTGCTTCCACCGGCGTACCGACGCCGGTCGGAGTCAGGATGCCGCCCAGACCGAAACCGGCCGAACGGATTCTCTCCGCCAGAGTACCTTGCGGCACCAGGTCCACGTCCAGTTCGCCGGCGTTCATCTGGCGACCGGTTTCCGGATTGGTACCGATATGGGATACGATGACTTTTTTGAACTGGCGGCTTACCACCAGTTTGCCGACGCCCGCATCAGGAAACGCGGTGTCGTTGCAGACGAGGGTCAGGTCCTTGGTCCCCTGGGCCAACACCTGGTCGACCAGGCTTTGCGGCGTGCCGCAACCAAGAAAGCCTCCCACCATGACGGTCATGCCGTCCTGTACTTTGGCTGCAGCCTCTGCAGCCGAAATGATTTTTGCCATTCCTTCCACCTCCACTTCCCTGCGGGCCGGACGGCCCGCAGGGATAAAACCACAATTTAAATAATTATACTACGATGCGGTATCGTTTGTCAGGATTACAGCAGCAGCAAACCGGCTGCCATGATGATGCCGGACCAGATGAGAGTCATGCAGCAGTAGCCCATGATATCGCGCACGCCCAGTTGTGCGATGCCGAGCAGCGGCAGCGCCCAGAACGGCTGGATCATGTTGGTCCATTGGTCGCCGTAGGCGATCGACATCGCCACTTTGGCCGGATCTACGCCGAGCGCCAGGCCGGCCGGGATGTTGATCGGGCCTTGCACGATCCACTGGCCACCGCCGGACGGTACGAAGAAGTTGATTACGCCGCCGGCGATAAAGGTGAACAGCGGGAACGTATAAGCAGTCGAGAAAGAGATGAACCATTTGGCGATGATCGCCGCCAGGCCGGAGGACACCATGATCCCCTGGATGCCGCCGTACAGCGGGAACTGCAGCGCAATGCCGCCGGCGCCTTTGATCGCCTCATTGACGGCGCGCACATAGTTGATCGGGGTGATGTGCAGGATAACGCCGGCGATGAAGAACACCATGATCACGATATTCAGCGACAGGTTGCCCATGCCGTTTTTCATGAAGTAGTTGCCGAGATACAGCACGCCCATCGCGCCGAAGGCCATGTTGATGATCACGCTGTTTTCCAGGATCGTGGCCAAGGTTTGTTCTTTCGGCGCCGCAGGCGGCTCCGGTTCAACCAGCAATGCCGGGTCAACTGCGCGCACTTCCGAGTCCGGAGGCGTCATCAGTTTGAACAGAATCGGCAGGGTGATGATGATGGTCCAAGTGATGATCAGGTTCCAGCTGGAGAAGATCGTCGCGGTGGTTGGGATGATGCCGGTCAGTTTTTCGACCAGATGTCCTTTGGTGGCAACCGCCAGCGGAATCGAGCCGGAGATGCCGCCGTGCCAGATGACGAAACCGGAGTAACCGGCTGCCACGACGAAGGCATAGTCCATGTTTTTAACTTTTTTCGCCAGTTCACGCGCCAAGAGCGCGCCGACGACCAAGCCGAAGCCCCAGTTGAAGAAACTGGCCACGCCAACGGCGAAGCAGTTCATCATAGCGGCTTGAGCGCCATTGCTGGGAATCGAAGCCAGGCTGGTGAGGAATTTTTTGATCGGCTTGCTGGAGGCGAGCGCGTGTCCAGTAACCAGAATCAGAATCATTTGCATGGCGAAAGCAAGAATACCATAAAGTCCGTTGCCCCACATGATAATAAGGTCCATGAAGCCTTTGCCGGTGAGCGCCAGGGCGGCGGCGAACGCGATGAAGGTCAGGATGACTGCGAACAGATACGCATCGGGAAGGTAGCGCTGGACGATGGCGACAAAAAATCGTGACATCGCATGTAACATAGATTTTCCTCCTCTTCATTATGTTTCAGATACGATAAGACCGGGCTGACTAAAAATGTTGCGTCACCACTCCTTTCACTCACTGTTTTGACTTCTTGCACGGAAACCAACTCTCCAGTTGAAGTGAATGCAAATTTCATGCCAAAACAAAAACAACAGGCCGGTTCAACGCCCGCAGGAATATCGGCGCCTCGCTGCGGCAGCGATAAACCGTACGGGTCCTGCTCCGGCAGTCGGAGAAGGCAACCCTTCTCAGCTACAAGCAGCAACAAATAAATGCGCAGCGATGTTCGTTTCGCTGCGCATTTATTTTCACACTACCGCAGGAATTTTCACTCTTTTTCTTCGCGTTCGCCCAGGCCATGCTCTTCCAGTTTGTACAACAACGAACGGCGGCTGATGTCGAGCGCCTGCGCGCTGCGCATCCGGTTGCCACCGTGTTTCTTCAGTGTCCGGATGATGATTTCCCGCTCCAGGCAGTGCGTCATCTCGCGCAGGGTGCCGGCAAAGGGAACTACGATCTCTTCACTTTTTTCCACCCTTGGCGTACTGGTCAGCAGCGGATTCGCAATCCCCGAAACGTCAGGCAGGTCGATGACGCCGTTGGACATCACCACGGCCCGTTCCAGCACGTTGGCCAGTTCGCGGACATTGCCGGGCCAGGAGTATCGCAGCAGTAGTTCGCGCGCTTCCTGGGTCACGAGCGGCGTCATGCAGCCGGCGGCGCGGGCCGCCTTTTTAATGAAGTAATCCACCAGCAGCGGGATGTCTTCGGCCCGCTCGCGCAAGGCAGGCACATGCAGCGGCACCACGTTCAGCCGATAAAACAGGTCTTCGCGGAACCGCCCCTGCTCCACCATCTCCGGCAGGTTGCGATTGGTCGCCGCGATGATCCGCACATCCATCCGCAAGACCGCATTGCCGCCCACCCGCTCGAACTCACGCTCCTGAATCGCCCGCAGCAGCTTCACCTGCAGCGGTAGCGGTAGGTCGCCCACCTCGTCGATAAACAGCGTGCCGCCGGAGGCGACTTCGAACTTGCCGGGCTTGGCGGCGATCGCACCGGTGAACGCGCCTTTCTCGTGGCCGAACAGTTCGCTTTCCATCAGCCCTTCCGGGATCGAACCGCAATCGATCCGCACGAACGGCTGGTCCTTGCGCAGACTGTTCTCGTGAATCGCCTTGGCGATCACTTCCTTGCCGCTGCCGCTCTCGCCGGAGATCAGCACCGTCGCGTTGCTCTGGGCCACCCGCCCTACCGATTTGAACAAATTCTGCATCACTGCGCTACAGCCGACGATCCGGTTGTCCGGCTCGCTTTTCAGACCCGATTCGCCGTTGAGCAGACTTTCCGCCTGCTGTTTGCTCACCGCCAGCGCCCGTTCGATCACCGTCCGCACTTCCGCCACATTGGCCGGCTTCACCAGGTAGTCGAAGGCGCCGCGTTTCATCGCCTCCATCGCGATGCCGACATTGCCGAAGGCGGTCAATAGAACGACCTGGACTTCCGGCATTTCCTCATGGATGATCGCAAACGCCTCCATGCCTTCCATCACCGGCATCCGCAGGTCCATCAGCACGACTTCCGGTTTCAGCAGACGGCATTTTTCCACGCCTTCCAGGCCGTTCTCGGCCTGATGCGGTTCATAGCCGGCCTTGCGCACGACCTCGCTCAGCAAGTGCCGCACATTCAATTCATCATCGACAATCAGGATCCGTTCCGTCTGTTTCAAGCCTTGTCCTCCTCAACCATTCCCGCCGGAAAACTCAATACGAACGAACTGCCCGCCCCCGGCTCCGACTCTACGTGGATCGTACCGCCCCAAGTCTCCATCAACCGGAACGCCACCGACAGTCCCAGCCCGGTGCCCTGTTCCTTTGTCGTGAAGAAAGGGTCAAAAATTCGTTCGTGATGAGCAGGCGGAATCCCCTGTCCGTTATCTTCTATCCTCAGTTCCACTCGTTGTTGTTCCGGCAAATACGCGCTGGCAATGCGGATTCGGCCGTCTGTTTCGATCGACTGGATCGCGTTGATTACGATGTTCAACAGCACCTGCTTCAACTGTTCGGCGTCGCAGGCTACCGGCGGCAGGTCTTTTTTCAACCGGGTGACGACCTGGATGTTTTTCGCCTTGGTCTGCGATTCCACCAGTTTTTTCACATTCTGCACGACGGCATTGATTTCGACGTTGTCGACCCGGTTGACTACCGGCCGGGCATAGTAGAGCAGTTGTTCGATCAGGGCGTTCATCCGCTCGGTTTCCCGCACGATGATCTCCAGGTATTCCTTTTGGCTGCGGTTGATGTTGTCTTCTTGCAGCAACTGGGCAAAACCGCGGATCGACATCAGCGGGTTGCGCACTTCATGGGCCAGGCCCGCCGCCATCTCGCCCACCGCCGCCAGCCGCTCGGCGCGTTGCACCTGCGCCTCCAGCTGTCGTTTCGCCAGCAGTTCATCGCCCAGCCGGTTGACCGCCAGCGAAATTTCGCCCAGTTCGGCCGGCAGTTTGGGCAGCCGGTAGTCCAGGTCGTCCTGCAGATGAAACACGCCTTTTTTGATCATGTTGATACCGGCGGTCAGATTGTCGACGATCAGCGCCACGCCGAACAGGCCGACAAGCAGGCCGATCACGCTGGCGATGTAAATGCTTTTCTTCATTTCGCCCACTTGCGACTGGATGTCCTCGGTCAGTTCGTTGGCCCAGATATAGCCGATAATCTCGCCTTCGCGCACGATCGGATGCATCGCGTTCATGATCCGGCCCCGCACCAGCGCGCCTTCCTGCACCCGATCCTCTCCCGATTCCATGACCAGGCGGCCCTGATGGTCCTGGCTGATCGGTATCCCCACCGTATGGCCGTACACCGAGGACGGCCCGTAGGTCACGATTGCGTCCAGCTGTTTGGAGTAATATCCGACGCCAACCCCCGGATAAGCGGCGGCAATTTCGTCGGTGTAGCGGGCCAGGGCGCGGTTGAGGAACGCGATTTTTTCCTCGCGACCCCAGTCGCTGCGGCTGCTTTGCGCCAGCAACCCATCATAGCTGCTTTGCAGATACTGGTCGAGCACTCGGGTAATGCCGAACAGCTTTTGCTGCTTCTCCCAGACCAGCGCCTGTTCGGTCCGCAGCGTGATGAACAGGCTCGATGCCAACACCGGCAGCGCGCCCAGCAGTATGGTCAGCAATAAAAGCCTGGCTCGAAAACTTGTGTTTAACATACTATGATAATTTTCACATCCGGACGGCTTTTTCCTTCCCGCAGCGCCAAAGCCGGCCCAGTTTTCTTGCACGGTTAACAGTGGACTGTTATAATTACTGCAAATAACATACTGTATACATCGACCATCCCCGTGGGGAACTATTCGTGTAGCAAGGTAAGATGGGGGGCTTTCATTTTGTATTGGAACAAACCGATGGAGACCATGGACCGTCAGCAGATGGCGGAGCTGCAGTCCGCACGCTTGATTCAACAGGTGAGGCGGGTTTACCGGCAAGTGCCGTTTTACCGGGAGTCTTTGCAAAAAGCCGGCCTGTTGCCGGACGAGGTCGGTTCAATCGAAGACATCGGCAAACTTCCGTTCATCACCAAACAGGACATGCGCGACAACTATCCATACGGTCTGTTCGCGGTCCCGCTGGCGGAAATCGTCCGGTTGCACGCGTCCAGCGGCACCACCGGCAAACATACCGTCGTCGGCTACACCAGCCGCGACCTCGGCATCTGGTCGGAAGTCATGGCCCGCACCTTGACGGCGGCCGGAGCCAGCAAACAGTCGTTCATCCAGGTCGCCTACGGCTATGGCCTGTTCACCGGCGGACTGGGCGTGCATTACGGCGCGGAAGCGGTCGGCGCCTCGGTCATTCCGGTCTCCAGCGGCAACACGCAACGACAGATCATGTTGATGAAGGACTTCGGCACCACGCTGCTCGCCTGCACCCCGTCCTATGCGCTGTATATCGCCGAAACGATGAAAGAGATGGGCTTATCGCCGCAGGACCTCACACTCAAAGCCGGCGTGTTCGGCGCCGAACCCTGGTCGGAGCGGATGCGAGGTGAAATTGAAAAAGCACTCGGCATCAAGGCGTTTGATATCTACGGCCTCAGCGAGATCATCGGCCCCGGCGTGGCCAGCGAATGTCCCTGCCAAAACGGCCTGCACATCAACGAAGACCATTTCTACGCCGAAATCATCGACCCGGTCAGCGGCCAAATCCTGCCGCACGGCGAGAAGGGCGAGCTGGTGCTGACCACCCTGACCAAAGAAGGCATGCCGATGCTGCGCTACCGCACCCGCGACCTGGCTGTGCTCGACTCCGCCCCCTGCGACTGCGGTCGGACGCTGATTCGGATGAGCAAGGTGCTCGGTCGCAGCGACGATATGCTGATCATCCGCGGCGTCAACGTGTTCCCGTCGCAGGTCGAAAGCGTGCTGCTTGGACTGGGTGAGACCTCGCCCCACTACCAGCTGATCGTCGACCGGGCCGATAACCTGGACAACCTGACTGTGCTGGTCGAGATGACCGAAAACATGTTCTCCGACGAGATCCGCCGCCTGGAAGTGTTGGAGCATAAAATAGAAGCGGAACTGGCCAGCGCGCTCAGCGTCAGCGCCAAAGTCCGCCTGGTCAGCCCCAAAGCGATCGAACGCAGTGAAGGCAAAGCCAAGCGGGTAATCGACAAACGTATGATATAACATAGGGAGGGAAACGCCATGATCATTCAACAAATCTCCGTATTCGTCGAAAACCGCCCGGGAACCCTGGCGGAAGTCCTCGGCGTCTTGAAAGAACACGCCATCAACCTGCGGGCCCTGTCGGTCGCCGACACCGCCGACTTCGGCATCCTGCGGATGATTGTCAACGATCCGGCCAAGGTCGAGCGCATCCTGCGCGGCGCCGGCTACGCCGTAAAAGCCACGCCGGTGCTCACCATGACGGTCGCCGATACGCCGGGCGGCCTGCTGGAAAAGATGGAAAGCCTCAGCGCAGCCGGCATCAATGTCGAGTATGTGTACGCGTTTGCCGCGACCTCGGCCAACGAGGCCCGGGTCGTCATCAAGGTCGATAACCTGGAGCGGGCCGCCCGAATCGTAAACGGCGACGCAACCGCCGCTCCCGTCGACGCGGCGACCGGCGACGTTCCGGGGTTCTACTGGTAATGGCGATTCGCAAGTCCTATGAAGAAATCAACGCCAAGATCCGCGCCGGCCAGGCGGTAGTCGTCACCGCCGAGGAAATCATCCCGATGGTGGCCGAGCAGGGCGCGGAAAAAGTCGCTCAGACCGTCGACGTGGTCACGACCGCCACCTTCGGCCCGATGTGTTCTTCCGGCGTGTTTTTGAATTTTGGTCACAGCGACCCGCCGATCCGGATGAAAAAAGTCTGGCTGAACGGCGTGTCGGCCTATGCCGGCCTGGCAGCCGTCGACGCCTATCTCGGCGCCACCGAGGAAGCCGAAGACCGCGAACCAGGCCAAACCTACGGCGGCGCGCATGTGATCCAGGAGTTGCTGGAAGGCCGCTCCGTCCATCTGGAAGCGGTCGGCAGCGGCACGGACTGTTACCCTCTGCGCGAATGGGAAAGCGACATCACGCTGGCCGAAATCAATGAGGCGATTCTGTTCAACCCGCGCAACGCTTACCAAAATTACGCGGCAGCCGTCAATTCTTCGGCGGAAACGCTTTACACCTACATGGGCGTGTTGCTGCCCAACCTGGCCAACGTGACCTACTCCACCTCCGGCGCGCTCAGCCCGCTGCTCAATGACCCCGAGTACCGCACGATCGGCCTCGGCACGCGGATTTTCCTCGGCGGTGCGGTCGGCTACGTGGCCGGCCACGGCACCCAGCACAATTCGGCCCGCGAGCGCCTGCCCAACGGCGTACCGCTTGGCGGCGCAGCCACCCTCAGCGTAACCGGCAACCTGAAAGAAATGAGCCCGGACTATATCCAGGCCGCAGTCTATGAAAAATATGGCGTCAGCCTGTTTGTCGGCATCGGCGTGCCGATGCCGGTGTTGGACGCCGACATGGTGCGCTGCCTGGCCGTCAGCGATGCCGACATCTATACCGGATTGGTCGATTATGGCGTTCCCCGCCGCGCTCGGCCGGTGCTGGCCAAAGTCAGTTACGCCGAGCTGAAATCCGGTCATATCAACCTAAACGGCCGCCGCATCCCCACAGCGCCGCTGTCCAGCATGCGCAAGGCCCGCCAGATCGCCGCCCTGCTCGGCGAATGGGTCCGTTCCGGTCAGTTCCTGCTGCAGGAACCGGCAGAGCGATTGCCGCTCGGCAAGTCGCTGACCTCATTGAATGTCAAGGAGGGCTGCTGAGATGCGCTGTCGCTTTACGATCAAATTTCCGCCGGAAAGCTCGAAGATTCCGCTGACCTATCACCTGATCAAGGATTACGATTTCATGGTCAACATCCTGCGGGCCACGATCAGCGGCGAACAGGAAGGCCGCTTGTTGATGGAAGTCGAAGCCGAACCGGACAAGCTGGAGCAGGGCCTGGCATTCCTGAAGTCGCATAATGTGACGATCATACCGCTGAACCAGCAGATCACGGTCGAACAGGACCGCTGCATCCACTGCGGCGCCTGCACCGCCGTCTGCCTTTCCGGCGCGCTGTCGCTGGATCGCGACAACTGGCAGCTGGTGTTTGACTCGGAAAAGTGCGTGATGTGCGGACTCTGCGTCCCCGCCTGTCCGCTGCGGCTGATCCGGGCCGAGTTCAAATAGACCATGCCGTATGAACCGCGAACCTACCGAAAGCAATCCGCCCGCAGCGGCCTGACCTACTTCTCGGTTTCCTGGCTGGAAACCGACCTGTGGATCGGCGTCGATACGGGCGCTTTTTTTGCCGGTCTGCCGGAGCAGGTCCGCCAAGAAGTTATGTTGCTGCGGCAACAGCTGAACCGCTACATCACAGAGCAGCCGGATTTTCTGCATAGTTTCAGTCCGGTGACGCTGCTGCCCTCCGCGCCGGAAATAGCCCGCCTGATGGCGGCTGCTGCTGCGCCGGCCGGGGTCGGCCCGATGGCTGCGGTCGCCGGCGCATTCGCCGAAACGATCGGCAAGTCGCTGGCCCGCCGGACCGGCTCCCGCGAAATCATCGTGGAAAACGGCGGCGATATTTACCTGCATACGCAGACCGAAGCCCTGATCGGCATCTACGCCGGTGACTCGCCGCTGTCACAGCAGCTGGCCCTGCGCATCCCGCCCGTACAGATGCCGCTTGGCGTCTGCACCTCCGCCGGCACGGTCGGCCCGTCGGTCAGTCTGGGCAAGACCGACGCCACCGTCACGCTGGCCGCCTCGGCCGCCCTGGCTGACGCCTATGCCAGCACGCTCGGCAACCTGGTCCAGACCGGCGAGGACATCGCCACCGCCCTGGCCGTCGCGCCATCGTTGCCTGGTTTGCTCGGCTGCGTCATCATCCTCGGCGACCAGCTCGGCGCCTGGGGGCAAGTGGAGCTGGTTCCGCTTTAACATCAATCAAACAAAGCCCCCGGCTGCTCCGATTAGAACCGCCAGGGGCTATTTTTATTGCCACTATGCACGATTACAGATTCCTAAATGGATTCGGGGTTCCTTACGACGAACCAGACGTTGCTTCTGCCCTGCCCCATCGTATCTCCGGCCATCTTGTCCATGGCAAAGTAATACAGCGGCCAACCGCGGAAAGTATTCTGCTTGACTCCGCTCGGATGGGTGATGACGCCAAATTCTTTCGCGTCCATTCCAGCAGGCACCATCACTTTTTCAGTATAGAATATCGGCCAACGCTTTACGCAGTCGCCGACGCAAGTGGCCTTGCCCGGACTGTCTTTCAAATAAATGTATAGGGTCATGCCGCGAGAGTCTGCGAGATAGGACTCGTCATCGCTACCCATTACTTTGAACGGAGCAGCCGATGCAACCTGGAATGAACCGAGAACAAGCAACACCATGCTGGCGAGGAGCAATCCGGACATCAGTTTTTTCATCCATGCCACCTCCTAAAATCAGAGAATATTTCTCCGTGTTTCCAGTGTAGCACTTCTTATCTCTCTCGTCCATCGCAAATTTTCAGAATTTTGGAGAACATTATGTCTCGGCCATGATCTCGCCGGTACGGCTGAGGTCGTAACCGCCCATGCCGCGCAGTTCGTTATGGAATGCCTGGGAACGCAGCGCCGTCAGCAGCGTTCTGAAAATCGGCTTTTCCGCATCTTCGCGGCGGATAATCAGGTCGTAGCGCTCTGTTTGCAGCGGCACAAAATCCAGTTCCTTCACCTGCAGCGCCGCTTTTTCAATCCCCAACCCAACATCAGCCTCACCACGGGCCACGCGGCTGGCAACAGCCAGGTGGCTCATTTCTTCTTCAGCGTATCCATTGATTTTGTCACGGTCGATGTTATGAATCCGCAGCTTCTCGTCCAACAGCACCCGCGCGCCGGAACCGCATTCCCGGTTCACGAAGCGGACCGCCGGCTTGCACAGGTCGGCCCAGTCCAGGATTTGCTTGGGATTGCCTTTATGCACGTAAAACCCTTCGGTGCGATACACCAGATTGATGATGAGGGTGCGATGCCCCGGCAGCAACCGGCGCACATACGGCGTATTGTAACTGTCGCTGTCGCTGTCCCACAGATGGGCGGTCACCGCGTTGGCTTTGCCGTGGTAGAGGGCCAGCAATCCGTCGATGCTGCCGATGTAGTTGCGCAGCAAGCGGACATGCGGCAATTCCTTTTGCAGGTGGCGGGTCAAAATGTCGAGCGAAGCGTCCTGTCCACAGAGGACTAGCTCTTCCGGGCCGATTCGGGGCAAGGCAACGGTCGATTCATTGCTCGGGAGCACAGAAAAACCTGCCCCCTTTGATTTATTGATATAGGCGTCCAGGTCGGCGGCTTCGACGCGGACTTTGCGGCCGATACGATAGGCAGGCAAATCGCCGCGCTTGATCATCTCATATACCGTGAACCGGGTGATCTTGAGGATTTTGGCCAGTTCCTCCGGCGTGTAGGACTGCGTGCCTGTCATGCTTGCCCCTCCATGTTCCGAATGATGCTTATTTGAAAATGCTCTTGCGTTTATATTACAACAAATTGTATAATGTCGCCATGATGGTTTTGTAGTGTTTTGTTCGGTTATGAATTGGCACGGCAATTTCTCCTCAGCAATATCGGTTGCAAAACAAACTAATGATACAATGCTGTGTCAGTCGACGTAATCCTTGTTAGGTTATGTTCGCTGACTTTTGTTTTTGATTTAGGGAAGCGCTGAATAATTCCGATTGCTAAATATTTCAGTGGTTCCTAAGCAAAGCAGTAACAGGAGGTACTCAGCATGAAAAATCTGTCACGGGTTCCGCTCCTGGTAGTTGTAGCAATCAGTTTGCTGCTTTCCGGTTGCGGGGGAAGTTCTCAGTCACCGGCGCCGAAAGCGGCGGAAGCGCCAAAACCGGTGGAACTCAACATTTCCGCCGCCGTCAGCATGAAGGACGCCCTGACGGAAATCCAGACCAACTACCTGAAAAAAGCGCCGCATGTTAAACTTGTTTACAATCTGGGGGCCTCCGGCTCGCTGCAAAAACAGATCGAGCAGGGCGCTCCCGCCGATATTTTCATTTCCGCCGCGCCCAAACAGATGAACGAGTTGGAAGCAAAAAACCTGGCAATCAAAACGACGCGCAAAAACCTGCTGGAAAACAAGCTGGTGCTGATCGTCCCCAAAGATTCGAAGCTATCCATCAGCAAGCTGGAAGACCTGCAAAATGATGCGGTGAAACAAATCAGCATCGGCGAAACCAAAGTCGTGCCCGCCGGCCAGTACGCCGAACAGGCGCTGAAGAACCTCGGTGTCTGGGAAAAAATCCAAAGCAAAATCGTTTTTGCTAAAGATGTCCGTACGGTCCTGACCTATGTGGACACAGGCAATGTGGATGCGGGGCTCGTATATAAAACAGACGCCGCCGCCAGCAAAAAGGTGAAGATCCTGGCGACAGCGCCGAATGGCAGCCATGCGCCGATCATCTATCCGGCTGCGGTGCTCACCGGAACCAAGAACCAAAAAGCCGCCGAGGAGTTCCTGGCCTATCTGGCCGGCCCGGAAGGCAAGTCGGTATTTGAAAAACACGGCTTTGTCATGGGTAAATAATACAGCAAGGCAGGTATCCGCATGTTCGAGTGGCAGCCGGTTTGGCTCTCCATCAAAGTAGCGTTGGCATCGCTGGGATTCGTGGTGTTGCTGGGCGTGTCAGCGGCTTACGTCATGCGTCGGTCCGAATTTACCGGCAAGGCCGCCGTGGAAGCGGTTTTCTCGTTGCCGCTGGTCTTGCCGCCGGTGGTGACGGGGTTTTTGTTGTTGTTGTTGATTGGCAAGCAAGGTCCGCTTGGACGCTTTCTCGCTGACAGTTTCGACCTGCAGCTGATCTTTACGCCGTATGCGGCAGTCATCGCCGGCACGGTCGTCGCGTTCCCGCTGATGTACCAAAGCACGAAAGCAGCTTTCCAGAGCATCGACACCAAGTTGGAAGACGCGGCCCGCACGCTGGGGGCAAGTGAGTGGCGCGTGTTCTGGACGGTCACCTTGCCGCTGGCCTGGCACGGCTTGTTGTCAGGGATTGTCCTGTCGTTTTCCCGCGCCCTCGGCGAGTTCGGCGCAACCATCATGGTGGCCGGCAACATCCCCGGCAAGACGCAGACGATTCCCCTCGCCATCTACTTTGCCGCCGAGTCGAACGATATGACCCATGCGGGTTTATACGTCCTGATCATCAGTCTGCTCACGTTCTCGCTGATTTTCGGCGTTAATCTGTGGGCTCGCAGGAAACAGCCGCAGGCGACGGAACGGGGGGTGCTCTGATGCTGTCTGTAGATATCCGCTGTGATCTGCCCGATTTTTCGCTCGACCTGCAGTTCCAGGTGGAGCGCGACATCCTGGTTCTGTTCGGCCCGTCCGGTTGCGGCAAAACAACCACGCTGCGCTCGATCGCCGGTCTGGTCAAACCGGATGCAGGCCGAATCATTCTTGACGGCAAGGTGTTTTTTGACGCTGCTGCAGGGATTTTCGCGCCGCCGCGTGAACGCCAGATCGGCTATATGTTCCAGGACTTTGCCCTATTCCCCCATATGAACGTGCAGAAGAACATCTGGTATGGCGTGAAGCAACACGGCGAGGCTGCGCAGGAAATGTACGAAAAACTGCTCGGCCTGCTAAAAATCGGTCATCTGGGGGCGCGGCGCGTCGGTCAGCTCTCCGGCGGCGAAAAGCAAAGGGTGGCGCTGGCCCGGGCGCTAATGGCCGAGCCGAAGCTGCTGCTGCTGGACGAGCCGCTGTCGTCGCTGGACAAAGCGACCCGCCTGGAATTGCAGGCGGAACTGATGGAGATGCAAAAACTCTGGAAAATTCCGTTCGTGTTGGTGACCCATGACCCCGATGAAGCGGAAACGATGGGCGGGAAAGTATTGTTTCTGGAGCAGGGACGGCAGGTCGCGGCAAAACGCTAGGGACCCGCTGGAATGCGGGTCCTTAGCAACGCGCCGAATAATTCGATTGATAATTTCTCTCCACTGCGTTATACTATTCACATAATCAACCTGCGGAACAGGGCCCTAGCCTGACGCCAAGGGATGTGCATTATGACGCATACTGTCTCGATTGTGTCATGAAGTCCATCTGCTTTGCGTTTTTCAGCGCAAAGCAGATTTTTTTGCGGCATTACGGCAGGAAGGAGTGACGGCAACCCGATGAACGGTGCGGCAAATACCCTCAAGGGTCTATATATCCCGGCAGTACTCGGCCTGGCCTGGCTGGCCGGCTCGCACTTTTCGCTCTGGAATAGCTATATCATCCCGCCGCCGGCCGAAGTGGCCGCCGCCTTCTGGCAGATCAGCAGCGACGGCAGCCTGGCCAAGCATCTGCTCACCAGCGTCTACCGGGTGTTTGTCGGATTTTGCGCCGCTTTTCTGCTGGCGTTTCCGCTGGCGGTGCTGCTTGGCATGTTCTCGCGGCTGTCGGCCTATTTTGACATCACATTGGAAGCGCTCAGGCACATCCCGCCGCTGGCGACGATCCCGATGCTTATCCTGTGGTTCGGTATCGGCGAGCTGCCAAAACTGATGATCGTGGTCATGGCCACCTTCTTTCCGATTTTTTTCAACACATTGCACGGCGTCGCCAGTTGCGACGGCAAACTGGTCGAGGTCGCCCGTTCGTTCGGCCTGACCCGGCGTGAAATCTTCCGCCGGGTCGTGTTACCGGCGTCGCTGCCCTCGGTGATGGTCGGCCTGCGACTGGGCCTCGGCTACAGCTGGCGGGCGCTGGTCGGCGCAGAGCTGATCGCCGCCTCGTCCGGCATCGGCTACATGATTTTGGACGCCCAGCAACTGTCGCGACCCGACCTCGTGATCATCGGCATCCTGACGATCGGCGTGATGGGAACGCTGATCGACCTGCTGTTCTTTGCCCTGACCCAGCGACTGATTCCCTGGAAGGTGGGTGAATCGACCGATTATGGCCGGGGTTAAACTGACGCAACTGTCCAAACAATACCAGGTGGCCGGACAACCACTGGAAGCGGTCGACAACGTCACCACCACCATCGAGCCGGGCAGCTTCACCGTCATCGTCGGTCGCAGCGGCTGCGGCAAGACAACGCTGCTCCGGCTGCTCAGCGGCCTGGAGCAAAAATCGGCCGGCAGCATCGAATGGCTTGGAGACGGAAGCGGCGGCGCTGACGTCAAAGTAGGCGTTGTCTTCCAGGAACCTCGCTTGATGCCCTGGCTGACTGTCTACGAGAACATGGCGTTCGCACTTGATAAGCAACCGGACCGGACGCTGGTCGACCGGCAGGTGACTGGCACGCTTGAACAACTGGGACTGACCGGCTTTCGCGACGCCTATCCTTCGCAACTGTCCGGCGGCATGGCCCAGCGCGTCTCGCTCGGTCGCACGCTTTGCTACGACCCCGACCTGATCCTGATGGATGAGCCGTTCGGCGCGCTCGATTACTTCACTCGCAAGAAACTGCAACGCGAACTGGTCGATCTGTTCCTCAGCCAGCACAAAACCATCGTGTTCGTCACCCACGATGTCACTGAGGCCGTCTTTCTGGGTCAGAAAGTATTGGTCATGGAAGCCGGTCAAATCGTGCGCGAGGTGCCGATCGACAATCCCTATCCCCGCCAGGCCACCGATCCGTCCCTGCTCGCGCGGCAACAGGAAATCCTGGCGGCGCTGGAAAACTAGCATAACAACAATGGAGGTGTTCCGAATGAACAAAACGATCAAACTTCTCACCGGGCTATTGACGCTGCTGCTGTTCGCCTTTGCCGCCGGTTGCGGTTCCGCGCCTGCGGCTCCGGCCTCGCCTGCCGCGCCGGCCAAGCCGGCTGCCGCGAACCCCAAGTCGATTAGCCTGACCTATGTCAAAGCACCGCTAAATGTACCGTCGATCGTCGAAAAGAAACTCGGCCTGCTGGAAAAAGAATTCGCCAAAGACAAGATCGCCGTGCAGTACCCGGAAATCACCGTCGGTTCCAAACAAACCGAAGCGATGGCTGCCGGTTCGCTGGACTTCGCGCATGCCCTCGGCGGCACTTCGGCGATTCTGGCCGCCGCCAACGGCGTCGATTTGAAAATCATCGCGATTTACAGCCGCGCCCCCAAAGCGTTCGTCGTGCTGACCAAAGGCGATAAAATCCAAAAAGTCAGCGACTTGAAAGGAAAGAAAGTCGCCGGCCCCAAGGGAACCATCCTGCATCAGCTGATTTTGGCCGCCTTGGCCAAGGAGGGTTTAAAACCGGATGATATCCAGTTCGTATCAATGGATCTGCCCAGTTCCGCCGCCGCCCTGATGAACGGCAGCGTCGATGCGGCCCTGTCGGCCGGTCCGGATGCGATTCGCGCCGAGAAGGCCGGTGCCCGGGTCCTGACCACCGGCGAAGGCCTGGTCGAGGCGACGATCGTCACCGCCGTGCGGGGCGAGTTTTTGCAAAAACACCCGGACCTGGTGAAACGCTTCCTGAATACGCACAGCGCCTCCATCGAGCATATGCGCAGCAAGCCTGACGAAGTGCTGGCGATGACTGCCGCCGAAACCGGCCTGCCGGTCGAGACAGTCAAACTGATACTGCCGATGTACGACTTCTCGCCGACGATTAAGCCGTCCGATATCGCCGAACTGAAACGGACACAGGACTTCCTGCTGCAGAACGGCATGCTGAAAAAGTCGATCGAGATCGAGAAAATGATCGCGCCGCAACAGTAACTCGAACGCGACAGAATAATGCACATATTAACAGGGGCTGTGGATAACTTTTCAAAAAGTATCCGCAGCCCCTGTTTTGGTTGGTATTGAAATTTCGCCGCTTCTACAGAATCAACAGTCCCAGCGAGATTACAATCCCGCTCCAAATCAGCGTAATTGTGCAATATCCCATAATATCACGCACGCCTAGCTTTGCTATTCCCAAAAGCGGCAACGCCCAAAATGGTTGAATCATATTTGTCCACATATCTCCATAGGCAATGCTCATGGCGACCTTGGCAGGATCAACTCCCAGCGCAATTCCCGCCGGGATGTTGATCGGACCCTGCACGACCCATTGCCCGCCACCGGATGGAATGAACATATTGATTACGCCGCCCGCCAAAAAAGTGAATAGCGGGAAAGTGGCCGGCGTGGAGAAGGAAATGAACCAGTTTGCAATCATAACCGCCAGTCCGGAGGAAACCATGATTCCCTGAATGCCGCCGTACAGCGGAAATTGAAGTGCAATGCCGCCGGCGCCCTTTATCGCCTCATTCATCGCACGGACATAATTGATCGGGGTCATGTGGAACAAAACGCCGGCAATAAAAAATATGAAGATCACGATGTTTAACGTCAGGTTAAAGCCATTAGTCGCAAAAAAATTGAATATGTACGCCACGCCCATCAGGCCAAAAATTATATTGATGGCAACGCTGTTTTCCAACCACGTTGCCGGAGTGTGTTTTGCTGGCGGCGTAATTTCTTCCGGGTCAACCAGCGCTTCCGGGTCAGCGACCCTAACTTCATCGGGATGCGGAACCATCAGTTTCATCAGCAAAGGAACGGTAAGAATCAAGGTCCAGACAATAATCAGATTCCAATAGGTGAAGATCGTCTGGGACACAGGAATAATGCCAGTCAGTTTCTCAACAACATGCCCTTTTGTTGCCAATGAAAGAGGAATCGAACCCGAAATTCCGCCGTGCCAGCAAACATAAGCCGAGTAGCCTGCCGCAACAACCAGACCGTAGTCCATGTTCTTGACTTTGCGAGCCATTTCGCGGGCAAAGAAGGCGGCGACGATCAGCCCGAACCCCCAGTTCAGATAATAAGCGAGCCCACTCACGAATGAAGTCAACATGACGGCCTGGGAAGTGTTTTTCGGCAGAGACGCCAATGAACTCAGCAGCTTTTTGACAGGTCGGCTACTTGCCAAACAATGGCCTGTCACCAAAATTAAAATCATTTGCATGGCAAAGGCTAGGATTCCCCACAGACCATCGCCCCACATTTTTATCAGCGCCATGAACGTCTTTCCAGTTAAACTCCAGGCCATCAAAAACGCGGCAAATGTCAACAAGATCGCAAATAGGTATGCATCCGGCAAATAGCGTTGAACTAACTTTACAAAGAACCTCGAAATCGAATGAAGCATAAATACACTCTCCTTTAATTTAAACGATTTCTATTACACGCCGGTTCACAGAAAGTCAGTTCACCTCCTTAACATCAAAAAGGCCTATGAATGCAAATTTGCACTCATAGGCCACGCCGCCAACCTGTTGGTTTTATTATGTTGGAGTTATCCTATCATATGCGGTTTTTTTCGGCAAGCTTTTTTTGTTCGACAACAAGCGCTGCCGCCTCGCCGCTAATACCAGGTCCCGTTCAGGATATCCTTCGCGTCCCTGGTCATCGGAATCACATCTTGCCGGTCGATGTACTTCACGTCAAACTTGCGGTTCAGCGCCGCGAAATGCCGCAGACCGAAGGCGATTTTCTGCAGGAAAGAGTAGCAGCCGATCGCTCCGGCGGACATCTTGCCGGCTTCTTCGCCGTAAATGCCCCTCAATTCCGGCAGATGCCGAAATAATGCTTCCCTGGTCTCGCCAAACCGTACTAGATGTTTGGGCACCGTACCGCTTGCCAGCAGCTGTCCGACTTTTTCGCCGACCATCGCCGCCGCCATCGCCGCCCGACAAAGGCCGACCAGTTTCACATAAGGCGCCCCGATGGCCAGCGCTTTGAACACCTGGTCTTCGCTACTGATGCCGCCGGTGATCGCGATGTCCGGCAGCACCAGCCCGGACCGTTCCAGTCGCCCACAGATTTCCGGCAGGACGCTTTCGATACACACCGCAGGCAGGCCCCATTCGTTCATCATCTTGTTCGGACTATAGCCGGACCCGCCACCCGCCCCGTCAAAAGTGACCAGGTCCACGTCCAGCACAGCGGCCAGGCGCAGCACCTCTTCCAGGTCGCGGCGATCGAAGCCGGCCATTTTGAAAAACACATTCTTCAGCCCCAGCGCGCGCAAGGACTCAATGCGCTGCCGCAGCGACTCTTCCGTCCACATCGGCAAGCGGCCATAACTCCAGAACTCCGGACAAGCCCGCTTTTCATACAACTTGACGATTTCAGGGTCTTCCGGGTCCGGCTGCACGAGCAGGCCGGATTTCTTTTTCGCCAGAGCATCCTGCAGACTGCCGATCCGCACTGCCGGTTGCGTCCCTTTGGCCGACTGGCCGAACTTAAACTCAATCGCCGTAAACCCGCATTCCGTCAACGCATATTCCGCCAGACCCATCGCCAGGTCCTCCAGATTGCACTGAAGAACAATCTGCCCATAGCCCCGGTCGTAGCGGCTGAATGCAGCTTTCATCTCTTTCAGCTTGGCAAACCGCACGATTTTCCCCTCGGCGTCCAGCTGCAGGTCCGGGTCTTTACTTGGCGCATTCTCGCCAATCACGCAGCAGACGCCGGCCATCGCGGCGGCGGCGAAATAGTCTGGCCAGTTCAGCTTGATCAAGGCCGGCAAGATAATCGGCAACAGTAGCTTGACCGGATTGCGACGGCCGATGCTAGTGCCAAGGCCCACGCCATATATCGTGGCCTGCTCGCTGTCCGCCGGGCAGCCTACGGCGCCGAAAGCACGACCGTTGATGTTGAAATGGGAGTAATCGATCGGATAGTCTTTTTCCCCCGCCACCTGGTTATTGCCGGTGTTGGTCGGATAGACAATCGATTTGCCGAGCACCGCAGACAGGCCGATTTCACAGGTCCCCGCACAGTCGGCGCTGCACAGCGAGCACATGCCGGAGCAGGGAGTCGTTTTGTCGCTGCGCATCCGGGTTTCATTGAACGCCGAGGCCAGGTTCGGACTGTAAGTCATGTTATCCCTTCTTTCGTCATTTTTTCAGCATTCTTTTCCGCGCCGCATAATTATAGGGCGTTTAGTTTGGGCACCGTTTCTTGCAGAAAAACCTCCCAACCCACCCGGTTAATGGTCTGTCCCAATCTTTCCCTGTTTTCACCGTTATTGCGGTAAAAATCCAGCACGAGCCGGATAGCCGGGGCAACCTTCTCGTGAGCCAGGTTTTCAGCAATCATTCTGCCGATTTGCGCTTTATGCCCGGAGTTGCCGCCAACGAGCAGCCTGTAGCCTTTGGCCGTGGCATATAAGCCGATATCCTTTACAAAAACTTCCGCACAGCAGTTAGGACAGCCGCTGACCCCGATACGAAGTTTAGCCGGCACTTCCTGCCGCCAGAACTCCTCGTCCAGTTCCAGTCCCAAGCGGCTGCTTTCAGCCAAGCCCCTTGCACAGTCAGGTTTGCCGGGGCAAAAGGTGACGGCACGCACAGAGCTGGCAATATGCGATTCCCCCGGGACGCCCAATTCAGCCGCGACCTGATCGCTATCAGCCAACGTCAGTCCGGCAATGATGACACTGTTGCCGGCGATACGCAGCCGGCCTTGGTATTTTTCCGCCACCGCCGCAATTTTTCTCAACAGCTCCGGGGTGACAATTCCGCCCGGCAAATGCGGGATAAATGAGACTTTCGTCATTGCTTGCTTTCCTTTCCTGATTATCTTAGCAATGGAGTTCTGCTGTTGCGTAGAGAACGGCTTTGCCAGACAGTTTTACCAGTTCACCGCAATCCTGACAATACAGCGTGCCGCCGCGGCGGGAGGCCTGACGGGCTACCAGCGTGCTTTTCGCCAATTTCTTCGCCCATAGCGGTATTACATGACAATGACCGGAACCGCAAACCGGATCTTCTTCCACGCCTAGCTTGGGAGCAAAGCTGCGGGTAACGCAATCATATTCTGTCCCTTTTGCCGTCAAGTGCAGCAGCAGACCATCAAGCTTTTTAAGTTTTGCCGGGTCAGGCTGCGCCAGAAGCACTTGCGCTTCTTCCGCCATTACACAAACCAGGTCTCTGGCCAGCCAAGCTTCTACCGGGCGCGCACCGATCGCTTCTGTCATCTCATCAGTTACACGCACAGGCGATAACTGGTAGGCGGGAAAATCCATCTCGTATAATTCGTTTTTGCGCATTACGTTCAATTTCCCGCTATGCGTTTCGAAAACAAATTCGGTGGAATCCGGTTCAACAAAATTCGCCAGCACAAATGCGGTTGCCAAGGTCGCATGACCGCAGAGATCAATCTCCCCTCCCGGAGTGAACCACCGCAGACGGTAGCTGTCGTTTTCCTTAACTGTAAAAGCCGTTTCCGAAAGATTGTTTTCCATTGCTATTTTCTGCATGAGTTCATCCGAAAGCCACTTTTCCAAAACACAGACACCGGCAGGATTTCCCTCAAAGATTTTTTCTGCAAAAGCATCTACAACGTAGTATTTCATCCGTTCATTTCCCCTCTTCGTATTAATTCAGTCACAAATACTCGATTTCCTTTGCATTTCAAACAATTTCACAAAGACTCCCAACCGTCCATCCTGTAGCGGCAATACAAACGTTCCGTCTGCATTGCTTCCTTGTGTTTATATAGTAGCACAGAAAAAGAGCCCTGAAAGGCTATCGGTGCTTATAATTAAAACGACGGGTTCGATTCAATCGAACCCGTCTCGCAAGCCGCATATCCATTGGGCTGCGGGAATCATTGCAGCAAAAACAGGGCGAAACTGTACCCTGAAATAATCACCAGAAACAGAATCATGATGGGAATCGTCCGTTTGACCAGATCCAGGAACGAGGTTTCAAACCGTTCGGTGACGATCGCCAGGCAGATATGCGCCGGCGACACCTGCATCGCGATATAGATCATGCACATTAGCAGGACCAGCAACGCTACGCCGCCGCCGGGCATCGCGGCGAACGCCAGCGGAATCCCCAGGGCGATGATCGCCGTCGCGCCGGCAATGATTGTTCCCACCAGGAAAACCAGCGAAAACACGACCACAGTCGGCACCGGCAGTACGGCAAACACGGCCGGCAAACGGTCGATCACGCCGGTATACGTCAGCACATCCTTAAACATCATGACAACCACCGTGCTCAGGATCAGTTTAGCTTCAAACGCACTGACAAACATCGGCCGCACTTCACGCCAGGAGAACTTGTCCACGATAAAGTTGAGCACGATGATCATCGCCACCGCAATATGCACCGGAATCTTGAATACCAGGATAATGAAGATCGCCGCCAAAATTGTCCAAATACTGCGCGCCAGATTGTTCAGGTCGCGTATTTTATCGTCCGAATCCGGCAGCCCGGTTTCCGCCGGAATTTTCCGCACATAAAAGATGTAGCCCAAAACAAACAGCACTAGCGCCATCGGCAGCATGCTCACCACAAACGCTGTCATATCGACACCCGACAACTGCAGCGCCAGGATGATCGACGCGTACGTCGGCAAAAAAGCTTCCGAGATATGGCGATAGTAGCTGGTGATGAACGTCTTGTCTTCTTTGCTGATATGCTCGCCGCCGGCATTATCGACGATCGGGCAGGCGATCAGCACCGCGCCCGCCGACGGCAACAGTCCGATGATAAACGGCGCCATCATCGCGTTGACGCGCCGGCTGTTGAAAATGCCGCTTAACGACATTTCGGCCAGAACCAATTGTTCTCGTTTTTCCAGCATTCGCTGCAAAAACGTAATCGAATAGAACGCCAGGACCAAGCTGATCGTCACCGGGCTGATGCTGGATGCGCTGATGATTTTTAGTGTTTGCAAAATACCGATGTCATAGAGGATGCTTGTCCCTGCAATTCCCGCTGCAATCGACACATACAGCGGTTTTTTTAGCTTGATCACGGCGATGATCAAACAGAATACCGCCAACAGTTTTAATAAGTCCATGCTTTTGCCCCTTCCGATTTTTCCGGCGTTGCTACATATTTTGCATTATACCAATAATTGCGCTTTGCGTGATGGTTTGCTGGCGATATTTCTTTATTTTCCTTTTCCAGGTTGAAATCGTTCGCAGCGCCATAATCCGAGCAGGAGAACCCCGGCTTGGCGGCGAAGCTTTTGAGCATCCACAAAACATTTGAGGAGGGGTCCCGATGATTGTTGTCATGGCCAAAGTCTCGGTAATACCGGAGAAAAAACAGGAACTGCTGGAACTGGCGAAACCGGTGATCGAAACCACGCGCAAGGAGGAAGGTTGCGTCAGCTATGTGCTGCTCGACAACCCTTACGATCCGGGCGGTTGCATGTTTGTCGAGGAGTGGACCGACCTGGCTTCGCTGCAGAAGCACGCCGCCGCGCCGCACATCGCCGAGTGGCGCAAGCAGTCGCGCGAGCTGCTGTCCGGCAAAAACGTGCTCACGATTTATCAGGGCGAGGAAGTCAAACTATAAGGATGTGTAAATGATGGACCTGATTACGGTTGACCACTCGCTTTGCATCCGCTGCGGCCGCTGCGCAGCGGTCTGCCCGCGCGGACTGATCCATCTGGAGGAACAGTGGCCGAAGTCGCAGGTCGAGGAGCTTTGTATCGCCTGCGGCCAGTGCGTAGCCGTCTGTCCGGTCGCCGCCCTCGACAACCGCCTGGCGCCGCTGGCCGGACAAACCGCAGCCCCCAAGCAAACTTTTACGGCGGAGGCGGCTTACCAGTTCCTGCGGTCGCGTCGCTCGATCCGCTGCTTCAAGCAAACGCCGGTCGAACGCTCCAAGTTGCTGCAACTGCTCGATCTGGCCCGGCTGGCCCCCAGCGGCGGCAACTCGCAGGGCATCGGCTACCAGGTCATCGAGAATCGAGCTGTGCTGGAGCAGATCACCGCAGAAACCGTCGCCTGGATGGAGCAGCAAGTCGAGCAGGGCGTTGCTGCGGCCAAAGTGTATGCACAATACGCCGCGATGTACCGCAAAACTGGACGCGACTCGATCTTGCGAAGCGCCCCCTGTCTGGTGTTGGCGACTGCCGACGCCAGTTTCGTCCGCGCCCGCGAAAACAGCCATTTCACACTGGCTTACGCTGAACTGTACGCTCCGGCGCTGGGCCTCGGCAGCTGCTGGGCCGGCCTGCTGGAATCGGCGGCCTACGGAGGCCATGCGCCCTTGCTGAAGTTGCTGGATATCCCTGCTGGGCGCCAGCTGAGCGGCGCGATCATGGTCGGCTATCCCGAGTTCAAATTCCCGCGCTGGCCGGACCGCAAGCCTCTGGACGTAAGGTTCGTGGAGGACTGACCCGATGAAAATGTCCTTCCGCTGGTACGGTCAGCAGAACGAATCCTATCCCTTGCAGTATGTTCGCCAGATTCCCGGCGTGCATCATATTGTCGGCGCCTTGTTCGATGTGCCGGTCGGTGAAGTCTGGCCACTAGAAAAAATCTTTGCCCTCAAGCAAGAAGTTGAATCCGCTGGTCTGCAACTGGAAACAATCGAAAGCGTCAATGTGCATGAGGAAATCAAACTTGGTGGACCGGCCCGCGACCGCTACATTGAAAATTACATTCAGACTTTGCAAAACCTGGCCCAGGTAGGCATCAACGTCGTCTGCTACAACTTCATGCCGGTGTTCGACTGGACCCGTACCGAACTGGCCAAGACCCTGCCGGACGGCTCACAGGTGCTTGCCTATGACGCGCGGGTGCTGCGCGAACTGACGCCGGAAAAAATGGCCGCAAAAATGGAACAGGACGCCAAGGGGGTCATGCTGACAGGTTGGGAAAAAGACCGCCTGCAGTCGCTCCAGCTGCTGTTCGACAAGTACAAGCACATTGACGAAGCTGCGCTGTTCGACAACCTTGGCTATTTTTTGCGGGCAATCATTCCTGTCGCCGAGACCTGCGGCATCAAGCTGGCAATCCACCCTGACGACCCGCCCTGGTCGGTGTTCGGCCTGCCGCGCATCACGACTTGTCAGGCCAATCTACAACGCATCATCGACCTGGTCGACAGCCCCAGCAACGGCCTGACCCTCTGCAGCGGCTCGCTCGGCGCCAACCCTGCCAACGACATCCCGGCGATCATTCGGCATTTTGGCAAGCAAGGCCGGTTGCACTTCGGCCATGTCCGCAACATCAAAATTCATCAGCCAGGCGTGTTTGCCGAGTCTTCGCACAAAACCGACGACGGATCGCTGGATATCGTCGAAATCATGCAAGCCTACTGGGACATCGGCTTCTCCGGCCCGCTGCGTCCCGATCACGGCCGAATGATCTGGGGCGAAACCGGACGACCCGGCTATGGCCTGTATGATCGCGGCCTCGGCATCATGTATTTGCACGGCATTTGGGATACCCTGAATAAACAAAATTGCCGGAAATAATCCGCCAATTAGCAGGATTTTTGTTAACTAAATCGAATTACCAGATAGAATCGAAAGGGCCAGTTCCAAAACCAAACAGGAAAGGATCGTGACACTATGAAACAAGCGCTCAAACTCGTCGGCGTAGCCGCCCTCGGCTTCGCACTCCTGTTGTCCGCAGGTTGCGGCGGTGGCGACAAAAAAGCCGCAGCGCCCGCTCCCGCCAAGGCGCCGGAGAAGATCACCCTGAAGTTTGGCCACCTCGCGGACGAAAAGAACACCTGGCACCTCGGCGCCCTCAAGTTCAAGGAACTCGTCGAAAAGAATTCCAATGGCCGTCTTGAAGTCAGAGTCTACCCGAACGAACAGCTTGGCAAGGAAAAAGACCTGGTCACCAGCATTCAGAATGGCACCGCCGACATCGGCATCTTCGGCGAAACCCTCACGACCTTCGGCGCCAGCAAAACCATTTTGATGGCCACGCCCTACCTGCTGAAAGATTCGGCTCAATTGCATAAAGTCGCCGGCGGCGAAGTCGGCAAGGAAATCGAAGCCCAGGTCCTCGAAAAAGTAAAGCTGCGCACTATCGGCTATTTTGAGCGCGGCCCGCGCGATCTGACTTCCAACCGCCCGATCAAGACCCCGGCCGATCTGAACGGCCTCAAAGTTCGCGTTCCCAACGTACCGTTGTTCGTCGACACCTGGCAGGCGCTCGGCGCCAAGCCGATCCCAATGGCGTTCTCGGAAGTCTTCACCAGCCTGCAACAGGGAACCATCGACGGTCAGGAAAACCCCTACGCCCTGATTCGCAGCGCCAACTTCTTTGAAGTGCAAAAATTCCTCAACAAAACCGGCCATGTCCGTTCCTGGATCTATGTCTGCATCGGCGAAAAGCGCTTTGCTTCGCTGCCGCCCGATCTGCAGAAAGTCGTTCTGGACGCCGGCAAAGAAATGCAAAAGTATGAGAACGAACTGTTCCTCAAAGGTGAAAAAGAACTGGAAACCTTCCTGAAGAGCAAAATGACCTTTGTCGATGTTGACATCGCCGCCTTCCAAGCCAAGTCGAAAGATGCTGTTCTGGCCAAATTCGACGCCGACCAAAAAGCTCTTTACAACAAAGTCGTCAACATGAAATAGTCTTAGTCAAACGGTTTTAGGGCGTGCGTGCGAACTTCGCCGCACGCCCTCTCCTTTAGTAATCTGTTAAAGTTTCGTTCATTCGGTTGGCCCGATTGCCACTATGCTTTGCGAACAAGGGGGATTCCCGTGAAATATTTCTTCATTTTTTTAGACCGCTTTCTTTGGGCCGGTTCAATTCTCAGCATGTTGGCGCTGGTCGCCGTCGTGCTGTTGCAGGTGTTCGCCCGTGTCGCCATGCCGGTCGTCCCTGCCTGGACCGAGGAAGCCTCCCGGCTCTGCTTCATCTGGTGCGTGGCTTTTGCCGCCGGCCCGGCCGTGCGCGAGCGGGCCTATGTCGATGTCGATTCTTTCATCAATCACTTGCCCCTAAGGCTGCGCGTCCTGTTGGCGATCCTGATCGACTGTCTGCTGGCAGGATTCACTGCTACCTTGACTTATGAAGCCGCCAAACTGATGTTCGCGGTCAAAGGCCATACCTCGGCCGCCCTGCAATGGCCGATGGCGGTGTTCTATGTGGCGATCTGGCTGCAGACGCTGATGTTGACGATCTACCTGCTGCAACTGATCTGGCGCAGGATCAGCCGTTACCCGCATCACATCGATGCGACCGAAGAACAGCTGGGGGAGGTGCGCTGATGGTCGTCGTACTGTTTGTCGTCTTTTTGGCCTGTATCGTTTTGCGTATGCCGATCGCCTTCAGTCTGGGCTTCTCTTCTTTCATCTACATCCTGTTCTCCGACATTCCGCTCAGCATCCTGCCGGAACGGATGTTTTCCGGCATCGATTCCTTCGTCATCCTGTGCGTGCCCGGCTTCATCCTGGCTGGCAACCTGATGAATGTCGGCGGCATCACCGACCGGATCATCCACTTCTGCATGGCGCTGATCGGCCATGTCCGCGGCGGCCTCGGCCTGGCCAATGTCGGCTCTTCGATGGTATTCGCCGGGATCAGCGGCACCGCAATCTCCGACACGGTCAGCATCGGCTCGGTGATGATCCCGGCCATGATCAAACGCGGTTATGACGCTGAGTTCTCGGCTGCCGTCACCGCTTCGTCCTCGACGGTCGGCCCGATCATTCCGCCCAGCCTGCCGATGGTCATCGCCGGTACCGTAACCGGCCTGTCAGTCAGTCGCCTGTTTGTCGCCGGCATCATTCCCGGTCTGTTGCTCGGCTTCGGCCTCGGCATCGTTTCTTATCTCATCTCCGTCAAACGCAATCATCCCAAAGAAGACCGGCTGCCTTTCCGTGAAGTGGTACGCAGCTTTTTCAGCGCGTTCTGGGCGATTCTGATGACACTGATCATTCTCGGCGGCATCATGGGCGGCTTCTTTACCCCGACTGAAGCTGCAATGATCGCCGTATTTTACGCACTGATCGTCGGTTTCTTTGTCTATGGCGAGCTGAAACTATCGGCACTGCCCAAAATCATCTTCGACTCGGCGGTAACGACCGCTTCGCTGATGGTGCTGGTCGGTTTCGCCAATGTCTTCGCCTGGATTCTGACCAGCGAAGAGATCCCGCTGATGGTCACGCAGGCGATGCTGAGCATTTCCAGCGGCCCGACCGGCTATATTATCCTGGTTAACATCTTGCTGGTGTTTGTCGGCATGTTCATGGAAACGATCGCTGCGCTGATGATCCTGATGCCGATTCTGTTGAAGCCGGCCATCGCCCTTGGCATCGACCCGATCCAGTTTGCAATCATGTGCGTGCTGAATCTGGTCATCGGCCTGACGACGCCGCCGGTCGGCGTGTGCCTGTTCGTGGCTTCCTCAATCGCCAGGATTTCGGTTGGCCGGTTGTCGGTCGCATTGATTCCGTTTATCGCTGTCAGCTTCATCGTTTTGATGTTGGTCAGTTTTGTGCCGCAAGTCACGCTGTTCCTGCCGAATCTGGTGTTCAATAAATAAGGGAAGAACTGAATAAAATCAACGGGGCTGTGCAAGACTCTCAATGAGTTCTCGCACAGCCCCGTTTAATTTTATTCTTGTGGAAATGATGGATGAGACACGAAAATGGGAGGAAGCACTGAAATAATGAAGCGCATCTTTGATTTGAACCGTATAATTCGTCGTCATGCAGCGATGAATTGCGAGAAAATCAACATGGACGTTGATTTTAGGACTAATGCGACGGATGAAGCAGTTTAGTCCGTTTGGTAGTTGCTGCATGACGCTACGAATTTAGGTGAAAACAACAATGCGCGGAATTATTCAGTGCTTGCTTGTTGTCGCAAAACTCTATTTCAGATACTCCGCCACTTTCTGGCCGGTGATCGGCGCCAGCGCGATGCCGTCGCCTTCGTGCCCTGCCGCCATAATCAGTCCCGGCAACCCCTCCACCGGCCCCAGGATCGGCAACCCATCCGGCGTGTGCGGCCGCAGGCCGGCAAAAGTCCGGATAATGTTCACTTTGGCCAGCGCCGGCAAAATCCGCCGGGCATGCTGCGCCACCGCCTCGATTCCCGCCAGCGTCGTTTTGCGGTCAAAACCGGCGAACTCACGGGTGCTGCCGATCAGCAGGCTGCCATGCGCCGTCTGCTCGACCGCCAGTCCGACGCCCAGCCGATGCTGACGATCCGTCGGGTCCAGCTCTTCCGGGTGATACTTGGCAATCAGGTAGCAGGCGCACAGCAGGACATGATTCAGCATCGGCGGCAACGGTTCGGTAACCAAAATCTGGCCGCGACGCGGCTTGATCGGCAGCTCGATGCCGAACGGCGACAACAGTGTCGGCGCCCAGACGCCGGTCGCATTGACCACATAGTCAGCCCGCAGCTCTCCCTGTCCGGTTTTCACGCCGCAGACGCGGCCATTTTCCTCCAGCAGCGCCTGTACTTCGACGCCGGGACGGATCTGCGCACCGAGCCGACGCGCCGCCTGGGCAAAGCCCTGCGCCAGCCGGATCGGATTGACCTGGGCGTCGTTGGCGCAGTATGCTGCGCCCCAGAGGTCTGCCGCCAGCAGCGGCTCCGATTGCCGCGCCTGGGCGATCGGCAACAGCTCGACCTGCAGGCCGGCCTGTTTTTGCTTGGCAATCAGACCTTGCAGCAGCTGGGCCTGTTTTTCCGATTCCGCCACAATCATGCCGCCGCAGGGCATGTATTCGATGTCATAGTCCAGTTCCGCCGCTAGCGTCCGGTATAGCGCCGCGCTTTGCATCGCCAGGTCCAGATGCGGCCCCGGATTCTTTGACTGCATGATGATAAACCCGTCGCAAGCGCCGGAGGTCCCGGCGGCAATGTCGCCCCGGTCCAGCAGTACGACCCGCTTGCCTGCTTTGGCCGCATAGTAGGCGACCGACGTGCCGATGACACCGCCGCCAATGACAATCACTTCCGCCTTGTTACTCATTGTCGTCACCCCCGGCCAGCGCTTCCAGCGACAACGTCCTCACCGGGGCGCGACTGGTCGGCGGCAGAATATCAGCCGGCGACTGGCCGGTCTCTTCGGCGATCACCCGGCTGATCAGGCGGCGGCAGGTGCGGCCCTGGCACAGTCCCATGCCGGCCCGGGTGCGCATTTTCACGGCAACCACCGTTTTTGCGCCTTCGCGCACGGCTTGCCGCACTTCGGTCTCCGAAACTTCGCAGCAGCGGCAGAGGAACACCTCGCCCGGCGCGACCAGGCGCATACTGCGCACGTCATGCATATATTGTTTTGGCACGGCCAGCGTCACAATCGCAGTGCCTTCCCGCTGCGCCCCTGTGTCGACCTTGACCACGCGGGCTTTTGTAACGAACCGGCCGGTGCGGTCGACCCCGTCGACAATTTCATCCGCTGCGGGCAGCGGCAGGTATTCGTAGGGAAACATCACCAGGGCTTCGGTTGCCGATTTCGACGCATCGACCAGAAAAATCGCCAGCCCCGGGCATTTGCTCAGACACAAACCGCAACCCTGGCACTTGTCGAGATCCAGCCGAGGCAGGTTGGTGATGTCGGGTCCTACTTCGATCGCACCGAACGGACAGGCTTTTTCACAGGGGTTACAGGGAATCTGCTGCACACATTCGATCACGGCGACCGGCCCCCGCTCGGCTCGCTCGTTTGGCGGAAACACACTCGCTGCTTCAGCGGCGCTCAGCGCGCCGGTCAATTTTACGCCTTCCATGATTGTCCTCCTTGCCGAGACCGCAGCGCCTGCTGCTGCAAAATTTCCGCCTTGGCCAGCCGCCGGCCTTCGCCGAACGGGCCGGACCGCAGCACATCAATCCGCTGCCGGACGGCAGCCTTGTCGGCCGCTGCGGCAGCCGCCGCCAACAATCCCAGCGACTCGGCGGCAGCAATCCCTGCCAGCCGGCCCTCTTCCATCGCGGTCGAGGCTTCTTCCACGCCGGTGATATCGCCGGCCACATATAAGTAAGGCAAGCTGGTCAGCATATTATCATCATGCAGCGGCAAATGGCCGCCGAGCTTGGGTGAAAAGAAAAACTCGCAGCCGGCCATCCAGGCCAGTTCAGTCAGCGGTGTCAGGCCGACGGCCAATCCAACCGTATCGGCGGCCAGCGTCCGTTCAGACTGCGGATCGATCTTGCCATCCGGCCCCAATGTCGCCAGTACGACAGATTCGACTTTACCCTGGCCAACCACCCGGCTGATCGTCGTGCCGACCAAAATCGGTACGCCGGCCCGGCGAATCTTGGCTGCATGCACACCGTAGCCGCCGATTGACGGCATGGCTTCCACCACCGCCAGCACTTCCGCGCCGGCCTGCATCAGCTGATAGCAGACAATCAGGCCGACATTGCCGGAACCCAGCATGACAAACCGGTTCCCCGGCAACACCCGGTGCACGTTGATCATCGTCTGGATCGCGCCGGCTCCCATCACGCCAGGCAAGGTCGAACCGGGGAACGCTACCGCGTTCTCCGATGCGCCGGTCGCCAAAATGATCCGTCCGGCTTCCACCGTCACCTGCCGCCCTTCACGCAATACGGCCAGCCGCTGATTAAACAGGCCGTGCACCACGGCGTCCAACCACACTTCCACGCCGCATTTCGCCGCTTCATCCAGCAACTGCCGACCGATGTCATAGCCGCGCACACCGGCCCGGTGTTCGTGCGAGCCGAAAAATTTATGAATCTGTTTGAACAACTGCCCGCCCGGCTTGTTGTTTTCATCGACCACCAGCGTCCGTGCGCCGCGCTTGGCGGCTTCGATCGCTGCTGCCAACCCGGCTGGACCGGCGCCAACGACGACAATATCAAAAGTCTGCCCTGTTGCCATCACTCACCGCCCCCTTTCAGGTTGGAAGTGATGACCATGCCTGCCTTCACCGGCGTGACGCAGGTCCGTACATTGGGCACGCCATCCACCGTCATCGCACAGTCGGTGCAGCGGCCAATACCGCAAAAGACACCGCGCGGTTCGCCAAACCGGGGTGTCTTGCGCATCACGATCATCCCCTGAGCCAGCAGTGCGGCGGCGATCGGTTCGCCTTCCACCGCTTCGATTTCGGCCCCGTCCACCGAAATGGTTACCATCCGGCCGACCTTGCGGTCGCCCAGCACCGGGTGTTTTTCCACTCTCATTCTCTATTCCCCCAGATAGGCGCAGCGCACCTCATCATTATCGATCAGTTCTTCGGCTTGCCCTGCCAGCACCACTTCGCCGGTTTCCAGCACATAACCGCGGTCGGCGATCGACAGTGCCATATGGGCATTCTGTTCCACCAGCAAGATCGTGGTTCCCTGTTCGTTGATATCAAGAATCGTCTCGAAAATCTGATTGACGAGTAGCGGCGCCAACCCCATCGACGGTTCATCCAGCAGCAGCAGCCGGGGTCGGCTCATCATGCCGCGTCCGGTAGCCAGCATCTGCTGCTCGCCGCCTGACAAAGTCCCGGCATTCTGTTTCTTGCGCTCAAACAAGCGGGGAAACATTTCATAAATCCGCTGCATGTCGCGGGACACTTCGTTGTCTTTGCGCGCATAAGCGCCCAACAGCAGGTTATCTTCCACCGACAGGCGGGGAAACACCCGCCGCCCTTCCGGCACCAGCGCAATACCCTGCTGCACGATTGCCGCAGGCGACAGATCAGCGATACTTTTGCCGTCCAGGCAGATCTCTCCGGTCTTGCTGCGCAGCAAACCGACCAATGTTTTCAGAATCGTTGACTTGCCAGCTCCGTTAGCGCCGATGATCGACACGATCTCGCCGGCATGCACTTCCAAACTGACGTTACGCACAGCGTGGATCGCACCGTAGTATACATTAATGTCTTTTACGTTTAGCAAAGCGCTGTCCCTCGCTTCCAATATAGGCTTCGACCACCGCAGGGTTGCAACGGACATCAGCCGGCAAACCTTCCGCCAGTTTGACGCCATGGTCGAACACGGTGACCTGTTCGGCGATATTCATCACCAGCCGCATCTGGTGCTCGATCAGCAAAATCGTGATGCCCAGCTCTTTCATCTTCATGATCAATTGCAGCAAGGCATCGACTTCTTTGGGATTCATGCCGGCGGCCGGCTCGTCGAGCAGCAGTAGTTTCGGCTCGCTGGCCAGGGCCCGGGCGATCTCGAGCCGGCGCTGCGCGCCATAAGGCAGGTTTTTTGCCATGTGATCGGCGACTTTTTCCAGCCCGACAAACGTCAGCAATTCGGCAGCCTTCGCTTCGCTTTCCCGCCGTTCCCGTTGCAGTCGCGGCGTGTTGAACAGTCCGTCCAGCAGCCCCGAGCGGGTTTGGCTGTAACGACCGAGGATAATGTTGTCGCGGGCGGTGAGATTCGCGAACAGGCGGATGTTCTGGAAGGTCCGCGCCATCCCCAACGCCGTCATCTCATGCGCCTTGCGGCTGGTAACGTCCTGATCGTTAAAGAAGATCTTGCCGCCAGTCGCCGGCAAAATTCCGCTGACTACATTGAAAAATGTGGTTTTCCCCGAACCATTGGGGCCGATGATCGCAGCAATCCTGCCAGCCTCGATGCTAAAATCGATTTCATTGACTGCAACCAGGCCGCCGAATGTTTTCTTTAGTTTTTCCGTGCGCAGTAGCAAATCCAAGCCTCCTTATCGGCGGAACACGGTGTCGGCGCCCAAGATCCCCTGGGGACGGACCCGCATCATCAGAATCAGAATCAGGCCGAACAACACCAGCCAAGGGTCGAACGGCAGGCCGATCGTGTCCTTGATCATACGCAGCGCTTCCGGCAGAATTGTCAACAGGAAAGCGCCAAGGAAGCAGCCATGGATGCTGCGGGCGCCGCCGACGACGACCATTGTCAGCATCATGATCGACTCGGCCGAGCTGAGCATGTCCGGGCTGACAAACGACAGATAATGCGCCAGCAGGCTGCCTGCCAGTCCGGCAAAGAATGCCGACAGCACAAATGCCAGCAATTTGTAATAAGTTACATTGACACCCATCGCCGAGGCGGCGATTTCATCTTCGCGGATGGCGGCAAATGCCTGGCCAACGCGCGAATTTTCGATTCGCCGCGAGAAAAACGCCAGAAATAGCGCCAATACCAGGGCAAGCACAATAAACGCCTCTTTGCCGGTAGCGCCGATGTCATTGAAACTGACGAATAGCGAAGGAGTCACCAAACCGGGCAGGCCGGCCGGTCCACCGGTCACTTCCAGGTTGAGGGCAATGTATTTGAATACTTCGCCGCAGCCGTAGGTCACGACAACCAGGAACGGTCCGCGCACCCGCACCGCCGGCGCGCCAAGCGGCAAGCCGACAACAGCCGAGACAACGCCGGCCGCCAAAAACGCCGGCCAGAACGGCCAATGCAACTCCTGCGTCAGCAGGGCGGAAGTAAAGGCACCCAGACCGAAGAACGCGGCATGTCCCAGCGAAGTCTGGCCAATATAGCCGGAAACAAAGTTCAGGCTTAGCGCCGCGATGCTGTAAATCAGGCTAATTAGCAATACATGTTTGAAGTAGGGCGGAAACAGATATTCAGGACGATTCAGCACGGAGTCGATAAAACTGACTCCCAGTACGAAGGCCGACAAGAGGAAAGCGCCGCGCCAGCCTTGCAGCCATTGTCTCCAAGCCATGCAGATGCCTCCCCTATACTTTCTCCTCAAATTTGAAGCCCATCAGGCCGGTCGGTTTGACAATCAGCGTCAGAATCATCGCGACAAAGGCGATCGCGTCGCGATAACCGGAGGAGATGTAAGCGGAAGAGACATTCTCGGCAATGCCCAGCAGCAGCCCCGCCACCATTGCCCCCGAGATGCTGCCGACGCCGCCGAGCACGGCGACCGCCCAGCCTTTCAGCCCGGCCATCGAACCCATCATCGGGTCAATCGCATACAGCACGCCGACCAGCACCCCGGCGGCGCCGCCCAGCATGCCGCTGACACCAAAAGTCAGCATTACCAGTTTTTCGACTTCCACGCCCATCAGGCCGACCATTTCGAAATCCTGCGAAGCCGCCAGCATCGCTTTTCCCATCATCGTGCGGGTGATGAACCATTGCAACAGCGCCATGATGACTAGGGTAACCGCAAAGATGAATAATTGCAGACTGTTTATGGTCAACGTACTGGCGCCAAACGGAATATGCACCACCGAGAATTCAAAGGTGGCCGGATACGCCCTGGCGTGCGGCTCCCAGACCAGCGCCGCCAGATAGCGCAAGAACGTCGAAGCGCCGAGCGCCGTAATGAACGCCGCCAGTTTCGGACTGGTCCTGAGCGGTCGATATGCCATCCGGTCGATCAATAACGCCACCAGACCACTCGCCATCATCGCGATGATCAGCGCGGCGATTAAATTCACTTTAAAAACAGATACCATGAAGAAGCCAACAAAGGCGCCAATCATGAACACTTCGCCATGCGTCCAGTTAATCAGGCCGACAATGCCGAACACGACCGTCCAGCCGATCGCGATCAGCGAATAGATCCCACCGAGCGCCATGCCATTGATGATTTGTTGTATCAGGACCAAATCGACACCTCCGCTGAGAAAATGCGCGGGAACGGTCTGGCCGCTCCCGCGCCTGCGTTGAACGCTGTTGCTACAAACTTATTGGGCGACGACGAATTTGCCGTCCTTGACGGTTACGAACAGGTACGGGCGAACCCAGTCGCCTTTGTCATCAAAGGTGACGGTGCCGGTGATTCCTTTAAAGGAGCTGGCGGCCATCGCATCACGCATGCTTTCGCGGGTGACCGCGCCTTTGGCTGCAGCTTTTTCCAGCGCGTCCTTTAGGACATACCCCTGATCATAGGCCAGTGCGGCGAAGGTATCGGGGTCCATGCCATATTTCTCTTTATATTTCTTAACGAATTCCTGCACCTTGGGATCGGGGTTGGTCGGCACGAACACGCCGAGGAAATAGGTGTTCTCAACAGCTTTGCCGGCGATTTCCAAATACTTGGGGCTATACAGGCCGGTCGGTCCTACGATTGGCATGTTCAGGCCCATTTCCCGCGCCTGTTTTACGATCAAACCGCCATCGGTGTAGGTGCTGCCAACCAGCAACACTTCCGGCGCTTCCGCTTTCACTTTTGTCAACAGGGCCGAATAGTCTTTGTCGGTCGCCAGATAGGTTTGGGCGGAGGTCATTTCGATACCGAGTTTTTTCGCCTGGGCCTGGGTCGACGTCAACAGACCCTTGCCGTAATCGTTGTTCAGATACAGCAGCGCCATTTTCTTCGGCTTGAACTTCTGGGCCGACAAGTCGACCATCAGTCCGCCAACCTTGTCATCCTGCACCGCCATCCGGAAGAAGTACTTGCTCATGCCGGACAGTTTGTGAGTACTGGAAGAAACGACGGAGTGGGGAACTTTGGCCTTGTCGGTAATCGGCACCATTGCCAGCGTGTTGGAGCTAAGGCAGGAACCGACGATCGTCACCACGCTCTTCATGTCGGCGAACTTTTGCGCGCCGGCGGCCGCTTGCTTGGGATCTCCGGCGTCATCGTGCGTCAGCAGTTCGATTTGCTGGCCTTTGATGCCACCAGCCTTGTTGATTTCTTCCAATGCCATTTCCAGGCCTTTGCGGTGGCTGACGCCATAGGTTGCCGCATCCCCGGTCAGCGGATTTACCATCGCAATGGTGATTTTCGCCTTGGCTTGTTGGCCTGCCGGCGCCGCCGGCGATCCGCCGCACCCGGCTACTACGACAAGGAATGCTACAACCAGAACTAGGGACAGGATACGCAGCTGCTTTGACAAAATGATTCCTCCTTCATCGATACTGTGAAATAGGGAAAATAAAACACCGGCGAGCATTCTCCCGGTGTACGGCATCCAAAGACACGAATCGTGTTTGCCGCTTCATGAGATAGCGCTTCACCAACTTCGGTGACAGTCACGCACCTGTTCGATGCGCACCCAGCCTGGAACGTCGGACGCATTCCACGCTTCGGCGACCACCCTTTCGCGCCGGGTCAGCGATGTCCCTCTCGCCGGCGTTACTAATGTTACTCGCTCCTCTACTCTCTGGTTCCTTTTGCGGTTTGACAACTTTACGTTTATTCTACTCCGTGGCTTCCTGCACTGTCAACGGGTTTTCGCGTGTTGCCGCAAGGAATTGCGCCTGTCAGCGAAAAACCTCGCCAGCATGGTAGGAACTGCGCACCAGCGGTCCGGAGGCGATATGAACAAAGCCCATGCGTTTGGCTTCTTCCGCCAAAAAGGCGAATCGGTCCGGGTGGATATAATCGACCACCGGCAGATGTTCTCGTGTCGGTCGCAAATACTGTCCAACCGTCAGCGAGTTGACACCAACCTGGCGCAAATCGGCAAAAACGTCCAACACTTCCGCTTCCGTCTCGCCCAGCCCCAACATCAGGCCGCTTTTCACCCAGACTATGCCACACTCGGCCGCCTGCCGCAGCACATTCAGCGACTGCTGGTAATTTGCCCTTGGGCGAACCTGTTCATATAACCGGGGGACCGTCTCCACGTTATGGTTAAACACATCCGGGCGCTCATTCAAAACAATCTGCAACGACTGCCTATTGCCGGCAAAATCGGGGGTCAGCACTTCCACCGTCACTTTTGCATCCTTGGCCCGGATATTGCGGATGCAGGCGGCAAATTGCTCCGCCCCGCCGTCCGGCAAATCATCGCGGGTCACCGAAGTCACCACCGCATGCTTGAGGCTCATCCGGGCCACAGCGATCGCCACGTTTTCCGCTTCGGCCTCGTCAACCGGCGGCGGATCGCCCTTGGGCACCCCGCAAAAACGACAGCCGCGGGTGCAGATGCCGCCCAAAATCAGAAACGTCGCTGTTCCGGAGTGAAAGCATTCGCCCAAGTTAGGACAGGAAGCGCTGCGGCAAACCGTATGCAAATTCAAATCATCAATCAATCCCTGCACCTGCTCGATACCGCCTGCCGGTATGCGACGGATCAACCAGGGAGCGCGTTCCGCCATTTCAGATTTCATCACAGCCACCTATTTTCTTTCGATTATATTTACAGTTCCGGGCTGAACACCATCAAGCCCGTCTCGCTGTCATAGCGTCGCATCAGTTTGGCCCCGTCAAATTCGACAATGACGAGGTCTATTGTTGCCAGCACCGGGTTGCCGCCCGCCGAGAAATGACCGCCGAAGGCAACGCGATCCGGCGCTATACCCTGCGCGTGCAAGTGAATCATCAATTCACTCTTCTCCGTTTGACAAATTACGCCTTGGCCGCCCAGCAGTTCAATCGGACCTTCCACTTCGATTGGGTCGCAGAAACGAAATCCCAGCGGCGCGGTCAGGTCTTTGTACGGCAAAATATAGGTGGCTTTGGCTAGGCTGCCCATCACACTGGCAAAATAGCCATATTGAATATGATGCTTTTGGCAAACCGCTTCAATTCCGGAAACCAGGTCGGTTCCGGGTTTCAGGTGGGCGGCGATTGTTCGTCCTTTGTGCGCTTCGACCGAAACGAATAGCTTTTCCTGCGACAAAACCCTCAATCCTCCTTGGTTTGCTGCAACGCTGCGGCAAACACCGTTGTGAACTCTATCATCAGCCGCTGCGTCACTTCAGTCAAGCTTGCCGTCACTCCGGCAGCTCGCAGACTGGTGACGCCGAATTCTTCGATTCCGCAGGGAATGATCTGCTGAAACAGCGATAAATCATTGCTAACATTTAACGCGAAGCCGTGGCCAGTGATCCAGCGGCGAACACTGACGCCGATCGCCGCCAGCTTGCGGTTTCCCGCCCAAACACCGGTATAGCGGGATTTGCGACCGGCCACGATGCCATATTGGGCGACGGTGCGAATCAAGACTTCTTCCAGTTGTTCGACATACCAGTGCACATCTTCCTGCCAATAGCTCAGATTTAGCACCGGATATCCTACCAATTGGCCCGGATTGTGGCAGGTGATGTTGCCACCGCGGTCGGTTTCAACAAAAGCGATCTGTTCTGCCTGCAATCCGGACAGCGTGGCGCGCAAGTTTTCCCTGCCGCCACCGCGTCCGGCCGTAATCACCGGTTGATGTTCGAGTAAAATCAGCACCCCGGCCAATTCGCCGTCGGCAACCCGACGCCGGGCCTGTTGCTGGAGTTCCAGCCCTTCCTGGTAGGAAACCAACCCCGGTTGGATTACTATAATCGTTCGGTTCATTACGCCTTCATGCCAGGTGGCCAGTGGATCGCCAAATTGTCGACCGCCAGCGCCGCTTCGCCGAGCGACTCGGATACCGTCGGATGCGCGTGGATCGTCGACACCAGCTCCTCCACCGTCGCCTCCAGTCGCATCGCCAGCGTCGCTTCGCCGATGATCTCGGTTGCCCGCGGCCCCACCATATGCACGCCAAGAATCTCGCCGTATTTTGCTCCGGCCAGAATCTTCACGAAGCCGGCTTCGCCTTCGTCGATCATCGACTTGCCGTTGCCGGCCAGCGGAAATACGCCCTTCTTATAGGCTATTCCCAGTTCTTTGGCTTTTTCTTCGGTGATCCCGACCGCCGCCACTTCCGGGTGAGTATATACGCAGGCCGGTACGATCGGCTTGCCATGCCCGGTTGATCCATGCCCCAGCGCATGCTCCACTGCGGCGATTCCCTGATGCGAGGCCGCATGGGCCAGCATGGTGATGCCGTTGCAGTCGCCGATCGCATAGACTCCCGGCAGATTGGTCTGGTAATGGTCGTCCACGACCACTTTGCCGCGCTCAAGCTTGACTCCCGCCGCCTCCAACCCCGCACCATCGGTGTAAGCCCGGCGGCCGACCGCAACCAGTACGATTTCGGCGGCGATTTCCCTGGCTTCCGTCCCCAGCATAACTTTGGCCGACAACAAGCCATTTACCTGACTTACCGCTTCCAGCTTGGCGCCGTTCAGGAATGTGACACCGGTCTTGCTCAGGCTTTGCTTCAAATTCGCCGCCAGTTCGGAGTCGATGCCCGGCAGGATTTCCGGCAATAGTTCGACGACGGTGACTTTGGACCCGAGCGCTGCATAGAGGGCAGCGAATTCAACGCCGATCACGCCGCCGCCGATGATGACGATCGATTCCGGCTGTTTGGCGAGCGACAACACGCCGGTGCTGTCTACGACGCCAGGCAGGTCGGCGCCGGGGAAATTCAGTTTGACGGGAACGGAGCCGGTGGACAGGATCACGATATCCGCGCCGAGGGTTTCCGGTTTGTCGCCATGCACCTGGACCACTCCCGGTCCGGTTAGCTGGCCGCATCCTTTGTGCACGACAACGCCGTTTGCTTTCAGCAGACCGGCCACGCCGCCGACCAGTCGGCGCACAACGCTGTTCTTCCGGTTCATCAGGGCCTTCCAATCGATCTGGACCGAGTCGCCGACAAGACCGATGCGGTCGCCATGCTTAACGGCATGATATAGTTCGGCGGTATGCAGTAGCGCCTTGGTCGGGATGCAGCCGACATTGAGGCATGTGCCGCCGAGATTTTCCTTTTCCACCAGATGGGTCTCAGCCCCGAGCTGGGCCGCCCGAATCGCTGCGACGTAGCCGCCGGGGCCGCCGCCGATTACTACAACTTTTTTTGCCATGGTCAATCCTCCTGTTAAAACCGGGGCAACCGCAACGGGCGCCCCGGTATCCAAGTAATTTTTCTGTTTAGCCCACAAGCAACAACAGCGGATTTTCGATCAGTTCCCGGAACCGGGCCATAAATTTCGCGCCGACCGCACCATCGATCAGCCTGTGATCAAACCCAAGCACGAAATTGCACATCGGTCGAATTACGACCTGGCCGCCAACGACAACCGGCTTTTCTACCGTGCGGCAGACAGCCAGAATGGCGCTTTCCGGCGGGTTGATGATTGGTGTGAAATGGTCGGTGCCAAACATGCCGAGGTTGGTGACGGTAAACGTGCCGCCGGAGATTTCGTCCGGTTGCAGCTTGTTACTTCTCGCCCTTGCGCCGAGGTCAACCACGGCGGCGCGGATTTCTCGCAGACTCTTCGTTTCCGCCTTTCGGATGACCGGTACGATCAGGCCGTCATCCAGCGATACGGCAACACCCATGTTGACGGATTCGTGATAAACGATCTGGTTGCCGATAATGCTGGCGTTAACGACCGGGATTTCTCCCAGTACCTGTGCAGCGCATTTGATCACAATTTCGGTGATCGAAGCTTTCTGACCGGAAACTTTGGCCAGTTGATCCTTCAGCGCCAAGGCCGCGGTCATGTCCACTTCCACTGTCAGATGGACATGCGGCGCGGTGTTCCAGGATTGACCCATCCTCTCGGCGATGACTTTGCGCATGCCGACGAGCGGTTTTGTCTTGGCCTGAGCAGCATGAGCCGCAGTGGAAACAGCGGTTGACGCCACAGCGCTTGACGCAGCAGCCAGCACATCGTCTTTCATGATCCGTCCTGCTTTATCAATCGAAGTCAGCTCGACGCCGAGGTCGACCGCCAGTTTTGCGGCCAGCGGGCTGCTCTTGGCCGCGACTTTTCCTTCGGCGAGAGCAAGCACATCGCGCTCGACCACCATTCCGCCCGGGCCGGTCGGAATTACGATACTAAGGTCAATTCCTTTATCGCGGGCAGCTTTGCGGGCGGCAGGCGAAGCTTTGACCCAGCCGAATCCGAGCACGTCGGCTTCCACTACCATGCCTTCAGGTCCGGTGGCGGTGACTTTGGCCAGGTCCACGGCTAACTCCTTGGCTAATTTACGGGCAGCCGGCGACGCTTTTACCCAGCCGCCTTCTGTAACTTGTGCAGCCGCGGCAAAGGCTTGTCCGGCAGCTGCTGCTACAGGCGCTTCCGTGACAGGCGCCGCCGTCCGGGTACTCTCAACAACCGCATCGGCTCCTGCGGCGGCGACTTTTTCGCCTGCCGCTCCAACCACGCCGACAATCGCTTGCACCGGCGCGACTTTGCCTTCCGCCACCCGGATTTCCAGCAAAATACCGCTGGCAGTCGCTTCGATCTGATTGGTGATTTTATCGGTCGCCACCTCAAACAGCAATTCGCCTTGCGCCACTGCCTCACCGACTTTTTTGAACCATTGGGTAACCGTTCCCTCGGTCATTGTCAGCCCCAATTGGGGCATTTTGATTTCTGATGCCATGAACAGGATCTCCCTTCGTTACATACCCAGCACTTTTGGCAACCACAGGGATAATGCCGGAATATAAGTGATTAACAACAGAGCAATGGTCGAGGCGATCAAAAACGGCATGATCGCCTTAGAAATATCAGTTAAACTTAGGTCGGCAATGTTGCAGGCAACATAGAGGTTGACCCCTACCGGCGGCGTGATTTGACCAATAGCGACGTTTACTGTCAGCATTACGCCAAACAACACGGGGTCAACATTTAGCATCTTGATAATCGGCAAGAATATCGGCAACAGGATATAGAAAATTGAAATCGCATCGAGGAAGCAGCCGGCAATCAAGACCAAAATATTGATGATCAACAGAATCACCCAGCTAGATTTCGTAAACGCCAGCATCGCCGCCGATGCCATCTGTGCTGCCCCTTCAGTCGTAATCAACCAGGCGAACAGTGAAGCGCTCGATACAATCAACATAACAACCGCCGAACCGACTGACGCGTCAATCAGCAGTTTTTTCAGTTTACCCAGTGTCAACTCCTTGTAGACGAAGAAACCGACAAACAGCCCATATACCGCCGCCACTCCGGCGGCTTCGGTCGGCGTAAACACCCCGCCGTAAATGCCGCCGAGGATGATGACCGGTGTCATCAGACCCCATGCCGCATCTTTAAACGCAGCCCAAATTTCTGCCGCAGTTGCTTTTTTGCCGCTGCCGCCATAGCCTCGTTTTTTGGAAACAATGTAACTCACAACTCCTAGCGCAGCGCCCACGACGAGTCCAGGCACCACACCGGCCATAAACAGCTTGCCGATTGAGACTTCGGCGATAACGCCATAAACAACAAACGCAATACTGGGCGGGATGATGATGCCGATCGCACCGGCATTGGCCATCAGCGCGCTGGAAAAGCCCTTGTCATATCCAGCTTTGACCATTGCCGGAATCAGGATCGACCCGAGAGCCGCAACGGTGGCCGGACCAGACCCGGAAATCGCCGCAAAGAAACAACAGGTTACGATCGCCACGATCGCCAAACCACCAGTCGTATGACCGACGCAGACATTGGCAAATTTGATCAGGCGACTGGAAACGCCGGCCGCTTCCATGACTACGCCGGCCAGAATGAAGAAGGGTATCGCCAGTAGTGCGAACTTCGCGGTAGCGGAATACATCGTCAGAGGAAATACCGCCATCGGCGCATCGTTGAGGAACATCGTAAGCAAGCTTGCCATCGCCAGACCGACCGCGATCGGCGTATTCCAAAGCAGCAGGAACCCGAACATCAAGAACAGGAAAATGCTTGCATCCATGAACATTATTGCCGTCCCCCCTTCTTCCAGGCGAGCCAGCCGGCTTGCGCGAATCGGATAAAGCAGAACGCGGCGCCTACCGGGATCGCCAGACTGACGATCCATTCCGGCATGCCGAGTGCTGGAGTTTCCTGTTTAAGCATAATCTGCGTTTCTATCATATCCAGACTTAAAACAAACATAATGCCGAACATTCCGAGTGTCAGCATCGTAACCAGTGCGGCAACCCAGCGACGGGCCAACCCTGGCATCGAATCGACAACCAGGCTGAAGCCCAGATGCGCGCCACGTTTGGCGGCTGCTGCAGCCCCGATAAAACAGCTCCAGACAAACAGATTCGTCGTCAATTCCTCAGTAAAAGCAATCGAAGTGCTTAGCAGATACCGGGAGACCACATTCGCAAAATTCAAGATCATCATGGCGCCGAGCGTCACGACCAAAAACCAGTCCTCCAACGCGTCGAAGACTTTCCAGAACAAGGACTCACCCCCTACGGCATAATCAGTGAAAAGTGGTGGCCCGGTCAACCGGACGCGGGCCACCGTTAGTTATGCTTGTCTGACTCTTGATAAGCGATTATTTGCCGGCTGCGACAAACAGATCCAGCAATTCTTTGCCGATGATCGGCTCTTGCTCTTTATAAACGGAAGTGACGCTGGCCTGGAATACTTTGATTTGTTCCGGGGTTAATACATTGACCTGCAGGCCTTTTTTCTTCATTTCATCGAGTTGTTTGGCTTCGTCTTCACGGGTCAGCTTGATGTTGAGCGCCATTGCTTCTTCAGCGGCTTTCTTCATGATCGCCTGGGTGTCTTTGTCGATCGAATCCCAGAGCTTCTTGTTGACGCCGAGAACGATCGGGTCATACGAGTAGTTGCAGATGGTCATGTATTTTTGCACTTCGTTCAGTTTGGTCGTATAAATGACCGAGATCGGGTTTTCCTGACCATCAACAGTTCCTTGTTGCAGGGCGGTGAAAACTTCCGAGAAGCTCATGCTGGTGGGGTCGGCGCCCATGGCTTTGAATAGCGAGATGTACATTTTCATGCCAGGTACGCGGATTTTCAGGCCTTTCATGTCGTCAGGCGTGGCCAGCGGCCGCTTGCTGTTGGTCCAGTGGCGGAAGCCATTCTCGCCGAATGCCAGCGGCTCGATGCCTTTGGCGCGGATCAAATCTTTGACTTTCTCGCCGGGAGCGCCTTTCATCGCTTTGTCGACGGCGGCGTTGTTCGGCATGATCCAGGGCATGCTGACGACAGCCAGCTTCGGCTCAATAACCGAATAAATGATCGTCGAGTGCAGGGATGCTCCGGTTACGCCGGCGGCAACCTGTTCGATGCCTTTTTGTTGGTTACCGCTGGAAAGTTGTTCGTTCGGGAAGGTGGTGATCTCAACGCGCCCATTGGTGCGTTCTTTAACTAGTTCGGCCCATTTTTTCGCGCCGATGTTCCAGGGCGACGATTCCGAGGGAGTGGTAACGCTCATTTTAATGCTGATTTTTTTCTGTTCTGCTTTTTTCGGTTCTTCCTTTTTGCCGCCGCAACCGACCAATACCAGGGAAATCGCAACTACGAGACACAGAATGAATACCAGACTCTTTTTCACTTTCACTGACCTGTCCCCTCCTCCTGATTTTTGAAATCGTGAGCCGGCAAATTACCGGCAGATCTCCTTGACCGTTTTGACGATATTGTCGGCCGAAATCTTGACGAGTTGTTCCAGCGGCGGGCTGAACGGCACCGGAACAAACGGAGCGCCGATACGACGAATCGGGGCATCGAGCCAGTCGATCATCTCTTCTGCAACCAAGGCAGAAATTTCTGCGCCTACGCCGCCTTGTTTCACCGCTTCATGCACAATGACCAAACGTTTGGTTTTGCGAACCGATTCAAATATGGTCTCTTTGTCAATCGGGCTGATGGTCCGCAAGTCGATGACTTCGGCCTGGACACCCTCGGTAGCCAATTTTTCGGCCGCTTCCAATGCCCGATGCATCATCAGCGAATAAGAAACGATCGTAACGTCTTTTCCGGCGCGCGACACATTGGCCTTGCCGATCGGCACGATATGATCGCCATCAGGCACCGGGCCTTTCATCGGGAACAGAACTTTATGCTCAAAGTACAGAACCGGATCGTCCGAGCGGATTGCAGCCTTCAGCAGTCCTTTGGCGTCAGCCGGATTCGAGGGGATTACGACTTTTACGCCGGGAATGTGCATGAACCAGGCTTCGACGCTTTGCGAATGCTGCGCCGCCGCCGAGCGGATGATGCCGTCCGGTGCCCGCAGTACCATAGGAACTTTGCACTGGCCGCCGAACATGAAGCGGACTTTGGCCATCTGGTTGAACACTTCGTCCATGCATACCCCGATGAAATCGGCGAAATGCATGTCAGCAACCGGTCGCATCCCTGCCAGGGCAGCACCGACAGCCGCACCAACAATCGAGGTTTCCGAAATCGGCGTGTCGAGAACGCGCTCGGTGCCAAATTTTTGCGGCAATCCTTTGAACTGGCCAAAAATCCCGCCTTGCCGGGCAATATCTTCGCCGAGGACAAAGACGCTGGAATCCCGCTCCATTTCTTCGCTCATTGCTTCCAGGGTTGCTTCCGAAAAACTGATCTCCCGCATCTTAGTTCACCCCGCCTTCAACATAGTAGTCATTAAACAGCTCGCTGTCGGTCGGGTATGGGTCTTTCCGTGCATCATCAACGGCGGTTTTTACCTCCGCAGCCACTTCGGCATAGATTGCATCCATGTCTTTTTGCGACAGCCACTTCTTCGCCAGCACCACTTTGGCGAAGTTTTTCAACGGGTCATTTTTGTCAAAGTGGTCCTGAACTTCCTGTTTGCTGCGATATAGCTCCGGGTCGCCTACATAGTGTCCCTTGATCCGGTAAGTCTTGAATTCCAGCATATACGGACCATTGCCTGCCCGGACATATTCAAGCGCCTTTTTTGCCGCTTCATTGACAGCAAACACATCGTTGCCGTCAACCGTAACGCCCGGCATATTATAGCCCTGCGCCCGCACGGCCAGATTCGGCACCGAAGTGCCGTAACTGCTGGGCGTCGTCGATGCATACTGGTTAAATTCACAGACAAAAATCACCGGCAGTTTCCAGATTGCCGCCATGTTCATGCCTTCATGCACAGTGCCGCGATTGGCGCCGCCATCACCAAAGAACGTAACGGCAACTTGACCGGACTTTTTCATTTTCGCCGCCAGCGCCGCCCCGACCGCCAGGTTGATCCCGCCGCCGACCACGCCGTTTGCGCCGAGCATGCCGACCGAAAAATCAGCAATATGCATCGAACCGCCCTTACCCTTGCAGTAACCCGTTGATTTTCCGAAAATCTCAGCCATCATCGGCTTGATTTTTGCCCCTTTGGCGATGCAGTGGCCATGCCCGCGGTGTGTACTGGCAACATAGTCATCCTGATTGAGTTCGCTCAATAAACCGGTTGCAATCGCCTCTTCCCCGATGTACAGGTGTACGAATCCGGGCAGTTCGCCGCCTAGAAAGCACTCGCCCACTTTTTCCTCAAACAGTCGGATTCGCACCATCGTTCGGTAAAGATTTTGCAAAAACTCTTTTTTGTACGCCAACATTTTCCCCCCCTAATGAAGTTTCAGCTTTTCACGCAGTATCATATATCTTGCATAAACCATGCCAAGAAATGATTGTTTGCGCAAACGCATTCACAGTAAGGGTTTTACGAATTGTCACGAAATAACTACAACTCTTGCAACACAATAATCGCTCCGCAATCGAACACTACTGTTCGTAAATCGAACGGTTTTCTTTCTTGAGTTCGATTTGGTACTCTTTTATCTTGCCATACAAAGTGTTGCGCCCCACGCCAAGCAGTCTGGCGCTGCGCGAAACATTCCCCTGCGTTTTATTCAACGTCTCTTCGATCGCCAATCGTTCCAAATCGCGCAGAGATCGGCTTTCTTTTATTCCAGCCGTATTTGCGACAAACAGGTTCGGCGGCAGATGCTGTTCCGTGATCTCCAGCCCTTCACAGAAATGTCCGGCCCGTTCAATCACATTTTCCAGTTCGCGGGCATTTCCCGGCCAGTCATAGCGGCGCAACACAGCCAGCGCCGAGGCGGAAAGGCTTTTTTGCGGAACGCCAAGCTGCTCGCAGGTTTTTTCCATAAAGAAGCGGGCCAGTCGTTCAATATCTTCGCGCCGTTCCCGTAGCGGAGGCACGTTGATCGGCAATACATTCAGCCGATAATACAGATCCTGTCGGAAGCTGCCTTCGCCAACCGCTTGCAACAGCTCACGATTCGTCGCTGCAATCACCCGGACATCCACATCCATATAGCGGGCGCCGCCGACCCTCAGTATGCGCTTTTCCTGCAGCACACGCAAAATTTTGACCTGAACGTCCAGCGACATTTCGCCGATTTCATCAAGAAAAATCGTTCCGCCATGCGCCAGTTCAAATTTTCCTGGCCGGCCGCCCTGGCGCGCGCCGGTGAACGCGCCGTCTTCATAACCGAACAGCTCGCTCTCCACGAGATCGCGCGGCAGCGCGCCGCAATTTATCGCAACAAATGGGCCTTCCGACCGGCTGCTTGCTTTGTGGATCGCCTGTGCGACCATTTCTTTGCCTGTGCCGCTTTCGCCTTGAATTAGCACCGTCGCTAGGCTATTGGCAGCGATTTTGGCCAATCGCTTGATTTCCATCATACACGGACTTTCACCCACGATATCCTCGAATGAAAACATCGCTGTCGCGCCAACCATTCGATTGACCAGTTTACGCACCTGCTTGATTTCGCGGAATATATCGACGACCCCTTCCAGTCTGCCCTGTGCATCATGCAGCGGAATCGCCGTTTTGATGAAGTGCAGGACGCCGCGCCGGGTCTCAATAAAAAACTCTTTGTCGGTATATCCCTGACCGGTTTCCAGCACCTTGAGCACAACCGGCTTAAAGTCGACCAACTCCTGAATATGCTTTCCAACGGCCTCCTGCGGCTTAACATTGAGGATCTTTGCGCCTGTCGGGTTAATAAAAGTCACCATACCTTGCCCGTTGATCATCAATAGCCCATCCGATACGGAGTTAATGATCGTCGCATGCAACCGAGCAGTATCTTCCAATTTTTTTTGCGCCCGGCGAACTTTGATCATGTTGTTGATCGCCGCAGCAGCCGAAACAACCATCCCCAGCGTGTGTGAGTGGACATTTTCCTTGCTACCGGTGACGCTGAGAACCCCCATGATTTTCCCGCAATCATCGATCAGTGGCGCCGCCGAGCAGGTCCACTCTCCATAAGCCTTGCAGTAGTGTTCCTCTCCCAACACCTGAATCGGCCCGGATCCAAGCAAGGCCAGACTTAACGCTGAGGTTCCCGCTAGCTCTTCCGTCCATTTTACGCCTCGTGCATAATAACGAGTCCAGGAAGATTTGGCGTCATCCATTTCACCGATCACTTCTACAATGTACCCATCTGCGTTTAGCAATACGACGACAAAACCTGAACTGGCGACAAGTTCGTACAAACTTTGCATCAACAATCGCGCTGAATCTATCAGTTCCTGGCTATCTTTCAGAACCGCTTCCAGCTCTTTTCCTGTGAGAACTTCCGCCTGACTCCAGCCATTCTGGGCAATTCCATATTGGCGACAACGTTCCCAGGATTCCTGAATCAATTTTTTCTTGTTTTCCATGCCGGTTCCTTTCCTGCGCCAGTTCGCACAATCACGACCGGCGTTCTGTTTTTGAACACTGTGCAAATTGAATATTTTTATTATTCGCGATTTCTGCTGCAAAACCTGCAAAAATTGATTACTGTTCATTTTTTTGTCATCGCAATACGCCGGCATATGAAAAAACTCCGCAGCAACCTGAACACAGGCGCCGCGGAGTACTTAACAAACAATACTATTTTTCGTTTGATTTGCCGAAAGCACCCACTACCGCCTTTACCACTTCTCCGGCGCAGCGGGCGTATAACATGGCAGTTTCCATGGTCTCCTGCACTTTATCGGCAGTATCGACTAGGTTGTCTTCCAGACAAGTTACCGCCGAACTCGTCGCTTCCACTGTTTTTCTCACGCCGGCAACGACTTCGTTGCTGTTGTTCAACAGTTCAGGCAAAACTTCCAGCGTTTCTTCGATCGATTTGCGGTTTTCATCGAGCATTCCGCCGACTCTCAGCACCACTTCCGACAATCGTCGCAATACGACGATAAGGTAATAGCCCACGGTCAGGGCTACCGCAAACAAAATCAGCAGTCCAGCGTCATATAGGGAAATGTACAAGAACATCCCTTCTTTCTGCCCTCACTTTATTGTCACCGGAGTCTTGCGCGTTATTTTTTGTTTGGCGTCTCTGCAGACAGTTCTGCTGCCGCATCAGGTTCAGACGACTCTTCGCAACCGCAATGGCAATTGTCTATTTTTTGTTTAACTTGTCCTTTGACTTCTTCGACGACCTCAGCCGCCTTCTCTTTCGCTTCTTCGATTTTCTCTTTTGCTTTCTCTACCGCTTCTTTAGCGGCTACAGTCAATTCTTCACGGGTTTCCTTGCCTGACTTCGGCGCCAGCAAAACTCCGGCAACCGCACCGACCGTCGCGCCAATCGCAGCGCCCACGGCAACATTTTTCAAGGCTTTTTTCTTTTCAGCGGCTTTACGTTGTTTCTTGACCTTTTCAAACACTTCTAAAATAGCCATGCTAACACCTCCATGCTTAGTATCTTTATCATACACTAAATGTCATTCGCAGGGAATGGGGGCCGCTACGTTTTCTAACAACCGAATGCTTTCAAAGTAATTTTTTCCTTTTCCAGTGCAGCGCGAATAGCTTTCACCATTGCCACAGCCCCCGGGGTATCGCCATGTACACAGATAGTCTGCGCGTTAATCGGCACCACATTGCCAATGATTGAAGTTACCGTCTTATCTCTGACCATCTGTACGACTCTTGCGACAACCAACTCCAGGTCGTGGATGACAGATCCGGCAATTTTTCGCGAAACCAACGACCCTTCATCAGTATACGCCCGGTCGGCGAAAGCCTCTTCGACATATGGCAGGCCTGCGTTCCTTGCCGCCACTCCCATTTGGGAATTTGCCAAGCACAACATGTATAACGAAGGATCAACCGCTTTGATCGCCTCCGCAATCGCCGTTGCAATCGTCAGGTCCTTTTCCGCATTGTTATAAAGCGCTCCATGCACCTTTACATGCTGCATTTTGATTCCCGCCGTTCGGCAGAAAGACTCCAGCGCGCCGATCTGGTATATGACAGTGTTTTTGACTTCTTCCGGCGTCAGTGCCATCGAGCGGCGCCCAAATCCCACTAGGTCTGGATATCCGGGATGAGCGCCAACGGCTACGCCATGCTGTTTAGCCAGCGCCACGGTTTTGGCCATGTTGTCGGGATCGGATGCATGAAAACCGCAGGCAACGTTGATCGAAGTTACAAAAGGCATCGCCTGTGCATCATACCCCAGTTCATAGGTGCCAAAACTTTCCCCCATGTCACAATTCAAATCGATTTGCATTTACTTCACCTCTTCAATTTCTACTTCATAGCTCTTGCCTGCGATATGCAGCCGCAGTTTGCGACCGACTTGCCGCGTCGCCGGTAACATTGCAGGATTTTGGGTTTGCAGCTGCAGCACCTCACGCGGCATCTCCGGCGAAGCAACATTCACTGCCACTGCAGGCACTTCGCCGCATGCCGCCCATTCGGCAACCTGGCGATAACGGTCCATCTCCTGTTGCAATGCCTGTACTGCCTCTTGGTCCGAACAGCTGACGAATCGCAGGCTGTCTTGTGGTTTGGTCTGGGCGACCTTCGCCAAATCAGGACCGATCACCGTGGCAATTTTCGCATAACCGCCGGTGGTTCCGCAATCAACCATCATCACTATCGGTTGCCCGCTGCCGGGAACCTGAATCGCGCCTGGCGTCAACGCGTCGGATACAATATCCGGTCCTGTCAAGTGCTCGATTTTTTCGCCTTCCAATCGATATCCCATGCGGTCTGCTTCATTAGAAACTGTATAAACGGACGTCAACAAGGCATTCAATCCCGCTGAAGAAAACAACTCGGCCTGCGGTCCGGTCATTACCCGAATATCGACCTGAGACGGATATTCGGGAATCCAGTCGGCAGGCAGCTGAATCGGCGCCGCGGCGAAAGGACCCGGTACGCCACAAAATAGCTGATCGCCGCTTTTTAAGGCGCGTCCGGAAAATCCGCCGATGCCGGCCCGATAATAAGTCGAACGGCTCCCCATTACCAGAGGAACCTCAAGTCCGCCTGCAACCGCAAGATAAGCTCGGCAACCGGTTGTTGCGGCGCCGATTTCCAAAACATCGCCTGCCGACACTTCCACGGCAGACCAGGCAGCAGTCGATTCTCCATTAAGCTGTAACGGCATGGCCGCGCCGCATACGGCGATTCTGGCAGCCGATTCAAAACAATAGCTGCCGCCAATAATTGTCATTTCCAGGACTGCTGCTGCCAATGGATTGCCGCACAGCAGATTGGCCATCCTGGCAGCATAACGATCCATGAAACCGGCTCGCGGCATGCCAAAAGCGAGATAATTACCGCGTCCTTCATCCTGAACGGTTGTAAGCAACCCTGGCTGGATTACCCTGATCATTGAACCACCTCCGCTTGATTGCGAATTTGTGGCAGGTATTCACCGCGCGAAACAGCACGTTCAATCCGTGCATATTCGACTTCGGTAATAGCATTGAATCGCAATAAGTCGCCGGCCTGATACAAGAAAGGCTCGGCACTGTCAGGGTCAAAGACTTTGAGTGGCGTTCGGCCGATCAACTGCCAACCGCCTGGACTCTTCTGCGGATACAGTCCGGTTTGCATTCCGGCAATACCTACCGACCCTGCTGGAATTTCTTTGCGCGGAGTTGTTAACCTCGGCGCAGCGATTCGCTCTGACATGCCGCCCAGATAAGGAAATCCAGGCGTGAACCCCATCATAAAAATCCGATAGGAAACAGCAGTATGAATCGCGATGACCTCTTCCGTCGTCAAGTTGTTGTGACGAGCGACAAACTCTAAGTCCGGTCCAAATTCTCCGCCATACAGCACCGGAATCACCACGATTTTTCCGCCCGCTGGCGTTGCTACATCGATTCTTGCCTGTTGATAAATATGTGCGATCTTTTCCTGCAATGTCTCGCGGTTGATTTGCAGCGGGTCGAATATCACCAACAACGAACGATACGTTGGCACAACGGTATCGACTAGGCCGCCCAACTCAGCCAGAATCAACCTGCTTAGTGCATGGACCATCGTGTTGACAGCCAAATCGATCTTATCTGCCAATTCAACAACCAGACCGGACTCTCCCTGAGAAAAGAACGCCAGCTTTTGCATCGTTTTTACTATCCCTCCGAACCTATTTTCCTGCTCCCGGATTTTTCCTCAGTACTATTCTTCGACGAAAGTCTTGATTTCCCTGTTGTTCTCGATCGTTGCAACAGACAAATCTAAATAGAAAAGCAAAACCCTTCCGTAAGTACGGAAGGGTTTTGCTCTTAGAAACCGGCGGCGACCTACTCTCCCAGGCCGTTTCCAACCAAGTACCCTCGGCGCATGGGGGCTTAACTGCCGTGTTCGGGATGGGAACGGGTGGAACCCCCCAGCCATCACCACCGGATCAGAGGGATGAACCCTCA
>JAHDPL010000011.1 GCA_018434355.1 Sporomusaceae bacterium | reverse complement strand
TTTTAGAAACTCGTAGATACCCGGCTTGACCGGCGCCACGCCCAGGGACTTCAAGAAGGACATGATAAAGGGGATGTGCATCTGGTCAATGGTGTTCAGCAAAGCAGCAAAGAACAAAGGGACAACCATCAGACCGCCGGGAACTTTCTCGATCGATTTTTTAATTTGCACCACTTACACTCCTTCATTTCTGTTTTGTCTCAGGCAATATCGGCTCGGTTCGACCTCGCTCTTCAGAACGCTTTATTTATCGCCCCTACCCCTCCCGCTTTCCAGATTGTGAACATGAACATGTTCGCCGCCGGCAATCGGTTTTGTTGCATATCCGATCGTTTCGCCGTACTTGATCACCGGACCGCCGGGTTCGATCGCGCGTAAAGCGAATTTATGCCCGAACGGTATTTTGTGTTTGACCGCGACCGCGAGATCTTGCCCGGCGACGCTTACCACCACGGCTGTTCCAGCATCGATCGCCTCCACGGCCGTGGCCGTATTGTCCTTCTCATTCATCACAATGGCGTGCTTTTGCGACATCATTCATCCCTCCAAGCATTTTCCGAACTCAGGCCCAAACTACATGGTCGGTCCGATCCGGTGAATTGCAAAATCATTGAAACCAAGGATTTCCGCCTTGCAAAGCTTACCGGACGCCACCGCCAACATCTCGTCATAGATAACCTGGCCGATCTGGTCGACGGTTGCTGCGCCTGCGACAATCGGTCCGGCGTCGAGGTCTATGTTGTCATTCATATGACGGAACAATTCACTGTTGGTCGCAACCTTGATCGTTGGCACGATCGGTGAACCGCAACAAGTCCCCCGTCCGGTAGTAAACACCACGATTTGGCAGCCGCCTGCCACCATGCCGGTCAACTGCTCGATATCCTGCCCCGGCGTATCCATCCACACCAGTCCGCGTTTCGTCACCGGCATCGCATAGTCGATCACATCCTGCAACGGTTTGGTTCCCGCCTTATACACACAGCCTAGTGATTTTTCCTCGATCGATGACAAACCGCCTTCGATATTGCCGGGTGTCGGCTGACCGCCCCGCATGTCGACGCCCATATCGGTCGCCTGCTTTTCGCAGCGGGCAATCACTTCATAACAGCGTTCAGCAACAGCCGGAGACACCGCCCGGGCTGCCACAATGTGTTCTGCGCCGATCAATTCAGTCGTTTCCGCCAGAATCACCGTGCCGCCGTCTTCAATCAACAAATCGCTGGCTTTACCCAGTGCCGGGTTGGCCGAGATTCCCGAGCAGGCGTCGGATCCGCCGCACTCGGTACCGAGGATCAATTCCGCAGCGTCGATCTCCACCTTCACCTCACGCGAGGCCTGGCCAAGCATCTCGCGGGCGGCTATCGCGCCGGCCGTCGTGGCCTTGACCGATCCGCCCTCGTCCTGAATGATTACCAATTTGACCGGCTTGCCCGGACAAGCCGCGCGGATCTCTTCCGCCACCGCCTGTGCCCGCAAAGTCTCGCAGCCCAGACCGACCACGACGACCCCGAACACGTTGGGATGAGCGCCATGCGCCACCAACACCCGTCTCGAAAGTTCCAGATCAGCGCCCAACTGGGTACAGCCATTTTGATGCTCCACCCATACCGCGCCGCTGACCATATCGGCAATGCCGCGCGCAACTCGATTGGCGCAGACCACCGCCGGCAATATCAGCACATGGTTACGGATTCCCGCTTTCCCGTCCGCTCGTCGATATCCCATGAACTTCATTATTTTCCCTCCCTGCTCGCTCCATTGCAAGCCATCGCATTTTCTTTTGCTATGCATTAGCAATTTCTATGCCAAGGTTGTACCAACGCCGCCAGCAGCAATTGTCATCGGCACAGGCACAAACAAAGCAGCGGAACATTGCTGTATTTTTCAGCAATGCTCCGCTGCTTTTTGCATCATTTATTGTCGATTGTTCATTCTTCTGTTAGACGATCGATCGTAGCCCGGTCAACGCCCAGTCGTTTTGCCGCCCGGCTTTTATTACCGCCTTCACGCTGCAGGGCCTGTGCGATCACCCGTTGCTTGATCTGCTGCAAAGTACCGTTGAGTAAATCGGGCACTTCGGCTTCACCTGCAGGTCCACCCCATATTTCCTGCATCTCTTCCAGCAACAACCGGACGGTATCCGCTTCGATCCTGCCGTTCTCGGCCGACAACACCAGTCGTTCCATCACGTTTTTCAGTTCGCGCACGTTTCCGGGCCATTCATAACGTTCCAACAACTCGCTGATTTTAGGCGGGATCGCCTCGATCCGCCGCCTATGTTCGGCTTGGTAGCGAGACAGAAAATAATCGGCCAGATAGGCGATATCGGCTTTTCGCTGCCTTAGCGGCGCCATCGGCAGATTCAGCACATTCAGTCGATACAGCAGGTCGACCCTGAATGTTCCCTGCGAGGCCAAGCGGCGCAAATCCTGATTGGTCGCTGCCAACACCCGGATATTGACCGGAATCAGTGAATCCGATCCCAGCCGCATGACCTGACGCTCTTCCAGCACCCGCAGCAAGCGGGCCTGCAGCGTCCGATCCATCTCCCCGATTTCGTCAAGGAAAATCGTCCCGTTGTGGGCCATTTCAAACAGACCGATTTTGCCGCTGCGTTTCGCCCCTGTGAACGCGCCCTCCACATAGCCGAACAGCTCGCTTTCCAATAGCGGCGGTGGCAACGCCGAACAGTTGATCGCCACGAACGGCCCCTGGCCGCGCGGGCTGTAGGCATGAATGCTTTGCGCAAAAAGTTCCTTGCCGGTTCCGCTTTCGCCCTGGATCAGGATTGTCGCGTTGGTCTTGGCATAACCCTTGGCCAGCTTGATCAGCCTTTTCATCTGCGGGTCCCTGGTCAGAATGTCCCGGAAGGTATAGCGAGTAACCATCCCCTTGCCGTATAGGTTCTGTCGGATTTTCCGCTCCGCCGCCTCGATTTGCGACACTTCCTGAAACGTAGCGACCACGCCTTTGACCTCGCCGTCGACCCTGATCGGAATTCGGTTGGTTAGGATATGACCAGCCGGCGCCTGTTGCAGTTGGTCGAATTCCGGCGAACCGGACGCCAGAACCTTGTCGATCCGCGTATCCTGGATCACCGTCGTCACCGGCAACCCCAAGACCTCATCGCGTTGCACGTCAAAGATTTTTTCCGCCACCGGATTCACCACCGTCAGCAACCCTCTCTCATCGGTCGCCAACACCCCATCATGGACAAAGTTCAGCACCGCTTCGAACCGTTGGGCGTTTTTTTGCTCTTCTTCACGCACCGACAACAGGTTCGCCGCTTCTTCCACCGCACGCAAAATCGACTCCCGGCCCGAAGTGATCAGCAGCACCTCGCGGCCGAGATTGCCAACACAGTTGGCAAAGGCCACCGTATCGCCGATCAACACGTCGACGCCTTCTTCTTCGATGATCCGCCTTAATCGGGCCCGAATCTCATCCCAATCGATCTCGGTATAGTCGGTCGGCAAAATGAACTCCCGGCTGTGAATCCCCAGAATATCACAGACATAACGGCAACCCTTCACTACATTAAAATAACCAACGATGCCAGCTGTCTTGCCGGCGCCGATCAGCGGCCGCATCACCCTTAGCACGTCATAGCCGGTTACCTGGATCTCCACGACCGGCACATTGACTTTTTGGCGAATGATCGAAGCCGTACCGCCACGGCTTACAATCACCTGCGCACCATCTTTTTCAGCCTGTTGCGCTTTAGCACCGCCGATTTCCAGATTGCCTTCCCAGACATCGAACGGGATCGGCGTTTCGCGTCCCACCGCGCAGGCCAGCTCCGCCAAATCCGCATAGGGTGCGATGAGGCAGATTTTATTGCCCATTGCGGGCTCCTGCGTCAACGGTGATAATTTCATGCACACGACCGACAACGCCCGAAGTAAGGCGGACCTTGATCCCGCGTGAATGAACCGGACTCGATGTCAACAAATCCTTGACAATCCCTTCGGTAAGCTGCCCTGTCCGTTGATGCGGCTTCTGAATCACTTTGACCGCCAACCCCGGCTGGATGTTTTTGCGTTGCGTGTGAGGCATCGTCGATCGCACTCCTCGCAGTTATTTTCGTTTGAGCATGATATGAGTCAGATATACGTAGGCGGCGGAAATTCCATATACCGCCAGAAATCCCCGGTTGAGTCCCAACGTCGGCAGAAGGGTCATGCAGCCGAGATAAAATACCGCCAGTGCCGGCACGCTACGGGCGAAGCTGTGAATGATTCCCGGATAAACAGTCTGCCCGGTCTCAAAATGGACAATAATCAGCAACGCATACAGCGTCGAGGGAAACGAACTGAGAATGCCGGTCCACCGACTGCCGGCCAGCGGCGCGACCAGGGTGACCGCGGTGATGATGGTCCCGGCAATCAGGCCGCGCAACAACAAACCACCAAATCCGGCCGCCTTGCCGGCGGTTACGGTTCGCGGCTGCGGCAACAGACGCAGCAGATAAATGTTGGCCGCCGCCACCGTCAAAAACGCGACCGTCGCGCTGAGCACCGTCCATTCCAGGCTGCGCACCAGCGCCGCCGAACCAAAGAAAGCTGCCATCGCGACCACAGAGCAGCCGCTCACCTCCAGCAGTCTGCCACATTTCAAGCGTTGTCCCACCGCCAGATACACCGTACAGAAAACCACCGCCGAACAAAGACCGGCAATCGCCCACGGCAATCCGGGAACAACAAAGTCCACGCCTTGCTCGGCCGCAACAAAATACACCGACAGTCCGGCCCCCAGCGGCAAGCCGAGCAATACGCCGCTCAGCAGCGGATCGATCCGTTTCGCAATCTCGGCCAAACCGACGACCGTCGCCGCCGCAATCGCAATTTTGAGCAACGCCAGTTCCACGCAAGCACCCCTTACCCCATCAACATCCCCCACCAAAGATATCACAGTTGCGCTATCGCTGACAAACTGTATTCTTGGCGTCGACTGCGTTATAATAATAAAATAGCCCAATAGTCTTGCAAACTGGAGGAATCAAGATGAATATGCCAAAGAATCAAGTTCTGCGCGTCCTGGTCGCTTTCCTGCTGATCATGAGTCTGGGACTGGGGGCAACCGCCGCCAGCGCCCAGTCGATTAAGAACCCGTTTGATCCATCCTTTACCCAGAACACATCCGTGCTGGAGATCAACTACTATCTGTCCCAGATGAGTCCGGACGAATTGGCGGCCACCCTGAAACTGTTCCGGGCCGTCCAGGTCGTAAAGGGCCAGTATGTCGGAACCGCCGAAGGCCCGCTGCTCATGACCGGCTCGCTCAAAGGGATGGTCAATTCACTTGGCGATCCTTACTCCGTCTATCTGGACCCGAAAATGTACAGTGAACTGATGCTGGAGACCAAAGGCTCCTTTGGCGGTGTCGGCATCGTGCTTGGCGTCAAAGACAAGCAACTTACCGTCGTAGCCCCGATCGAAGGGACTCCGGCCGAAACTGCCGGCATTCTCAGCGGCGACCTGATTGTCAAAATCGACGGGCAGGACACCAAGGACATGGCGCTCGACGAAGCGGTCGGCAAGATTCGCGGCAAGGAAGGCAGCAAAGTCACGCTGACTATTCAGCGCACCGGTCAGGAAGTCGAAGAATACAGCCTGACACGCGCCACCATCGTACTCAAGTCGGTCAGTGGAAAAATACTGGAAAACGGCATCGGCTATATCCGGTTGTCGATGTTCAGTGAAACTACCGGCAACGACTTCACGCAAAAGATGAGCGAACTGACCGAGCAGGGCATGACCTCGCTGATCCTGGATTTGCGAAACAATCCGGGCGGACTGATCGGTGAAAGCGTCAAGGTCGCCCGCCTGCTGGTACCGCAGGGACCGATCGTGTCGGTCATCGGCAAGGACGGCGAGCGGGAAACTTCGCAGTCCTATCTGGAAAAAACACCGTTGCCGCTGGTCGTACTGATCAACGGCGGTAGCGCAAGCGCTTCGGAAATCGTTGCCGGAGCGATCCAGGATACCGGCGCCGGCAAACTGATCGGCGTCAAGACATTTGGCAAAGGCTCTGTCCAGCGGATCATCCCGCTTGACAAAGACTCGGCGGTGAAAATCACCATCGCCGAATACCATACGCCGAAAGACCGTTCGATCCACGGCAAAGGCATCGAGCCGGACATCCTTGTAGAAATGCCGAAAGACAAGGATGCCAAAAGCGATCCGCAACTGGACAAAGCGATCGAAGTTTTAAAATCAAAATAAGTTCTGTGCTGTAAACTTAAAGACTACCGGGTCTCGTGTTTTATCACGCAAGACCCGGTAGTCTTTTTTGTTTATGGAACCGTAGTCAACCTAATACTTCGCGAATCAGTCGCATCGCATTGCCATAACAGATTTTCTCGATCTCGTTTGTACTGAACCCTGCTGCCGCCAGTCCATCGATCAGTTTGCCGATTTCACCGCTGTCGGCCACTTCCAGCGGCGGCTTGGTGCCGTCGAAATCGGAGCCGATGGCGATGACATCGATTCCGCCGACCTGGCGGATATGTTTTGCATGCCTGACTATATCTTCGACATGACTGCGCGGCGGGTCGGCCAAAAAGGACCGGGCGAATGTCAAACCGGTGACGCCGCCTTTTTCCGCCAACAACCGGATCATCTCGTCGGTCAGATTGCGGGCGTGGCCGGTAATCGCTCGGGCATTGGAGTGCGAGGCGACAAACGGCTGTGACGAAGTCGCCGCCACATCATAAAAGCCCTGGTCCGACAGATGGGAAACGTCGACAAGCATTCCCAAACGGTTCATCTCCGCCACCACTTCGCGGCCGAACTCGGTCAGCCCTTTGCCCCGACAATCCGGCAGTGCATTGGGAAAGCCGAGTTCGTTGGGATAGTTCCAGGTCAGGGTCAGCAAGCGGACGCCCAATCGATGGAAATTCCGCAAGTTGGCCAACTCGCCTTTCAGAACGCCGCCTTCCTCGATGGTCAGAAATGCCGATATTTTACCCTCGTCCTGATTTTTTAGCAACTCGGCCTGAGTGGTCGCCAGGCGTATCGCCTCATGGTTGGCCACCAGTTCCAGATGAAACCGGTCCACCATCCGCAGGCAATGTTCCAGAGGATTCTCTGCTTTCGCCATGTCGACGAACAGGGCAAAAAACTGCGCTGCAAAATTGCCGGCCTGAAGTTTGCCGATATCCACATTCAGGTCATTTTCGCGCAGCAGGGTCGCCCGGCCCTGTTCGACCAGTTTGCTCATCGTGTCACAGTGTAGATCGATTGCGTACATAGCCCGCCTCCCTGCTTATTCCGCTCGGATTCTCCTGCAAACGAAAATCAGTAAAAGAAGATGAAGTTTGCCGTCACCAGCGTAATCAATGCGCCGGCCATCGGAATCGCGGTCCGTTTTACGACATCAAACGGCGAAACCCCGCCCATGCTGGATGCCACTGCGATGACCGCCGTGATCGGCGACATGGCGCGGGCGGCGCTGGCGGCAAAATGCATCGGCAGCAACATGACGACAGGCGCAACCGACATCTTGGCAGCCACGGTCGGTGTCAGTGCGGCAAAAGCGAAGAACGGCGCATTGCCGGAGCCCATCAATACCGAGGAAACAGCGATGATCGAAATCATGACGATAATCATGCCCGCGGCGCCAAAACCCGAGGTTTGCGCCGAACGGATAATCGCGTCGATCGTGCCGATTGTCACCAGACCTTTGGCAAAAGTCTCGCCGGCGACAATCAGGGTGATGACATTGGCCATCTGCATCCCCAGGCCGTCAAAGAACACCTGAATGTCGGCCAGCACTTTCTTGCCGTCGCGAACCCGGCCATATTCCACGATCATACCGATTGCCAAACCAATAAACATCGCCTTGATGATGTCCATTTTGATCCAGGAAATCCACAGATTGCTGAACGACAAAATCAGCGCCAGCGGAATCACCGGCAGGATTGCATAAAACATCGGCGGCAGTTTTTCCGGTTCGCCGTCCTTATCTTTCACCGCCACCAGTTCGCTAGCCTGAACGACATGGCCGTCTCGCTTGTCCATCCATTTCTGGGTAAAGTAGTGCAGCACCGCTACGACAGGAATCACCACTGCAGCGATCGGAACCTGGTATTGCACCCAGTAGGTAACAGGGTCAATGCCGGCGGTATTGGCGGCAAGCAAGGTCCCGGTATCGCTCGGGCTCCAGTCCAGACAGAGCGTGGTGGCAATCACCGCCACCGCCGACAGACGGCTGACGCCGAGGCTAATCAATATCGGGAACACGGTGACCATCAGCAGCATTGCCAGTCCAGAGGCGCTATTGATCGCCAGACCCAGCATCATGCCGAGAATCCAGGCCGCCGCCATCACCAGATATGGCGCACGCAAGGCCAGTAGCGGCGTAATCGTCAGCTTGACCAGCGCCTTGCTGGCGCCGATATGGTCCATATAGCGGGCAAATCCGGCCACCGCCATGATGTTCAGCCCCAGCCCGCCAGCTCGTGAGCTGAACGTCTTCTTGATAAACTCAAATGCATCGAACAGGACAAACCCGGTGCTTTCTTTTACCGGCAGGATTTTTCCCAGACCCAGGAATACCGCCGAAAACATCAGCACGAGTCCGGCGATGAACAGGACCGGTTGCGGCTTGTACTTCTTGACGATCAGATACCCCATCCAAAATGTGACGATCAACGAGATAACAATACCCAAAACAAATTCCTCCTTCTTTTTTGTTGCACAAAAAAACAGCAGGACAAACCCCGGCGTCAGGGTTGCCTGCTGGATTTCATTTACATTCGGGTCGCTGCGGAATTTTCCGTTCGACGCGGTGATAAACAAAGCAGCCCGCTATTTATCTTTCCAGTGAACGCAAAACATTTCGTCGCCTCATGAAAGATTAACCATCGACGACAAAACTCCTGCTTATGAAACTAATTTTCGCAAAAAAGCTTCAATCCGACAAATCGACTGGCTGGCCAGTCAATATCTGGTTATATTTCTTTTGGGCGTCTTTATAGGCCACCAGCAACGCTTTTTGCGACGAGCCGAAATAGCGGCTTTCGAGCATCTTTTTGATGCTGTCCGGGTCGTCAAGCAAAGACCGTCCGACAAACATGCTACTGACAAAATCGCCGGTCACGCCGACCGTGGCTGATACGCCGCAGGCCAAAATCTTGCCGCCGGCTTTTTCCACAACGAAACTGAGGAAAAACTGCCCGTACAGCTGGGTAATCGGGTTGTTCTGCGAGGTTTTGGCATTGCCGACAATGTAAATCGTATGCTCGGCAAAGATCGTCCGTTGTCCATTCATTTCCCGCATGCTGCTATTTGCCCCGCCAACGCTGCACATCCCGCCAACAGGGAAACCCGGCCAGCGCAGTTGCAGATCGAACGGCAGCCAGCACAGCCTGTTCCATCACTTTAGCCGCCAACGCGCCGACCGCCGAAATGTCGGCCGCTATATCGCCGACTGCCAGCGTGAAGATCGTATCGCCATCCAACAGAGTATGCGCCGGCCGCATTGTCCGGGCATATCCGTCATGGGCCATCGAAGCCACTTTCGTCGCCTGGGCTTTGCTCAACCCGGCATTGGTGATAATCGCGCCGATCGTCGTATTGCCGGTGAAACGGTTGCCGGTTGCTTCGCACTGCTGCAACAACCCGGCCTCGCTGTCGAGAAACCGGAACGGGTCCTGCTGCACAGAGCCGGCCACGATTTGCCCGCTTGCCGGATCTATCACATCACCGAGACAGTTGACCGCCACCACCGCGCCGACGACCAGCCCGCCGATCCGCACGCAATGAGCTCCCAATCCGCCTTTCATCGCCTTATCCATGCCATACACCTTGCCAACGGTCGCACCGGCGCCTGCGCCGACCGATCCGGTGGTAAATCTTTCAGTTTCGCTGTTCCGGCAGGCCTGAAAGCCCATCGCCTGATCCGGCCTCACCCTGGCGTCGCCACAGGGCAGGTCGAACAATACCGCCGCCGGTACAATCGGCACCCGCGCCACCCCCACGTCGAAGCCAAAGCCGTTTTCTTCCAGATAACTCATTGCACCGCTCGCAGCAGCAAGGCCATAAGCACTGCCGCCTGCCAGCACCAGACCGTGGATCTTTTCCACCAAATTCTCCGGTTTCAGCAGATCGGTTTCCCGCGTCCCCGGTGCGCCACCCCGCACGTCGACCCCTGCCGTGGCCCCTTCCGGGCAGAGGATGACCGTGCAGCCAGTCGCGGCTGTCAAATCTTGCGCGTTGCCCAGGCGAATCGCCGGGATATCGCTGATATTCATCACTTCCATGGACTGGGTCGCCTGCCTTTCACATTTTTGTTTTGTTTCACCAGGCCGCTACCGCTCCGTCGGTCCGCGGTTCGGTTCCGCCAGCCAGAACTCCGGTTTCATCACGCAGGATGATCTGGCCGCGACCGAGGTGCAGATTTTCGCTTGCCCATTGGATGTTGTGTCCCCGCGCTGACAGCTCTTCAGCAATCTCCAACGGAAAACCCGCTTCCAGTTCGACTGTTTTGTCCTTCAGCCACTGCCACCTCGGCGCGTCCAACGCCGCCTGCGGGTTCAGACCGAAGTCCAGCATGCTTGTCACCATCTGCAGATGCCCCTGTGGCTGGACAAATCCGCCCATGACGCCAAACGGACCGATGGCCTTGCCGTTTTTCGTCAAAAAGCCGGGAATGATCGTATGATAGGGGCGCTTCCCCGGCGCCAGCGCATTGGCGTGGCCGGGCTCCAAAGAAAAATTGCAGCCCCGGTTGTGCAGGGCGATGCCGGTTTCCGGCACGACCAGCCCGGAACCAAATCCCATGTAGTTGCTCTGGATGTAAGAAACCATATTCCCTTCACCGTCGGCAGTCGCCAGATATACGGTACCGCCTTTGACCGGCTCGCCGGCGGTCGGTTGCAGCGCCATGTTCCCGATTAATTGACGACGTTCGGCCGCATAAGCTGACGCAAGCAGCTCCTTCAACGGCACGTTGCTCCGGCGCGGGTCGGCGATGTATTTCAATCCGTCGGCAAACGCCAGCTTGATGGCTTCGATATGCAGATGATAGGTTTCTGCCGATTCCTTCTGATCGAACTGCATACCCTGCAGGATGTTCAGCGCCAGCAGTGTTACCAACCCATGCCCGTTGGGCGGCAGTTCCCATACTGCGTGTCCCCGGTAGTTGACGCTGATCGGTTCGACCCATTCCGGCCGATACCCGGCCAGGTCGCTTGCCCGCAAACAACCGCCGTACTGAAGGGAAAACGCATCGATACGCCGAGCGAGTTCTCCCTGATAAAAATCCTGACAATTACTCTCGGCCAATCGGCGCAAAGTATTCGCGTGGGCCGGCGAGCGCCAGATTTCTCCGGCCAGCGGCGCCCGACCGGCCGGGGCAAAAGTCTCAAGCCAGCAGCCGAACTCCGACCCTTCCAGCACTTTGAAACGTTTGTAACCGGCCGCCCATTGGCGGCTAATGGTCGGTGAAACCGGGAAGCCGGCTTCCGCGTACTCGATCGCCGGCGCAAGAACCTGGGTCAACTTCAGCTTGCCAAAACGTCCAATCAATTCAGCCCAGGCCGCCGGCGCTCCCGGCACCGTCACCGGTAGCCAGCCATCGGCCGGCATCTGCTGCAACCCTTGCTGCTTAAGTAGTTCCGGCGTCAAGGCAGCCGGCGCCGGTCCGCTGGAGTTGAGGCCGTATAATTTTTCCTTCAGCCAGACAAGCGCAAACGCGTCGCCGCCGATGCCGTTGGAGGTCGGTTCCACCACCGTCAGACAGGCGGCCGTTGCGACGGCCGCATCAACGGCGTTGCCGCCCTGGCGCAAAATTTGCAACCCTGCCTGGGCCGCCAAAGACTGCGAGGTAGCCACCATGCCGTTTTTCGCAAAGACAACGCTGCGCCGCGACGGATAAGGGTATTCGAGCGCTGAAAAATCCATCCCTCTCAACCTCCCGTTTCACTATAAAACGCCTGCCGCAAGCAGGTCTGGATCAATTGCCACGCCTCGTTTGCCGCAGCATCGGGACCTAGATGGGTGAACGCATGCATGCAGCCGTCAAACATTTTATAGGTGACGGCTACGCCGGCCGCCAGCAAACGCCTGGCATAGGCTTCGTCTTCCGCCTGTAATGGATCGTACTCGGCAGTGATGACGAGCGCCGGCGGCAAGCCGGAAAAATCTTCAGCCAACAGCGGCGATGCCAATGGATTATGGGCATCAGACTCATCTCGCAGATAACATGCGGTAAAAAATGCCTGCGCCCGCGCTGTAAGCAACGCGTCCCTGTCCCCTTTGGTTTCCGGATCGGTGACAAAATCCAGTGGCGGGTAGTTCAGCACCTGAAAACAGAACAGCGCCTCTTTTCTTTGGCGCGCCAACAAACACAGCGCAGCAGCAAAATTGGCGCCGGCGCTGCTGCCGCCGACAGCGATCCTTCGCGGATCAAAACCATATTCGGCAGCGTGCGCCACAGCCCACTTCGCCACATCGTAACATTCGTCCAGTTGCACCGGAAACTTGGTTTCCGGCGCCAAATGATATTCGATGTTGATCACGGCGCACTCTGCTGCAACCGCGATCTGTCGGCACCAACCGTCATCATCCCGCGTACTTCCCTGTATGAATCCCCCGCCATGGATATTCAGATACACAGGCCAGGGATCGCCTGATCTCCGCTGCGGTTTATAAATCAACAACCTGGTTTTTCCTGCTGCAGTTTCAATCTCCAACTCAGTCGCTTCGACCGTCACCGGCTCAGCCGCCAACAGCGGTCCCATTCGCTCCTCATAGCCCTGGCGGCTACGTTGTGCTATCAAGAGCATCTTTTGGTCTTCTGTCATTCCTATTCCCCTTTACTTGCAATATTACCCTTCAGACCCGCTGAACAAAACCACCCGGTTGCGACCTGCGGCTTTCGCCTGATAAAGCGCCTGATCCGCTGCTTCCACCAACGCCTGCACCGGTTCATCGCGCGCCGGGATTTTCGCGGCAACACCGATGCTGACTGTGACCACTCCACCCAACAACGAACACTGATGGGGAATTGCCAACGCTTCCACCTCTCTGCGAATCCGTTCGCCGACCTGATGAGCGCCGGCGATGTCGGTTGCCGGCAATACAACGCTGAATTCCTCGCCACCATAGCGACCGGCAAAATCGGTCTGTCGCTGAATCATCCGCCGGATTGCGGCGGCAACGGTCTTGAGGCACTCGTCGCCAGCCAGATGACCGTACGTGTCATTGAACAACTTAAAAAAATCCAGATCGATCATTAGCATCGCCATTACAGACTGTTCGCGCTGCGCCCGCTTCCATTCCCGCTCCAGCAACTCATCCAGGCTTCGCCGGTTTCCCAATCCAGTCAACCCATCAGACAACGACAATTGGTGCAGTTCTTCATTCAATGCGGTCAACTCGCGCGTTCTTTCGGCCACCTGCAGCTCCAGGTCCTGCTTCGTCTTGTGCAGCAACTCCTCCGCCAGCTTGCGCTCACTGATATCTTCGATAATTCCTTCCATCCATGATGCTCCGCCAGCCTTATCCGTACGCAGCACGGCCGAACGCGAACACCAGAACGGTTCACCGCCATAACGGCACAAGCGGCATTCATGGTGCCGGACAAATCCGTATTGATGCAACTGGTCCAAAAAATAGCGGCGATCCGTCTCATCATAATAAATTTCATGCACAGGAACCTTGAGCAGCAACACCATTGCCGGATAACCAAACATCTGCACCATCGCCGGATTCACCTGAATAAACCGACCGTCGTCTTCCAGGCTGGCCTGATAAACCCCGACATTGATATTTTCCACCAGCGACCGGAACTTGGTTTCACTGGCGCAGAGATCGGCTGTGCGTTGGGCGAGTTGTTCAGTCATCTGGTTAAAATTCACGGCCAGTTCACCGATTTCATCGGTGCGCGTAACAGCCAGGCGAGTGTTAAAGTCACCGGCCGCTACCTGCAAGGAGGCCTGTGAAATCTCGCCGATTCGTCCGGCAAGCGTCTGGGCAATCGACAGACTGGTCAGAACCGCCAGCAATACCGCCAAAACAGTGATAAACACATTGGCGTTCTGCACGTCATGGACTTCGGTCATCGCCGCCGCCAGTCCGTGCTCCGTAACCAGTCCCCAACCGGCGGTCGGCAGATAGCTGTAGCCGGCCAGAATGCTTTGGCCGTCGCATCGGTACTCAAGCCAACCGGTTTCGCCTGCCAGCGCCTTTTCAGCCGGACCATCGCAGACCAGCGCCTCCGGTTTCGTCTGCAGAGGGTCGGTATGAATAATCACCTGACCGGCTTTGTTCACTACATAGATATAACTCTGCTGATCCACCAGCGCAGCGTCAATCATCCGGATAATACTGCTCAAGCCGATATTCACGACCAACAGCCCACAGACAGACCGATCCTCGCCGAGTATCGGCTCAGCAATCACTACGCCAGACCAGCCGGCGCTCTTTGACACCAACACATCCGACACGGCAGTCGTCTTGTTTTGCATGACTTGCGAAAAATAAGCCCGGTCAGAATAATCAATTGCCGGCGCCACCGGCAATCCATCGGAACGCGCTACCTGCCTGCCTGACGAATCAATGACAACCGCAATATGGATGCCGTCATAGCTGGTGACCATCTCCTGCAGCACTTTCGTTTGATAGTCTACTTGCATTGAGCGAAACGCCGGATCAGCAATCACGACCCTCATCATGCGGATTTTTTCCGCAAATAGTTGGTCCACATCATGCGCGATATTTAATGCCAAGCTACGGTTACGCTCAAAAACGAACCGCCGCATCAGTTTTGTTGTTTCCCACTCGGTAAAAACGGATGACAACACCAATGGCGTCAGCGTCATCAGCACAAAAGCAATGCTCAGTTTCCGGCGTAAATTCAGGCTATCCCAGCGCGATCGGCCCCAACAAAACAAGCGAATCACAACCACACCTCCCCGCAGACAACGATATCAAGGGTTAAGGCAGCGGCCTGGATGAATCTTTAAGCAGGATTTGTTTGCACAACCGGAGAAATGAACCGCATATCTTTTGTATGTCAGCAATTCGTCATTTTGGCGTATTCTTCCTCTAATAAATTGGTTATTCGAAAGAAGGTTTTTACATGCCCGACCACCGCTTGAAAAAAATCAGGGAGGAGCATCTGGCCGATGTCCTCCGGATTTACAATCACTATGTATTACACTCGACCGCGACGTTTCACGCCCAGGCCCTGACCTTGGAGGAAATGCGGGAACTGGTCTTTTTTGCTAAGCCATGCCATCAAACCTATGTATTGCTGGTCGATGAACGATGCGCCGGTTATGCCTATGTCGGTCCGCACAAAAACCGCGACGCCTACGCGGCGACCGGAGAGATCAGCGTCTATCTGCAGCCGGGGTTTGAAGGCAAAGGATTTGGCAGGCTGGCTCTCGCACATATTGAGGCCCACGCGCGCAAACACCATTTTCATGTCCTGTTGGCGACGATTTGCAGCCAAAACGCCAACAGTCTCCAACTGTTCCTGAACCACGGCTTCAACCAATGCGCCCACTACCGTGAAGTCGGGCGAAAGTTCGGCCACTGGCTCGATGTCATCGTCTGCCAGAAAATACTCAGTTAATCCTTTACGCTCGGGTCCTGGACCAGCGCGCCCGGTCCGTCCTCGGCCACGCTGACCGCCGCTTCGCCAAAGGTCTTCATATCGTTCAGCACGTGCAGCGCAGCATGGATCAACGAGATGCCCAGCACCGCGCCGACCCCTTCACCGACATTCATTCCCAAGTACAGATATGCGGGCAAATCGGTCAACTCAAGGATTTCGGCCTGCAGCGGTTCGGCAGAAAAATGCGATCCAACCAAGCGTTCCCGCACCAGCGGCGCCATCTGGCAGGCAAGCAGCGCCGCCGCACTGGTGGTCGCCCCATCCAACACGATGGCGGCTCCCGAGGCAGCTGCGCCTAGCATCACGCCGACCAGCCCCGCCAGCTCGAAACTGCCGGCCTCATTCAGGATGGTCCGGCCAGAAGCGCCGGAACGCACTTGTTCGATAATCCGTCCGAGCAACACCAGGTCTGGGTCTCCGGTCACTCCTGCGCCAATCACCTGCGTTCCACCGGCTGTGGCTGCGCAGGCTATTTTTATCCCCTGTTCCAACGCTTGGTCAATCTGCTGCAATGTTGCCCGGCCAGCTTCCGCAACATCAAAGTTAACCAAGCGAGCACCGACTTCGCCGGCAAATACGTCGGTCAGCCCGCGGGTCCGCCGGCTGCCGTTCATCAGCACAAGAACCGGCGTCGTCCGCTGCGGCCTCGCTCTTCCGGTGATCCCAGCCATTTTACAGGCCAGGTGTTCGAACGCGTGCAAACTGCCCAGCGGCTTTGTCAGGTTATCCAGTCGCAATTGGCATTTTGTCATGGCGGTCAGGTCCAGCGGTTTGATTTGTGCAATCACCTGTTCAATCATGACGCGCTCCTCCGATTGTCGAAAGCATTTTTACCGACATTTTCAGCATTTCCACCACTACCGAAGCGCCGATGGCCTCACCCAACCGAACTCCCATGTCCACACACGGTTCCAGGTCCAGATAGCCCAGCGCGTGGATATGCGCCGGCTCGCCCGACAGATGGGAGGAAAACAAGAACTGCCGGCAACGCGGCGCGAGTGAATCGGCGATCATTGCCGCGGCGGTAGTGTTGAGCCCGTCGATAACTACGGCGCAGCGATTGGCTGCAGCAGCCAAGGCGACGCCTGCCAAAGCGCCGATTTCAAAACCTCCTACTTTTGCCAGCACATCAATGCCGTCCGCCGCACAAGGCCGGTTGCAGTCGAGTGCTTGCCGAACCAGTTCGATCTTGCGCTTAAGTTTCGCATCAGAAATCCCGGTACCGCGACCAGTCACCACCTCCGGCGACAGACCGGTGAAGGTGGCGACAATCAATGCGCTGGCCGTGGTATTGCCGATCCCCATTTCCCCCAGGCTGAAACAATTCACGCCCTGCCGCACCCGATCCTCAACGATCTCAATGCCGACTTCCAATGCCTGAACAGCCTGCTCGCGGCTCATCGCCGGGCCTAAGGTAAAATCATTGGTTCCCCAGGCAATCTTGCGATGCCACAAGCCGGAAACATCCGACAAATCGCCGGCAACGCCGACATCCGCCACCACAATCTCCGCGCCGCAATAATTTGCGAATGCATTGGCGCTGGCGCCTTTGGCCTCCACATAATTGCGAGTCATTTGCAGCGTGGTATCGACCGGGTAAGCGCTGACACCGTTGCGGGCAACACCGTGGTCGGCGCAGGTCACTACCATGCAAGGAACCGGAACCGGCGGTCTGGCGTTGCCGATGATTCCCGCATATTGGCAAACCATCGCGCCGAGATGCCCCAGACTTCGGCGCGGCGGCAAAAAGCCGACCAATTCTTTTTCCGTTTGATTCATGGCCTGGCGGTCCAGTTCGCCAATCCGGGCCAACGTTTTTTCCAGCAGTTTCATCGTACCCTCCTGTATTCTTCATCTCTCTCATCGACAAAAAAGAAAAAGACTCCGTTTGAGCGCAAGGTCTCAAAAAAAGCCTTCTTTATCCACGAAGGTTCCATTCTTGGTTGCGGCAGGTCTCCTGGCTCCCGGTTCTTCGACAGCTTGCGCCTTCCCCTCGCGAGTGGCCTTGCAAGTTCTCCCCGTTACAGTGGTGGGCCCGCGCCTACGCATGCCCGGCATGCTCAGACTTCCCTATTCTCCCCGGCATGCCGGGGCACCTCAACCCGAAACGAAAATTCAATTGCGATTATTATATCAGCAACTGACGGATTGAGTCAAACCGCCTACCGTTTCAGCGAACCCGACGGGCTTGGCGTTGCGCATAGAAAGTCAGTCCGACGGCAATCACGCATAGTATGGCTGCGGTAAAAAACGCGATAGAATAGTCTCCCTGGTTTATTTCCTTGACCCGGGCCGCCAAACGCGGTCCGATAAAGGCGGCAACGCCATAGGAAGTGAACAGGATGCCGTAATTCATGCTGAGGTTCTTAGCGCCGAACAAATCGGCGGTAATCGAGGGGAAAATCGCAAAAAATCCGCCGAAGCAGGCCGCAATAACCGATATGACCAACACGAACGAAACCAACGAATGGACGTAATTCAGCATCGTCATCATTACTGCGGACAGGATAAACATAACTATCAGGGTCGGATACTGACCGATCCGGTCGGAAGACACGCCCCAGGCCACCCGGCCGCCGGTATTCGCCAGCGCCATCAGGCTGACGGCAAATGCAGCAGTCACGGCATCGAGGCGAATCACTTCCTGGCCAATCGGCGAGGCATGCCCGATAATCATCAGGCCGGATACGCAGGCGATCGTATACATCAACCACAGGACGTAGAACAAAGGATCCCGCAACATATCACGCCAATCTTTATCAAGTTTCGCCCCAGCCGCGCCGGCAGCAGGCGGTATCCAACCCGCCGGCACATAACCGACCGGCGGACCGGAAACGAATTGTGCCGCAATGACCGTAATGACCAGATAGGCGATCCCCAGGTATTGAAAAGTTATCAACACACCATATTTGATCACCAACATGTTGGCAATCGGCGCATTGATCACCGCTCCCAGTGCAAAACCCGCCGCAACCAGGCCGGCCGCCAGGCCGCGCTGATCGGGAAACCATTTGACCGCATTGGATATGCTGGTGCCGTAAATGAAGCCTATGCCGAAGCCGCTCATCACGCCATAGGTCAAATACAGCGAGAGCAGCGACTGGCTAAAGCCGGCCGCAAAGATTCCGCTACCAAACACGATGCCTCCGTTGAACAGCAGGAATTTCGGTCCTCGCAGCGGTTGGATCCGCCCGCCGACGATCATTGCCAACGGTATCACAAACAAAGAAATGGAAAAGGCCAGCGAAGTTTCGCTGGTCGACCATTGGAACAGGTTGATCAACGGCTTCTGAAAGACGCTCCAGGCATAGGCCGATCCCACGCATAAGTTGATCATGAACATCGCCAATAGAATCAGCCATCTGCTTTTCATCTGCACCATCAATGTTCCGCCTTTCAAATGGTTTTCTGATTGATTTCTGCGCGATCTCTTTTTTTCTTTCGCAATTATCATGCCAACACCGACAAATCACCATCATTTCAGGCATCCGTCAAAAACGCACCGGCCTTCACGATATCAGCTCCCCTGCACTTTCGATGCGACAGCGCATCGCTTCAACATGGATCATTCTTTGTTTGCTGCTGCACTACAGGCTTGTTTGCCACTGCTTCTCTGTCAAATCGTTGATGCCTTTTTGCATCAAGCAGGAAGCCGCCTTTTCATGTGGAATTATTCATCAGACAAATATTAATCATGAATAAAAGGAGTGTAAGGATTTTGGCAACAGTTCAGACAAAATATCTTGGCGATTTACGCACTGAGTCCGTTCATCTGCAATCCGGCAACAAATTGATCACCGATGCCCCTACCGACAACCAGGGCCGCGGCGAAGCGTTTTCGCCCACCGACCTTCTCGCTACCGCCTTTGGCGCCTGCGTACTCACCATTATGGGAATTGCGGCCAAAACACATGGGTTCGACATTGACGGGACCGAAGTCGAAACGACCAAAGTCATGGGCACCGAACCGCGCCGCATTGTTGAATTAATCACTACCTTCAAGTTCCCCCACAACAACTACAGCGCCAAACACAAGAAAATCCTTGAGCTGACCGCCAAGGAATGCCCTGTGTTCAATAGCCTTCACCCCGATATTAAAAAAACCGTTTCCTACTGCTATCCCGATTAAACTTCCGTCGTATCGCCAATTGCCCCCAAAAAAATGCAAAACCAGAATCGGCATGATTGGTAAAACAAACCTCTCGCCGATTCTGGTTTTTTTCGTGCCGCAAAGCCCCTATTGCAGTCTACGATTCGAGGTTAGACGTGCAGTGCGGGCAACGCACCGCTTTCAACGGAATCTTCGACAGGCAATACGCACACTCTTTGGTGCTTGGCGGCGCTTCAACCGGTTTTTGCTTAAATCGGTTGATTTGGACGATCATCAGGTAAATCGCAAATGCGACGATGACAAAGTCAATCACCGTATTGATAAAAATACCGTAGTTGATGGTTGGCGCGCCCGCCGCCTTGGCCGCCGCCACCGATGGATAGGCGGTGCCTGACAAATTGATGAACAGGTCGGAAAAGTTTATTTTGCCGAGCAATAGTCCCAGCGGCGGCATAAGAATGTCGCTGACAAATGAAGAAACGATTTTGCCAAACGCGCCGCCGATGATGATCCCTACCGCAAGATCAACCACGTTGCCCCGCATGATAAACTCTTTGAATTCTTTTAGCATCAGTACCCCCTCCCCTTGAATTATCATTGCTTGTTTTATGACCCGTTCAGACGCTGGATCAGATCAGTGTGTTGCGGATACAAACGCGCCAGCTCACTGCCGGAAAACAGTTCAAAATCGCGATAGTCAAACCCCGGCGACACGACGCAGCTGACCAGGCAAAACCCTTCCGGCTCGGCCAGTTCCGCGCCAAAAATCCGGTTGCCTGTCACCAAGACTTGCGGCAATTCACCCCTGTCGACTGCCAGACCAAGCAGCGTCGTGGACAGCACGCCGACCTCGTCGATCTGGTGGATCAGTAGCGGCGTCCCGCAATGGTACAGCCACAACTCGTCCGACTTCAGTCGATGCAGTTTCGATACTTGACCCGCTTTCAACAGATAATAGATCGAAGACGCCAGCGGTCGTTCTCCGCTGCGTTGTCCACTCTGAAACAGTTCCCGGCAATATCCGCCTTCGACATGAGCCTGCATTCCAAGCCCGGCAATATAGTCTTCCGCCTTCAACATCCTACCCGCTCCTGACTATTATTTTTATCCGGGAAGGTCCGGCCAGTCCTCCCGCTTTGACAAATCGAGACCAATCCAGTGATAAGCCACCACCCCGCAAAGATAAAAAGCAAGGCCGAACAGAAACGGGTAGTCCAACATCGTGCTGCGGACCAGCTGTTCCAGTCGGTCCGGCATAAAGCCTAGTGTCAGGTAAATCAGCAGCATGGTTAGCGGCGTCATCAGTATTCCCCATAACGCACATTTCAGCCAACCAATCCCCGTTTCCGCCGGTTTTTGCTGTCTGCCCACTGTTGCTCCCCCTCGGGGCGCGCCAGTCGTTCACTCCGTTTGCAGAAGCTCCTGCAACAGAAGTTTCCCTTCCCGGGCGGCCCATTTGATTTCATTGGCAGTCACGGCAGCCTCGATCAAACCATGTACGTAATAACTGCCCGACAGTTTGCTCTGCCACTGCTCGATAGCCACCGACAATCGTTCCCAAAAGATTTCATTGACCGGTTCCAGTTCGGCTGTTTCTCCGTCGATCACGACCTTGCGCAGTTTGGCATTGACCCGCTGCAGGGTTTCGTTGCTGCTGCCAAGAATCGCCAAAATCGCCCGAAATTCTTCGCTGATCGGCGGATCGCCTGCATCATGGCGACGCTTGAGTCTCGCCGGCAACAGTTCATATATTCGGTCGGCCTTTTCGGTCAATGCTTCGTTATACACCGACAATCTGCCGGCCAGCGCCAGCCAGCGGCCCTGGTTGTCAAGGTTCGCCAACGCTAGCTCGCTTTCCCGCGCAGACAGCCCGATCAGAGCCCTGACTTCCTGATTTATTGAATGGACTCGCTCTTTTTCCGCCGGATCAAGAGTGGGTTCCGTATTTTCCAGCTTTACATATTCCGCGACAGCCTGGCAAAAATATGCGACCGCCGCTTCATTGGCCTGTTGCAGTTTTTGCTTCAACTGCCGGTTGTAGCGGGGCGGCCATAACAGCATGTTCACCAGCATTGCAGAAAGCAGGCCGGTAAAGACCACTCCGGTCCGGTTGAGCGCATGCGGCAGAAACAAGTCTTCGCTTGATCCCATGACAAAAACCGCAGCGACGATTCCCATCGAAATCCCGCTATGCAAGCCCATTTTCAAATACACCACAATCAACAGAATGCTAACGAGTCCCATGACGATCGGCGCACCACCTAGCAGATAGCCAAACAGCAGTCCTATTCCGACTGCGATCAGATGAACCACGATTTGATCCTTAGCGGTCTTGACTGTCAGAAACAAGGACGGTTGCATATTGACCACAGCGGAAACCGCGCCGAAAAATGCCGGTTCCAGTTGAAAAAACTTGCACAGGTACATTGTGATGCTGACGGCAATCCCCGTCTTGACGATCCTTGCGCCGATTTTCACTAGTCTACCACCCGGTCCCTTCGAGTTCTTCGCACTGATCTTCTGTTATCACACGAATTCCCGCCGCTTTCAGCATCGCGGCAAAAATTCCGTCTCCTGCAATCAAGCGCCCGCTAAAACTGCCGTCATAAACCTGCCCCACGCCGCAGGAAGGCGAACGCGCTTTTAAAACCGCGCTGCTGCAGCCGGCCTGGCGGGCCAATCCCAGCCCAATCAGCGCCCCGCTGTGAAACTGTTCCGTAACATCTGCGCCACCACGTGTCAGCACCCGTCCAGCCACGATCTCCGCCGGCGGTCGGGGCGTCGGCAACCCGCCAAGCACTTCCGGACAAACTGCGATCGCTCGGCCTGACGCCATCAGCTCCGCCACGGAGTCGCAGAAAAACGCCTCGCCATTATAACGGCATTTTTCGCCTGCCAGACAAGCGCTGACCAAAATCATCCGCCACCATCCCCTGCTCGTTCATCGCATATCCGCATTCAATCAAGTTTATTCTGCTGTCGGATCGCTTCCGCCAACTCTTCCAGATAAGCCCAACGTTCCATCAACCCTTCCAGTTTCAGGTTCAATTCCGCCTGGCGAGCTGTCAATTGTTGCAACAGCGAAAAATCGGCGCCTGCCGTATCGATTTCTGCGGCAACAGCCTGCAACTCGGCCTCCACTCCGGCGATAACCGCCTCGATCATGTCGTACTCGCGTTGTTCATTAAACGAAAACTTGCGCAGCGACCTTGCCTGCGGAATCTCAGCCGGTTTGTCGGCAGCCGGCTTGGCAGATTTGCCCTCCAACAACGATGCCTGTTGCGCCTTTTTTTCCTGATAATCCGTATAGCCGCCGACATATTGGGCAACTACGCCATCGCCTTCAAAGGCGAACAACTTATCCACCACCCGGTCGAGAAAATAGCGGTCATGCGAAACCACCACCACGGCGCCGGGAAAGTCGTCTAGATAATCCTCGAGTACGGTCAGGGTCTGCACATCAAGGTCGTTGGTGGGTTCGTCAAGCAACAGTACATTCGGCGCTCCCATCAGAATCCGCAGCAGGAACAGGCGACGCCGCTCGCCGCCGGAAAGTTTGGCGATCGGTAGCCACTGGACCTGCGGTGAGAACAAAAACCGTTCCAGCATCTGCGAAGCGCTGATGTCCGTTCCATCCAATGTAGTGATGTAGTTTGCTTCTTCTCGGATATACTCGATGACCCTGAGCGATTCATCCATCTCACTGCTTTCCTGGGAAAAGAAGCCGATTTTCACAGTCTGGCCGATTTCAACCGAGCCTAGCACAGGCGACAGTCGACCGGCAATCAGATTCAGCAAAGTCGATTTGCCGCTGCCATTCGGTCCGACAATCCCCAGGCGGTCGTTTTTTAGCAGGTTATAACTAAAATTACGGATCAGCTCCGTTTCGGCATAACCAAAATGAATCCGGTCCAGTTCAATAATCTTGCGACCCAAACGGGTGGCGCCTGCTTCAATTTCCAGTTTGCCGACCGGGGCGGTTGTTTTTTGGCTGCTGAGTTCTTCAAATCGTTCAATGCGGGCTTTTTGTTTGGTGGAACGCGCCTGTGCGCCGCGACGGATCCAGGCCAGTTCATTGCGCAACAGGTTTTGCCGTTTGCGTTCACTGCTTTCCTGCTGTTCTTCCCGCTCAGCCTTCAATAACAAAAAGTCGCCATAGTTGCCGCTATAGCCATACAGTTTGCCGCGATCGATCTCGATGATCCGGTTGGCAACCCGGTCGAGAAAGTAACGGTCGTGCGTAATCATCAACAATGCGCCGTTGTATGAGTGCAGGTATTGTTCCAGCCAGGCCACCATGTCATTGTCGATATGATTGGTCGGTTCATCAAGAATCAGCAACTCGGCTGGCTGGATCAGCGCTGCTGCCAACGCCACCCTTTTTCGTTGGCCGCCCGACAATTCGCTGATGTTGGTCGCAAAATCAACAATTCCCAGTTTGGTCAGGATGGTTTTCGCATCGCTCTCCAACTGCCAGGCATGGGTCGCATCCATCTGCTGGCTGAGACGGATCAAGCGTGCCTGCAGCTCCGTATTGTCGGGCTGGGCCTGGACCTGCCCGAGTACCAGCTCATAGTCGCGAATTGCCTGCATCGCCGGTGAGTCGCCCTGAAAAACCTGTTCCAACACGGTTGCCTGTTCAGCAAACTCAGGGGTTTGCGACAGATATTCCAGCCGAACGCCGCTATTCAGTATTATTTTCCCCGCATCAGCCGGTTCCCGGCCGGTCAACACTTCAAGAAACGTCGTCTTGCCGGTTCCGTTGACGCCAATCAGGCCGATTTTGTCGCCTTCATTGATACTCAGTGACACCTGCTCAAACAAGATTCTTTCGCCATAGCTCTTGGCCAGATTCTCCACAGTCAATAAATTCATGTCGCATCCTTCAACTTTCTACAGTCAGCCCAACTCAAAACTGGTCACGCCGAACAGTTTATCCAGCGGCATCGCCGGCGGTTGTTGCGTGTACATCCTGGCGGTTTCAAACACCGGCTTCATCCCGGCCCGTTCGGCCAGCCGGACCGCCTGCGCGTTGACTTCCGGCGCATCCAAAAATATCGGTCCGGACTGCCGTCCCAATGTCAAGCCGGCCAGCAAGGCTTCCGCTTCTGCCGGACCGTCGGCAAACAACGGCCCGATCTTATAGCCCTCGCGGCAGGCCCGCAACACGCCATAGCCTGCCAACCGTTCTTGCTGCAACAACCCCAGCGCGCAGACCTGCGGCCTGCTGATCCAGCAGCGCAGAAAGTCTTGCCGCTCAAAGGCGAACAGCATTCTGTCGTAAGCCGCCAATTGTTCGAACGGCAGCTGCGCCAGCGGTACAAGGCCCGGCGCAGTCTGTAGCCTGTTCATATTGTTTGTTCCATAGCGAATATTGCGATAGGCGAGCCGGAAACCGGACTTCTGATAATTGGCCTGCTGGGCAACCACGCCGTCAAGTCCAATGTTGCGCGGGCCGAGATAACGCATCGCCGCCTGCCACAGCTGGATACCGTAGCCTTGGCCGCGAAACTCCGGCCGGACGATGTAAAATCCGACGAAGCCGAATTCCTGTCCATAAGCGACCGCAGAAATGCAGCCCACCGGAGAACCGGCAACTTCACCGACGAAGAATCCTTGCGGATCGGCGGCAAAAAAGCACTCCGCATCATGCAGACCGGGATTCCAGCCTTCCGCCGCCGCCCAGTCCGACAGCAACTGCATTTCCTGCGCCGCGACATTGCGGATTTTCATCGTTTCAGACAATGTTCCCGCTCCTTTCAATGCAGTCTTCCACAGGCTAGCCGCGTTTTGCGAGTAGCGGTTCGCTGACTCCGGCAACGCCGACAAGGCCGAGCAATGTCAGGAAAATTTTCTGCGGTCCGCGGTACGCGTTGGCCGGGTCATACCACTCGTCAAGCGAGTGATTGTTGCCCTCTGCGCCGCCGCCACATAACCGGATCGCCGGTATGCCGAGACTCATCGGCAAATTCGCATCCGTACTGCTGGCCGGCCCGAACTCAGGCGGTACGGCAACGGCCTCCGATGCGGCCCAGGCCGCCTGCACGATCGGCAAATCGGGAGACTGCTCCCCTGCCGGCCTGTCGCCCACCAGTTTGATTTCAACGCGGATCGCACTGCTGCCCCAACGGGCATTTTCTTCGTCGGCCGCCACTTGCAGCAATGCCAACACTTCAGTTTCCAGTTTTTTCAGTTCCGCCTCGCTGGCCGAACGCAAATCCAGCAGCATCGAAGCATCGGCGGCAATCGAGTTGACCGAGGTGCCGCCTGTGATCGTACCGACGGTAAAGGTAGTCTTCGGTTGGCTCGGCGTCCGTACCTCGCCGATCTTGGCGATGGCCCGGCCGAGCGCATGAATCGCGCTGGGCAGGCCGAACGCATTCCAGCTATGGCCGCCCGGCCCCCGATAAGTAATTTCATAGCGGCGGCTACCGGTCGCCAGGTAAGTGATGATTTGCTCCTTGACGCCGTCCACCGTAATATAGCCGTCAATATCAGTGTTGTCACGGAAAAATGCCTTGATGCCGCGCAAATCGCCCAGACCCTCTTCGCCGACATTGCCGCCGAAAACGATATCGCCGACCGTCTGGACGCCGGAGCTTCGCAGCGCCCGAATCACCGCCAGAATCGCCGCCAGGCCGCGGGCATTGTCAGCAATGCCGGGTGCATAGAGTTTTCCATCCCTTTCTTTTACCGTCACATCGGTTGCTTCGGCAAACACGGTATCCAGATGGGCGGAAACGAACAAGCGCGGTCCGTTGCCGCAGCCGCGAAACACGCCGAAAACATTGCCTTCGTCGTCCTGCTGCACATCGGCAAGCCCTAGTTCCTGCAATTTGGCCATATAAAACAAAGCTCTTTCATTCTCTTTGAACGGCGGCGCCGCAACTTCGTTGATTGCGATCTGCTCTGCCACTGTTGCCGAGTGATCCGCCGCTAGGAACTCTATCCCGGTTTTTACCGCCGATTCGTTCGCTAATCGATCGTAAACCTTTTGTACCGCCTCTGATACTTTGTAACCTTCGCCCATCATTCAACCCTCCTCAAATTTGCACAAATTCACAGACAACGTTCATCACAGGGCAACCAACCGGTCGCGACCGGTGCGCTTCGCTTCATACAACGCGTCGTCCGCCCGGCGCAATAAGGATTCAAACTCTCGGTCGTCCGGCGTCAGTGCTGCCAAACCAATACTGAGCGTGATGCTTATCTGATTCCCCTCCCACTCGCAAGCCTCCTGCGCCACTGCCCGCTGCAAACGCCAGGCTACTACGGCAGCATTTTCTGCACTCGTTTCCGGCAGTAACATGACAAACTCATCCCCGCCCATCCGGGCTACGACATCCATAGCCCGGCAGGTCCGCAACGCTTGATTTGCAAGCAAATTCAATACTTTATCGCCGGCTGCGTGCCCATAGGTATCATTTACATGTTTGAAATGGTCGATGTCAAACATTAACAGCGCCAATTCATGATTCATCCGGCGAGAACGCAGCAATTCAGACTGCCCCAGTTCACGCAGGGTCCGATGATTATAGAGATCGGTCAGGGAATCCTTGGTCGCCAACAATTCCAGTGCTTGCTGCGCTACAGTCAGGTGGTTGGTCAGCCGTTGCCCGTTCATCATGATATAGACAATAGTCATCGCAACATTGTTCATTAAACTATAGATAAAGAAACCGACATTACTCGCCGTTGGTGCGAACAGATGCATCTCCGGTCCTATAAAGAGCCACGCTAAAGCCCGTCCGGACATTACCAGCACATATATTGTGTGTATCGCCACAATGACCGATATCAACGGCTTTTCAGCCTGGTTTGTCGAAGTCAACAACGTATAGAGTATCTTGATTATAAAATAAATGACAACAACTGATAAGATTATCGCCCGAATCATTTCACTGTTTTGCACGAAGCTGAAATAGCTTGCGGTGAGCAACATTACTGCAACAGGGATAAGGTTGCCGCGTTGAAATCGTTCGACACCAACAAATCGGCGGAATCCCTCCAACCGAAATAGCATTGCCAGACCCACCAGCAAGTTTGCGCCCAGGATGGAAATATAATCGGGAATCCAACCGCGGATGGTAAACAACAGAAATGTCAGAGCAATCAGGCTGGTGGAAAGCACCATATAAGAAAAGCCGGCATAGGTCTTTTGCGTCCGCCAGTAAACCAGCATTAACGTCGCCAATACGAGATTGATCAGCATCGTGATGAAATAAATTGTTCTCATATCCGGCAGAAACATGATGTCACGGTCTCCTTAATCGGTGTTCTTGCCTTCAACGTTCTTCCCTTCAGTGATATTCCCGTTTGGTACTGGATTTCCCTGCCTGAATGAAATCAGCCACATACTCAGATCCATTTTCTACTTCTCGCTTCTGTTTGTGAATAAACAATGATAAGCGTTGACAAATCTCCATAATTCAATGATAATCTTATCTATAACTGTAAACTACCAATAGCGATGACGGAAGAAAGTACTCTTGCGGATTCATTCAGAGAGCCGGCGGTTGCTGCGAGCCGGTTGATGAAGTCAGACGAAGTTCCTTCCTGAGCTGCAAGCTGAACTGACAGTAGGCTGCGCCGCTTGTCCGCGTTAAGGGCTTTGAGAGGATTTTGCGTCCTTAAAAGGGTGGTACCGCGACACTTCGCCCCTGTCTGCGGTACTTTTTTTATTTGACGCAGGGTCTATTTGGGTGGTACCGCGATGAATTCGTCCCTTGCCGGAGGGATGATTTTTTTTGCCCCAAAAATCATTTCCGGACAATAAGTTGTTGGAGGTAAACACCATGAGCATTCCTTTATTCATCGTTATTGCCTACATCGTCATTTTGTTTCTGATCAGTTTTTGGGCGGAAAAACGTTCCCGCGGCGGCGTCGACAATTTTGTTCTGGCCGGCAGGCAGCTCACTACGCCGCTGGTCACAGTTTCGATCGTCGGCTTGGCGATCGGCGGCGCATCAACGATCGGCGTTGCCGAACAAGCTTATCGCGTCGGCCTGTCTGCCGGTTGGTACACAGCCGCCTGGGGCATCGGAGCCATTTCGATGGGTCTCTTGGTTGCCAAAAAATACCGCGAACTCCGCATCTCAACAATTCCCGAGCTGCTGGCCCGTTATTACGACAGAAAAGCCATGGCTATCGGCGTGCTCTGTCAGATCATCATCCAGTTGGTCATCACATCGTTGCAGTACATCGCCGGCGGTACTATCCTGCATGCGTTGCTGCCGGATATCTTCAGCGTAACCAGCGGTATGCTGACCAGCGCGGTCGTCTTTATCGGCATCACTTTTATCGGCGGCATGTGGTCAGCCAGCCTGTCCAACATTCTCAACGTATTGCTGATTTACATCGGCATCATCGCCGCCACGGTGGCCAGTGTCATGCAGGCCGGCGGTATGGACAAAATCGTCAGCAAACTGCCGCCCTCAGTCCCCTATACCAGCCTGACCGACGGAGTAGGCCCGCTCGGCATCTTCGGCTGGATTCTGGTATTGGTCACTGTAAATATTTCGCTGCAAAGCATCATTCAAATTTCTCTCGGCGCCAAAAATGTCGCGACGGCGCAGCGCGGATTCATCATCGGCGGGCTGATGATGTTGCCGATCGGCTTTGTCTGCGCTTTGATGGGAGTGATCGCCAAGGCCAGTTTCCCCAGTGTCGCCGCCGCTTCGGCCTTACCATTGGTCATCATGTCGCTGCACCCCGTGTTGTCCGGCATCACGCTGGCAGCCCTTTGGGCGGCCGATGTCTCCACCGCCTGCAATTTGCTGCTCAGTTCAGCCACGCTGTTCTCGCGCGACATTTACAAACAGTTCGTCAATCCGGCGGCCTCCGACCAGCGTCTGCTGCTTGTCACCAAAAGCTCCGTGCTGCTGCTCGGCGCGATGACGCTTGCCCTGGCGATGACTGTCAGCGGAATCATCCAGACACTGATGGTTGGCCTCAGCCTGACGGCCGCATTCAGCGTCGTGGTGCTGTTCACCCTGTTCGCGCCTGGCCTGTGCCGGCAAAACTCAGCATTTTATACGATTCTGGCCGGTTTGATCACCTTGATCGCCTGGCAGACTGTCCCGGCCATCCGTCTGTTCCCGCATGTCATCTATATGGAATGGGCCGTCTGCACTGGTGTCTTTCTGCTGGTGTACCTGCTAGATTCGGCGCCGTTAAAGTCAGCGGAGCAAGCAGTTGAAACAAACTAAAATTGCAGGTATGATAAAAGCAAGCATCATCAGAAATGAGGAGTGATCGTCTTGCTAACCATCGGTATCCTGATTTTCCCCGACGCTGAGGAACTTGACTTTGTCGGTCCGTTTGAAGTCCTGAGTTTTGTCAACAAAGTGCGGCCTGACAGTTCGCGGGTTTTGGTCGTGGCCGAAACCGCAGAGCCGGTCCGTGCTTACAACGGAATGCGCGTTTTGCCGGACGCCACTCTTGCAGCCTGCCCGCAGCTCGACATCCTGGTAATCCCCGGCGGTCAGGGCCGTCGTCAGGCAATGAAGAACCCGGTCATTCTTGATTTCATCAAACGTCAGGAACCGCTGGCCAGTCACATCACTTCCGTCTGCACCGGCTCGTTCCTGTTGGCCGAAGCAGGGCTATTGACAGGTAAAAAAGCAACGACCTACCATGAATACTACGACGACTTAGCCGCTTATTCGATCGAGGTCGTCAAGGAAAAAGTCGTGCCGCAAGGTAAGATCATCACTGCCGGCGGCGTCAGTTCCGGCATCGAGCTTGGCTTTTTCCTGCTAAGGGAATTGTTCGGCGCCGAGGTTTCGCAAAAAGTCGCCGATAAAATCGAATACGTGGTCGACGTCAGCAAAATTTAACCTTTATTTGCCGTCTGTTTCACGTAGGGCGTCAATACGGTCGAACAGCTCGCGGGCCGGATCCCCCAGTTTTTTGATATATATCGACCGAAGCGGAGCGGCCAGCTCAGCAAATAATGCAACATTCTCCACATGGTTGACCTGCATCCCGCGAACTTTGAGTTCCCGCAACACTTCATCCTCAGCGGCAGCCTCCAGCTGCCGCTGATATTTTTCGGCTTCCCGGGCCGATTCCAACAGAATCAGCTGATGCTGCGGCGTCAATTGCTGCCAGCGTTTCTCGCTGATCGTCAGCACCTGGATGAAAGCCTGATGCCCTGTGAGCGACAGATATTTTTGGACTTCGTAAAAGCGGTTGTGCAAAACCAGTGACAAGGGGTTTTCTTGTCCTTCCACCACATTCTGCTTCAAGGCCATGTATACCTCACCAAATGCCAGCGGCGTCGGCAACGCCCCCAGCGCCTTGAATCCTTCGCTGCTGGCCTCGGTCTGCGGCACCCGGATTCTTAACCCTTTCAAGTCGCCTGGGGTGCGAACCGGCTTTCGATTGTTCGTGATATGCCTGACTCCCGCATCAAAGTAACAAATCACCCGCAGGCCCTGAGCCTGCAATTTTTTGTCGACTTCACGACCGATCTCGCTGTCGAACACCCTGAGTTCATGTGCCTTGTCCCGATAAACGTAAGGCAAGTCGAAAATCCCCAATAGCGGGACATAGGACGCCAAAAAGCCGACCGACGAAGTCCCCATGTCCACACTGCCCATCCGCATTCCTTCGCCGCGTTCTTTCATCGTTCCCAAACGGGCGTTTTCATACACTTCGATGACAAGCGTACCGTTTGACTTCTCTTTGACCAAATCCGCCAGTTTTTTCGATCCGCGGGTTTCCGGCGTATCAAGCGCTGTTTCCGTACCGAGTTTCAAAACCACCGGTCCGCTCTGCGCTGACGGCGACCTGGCGGCGCAACCGGTCAGAACAAAAACAACCAGCAGCATCACCAAACCAATCAGACACTTACCCTTCAGCCAGCTTCGTTGTCTTACCATCGCATACGCCTCATTTCACGACGTCAATTGCATCATTTCGGGTTCGGACAAATGCAATCGCTTCACTCGCCGGCAACGGCCGGCTCATGAAATAGCCCTGCACAATATCACAGCCGCTGGAGCGCAAAAAATCGACCTGTTCACTCCGTTCGACCCCTTCCGCAACCACCGTCATCTTCAGGCTCTGGGCAAACCGGATCAAAGACTGGACCAACACGGATTCACGTCCCGGCGCATTGTCGATGAACGCCTTGTCAATTTTCAGCGTTTCCACTGGAAACAGCCGCAGATGCGTCAACGAAGAATAACCTGTACCAAAATCATCCAGCGCCAAGCCAACCCCCAGCGCCGCAAGCTGCTCCAAACGTCGGCCACTTTCTTCCAACGAAGATAACAAGGCACTTTCGGTGATTTCCAGTTCCAGTTGCTGCGGCGCGATTTCGGCAGCGGCAATCAAGTCGTTAACTCCACCGACCAAAGATTCGCTGGCCAGTTGTTTGGGCGAAAGATTCACGGCCACCCTTACGTCAGAAAAACCGTTCTGCGCGAGTTGCCGGGCAAAATCGCAGGCTTGTTGCAATACCCACATGCCGATCGGAAAGATCAGCTGACTTTGCTCGGCCAACGGAATGAACCTAGCCGGTGAAACGGGGCCATGCTCTTTGCTGTTCCAGCGCACCAACGCTTCCAGACCGACGACCCGCCGTGTGCGCAAGTCGACCTGCGGCTGATACAACACTTGCAGTTCCTGCCGTTCCAGTGCATGATGCAGACTGTTGGTGAGCAGCATCTTCTCCTGCGCATCGCGCAGCATGACCGGGTCAAAGAACCGCCAACAGTTGCGTCCGGCCGCTTTGGCAGCATACATCGCATTATCGGCTTTCTTCATCAGTTCTTCGACGCTGTGGCCGTCGCGGGGAAACGCAACAATACCGACACTGGCCGAAACCCGGGCCGATTCATTGCCAAATGCATAGTCGCGGTGCAACCCTGACACCAGTTGGTCGGCAAGCTTGGAAATCGCTTCGGGTTGCATCGCCTCCGTCAAAACAACGACAAATTCGTCGCCGCCCAGCCGAGATACAAATACACTATCGCCGACGATTTCGCGGATCGCTTGGCCAACGCTGACCAGCAGCCGATCACCGGCCGAATGGCCGAAGTTGTCATTGATTCCCTTGAGTTCATCCAAGTCGACATAAAACAGGACTCCGCCACCGCCATCTACTTCAACTGCCGCCAACTCTTGCGTCAGCTTTTCGCTCAGGCTGGCCCGGTTGGGAAACCCTGTCAATCCGTCATGGTAAGCAACATGGCGAAGATCTTCGCGCAACTTCGCGCCCTGAAACGCCAATGATGCCATATCTGCAAACTGTTGCAGCATCTCGATTTCATCGTTTGCCAATTTGTGAATCTGAGCCTTCCATGCAATAGATAGAGCGCCGACAACCACTTCTCCTTTTTTTAGCGGCAAGACCACGGCAGTGCTCTGGGTCTCCCACACCCCGCCTTGTTTGCGGTCGGCAAAATTCTGGTAGTCTTCCACGTATTGCAGATTGCCTGACTTCACTGCATGCGGCAACAATCCGCCTTCCTCCGTCAAATCCTGTCCAAGCAGAGTCTCGCGGTTGCCGCGTGCATAACGAACCAGCATTCGACCCGATTCGATCAGTGCAATGTACCCATCAATCGAATCAACCAACTCCAGGGCGCTATCCAGCATACTCTGCATCTGCACATCAAATGCAGCGCGGTTATCGGCCATTAGCCGAACAATCGCACGATACTGCTTTTCCCGAAGTCGCAGCTTCGTTTCGGCAGCCTGACGATCTTCGATCTCCAACAACAACTTGCGATTCGTTTCCTGCAGTTCATCTGCGACCGCCAACATTTCTTCGTTAAGCGCAGTTAATTCTTGATTTGCCGCCTTCAGTTCGGCTTCCGCCCGCGTTCTCTCGCCCACCTCCACTTCCAGCGCAACGTTGGTTTGTTGTAGCCGCTGAGCTCCTTTCACCATTTCACGGCTTTGCCAGAGAATGATTCCGGCCAGACAGGCCAACACAAAAAACGAAAGAGCCGCGCTACGCTCGGCGGTTTTTTGCAAAGCCGCCAGCGCCGTTTCTTTGTCCTGAACGGTGATCGCCGCCCAGGAAGGTCCATAACCGGCCAGTTTGACCGGATTGAAACTGCATAACATCCGTCGTCCGTTCAGATCGGTGTATTCCGCCGTGCCTGATTCACCAGCCAAAACCCTTCTTACAATCTGCTGCAGTCCCGGAGCCACCTCAACCGGTTCATAAGCGAGGCGATAGTCGGCGCCAGCCAAAAGATAGGTTCCTGTTTCATCCCGGGCCACCAGCGCCCGCTCCCCCGTCTTGTAATTATGTTGCAGCTTGGTCTTTTCCCACTGCGGGTGAGCGATGACCACGCCGTTTTCATCCAAAATATAAGTAAATCGGTCGTCATTGAGATAATGACGACCGACTCTTGCCTGCACTTCGTCCAGACGCAAAAAAGCAGCCAACGTGCTGATCATGCGACCATCTTTCACAACGGGGAAAAACACTCCGGTCACCGGCGTCGGCGTGTTGCTGTCAAAGCCAAAGGAAAAAAATGCCGGACTGACAAACGGCCTGGGGTCGGCCAAAAGCCTGCGGAACCACCAACGTTCGGGCCGGGCGACGCTTATCCCTCGCACCCGGGCGGTCTGGACTCCGTCAGGCACGCGCTGCAACACCAAATTGTCAAAAAATCCATGCTGAGCAAAACGTTGCCGCAAAAAATCCTGCTGTTGAGCAGGGTCCGGACTGACGACTTCCTGTGTTTGCGCCATTTCACCGACGACCCGGTACACCATTTCATAAAAGGCGGATACGCTGAACGCCACATTTTGCGTGTGAATCTGATTGTCGCGGCTAATCCGCGCATAATAGGATTGAAACGCAAAATAGTAATTCGCCATGTTGAATATGGCAAAAGCCAGTAGCGTTCCTCCGATAATCCAGCCCACAATCCTGGTTGTGACAGGCCCGTTTCTCATCCGCTGACGCTCCTCCGCGACAAGCAGCAGTATCTACACCGATAGACGCCGCTCCTTGATCGAACCTTCGCGATAGGCTTCCAGCAACGCTTTCAACTGGTCAATGTCCCGCTGAATCGCCTTGCCTTCATCAGTATGCCTGATATGCATCCGCTCGGGATGACTCTCAATAATCTCCGTTTCCGAATCCATGTCGACTTCATCGCAAATCGCCCGTTGCCGGGACTCGAACGGCTGATGCGCCGCCAGCAGCCAGCCTCGTGAATTAGAAATCAACGTATAGCCTGCGATGCCGGTTTCTTTCTGATAGGCCCGTGAAAATCCGCCGTCAATGACGATCAACCGCCCGTTTGCCTTGACCGGCCGTTCACCCTTGACCACTTTTACCGGCACATGACCGTTGATGATGTGACCGTTCTTGCTGTCCAGACCAAACTCACGCAATATTTTCTCAGCCGTATCCACCGTATCGCGCAGTGCATAATAAGCATTGCGCTTTTCTTTGTGGGTGACCGGGTCCGCTAAAAAGTAGCGTTCAAAAGTCGCCATCTTCTCTTTTCCGAACAGCGGCGATTCCGGCGCGCACCACAAAAACCACATCGCATCCATGCCGTATTGTTTCTGGGCCGGATTGTCAGTGGAAAAGTAGCCCTGCCGGGCCAGGCGATCGACCCGGTCGAGAAAAGCTTTGCCGGCGAAGGCTCTGCCATCGACATTGAACGAGCGGAATGATCCGTCATCATTCATCGCGATACAGCCGTGATACAGCAGATTTCCGTCGTGAATCAGATAGATGCTGCCGTTGGCGAACAAAAACCGGGTGTGTTGCTGCAGTTTCCGGCTATGGACAAACGAATGCCTCAGTTTGTCGACCACCGCTTGTTCGGCGGCGGTCAACGCATCCGGCCGCAATGGGTCGATGGTGGGAAAGTGTTTGTCCAGCAATGGATAGGCGGTTCCGTCAATCAATACCGTGCCGGCGGCAAAATCAGTTTTATCCAGCAATAGTCTGTCGTCCATCTTATAATGCGGCCGCCGTTTGATCAGCTGGCTTTCCAGTTTGAACTGGATGATTGCCATCGCCTTCTGCATCTGGGCCATCAGGCGGATCTCCTGCTGGGAAAACTCTCCGTCCTGCGGCACTTTCGGCCTAAACAGTTCGCAGGGGTCGTCAGCATAAGTTTCGATCGCAAAGGAAGCCAGCGGCAGCAAACTGACGCCATAGCCGTTTTCCAGCGTCTCCATGTTGCCGTAACGCAGACAGGTCCGCACGACATTGGCGATACAGGCATCACTGCCGGCCGCCGCGCCCATCCACAGAATGTCATGGTTGCCCCACTGGATGTCGACCTGATGGTATTCCATCAACGCATCTAGGATTAGGTGCGCGCCCGGCCCCCGGTCGTAGATATCGCCGATCACATGCAGCCGGGTGATGGCGAGGCGCTGGATCAGTTCAGACAAATGCACGATGTAGTGCTGGGCTCTGCCTGTGTCGATGATCGTCTCAAGCAGGCTCTGGTAGTAATCGGCTTTGTTTTCGACCTTGGCCTGCTCGTCAAGCAGTTCCTCGATCAGCGGCGCCACATGCGGCGGCAGAAACTGCCGGACGGTTTCCCGGCGATACTTGGAAGTCAGCAATTTGCATAGCTTGATCAGCCTGACCAGCGTCAACCGGCTCCACTCGGCCGGATCCGGCACCGACTGCAACATCAGCGGGACCTTCTCTTCCGGGTAGTAAATCAGCGTGGCCAGATTGCGCTGTTCGCGCTTAGTCAGGGAGTCAGCGAAAATCTCCTCGATCTTTCGCCAGATCGAACCTGCACCATTACGGATCACATGCTGAAAGGCCTCGTGCTCGCCATGAACATCGGACAGGAAATGCTCGGTCCCTTTCAACAGCTGCAGTTGGGCCGACAAATTGATGATTTCATTGGAGGCGGCCTGTATCGAAGGATACTTTTCCGCCAGCAGCGTCAAATACCGCACTTCTTTTTCGTCTACCATGTCACAGTCTCCCGTCCGGTTAATCTTTAGTTCAACACGATGTCCTTCAATTTGCGTTTCGGCACATGATGGACCTGCGCCTCATCCCGCCAGTATTTGATGTCTCCGTCGCTGTCGATCTCATCGATCACTACGGTTTCTTTGGGCTTGCCCAGGGCAATCACCAAAAGAATCTCATAGTTCTCCGGGATATTCAGCGCATCTTCCAGTTTGGGTTTGTTGATGTTGCCGATCATGCAGCCGCCCAGTCCTTTTTCAACGGCGCCCAGCAGAATCGTCTGCGCAGCGATGCCGTAATCGATGCCGCTGACCATTTTGTTCGCCTGATCCTGCACGATGACAATATAGCCGCTCGGACGTTCACCGGCAACCGGTCCAGCCCAGTCTTTGAAGTAAGCGGCCCAGGCCAAGGCTTCAAATACCCGTTCGTTCTGTTTTTCATCGCAGGAAACATAGTAACGCAGCGCCTGTTTGTTGGCGCCGGACGGACTGAGTCTGGCCAGGTCGATCAGTTCCAGCAAGGTTTGCCGCGATATCATCTCACTTTCGACAAAACGGCGAAAACTCCGGTTAGCGGTTACCAAATCTCTGAACATTACGCTTCCCCACCTTTAATATATTTTTTCTTATTCTAGTCAAGTCGGCTGCTGCCGCTGCCACACCACCCAAACGGCGCCTGTCAGAACCAACAATGCGCCGAATCCCTGCAGCCAGGACAGCTTCTCTCCCAGCAGCACCGCCGAACAACCGATGGTAACCACCGGTTCGACCGTGCTAAGGATGGAGGCGCGGGTGGCGCCGATTCGTTCCATACCGGCAAAAAACGTCGCCATCGCCAATATCGTTGAAAACAGGACAACACCGGCAATCACGGCCCAAGTCGCCCCGGAGAACGCAAACTGCAACGAACTGTCCGCCAGGCCGAACAGCAGGAAACTCAACGCAGCAAACGCCGAAATCACCGCGCTGGTCATCAGTGGAGATACTGCCGCGACCACTCTGCGCCCCAGCGTGATATAGATCGAGTACACAATCGCGGCGCCAAAGGCCAGCAACACGCCGAACCCATCCACTTCATCCAGCGGTGCGCCAAGAACAACGGCAATCCCGGTCAGCGACAAAGCCGCCGGCAGCACCGTATGCAAAGAAAGGGTTTCCTTGTCCAGCCAAATCGCCAGTCCCGCCACGAACACCGGATAAAGGTACAGAACCAGGGCGGCCAATGAAGCCGGGATATAACGGACCGCCGAAAAGTAAAACGCAGACTGCAAGGTGTACAGTACAGCGCCCAGAAACAGCAGCGCCAGCAATTCGCGTCGCCCGAGCCGCCATACGGTACGCCGCCAGAACAGATAGGAAAAAAGACAGACTGCGGCAAGTGAAAACCGCCAGAACAAGAGTGTTGGAACATTAACTCCGCCCGCATAAGCATAAGAGGCAAAAATCGGCATCAGTCCGAACCCGAACGCCGATAACATGATCAACAGAACACCCAGACCAAAACTGTGCATCGGAATCGAACCGCTCCTAACCAAATCATCGCTACTCTTGTACTTTTCCGCGCCGACCGGCAAAATCCTGCCCTGCCGGCCTAACAGAACAATCGGCTGACCGAACTTTCGTTATGGATCGCCAAAATCGAGTCCGCCAGCAGCCGTCCAATCGACAGAACCTGCAGCTTGTCAATCCGCTTTTCCGCCGTCAACGGAATCGTGTTGGTCACAATCACTTTTTCGATCGGTGCATTTGTCAACCGTTGCACTGCCCGCCCGAGCAGCAGCGGATGCGTGCAGCAGACGGAAACACTGTGAGCGCCGGCTTCACGGAGAAAACAGGCTCCCTGTTCGACCGTACTGGCTGTGGCAATGATATCGTCAATCATGATCGCAGTTTTGCCTCGCACATCGCCGATCACATTCGACACCACCACCCGCGTCGGCGCCAGACGTTTTTTCTCTAAGATGGCGATTGAGCCGCCGATACGCTCCGCCAACGCCCTGGCCCTGGCAACACCGCCCAGGTCCGGCGAAACCAGCACTGTATCCCCACCGCCGCAATCCCTAAAATAGTCCGCTAAAATCGGCAATGCTGTAAGGTGGTCCATCGGAATATCAAAAAAACCCTGTATCTGTGGCACATGCAAGTCCATGCAGACAATCCGGTCCACCCCGCCGGCCGCCAACAGATTGGCTACCATCTTTGCGCTGATCGGTTCGCGCCCCTTCGCTTTCAAGTCCTGTCGCGCATAGCCGTAATACGGCATCACAACCGTAATCCGTTTGGCGGACGCACGGCGAAACGCATCGACCATAATCAGCAATTCCATCGTCGTTTCATTCACCGGCGGACTGGTTGGTTGCACGATAAAAACATCTTTGCCGCGAACGCTTTCGCCGATTTCAACCCGGGTCTCCCCGTCAGACAGGCTATTGACCCAAGACTGTCCGAGCTCGGTCCCCATGTGACGCACGACTTCCTGCGCCAGCTCCGGATGCGCGTTGCCGCTAAAAACCCGTAGTGAAGTGCATCGTTCCGGCATTGCGCTGCCTCCTTGCTGTGGTTTTGCGATTTCAGTCTTTTTATTCAACACAAATCATGCTACACTTGTTAAAGGAGCAACGCCGCTCAAAAGCAGAAATGTTTTTGAGCGCTTTTTATTGGCGGGAAAACTGAAAAATCCTATATTCGGAGGGATGGCCATGAAACCTTTGCTGATTATCAAAACCGGTTCGACATTTCCGGCGTATAAAGCCAATTTGGGCGATTTTGACGATTTTATCCGCGCCCAGCTGCCTGATGTCGCTGAGGTGCTGGTAGCTCCGGTCGTGGACAGACTATGGCTACCGGACTACACTGCAGTCAGCGGCGTCATCATTACCGGTTCGCATGCTATGGTAACGGACCGGGAACCTTGGAGTGAATTTACCGCCGACTGGCTACGAACCATTCCCGCCGATACAGTTCCCGTGCTTGGCATCTGTTACGGGCATCAGTTGCTCGCCCATGCTTGGGGCGGCACGGTCGGCTACCATCCACGGGGCGAAGAAATCGGTACTGTAGAAATCGAGCTGACCGCTGATGGCCGCCTGGATCCGCTGCTTGGCGTCATGCCGCTGCAATTCCCCGGCCATGTCACGCATGCCCAGACCGTCTTGCAATTGCCGCCGCAAGCCCGGTTACTGGCTTTTAACGAGTTTGAGCCGCATCACGCTTTCGTCCTGAACGGCAACCAGTGGGGCGTGCAATTCCATCCCGAGTTCGACGCAACCATCGAACAAATCTACGTCCGGGAACAGCGCAGCGAGCTGGAACAGGCCGGACTGGACTTTGCCGCCATAGAAGCCTCGGTGCGGGAACATCCTTTTGGCCGCCTGTTGTTACAGCGTTTTTTTGCTTTATGCCAAATCAGCCTGCAAGCCAACTGACCGTATATTCGGTGTGCTTATCCGGTTTTTCCAGCGCCGGCTCCGCAACCGACCATTTTCCGCTTAGACCTAGTTCCATCGCCGAAAGTTCAAAGTGGCACATGGCGATTCCCATATCAAGCCGCTGCACGTCGGCCACGCCAAGCAACTTGCCGAGCCAGCCATCCTGTCCATATCCGGGGGTCCGTTGCAGATAAAAATGCCAGGCATTATCTTGTTTTACGATACGCCAAGGTTGCTTGTTCGAAGCGGAGGGCCCCCATCGCACCATTTCCAAAATTGTTTCATACGGCCCTTGTTCCGTTAGCTGAAGCGGCTGAGAAAAATCGCCGTCAAAAAACAGTTTCTCCATCGGCAGTCGCATCGCGCCGCCGGCTCGGCGACGAATCCAATCCGCCGCTTTGCTGTCGTCGGCGATGTAGCCGACCGACGTAACGGCAGGCACCGATTCTGCCCCGGTTACTGCAATTTTTTTTGCGAAACCGCTTTTGGTAAAGCTGCCGCCCAACCAACATGTCCCCAACCCTAAATCGGTCGCAAACAAGATGGCAAACTCCATCAGATAGCCAAAATCCTCCAGGTTTCTGTCGCCGGGGCTCATTGCGCCGACGATATAACCCTGGGGATTCTTTATGAAGCCATAAGTCCCTACGCCTTTGAGCGACTGCCGATCCTGTTCGCCGGCGGCAATCAGCGCCAACCGGGTCCGGGAACCGAATGGACCGGTCTGGATGATGTCGAGAAATTCCTGAAGTTTCTGTTGTGTTTCCGCGGCAATCGGCTGCACCGGATGCCTGCGGCAGGAAAAGCGCTGACGGATCAATTCAGTAATCGGTTGATTCAAGTCCGTTTCCTCCGTGTTTATCGTATTTACGCTTCTACATTCTCTCTGGATAAAAATTCTGCGCCTTACCGGTTGATTCCTGCAAAAAAAACACAACCGGCTGATTGAGTCAGTCCGGTTGCGAAAATGGCGATACTGTCTGGCGCCGCTTGCTTAAATATGAAACTTGGCTACCGCCGCTTGCAGTTCGACCGCCAGCTTGGCCAAAGTCTGACTGGCTGCGGCGATTTCTTCCATCGAAGCCGATTGTTCCTCGGTGGCCGCTGATACGGTCTGGGCTTCCGCCGCCGCATCGCGACTGAGGTTCTCGACATCCCTGATTGATGTGACGATGCGTTGGCTGCCGATTGCCGCTTCATTGATCGCTTTGGCAATGATCCGGACCTGCTCGGTCACCCGACGGACCTGTTCACTGATCGCGCCAAAGTTTTCGCCGGCTACGTTAACCAACGAGACGCCTTCACTGATATCGCTGATCGCTGCATCGATTGCGCCGACCACACTGCCGATACTGTCATGGTTGCTGCCGACCAGCTCCTTGATCTGCTGCGCCGCCGCTTCCGACTGTTCAGCCAGTTTGCGGACCTCTTCGGCTACCACGGCGAAGCCTCGCCCCTGTTCGCCGGCTCTGGCCGCTTCGATCGCCGCATTGAGCGCAAGCAGGTTGGTTTGGCCGGCAATCGTCGAAATCAGCCCGACAATCTCACCAATCTGGGCCGAACTTGCTTTCAACCCTTCGGCGGCAAGCTGCGCCTGTTTGGCGCCGCCGCTTACTGCCCGCATCTGATTCACTGCCCGGTCAACTGAGGTTTTTCCCTCAACCGCAGCAGCAGCGGTTTGTTCCGACATTGTCGCCATTTCAGCGGCTGTTGCCGAAACCTCCTGCATTGTGGCCGAAATCTGCTGCACAACTGCAGACGTTTCATTGACCGCAGCGACCTGTTTTTCACTGCCTTTGGCCACTTCGCCAATCGAGGCGGCGATGTTGGCGGAGGCTTCTGCCGACTGTTGTGCGCCGGCGGTCAGTTCTTCGGAAGAAGCCGCAACCTGCTCGGAAGATGCCGTGATATTGCGGACCATGGCGCAGAAGTTCTCATTCATCCTGCGCAGTGAGTTTGCCAAATCACCCAGTTCATCATTGGATCGGAAGCTGATTTGGTTGCGTAAATCTCCATTGGCGTACTCATCAGCCCTGGTCGACAGCTGGAGAATCGGTCGCCGCACCATATTGGTCAACAATACTGCAATGATGATGCCGAGTATCAGCGCGCCCGAACCAAGAATGCTGGAGAGACGAATCACACTGTCTGCGTCGGCGATGCTCGCCTTGATGTTGTCTGTGGCAACCTTGCTGTTGGCTTCCGCTGCTTCTTGCAACGTGATTTCCACTTTCTGTGCAATCGGCGCCGCGACTTTCGCTACTTCGTTCAAACGGGCTTTGGCTTGAACCGCCAAGGCATAATTGCCGGACCGTACCGCTTGATTATAGGCAACCGCCGCCGGCATGAATTCATTGACCACGATGTCCCGATAGCGAGTCGTATCGGCAATCACACCCTGTACCATGGCTTTTTTGTCCGGTCGGGCGGTTTCCAGCAGCTTCTTTTCGGTTGCCAGGATTTTCTCCAGGCTTTCCGGCACTTTGGCGACCAGACTTTCATCACCGTATGCCACATAGTTGCGAATCATCGAGATTGCATCCTTGTAGACGATGATTGTTTCGTCAGCCAAAGCCATCCGCTCATTCGCCTGCTGGATCTGCACCAGACTGTTCTTCGCCTCGCGCAGCGATACATAGGAGTATCCGACCATCAGCAATATCAGCAATATAATCAGGCCAAAGCCGCCGCCGATTTTTGCGCCTACATTCAGTCGCATTGTAAATCCTCCGTCCATTTCATTTGCTTCATAGAATCGCCAGCACTTGATCCAGGCGAGTCCGGTCAAACAGATAACGAATCCTGCCTGTGACGCCTTTCAGCACCAGGCGGGCGCCGCTTCGCTGCGCCTGTTGATGCAGATACACCAACTGACCCAGCCCGGCGCAGTCGATATACTCGACCTGGGAAAAATCCAGGGCCAGCAGTTTCTCCCCTTCGTCCAGGCAGCGCGTCAACCCGACTCGCAGTGCGTTGATTTCGTTGCGGTATAGCGGTCCGCTCAGAACGATCTCTTGCTGCAACGCATTTGCAGTCATGGTTTACCACCGCCTTTCTTTCTCGGTTCATATTTCGTAAATTCATTCAGCAATTTTGTTATATCATACACAATTCTTCAGTTGATATCCATTCGCATATAAATCCAAGTTTGCATGACAAAACCGCAGGGGAATTATAAACATTTTATAATTCCCCTGCGGTTTATTTCTTTTGATAAATTATTTTCCGCGCAGTTTCAACATATGCAGGGCGGTCAGCAAAGACATCTTTACCGCAAAGTCGTCAAGAGATGCTCCGAGAATCTTTTCCAGTCGTTGCTTGCGGAAAAGCAGCGTTTGATAATGGATTGCCAATTGCTCGGCGCCCTGCTTCATATTCTCGACGCTCAGTATTATTTCCAGCGTCTCCAAAAACATCTCGCCTTTGCGTTTATTATCATACTGCAATAATTTTCCCAGCATACGTTCGATATAAGCATCTCGCTGGCGCAGATCATTGAACCCGGACAAGAGCTGATACACACCAAGCTCTCCGTAAAGATAAATGCGCTGTTGCGGCCAGATCTTCTTGCCGCACTGCACCGCCGTCAGCGCCTGCCGATAATGCGCAGGCAACTCCGCGATATTGCAGGCCGGGTCCGCAATCCCAACAGTCAATTTCAGCCCCGGGCAATGTTCGGTCAACTCATTTAGCAGCTGTTCCGACAGCTTTCGCTGTTTGTCCAGCGACAACCCTTCCGGTGCCGGTTCAAAAACCACCACTCCTATGCCATCGGCAGTTTCCCATACGATGCGCCCCTCCGCCTCGAGCGCCGAAAAAACCGCATCCTGCACCAGGTGGTATTCGGTCGGATGATGTTGCCAATAGGCATTATCGTGGGCTTGGTATTCTTCGATCACAAACAGGCAGCAACTGTACGGCGACATGTAATGCTCGCCCATCAGCCGGGCACTGTCAAAAACAATCTGCCGGGAGGGATTGTCCGCCCGGACCAGTTCGTTCATCAGCTCATTGGTTCTTCGCCGTTCAAAGGAAGCTTTCATCAGTTTTTCATGCCGGCGCCGTTCGGAAATGTCGATGAAAGTCGATAAGATCAGTTCGCCAAGTACCACCCCGGAAACGACAACCGGGCGCACCATTTGATTTTTGCAGGTAATCAAGTATTCTTCCGGTTCGATGTCTTTTCCTGTGTCTATGGCTTTCGTCACAGCCTTGTTCCATCGTTGGACCGCCTCCTGGCGATAGGACGGGTCCGGGTAAGCCAATCGCCACCAGTCGGACAACGTGGGAATATCTGCATAATCATAACCGAAGACTTGAATGAATCGATCGTTGATGTATTCTTGTCTGCCAGCCTTATGAACGATCGTCAGCGGCAGCGGCAACGCCTGAACCAAGTGGCGAAATTTCGCCTCGCTCTGCTGCAAGGCCGCCTCCATCCGTTTTCGTTCGGTGATGTCACGTGCGATCCCCAGTACGCCGATCAGATTTCCTTGCTGGTCTAAGACCGGCGTTTTGATTGTTTCAAAAATCGCCCGCTTGCCATCTGTGGCAAAAACCAAGGATTCTTCATTCATCGACGGCTTGCCTGCCGCTATCGCTTTGCGGTCATGTTCGCGAAAAAAGTCCGCCATTTCCCTGTCAACAAAATCGAAGTCGGTCTTGCCGATGATTTCCTTTGCTTCGGCGCCAAAGAAACGTTCAAACATTTTATTGCAGCCAAGATAAACGCCTTGAGGATCTTTCATCCAGACCAGGTCTGGAATCGTTTCCACCACCGTGCGCAGGCGGCTTTCCTTTTCAGCCAGTTGTTGTTCCGTAGCCTTCTGATCAGCAATATCAATCACAGCGGTATGGATGGCTGCCTTCAATAAAACCGATTCCAGGCGGACCCAGACGCAGGTCCCCGCCAAATTGGCGACTCGCAATCGACAAGTGATGTTATTGCCGGCCAACAGCTCTTCAAAGTGTTTTTGCAGCAGTGGGCGATCGGCCGCAATGACATGTTCGGCAAACAACCGACCAGGCAATTCACTCTGGTCCGTCGCCAACAAGGTTGCCAGCAAACGATTTGCCGCCAGAATCCGGCCCTGAAGATCGAGCGCGACAAACCCGAGCGGAATTTGCTCCGGATCGAACTTAATGACATTAGGCAAAGGGCTTATTGACTTTCCTGTCATAGATCACCTGACCTCCCGCGGCGCCGGCTACCTGCCGTCGGCTTCCGTTTACGCTTCATTGCACTGCGCCAACAAATCGATACAGGCATCATAATTGTAACTTTGAACCAAGTTTCGCAATTCTTCAGCCACCGGTGATGAATAGTCCCGCACCTGTTCGATTAACGCCATCAACAGAAAATAATCGGCATTTTCAGCGCTTTCACGCAATCTCTGCAACAGTTCAGGCGGAATCTTGGCAAGCGCCGAACTGATCAAATTGGCTTTTGCCGAACTTCCTTTTCCGACTAGCGAGTCTGAACCGAAATCTTGCTCATATAAATAACGGACATTCAGGAGCACGCCGATTCGCAGCAATAGCTCCTGCGCTTTGAACGGTTTGCTGATAAAATCATCCATGCCTGCTTCAATCGCTTGCTGCCGGTCTTGTTCGAATACGCTGGCCGACACGCCGATGATCGGCACATTCACGCCCATCGCAAGCGTCCTTAAACTACGCGTCGTCTCGTACCCATCGATTCCCGGCATCCGAATATCCATCAAAATCAGGTCGGGAAGCCATTCTTCAAACAACTGCAACGCGGCCATGCCATCGCCGGCCGGCTTGAATTCGAATCCGGCTTGCAAAAGAATGCCGGCCATCACTTCTCGATTCATTGGCTCATCGTCAACCACAAGGATGCGGTATTTTTTCTGATCGGTTTCCAGCCTCAGGATCTTCGCACCGTCTGCAATTTCGCGATATTCAGATTGTCCGGTTCGGGCTGGCACGTCAAGAAAAAAGACGCTTCCCGTTCTCGGTCGGCTTCGGACGGTAATATCGCCGCCCATCAGGCGGGCAAAATTGCGGCTGATCGCAAGCCCCAGGCCGGTTCCGCCCCGGGCGGCGCCGAGACTGGTTTGCGAGAACAGCTGGAACAACCCGGCCTGTTCTTTTTCGGAAATACCCGGCCCATCGTCCCTTACTTCCACCCGCAACCGTATATCGCCTCGCCCTGCTGTTTCGTGACAGGATTGGAAATGCACCGACACCTCACCCTGTTCCGTGAACTTGATGGCGTTGTCAATCAGGTTGATCAAAATCTGACTGAGTTTCTGCCGGTCTGCGATCACCGCGTCCGGAGTTTCCGCCGCTCTGACGATGGTCAGTTTCAGCCCCTTGCTTGCAGCCTTGGGCTGGAACATCGCGAGCAGGTCCTCCAGCATCTGCTGCAGGCTAAAATCCGTTTCCTGCAAGCTTACCCGACCGGACTCGATCTTGGAAATCTCCAGCACATCATTGATCAATTCCAGCAAATGTTCGCCGCTTTTGACGATGGTTTGCAGATACTGCCGGTGCCGCTGCGGCAAGTCGGGTTCCCGCAGCATCATTTCAGTAAAACCAAGAATCGCGTTCATCGGGGTGCGGATTTCATGCGAAACATTGGCCACAAAAGCGCCCTTGAGCCGGCTCGACTCTTCCGCCGCCTCTTTAGCCTGCTGCAGAACAACCAGCATCTTTTTGTAGTCGGTGATATCCTGCACCATCCCGATGGTCGCGACGATATCTCCCGCAGCATTACGCTGATGCTCTCCCCGCTCCAGAACATAACGAATCTCACCGCTATGCCGGCGAACGATGCGGTGTTCCATTTCATAAAACTCCTGCGGGTTTGTTAGCGATTCGCGAAATGCCTTGTCCACTTCCTCTCGGTCTTCGGGATGCACGGCGTCGATAAAGGCAGTGTAAGTCGCCTCGAACTGTTGCGGCTGCAAACCGAAGATCCGGTAGACTTCATCCGACCAGGTCAGCTTGCCACTCACCATGTCCAGTCGCCAGGAACCGACATGCGCAATCGACTGGGTTTGCGAAAGCGTCGCTTCACGAATCCGCAACTCCTGTTCCGCTTGCTTCCGTTCGGTGATATCCTGCACGAAGCCGCTCAGGCGAATTGGTTTTCCGTCCGCATCGTAGTCAAACTCGCCTTTGCCCGATAGCCAGCGCACCTGTCCATCGGACGGACGAATCCAACGGTACTCGACATCCCAGCGCAGTCCTTGCTGAATCACCGTTTGCAGTCGTTGTGTCAGCCAGTCGCGATCTTCATGGGCAATTTGCCGCTGCCAGCTTTCCACAGTTCGTTCAAACCGCTCATCGATGCCAAAAATCGATTCCAGCACAGGCGAGCCGGTCCATCGACCATTTTGCAGGTCCATCGAATAATAACCGACCCGTGCCACCACCTGGGCCAAGCTGAGCAACCGGTCGCTTTCGGTTTTTTCCTCCAGGGCCCGCGTACGCTCGACCTTGCGGCTGATTTGCGCAGCAATCGCCTGTAACAGCTCCTGCTCTTCCGGCAAAAAAACAGGTTCTGAAATTTCTAAACCGCACAAATCAACGCCAACCTTGATGCGACCCGCCCGCTGACCCGATACAACAATCCCCTGCTCAAGCATCGGTCCGGAAAATTGCTCCGCATCCTTCGGATAGAGGGCGCCGGCGATTTCGACAACCGCACGGGTACGTTCGACAAAGCGGAAAGCCGCGGGAATCAGCTGCATCGATTGGGTCAGTGCGACTTCAAGCCCTACATCAGGATCTCCTAGCAAATCCGACAGTTTGTAAAGACATGCCAGTTCCTTGATCCTCTCACGCAATACCTCTTCCAAGCCGACTTGCCGGGAAATATCGCTGGCAACTCCATGAAACAAAACCGTGCCGGCATCTTCTGCCAGCACGGAAAAATCCAAGCGCACCCAAATGATGGATTTTTGTTGCGTCAACAACCGAAGCGAAACCGATCCCTGCAGGCGAATCGCCAAGTCATGCCAAAAATGACCGAATTTTCTCCTGTCTCGCGGATCGAGGCAGGATGGCAACAAGCGGCCTTTGACTTCCCTCGGGGTCAATCCCAGCCATTGGCAAAAGGTGCGATTCACTTCACGAATCACACCTGCCGCATCAACCGTCAAATAACCCACCGGGGCCTCGTCGAAATAATCGACCTGCGTCAACACCGGTCCCGCCTTTCCACTATTCTACTGCAAAAACCCGATCCACCCGCGTCAGCACGAACAGCTCCTTGACCAAACCAGTCAGCCCGCTGATCACCAACCCGCCGCCACGTTGGGCGGCCCGTTTCTGCAACGTCACCAGCATGCCGAGCCCGGCGCTGTCAATATAGTCGACAGCAGAAAAATCCAGTCGCTGACACACAATCCCTTCTTCGATATAACGATTGAGAACGGTCTTGATTTCGGCAGCTTCCTTTTCATACATACTACCGACAAGTGTCACAAAGAGTTCCTTCTCTTGCAGCAACACTTTCATTTCCATCCCTGAACCCTTCCTTTCAAAAATGAAAAGTGAATAACTTTCTGCAACGATATGCAAAATATATATTATCTGTCCCATCCCTGAATTCCTGCCGTTTGGCAAAAAAACACTGCTCCTGAAACAGGAAAAAGCGGCTGCATCGTCGAATCAAGTCGAAGCAAACAAGTGACGCAAAGTATGCCTTTTCCTGTCAGGTCCGAAAGGAGCGAACCCTCATTCGATCTGCCACGATTCCCACTTTCAGCATTCTGCTGCTGATTTATATCGGCATTTTTTTGTTGCAGTCGTTTTTTCCGCAGCTCTGGCTGAACCATATCATGGCGGGTTGCGCTCTGTTGGCCTGCCTCGCTTCCCTAAAACAAGTCCGCCGCCCGACGCTACTGCTTTCAATGATTCTGACCGGCAGCGGCTTATTGCTGATGTTGCAGGGGAATCCGCAACCTCTGGACTGGAGCAGGGCCGCAATCCACAACGCCTCGCTGATCTGTCTGGTGCTGACGGTGCCGCTACTGGGCAGCATCTTGGCCTTCGAGCCCTATGCCCGCTATCTCAGCTTGATCACCGCGCCCTACATCACTTCGCCGTTTAGGCTTTACAGCGCTGCCGCGCTGTTGACATCCGCCCTGTCTTCGCTACTGAATTTGGCCAGCATGCATTTTGTCCATCACCTGCTGCAGCCGCGGGCGGCAAAATGTCCGCCGGCCTTGTTTTCACAGGCGCTGTTCCGCGGATTCATGCCGAATGTGATGTGGTCGCCCAGCTATATTTCGGTGGCGATTGCCATTCAATATTCCGGTATTTCCTGGTTTACGCTGGCGCCGGTCGGAATTAGTCTTGCCCTGACAGGCATCGTGTGGGCGCTGTTGCTTGGTTGGTTCGAATATGGAAAACTGGCCGCCTTCTCGGCGGGAGAAGCCACAGAAAAAGACCGTCCGCAACGTCCGGTGGATGTCGTCCGGCCGGTTGCGGTGCGCGGTGTGTGGACGTTGGTATCGATGATTTTGCTGTTGATATCGTTGATCGTATTTCTTGAATATTACACGCATAAAAGCGCTCTGGTGCTGGTTCCGCTCATCTCTTTCACCGGGCCGATGTTGCTGTCCAGAATCTATGGCAAGTCGGCGGTCTATTCGTCGCAATTTCGGCAATATGTCACCGATAAACTTCCCAAGGCGCATAATGAAATGCTGTTGTTCTCCGCGATTGGTTTCTTCGGCTACGCTTTGGCAGGCTCTGCTTTTCCCGCGCAGATCCCGTTGCTGGTCAGCCGGTTCGGCCTTGATACGCCGCTAAAAATCGCTTTGCTCATCGTAGGAATCATCATCCTGTTTGCAGCCATCGGCATCCATCCGATGATTACCATCGCCGCCATTTCATCCGCCATGCCCCCTGGCAGCACAGCTCTGTCCGGGCAGCAACTCGCCGGTACTTTTTTGGTCGGCTACATGTTTTATGGCATCTGCTCGCCGTTTTCCGCCACCAACCTGATCATGGCCAGTTTAACCGCGCAAAACCCGCTTGTTGCCGGCCTGCGGCAAAACGGCTTTTTTGCGTCAATCTATGTATTATTGTCGCTCTGTCTACTGTTGCTGTTGTTCGCGGTTGGCTGAGCCGATTTGGCTTGCAAAATAAAGATGGAGGGATCAGAACATGAAAGTCATCGCAATCAACGGCAGTCCCAAAACCAACGGCAATACCCACACCGCGCTCGCGCTGGTCGGCGAGCAGTTGCAGAAAGAGGGCATCGAGTTTGAAATCATCCAGGTCGGCAACAAGCTGATCCGCGGCTGCATGGCCTGCGGCGCCTGCGCCAAAAATCTGAACGAAAAATGCATCTATGACGATGAAGTCAACGCCTGTCTGCAAAAGCTGAAGACCGCCGACGGAATCCTGCTGGGCGCGCCGGTGCATTACGCCGGAATCGCCGGCACGATGAAATCGTTTCTCGACCGGCTGTTTTATGTCGCCGGAGTCAACGGCGGCCTGTTCCGGCACAAGGTAGGCGCCTCGGTGGTAGCGGTCAGGCGTTCCGGCGGCGTGCCCACTTTTGATGCGCTCAATCATTACATCACTTACGCCGAAATGATCATGCCCGGCTCCAACTATTGGAATGTCATCCATGGCCGCGAACCCGGCGAGGTGCTGCAGGATCATGAGGGCAATCAGGTCATGCGGGTACTGGGCAAAAACATGGCCTGGCTGCTGAAGCTGGTCGCTGCCGGCAAAGCACAGGCGCCGGCTCGCGAAGACAAAGTCGTCACGAATTTCGTGCGCTAAGCGTCTGCAATTCTTTCATTTTCTCCAAGAACCCCTCTACCGCCGCTGCGGGCGTGGCCCAGGAAGTAACCAGCCGGATCGCCGAGTGCTCCGCATCGACCTTTTCCCAGATATAAAAGGAATAGTCCTTGAGCAGTTCATCGATGACCCGGTTGGGCAGAATCGGGAAAATCTGATTGGTCGGCGAGTCGGTGAGATAACGATAGCCCGCCTGACTGATTGCCTGCCGGATCTGGTCTGCCAACCGATTGGCGTGTCTGGCCAGATCAAAGTACAAATCACCGGTAAATAATGTAAGGAACTGAATGCCGATCAGGCGACCTTTGGCGAGCAACGCCCCTTTTTGCTTCATGTGGTAGCGAAAGTCGGCCTTCAGTCCCTCGGTGCGAATGACCAGCGCTTCCCCCAGCAACGCGCCATTTTTGGTGCCGCCGATGTAAAAAGCGTCAACCAGGCCGGCCAGCATCGGCAAGGTCAGGTCGTTGCCGGTTGCGCAAAGAGCCGAGCCCAGGCGGGCCCCATCGACAAACAACCACAAGCCCAGGTCACGACAAACCCGGCTGATTTGTTCCATTTCCAGGCGGGAATAGATCGTGCCCACTTCCGTCGGTTGTGATAAATACACCAGGCGTGGTTTTACCATGTGCTCGTCGCCGTGACCGGCTACCACCGCCCGCACTTGTTCGGCCGTCAGCTTGCCATTGCTGCTGTCCAGCGAAATCACCTTATGGCCGGTCGCTTCGATCGCGCCGGTTTCATGCACCAGCACATGGCCGGTGTTCGCCGAGATCGCCGCTTCATGCGGCCGCAGGAAGGCTGAGATCGCCGTCAGGTTGGTCTGGGTCCCGCCGGTCAGGAAATGAACGTCGAGCTCTGCCAGCCCGATTCTCTGTTTAATCAGCTGCGCCGCTTGCAACGAGAATGCGTCTTCGCCGTAGCCGTCCTGCTGCTCGAGGTTGGTCCGGCCAAGCGCCGCCAATATCTCCGGGTGCGCGCCCTCGCTGTAGTCATTCTTGAAACTGTACATCATCAACACTCTCCCTGTCCGTTATGCGTCAAGCACCGTGTATCCCGCCGCCTGCAATGCGGCTGCAGCAACCGCGAAATCCGGCTGCCTCACCAAAATATAGTCCGTATTGTAGGTAGACAGAACAAAAATGCCGACATTTGCGCCGGCCAGCGCCGCGCTGATCCCGGCGACAATGCCGACCAAAGAGAAGTCCATGACTGCATCGATCTTGAACAGCCGCCAACCGCGCGCGCAAAGCACCGTTTCCGGGATTTGCGCTTCGGCGCAGACAATCGACAGTTCCTCGGCAGTCCGGGTCACAGAAAAAAACTCCCCCTGCAATCCCCAGGCAGGCACCGGTTCGTCAGATGCGAGACGGCAAATCCCGTATGTTTCGGGCAACGCCACCAGTGTAAGGTCTATTCCACTCATTTCCCTGTCACATCCCGCCATTTTTATCAAACTATGTCTATTGTAATACGAAAACAGTCAGACGGACAGTCGCAGTTTTCCGGCGGAAAATTTTTTCGACCTGCAACAGATTGGAAGGAATCTCCTGCCTGTAAAGCGAATTTTGAATTTTATAAAATCACAATTGCTGCATTCACTGCAAGCAAGCAACGGAGGCGGAAATATGGCGAAAATCCAGTTGTTGTCCACCATTCTCACGGTAGTTCTGCTGATTCTGCTTGTTGTCCAACCGGCGGCCCACGCCTGCTCCTTCATGCAGGTCGTGGCCCAGGATGGGACCCGGGTCACCAGCCGCTCGATGGAGTTTGGCGTCGATTTGAAACCCAGTTGGACCGTAATTCCCCGCGGCAGGGAGTTTGTCAGTCCGGCCCCGGAAGGCCGTCGCGGCCTTTCCTGGAAAACCCGTCACGGCACAGTAGCAGCTTTTAACTTCGGCGATAATACGATGGCGATTGACGGAATGAACGAAAAGGGCTTGGTTGTCAGCGGTCTCTGGTATGAAAATGATATGAAGTGGCCTGATCTTGCTGCCAGCGGCGATGCCCCCGTGTTGTCGAATGCGTTGCTGATCACCTGGCTGCTCGGCAATTTCCAGACCACGGCGGAAGTGAGCGAGGCACTCAAATCAGTCGCCATCTACGCGCAAAAGATCCCCCAGATGGGCGGCATGGCGCCGCCGCTGCATTTCGCAGCCCAGGACGCAACCGGCGGTTCGATTGTCATCGAGTGGGACAACGGCAAGCTCAACATTTACGACAATCCGCTCGGCATCATGACCAATGCGCCGAACTTCCCCTACATGATGACCCACTTGCGGAATTATGTCGGTTTGAATGATGGGCAATGGACGGCAAGCAATTTCAATGGAGTCAAAATCGCTCCCACCGGTCATGGGGCTGGTATGTTCGGCCTCCCCGGCGATATCACCCCGCCCAGTCGGTTTGCCCGTCTGGCGGTTCTGCGTCAGTTCGCCGATCCTGCGCCGGATGCGGCATCTGCGGTCAAGCTGGCCCGCCACCTGATGAACTCGGTCTACATCACCCGCGGCACAATCGTTGACCGTAATGCCGTCGGCGAAGTCACGGCCAGCGAAAGCACCCAGTGGACGGTCTACTACGATCTGACCAACCGGGTTCTTTACTTCCAAACCTATGACAATTCCACCCTGCGAAAAATCGATTTGAAAGCCGTCGATTTCGACAAGGTCTCCCACCAGTCAATCAATCTTTCCGATGAAAACGAAACCATCATCGATGCCACCAGCCGGATCAAATGAAGTTTAGCCAAAAATAAGGAGGAATTGTTTTGAAACGCATTTTGTTGATTGCCGGACTGCTTCTGCTGCTCGCCATCGTACCAGTTGCCGCTGCGGATCAGGCCGATCCCGTCGTAATCAATCTCAGCAAATGGTATCATGCCCATCCGATGGCTACGACACCCGGCGCCACCGGCGAACTGGTTTTCAAATCGCCGCGTTCCGCCGTATTTGTTCGCCAGGCCGCTGCCGGCACCAACCTGCCGCCACACTATCACAGCAATGTGGATGAAATGGTCTATGTCGTCGAAGGCTCAGCCGAGCTCTTGACCAATGGGGAGTGGGTAAAACTGCAGCCCGGCGACGTGCATGTCAACCCGCGCGGCGCGGTCCACGCGTTGAAAGTCAGCCATGCCAAAGGCGTCAAATTCATCTCGGTATTTACGCCGCCGCAACCGGCCAATGGCGACATGGTGCTGATCCCTGCAGGAGAGCCGCTGCAATCGCCGCCCGGTCTGCTTGATGCCAACCCTGCCGCCGGCCTGGTCGTCAGCCTGAAAGAATGGCAGAGCGCGCCGGTCGGAAAAACCGCCCAACAATTCGGGTCGGTCAGCATGCCTGACAATATGGAAAACGACGGCCTGAAATCCGTCAGTATCATCGATACGCCGCGCAGTGTGGTCATGTTGCGGGAAGCCGGTTACGGCGCCTTTCACCGCCACAAGCAGGACCAGGCCGATGAAATCGTCATCGTGGTGTCCGGTTCGGCCCGCACCGTCAGCGGCAACAATTCCTACACCCTCGGCAAGAACGACCTACAAATCATCCCGATGGGGACCGACCATCATATGAATCTGATGTTGGGTGAAAACATCCGCTTTGTCAGCGTGTTCGGCCTGCCGGAAAAATCAGCGGCAGTTCAGTCGGGCAAACTAAAATAAGAAATCCTTCTGCCAAACTCAAACGCCGCCGTTGTCGCTTCGACACGGCGGCGCTGTTTTTTGCAACACTGTGGATTGGCAGAATTTCTAAAGTTTGATGATCGTGCCGATACCGCGCTTTTTTGCTTCCTGCAGCGCATAGCCGGCTGTCGCCAGGTCCTGGATCGCCACGCCGGTCGTGTCGAAGATCGTGATTTCGTCGGGCGAAGTGCGGCCCGGTTTGCTCTGGTTGATCAGTTCGCCAAGTTCGGCCCTGATGGACTGACGCGAAATAATCCCGGCATCCACGGCATGTTGGCACTCTCCCAGATAGCAGCATTGTTCCAGATTGTCGACGAATACCGCCGCCCGGCCAAAAATCAGCGGGTCCAGCTCCTGTTTGCCGCGGGTGTCGGTGCCGATGGCATTGATATGGGTTCCGGGCTTGATCCAGTCGTTCATCACAATCGCCTGAAAACTGGACGTCGCCGTCACGATCACATCGGCGGCAGAGCAGGCCTGCTCGGCCGATTCCGCCACCCGGATGGAGTATTTTTCATTTTGCAGCTCCGCAACCACTTTTTCAGCCGATGCCTGGAAAACATCATACACCCAGACTTCCTTAATCGCCGGCAGCACTTTCAGCGACGCTTCCAACTGGTTGCGGCCCTGATGCCCCGCGCCGATCAGCGCCAACACTCGGCTTTCCGGTCTAGCCAGATATTTGCAGCCAATCGCGCCGATCGCCGCCGTGCGGATCTGCGTGACAAAGTTCGCCGCCACCACAGCAATCGGTTGGCCGGTCGACGGATCAAACAGCATCATCGCCGATTGATGGTTGGGCAGGCCTTTATCCTTGTTGTCGGCCCAAAACCCGCCCGCTTTGAACCCCAGTACTTCCTGGTTCTCCAGATAACCTGACTTGATGCCGAAAAAGCCGTTATGCTTTTTGATCTTTTCCCGAATCACCGGCAATACGTAACTCTCGCCCCGGTTATAATCGGCAAAAGCTTGTTCGATAAGACGCAGGTTCTCGTCAAAACTCACCAGTTCAGCCACTTCCTGGTCATTGAGCACGATCAGTTCGTTCATGCGTTGTTCCTCCTTGTGATTCGTTTAAAAAATCTCCAATACGACCGGGCAGTGGTCGCTGCCCATGACCTCAGGCAGAATCGCCGCTTCCCGGATCTCCTGGTCGAGCCGGCTGGAAACCAGGAAGTAATCGATCCGCCAACCGATGTTGCGTTCGCGGGCATTGGACATATAGGACCACCAGGAATAGGCGTCGCGCCGCTCTGGGTAAAGATGGCGGAAACTGTCCGTCAGTCCGGATTCCAGCAGTTCAGTCATCTTGTCGCGCTCTTGCTGGGTGAATCCTGCATTGTTCTTATTTGAAGCCGGATTTTTGATATCGATCTCCTGATGGGCGACATTCAGGTCACCGCAGATGATCACCGGCTTGTTCGCCGCCAGCCGTCCGACATGGCCGCGAAATGCATCTTCCCACTGCATCCGGTATTCCAGGCGGGTCAAGCCGCGCTGCGAATTCGGCGTGTATACGTTGACTAACTGGAAATCGTCGAATTCCAGGGTAATGATCCGCCCTTCCTGGTCGTGTTCGGCAATTCCCATACCGCAAGCGACAGACAGAGGCTGATGCTTGGTGAACACAGCCGTTCCGGAGTAGCCCTTCTTTTCAGCGCTGTGCCAAAACTGTTCATAGCCGGGGAAATTGACTTCGGCCTGCCCCTGCTGCATCTTGGTTTCCTGCAGACATACGATATCGGCCGCGGCAGCAGTGAAGAAGTCGTTGAATCCTTTGTTGATGCAAGCCCGCAGCCCGTTCACATTCCAGGACACCAGTTTCAAATCGGTCACTCCTCTATTCTCTGATATTGATTGATTCTCCGCTGATGCGACAATCCCTCTTCAGCTTGCGGTAGCGCGGCAGCAAAAAAACCTGCGCCCGCCGACGAATCGGCAGGGGCAGGATTTTTGCGTGGATTGTAGCTCGTTGGTTTTGGGGAGTAGCTGAAATAACGAAGATGTTCAGCTTCTCTCAGGAGAAATACTGAAATAATGAAGAGCATGTTTGATTCGAACCGTATAATTCGTCGTCCATGCAGCGATGTCAATTAGGAAAATCAACATGGACGTTGATTTTAGGACTAATGCGACGGATGGAGCATTTTAGTCCGTCAGGAAGTTGCTGCATGACGATACGAATTTAGGTGAAAATCGACAATGCTCGAATTTATTCAGTATTTCTTATAGATTCTCTGATATCTCCATTTCCATCAAGGCCGAGCTAAACGACTTGCCGTGGATATCCAGGGCCAACGTGCGGGTCACGCCACCGCCAAGCGCCTGAAACATGACAAAGTTCAGCGCACCGATGTTCGGCAGTTCATAGCGGACGACGTCGCCTAAAACGACCCCGTCGAAAAACTGCTTGACCCGGGCTGCGGTGACCTGCTTTTCCAGCAGTTCGTAGTTGGCCGGATCGTAGGCGATCACCGAAATATTTGAAGTGTTCCCTTTGTCGCCGGTGCGTGAGTGCGCCAGTTCTCGCAGTTTCATCCTAGATCACCTCGTATTGCACAGAATAATTGACGACCGAATCCGGCACAATCACCGAAACCATTGCCACCACTTCACGGGCCGATTTCCAGGCGCCGCCGCCGCCAGCCGGACCGTTGGTATATAGCGTCTCCACTTCGTTGCCGATCCGGACCGCCTCCGCCATCGTTTCCGTCCGCCCGGTCACCCGCACTCTTACTTCATAGGGATCGTGCCCAGCTGACAGTTTTTCGCCATGCAGCGAATCGACACCCATCAAATCATAGCGGCTCTCCTGCATTTTGACGCCCATGAACTCCAGCCGCTGCTTGACGATATCCAGCGCCAACCGGCCCCGATTGACCGCGCCGGGCCCGGCATAGCTGATCTGGCCTTCGCCGATATAACTGTCCACATAACCTAGCGATACTTTGAGCAGCCCTGTCTTGGCCGCACCGGCCCCGCCGCTCACGCTGACCTGATCTTTGGCAATCTGCTCCATCTTCACCCCGGTAAAATCAGCAACGACATCCGGTGTGAAATAGGTTTTCGGGTTATGGATTTCATACAGCAGTTGCTCTTTGCAGGTGGCCAGCGTGACCATCCCGCCGGCAGATTCCACCTTGGTGATCACCACGGAGCCATCGGCGCCGACTTCGGCGATTGGAAAACCGAGCTGACCCACCCCCGGCACATCTTTGAAACCCGGGTCGGAGAAATAGCCGCCGGTTACCTGTCCGGCGCATTCCAGCAGATGTCCGATCACCGTCGCCTGACCCATCAGGTTCCAGTCTTCGAGTGACCAGCCAAACTCATAGACAAGCGGTGCAATGAACAGCGCCGGGTCGGCCACCCGACCGGTGATCACGATATCAGCTCCGGCCTGCAGCGCTTCGATAATCGGCGCCACACCCAGATAGGCATTGGCCGATACCAGTTTATCCTTGATCGTCGATAACTTGGCGCCGGTTTCTTCGATGGTCAGCTCCTGGTCGCGAATTGCGGCCAGCACATCGTCACCGCTGACTGCAGCAATCTTGAGACCCCGGATATTCAGTTTTTCAGCGATCTGTTTGATTTTTGCCGCGCCGGCCTGCGGATTGGCTGCGCCCATGTTGGTGATGATTTTGATGCCTTTCTTGTGACAAACCGGCAAAACCGCCTGCATCCGCGCCGCCAACAGTGCATCATAGCCTTGGGCGGGGTCTTTCATCTTTGCCTGTTGGGCTATCGCGATCGTGCGCTCCGCCAGGCACTCAAAGCACAAATACTGAATATCGCCTTTTTCGGCCAGCTCCACTGCCGGTTCAATCCGGTCGCCGGAATAGCCGGCGCCGGAACCCAGTCTGATTTTTTTCATGTCTCTCACCTCAAATTTCCTCTAGAATCGGAATGCTCCCGTAACCACCGCAACAACGGTCATCACGATGGTCGTGGCAAAAACATAGGGAATCGTGAATTTCTGATGTTCGCCCAGATCGACGCTGGCCAGTCCGACCAACAGGAAGGTCGAAGCCGTCAAGGGACTCACAGGAAAGCCGGTTGTCATCTGGCCCAGGATTGCCGCCCGGGCGACTTCGATCTTGGCTACGCCCATCGCTTCGGCCGCCGTGGCCAAAACCGGCAAAATGCCGAAATAGTAGGAGTCGGGATCGAACAACAAACTGGCCGGCATCGAAGTGATTGCGGTAAAGACCGGCAAATGACCGCCAAAGCTTGCCGGGACAAAGGAAACCATCGTGCTGGCCATCGCCTTGATCATGCCGGATTTGGTGAGAATGCCGGTGAAGATGCCAGCGGCGAAAATGATCGCAATCATGAACACGGCCGATTTTCCCTGCGCCACGATCCGTTCCTGCTGCATTTTTACTTCGGGATAATTGACAACCAGCGCAATCACCAGCGCCAGCATGAACACCACTGGCAGCGGGATCAGTTTCCCCTGCACCAGAGCGACAATCGCCACTACCGTCAACAGAACATTAAACCAGACCAAATGGGGCCGTTTCAGCTTGGCCGCCGCCTCGTCGCCAATCGTCACTTCCAGATCATCGCCGACATGGCCGACACCGATCCGGGCCCGTTCTTTACGACCCAGCCAGTAGCTGAAGAACAATACCGCCAGCAAGCCGGCAATCTGGGCCGGAATGACCGGGTTAAAAAGTTCGGTCATGTTCAGCTGCAGCGAGCTGGCCGCCCGCAGTGTCGGGCCGCCCCAGGGCAACATGTTCATCGTGCCTGCTCCCATGGCCACGATGCAGGTCAGCACCTTGCGATCCATGCCGAGTTTGTCGTAAATCGGCAGCATGGCAGGTACCGCGATCAGGAATGTGGAGGCGCCGGAGCCGTCCAGATGGGCGAGCATAGCGATGATCGCCGTTCCCACCGCCACTTTTACCGGGTCGCCGCCACCGTACTTGATGATCCGCTTGATTGCCGGATCAAACATGCCGGTGTCATTCATCACGCCAAAATAAAGAATCGCGAAAGTCAACATGACTCCTACCGGCGCTACGCTTTTGATGCCGTCAAAAGCAAACGCGCCCAGCTTCGGACCGAACCCGGCCAAAGCACCAAAAATCATCGGCACGGCGACCAACGCCACGATGACCGAGGCGCGTTTGGTCATGATCAGCGCCAACAGAGCTAGAATAATACAAAATCCCCAAAACGAAAGCATGGTCGAATCCCCCTTTGTCTATTTTGCCATATAGTTTTTGCAAGTTCCGTGCCAAGCCAAAACCACGGCAAACACCAATATTTTTATCAAATTTGACATGAAATGCAAAAGAAAAACTTGCCGCAAGCTCATTCATAAGCCAACAGCAAGTCAATTATCAAAAATGAAAATGGAAAGGGCTTATTATCATTTTTGCGAATTCAATAACGGCTCAGTGATTTCTTAACCGACGATACAGACCGGCAATCGATATTCCCAGAATGGCCGCGACTTTTTTCTTGCCTTCGGTCGATTCGCCATGCTCTTTTAGCAGCTCTAAGATGTTTTGCCGTTCAAATTCGCTGACCCGCTGCGCCAACGTGCCGCCGGTCATGAAATGCAACATCGGATTCGTCTGCAAACGGAGTCGTTGCGGTAAATGTTCCGGCAGAATCTGTTTGCCGGAACTCATCGTGCAGCAAAATTCGATCGTGTTTTTCAAGTCGCGCACATTGCCCGGCCAGTCATATTCCTGCAATATACGCACCACTTCCGGGCTGATGCTGATCGGTTCCTTTTTAGGGTTGCGGTGGTTTTCGGCAAAATACCTCGCCAATAGCGGGATATCCTCTTTGCGTTTTCGCAGCGGCGGCAAATTGATCTGAAACACGTTCACCCGATAATACAAATCCTGACGGAATGTATTTTTCGCCACCATCAGTTCCAGGTCTTGATGGGTGGCGCAAACCACCCGGATATCGATCCGTTGTTCGGCAAAGCCGCCGACCCGCCGCACCGTCTTTTCCTGCAGAACACGCAACAGTTTCGCCTGCAGGTCATTGCCCATGTCGCCGATTTCATCAAGGAAAAGCGTCCCGCCGTCGGCCAGCTGCAACAGACCCGGTTTTCCGCCCTTCTTAGACCCGGTGAACGAACCTTCGGTATGGCCGAACAGCTCGCTTTCCAGCAACCCGGCCGGGACTGCCGCGCAGTTGATCGCAACGAACGGTCGGTGTTTGCGCGCACTGGCATTATGGATGCCCTGGGCGATCAACTCTTTGCCTGAGCCGCTTTCGCCCTGCAAAACGATGTTGGCATCGGATAATGCAGCCCGTTCGGCCAGCGCCACACAGGCGCCAAACGCCTCGCTGCAATATATCAGATCATCGAACGTGTATTTGGCGCTGAGAATGCCTTTGACGGTTCCCTGCAAGTCCAGCAGCGTGTTTTTGGCTTTGCCAAGCTCTTCCGACATCTTTTTTGCTTCGGTGATATCGCGGATAATCGAAACGCCGCCGATAATTTCGCCAGCCACGACAATCGGCGACATATCGACGATGTATTCGACTTTTCCGTCGGTCCGATAGACGCCGTTCATCGCCTGACCGGTCTTGATCACGCTGGGCAGCATGGCGCCGGGCCGCACTTCGGCCAATTTGCGGAACAGGATTTCTTCGACCTCGCGGCCGATAATCCGCAGGTATTGCTTGTTGACATACTGGACAATACCCTCGGCGTCGGCAATCAACAACCCCTCATTCAACGAATCAAAGATGTCGATCGACCATTTCGCCAAAGAGGCGGCGTCAAGGATGTTTTTACCCACGCTCATAGCGTTCCTCCCCGACCAACCGGTTAACGGCCGATTTTCCCAGTCATATGCTGGATGTCAATCTTATAGACATGCGCGCCGCAGCTACCGCCGTCAATATATTCAAGTCCCTGTTCGCGCCACTCGTTTGAGTACTTTTCTACCAAAGCCAGCAGTGCCTGCCTTTTTTCCGCCGGATCGACAACTTTTGCCGCGGTCCCGTACACCGTCACGCTGTCATATTCCGTATCAAACTTATCCGCCAGCAATTTATGATACCCCACCACCGAAAAACAGACGCGGGGAATGAAGTCGATGTTGTCCAGTTTATGCCCTGTCAGCGCCGTGTGAAAATAAATGGTGTTTTCTTGCAAGACAAAGTTCAGCGGCGTCGCATATGGATAGCCATCTTGCCCCATCGTCGCCAACGTTCCGTATTCGGCCTCGGCAAGGATTTTTCTTGCCGCCGCATCTGGCATCAGTTTTTCGCAGCGTCGCAGTTCACGAAACATACAATATCCCCTCCAGGAAAATTCCATCTCCCTTAGTATTCAACACAGGCGCTGCTGAACCTGCCTCCCGGCCTACAATTACATAAAAGCAGCAACAGCTCCCTGCTCTTGCCAATTTCCAGCAAAGATGGGATAGTATAGATATGTTTAAATACGACCCGCAAATCAGGCCTGTCATCGTGCTGGCCCTGCTCACCGCCGCCTGTCTGGTCGGCGACTCGATGCTCTATATTGTGATGCCGACGCATTGGCGCGAATTCGGCCTGGAATCACTCTGGGAGGTCGGGATTTTGCTTTCCGCCAACCGTTTGGTCCGGCTGCCGTTAAATCCTCTGGTCGGCTGGGTTTATCAACGGATCAGCACGCGGCAGGGCGTACTGATCGCGGCAGTGCTGGCCTTGTTGACCACCCTGTCGTATGGCTTCGTCAAAGGCTTCTATCCCTTGCTGCTGATTCGCTGCATCTGGGGAGTCGCCTGGGCGTTTCTACGCCTCGGCTCATTTTTTGCAATCGCCGATTGCGCCGGCGATACCAACCGGGGACACTGCATGGGCGTGTTTAACGGCCTGTACCGGCTGGGTAGCCTGGCCGGAATGCTGGCAGGCGGTTTTATCGCCGACCTGTTCGGCCTCACCGCTACGGCGCTTTTTTTCAGCGCAATCACGCTGTCAGCGATTCCGGCCGCGTTTTGGCATGTTCCTGCCGCAAAAAATCAAAGCACCGCCAAAACGGAAGACTCCGCCCCGATCGGTGTGCTTTGGCGTGATTCCGTCATCTTGTTGGCCTTGACCACCGGCGCCGTCGTAGCGATGATCTATCAGGGGATCTTCACCGCCACCTTGAGTTATCTGGTAGAAACCCACAACTCCTCCACCGTCCATTTACTTGGGTTTGCCTTCGGCGCGGCCTCACTGGCCGGCATTTTGCAAGCAATCCGTTGGGCCTGGGAACCCTGGTTGGCGCCCTGGGTCGGCATAAAGTCCGACGGCCGCCACGGACGAAAAAAGACTTTGCTGCTGTCTCTGTTGCTGGCAACGCTGCTTTTTTGCCTGTTGCCGCTGGATATCCCTTTGTGGCCATGGTTGCTTGCCGTCATGGGCGTGCAGGTCACTGCGACAGCCCTGACCACGCTTACCGATGCAGTGGCAGCCGACGCGGCGACGCGCACCTCCAAAGTACTGGTGTTGACAGCCTACTCGCTCGCCATCGACCTCGGTTCGGCGATTGGCCCGATTATCGGCTATATTCTCAATTCGACCATCGATCCCTATGCCGCTTACTGGACGGCGGCACTCTGTCTGCTATTGCTCAGCCTCGCCTGGCTATTGCCGAAAAAAGAGCCTCGGCTCAGTTGAACCGAGGCTCTTTACTCTGTTCGCCTATGCTTCGCCGGTTTTGTTGCGCACAGCATCGATATAGTTATACACCGTGTATCGCGTCACACCAAGGATTCCCGCCACCATCTCCACCGATCCCTTCATCAGGAAGACGCCGCGTTCTTCAAGTTGCTGCACCACCGACGTCTTTTCTTCCTTGGTCAGAGCGCCGGGATCCCCTCCGTAATTCTCCAAAACCGACTGGACGATATCATTGAGCGCTTCGGTCATGCCGGTCGCAAAAGTCTCTTTCGTCTCGCCGGGCGCAGAAAACAGGCTGTTCTCCAAAAAATGCCGCCACGACACCAAGGGCGTCTGGTCGATATTCACACACAGACAGCCGATCACCTTGCCCTGACCATCCCGCACGAACGTGGTCGAAGACCGCAACGTCTTGCCGTCTTTCGTTACATTGTGATAACCGGGCAAATCACTGATCGCATCGCCTTGCTCGCGGAGCCGGCGCAATACCATGTCGGTCAACGGCGCGCCAATGCTTCGATTAGTCACATTCCCCGCCATATAGACCACCGATCGCTCCGGCCGCGAGATGTCGTGCAAAACCACTTCGCAGTATGGCCCGACTGCCGCCGCGATGGCGTCGGCAACCGGAATCAGCCCTTGCAGGCCTGGGGGGATTTTGCGGTGTTCCATACAAACTCTCCCTCGCAAAAAATACTATGGATTAATTCCAAGTCGACAGCGGTTTCTCCTGCAAGTTTTCAACTTGTTTAGTAATATTTTTTACATTTTCAACTTTTTGTTGATTCGACTTTGCATTTCGATTGACATTTGTTAGAAAATTGACTATTCTATAGGCAAAGCCAATAAACAATGGAAAAGGAAGGTGTCGCATTGCAAAAACAAGTTGTCTCAACCAGCAAGGCCCCAGCAGCCATCGGCCCTTATTCCCAGGCGATTATCGCCAACGGCTTCCTGTTCCTGTCTGGCCAAATCCCAATCGATCCGGAAACCGGAAACGTCCCTGACGGGATTGAAGCCCAGACCCAGCAAGTGCTCAAGAACATGTCCGCTATCCTGGCCAGCGTGAACCTATCTACCGAAAATGTAGTAAAAACCACAATTTTTTTGAAAAACATGGATGACTTTGCCACTGTCAACGCAATTTATGCAACCTATTTCCCCGCCAATCCGCCTGCACGCTCCACGGTACAGATCGCCCGGCTCCCCAAAGACGTTCTGATTGAAATCGAAGCTATTGCCACCGGCGTCTAAGATTTCCGATCCGACAAAAAATGAGGAGGAGTATTCATGCATTTATCCATTAAAATTCTCATCGGTCTCATTCTTGGCGTAATCGGCGGCCTGATCGCCGGCCCCACCGCAGTTCCCTGGATGAAAGTCTGGATCGCGCCCATCGGCACCATTTTTATTAATTTGATCAAAATGGTTATCGTGCCTGTCGTGCTGGCTTCCATCGTTGCCGGTGTCGCTTCGATCGGCGATGTCAAAAAACTGGGCCGCGTCGGCGTCAAAATCATGATATTCTATCTGGCGACCACTGCGTTCGCGGTTGCAATCGGCCTGATGTTCGGCACCCTGATGCAACCCGGCAAAGGCCTCACCATTCCCGCCGGCGCCAAGGCCGCTTCCAAAATGGCCCCGCCGCTGCAGGACGTACTGGTCAACATCATCCCGTCCAATCCCTTTGTCGCGATGGAAAAGGGCGACATGCTGCAAATCATCGTCTTTGCGATATTCCTTGGCATCGGCATTACCATGGTTGGCGCCAAAGCCAAACCAGTGGAAGATTTTTTCAATGGACTGGCGGAAGTCACCTATAAAATTATCGACATGATCATGAGTTTTGCTCCGTTCGGCGTATTTGCCCTGATGATGCCGGTCGTCGCCGTCAACGGCCCGAAAGTGCTGTTGCCTTTGGCCTCGGTCGTCGCTGCGATGTACATCGCTTCCATCGTTCACGCCGTTGTGGTGTATAGCGGCACCGTGGCAACCCTGGGCGGCATGTCGCCGGTCAGGTTCTTCAAGGGCATCGCCCCGGCCATGCTGGTGGCCTTCTCCACTTGCAGCAGCGGCGCCACCCTGCCTGTCACCCTGAAATGCACCCAAGAAAATCTGGGCGTCAGAAAAGACGTATCCAGCTTCTGTCTGCCGCTCGGCGCCACCGTCAACATGGACGGAACCGCCATCTATTGCGGTCTTGCCGCATTGTTCGTCGCGCAGGCTTATGGAATCGAGCTGAATGCCGGACAATACATGACCATTATCCTGACCGGCACCTTGGCCTCAATCGGCGCTGCCGGCGTACCCGGCGCCGGCCTGATCATGTTGACACTGGTTCTGACCTCTGTCGGCCTGCCGATCGAAGGCGTCGCCCTGATCGCCGGTATCGACCGTGTTCTGGACATGGCCCGGACCACTCTCAACATCACCGGCGACGCCGCTGGTTGCGTCGTGGTTCAGAACAGCGAATCCAAGAGCTAAACTTAGTCTCAATAACTAAACCCAAGGGGCTGTCTCGAAGCGGTTCGTTAACCTGTTCGAGACAGCCCCTTGTTTTTTCGCATTAGCAAAAATCCTCATCCCGCATCACTCTGCTGCAAACCTTTCACAATAGCGATCGATCGTAAATTTTCTTCTCAGCCCCTTGTCGTTCATATAGCGGATCTTGCCGAAAATTTGCCGTTCGCTCCAGGCGCGGTCGTGCACGCCGCCGATGCTCCAGGCAATACCCGCATAACCATTTGGGTCGCGCCCGTCCAGTTCGTATCTGTCATTGAGATAAATCGCCGTCTGCATCGCCTGTCGCGGGCTCGCCGACCATTCGAGGATTTTCTTCGCCCAGTACATCCGCATGTAGCCATGCATTTTGCCTGTTTTCACCATCTGCCTTTGTGCTGCGTTCCATATCGGGTCATGGGTGGTTGCCTGTTCAAACTCCGCCGCAGTATAGCTATAGGATCGCAGATCACCCAAGTGGTCAGACAGGGTCTGCTGCGCCCAGGCAGGAAAACCGGCGGGGTTGTCATAATCCGGATTGTAGCAGCAAAAGTTGTCGGCCAGTTCCCGCCGGACAATCAGCTCTTCCAGAAACGCCTCCGTCTGCTGAACTGGCCCGTCGTGCCGCAAAACTTCCAGCGCTGTCCGCTGGGCCGACAACTGACCGAAGTGAAGATAAGGCGACAGCTGGGACTGCCGGTCCAGCAACGGATCGTTGCTGTTCACACCGTAATCGTCGAGTCCGTCCTGCAAAAACTGATGCAATCGCAACAGGGCTGCCTGCGCACCCACTTGCAACCAGTCTACTTCGCCGACGCTGCGGTCGATGTTCAGTCCTGCCAGCACAGTTTCGACTTCAGGCAGCGGCGTAGCAACCTGCGCCAATGGGTAGGGGTGCCGCTCCAGCGGTGGAAACTGCTCGAGAAACTCCGGCAACAGTTTTTTGAGCTTAGGTCGCAGGGTGTAGGCGGCAAACTCCAGTTTCGGCGAAGCAATCCAGCAGGGAACAATATTATGGGCGTCCACCTCGTGGCAGTCGATGGTAAGCCGCGCCAGTAGCTTTGCTTTCCACTGCCGCTTGATCCGCAACGGGTCAAAATCAGTGACAAGCAAACTTGCCTGCAGCTGCGCCAAAAAACCGGGCAGCACTTCCTCCGGTTGCCCCACCAACAGGCGGTAGGCAATATTTTTTCGCTCAAGTTCAGCGAAAGTTTCCATCAGTCCGCGCAACATAAAGCCGTATTGGCGCAGGGTGGCTTGCAGAAAATCCGGGACCAGGCAAAACACGACCACAAGCGGTTGCTTGGTGCTGACCGCTTGTTGCTGGGCATGCAGCAATGCCCAGTTATCTTCCGCCCGTTGGTCACGGCTCATCCAGTAAACTACCGGGCCCGACAGCGCACTGACAGCCGATTTCAGAATACGCACACGTCGCGGATTCATGATGCCGGGCCGCCTGTCAGCCGGCCCGCCGTTTGCCGGAAATATGCTCGATGCTTATTTTCACCACCTGGGTTGCGGCGCGAAACTTCTCGATATAGGCGTGGCCCGCTTCAAGGAAGTCGGCGCTATATCTTTGAATAATCGCTTCCAGTGCAAACTCTTTCTCCGCCGCGTCGACGATTGCCGCCGGGCCGAACACCATCACACTTTCATAATTTGTGGCGAATTTGTCAGGCAATACCTGGTTGTGGCCGACGACCGTAAAACAAGCCTGGGGATTGTCTGCGATCGCATTGAGCTTCTTGCCTTGCAAGGCGCAGTGGACATACACCGCATCGTTGGCATATACATAATTTAACGGAACGCCATAAGGCCTGCCGTCTTCATCAATCACGGCCAGAATCCCGTATTCTCCCCGGCCCAGCAGTTCCTTCGCTTCTGTTTCAGCCATCTGACGGTCGACGCGACGCATTGATTTCATGTTCAACATCTCTCCTTAGTTTGTGTATTTTGGGGCTTCGGCGCGGACAAAAACATCTTCAATGCTTAATTCAGGGCAGGGCGACAATAATCCTGCCCTTGTCGCCGTTTACGCAAAACAAAGGTTTTTTTGCATCAGTCGTCGTATTAACAAACTATTAGTTTAGCGCGCCGATTATGCGCCAAAAGGAGCGACCCGAATGACTTGCACCTCGCTGCGCCGCGAAATTTATCTGTTGTTGTCCGAGGCTTTTAAGCAGCCCACCGCCGAGTTTGTCGCCGAACAAGGCGCCATCGTCCGTTTTTTGGAGCAGTCACTGCAAGAATTAAGCTATCCCCTGCCGCGAAATTTGTATGAGGATTGGCCCGCCTTACTGCCCGACCTGGCCACCGCCACCGCCGCTTACCGGCAAAGCTTCGTGTTCCCGGTCCATTCTCGCGTGCTGCCGGTCGAGTCGGTCTATCGCCGCTGGACGAGCGACGCGAGCGCCGAAGTGCCGTTCGCCGCCGAGAAGGGGTTGCTGCTCAGCGACCACGCACTGCACATGAAAGACCTCTACGAGGCCTTTGGCATCAGCCTGCCTGCCGAATACGAGTCGATGCCGGACCATCTCTGCCTGGAACTCGAATTCGCCGCCTTGCTGCTTGAACATGACGAGCAAGAAAAATTCGGGGTGTTCCTCAGCGAGCATCTGGACTGGCTGGAAGACCTCGTTGCCGAAGCGGAGCAGAAAGAAATCCCGGACTACTATCTGCAACTGATAAAACTGACGGCGCAATTCCTCGCACAGGAATTGCGCCGCCGCTAACAACAATATTGTCGGGTACCGGGCCGGAATTCGTTCCGGCCTTAAATTTTGAACTCCGTCATCGGCCGGTTAGCGGTAATCAAGTGCACCGCGCAGGCCAGACAGGGATCGAACGAGTGAATGACCCTCACCACCGGTAACGGATTGTCGGCATCCGGCACTTCCAGGCCAAGCAGCGCCGCCTCAATCGGGCCATGCTGCCCGGCAACGTCGAGCGGCGAGGCATTCCAGGTGGTTGGCACCACCGCTTCATAGCGGGCGATCTTGCCGCCGCTGATTTTGATCCAGTGGCCGAGCGCGCCGCGCGCCGCCTCGGTCAGGCCAACGCCCTCCGCTTCCTGGGGAATCTCGACTGCCGCCTCGCATTTGCCGCCGAGATCCAGTTCGTTCAGCCAGCGGTCTAGTGCGCCGGCCATCAGTTTTGCCTCCAGCATCCGGGCCACGATCCGGTCCATGGCCGAAATTCCCTGTTGATACATGCCGTTCATCCACATCCGGGCCAGCGGGCCCACTTCCACCACAGTCCCGTCATAACGCGGCGCCTTGACCCAGCTGTAGGCGCCTTTCTTGTCGACAGCCGGTTGGGTCGAAAGTTCGGCCGGTTGCCCGCCGGACTGCGCCTGGTACCAGGCATGCGAAACGTCTTCGGTGATTTTGGCCGGATCGAGCGCACTGATTTTCCCCTCGGCAAAAATCCCGCGGGCAAACAGTTTTTGACGGCCTGCCGCATCCATTGGAAATGCGCCGTAAGTCATCAGACGGCCGCTGCCCTTGCCTGCCTTGAAATAATCCTGATAGGCGGCGGCGATAGTGCGGACATCTTCCTCATAGACCGTATTGATAAACGTGCTGATTTCTTCCAGCAAACCCTTGGCCGCCTTGATCCGGTCGGCATTGGCGTTTTGCGACGTGCCGCCGACGATGATCGAGGCCAGATGAGGCATCTTGCCACCAAACTGGGCTACCAGTTCGTGGCACTTGCGGCGGATGACCAATGCCTGAAAATAGTGATCGGCCAATTTTTCATTCGCTGCCTTGTTGAAGCGGAAATCGCCGGTGTAATGCGGCGTGAACGGGGCCATCTCCGGTAGTTGCACATAATCCGGCAGCGACAGATGGTAGAAATGGGTGATGTGGGACTGCAGATAGTTGGCGCCAAGCATCAGGTTGCGCAACAGTCTGCCATTGTCCGGCACTTCAGCTTTGAAAGCATCATCCAGCGCCAGGGCGGACGCCGTGGCGTGGTCGGCCGGACAGACGCCACAGATGCGTTGGGTCAAAAAGATCGCATCGCGGGGATCGCGACCAGCGAGGATTTTTTCAAAACCACGGAACATCGTGCCGACGACTTCCGCTTTTACGACTTTGCCTGCGTCAACCGCAACCACTACCTTAAGGTGGCCTTCCAGGCGGGTTACGGGATCAATCACGATTTGTCGCATCACTTATTCCCCCCTGTCAGTTTGGCGGGTTTCCGCTCAGGAATGAAGGTTCCTTCGGGACCGTACTCCGGCATCCGCTCAAAAAATGGTCCGGTCTTGTCGGGGAACTCCGGTTCCACGCATGCGATGCAAGGCGAATTGGCCGCCACACACCAGCTGGTCCCGTTATTGAACCGCCGCTCAGGACAATCGGCAAACGCCATCGGGCCACGACAGCCGAGTTTGTAAAGGCAGCCTCTTTCCGACAGACGGGTGGCAAACTCGCCGCGGTCGAACGCCTTGCGCCGACCGCACAGGTCGTGAATACAGCGACCAAAAAACACTTTCGGCCGACCGTGCTTGTCCAGCTCCGGCATGCCAAATTTCAGCAGATGGACGACGCTGCCGAGAACCCAGTCGGGGTGGGACGGACAGCCGGGGATATTGATCACGGTTTTGCCGCTGACCATTTTGCTGACAGGCACGCTGCCGGTCGGGTTGGGCGCAGCCGCCGGCAAACCGCCAAACGCGGCGCAACTGCCGACCGCAATGATCGCTTTGGCATCGGCCGCCAAGTCTTTCACCCACTTGGAGAAAGCAATCGGTTGGTCGCCTTTCTCGCCGAGCGTGGCGTATTTTCCGTCCGCCGCCAGCGGAATCCCGCCTTCGACAATCAGTACGTATTCGCCGCGATATTTTTTCTGTACGTCAGTCAATACATGCATCGCTTGCTCGCCAGCCGCCGACATCAGCGTCTGATGAAAGTTCAGGCTGATCACGCCGGTCAGCACTTCGGCGATTTCCGGCGAAACCGAATTGAGCAGACCGATCGAGCAGCCGCTGCACGAGCCGCCCTGCAGCCAGAGCACCGGGGGCTTGCCGCCCTTGGGTCCGGCAAACGCCGCGGCGATTTCCGGTTTTAACGCTTCGGCCAGACTGATTGTCGCTCCAGTGGCGCCGCATAAGCGCAAAAATTCCCGGCGATCCATATTTCTCATCTTATCTTATTCCCTCCTACGCCTGGAAAATATACAGGGTTGTCGGTTTGGTCTTGAAATCGGGGCGCAAGGGCTTTGCCTTCGGCAGCAGTTTGGCAAAATCGCCCTTGGGATCGTCGAGATCTCCGAATAGCCGCGCCTTGGTCAGGCAGGTCGAAACACAGGCCGGTTCCTGGCCCGCCTGGAGCAGCGACAGACACAGATTGCAACCCTGGACAACGCCGGTCTCCTTCACATAATGCCGGGCGTGATAGGGACAGGCTACGACGCAGCGGCGGCAACCGATACATTTGTCCGGATTGACCAGGGTCAGGCCGGTCTGTTTGTCTTTGACCGAGGCATTGGTCGGACACACCGGCACGCAGGGGGCATCTTCGCAATGCATGCACTGCAGTGTCAGAACTTCGTATTTTACTTTGGGATACTTGCCTGTTTCATGGTCTTCAAAACGGATTAGCGAGGTTTCCGCCGGCAACGAATTCTGATTCTGGCAGGCAACCCTGCAGGCAAAACAGCCGACGCACTTTTTTACATCAACAATCAGAGCATAACGCGGCATATCATTCACCTGCCTTTCTGATCTTCACAGTGACTTCCATGAACAGACAAGCCCCGCCGATCGGTTCGATCTGGAACGGCACAAAATCGTTCGGGCTCACGCCGAAACCGCCGGCCGTCTTCAGCCAGGGCGAATAGGCGCCGTAACCAAGCGGCAGCCAGGCCGCTTCCGGATGAATCCGTTCGGTGACTTTTGCCCGCACTTTTTTGCGGGCGATCGGCGAGCTTACTTCCACCAGGTCGCCGTCTTTGATGCCGAGCCGCTTGGCCCGGTCCGCATTGATCCAGATCCGCTCCAGGTTGTAGTCCTTGGCGATTTGCAGCGCGAACGGATGGTTGGCGGAAAAAACGTGGGACATGATCGCCTGCTTGCCGGAAATCAATACGAAGGAATCCGCTTCGGCCTTGGCCAGCGGCGCCTGCCATACCGGTACTGCAGGGTAGCCATGCTCCGCGTACTCTTTGGACGAGAACTGGAACATTTTCGACGGGGTCGCAAACGCCAGCGGCTTAGCAGCCGGCGCCGGCAACATGACGGTGCCTTTGCTGCGCAAGTCTTCCAGCGTTAGTTTGAGTGGCTTCAGCATGGCGCTGCTCACATCTTCCCGCGTGAAATTGAAGTACTGTCCCAGACCCAGGTGCTCGGCCAGTTCGGGAACGATCTGGTCAAACGCCTTGGTTTCGACATGTACGGCATCGATCACCTGACTGCGCATCGTCACGCCGGGTCTGCCGCCGGACAGGCCGGCGACCAGGTCCTCCCGCTCGAGGAAGCTGGTTTCGGGCAGCACATAGTCGGCGACGCGGGCCGTCTCGGACCACTGGATATCGCAATGCACATGCAGGTCGATCTTGTGGAAGGCCTTCTCCATATATCCCGGATCGATACAGGTTCGCACCGGATTGATCCGGTTGGTCAGGACAAATTTGATTTTCCCTTCCATCGCCCGTTTGGTGATTTCGGGAATACTGCCGGCAGCCACAGCCGCCAGCGGATGTTCGCCTTTGATTCCTGCGCCGTCGCAGCGTTTCACCTTGGGTCTGGGCGGGTCGGGATGCTTGGTTTTGTCCAGCGAACCCAGCCGTGGACCGCTTGGCCAGTTCATGCCGCCTTTCTTGCCAAAGTTGCCGAGCAGACCGTTGACGATCGCCATCATCCGGAAAGTGTCGGGTCCGTTGATGTAGTTGGCGCCGTTCGGCGCCTTGTAGCCTTGCTCGATACAGGCAGTCGGCCGGTTCTTGCCGAGGTCCCTGGCGATTTCATAGATTTTGGCCGCCGGGATGTCGGTCACGGTTTGCGCCCACTCCGGTGTATACTGTTTCACCGTCTTCTTGAACTCATCAAAACCGAGAGAGTATTGCTCGACGAACTCTTTATCATACAAATTCTCTTGAATCAGCACATTGGCGATGCCCAGCAGCAGACCGAGGTCGGTGCCCGGGCGGATTGGCACCCACTCGTTGGCCAAAATACAGGCGGCATTGTGCCGGGGATCGACGATAACGACTTTGATCCCTTTTTCATAGGCGGTAGTTAATGCTGCCGTATTGGACGGCGACAGCCCCTCCGCGTAGTTCCGGCCAAGGAACAGGACGTATTTGGCGTTGCTGACGTCGGCCGTCGCCAGAGGCCCGATGACATGGTTGTTGGCTGCGGTACGCGAATTGAAGCAGATGGAGTGATGGGTGGTCGTGGTCGGAAAGCCGATCGCAGCAGCCAACCGTCGACCATAGAAGGAACCGGTCGGCCTGGGGTTTTCGATGTAAGCCATCGGCTGCGGCCCGTGCTTGGCAAGCAAGTCTTTCAGCTTCGCGGAAATTTCCGTATAGGCCTCTTCCCAGCTGATCGGAACATAGTTGTTGTCGCCGATCCTTTTCATCGGATGCGTGATGCGGTCCTTGTGATAGGGTACGGAAAGCGCCGCATGCCCACGGGCGCACAGTTTGCCGCGCGACGACGGATGGTCTTTTTGACCGGTTGCTTTCCAGACGCGGCCATTTTTGACATGAACCCACATGCCGCATTCGGCGGAACAGGAACCGCATAGCGAAGGCACGACTTTAACCTCTGCCGCTTCCGCCTTTTTTTGCCACTGGCCGAACGAAAATGCTTCCGTACTGCCTGCCACTGCCAGCGTCGCCGTTGTGGCCTTTAGGAAGCTCCTGCGAGAAAAGCTTTTCTCAAACACACTCATACCCCTTCCTTGATAAGATTTAACAAAGCTCTGCCTGAATGTACCCGATCACTTTCTCTACAGCCAGTTCTACTGGCCGGCTGAGCTGCATCGTCAATTCCAGCGATGCCGGCTCGATCGCATAAATGAGGATTGGCGGCAACTCACCAATCCGACCGATCAACTGCAACGAATCAGGCAACGAAAAGTCATGGACAGAAATCGCCGATGTTTTCGGCAGGGCATCGAGTTGCTGTGCTGTCAGTCGATAAATCGTGCCAGGCGTTCCTCCTCCAGCCATAGTATCAATCAAAATCGCCCGTTCCGCCGACGGCAATTCGGCCAGCGCCGCAAACGAACTTACCCCGCCGTCGACTAGTTCCACCTCTGCAGGCAAATCATGCGTCGCCAACTTTTGAATCAGATGAATTCCGGCGCCGTCATCACCCATGAGCAGATTGCCAAACCCGATAATCAGCGTTTTGCCCATCACGGCGCTCCTTTCGATTCCGGCAAACAATTAGTTATATAAAATCATTCGGCGCTTTTCAAAAATATCCTGTCGGAAAATTCCCATTAAACAAACTTTTTAAACAAAAAGCAGCAGAACCTTCTGCTGCTTTGCAAACAATCGAGGCCGCAACTCCCGTTACCGCCCTTTTTCGCTTTTCTCCTGCTTGTGCTGGTACATACGGGCATCAGCGATAGCCAGCAACTGTTCCTGCGAAGACGGACTCGCCGGATCGTAGATCGCTTGACCGATGCTCAGACTGAGCTGATAGGGGCGGTCCGCCTGCTGATTGAACCGGTCAAACGCCTGATGGATTCGGTCCAGCATATGCTGCAATCCTGCCGGATCGCTGGTATCAGTGATAATCAGGAACTCGTCGCCACCATATCGCGCCAGCGTGTCCGAGCGCCGCAAAGTACGCTGCAACAATCGCACGGTTTCGATCAGCGCCTCGTCGCCGACCGCATGACCGAACTGGTCGTTGATGTTTTTGAAATTGTTGATATCAAGACTAAGCAGGGCAAAAGGCGACTCCGTGGACCCTTGCATCCGCTGGCGCAGCTCTTTGTCGGCTTGCAGCCGGTTGCAGGCGCTGGTCAGATAATCGGTGCCCAGTTGTCGCTGTTGGATATACACGTAACAGACGAGCAACGCCAGGGCAAAGCTCGGCAACGTGAAACCGGAACCGTAAAAGCAGACCTGGATCGCGCCGCCGACAAACGGAATAATATGAAACAGGATCAGCGGCCTTACCAACATTCGATCCATCTCGCGCCGGTTGCGCACGATCCGTGCGAAGGAGTAGCCGAGGTAAGAGTAACTGAGCAGCGTATCAACCAAAAACCAGCTTTCGCGATGATAAAACCCGTTGCTGTCCACGCTGAACAGCAGCGGCGTAAACAAGTTCGCCACAACCAGCACTTCCGCCAGCAACAGCGGAATCAGCCGCGGCAGCGGATTGCGCCGCAACTGTTCTTCGCCGGCCCCCAGTTGGTAGTCGGCATACAGGCTGAACAAATAGCCGGGGAATGCGTGCAGGGAAAAGCACACCGTATTCCAGAAAAACTTTGTCGAGCCGGCAGTCGACCAGCTGGCTGCTTCCGAAACAAGCAGCAGCATGCAGGCGATCAACTGGGCGCGGAACAGACGAAACGAGTATTGCCGGCTGTCCTTGTGATTCTGGGTTTCCACCAGCATCACCAGACAAATCAGCGTGGCAAAGATATGAACTTGAATTCGGGCGAAAACATCGCTTACCATGATTGCATTCCGTTACTCCATCTCCCGTAGGCAGATTTTTCGCTAACTGTCTTTGTACTAATGTTGGAAATTGAAGTGGATATGGCAGCGGCCATTTTTTTGTTCGCTACTGATCTTGTCGGCGAACTTGGTCAGCAAGAAACCGGACAGACGGATAAATGCCGTATCATCTTCCAGCAGTTCCCGTTCAGTCGGCCGTTGTTTGCTGATTTCCAGCAATTCGCCCTGATAGCTGACATCGACATTCAGGTTGAACTCTTCAAAACTGGCGTCAATTTGCAGCGGGCCTTGACTCAGTTGTTGCTCCTGCAAAACTTCCATCAGCTCGCTGAGGGCCGAGGTCGCTTTGGCGACAACTTCGGGGCGCGCGCCCCAGGCGCCGCCACTGCGCTGCATAAACAGCACCACATCCTCCATCGCGGCCGCTCCGGGAACAATCTCCAGTTTCTGATGGCTGGCAATGCCGATCCTAAACAGCAAGTGCAGCGAAATCGCGATGATGGTCCCCACCGCCAGGGCGTTGCCGGTGAGCGGCTGCAGCCAGACCGGGAAAGCTTTGCTAAAATCGGGCACGATCGACACGCCGAAGCCGAACGCCATCGAGATGCCAAGCACGAACATCCGTCGTCCGTCCAAGAGGCGCGAGGAGCAGATCTGCATGGCGGTCGGCACGACGAAAGCGATCTCCACCAACAAAATCACTCCGATCACCGATTGCGGCATAATCGCAAACAAGGCGGCGAGTTTGGGGAAAAACGCCAGCAATATGAAACAGATTCCGGCGCCGATGCCGATCTGCCGGCTGGTTGCCCCGGTCGCCACCGTCAGACCGACGCTGCCTGAACTGGTCGTCTGACCCATCGTTCCCAGCAGACCGCCGCTGATCGTGCCCAGGCCTTCCGCCAGCAGTCCGTCGCCCACCGATTTGATGTCGAGCCGCTTCCAGCCGTCATCATTCACCTTCTGGCAGGTCGTCAGGTTGCCGATGGTCTTGATGCTGGAACACAACGCGGCAATCAAAAACGGCGCGAGCAGCGCCGGGTCAAAACTGAAGCCGACATGGCTGAGGCTCGGCATGGCGACCCACGGCGTGTCATGGAATTTTGCCAGTTGCTCCGGCGCAATCATGTCCAAGGCAAAGGCAGCACCATAACCGAACAGGATGCCGGCAATGATCGAGTACTCCCGCAACCGCCGGTTTCCCCAGATATGCATGGCAACGATAATCGCCAGCGTGAGGCTGGATAGGAGAAAGACCTGCGGATTGCTGTGCCCGGCTGCATCCAGGCCGATGAAGTTGGGGATGGCGTACGTGATGAAGATGATTGCCATCAACGTCACGATCAGACCGGTTATTTCCACAGGAAACAGGATTCGCAGCCGATGCACGATGCGGCTGAGCAAGGTCTGAAAAATCCCCGTGACCACCGTCATGCCGCAAAGCAGCGGAATGCCACCTGCCTGCACCGCCATCACCGATACGGGGAAATAGGGAGCGCCGGTTTCATGCGCACAAAAGTAGCCCGAGCCGACCGACTTCCTGCCGTAAGCCTGCAGCAGCGTGCCAAAGCCCATCGAAATCATCATCAGGCTGACCATGGTTTGCGCCAGTTCGACCGAACCGCCCATCGCCGCCACCACCAGCACCGGAAACACCAGATCGACCGACAACATGATCACCTGTTGCAACACAAGCGGAACCAGCGAGGACAACGGTACGGGATCATCCACCCCGTACAGCAGATTGGCGGCTCGACGCTGTTTAGGCACCGGATTCCCTCCTCTCGGTTTCGAGGTAGGTTTCGATGTTTCTCAGCGCTTTTTCACTGAGCCGTTCGAGCGCCTGGCGGGTCAATCCTGAGGACCGATTCAGGCAGTTGACATGAGGATGGTCGAGCAGTAAACCGCTGGGGTCGCCGAGCGCGGCGGCGCTGTCGCAAAAGAACTCGTTGTCGCCGTGCGCCAGCCATTTGCCAAGCGCGACCAGGTCATGCGACGGACCGATCGAGGTGTTGAACAGGATTTTGTGATTGCCCAGCCAGCCGAACTGTTCCTCGCCAAACAAAATCACGTTCTTGTTGAGGCAGCAACAGACGACATCGACGAGTGGCAACAGCTGGGGTAGCGGCAGGTACTTGATGCCCCGCGCTTCCTGGTCTGGTTTGCGGCTGCGACTGAAATAATAAAGATCGGCGCCCAGCGCCTGCAGCCCGGCGGCGATCAATTGTCCGGAAACACCCAGCCCGATGATGCCGACCCTTAACCCGGTCAGTTCCACCGGTTGCTGCTGCCAGCGCTTGACGCCGAAGCCATGCAGGTAGCGGACCAATTCACTGATGACGTACTCCACGACGCCCTGGTCGCCGTAATCGCGCACCCCGGTCACGACAACATTGCGCTCGCGGGCGCTGCGGATGTCGACATTGGCGCTCTGCTCCGAATACAGACTGCAGCACATGCCGATGTAGCGCAGCGACGGGCAGGCTTCGATGACCGGCTTTTCGATGCGGCTGGTATAGCTGAGCAGTACGGCGTCGGCATCGCCGATGCGACGGATGATCTCGGCCTCGTCCTGCGGCAGGTCGTCATACTGGATGACTATTTCGGCATATTGCTGCAACTTTTGCTTGGCAGCGGGAACCAGGTTGATCGGTTCGATGGCGACGAGTTTACGGAACACGGTTTATGGCCTCCTCATTTTTCACAGGTTTCCTACGCAAGCATGTAGTTCAGGCTTGCTTCGATATGAATCTCGGTGGTATCCAGTAGCGGTACGGCCAGATCGTCCGGTTTGATGATCAGCGGCAGCTCGGTGCAGCCAAGCACCAGTGCGTCAGCGTTCAGCTCCGCAACCATGCGGCCGGCGATCTGCAGCATGGCCGCTTTTTCTGCCGGCAGTACGATGCCTTCCTGCAAATGGGGGAAGATGATGCCGTGAATCACCGCCTGCTCCTCGGCGGACGGCACGTGCGCGGCGATGCCGTATCGGGCAAACGCCTCGTTATACAGACCGCTGCTCATCGTAAACGCGGTGCCGAAAATCACGACGGTTTTGCAGTGTTTCGCTTTAGCGGCCCGACAGGTTTCTTCGACGATGCTGAGGAGCGGAATCGATGATTGACGCTCTACCGCCTCGAACACGATATGGGCCGTATTGGCCGCCATCACGGCGAACTCGGCGCCGCCGGCCACCAGATTGCGGACCGATCCCGCCAGCCGTTCGGTAAACTCGGGCCACTGCTTGTTCGCCGCAAGCGCATACATATCGGCCAAGTTCAGGCTGTCGATGATGAGCGGCGGATTGCCGCCGCCACAGGCGCGCTGCGCATAACCGGCATTGATCCCCTTATAATAATCCAGCGTCGATTCCGGCCCGATGCCGCCGACAATGCCCAGCTTTTTCATTTGCAACACCTCGCATATCTGATCATTCTTGTGTAAAATCCTGCTGCCAAATCAGTCGATGGTCGCCTAACTTCTCATCACATGAACATAATTTTGTACCTCTTCGCCTTTATGACAAACTTCTCCTGCCTTACAAAAAAATACAAGAGGCCCGCGCATTGCGCGGACCTCGATTGATTCGGTTAGGTTCTGATTTACTTCGCGTCCATGACTTTCTGGAACTCGCCTTTGATTTGCGCCATTTGTTTGGCCAGCTTGTCCCAGTTCGGTTTCAGGTCGCCTTTGGTCAGGAAGGTTTTCAGCGCCGGGGCGCCTTTGGGCGGGGCTACGTCGTCACGCACCGCATGCATCCAGCCTTTGACGATCGCTTCCTGTCCTTCTTTGGACAGCCACCAGTTGGTCAATGCTTTGGCGGCTTCCGGGTTGGTTGTCGAACTGAAGATGGCGATCGGGCTGGGGATCACGATGGTGCCGTCTTCCGGATACACCACTTTGATCGGCTCGCCTTTGGCCATGATTTTCAGGATGTTTTCTTCCAGAATCATCGCAGCCTGATACTCGCCGGTGACCAGTTTGTTCTGGATCGCCGAGTTGCCTGGCTCCACTTTGCCGCCATTGTCTTTCAGTTTCTTGAAATAATCCCAGCCGTATTTGTCAGCGATCACACCGACGGCCACATAAGCCGAACCCGACAGCAGCGGGCTGGGGATCGCGACTTTGTTTTTCCACTTCGGCTCGGTCAGCTCTTTAAAGGTCTTCGGTGCATCTTCCGGTTTCACTTTTGCCGTATTGTAGGCAATAATCATGTTGGAAATGCGCACGCCGGTCCAGTACCCCTCGGTATCCTTGGATGCGGTGACATCCTTGCGGTTGGGCGCGTCATATTTCATCAACAGGTTCTTTTCTTTCAGCGTCAGATAATAGGAAGGATCGGCGACCATCAGCAGGTCGGCCTGCACCTTTTTCGCTTCGATTTCACCGGTCAGTTTGGTGATGACTTTTTCGGTTCCTGCCTGGAACCATTGCACGTCAAGATCAGGAAACGCTTTTTTGATCGCCGGTTTAACGCCTTCGATGATGTCCGGGTAAATGGAAGTGTAGATCATGAGTTTGCCGGAAATTTTCGGTGCATCCGGTTTCGCCGGCGCTGCCGGTTTCTTGTCCCCGCCGCCGCAACCTGCAGCCACCATGGCCAACATGGCAACGACTACCGCCAGGACCAACCACTGGATTCTTCGGTTCTTCATCCTTTTGCTTCCCCCCATTACTAAATATAGCGTACGCAGTTTCCTTGATTATTATAGCTTTTATCGGTAAAGTCCGTCAATTGCCGTGATCGATTTCGCCAGCTCGGCCAGCGTATCCCGGCTGATGTCCAGCAGATGGGCGCAGCCTTCACCGCCGCCGGCGCAGCGGTTGATGTCACGACGGGACAGCTGTTTGACATTCTTGCCAATCAGGTCTTGCACCAACTCTGCCGTGCCAAAGCAAATCCGGTCCGGCGCCCGCATGAACGTTGCGTCAAACCGCTTGATGAACCCGGTTGCATCGCAGTCGACCACCACGCCGACCTCATGGAACGAATCGAGGAACGAGCCGGTTGCCTGCAAACCGGTTTCGCCGCAGCGCCAGACCGCTACGTTCTTGTGCCGGTGAAACAGGTTGCCGCTGCGTGGCTGCGGGCCGATATGGTCGAACCAGCGTCGTTCGACGATGTCCAGATGCGAATAATAACGGCAGGAATCGGGGTGGGAAACGTCCCAGTTGTCCTGATAAGCCTGACCGCTGGCAAAACCGCGCTGGGTATATAGATAGGTCTCGGACTGCAGGACCGCCTTGACGCATTCGGCGAACATTTCGCGGACAAAATCCTGCGCCGGATTGGGAAACGCCTGAGTCAAGACGGGCGCCACGCCAAAGTAAGCCTCGGCGCCAAGCAAAGCGGGAACTGCCCCGCCAGAAGGGGCATATTCAGCCCCCTGACGCAGCAGTTCCCACTCTGCCTGTTCAATGATAAACGTGTCGGCAGCGGCCGCGATGCGGGCCACTATCTCACAATCCGTGGATAGCAGCACCGCTTCGGCCGTAATCCGACTATTGTTTGTCTGTCGGGTACAGGAACGCAAGCTTCTTTGCGACAGCAGTTGCATACTAAGCTTTGGCAGCTGCTGCCTCGGCATAGTTCTTGGCCAGCCGTTTGTAGTTTTCCAGCCGCTCTTTCGCATCCTGGGCTGTTTTTTCAAACAACTCCTCCGCTTGCTCGGGGAATTGCTGTTTCAGCGACGAGTAACGGACTTCGCCCATCAGGAACTCTTTGAAATCCATCGTCGGCTCTTTGGAATCCATGCTGAACGGGCTCTTGCCCTGTTCCAGCAAGGCGGGATTGTAGCGATACATGCCCCAGTAGCCGGATTCGACGGCTTTCTTCGCTTCCAGCTGGCTGGCGCCCATGCCGGCTTTCAGTCCATGATTGATGCAAGGCGCATAGGCGATGATCAGCGACGGGCCGGGATAGGCTTCGGCTTCGGCGATCGCCTTGAGCGTCTGGTTCTTGTCGGCGCCCATCGAGATCTGCGCAACATATACATAACCGTAGCTCATCGCGATCATGCCGAGGTCTTTTTTCTTGGTCCGTTTGCCGCTGGCGGCGAACTTGGCGATCGCCGCGGTCGGCGTCGCTTTGGAGGACTGACCGCCGGTATTGGAATAGACTTCGGTGTCAAACACCAGCACGTTGACGTCTTCGTTCATCGCCAGCACATGGTCCAGACCGCCGAAACCGATGTCGTAGGCCCAGCCGTCGCCGCCGAAGATCCAGTGCGAACGCTTGACCAGGAAGTCCTTGTTGGTATAGATCGAGTTCAGCAGCGCGTCGTTGCCTTTTTCCGTTTCCAATAGGCCAATCAGCTTGTCGGCCCGCTCGCGGGTGCCTTTGCCGTTGTCGATGTTGGCCAGCCAGTCTTCACAGGCCGCTTTCAGCTCGCTGCTCACCGGCAGTTCCATCGCCGCCTTGATGTCGACCGCCAGACGTTGGCGGGATTGCTTGACGCCGAGGAACATGCCGTAGCCATACTCGGCGTTGTCTTCGAACAGCGAGTTGGCCCAGGCCGGACCCTGGCCGAGATGGTTCTTGGTGTACGGCATCGAGGGAGCGCTGGCGCCCCAGATCGAGGAACAACCGGTTGCATTGGCAATCATCATCCGGTCACCAAACAACTGGGTGATCAGCTTGGCGTAAGGCGTTTCGCCGCAGCCGCCGCAAGCGCCGGAGAACTCGAGCAGCGGCGTTTCAAACTGGCTGCCTTTGACGGTCTCTTTGCTCATCGGGTTGGCTTTGGGCGACAGGGACATCGCGTAATCCCACAGCGGCGCCTGTACCTGCTGCGACTCAAACGGCTTCATGATCAGGGCTTTTTCTTTGGCCGGGCAAACCTGGGCGCAGTTGCCGCAACCGATGCAATCGAGCGGCGCAACCGCGATGCGGAACTGCAGGTCTTTGGCGCCCATCGCCGGTTTGGCGGTGAATCCTTCCGGAGCGGCCTTCATTTCAGCATCATTGATCAATACCGGACGGATCGTGGCGTGCGGACAGACATAAGCGCACTGGTTGCATTGGATGCAGTGCTCGATCTGCCATTCCGGCACATTCATCGCGATGCCGCGTTTCTCATAAGCGGAAGTTCCCACCGGGAAGGTTCCGTCTTCACGGCCCTTGAACGCGCTGACAGGCAGGCTGTCGCCTTCCTGGCGGTTCATCGGCACCATCAGTTCCTTGACGAACTTCGGCAGGTCATCGGCGACGGTGGCGCTGGAGCAGGCGCAAGCGACCTTTTGCATGTCGGCTTCCTTGTCGGCTGCGGTCAACCAGTCGGCCGGCACGTTGATCTTCACCGCCGACTCCATGCCTTTCTCAATCGCGGCATAGTTCATGTCGATGATTTTCTGTCCCTGCTTGCCGTAATCGTCGACCACGGCTTCCTTCAGATACATTTTGGCGTCTTCCAGCGGCACGATCGCCGCCAGTTTGAAGAACGCCGACTGCATGACCATGTTGATCCGGCCGCCGAGGCCCAATTGCTGGGCAATTCCGGCGCCGTCGATCGTGTAAAACTGGATTTCATTTTTGGCTATATACCGCTTCATGAATCCCGGCAGTTTTTCGCCGAGTTCTTCCGGACTCCAGGTACAGTTCAGCAGGAAGATTCCTTTCGGTTTCAGGCCGGCCAGCACGTCGTACTTGTCGACATAGGACTGGTTGTGGCAAGCGACGAAATCGGCCTTGTTGATCAGATAAGAGGATTTGATCGGCTTTTTGCCGAACCGCAGGTGCGATACGGTGATGCCGCCGGATTTTTTCGAGTCATAGGCAAAATAGGCCTGAGCATACATGTTGGTATGGTCGCCGATGATTTTGATCGCCGCTTTATTCGCGCCAACCGTGCCATCGGAGCCAAGACCCCAGAATTTGCAGGCGGTGGTGCCGGCGGGCGTGGTGTCGATATCTTCGCCTGCAGGCAGGGACGTGAAGGTAACATCATCGACGATGCTGACGGTGAAGCCGTTCTTGGGAACCGGCAGTTTCAGGTTGTCAAACACCGGCACGATGTGGGAAGGAATGACGTCTTTGGAGCCAAGGCCATAGCGGCCGCCAACGATGACCGGCTGCCACTCCTTGCCGTAGAACGCGCTCTGGACATCGAGATACAGCGGCTCGCCGATCGATCCCGGCTCTTTGGTCCGGTCGAGTACGGCGATCTTTTTGACCGTCTTGGGGATATAGCGGAAGAAATGCTCCAGCGAGAACGGACGATACAGGTGGACCGTCAGCAAACCGACCTTTTCGCCTTTGGCGTTCAGGTAGTCGACTGTTTCCTCGATCACGTCGCAGACCGAACCCATCGCGATGATGATGCGGTCGGCGTCTTCAGCGCCGTAATAATTGAACAGGTGATACTCGCGGCCGGTCATTTTGCTGATTTCAGCCATATATTCCTCGACGATGCCGGGGATGGCCTCATAGTAGAGATTGGAGACTTCTCGCTCCTGGAAGTAAATATCCGGATTCTGGGCGGTGCCGCGAACCACCGGATGGTCGGGGTTCAGCGCCCGGCGGCGGAAGGCGTTCAGTGCATCCTGGTCGATCAGGCCGGCCAGTTCATCATATTCGATCACTTCAATTTTTTGCGCTTCGTGCGAAGTACGGAAGCCGTCAAAGAAATTGAGGAACGGCACGCGGCCTTTGATTGCCGACAGATGGGCCACTGCGGCCAGGTCCATGACCTGTTGCACGCTGCTTTCGGCCAGCAGGGCGAAACCGGTCTGGCGGGTCGCCATAACGTCCTGGTGATCGCCGAAAATGCTCAGCGAATTGGCGGCAACGGCGCGTGCGCTGACGTGAAATACGCCAGGCAGCAGTTCGCCGGCCATTTTGTACATATTGGGGATCATCAGCAGCAAGCCCTGCGAAGCGGTAAAGGTCGTTGTGAGCGCGCCGGATTGCAGCGATCCGTGCACAGCGCCTGCAGCGCCGGCTTCTGATTGCATTTCCGCCACACGTACGGTTTGCCCGAAAATGTTTTTCAGTCCCTGGGCGCTCCATTCATCGACATATTCGGCCATCGTCGACGAAGGAGTGATCGGGAAGATCGCGGCGACATCGGTAAATGCATACGCGATGTGGGCGGCAGCGTTATTGCCGTCCATAGTTTTCATTTTTCTCATTAGGCAGTCCCTTCTTTCGTTGTTTTTTTCGGCTGACATGCAGACCCTATGTCAGTAAACATGTAAATTATACTATTCTTCATCAAACCGCAAAATCCTTTTTCTTGCCTCCAGCCCCCAACTCATCTGATGTGAAGCACATTTCCCCGCAGATTTTTTCAGGCGGTCCGATAAGTTTTACTTGTTTTTAACACATCGGCGCAATAACGAATTGACAGGCCGGAAGGAGCACAATATAATGGAAATGCAGACTGACAGGCACGCCTTCTATAGCAAAAGGACGGCCTGATTTATTTTTTGGAGGTGAGATGGGTGGACGCCGACGGGCCTCATTTATGCAACAGTCAATTGAATCAGACCGGAGACGATTCCAGCCATCTGACGCACCCCTTGCGCTCTAGATGATGGTTTTTGCGTCTCCGCATCGAAAGGAGGCGCTAGCTAACTATGCTCAACGTTTTTAAAACGACGGATCACAAGTTGCAGGCAGTGCCTGGCAACGAAATCATCAAAGACGCCTGGGTCCGGATGGTCAATCCTTCGCCGGACGAAATCCGTACCATCTGCATCACCACCGGCGTACCGGAAGATTTCATCCGGGCCGCCCTGGACGAAGAAGAACGCTCGCGTATCGAAGTCGAAGACCACTGCATGCTGGTATTGACCAACATCCCTGTCATGCGGGGACCGGACAACTATGACACCTTGCCGCTCGCGATGATCCTGACTCCGGAGAACCTGATTACCGTATCGCTGGAAGAAACCGCTGTACTGCCTTGCCCACCGGACGGCAGCTCGATCTCGGCGCAATATCACACTTCCAAACGCACCCGGTTCCTGTTTCAGATCCTGTACAAGAACGCGACGATGTTTTTGCGCTATATCCATCAGATTAACCGGCAAACCGACGAGATAGAGCGTCATCTGCGCAAATCGATGAACAACGCCGAAGTCTTTCAACTACTCGATATGGAAAAAGGCCTCACCTACTTCACGGCAGCCCTGCGCACCAACGGAATCGTGCTGGACCGGTTGCTGCGCTTGCGCAAGAGCGGCAACCTGAAGCATCTGCTGCCACTGTTCGAAGAGGACGAGGACATCCTCGAAGACACCATCATCGAAAACCGTCAGGCGCTGGAGATGGTACAGATGTACTCCGACATCCTCAGCGGCATGATGGATGCCTTCACTTCGGTAATTTCCAATAACCTGAACCAGGTCATGAAATTCCTGGCTTCGATCACGATTCTTATCGCAGTTCCCACCATGATCTCGAGTTTCTGGGGCATGAATGTCGGGGTACCCTATCTCAGTCAACCGGAAGGGTTCTGGTTCGTCGTCGGATTGTCGCTACTTTTGACCGGCATCACCTGGCTGATCCTCTGGCGCAAAAAGATGATTTGAACGAGAAATAGCGAAAATGGGAAGACAGATAAGACTCCTTGCAGGCGAAGTGCTTGCGGGGAGTCTTTTAGTCTAAATAAGGAACCGCTGAATAATTTCGATCGCTAAAGATTGCAGCCTTGATTCGCATCGATTCGCTGCTACAATTTGTCGGGCGCGCATAATACTCCGTCCAGTCGCTATGCGCTAAAATCAACTTCCTGTTGATTTTCTTCGACAAATTTTGCAGCTTCATCGGCGAATACTACGGTCGCAATCCAATGCAATCTCCATTATTTCAGCGGTTCCTTTATATCTTGGAACAGCCCCTGATAATAGATCTTGCCGCCGGCAATCCCGACCGGACCGGCCGCTTTGCCGCCTTCCATCACCTTGCTTCTGTCGCCGCCCTCCGGCAATACCCGATACAACGCGTGCCGATCCGCCGTGTTGGTGTAATAGATGTAGCGCCGGTCATAGTTCAGATAGCCGACCCGGTCGTCGGAAACCTTGCTGCGGCCGCTACCGTCGGCGCGAACCCGGTAAAGCTTCTCGCCATCGCTCAAGTTGCTGTAAAACAGCCATTCGCCGGTCACCAATAAAAACAGGGTCTCGTCATCGCTCAGCTTCATCCGGCCGGTCCCGTCGACGCGGACCCGGTACGGCTTGAATCCGTCGGCGCCATTGGCATAATAAATCCAGTCGCCCCAGGCCACGACGTTTTCGGCTTCGTCGTCGTTGACTCGCAGTGCCATGCCGCCGCCGCGCGGCATCGTGTAGATCTGGCGGCCACGGACAAACACCAGCCGGTCGCCGCTAAAGCTGAGCTGCTGGACCGGTCCGTCGGTCAGTCGCTGAGGGTTGCCCCCGTCCGGCGCCGACACATACAGCCTGTGTTGGTCGGACCAGTTGGCAAAGTATAGGCCTTCTGCGGTGATATTCACATCCCAGGCTTCCTGGTCCGCCACCAGTTGGTCGGACAGGAACCGGTCGGGGCGGAACCGCCAGAGAGTCTCTTCCTTTTCGCCGCTCAGTGAATCCGCTTTCTTCAGATAATAGATCCAGCCGTCCCTCTCTGCCAGCGTACCCCGGTTGGCGGTATTGCCGGCCTGGTTGCCGCTACCAGACGGCGCGGCTTCCAGTTTCACGACCGGCTGCACCGGCCCGGGCTTGGGCTTTTTGGCTGCCAGCACTTTTTTACCATACCAGGTTTCCGTGGCTTTGACGATCGCTTCCGCCGAGCGCTGCCGCTGGAACCGGTCCAGAATCAGTTTGGCATTGGCCGGATTTGGCATCATGATGCCTTCGGTCAACACCGCCGGCACCCAGGTCGAATTGAGCACGACCAGACGGGGCCGGTCCTGCAGCACCTCGCGCTGCGTACCGGTCGCCTGGATCAGTTCTGTCTGCATGATTTGGGCCAGGTCCTGGGCCGGCTGCCGGGCGGATGCATTGTAGAGGACGGTCGTGCCGAACTCGCGGCTGCGCGGCAGCTTGTCTTCCGGCAGCGAGTTGTTGTGAACGGAAATAAACACCGTGGCGTCGACGATATTGGCGGCATCGGCCCGCTCCAAAAGCGACGGTTCGACATCGGTCCGGCGGGTCAGCACCACATTCCAGCCCTTCTGTTCAAACAGCCGGGCGGTCCGCAGCGTGATATCGAGATTGATATCCTTTTCCAGAATGAAGTTCTTTACCGCGCCGGTATCGGTCCCGCCGTGGCCAGCATCGAGCACCACGGTCGGAATCTCCCGCTTGGCGCCGCGCGGCGTCGTGATCACGACATAGGTCCGCATCCGGATCATCCCGTCGCGGGCCTTCACTGTTTTGCGGCGGACGGTTTTCACTTCGGCCTTTGCCGCATCCGGTCCTTGCAAGGTCAGCCTGACCCGGTTGCCTGGCAGCGCCTCAAACCGCAGCGGATAGTCAACCGGCGATTCCTTTAATGCCAGCACCGCATTGGCCAGCACCAGTTCCAGTCGGTCAGCGCCGCGTTTCTCCTCATAGCTTGGCCGCAGCCCAAGCTTCAGGACATCTTCGATCCCGTCGCCGGGCAACCTGTCATCCAGCGCCACCGCGATCACCTGTCTCTCCTGCAGCAAAAACAGTTTTCCCTCGCTGACCGCATAGGGGGCAAGCGGCGACGATGCCTCGCAGGCACCGCCGAAATTCAGAACTCCCGCCAACAAAAACAAGCCCGCAAGCCATTTTTTTCTCAATGTGTTCGCTTCTCCCCGTGGACTAAACCACTCAATATTCTGCTGCTAATACTTCGACGCCGTAACGCCAACTCCTTGCAACAAAAAACGACGCATTCGATTGAATCGAACCCGTCGTTTTTTTATCATCAGCTATTTCCGCTGTGGTTTCACTTCCGCATCAAATACGCTGACGCCGGCAGAAAATAGGCCACTTCGGTTGAAGCAGGCGCATCGGTGTCGCTTTCCGGTTTTTTCACCGCATCGACAATCTTCCAGTGCAGAGTCACCGGTCGTCCCGGCATGTACTCCAGCGTTGCTCGTCCGGTTTCCGGGCTCAGGCTGCTTTTCCATTCCAGATAGGCCAGTGAACCGCTGACCGTGCCTGCCATCGATACCACGCCGTGGCTGGAGTCGATGCGACGTCCGTAGTCATAAATCGCTGTGTGGGCTACTTTCAGCAATTGACCTTCCTGCTGGATGACCAACGTGAACGCCGTGTTATCGACAAACGCATACCAGGTGCCGGCAAACCCGCCATCGACAAACGGCCCTTTCGGCTGCGTGCCGGCCGGCGGCCACCCTGCGCCCGGCTTATTTGCGCCGGGGCCTTGCCCGTTATTCGCCCCCGGTTGCCCCGGACCCGCGTTCGGATCGACCGGCGTCCCGTCGGCGCTGACTGCCGCGGGCAGACAAACAGCCACCAAGCCGATGACAATCAACAACAGGATCAGCCTGACGATGCCGTCGCTCCAACGGCCCGGACTGCTTGCTCGCATGCTTTCCCCTCCACGACACTTATATACAGTATATCGACTATAGAGTATATCGACAGAACCAAGGCTTTCCTTTAGAAAGGTTCAACTTGCGAATCGACGGGTTCGATTGAATCGACCCCGTCGAATAACGAATCCTACTAAATTGATTATATGTCAGTCTTTACCGGCGCGCCCATGGCTTTGTCCAGCTTGGCCCGGTAGTTGTTGTACTCATACATGGCTTTCAGGTAGTTGTTCTTGGCCGTAGTCAGCGCCACCTGCGCGTCCAGCACGTCCAGGTTCGTCCCCACGCCGGCCTGGTAGCGAATGACTTTGATTTTGTAGTCCTCTTCCGCCAGCCCCACCGCCGAACTGCTGGTGGCGATGCTCTGCTCGGCCGATTTCAGGCTCAGGTACGTCTGACGCACGTCCAGCTGCACGCTGTCGACGGTCTGCTTCAGCTGTTCCTGGGCCGTCTTGTAGCCTTCCACCGCCTGTTTCACTTTGCCGGCGGTCAGGCCGGAATCAAATACGTTCCAGCTGGTCAGCAGATAGGCGGTCCAGTTGTAGTTGTTGCCGCCGGGAAAAGTGCTGTCGCCCCAGCCGGCCTGATAGACCGCCGATACGGTCGGCAAATAGCCGGCTTTGGCAACGGTGATCGCTTCCTGTGCGATTTTCGCGGCGTCGGTATATTGGCTGATCTCCGGGCGTTGCCGCAGCGCCGTATCGATGCAGAAGGCCAGTTCCTTTTCGTAGCGGGTATAGCCCATGTCACCCTTGATGTTCAGCTCGGTGGTCAGCGGATAGCCGATGACATTGTTCAGGGAAGCCATCGTCACATCGTAGCTGTTCTGCGCTTCGATCAGGGTCTGCTTCGCCTTGGCCAGTTCGACCTCGGACCGCAGCACATCGACTTTGGCTACGACACCAACGTCAAACTGCAATTTTACGTCCTGCAGGTAGCGTTCCAAACGCTCGACCGATTCCTGGCTCAATTTCACATTGTCACGCGCCGCCATGAACTTGAAGTAGGCGTCGGTGGCGTCGTATTTGAGTTGCTGGCGGGCCTTGGCGATACCCCACTGGCTGGAGTCGAGCGCCAGTTTGGCCTGACTGACCTGGCTTTCCACCTTGTTGCCGGACCAGAGGGTCCAGTTCAACGTGGCACTGTTGGTGAAGCTGTCCAAGACATAGTTGGGATCGTAACCGTATCTTTTGTTGTAGGCTTCACCATTCCAGGCCCATGAATCCTTATGACTTACGCTGATGGTCCCCCATCGGTAGGATCGGGCTGAAGTCAGCGCTCCTTTGGCGGCTTCGAATTCATGGACGGCGATCTTGCCGCTGGGGTTATTGGCGAGCGCCAACCGGACGGCTTCCTCCAATGTCAGATCCTTAGCCGCCGCAAAACCGGTTACCCCGGCCAGATTCATTATGGCGATCCAAACAGACAAAACGAGTACCAACGGGCGTTTCCCTTTCCATGACTGCAAATTCATCATTTCCCCTCTTTTGTTCTGTTAGTATTTTTATTTCAGCCAATTGCTGCGATGGGCGGCAATTCCTTTGAATCCATGTACAAAGGCTTCCAATGGCGTTAGGTTATAGGTTCCGGTTGAAAAATCGGCCACATCGACTACTGTTCCCGTCTGCACTTCATAGACGATTTGTTGGTTTGTAATATAGTAGACTTTTTTCTCCTGTCGCACCGCCACTCCTTCGACCCGCGGCGAAACCAACCAGCGGCACTCTTGAGCAGTTGCCGCCGACATCAGGTCGCTGGAATTTCCCGCCTGAAGCAGCAGCGCATTCGGCAGAGTCTGTCGATATTCATCCAGCAGCGCTTCCCGCATGTAAACATATTCGCCGGCCAGTGAATTGGGCAACTTGTTTTGCAGCGGTGCGATGCAGACTTTTCCTGGGTCGACCGATCGTTCGACCGCTTGCTCCTGCAGTGCTTCGCCAGACGCCAAGACCACCAGCCTTTTGTCATAATGATTTTTCATCGCCACATCGAGATAGCCGGCAATATTATGCGGGTCTTCCAATGTTTCCGGTATTTTGAACTTTATTTCCCGACCAAACTGTCGGTATCCGCCCACCAACCCTTGCAGCGCCGTCACCACCGGATCGCCGGCAATCACGACACGGGTCAACTTGAGGACCGAACCGTATTTTTCGGCGAATGCCGCGTTGCCGACCGCCGGCGCACCAAAAGATATCACTTCGATTTGGTTGGGATTAATCCCCTGTTCAATCAGGTATGCCCCTGCCAGCGTCGCTGCTGCGCCGCCCAAGCTGTGCCCCGTCAAGATCAGCTTCGCCTGCGGATTCATTTTCAGCAGTTCCGGCAAATTGGGCAGTAACGTTCCCGAGTTGCGCGCAACCGCCGCTGGCCCGGACTGAATAAATTCCTTAAATCCCTGATGGACTTTTTCCGGGCTATCCGGGCCGACGAAGCCCTCCTTGCCTGTTTTCAGGTCCACTTTAACATCCTTGGAATTTTCCGTGCCGACAATCGCCACTACATATAGCGGGTCGCCAAGTTCCGCCTGCCTTGTTGCGACAATGAACCGCGCGCCGGACCGGCCTGACGGCTGGACATAATGATCGACCTGCCACCCCGCCTGCGCCAGATACCGCGAAGCAATCTCGCCCATGCGGTTTTGGTAGGCGGCAACACTAGCGCCGGCTGACAAATGAATTTTATCGGCTTCGGCGTATTCTTCGCGTGTCCCGGCATGGCCCAGCGTTGCCAGCAATAATAAACTGCCGGCCAGAAAGCAAACTAATCCGCGCCTCATCGTCTACACCCCTTTTTCCTCATTCCTCAACTTTGGACGGCACCTTATACCAAGCCGCATACATCACCGGCAGCACGATCAGCGTGAGAATCGTAGCGCCGGACAATCCCGCCGCAATCGCCACCGCCATCGGCCCCCAGAACAGGCTGGAAACGAGCGGGATCATTGCCAGAATTGCAGCGGCGGCAGTAAGCAATATCGGACGGAAACGGGAAATCGTTGCGTTGATGATCGCATCCCAGGGCTCTTCTCCCTCTTCCAGATGTTTTTCGATCTGGTCAATCAGGATGACCGAGTTTCGCATGATGATTCCTGACAGCGCCAATATCCCGAGCTGAACGACAAAGCCCATCGGCCTGCCGGTAGCCAAGAGCCCGACGCTTACGCCAATCAGCCCCAGCGGTGCGGTTAGCAGAACCAGCATCGTTTTGGCTACGCTGCCCAGTTGAAGCATCAATAAAACCAGGATCAAAATCAGCATGACCGGCACCGGCTCCAGCAACCATGCCGCGGCATTGGCGCTTGATTCCGCCGTGCCTCCCAGCACGATATTGTAGCCGGGCGGCAGAGTTGCCTGCAAATCGCCGAGTGTTGCAAAGAATGCCTTGGCTGCCGAGTCGGCGGCAACGCCGGAAATCGCGTTGGCCTGCGCCGTGATGGTGGGAATCAGGTTGCGGCGCCAGATCAGCCCGTCCTCCATCTCGCTTTTGATTGTAGCGACTTGCTCGAGTGGAATGTATTTGCCGCTTCCCAAATGAATATTCAAATCCTTGAGCCTGGACAAATCTTCCCGCCATGCAGCGTCCACCCGAAAATCGATGCCCACCGTTTTATCCCGCTCGCGAAATTCCCCGACCGTCGTACCCGACAAAAACGCCTGCAGATTTTGCGCCACTGCCTGGTTATTCAACCCCAGCATGCGGGCTTTGTCGCGATCCACATCCAGCCTGACCAGCTTTGACTTCTCATTCCAGTCCAGGTTGACATTGATTAAATCAGGGTTGCCTGCCATCCGTTCGCGCACCTGTTCAGCGATAATGCGAAGTTTGTGATGGTCGGGCCCGCTGACCCGGATCATTACGCCATACGGCTCTGACGGCCCGCTCTTAAGCATCTTCACATTGCCCTGGACCGCAGGAAACTCTGTCGCCAGCAGCGTTTGCGCTTTTTCCATTACAGCATTGCGCCCAGCCATATCTTTGGCCGAAATTACCAATTGACTGAAATGGGCCATCGGGTCGGCAGGATTTATGGTCAGCACAAATCGCGGCGCCCCTTCGCCAACATAATAGCTCAGACTGTCAACATGGGGATCGCCTTCAAACTGCTGGGCAAGCCGCTTCACTTCAGCCTCTGACGCCTGCATGGAGGATCCTGCCGGCAGGTGCAAGTCGACGATAACTTCCATATGCGTCGATGCCGGGAAAAACTCTTCCCGCACCAGTCCCATCAGGCCGATTGATAAGACAAAACAAACCAGAGTGCCGATCAGCACCATCTTGCGCTGCCGCAGGCAGCTGGTCAGGATTTGCTTAAACTTGCGGTAAAATGGCGTATTGTACATATCATGGTGACTTTTTGCTTCATGCTGCGGCGTCTGGATCAGGTGGTAGCCGAACAGCGGCGTCGCCACGGCAGCCACCACCCAAGAAATCACAAGCGCGATCAATATCACGTAAAACATGCTGCCCACATATTCGGCGGCCACACCCGGCGCAAAACCGACCGGGATAAAACCGGCGCAGGTAATCAACGTACCGGTCAGCATCGGAAACGCGGTTACGCTATAAGCATGACAGGCGGCGTCAAACCGGTTCCACCCCTGTTCGAGTTTCACCGACATCATTTCGATCGCGATGATGGCATCGTCCACCAGCAATCCGAGCGATATGATCAGGGCGCCGAGAGAAATGTTGTGCAAGTCGATATGGATAATTTTCATCACCGCAAACACGGCGGCGATAACCAGTGGAATGCAAAAGGCGACCACCAGGCCGGAACGCAGCCCCAAACTGACAAAACTGACCAGCAGCACGATTGCAATCGCTTCAGCCAGTGATTTGGTGAATTCCCCAATCGAGCTTTCCACCACTTTGGGTTGGTTAAACACCGTGTGCAATTCCATGCCCGCCGGCAGTTCCTTCTGCCACCGCCCAATCTGCGATTTTAAACTTTCGCCCAGGTCCAGAATGTTGCCGCCCCGTTCCATCGACACGGCAATGCCAATGGCCGGCTGTCCGTTGAAGAAAAATTTTCCTTCCATCGGCTCGACAAAACTGCGCTCCACTTTGGCGATGTCAGCCAAACGGAATGTCCTGCCGCCGGCCCGAATCGGCAGACTTTTTAAATCTTCGATCCGTTCAAACATGCCGCTGACCCGTAGATATACATTGTCAGTCGAAGTTTCCAGCATGCCTGAAGGTGTCATCGCATTTTGCGCCTGGATCGCCGAAGTGATGTCGGTCGGACTCATGCCCAGTTGCGCCAATTTGACGGTTTCGATTTCCACATAGATTTTTTCGGTCTGTTCACCGATCAGTTCGACTTTTTTTACGTTGTGAATTCCAATCAGCGTGCGGCGAATCTTTTCGGCCTGATCCCGCATTTCTTCATAGTTGTAGCCGTCGCCGGTCAAGGCATAGACATTGCCGAACACATCGTCAAACCGGTCGTTGAAAAACGGCCCCACCACGCCGGACGGCAACGACCCTTTCACGTCGTTCACCAAGTTGCGCGCCTCCAGCCACAACGGGCGGACCTGGGCCTCCTTGACCGACGTTTCTTTGAGATTGACGTAAATTAATGACTGTTCCGGTTTGGAGTAGCTTTTCAGGTAATCTAGTCCTGGCAGGTCCTGCAGTTTTTTCTCGATTTTATCCGTGACCTGCTGTTCCACCTCGCGCGCTGAAGCGCCCGGCCAGCTTACGCTGACGACCATGGTCCGGATCGTAAAATCTGGGTCTTCCATCCGGCCCAGCTTCTGATAGGAAAAAACACCGGCAATAAAAGTCAGGGCAATTAAAAAATACACGAGTTCTTTGTTGCGCAGCGACCACTCCGTCAGATTAAACCCTTTCATTGCAGCGCCTCGCCTGACAAGCGGACTTTTTGCCCTTCACGCAGCTTTTGCACTCCGGCCGTCACGATCGTATCTCCTTGTTGCAGGCCGCTGATCACCTGCACCGTATTCTTGCCAAAGTTGCCTGTCTGCACTGGCCGCAGTGTCACGCTGTCATTGGTTACCAACCAAACTGATGGCTGACCATTGGATTGATACAGCGCCGATAGCGGAATCTCGTAACGAGGAGACCCGGGTGTTGTTTGGGTCGACTCCACCGCCGCCGTCATCCCCAGGGTCATGCCTGCCGGTGGCTGGGAAATTGCGATGCGGGCCCGATAGGTTCGCGTCACTGCGTCGGCAACCGGCGAAATTTCTCGCACCGACCCTTGTATTACACTGTCCGGCATCGCCCACAGCTTCACCCGCATCGGCATTCCTTCACGGAATTCGGCGCGTCGCCCCTCCGGCACACTGATTTCCACTTCGCGCTCGCCAGCTTGCACCAGGGTCACAACAGCCTGTCCCGCACTCACCACCTGGCCGGCTTCCACCGAGACCGCCGCAACGACCCCCGCTTTATCCGCCTGCAAAATGCTGTAGTCGAGTTGGTTGGCGCCTTGCGCATATTGCGCGGAAGCTTGCCGCGCCGCAGCGACTGCCACTTCATAAGCACTGAGATATTGATCGTATTGCGCCTTGCTGACGGCGCCCTTTTCATATAGCTGGCGATAACGTTCCAGATTGCTTGCCGCAAACTTCAGCTGCGATTCGGACGAGGCAACCTGGGCCGAGGCAATATTGACGGTCTGCCGGATATCGCGCGAGTCGATTTGCAGCAGGGCATCGCCTGGTTTGACAATACTGCCTGCTTCAACAAAACGTCGGGTAATTTTTCCGCTCACCTGAAACGCCAGTTGGCTCTCATATCGTCCGCGGACTTCACCGGAATATATATTTATGTTTTTCGCATCGCTGGCGGCTACTTTTTGCGTCTTTACCAATACTTGCTCGTGGGCCGATACCTTTGGTTTTTGCTGACCGTACCAAAAAAAACCGCCCGCCAGACCGCCAACTACCAGAATCCCCAGTAAAAACATCGCTTTCATTTTGCCGGATCGGCTCCGCTGCAAAGTGCCGAGTAGCTCTGTCCGCGTGCTGCGAATATTCTCCGTCAGATTTTGCCATTGGTTTTTTCCATTCATTTTATCCGCTCCCATTGATTAAAATTATATTTGACTGACTTTAGTCAGTTAGTTGGCAAAAAAATTGTCGCCTTCGTTTAGGTCAAATCAGTCTGTTATCTTTGCCCTCAGCTACTAGTCCTGCATCAGCTTCAATGAATTGTCCGGCAATCCCAATACTTTTTCAATCAACATGGATGCGGTTTCCAGATAATGCGCATAAATGGCGGCAGGAACTTTTTCATACGTTGCTTCAAATACGGTTTCCATGATACCGCCGATAAAAGCCTGCGCTATCTCCGGGTGACTGACGAAAAACACGCCCTGCTCCTTGCCTTCCTCGATCACGCGGGTCAGCGACGGCGACATAATCTGTTTTCCTTTACACACCAGTTTATCCATCAGGTGCAGATATTGGTCATTATACAAAAACTCGAACAACAAGCCATCCTTGTAGCGGATGGTACGAAACATCACTTCCAGAACCAGTTCCAGTTTTCGGTGCGGACCGCTATTTTTATCTGCCACTATTTGCCCCACTTTATTGGCGGCCGCTTGTATTTGACGCGAAATCAATACTTCCAGAATCTCTTCCTTGGATTTGAAATAGTAGTAGAACGTTCCCTGGGCAACGCCGATTTTTTTTACAATATCAGTAATCTGCGTCTCATGGTAACCATTGGCGTAAAACATTTCTTCCGCGGTATCCAAAATTTCCTTCATGCGCTCCTGCGGATCTTTAGTGATTCTCGCCATGATTTCCCCTCCCGCATCTCGACTATTATCGACTGACTTAAGTCAATTATATGATGGGGGATTCACTCCGTCAATCCCCCATCGTGCGCAAAAATCACTAAAAGGTAATCAGTTTCGCGTTCTGTTTCAATAGCTGAGTCAGTGGCTGCCCCATGAAAATCACTTCAATTCCCTGTTCTTCCAGTTGCTTCGTGACTCCATAACTGTCGGCGCACGCCTTGCATGCGACCACTTCAACACCGGCCTCAATCATTCTGGCCAGGTATGCTTGCAATTCAGGGTCTTCCGTCAACAACCTGCTTGACGGGCCCCAAACGATCAGGCAGACCTCATCCCACCAGCCTTTCGCCTTGGAATTATACGTGTACATAAAAACCATCTTCAAGGCGACTTCCCGATCACCGCTTGTCCACATCACATATAGCTTTTTTCCTTCATCCGTTTGAAACTCGACGCTCATGGTTTTTTCCCTCCTTACACGGTCATCCGTTAATTCTTATGCCCTTTACTATCGTAACACAGCACCCGCAATTACCATACGCTGAACTTGATTGGCCCCTTCATAGATCTGAGTGATTTTGGCGTTACGCATCAGGCGTTCTACCGGGTATTCCCGACTAAAACCATATCCACCGAAAATTTGCACTGCGTCTGTCGTTATTTTCATTGCTGCATCGGACGCAAACAATTTGGCCATGGCGGCTTCTTTGGAAAACGGCTGGCCTTTCTGTTTCAGATAGGCTGCGCGATAGGTCAGCAACCTTGCGGCATCGATTTCCGTCGCCATATCCGCCAACATAAACGCTACCGCCTGATTGGCAGAAATCGGCTTGCCAAATTGCACTCGTTCCTTGGAGTACTTTATTGCCTGATGCAATGCCGCCTGTGCAATTCCCAGCGCCTGCGCCGCAACAGTGATTCGCCCGCCGTCCAAAGCACTCATCGCAATTTTGAAGCCTTCCCCCTCTTTGCCCAGCAAATTTTCTTTGGGGACTTTCACATTTTGAAAAATCAGTTCCTGCGTCTGAGAAGAACGGATACCCATTTTGTGTTCGGTTTTGCCGAAAGTGAACCCCGGCATTCCTTTCTCCAAAATGAAGGCTGTGATCCCTTTCACCCCTTTGGTTTTGTCTGTCATAGCAAACACAACATACGTTTCGGCCTCGCCGCCATTCGTAATGAATATCTTATTTCCGTTCAACACATAATAATCTCCATCGGCGACTGCCGTTGTAAGCTGTGAAGCGGCATCGCTGCCGGCGTTGGGTTCGGTCAGTCCGAAGGCTCCGAGCTTCACCCCTTCCGCCAGCGGGACCAGGAACCTTTGCTTTTGTTCTTCCGTGCCAAACTGAAATATTGGCATGGCACATAAGGAGATCGATGCCGCGCACCCCGCCTGCACACAGTCGTCAACCTTCGCCAGTTCCTCGTTGGCTATGATGTAGCTGATATAATCGCCGTCCGAGCCGCCATATGCTTCCGGAAAGCAAAGACCGGTCAATCCCAGCTCGCCGATCCTGTCGCTGATCACTCGCGAAAATTCCTCGCGTTCATCCCGTTCCGAAACTCCGGGCGCAATCTCTTTTTCAGCAAATTCCCGTACCATCTTCTGGATCATCTTTTGCTGATCAGTAAATTCAAACACCATAATTGTTTTCCTCCCTATATTCTGGTTATTCGGGAACCGGAATCCCAGCGATTTTTTTAGCCAGCTTTTTCTTATGTTCAAAATTTCCCTGCCTGGCGATCATGACTCGCTGAGCCTGGGGCGATCCTGCGCCGTGCATTGACTCGGTACGGTATCCTACGGCAGCCGTGCCCAGCGTAAGGTTTTCGATCAGTCGCAAAATGCGCAACCGCCATTCGGTAGGAATGGATGAACTCGTATTAAAATATTTTTCAACCACTTTGCCTATTTCGGGATGACGCAAATCCTTTTCCGATGGCATCGTCACCATCAAACCGCCGGCAATATCTTCGGCAAGTCTCGTCAGCTCATAGGGAAACCGGGTGACATTGAGTTTGCAGACATTCGCCAGCAACAAATCAATAATATACGTTCCAGAAGCAGTCCGGGTCCCTTCTGCTGAACAGGCGATCCCCGACGAATAGAGGGTCTCATTGAGGTGAATCATTTCAATAAGCTTATCCTTGACATGAGAAGCTTTATTGGCCCCGTTGTAATCGGCGGCCAATGCTGCCGCACCGATCAGCACGTCCCCCACGCCAACCTTGCAGCCGCCATAACTTTGCCGATGATACCCCGCGAAGCGTTCCACCAGCAATCCGCTGAATTCGTACTCGCCGCACATAAACACATTCTGCCAAGGAATAAAGACATTGTCGAAAACCATTAGGGCTTCGTGACCGCCAAACTGGCAATTGCCCACATCAATTTCGCTACCCTCCAGTTTCCTGGTATCACAAGACTGGCGACCATAGATGTAGTAGATTCCCTCGGCATCGGCCGGAGCACAGAAGGATATCGCATAGTCCGCATCTTCCTTGCTCATGGAGACAGTAGGCATAACCAAAATCCAATGCGAGTTGAGAGCGCCGGTTTGGTGAACCTTGGCGCCACGCACGACAACGCCGTCGTGACGCTTTTCGACTACACGGACATATAGATCGGGGTCAGTCTGCTTATGTGGCGGTTTGCTGCGATCCCCTTTAGGATCCGTCATGGCCCCGTCTATCACCAGGTCCTCCGTCTGAACCATCTGGACAAAGTGTGTGAATCGACGGTGATACTCCGTGCCCAACTTCTGATCCATTTCAAAAGTCACGCTATCCACAGCGTTAATCGCATCCATGCCGACACAACGCTGGAAGCAAGATGCCGTTTTTTGTCCCAGCAATCGCTGCATCTTGACTTTTTTTATCAGATCCGCTGTGTTTTGATGAAGATTGGTGAAACGGTTAATTTTTTCACCGGAAAGGTGGGATTTTGCCGTCATGAGCTCTTCATATTGTGGATCATGCGCTAATTCATACGTCATTTTGACCGCATTCATCGAAGGACGAATGATGGGATGATCCACCGGATTTTCCACCCTCTGGCCTTGCAAAAACACCTTAAAGTTCAGCTTTCTCAGACTGTCTTCATACTCTTGGCCGGTTTTCAATTCATTACCTCCATTCGAAATTTACACGATACGCTAAATTCATTCAGAACTTTCTTGGCAATGCATTTTTTGTTAAAACAACTAACTTCTCTGCTTGGCGCAAGAAATCACTTATTCTTTATATATGGTATCTTTTCCCTCGATGACAACTACTCCGCTTTGATTTGTCACTAACGTTTTAAAAATGATCCGCTTTTTCGCTTCGATCTTTTCTATCACTTCTACCGTCGCTGTCAACGTATCGCCAAACATCACCGGCGATTTAAAGACCAGTTCCTGCGCAAGATAAATGGCATTCGCTCCGGGAAGCGCAGTTCCAATAACGGCGGAAATCAATCCGGCAGCCAATAAGCCATGGGCGATCCGCCCTTTAAACCGTGTATTCCTGGCAAACTCCTCGTCAACATGGACCGGATTGAAGTTGCCGGACAAACCGGCGAATGCGTAAACATCGTGTTCCGTGATCGTTTTTGAAAAACTCGCCGTATCACCAATCGCAATATCTGCAAACTTCACCTCTCGTATCATCTATGTTCCCCCTTTAGAATCGGACGAAAGTCTTCCAGTTTATCGTAAAAATGCCAGATGTAGTCGGAGGTTCCGTTGATACGGTGTGGGTGAAGGTCGGCCAGAGCAGGGTCATCGATATACCACTGCAATGCCTGCCGCGATTCCCATTCCACCAGGATCAACACCTGCCGGGGCGAAATCTCGCCCACCTCGGCATCCCGGTATTTCCCCACCGCCACCACTTTTCCGCCATGCGCCGGCACTTCCTTCGCCGACCTTCTCACATAGGTCAGGTACTCCTCACGATCCTTAACGTTAAACAGATTTAATGCGTAAACGGGACCACTATTCATGCTTCATTCCTCCGATCATTATTTTTTCCCAGCCATCAATCCCTAAGATCTGCTTTGCACTGCCCTCCTAGACCACCCGCCTCCTGCGAAAATCGCAGCACTCTTTTTACCGACCAGTTGGTACAGAACCCGTATAATAATCCCTTTGGCTGACTGGCTTACTACTGCTTGTATTGTTGAATAAAATGGCGAACCGAAGTTCTGGCCAGCTCGATCACGTTTTCCAATACGGCGATATCCTGCTTGCTCTTCATCAGAAGAATACCACCTTCCAGCATGGCGACGATGGATTGGGCGAATTTGAATATCTGCTGGTCGTTCCCGGCGGCAGGCCCGATCATTTCTGCGAAAACACGCGCCAGTTTATCTGTCCATTGGTCAAAAACCGATTCGACTTTCCGTCGAAACGTCTCATCGTGTTCGCTCATTTCCACCGCTAAATTGCCGAATACGCAGCCGCATTTGCTTTGATTGCGCTTTTGTTGATTCACAACCCAGGCAAGCATTTCGTTGAATTTCACTTCAGGGTCTTTGTCTGCGCTCAATATGTTTTCCAGCAAGGCATATTTCCAATAACTGAAAATATAGTCTAAAACCGCCAGCCCCAATTCCTGTTTCGATTCAAAATAGTGGTAGAAGTTTCCCTTGCCAATTTCCGCAGCCTGCAGGATGTCGCTAAGTTTGGTGTTCTCATAGCCTTTGGAATGCATCAGGGCGGCGGATATTTTAATGATGTGTTGTCGTTTGTCCGACATACAACTCAGCCTCTCTTTCCCGACCGGTTGGTACAATATTATATTGTCCGTTGCTCATTGTCAATGGGGTCGGTTGAATCGAATCCGTCGATTCGATTCAACTCGTATTTCAATGGCTCGGTTTTTGCAGTCTCGGACTTTTCCCCGCCCGGTCTTTAATTGCCTGATAGAATGGATTGAGATTTTCTCGCGCGGTAGAGAAATCAACCGCTAAAGCGCAAGTTCCGGCTTCATATAAATTTCACAACGGTGAAATTTCTTCTTCTATTTCCTGCAGATTAACGATATAATACACTTAATCGTGAAATCAAGGAGATAAATTTCATGGTAAAACCAATCGGAGAAAAAATCCGTGAACTTCGCCTGCAAAATAAACTGACCTTAAAAGACCTGGCGCAACAAACCGGCCTGTCGGTCGGCTATCTGTCCCAGCTGGAACGGGGACTGACCGACATCGCCACCGATCTTTTGGGCACGGTTGCCACCGCGCTCCAGGTCGACCGCTCGCACTTTTTCCAGCAGCCGCGTCAGGCTCCGCGCCGCATCCTGCGCAGTTATGAGAAGGAAATCTTTCAGATTGATTCGGCCCGCTTCATCCATTACCATCTGACCAATCAGATCGGCGAAAAATCGTTGCTGCCGCGGTTCATCGAGCTACTGCCGATCGGCAGCGCCGAACCGATCTTGCCCTACTCCCACGAGGGGGAAGAATTCGTCTATGTGTTGGAAGGCGTGCTGAGCCTGTTCATCGAAAACGAACAACACGAACTGTTCCCTGGCGACTCGGCCCACTACCCCTCCGCCACGCCGCACAACTGGGCCAATTACACTTCGAAAATGGTCCGGCTACTGGTCGTCAGCACACCCAATCCATTCCCGGACAAGGGGACCGGTCAATGACGCAGCCGGTTTCCCTGGGCTTGACCCTGCAGAAATTCTCGATCCACGACGGCCCCGGCATCCGCACCACCGTGTTCTTCAAAGGCTGCCCACTGCGCTGCAGCTGGTGCCACAACCCGGAGAGCCAGAGTTACCGGGCCGAACTGCTGTATGACGCGGAAAAATGCACGCAATGCCTGCGCTGCTTGCCGCACTGCCCGCAACAAGCCATCACTGCATCCGCCGCCACCGACCGCAACCTGTGCCGCGCCTGCGGCGAATGCAGCGACCACTGCCTGCACGGTGCCCGCCAGATTGCCGGGCGGGCCATCTCCCCGGCCGAACTGCTGCCGCAGCTGCTCGCCGACCAGGTGTTTTACGAGCAGTCCGGCGGCGGCGTCACGTTCTCCGGCGGCGAACCGCTCAGCCACATCGACGTGCTGGAAACGCTGGCGCAAGAAAGTAAACGGCACCGGCTGCATGTGTGCGTCGATACCTGCGGCCATGCCCCGGCCGAGAGCTTCCGGCGCAGCCTCCGCTACACCGACCTGTTCCTGTTCGACCTGAAACACATGGATCCGGCTAAACACCGGCTGTACACCGGTCAGGACAACCGGCTGATCCTCGCCAACCTGCGGCTTTTATCAGACTTCGGCGCCAACATTTTTCTGCGGCTGCCGCTGATCGAGGGCATCAACGCCGATAGCGAAAATATCGCCGCCACGCTGGCCTTCGCCAAAACACTGCGGCTACGGCAAGTCAACCTGTTGCCGTACCACGCCACCGGTCGCAGCAAATACGCCCGCCTGGGCCGTGCCGACGAAACCGGCGAGCAGCTAAAACCTCCGACGCCGGACAGACTGGAAGAAATCCGCCATCAGTTTGCCGCCGCCGGGTTCGATACCCATATCGGCGGTTAACGCACAACGAAAGGGTGACTGCAATGAACGAACGCATCAGCAAGCTACGCCAGGAAAGCCTGGACGCCACCCCGCGACTCTGCATCGAGCGGGCCCGCCTGGTCACCGAGGCCTATGAGAAATTTGCCGGAACGGTGGAAACGCCGATTCTGCGAGCGTTGGTCTTCAAACACATCCTGGCCAACAAAACGCTCTGGATCGGCAACGGCGAGCTGATCGTCGGCGAGAAGGGCAGCCGGCCGCAAAGCGCCCCCTCGTTCCCCGAGCTGTGCTGCCACTCGTTGGAAGACCTAGATGTGATGAACCGGCGGGAAAAAATCTTCTTCCGGGTCGATGAGGCAGCGCGCCAACTGCAGGCGGAAACCATCATCCCCTATTGGCAGAACCGCTCGCTGCGACAGGCGATCCTGCGCCACATGAGCCCCGAATGGCATTCCTGCTATGAAAGCGGCATCTTCACCGAGTTCATGGAGCAGCGCGGCCCCGGCCACACCGTCCTGGACGGCAAAATCTACGCCAAAGGGTTCCTCGACTTCAAGGCAGATATTGCCGCCGCTATAGCTGCCTTGGACTACTTATCCGACCCGCGGGCCTACGAGCGTAAAATCCAGTTGGAAGCGATGGACATCGCCTGTGACGCCATCCTCCTGTATGGCCGGCGTTATGCCGCATATGCCCGCGAGCTGGCAGCGGACGAAACCTGCCCGCAGCGCAGGGCCGAACTGTTGCAGATTGCTGTCAACTGTGACGTCGTGCCGGCGCAGCGGCCGCAAACCTTTCAGCAGGCATTGCAGATGTACTGGTTTGTCCATCTCGGCGTCACCAGCGAAATCAACCCCTGGGACGCCCTCAGCCCCGGCCGGCTGGACCAGCATCTGGCGCCGTTCTACCAGCGCGACATCGACAGCGGCCGCTTAAATCGCGAACAAGCCAAGGAATTGCTCGAGTGCTTCTGGATCAAGTTCAACAACCAACCCGCGCCGCCGAAGGTCGGCATCACGCTAAAGGAAAGCAGCACCTACACCGATTTCGCCAATATCAACAGCGGCGGCATCACCGCCGACGGCTTCGACGGAGTCAACGAAGTCTCTTATCTGATCCTGGAAACGATGGACGAACTGACGTTGCTGCAACCGAGCTCCAATGTCCAGATCAGCCGCAAAACCCCGCAGGCCTTCCTGCGCAAAGCCTGCGAGATCTCCCGCAAGGGCTGGGGGCAGCCGGCCTTCTACAACACGGAAGCGATCGTCCAGGAACTGCTGAACGCCGGCAAAAGCCTCGCCGACGCCCGGCAAGGCGGCGCTAGCGGCTGCGTTGAAACCGGCGCGTTCGGCAAGGAGGCCTACATTCTCACCGGTTACCTGAACCTGCCGAAGATTTTAGAACTGACGCTTTACGACGGTTTCGACAACATCTCCGGCCGCCAGCTGGGTCCCCACACCGGCAAAGCGACCGATTTCGGCTCGTTTGACGAGCTGTTCCAAGCTTTTCGACTGCAGCTGCGACATTTTGTCGACATCAAAGTCCGTGGCAACCAGATCATCGAGCAGCTGTACGCCAAACAGATGCCGGTCCCCTTCCTGTCGGTCGTCGTCGATGACTGCATTGCCAAGGGACAGGACTACAACGCCGGCGGCGCGCGATACAACACCAGCTACATCCAGGGGGTCGGCATCGGTACGCTCACCGACTCGCTGGTGGCGATCAAATTCAACGTCTTCGATCAGCAGCGGTTTTCCATGGACGCCTTGCTGCAGGCGCTGGGCAGCGACTTCGCAGGCAACGAGGTCATCTATCACCTGGTGCGGGAAAAAACGCCCAAGTACGGCAACGACGACGACTATGCCGATGAGCTGATGAAACTGGCCTTCAGCGCCTACCACGCCGAAGTGACCGGCAGGCCGAACGGTCGCGGCGACACTTACCGCATCGACATGCTGCCCACCACCTGCCATGTCTATTTCGGCTCGGTGATGGGCGCCAGCCCCAACGGCAGAAAAGCCGGCAAACCGGTATCCGAAGGGATTTCACCGGAAAAGGGAGCCGACCGCAAAGGGCCGACCGCCGTCATCAAATCGGCGGCCAAAATGGACCATCTGCAAACCGGAGGCACGCTACTCAATCAAAAGTTCACGCCAGCCGTGGTGGCCGGCGAGAAGGGCCTCGACAGCATGGCGGCGCTGATCCGCTCTTATTTCAGCCTCGACGGGCATCATATCCAGTTCAACGTGATAGACCGCGCCACCCTGTTGGCGGCGCAGCAGCAACCAGAAGACTACAAGGACCTGATCGTCCGCGTCGCCGGCTACAGCGACCATTTTCACAACCTGAGCAAAGAGCTGCAGGACGAGATCATCGAACGGACCGAGCAGTCGTTTCAGTAAATAGTTGAAAAGCAGAGGCCGTGGGAAAATCAGATTCCCCACGGCCTCTTTATTATAGCTTATCCTTGTATTGTCGCTACATCACGCGCAGTCGCCTACTGCACGCTCTCCCAGAGGATTTCGGCGATATCCTTGGTCTTGACGGTCTCGTCGACATTCTTGGTCTTGGTTCCGTCGTCGATCATCGTCAGGCAGTACGGACAGGCCGTCACCACCAGGTTCGCGCCGGTCGCCAGCGCCTGTTCGGTCCGCTCCACGTTGATCCGCTTGCCGATCAATTCTTCCAGCCACATCCGTCCGCCGCCGGCGCCGCAGCAGAAGCCCTTGTCGTGGTTGCGCTCCATCTCGGTCGCTTTTAGGCCGGGGATGGCGGCGATCACGTTGCGCGGCTCGCTGTAGATGTCGTTGTAACGGCCGAGGTAGCAGGAATCGTGATAAGTGCAACTCGCCTCAATCGGTTTCTTCGGTTTCAACTTGCCGGCTGCCAGCAGCTGGGCCAACAATACCGAATGGTGCACCACTTCGAACTGGCCGCCGAACTGCGGATATTCGTTCTTGATCGTGTTCAGGCAGTGCGGGCAGGAAGTGATGATCTTCTTCACCCCGTAGCCTTGCCATTGCTCCACGTTGGCGGCAACCAGCGACTGGTACAGGTATTCGTTGCCGAGCCGGCGGGCCGAATCGCCGCAGCAGCTCTGCTCTTTGCCGAGGATGCCGAACGACACGCCGGCCATTTGCAGCAGTTTCACCACAGCGGTCGTCACCTTACGGTTGCGTTCATCGAACGTGCCGGCGCAGCCGACAAAATACAGATACTCGACTTCGTTGTTTTCGGCCAGCGGCGTCACCGTCAGCTCCTTCTGCAGCCAATCGGCTTCCGAGCGGCCGATTCCCCAGGGATTGCCGTACTTCTCCATGCCCTTGAACACCGCTTGGGCCTCGTGCGGGAAGTTGCTCTCCATCATCATCAGATTGCGGCGCATATCGACGATCTTTTCGACATGCTCGACGAACACCGGACACTGCGCCTCGCAGGAACCGCAGGTCGTGCAGGCCCAGACCGTCTCTTCCTCGATCACGTCCGGCACCAGCATTTTGGCGTCCTCTTCCTTGATTTCCTCGCCCTTCAGCAGGGTCGGTCCTTGGGCGTGCAGATGATTGTTCAGATCCTGCACCAGCTTTTTCGGCGACAACGGCTTGTCGGTCAGATGGGCCGGACAGTTGTTTTCGCAGCGGCCGCAGCGGATGCAGGCATCGCCGTCCAGCAGCTGCTTCCAGGTGAATTGCTGAATCTGCGCCACGCCGAACTGCTCGATCGCCTCGTCCTCCATGTCGAGCGGTGTCAGCGCCGTGCATGCCTTGTCCTTGGCCAGCATCTGGTTGAGCGGGCCGGTCAGGATATGGAAAAACTTCGAATACGGGATATAGGCGATGAAGCCGAAGCTAAGGAATAGATGAATCCACCAGGTCGAAACATGCAGCATTTTCAACGTGGGTTTCGCCATGCCGGCGAACGGCAGCGACACCAGCCAGCCGACCGGATTCCACATGAACCAGGGATCGCCCATCAGCGCGATCCGCAAGCCTTCAAGCAGAAAGCCGCTGACGAAGATCGCTTTCAGCAGCATCAGCGACACCAGATCGGTCATCTGATTGTCCAGCCCGGGCGTCGTGGTCATGTAGCGCCGCCAAAACGCGATGCCGATGCCGAGCAGGGCAGCGAAGCCCAAAATGTCCATTGCCAGCGAAAGAATAAGATAATACCAGCCATAAAACAACGGGATGCCCAGGTCTTCGGTCACCGCCACCGACAAGGTGCCGAGGGCGCAGACGGCAAATGCGGAAAACAGCAGTAAATGCATCAGTCCGGGTACTGATTCGCGCAAGATTCTTAGATGCAACAGCGAGTTGTTGATGAACCGGCCAATTCCCTGCGACCATGATTCCGGCCTTTTTTCCGGTGCGCCGACTTTCCAGAGTCGGTACCGGTCGTAGACACCCTTGCCAAAAATGGCGAAGGTGACCAGCATGAGGGCCCACATGATCAGATAGCTCTCGCTGTACATCCCGAGAGGTCTCGATGGGGTCATAGGAGTCACAACCTTTCATTCAAAATGCTTGCTAGGCAAGCGCTGAAATTTGGAATTATTCAGCGCTTCCCTAACTTTAGACAACAAAAAAATGGGTTCGACACCTTTGCACGATTCTCCTGCCTATTGGCGGCCTGATATAAAAAAAAGACCGGCGAACCGGTCTTTCTTACGTATGGCTACAGCGCAACTACGGATTTACTTTGGTCTTGAAGGTCTGCTTGCCGTCTTTCATCTCGATGACAACCGCGCTCTTGACCGGATTGTGGTTGGCGTCGATGGTGAGGATACCGGTGCTGACCTTCAGGTCTTTGGTCTTGGCCAGGGCTTCGGCGATTTTGGCGCCTTCGGTGCTGCCGGCCCGCTTGATCGCGTCGGCGATCATCAGACCGGAGTCATAACCAAGCGCAGCCAGTGCACTGGGCTCCTGGTTGTATTCTTTTTTGTAGGCGGCAACAAACTTGACGACCGCCGGGTCAGTATCCTGCGAGGAATAGTGATTGCTGAAGAAAGTGTTGTTCAGCGCCTTGGCGCCGGCAATCTCGACGACCTTGGGATCATCCCAGCCGTCGGTGCCGAGCAGCGGAATGTTGATGCCCAGTTCGCGGGCCTGTTTCACGATTTTGCCGACTTCTTCATAGTAGGCCGGGATGAAGACGACTTCCGGATTCAAGCCTTTGATTTTGGTCAGGGTCGCTTTGAAATCCTGGTCTTTTTGCAGGAACGCTTCGGTGGACAGCACTTTGCCGCCGTTTTTCACGAACGCTTCTTCAAACGATTGCTTGAGACCTTTGGAATAGTCGGAGCTTTGGTCGACAAAAATGACCGCGGTTTTCGCCTTGACGGTGTTGGTGGCGAAGTTGGCCATCACCTTGCCCTGGAACGGGTCGATGAAGCAGCCGCGGAAAGCGAACGGACGGACTTTGCCGCCGTCGACGGTAATCTTTTCATTGGTGCCGGTAGCGGTGAGCACCGGAATCTTGTTGTCCTGAGCGACCTGCAAGGTGGCCAGCACGTTGGAGCTGGCGACCGGGCCGAGCACGGCGACGACCTTATCCTGGGTGATCAGTTTGGTCACGGCGTTGGTTGCTTCAGCCGGTTCGGATTTGTTGTCGGCCAGAATCAGTTTCAATTGCTTGCCGTTCACGCCACCGGCCGCATTGATTTCTTTGAATGCCATCTGGATTCCATTGACGGTTTGCTTGCCAAAGTTGGCGATGCCGCCGGTCAGTTCGAAGTTGCCGCCGATCTTGATCTCGTTCGACGCCGGAGCAGCAGGCTTCGCTTTGTCGCCGCCGCCGCAACCGGCAAGCAGCAAGCCCATGGACAACAGTACGATCAGAGTCACCATGAATTGTTTTTTCATTGTTGTTCCCCCTAATTATCGAGTCGTTTAGTATACATTGTACAACCAACACCGGCTTGCGTCAATTGATCGGAAAACTCCGATTATATCCAAAAACATGGACTTTCCCCGGGAATCGTGTTATATTTTGGTGTCAATGACGCCAATAACATAGATAAAGGATGGAGTCTCAACAATGATCAGTACCCAGAATCTAACCCTGCAATACGGCAAACGCATCCTGTTCAAGGATGTCAATATCAAGTTCACGCCCGGCAACTGCTACGGCCTGATCGGCGCCAACGGCACCGGCAAGTCGACACTGCTGAAAGTACTGTCCGGCGAAATCGAGCCCAGTGCCGGCGAGGTGGTCATCACGCCCGGCGAGCGGTTGGCCGTGCTGAAACAGAACCATTATGAGTTTGACGAGTTCGGTGTGCTGGAGACCGTCATCATGGGCCATGCCCGCTTGCACGCCATCATGCAGGAAAAAGAAGCGCTCTGCGCCAAACCGGATTTTTCCGATGAGGACGGCATGAAACTGGCCGACCTGGAATGCGAGTTCGCCGAGCTGAACGGCTGGGACGCCGAAACGGAAGCCGCCCGGTTGCTGAAAGGCCTCGGCGTCGCCAACGACCTGCACGAGCTTAAAATGAAGGATCTCGATGCGCTGGACAAGGTCAAGGTGCTACTGGCCCACGCCCTGTTCGGCTCGCCCGACATCCTGCTGCTGGACGAACCGACCAACCACCTCGATGTCAAGGCGATCAGCTGGCTGGAGGACTATCTGTACGATTTCCCCAACACCGTCATCGTCGTGTCGCATGACCGTCATTTCCTGAACCAGGTCTGCACGCACATCGCCGACATCGATTTTGAAGCGATCCAGCTATATGTCGGCAACTATGATTTCTGGCTCGAGTCCAGCCAACTGGCGCTACAGATGGCCAAAGACGCTAACAAGAAGAAAGAGGAGAAAGCCAAGGAACTGATGGCGTTCATCCAGCGGTTCAGCGCCAACGCCTCCAAATCCAAGCAAGCCACCTCGCGCAAAAAGCAGCTGGAAAAACTGACCCTCGACGATATCCGCCCCTCCTCGCGCAAATATCCCTATGTCGCGTTCAAACCGGACCGTGAGGCAGGCAACCAACTACTGGCGGTGGAAAACCTGACCGTAAACGTCGAAGGCGAGACCGTACTGAAAAACCTTTCCTTCATCGTTGCCAAAGGCGACAAGATCGCCTTCATCGGCCAGAACAACCAGGCGAAGACCGTCCTGTTCCAGACTCTGATGGGCGAAATCGCCCCAGATGGCGGCGAGTTCAAGTGGGGCGTCACCACTTCGCAGTCCTATTTCCCAAAAGAAAACTCCGCCTTTTTTGACGGAGTGGAGCTGAATCTGGTCGACTGGCTGCGTCAATACTCGCGCGACCAGGACGAGTCCTATATTCGCGGTTTTCTCGGCCGGATGCTGTTTTCCGGCGAAGAGACCCAGAAAGAGGCCCAGGTCATCTCCGGCGGCGAAAAAGTGCGTTGCATGTTGTCGCGGATGATGCTGAGCGGCGCCAACGTATTGCTGCTGGACGAGCCGACCAACCACCTCGACCTCGAATCGATCACCGCGCTGAACAACGGCCTGATCCAGTTCGACGGCATGCTGCTGTTCGCCTCGCATGACCATCAGTTCGTGCAGACCATCGCCAACCGCATCATCGAACTAACGCCGGACGGGCTGAACGATTACAAGATGACCTACGACGAATATCTCGAGCAGGTCGCCGGCAACAGCCGTTAAACCGGTTTTTGCTATTGGGCTAGCGGCATTCTTTTGAACGCCTCGTCAAATATCCGCCTCATCATCGATTCCGGCCCGGAGGGGTCGTAGCCGTTACTGATCGGCGGCGATTTGCGGTTGCGAGAGTCGGTGTATTTCCAGACGTCGCGTCCGGTCTTCGGATCGTAGAGCAGAAACGCCGCTTCGGCGCAGTCGGATACATAGTAACCCGCCGGTACGTAGACGACGCGGGTGCGCGGCACGTCGGTCCAGCCTTCCGACACGGTACCGTCGGCATGTTTGCGTTTGTAGGAAATACGCTCGGTGTAGGACTCCGTCTTCATATAGGATTCGTGCCATTCATAAAACCAACCGTAATCACGGATATCCAAGTAGAGCACCAAATCGACATGCTTGCCGAGTTCCCGTTGCAGCAATGCCGAATATCCAGGCGCCAGGGGATCGACCGGTTCGGTGACCGCCGGGTCGGCTTTGATCTGTTTGATGACATAATCCATGTCTACCAGTCGATGCCGTGATAAGCCCTGCAGCTTGTTCCGCAGCATATCGGGAATCTTGTCCGCCGCATAAGGGAACCGGTTGAACTTATTTCGTCCGCTGGTGTCATATCCCTCGTAGGCGAATTTCGTCTCTGTCAACAAAACAAACTTGGGCGTGCCAAAATTATATTGCGCATCCCGCCACTCGTTCTGCGCCGCCAAAGCCGGCTGGCAAGTCCACAATATCACAAGCAAAAACGCCGCCAGCATCCCATAAGTTGTTTTCTTCATCCACCGATCCCTCCATTGATAATAAGAACCCGGCAGCAACGCCGGGTTCTTTTTAATTAAACTTATGCCTGCTTAGTCCAAAAGATAAAAAATCTGCACGATGTCGCCGGCCTGCAGACAATCAAACCCGAAGACGATATTGCCGTCTTCCAGCAAATACGAAGGACGGTACTGCAGCTTGCCTTTGACGAAAACCTGGAACAGCGCTTCTGGCGGATACTCGGTCTTGACGGCGGTCATTCGGTCCGTGGCAATGAAAGATTGTTCTACAATGCGCATATTTGCATCCCTCCAGCTGAAATATTCGTCACGAACGGGGCCAAGTCCTCTTTTTACGAAATGCCCAACGCCCGGGAAACGATGATGCGCAGATCGTCGGCATTCAGACGGCGTGGGCTGTTGGGCAGCAGACGGAACGTGACGGCGTCCTTGACGATCGGCTCCAGCGCTTCCTCCGGCACGCCGACCTCTGCCAGTGTCGCGGCAATCCCCAGGTCCTGCTTCAGTTCCTCCACCGCCGCCACCGCGTACACGGCGGCATCGCGCGCCGACAGCCCGGCGACGTCCTCGCCCATCGCGATCGCGATCTCGCGGAACTTGCCATAGTTGGCCATCAGGCAATACTCCATGACATACGGTAAAATGATCCCGTTGGCCGACCCATGCGAAATGCCATACTGCGCCCCTACCGGATGCGCGATGCCATGCACGGCCCCCAGTCCGGCATTAGTGAACGAAACGCCGGCGATCAGGCTGGCCAGAGCCATGTTGCTACGCGCTTCCAGGTTTTCGCCGTTGGCGCAGGCCTGCCGCAGATTTTCGGCAATCAGTCGGATCGCGGTGAGCGCCATCCCGTCGCTGATCGGATTTGCCTTCAGCGCCACAAAGGACTCGATGGCATGCGTCAACGCATCCATGCCGGTAGCGGCGGTCACCGCCGGCGGCATACTCACCTGTACCAACGGGTCAATGACTGCGTAGGCCGGCATCTGGAAATCATGGCCGATGCCGATCTTCTCCTTGGTCGCCTTGTCGGTGGTCACGGCTGAGGCAGTCACCTCGCTGCCGGTACCGGCGGTGGTCGGCACGCAGATCAGCGGCACGCCGCGTTTTACAAACGTCTTTTTCGCCCGCATATAGTCGGCGATCGAGCCGCCGTTGGCGCAGACCAGCGACATCGACTTCGCCGCATCCATCGGACTGCCGCCGCCATAGGCGATCACCGCTTCAGCGCCGAATTCACCGAGCGCCGCCGCCCCTCGGTCTACCGTCTCAATGCTGGGGTCGGCCTCCACGTCGGAAAACACCTGGGTGGCGATCGACAACGCGGCCAGCTCCGTCAGCAGTTCCTGCAGCTGCGGCGACTGGCGGGTCGAGGTGCTGCCGGTCACGACAAAAATCCGCGAATAGCCTTGTTCCTTGCACAATCCGGGTACTTTTTTCAATGCGCCGACGCCGAACATCACTTTGGTCGGCATTCTAAAGATAAAATCGTTCATTGTCCCGCCCCCTATCCAAAATAATCAGATCAATACCGGTCGATACGTAATAAAAATTCCCCGACCGGTCGGCAAATTCCTGCCCCTTGCTGAAAATAAAAAGGCCGCCGTTTGCCGGCGACCTCATAGCTCATTTGCAACCCCTCGATTTGTCTGTCAGCTGCGCAAGTGCAACCGCGCGGTCTCCTCCGGCAAGCTGCCGATCTGCATCGTGGCGCCAGTCAGGTAAACTCCCAGCACAGCCCGTTTGCCCAGCACTTTGGTCGCCGCGTCGGCGATCCGCTGCTTGAAAGCATCCTGATTACCGGCTGCCAGGTCGCTGCTTTTCATTTCGCGCAGGGTGCGCAGCAGCGTATCCTGCAGCACCAGCATCTTGCGGTCAGGATTTTTCTGGTCTTTTGGCGCCAGTGCCGGGTCCAGTTCCAGGATCAGCTGCAGCCGCGCCACCTTGCCGTCAGCCAGCGTGGTGGTCAGGTACTGGGTTTTATCATGATCGGTCAGGCTGAACATGTATCCGGCTTCCCGTTTCACCGGCGCAGCAGCCGCCGCAGCGGCATTCTGTTTTGCCACCGGTATCGCCACCGCCACCGCGACGGCGACTGTAATGACCACCGCCAAAACCAGCCCGACAATATATTTCACCATCCGCTTTCCCTCCCTCGAAAAATAAAAATGACCAGACTTCGCCGGTCATCATCAACATCCCATTCCTGCCGGCAACCTGGCAATCATAGGCGTTTCTACGCCATTAGACCCAAGGCTTTGCGTCGCCGCCTTTCGACGGTTTTGCCCAATATTCGATTGCTTCTCTGAGTATCATTCTACTATATATTTTTCGTCAAAAACAATAGGCGGAGAAATCTTTTTTGCCTTCAACAAAACGCGAGCTTATATGCCGGGGTAATTCAGCGTGATCCCGGTCGGGGCCGCTTTGATCACGATATCGTTGCCGGTGTATTTATAGGGATGCGTACTGATCCAGATCACATCGTCGACCGCCGAAGACTTGATGCGGATACTGAGCGCCGCAGCCGCGCCATGCAGCATAGAGAACTTTCGCGGCGCGCTATCTTCCGGCGTGAAGGTATGCGAACCGAACTCCCGTTCGCCGGCCAATAGGCGGACCTCGACCTTTTTCACTTTATAAATCTTCTCCACATCGCCACTGACCGAGGCGGGGTTGGCGAGGTGATATTTTTGCCAGAATCCTTCTTCGATCGATATGGTGATTGTGTTAGGACCGAACGTGGCCGCCGAAACCGGCAGGCACAAAAGCAACAGCAGCATTGAGCCGAGCAACAGAATACGAATTGATCGCATGGAGATCCCTCGCTTCCAAAATTACTTCCTTATTATGTTTCGGGTTTTCTGCGACAAATCCTGCCTGACATCAGGCAGAAAAACCGCCCGGACATCAGCAGGGCGGTCAAATGAGCGATATATTCGGCCAATATAGTCCTATCCTGCCATCAGCTGCTCGGCAAATTGATCAAGCTTTAAGGCCATGGAATTTATTTGCTGTATTGAAGCAGCAATTTGCCCCATTGCTTCAGCAATCTGGTTAATTCCACCTTCAATTTGGGTCGTCTGCTGAAAAGACGCGTCACTGCTTTCCTGGATCAACTTAGTGATTTGCTCTACTTTTTTGATTGACTCAGCGCTAGTGGCGGCAAGCTTGCGGATTTCTTCGGCGACTACACCAAAGCCGCGCCCTTGTTCTCCGACCCGAGCTGCTTCAATGGCCGCATTTAAGCCCAGCAGATTGGTCTGTGAAGAAATATTTCGAATTAAGCCAAGGACTTCATCGGTCTCTTTGGCTCGTTTTTGAGATTCTTGCGAAGATAAAGTCACTCTTTGCGTCAGTGCGGCGATTTCTTCTGCCTGTGCTGAAATCTGCTCACTAGTGCTAGCCAGGGAAGAAATGGAGTCGGTAAGGCTACTTGCCATTTCCTTGAAACTGTCATAACGCTCGATTGACTCGCTGATTACAATGCTGCCGATTACTTCCCCTTGGTCGTTGAAAAGAGGGTTGGCCAAGGCAACGTAAGGGATACCCCGCACAGATTTATCGATTTTATTGAAGAAACGCTTTTTTTCCGTAATCGCCCTGTGCGTTGCGCTGCCGACACGAATCGCATCTCCGACGGTAACTTTTAAATCCAGGCTTTTTGCCGGCTGGTACAACAAATATTTTTCGCGGTCGGCAATGGTAACGCCATAATCGGCCGGAACGAATTCATTAAGTTTTGCCAGGACATATAGATATTGCGACAAAATATCCTGATCGGTCGTTTGCAATGAACTTCCCCCCTTGAATCATCATGAGTAAAATTGAAAGCAGGGTCGTGCAAACAGCACACCCTACCTGGTTGTTCATCGGATGAAAAGACAAGATTGCCAACCTTTGCGGATCGACAATCTCATCCTCATAATAATGAAAGTAAATCTACCAAAGACCGAGTACTTTCCACCAGATTCCGCCGATGCCGACCCATATCAGCATGTTGACGACGGAGGCGCTGAAGCCGAGCTTCCACCAGGTTCCCTGGTCGACATAGCCCGACCCGAAATAAATCGGCGCCGTTCCGGTGGAATAATGGGTCAGTCCGCCGCACAGATTGGAGAGGTACGCCATGGACAGCGCGGCTAAAAACGGCGGCGCTCCGGCGGCCACGGCGACCGCGATGAACGCCGGGTACATTGCTGTGACGTGGGCGGTCAGGCTGGCAAAACCATAGTGCGCGTACATGTACACAACCAGCAGGATGGTCAGGGCCGGCACCCAGGCGATACCGCCCAGACTGGCGCTTACGGTCTTGGCGAACCAAGGGATAAAACCAAGTTTGTTGAGGAAACCAGCCATGCCGACCAGGCCTCCCATCCACATCAAGGTATCCCAGGGGCCTTTGTCATCCAAAATATCCTGCCAGGTCAGCACTTCTGTGATCAACATGACACAAACGCCCATCAAAGCAACCAGGGTTGCGTTGATTTTGGTAAAGCTGGATGTGCTCCACAGCAATAAAGCGCCAATGAATACAGCCAGAACGATTTTTTCCGGGGTGGACATCGCGCCGCGTTTTGCCAGTTCGCTCTTGGCCAGCTCTTTGGCTTCCGGCGTATGCTTTAGTTCGGGCGGATAGATTTTATAGAGAAAATAGGGCATGACAATCAACGCCACTAGGCCGGGCACGGAGGCTGCCAACGCCCAGAGGCCCCAGCTAATGTCTATCTTGAGCACTTGCTTGGCAAGGACCGCTGCCAGTGGGTTGGCGGCCATCGCCGTCATGAACATGGCCGAAGTGATGCAGTTTCCCTGGAATTGGGTAGCCATGAGATAGGCGCCGACGCGGCGGGCTGTCGGGCCGGGTTCGGAATCAAACGCGGAACCGAGGCTGCGCACGATCGGATAGAGAACGCCGCCGCCGCGGGCGGTGTTGGACGGAGTGGCCGGGGCCAGGATCAAATCGCTGATACAGAGCACATAGCCGAGTTTCAGCGTGCTGTCGCCGATGGAGCGCATCAGCATGTAGGCAATCCGGCTGCCCAGGCCGGTCTTGATGAAGCTGCGGGCAAACAGGAACGCGCAGACAATCAGCCAGATGGTGGCATCAGCAAACGCCGAGAGCGCCTCCGGCACAGTCAGGGTCTTTGTCAGGGCGCAGACGGTGATGCCGATCAGGGCCATAGCTCCCATCGGCAAAGGATTGAGAATGATGCCGATAATGGTTGCAACAAAAATTGCCAACAGGTGCCAGGCTTGCGGTTTCAGTCCGGCAGGAACAGGTACGAACCAGATTGCGGCGCCAATAAGCGTCACCAATAGGAAGGATTTCCATTTTCCCATCCGAGTCACTCCTTCATTTTTTATTTTAGGGATTCATAGAGCTTGGACTGAGACATGTGACTGTTGGTTTTCGCGTCAACTTTTTGGTTGACCAGTCCGACGACGGCAATGAGTTTTTCCAGGTCGACGCCGGTGGCGATATTCATGCCGGACAGCATGTTGACCAAGTCTTCGGTGGCTGTATTTCCGGCCGCGCCTGGTGCAAAGGGGCAGCCGCCCAGACCGGCGATGGAAGTTTCATAAGTGGTGATTCCCGCCATCAGGCCGGACAGGGTATTGGCCAGACCCATCCCCCGCGTGTCGTGAATGTGCAGTCCAAAGTTCAGTGCGGGAAATGCTTGCCGGATGCCGACGGATAACCGAGATACCCGGTTCGGCGTTGCAACGCCGATGGTATCGGCTAGTACGATGTCTTTGACACCGAGTCGGGCAACCTTTTCTGTCAAATCATACACCGAGTCGACGCTGGTCCATCCCTCGAACGGACAAGCAAACGCGGTTGCCAGGTCGACCCTGACCTTCATACCGGGCAGCGAATCGACGATTTTTGCCAATTCAGCCAACGACTCTTCATGCGTTCGATTGATATTGGCCTTATTATGTGAAACCGAAACCGAAATGACGCAGGCGATTTCCCTGATTCCGGCCTCCCAGGCGGACTGGGCGCCTTTCAGGTTGGGAATCAATGCGCTGGCGTTAATTTTGTCACCATGTCTTTCGAGAATCGTCCGGCAGAGTTCTGCCGCATCCGCCAGTTGCGGAATCGCTTTTGGCGAAACAAAGGAAGTCAGCTCGAAATTTTTCAGCCCCGCATCAATCAGTTGTTCGACTATGGCAATCTTTTCGCCAGTCGGGATGAACACAGCAACGTTCTGAAATCCATCCCGCGGCCCTACTTCGTTAATGGTAACTTGTGACGGCAGTGAGTCAAGCATGTCAAATGACCCCTTCCTGTTTCAGGCTGGCAATTTCTTCTTTTGTTTTTCCCAGCAAGCTGGTCAGAACCGCCTCGTTGTGTTCGCCGAGACCGGGGGCTGCGTCACGGATTCCCGCCTTGGTTTCGGAGAATTTGATGTGGGAACCGGTCAGTTTGACCGCACCGGCTTTGGGATGAACGGTATCGACGAACATTTCGCGTGCGCCGCCGATATGCGGATCGGCAACGACCTGGTCGATTCCGTAGATGGGAGCGGCCGGAATTCCCACGGCGAGCAGCTCGTCGACAATCTCTTTTACGGTCTTTGTTATTGTCCACGCTTCTACGATTTCCTTGACCGCGACATGGTTTTTCACCCGGTCGCGGGTACGGGCATAATCGGGATGGCTGACAAGTTCCGGCTTGCCGATGTGGTTGGCGAACAGGGACCAAAGTTTATCGTTGCCGCCTCCGATGATGACCAGATCGTCCTTGGCCTGGAAAGAATCGTATGGATATACCGATTCGTAGCGATTGCCGATGCGTTGCGGCAACCGGCCTTCCGCCAAGTAAATCATGTTGATGATCTCCAGGCTGGCTACCGCCGAATCGACCAGCGCGACATCGACCAATTGCCCTTTGCCGGTATGAGAACGATTGTAAATGGCCGACAAAATACCGATGGTAACGGACAGACCTCCCAACACATCGCCCATGGCTGTTCCCGAACGGGTCGGTGCGCCGCCGGGCCAGCCGGTGGTGCTCATCAGGCCGCTCATGGCCTGGCTGATGATGTCATAGCCGGGGCGCTTTGAGTACGGCCCATATTGCCCAAAACCGGAAACTGCCGCATAAATTATGCCGGGGTTGATTTCGCGCAGCACGTCATAACCCAACCCGAGTTTTTCCATGGTGCCCGGTCGGTAATTTTCCAGCACCACGTCCGCTTTCTTGACCAGTTCCTTGAATATTTCCTTGCCTTTTGCCGCTTTCAGGTTCAGGCTAACCCCTTTTTTGTTTCGGTTCAGGTTCATGTAGTAAACGCTCTCGCCGTTTAAGAACGGGCCCATTTGCCGCTCATCAGCGCCTTTGCCGGTTTCTTCGATCTTGATGACGTTTGCCCCCATGTCGGCCATCATCATGCTGGCAAACGGTCCTGCCAGAACACGGGTCAGATCGAGTACAGTAATCCCCTCTAAAGCTCCCAGTCGTGACATGAAAAACTCCCCCTCAATTTATGATTATTTTTTGTACCATTTTGCATTGATGCAATTTTTGTGCCAAATGAGTATAATCAAAAGAGTCGATCATGACATGTGGGGATGTGGCGGAAATGAGCAGGGTTGTACTGATTTCTCCGTTTAAAGACCTGGGGATTTTGGCCGGCGATGTGGCAAAAGAACTGGGAGTCACGCTGGAAATCTACGAAGGAGGCATGGATTCGGCCAAAACCGCGATTGATCGTTTGCAAGGACCGGAAGTCGATGTTTTCATCAGTCGTGGCGGCACCTATTCCTACATTGCCGGTCATTACAACATCCCGGTGGTGAATATCGCCACCGGAATTTATGACATCATGGAATCGTGCGAAGAAGCCCGGAAAATGTCGCGAAAAATCGTCCTGACATCTTTTGAAAAGCGTTTTGTCGGCATCGGATTGCTGGAAAAGGCGATGGATATCGACATCACCGAACTGACGTTTACCAGTCTGCAGGAATTGGAGCAACGCATTGTCGAAGCGTCTGCCGAAGGCGGCTATTGTCTGGTGGGCGGCGGTCCATCGGTACAAATGGCCCGAAGCAACGGAATGCCCGCAGTATTCCTCAAAGCCAGTCGCGATACGGTGCGGGAAGCCTTGCTGCAGGCTGTCGAAGTTGCTAAACTTCGCCGCGAGGAAAAACGCAAGGCTTACCGTCTAAAGACGATCCTCGACAGTGTTTATGATGGCATTGTGGCGGTAGACGGCAGCGGAAAGCTGGAAATAGTCAATCCGGCGGCGGAACGGATTTTGGGAATCAATGCGCAAAAAGCGATCGGATGCTCCGCTGCAGCAATGATTCCCAACGGTCGTTTGACCGAAATCCTGAAAACAGGAATTGCCGAAATCGGCGAACTGCAAGAGATCGGCAGCACTCGAATCGTAACAAATCGGGTGCCGATTAAAGATGAACAGGAAATCATGGGCGCTGTCGCAACCTTTCAGGACGCATCGCGCGTAGTACAGGTCGAACACCGGTTGCGACGGGAACTGACGAAGAACCGGTTCGTTTGCAAATATGAACTGGGACACATTTTGGGACAGTCCGCAACGATCAACGAAACGAAGGAAATGGCCAAAAAATGCGCCGCGTCCGATTTAACGCTGCTGATTTACGGGCCGACAGGCAGCGGCAAGGAAATGTTCGCGCAGGGCATTCATTCCGCAGGCAAGCGCAGGCAACAGCCGTTTGTCGCCATCAATTGCGCCGCATTGCCGCCGAGCTTGCTGGAAAGCGAATTGTTCGGCTACGACGAAGGCGCCTTTACCGGCGCCAAACGAAAAGGGAAACCCGGACTTTTCGAACTTGCGCACGGCGGAACGGTATTCCTGGACGAAATCGATGCACTCCCGATCGAGCTGCAGGGTCGTTTGCTGCGGGTTTTGCAGGAGAAGGAAGTGCTGCGGGTGGGGGGCGATACCATCCTGCCCATCAATGTCAGGGTCATCGCAGCCACAAACAAGATTCCTGCCGATTTGGTCGCCGCAGGGAAAATGCGCGAAGATCTGTATTTTCGGCTGAATGTGTTGTATCTAGAAGTTCCCAGCCTGCAAGACCGGCTTGAGGATATCCCTTTGTTGTGCCGGCACTTCCTGGCTTCGTTGCGGATGGGGCCTGAAGTTGAAAGGATTGAAGACCTCATGCCATTTCTGCTGAACTATTCTTGGCCGGGCAATGTACGTGAACTGTTTAATTTTTGCCAGCGGTTCTCGTTTTATTTCGACAGCTATCTTCAACACAGGAACGCAGAAAAGTTTATCCGAAAGATTGCGCCGGATATGTTGGCAGGGGAAAAAAATCCTGTTCAAGCAAAAAAACTGACCGAAAAGATAAAGGCGTATGAAGCAGATTTGATTCAAAAGGCGCTACAAGAAGAAGGCAGCTTGCGCAAAGCGGCAAAAAAGCTAGGAATTCCAAAATCCACTTTATTTCGCCGCATGAAAACGGAATAGCCGCAAAGCAAACCGTCCCATTATCGAGACAAAAATCTCGTAATCGGGACGTTTTTCTTTGCAGGACTCTGTTGCCTGCTGTAGAAGTGCTATTCAACATCCCCTGTAATTTTGCCGCAGAGAAAAAGGAGGGTTGAAACGATGAACCGTTTGTTCCGTTATCCCCTGCTCCTGATCTGTTCCGTCTGCCTGCTCGTCCTGCCTGCCGCTGCCGCAGCCCATGTCGCCCCGCCGCCGGCGGTCGACGCCGTGTCGGTGGCCCGCAGCGAAATCTGGAAATCGATCACCGCCGGCCAGGATGGCAGCGCGACCATCGCGATCACCGACCACGGCCGGCTGGTTTACGCCGAAGGATTTGGCGTGGCAAACCGTCTGCAAAGCATTCCTGTCGACAAGGACACCCGCTTCAATATCGGCTCGATCAGCAAAGTCTATGTCACAACATCGATCATGCTGCTGGTCGACGAAGGAAAGGTCGATCTCGATAAACCGGTCACCAGCTACCTGCCGGAGTTTCGCATGGCGGACGAGCGGTACCGGCAGATCACCGTGCGGATGCTGCTCAACCACAGCTCCGGTCTGCCTGGCGGCAGCTATGCCAACAGCTTCGGATTTCAATATTACGACGGCTTCCTGCCGGAAACCCTGAACTCGCTGGCCAAATCGCACCTGAAACATGACCCCGGCGCGATGGCGGTCTATTGTAACGACGGTTTCAGCGTGGCCGAAATGATCGTCGAAAAAGTCTCCGGCAAAAAATTCGCCGCTTTTCTGCAAGAACGAATCTTTACCCCACTCTCGCTCAGCCGCACCGGTCTCGGCGTTGGTCAGTTGCCGCCACAGTCCGGTGTGACGATCGCCCGTTACTATGACGCCGCCGGCCGGATCGACCCGCCCGAGGTCGTTTCTTTCCTTGCCTCCGGCGGCCTGTCGGCCACGGCCGAGGATCTGTGCCGGTTCGCCGACAGTTTCTCCGGACACGGCCGGCAAATCCTGTCGCCGCGCAGTCTGGCGGAAATGCAGAAAAACCAGCCTTCGGCGTTCTGGGGTAAACTGCCTGGACCGACGATCAGCCTGGGCCTCGGCTGGGACTTCACCTCGCTGCCCAACTTCGCCGCAGCCGGCGTCAACGTGCTGGGCAAGAGCGGCGGCACCGGCAACTATACCTCGATGGTGTTCACCGTACCGGACAAACAGATCTCTGTAGCGGTGATCGGCGCCGGCAAATCGGGCCGGGCGATGGAAATCTCATTAAAAGTGCTGGACGCCTACCTGCTGCAGAAAGGCATCCTCGCCAGCTCGGCCCTGCAACAACCGCTCAGCCTGCCGCCTGCCGCCGAGCCGATCCCGGAAAGTCTGCTTGCCTATCAGGGCTACTATGCCGGCGATGGCGGTTCGATCTTTAAACTAACGCTTGATGCGGCGGGAGGCAGCTTGATGGTTGCCAGCAGCGAGCCCGACCAACCGTCGCCGCTGATGGTCGCCACCTATAGCGGCGGCTTGTTCCATGACAGGGACGGCAAAAAATATTACCTGACCAGCGTGGACGGCAACCGCTTCTTCGTCAACAGCACCAAGCTGGCCGACATCGTCCAGTTCCAAAAAATCGAGCCGCTGGCAAATCCGCAGTCGTTGGGCCAAAACATCGACGGCAGCCGCTGGCTGCGGCGCAACGCCAGCCCTTACGAAGCGAGGATGTCGCTGTCCGGCTATATCGGCAACGCCCGGTTGCTGCCGGAGCTGCCCGGTTACATCGACTTCGGCGGCATCAAGTGGATCAGCTCGTCCACGACCGCCGGCTTGGCGCTGGCCAGTGTCCGCGATTCCAGTGAATTAATCCTGTTTAGCGAAAACGGACAAACCTGGGCCTGGCTGTCCGGCCTGCTGTACTCACCGATCGAGCAGACTCCGCTGCTGCCGGGCGGCAGCCACGCGGTCACCATCAGCCGGTCCGGCATCAACGAATGGCGCAAACTGGACCGTGATGCCATTTTGTCGTTTACTACGCCGCCCAGCGGACGGATCATCGTCTTTTCGCCGGCGGAAGCGGTGCTATTCGACAGCGCGGTCGATCAGGGGGAAATCGTTGCCCCTGCCGGCAGTTTTCTCGCCTTTTCCGCCCAAGCTGGCCAAACTTTGCAAGTTGTCGCCAGATAATTGCAGGATTTTTGCCGAGGGAGGCGGAAATAACCAACTATCCAATTAGTTAAGAATCATTGTTTGGAGAGATGATGGTCAGTTTCAAGTACAAGCTGGTTTTGCTGCTGGTCGCGATCAGTTTCGGCTCGCTGGCATTGTTGTCGGCCTTTCATGTTTATGCGACCCTGCAGGAAAACGAACGCGACCTGCAGGAATATCGCAGCGCCCTTTATGAACTGTTTGATATCCGGATCAAATCACAGGTGCAAACCGCGCACAGCCTGGTCGGCGACATCTACCGCCGGCAGCAGGCCGGTCTGCTCAGCGAGGCTGCCGCCAAAAAGCAGGCGGCGGACCTTGTCCGCAATCTGCGGTTTGACGAAGACAATTACTTCTGGATCGATACTGTGGACGGCGTGAATGTCGTCCTGCTCGGCCGCGACAGCGAAGGCAAAAGCCGCCTCGAGGACGTCGACCCGACCGGCAAAAAACTGATCCGGGAAATCATTCAGAATGGCCTGAAACCAGGCGGCGGCTTTAGTGAATATCATTTCCCAAAACCCAACCAAACCGAAGCGGTCGGCAAACGCAGCTACTCGCTGCTGTTCGAACCTTATGGCTGGGTCATCGGCACCGGCAACTGGACCGACGATATCGAAAAACTGCTGGCGGCGAAAGCCAGGGAAAAAAGCGAGCAGTTACGGCAAAACATCATCGCCGGTCTGGCGATCGGCCTGCTTTGCCTGTTGCTGTCCAGCCTGACCGCGCTGGCGCTCGGGCGTAAAACCGCAGCTCCTATTCAGGAGATCGTCGCCCGTGTCCAGGAAATCGCCGCAGGCAATTTCAACAACCCGGTCCAGGTGAAAGGCCGCGATGAGCTGGCCAACCTGGCCGACAACATCAACCGGATGCGGCTGAAACTAGCCGATTCGATCGAGGCGCTGACCCAGTCCAACGAGGAATTGCAGGCTAACAACGAAGAAATCAAGGCGCTGTATTCGCAAATCGCCGCCACAGAGCAGGACCTTGAACAGCAGGTTGCCGAGCTTAAGCAAAAAGAACAGGCGCTGCAGCGCAGTGAAGACCGCTTTGAATTCGCGATCGAGGCAGCAGAAAACGCCATATTTGATCTCGATTTGCAGACACTGCGTTATATCGTGCCGCCGAACTGGGGCAAAAACTTGAAAATCCCGGAAGTCACCAAGCTGGCTGACTATGTCGCCCTGGTCCATCCCGACGATCTCGCCAACCAGGCCGGCCCGGTCGGTACCAGCATCACGCCGCAGCAGGATGCCTATGCCAAAGAATACCGGATCCGGTCGCTGTCCGGCGAATATATCTGGGTGCTGGCCCGCGGCAGGGTGGTGCGCGACGATGACGGCAAACCGCTTCGCCTGATCGGCGCGTTGACCAACATCTCCGACATCAAAAAACGCGAGATGGAAATCGAGCACCTCGCTTACCACGATCACCTGACCGGCCTGCTGAACCGGCGCGGGTTCCAAAAGGAAGCCGCCAATTTGCTTTATCATTCAGCGGATAAGAGTCACCTGATTGCGCTGCTCGATTTTGACGACTTCAAGTTGATCAACGACGTGCACGGCCAAACCATCGGCGATGAGATCCTGCGTAAATTCGGCCGGCATTTGCGCGATTCGCTGGATGCTGCGGCGATCATCGCCCGGCAGGGCGGCGATGAATTTTTAATCTGTTTACCAGACAGCGCATCGAATTCGGCTGGACTCCTGACTGCGCTATGTCTTGCCGACCAGGCCATCGACACCGACAGCGGTTCTTTCATGCTCCAGGTCAGCGGCGGCATGGCCAGTTACCCCGAGCACGGCGAAATGCTCGATATGTTGCTGCGAAAAGCCGATTTAGCGCTCAATCAGGCCAAACGCGCCGGCAACCTCTCTTATGACGACAGCATGCAGGAACCGGTGCAACGCCGTCACGCTCTGGTGGACGGCCTCAAACGAGCCCTGGCCGACCAGCACCTGAGCCTGGTCTTCCAGCCAATCTACCAACTATCGGCCAGTGGACCGACGGTGCACGGATTTGAAGCGTTGCTGCGCTGGAACAGCCCCAAACTGGGCTTTGTCTCGCCGGCCGAGTTCATTCCTGTAGCCGAAGAAAGCGACCTGATCGTCAGCATCGGCGCCTGGGTGCTGCGCGAAGCCTGCCTGTTCTGCGTCGCCGCCGAACATCCCGAACAAGGGCTCCCGACGATTTCGGTCAACGTATCGGTGCGGCAACTGCTGCACGAAGAATTCATCGCTATGGTGCGGGGCACCCTGCAGGCAACCGGCCTGCCCGCCGCCAAGCTGCAACTGGAAATCACCGAGAGTTTATTGATGCACGACGTGAAAACCGGTGTTGCGAGGCTGCACGAACTGCGCAAGATGGGCGTCGGCATCTCGCTCGACGACTTTGGCACCGGCTTTTCCTCGCTGACCTATCTGCAACAGCTGCCGATCAGTGTGCTGAAACTCGACAAAGGGTTCGTCGAAAGCCTCGGCGCCGCCGCGGAAAAAAATCCGCAGTTCATGATCCACAATCTGATCCAGATCGCCCACCATTTTGGCTACCATGTCGTGGCCGAAGGCGTAGAGACGCCAGAACAGCGTGATGCGCTATCCGCAGACGACTGCGATTATTACCAGGGTTACTTGTTCAGCAAACCGCTGCCCCGTGAAGAAGCACTAGACATCGCCCGCGCAAGATAGCGGACAAAAAATAGAGGTTGCGGCGAACCGTCGGTTCCACCGCAACCTTTTTACTATAGAGCCAGAGGAGGGATCGGGATGGAATATTTGAATCCGCTACTTGCTCCTTCACTGAACGACGAACTGGAAACCAACAGCGAAGGGCGCGAGGTCTACAAACACGACTGCCACAACCTGCCGATCTGCATGTCGTATGGGCAGACCTTCTCCGGCTGCCGGGCCGGCTTTCTGTCGCGCAACCGCTGCAGCCGCGGCGAAAAAATGCAGATCCGGATCCTCAACGACATGAACAGCCATGCGATCCACCGACCAGACAAGCCTTCACGCCGCGACGTGGAGAAATATGTCGCCGGTATCGACAAAGCGTAAGAGCCGTTCTTTTATACCAGCCCTTGCGCCTTCATCGCCTCGGCGACCTTCAGGAACCCGGCAATGTTGGCCCCCACCACCAGATTGTCCTTGTGGCCGTACTCTTCGGCTGCCTTGCTGGCGTTCTTGTAGATATTGACCATGATATTCTTTAGTTTGGCGTCGACCTCTTCGAAGGTCCAGGCCAGCCGCATGCTGTTCTGGGTCATCTCCAGGGCCGAGGTCGCCACCCCGCCGGCATTGGATGCTTTACCGGGCGCAAACAGCACGCCGGCTTCGATAAAGACCTTGGTTCCGGCCAGATCCGTCGGCATATTGGCCCCTTCGGCCACGGCTTTGCAGCCATTTTTCACCAGAATCCGCGCATCTGCTTCGGTGATCTCGTTCTGGGTGGCGCAGGGCAGCGCGATATCGCAGGGAATCGTCCAGATGCCGGAGCAGCCTTTATGGTACTGGGCATTCGGGCGCTGCTTGAGATACTCGGAAATCCGGCCGCGCTCGACTTCTTTGAGCTGCTTCATCGTAGCAAAGCAGATGCCGTCAGGGTCATAAACATAACCATTGGAATCACTCATCGCCACCACCTTGCCGCCGAGTTCCTGCACCTTTTGCGTCGCATAGAGAGCCACGTTGCCGGAGCCGGACACCAGCACCGTCTTGCCGGCAAACGACATCCCTTTGGCCCGGATCATCTCGTCGGCAAAATAGACCGTGCCGTAGCCGGTCGCCTGGGTCCGGGCCAGGCTGCCGCCGTAGGTCAGGCCCTTGCCGGTCAGCACGCCGGCTTCGTAGGCGTTTTTTATCCGTTTGTATTGACCGAACATATAACCGACTTCGCGGCCGCCCACACCGATGTCGCCGGCGGGTACGTCAACATCCTGGCCGATATGCCGGTACAGCTCGGTCATGAAGCTTTGGCAAAACCGCATGACTTCGGCATCCGACTTGCCTTTGGGTTCAAAATCCGCCCCGCCCTTGGCCCCACCGATCGGCAGGCCGGTCAGTGAGTTCTTGAACACCTGTTCAAAGCCGAGAAACTTCATGATTCCGCCGTACACCGACGGGTGGAACCGGATGCCGCCCTTGTAGGGACCGATGGCGCTGTTGAACTGGATGCGGAAGCCGCGATTGATCTGCACTTTGCCCAAATCGTCCGTCCAAGGTACGCGGAAGATAATCTGCCGCTCCGGCTCCACCATGCGTTCGACAATGCCCAGGTCGATATACTCCGGATACCGCTCCAACACACAGACCAAAGACTCCAGCACTTCCTGCACCGCCTGATGAAACTCCGGTTCGTTCGCATTTCGCTCGACCACGCGTGCGTACAGTTCCTCGCAATACTTCTGGGCGTTCGTTGCCATTCGAATTCTCGCCTGCCTTTCGTTTTTGGTGCAACGGCCCGTCGCACCTTTCTACCTGTATTTTACATCGTTTTTGCAATTTTGTATGCAATTATTGCTGAATTGTTATGCCGCTTTGGCCGATGGACTTCCCATCGCCTGGACGATGCCGATTTTTCTTAGAAACTCCAGTACCGCGGGATCCAATTGTCTTTGGCCCGCGAAAAAACGGAGTGGCAATCGTCGCCGTTCGCCGTCAGAGAAACAAATTCCGCATTTCCGCCAGCCGCCTGAAACGCCGCCAAAAACTGCCGCGCCAGGGCAGGCCCAAAATAGTGAAGGAGGCGTCATTCATGAAAAAGGCTGTTCAAAGAATCCTCACGCTCGCGCTGTTACTCTTGTTTGCATCGACGGTATTGGCCAGCGGCGCTGCAGGGCTGGATGCGGAGGAAGCTATGAAAAAACTGATGGACGGCAACCGGCGTTTTGTTTCGGAATCCTACGACCGTGGCGATATCGGTCCCGGCAGAAGGGCCGAAATCAGCAAAGGGCAGCGCCCGTTTGCAGTCATCGTGGATTGTTCCGATTCGCGTGTGGTGCCGGAGTTCATCTTTGACCAGGGGCTGGGCGACTTGTTTGTCATCCGGACTGCCGGCAACATCGTCGACGATATCGCCATCGGCAGCGTGGAATACGCGGTAAATCACCTGGGGGTCCGGTTGGTGCTGGTCCTGGGGCATGACGACTGCGGCGCCGTCAAAGCTACCGTGGCCGGCGGAAAGGCCGAAGGCCACATCGATGCGATTTTGCAGGCAATCAGGCCGGCGGTGGCGGTTGCAAGGCAACAGCCAGGCAACTTATTGGACAACGCGATTGTACAAAATGTAGAACTGGTGGTGCGCCGTCTGCAGTCGGCACAGCCGGTTCTGGCACAGGCGCTGCAAACAGGCGATCTAAAGATTGTCGGTGGTGTTTACCGCCTTAAGGAGGGTTCGGTGGACTGGCGTTTGCCCCAGCCGCTTCAACAATCGCCGCGATAAACACCGGGCTGGGTTGCAGGATTTCCTTCGCCTGCCGCGAATGCATTGCAAAACAAAACCGCCGGAGAAGCGCAAGCCCTCCCGGCGGTTTCCTTATGACCATAGCAACCAGGTGAAATTAGCTTAATCCCTTAGTTGCTCGAAAACAAACTGGAGAAACTTTTCCGTGGTGTAGGTCTGGAATTTGTCCGGATTGGTAATCAAGCTGAAGCTTCTTTTCATCGGCCCCTCGGCCAGCGCAAGCAGCTGAAACTCTCCGCGCGCCACTTCCTCGGCAACCGCCAGACTGGAGATCGGGGCGATTCCCAGTCCCACTTTCACGGCTTCCTTGATTGCCTGGGTGCTGCCCAGTTCCATGCCAACATTCAGCGCCGATGGTTCAACGCCATGCGTGCGTAAAAAATGCTCAAAACTCGTTCGCGTACCGGACGTCCCTTCCCGCATAATCCAGCGCTGATCCATCAGCGTTTCGATGCCGACGACCCCCGCCGGCGCCGCCCCCTTAACCGGAGCGATAATGACCAGTTCGTCCCCGCCGCATTCATGATGCTCGATCGTACCTGCCAGGTCCAGCTTGCCTTCGATGAATCCGGCGTCCACCTTCCCCTCGATCACCTTGTGTGTGATTTGGTCGGAATTGAAGATATCCATGGTGATATCCACCGATGGATAAAGCTGGTTGAACCTGGCCAACAATTCCGGCAACACGTACTCGCCGATAGTAAGGCTCGCTCCGATGTGCAGACGCCCGGACACGCTGCTCGACAAGCCGCGCATTTCCTTCTCCGCTTCCTGGCAAAGCTTTTCGATTTCTGCGGCGTAGCCGTACAGTTTTTCGCCTGCCATCGTCAGAGCGATTTTCCGGTGCATCCGGTCAAACAGCTTAAGGCCGTAGTGACTTTCCAGCCCAGCGATATAATGACTCACCGCCGACTGGGTCATGTACAGATGCTGAGCCGCCAGTGTAAAGCTCTTTTGATCCGCGACCGCCTTAAAGACATATAGGCGCGTGTCTAGCATCGTGCATCCCCTTTCCAACCGATTACAAATGCAGGATCAAGCCGATGGTAGTGATCGACGAGATCAGTACCGCGGCAGAAGTGGCGACACCGAGGAATATCGGCCGGATCCCCGGCTTCAGCAGGGATTCTATGTTGCACTTCAGCCCGACTCCCGCCAGCGCCACGATGATCAGAAACTTGGATAGGTCCTTGAACAGCAGGACGATGGCAGGGGTCTGCTCTTTGGCGCTGTAGTGAAATACTCCGGCGAGCTGAGCAAAGACGCCATGCTGAAACATGCCGAAACTATTCAGACTGGACATGATCACAAACAACACGATGAACCAGGGGAAGGATTTTGCCAGCGTCTTCCACACCCCCGGCTCGCCGGCGGCTTGCGGGCACATGTGCTTATATGTAGCAATCAGCGAGAATAGCAACGCAACCAGGATTAAGAAAGAAGTTCGCGTAAGTTTAACAATCGAGGCCGTTTCGTACGCGATGTCGTTCCCCATCATTTTACTATAAATATCGGCTGCGGCAAGTACGGAAGAGGTATCATTGATTGCCGTTCCGGCCAATACCCCGAACGCCTGCGGACTCAGCTGAAGCGCTTTGCCCAGCATCGGATAGAGCACGATGGTGAACATGTCAAGGAAGAACACGACGGACAGGCCGAAAGCGATCTGGGTGTCGGTCGCGCGGATAATCGGACCCAGGGCCGATATCGTGGTTCCGCCGCATATCGAGCAGCCGCCGCCGATAAACGTGCGCAACGAAAAATCGATACGCAGGATTTTTCCCAGCCCGTAGGCGATCGAAAATGCCAGACAAATATTAAATGCCATTGCGTAGATGATGCCAGGTTGCTTCAGGAAAAGCCGCGCCGCCTCGTTTATGTTCAACGTGGCCCCCAAAATGACAATGGCCAGGATCAGCACATATTTGGACGCGAATTGCACCCCTGCAGCGTGCTTTTGCGATACGCCGACTACATTTTTAATCATAATGCCCAGAAGGATGGCAATAATCGTAGGACTGACGATTTGGCCCAGATATGGCGAAAAAGTCCCGAGCAGGCTGATTAGCATTTTAGCTATAACAGCGACAGCAATGGCTAACACGATTCCTTGGTACTGTTTTATCATCACACGTTCTCCTTTGCCCTTGTTGACCCTTTTCAAGGTAGCACGGCAACCGGGAAAACGTCAAATCATAAGCTTTGCAGCAAGGTATGAGAAATAATAATCTCAACAGGATTTCAGACGCCTGTCACGAACGTATCTTCATAAAGGGATGGGAAAGGACCAACGCAGATGAAGCTGGACATTACGACACTATCTTTCGTGCTGGCGCTGGCCGGCGTCACCCAGGCCGGGATTCTGATCTTCCAGTACCGCAACAATCCCGACTGCCCCGGCATCGGTTGGTGGGCGCTGGGCAACATTTGCACCGCCGTCGGCTTCGGCCTGAACATTTTCCGCGCCAGTCCGACCTGGCTACCGGTGGTGGTGATGCTGGGCAACGCGCTGTTTGTATTTGCCTATCTCTTTTATTACCGGGGCACGCAACAGTTCGGCGGCTTGCCGGACCGGTCGCGGCCGCTGTTTGCGGTGGCGGCCCTGTATTTGCTGGCTCTGATTTATTTTTTCTTTATCGACGACCGGCTGATTGTGCGGGCGGTCCTCATTTCGTCGACGATCGCCCTGTTGGCGTCGGCCAATGTCCGCATCATGTTTCGCCTGCAACGCCGCAGTTGGGACGACCCCCAATTGCTGGCCGCCGGCGCGTTTGCCGTGATGGCTTTGGTATTTGTCGGCCGGCTGATTTATCTGCTTTTGCACCCGGACAGCTATGCCGGTTTCCTTTCGCAGTCGACGCTTCAGCTCGTATTGTTGCTTAGCTCACTGGCAGCCAGCACGCTGTGGACCGTCGGCTTCCTCCTGATGGTGAACCAGCGCCTGCTGCGGCAGACCGATGAACTGCGCCGGCGATTCGAAACCTTGTTTCACACCAACCCGGATGCCGCCCTGCTGACCCGCCTGCCCGACGGGCTGATCGTGGAGGTCAACGACGGCTTCAGCAGCCTGTTCGGCTTGCAGCCGTCGGAGGTATTGGGCAAGACCAGTTTGGAGCTCAACCTCTGGAAACGGCGCGAGGATCGCCGGACCGTGGTCGAGAAGTTGCTGCGCGACAAGGCCTGCTACAACCTGGAAATCGCCTTTCTGAACAAGTCGGGCCAGGAATGGTTCGGCAGCTACTCTGGCAAGATCCTCTATCTGGACGAGGTACCGCATCTGATCAGCCTGATCCGCGACGTCACCCTGCGCAAACGGGAAGAGGAAAAGATCCGCCAGAGCGAAGCGCTGCACCGATCGATTCTGTCGGCTTCGCCCGACGGCGTGGTGATCACCGACCTGGCAGGGACCGTGCTGATGGTTTCGCCCAAAATCGTCGGGTTGGTTGGGATTGCCGACGAAACGGCCCTGATCGGCCGCAACCATCTGCAGTTTGTCGTGCCGGAAGACCGCGGACGGGCGATAGAGAACGTTGAGTTGATGTTTCAGGGAATTTTTACCGGGCCGGGGGAATACCGGATCGAGGATGCGACAGGCCGAATAATCGAGGTTGAATCGAACGCGGAATTTGTCCGCGACGAACAGGGGCAGCCGCAGAAAATCGTCTTCTTTGTCCGGGACATTCGCGAACGCAAGCAGATTGAGGCGCTGATGCAGCGAAACAGCCGGACGCAGATGGTGCTGGGAAAAATCGCCGAAGAAGCGTTACGCGATGATGCCCTGACCGATTTTTACGCCCGGGTTCACCTTTGGGTGGAAAAGATCCTGCCGGCCGACTCTTTTTCGATCGTGCTGGTGGATGAACTGACCGGCGATGTGACGATTCCTTATATCGCCGGCGAAAAAAACAACCTGCCGCCCAGACGCAAGGCCGGCAGAGGACTGACGGAGTATCTGATTCGGCTGGGCGGTCCTGTGCTGCTGGAGGCGGAAGATTTTCGACAGCTGCGTGAACGCGGCGAAATTGACGCGACCTACGACAACATCGATCATCAGTGGCTGGGCGCTCCGCTGTCCGACCTGCACGGCAAAGCGTTCGGCATCGTGGCGCTCAACCTGCATCAATCAGAAAAGCGGTTCCGGCCTGAAGACGCCGGAATCCTGGCGATCATCGCGGCCCAGATTTCGCTGGCCATCGGCAGAAAACAGCTTGAAAACGAGCTGAAGCGGCTGGCGATGACCGATGAACTGACCGGTATCGCCAATCGCCGGCATTTTATGCAGCGCGCCGAGGAGGATCTGCGCCGGATTCAACGCTACCCCGCGCCGGCCGCACTGTTGATGATGGATATCGACCATTTTAAGCAGGTCAACGACCGCTATGGCCACGCGATGGGCGACGAGGTGCTGCGCGCCGTTTCGCGAACCGGCCAAGGGGCGTTGCGGGATACCGACTTGATCGGGCGGTTCGGCGGCGAGGAGTTCTGCCTGCTGTTGCCGCAGACTGAGCCGGCACAGGCGCTGCAGGTGGCCGAACGGTTGCGGCAGGAAATTGCCGAGGTTGAGTTTCACACCGATGACGGCGTAATGTTTTCGGTCACTGTCAGCCTGGGAGTCGCCGCAGTGAAACCGACGGGGGATTCGCTTTCCGAGTGGCTCCGTCGTGCCGACGAGGCGCTCTACAAGGCAAAAGCCGACGGCCGCAACCGGGTCGAGGTATACGAAGCCTGAGCGCAATCTGGTTGAAAAGAACAAGGCTGCATGGCGCAAAACTTGCGCTGTGCAGCCTTGTTCTTGCATGCTCTTTGGGACTCTACGCCAGCCCTGCCAGCCGCTGATAGCCCTGCAGCCGCTCCATCGCGTCCTGCTCGGTCTTGGCGAACAAGGCTTGCGCCTGCTCGGGATATTGTTTCAGCAGCGAGGAATAACGCACTTCCCCCGTCAGGAACTCGCGGAAGCTCGCCTTCGGCTGTTTCGAATCCAGAACAAACGGGTTCTTTCCGCTTTCTTTCAGTTCAGGCTGGTAGCGGTATAGCGCCCAGTAGCCGCAGTCGACCGCTTTCTTCGCTTCGGCCTGGCTGCAGCCCATGCCCGCCTTGATCCCGTGGTTGATGCATGGTGAATAGGCGATGATCAGCGATGGTCCCGGATAGGCCTCGGCTTCGGCAATCGCCTTCAGCGTCTGGGCCTTGTCCGCGCCCATGGCGATCTGGGCCACATAGACATAGCCATAGCTCATCGCGATCATGCCGAGATCTTTCTTCTTGGTCCGCTTGCCGCTGGCGGCGAATTTGGCGATGGCCGCGGTCGGCGTCGCCTTGGAGGACTGGCCGCCGGTATTGGAGTACACTTCGGTGTCGAACACCAGTACGTTGACATCTTCGCCGGATGCCAGCACATGGTCCAGGCCGCCGAACCCGATGTCGTAGGCCCAGCCGTCGCCGCCGAAGATCCAGTGCGAGCGTTTGACCAGGAAATCGCGGTTTTCGTAGATGTCCTTCAGCAAGGCGTGATCGTCTGCGCTCTGTTCCAGTGCCGCGATCAGGCGGTCGGCCCGCTCGCGGGTTCCGGCACTTTCATCCTGGCCCTGCAGCCAGTCCTGGCAGGCGGCTGTCAATTCCTCGTTCAATCCGAGCGCGGCGGCCTGTTCGATCTTTTGCGCCAATTGTTTTCGCAGCTGCTTCACGCCCAGCATCATGCCGAGGCCGTATTCGGCGTTGTCTTCAAACAGCGAATTGCCCCAGGCCGGGCCATGTCCCCGACGGTTCGTAGTGTAGGGCACGGCCGGCGCACTGCCGGTCCAGACCGAGGAGCAGCCGGTGGCGTTGGCGATCATCAGCCGGTCGCCATAGAGCTGCGTCACCAGTTTGGCGTAGCCGGTCTCCAGACAACCGGCGCAGGCTCCCGAGAATTCGAGCAGCGGTTGCTCGAACTGACTGCCTTTCACGGTAAGCGGACTCAGCGGGTTTTGCTTCGGGGACAGATCGAGGGCATATTGCCAGAGCGCATCCTGTTCCAGTTGTGATGCAAACGGCTTCATGACCAAAGCTTTTTCCTTGGCGGGACAAACTTCCACACAGTTGCCGCAGCCGGTACAATCGTTCACCGAAACGGCCAGCCGAAACTGCAGTTCTTTTGCGCCCGTAGCCGGTTTTGCAATAAATCCACTGGGGGCTGACGCCATTTCCTGGTCATTGACCAAGATCGGCCTGATGCTGGCATGCGGACAGACGAAGGAACACTGGTTGCACTGGATGCATTTGTCGGACTGCCACTCTGGCACGTCAATCGCTATACCGCGTTTTTCATAGGCGGAGGTGCCAAGCGGAAAGGTGCCGTCTTCCTGACCGACGAACGCGCTGACCGGCAACTTGTCGCCTTCCTGACGGTTCATCGGCACCAGGATTTTCTCGACAAATTCCGGCGCCGGTTTTTGCGCCTCACTGCTGCAGGCGCAGGCGAATTTCGCCTGGTCGGTCGCCGTGTCGACAGCCGCTTTCCAGGCTTCCGGCGGCTGAATCCGGACCAGCGCCTCCATGCCCTGGCTGATGGCCGCATTGTTCATCTCGATGATCTTGCTTCCTTTGTTGCCATAGGAACTGACGACGGCATCCTTCAGGTATTGCACGGCTTGCTGCTGCGGAATGATGTCAGCCAGTTTGAAGAACGCAGACTGCATCAGGATGTTGAACCGGCCGCCCAGCCCCAGGTCCTGCGCCAGTTTCACCGCGTTGATGGTGTAGAACCGGATGTCGTTCTCGGCGATGAACCGTTTCATCCCGCCCGGTAGTTTGCTGTCCAGCTCGTCGGCGGACCAGGTGGTATTGAGCAGGAAGGTTCCGCCCGGCTTCAGGCCTTCCAGCAAATTGTATTTGTCGACATAGGACTCCTGGGAGCAGGAAATAAAATCGGCTTTGTGAATCAGATACGGCGCTTTGATCGGCTTATCGCCGAAGCGCAGGTGCGAGACAGTGATGCCGCCCGATTTCTTCGAGTCGTAGGCAAAATAGGCCTGCGCGTACATGTCCGTGTTATCGCCGATGATTTTGATCGCCGCTTTATTGGCGCCCACCGTCCCGTCGGCGCCGAGGCCCCAGAATTTACAGGCCTTGGTCCCTGGCGCCGTGGTGTCGATATCCTGTCCGAGCGAAAGCGAGGTATGGGTGACGTCGTCAATGATGCCCACGGTGAAATGGTCTTTGGGCTGGGCCAATTTCAGGTTTTCAAACACCTCCCGGATATGGCCGGGAATGATGTCTTTACCGCCGACGCCGCAGCGTCCGCCGACGATCAGGGGCTGCCACGACCTTCCATAAAAGGCGGTTTTCACATCCATATACAGCGGCTCGGCCTGGGCTCCCAGCTCTTTGGTCCGGTCGAGCACGGCGATCGCTTTGACACTGGCAGGGATTTGCTTGATAAAATGAGTGACCGAAAACGGCCGGTACAGGTGGACGTTCAGCAGACCGACCTTTTCGCCGCGCGCATTGAGGTAGTCGACGACTTCCTCGATGGTCTGGCACATCGACCCCATCGCGATGATCAGGCGGTCGGCATCCGGCGCGCCGTAATAGTTGAACAAATGGTATTCCCTGCCGGTCAGGCGGCTGATTTCCGCCATATAGCCCTCCACGATGTCAGGAAGCGCCTGCCAGTATCGGTTGGCGACTTCGCGTTGTTGAAAATGGATGTCTGGATTCTGCACCGTGCCGCGTAGCACCGGGTGGTCAGGGTTGAGCGCGCCACGGCGGAACGCGTTGACGGCCTCCCAGTCCAGCAGCCCAGCCAGTTCTTCATACTCCAGCACTTCGATCTTCTGCACCTCGTGGGAAGTACGGAAGCCGTCGAAGAAGTTGAGGAAGGGAACGCGCCCCTTGATCGCCGATAGATGGGCCACCGCCGCCAGGTCCATGACCTGCTGCACGCTGCTTTCGGCCAGCATGGCGAACCCGGTCTGGCGCGTCGCCATGACATCGGAATGGTCGCCAAAAATACTGATGGCATTGGCGCCGACCACCCGGGCGCTTACATGAAACACGCCTGGCAGCAGCTCGCCGGCGATCTTGTACATGTTGGGGATCATCAACAGCAGCCCCTGCGAAGCGGTGTAGGTCGTCGTCAGGGCCCCGGCCTGCAGCGAGCCGTGCACGGCGCCGGCCGCGCCGCCTTCCGACTGCATTTCCACCACGTGCACCGTCTGGCCGAAAATGTTCTTGCGGCCTTCGGCTGCCCATTCGTCGGTACTTTCCGCCATGTTGGACGAAGGCGTGATGGGGAATATGGCGGCGACATCGGTGAAAGCGTATGAAACATGGGCTGCCGCCGTATTCCCATCCATGGTCTTCATTTTTCTTCTTGCGTTTGTCATTCCGGCACCTCTATGAAACCGCTGCATCGGCTTGTTTCTGTCGTTTGCTGGCATATATCCCTTTGCCTTCCTGGTACTTGTTCATCATTACAACCAGCAGAGGGCACACCAGTGCAGTAATGATGCAGGCCGCAGCCACCTGCGCAGTCGCCTCGGACATGATCGGCTTGTAAGCGGCATCGATCGCAGCAATCGCTGCCGGCGTCGCTACTGCATTTCCAGCGGTCGATCCTTCGGCCACTCCGGCCAATCCATTTTTTTCGCCGAATATTTTCAGCGCGAAATACCCGCCAAAACCGGTCAAAACTGCCGTCATCAGGCCCAGGACGATCCCCGGCGCTCCTGCTTTAAAAATCGTGAAGAAATCCATTCCGGCGCCAAGGGAGAAAGCAAAGAACGGAATCAGAACCCGTTCGCCGAGTCCCAGGAATTTTCGCATCTCTTCATCCAGATTGCCGATGATCATGCCGATCACGATCGGTACCAGCACTGCAACAAACGCCATGAACGGAATCGATGCCAATCCGGATAGCCCAAGCGCCATCATGGTAAAAAAAGGACCGTCATTCAGCGACAAGACCGAGACCGCACCAACATCCGATTCGTCGCCGTATTCGGCTGTCAACGAAACAAACAGGCCCCCGTTGGAATTGGTCATCGCCGCTATGATGGCAAGAGGCGTCAAACCCAGCAACACACCGCTCGGCAGCAACTTTGCCACAGACAGACCCACGCCTACACCGATCGCATACTTGACAACAGTCAGAATCGCGCCCTTTTTTAGTGCGCGCGGGGCTACGTTGAAATTCATCTGGGCGCCCATACAGAACAGGAACATACCGATCAGCGGCAGAGCACCGTTTTTGAACAAAGCCGTAGTAAACCCGCCGATTTTAAAGAACTCCGGCGCAAATGTGTTGATCAGCGCCCCAAGCAGCAACGGAACCACCATCATCCCGCCGGGGATTCTTTCGAGGGTTCTTTTGATTGGTAGTTGCATCTTTGTTTCCTCCACTCATTTTTTAATCACTGTACAAATTCCGTACGCTACTTGTCGCCGCGTCCCCGGCAGCTTTCCAGGTTGTGAACGTGAACGTGTTGCCCTGGTTCAATGTCTTTGGTCGCCAGACCGATCACTTCGCCGTACTTGACCACCGGCTCGCCTTTTTTTATCGTCCGCAGGGCGAACTTATGACCAAACGATATGGGTTCCGTTACCGTGATGGTTTCGTTTTGCCCCGCCAGATCAAACTGAACCGGGGTGGCGGCATCGACGGTGCCTACCACCGTACAGACATTATCGACCGATTTCATGACTATTCCATGCGCCTGTTGCATTGCGATTTTTCCTCCTCTACATGCTGGGGCCGATGCGTTTGATTGCAAAATCGTTGAACCCGAGGATTTCCGACTTGGACTGCTTTCCTGAGGCGACTTCGAGCATCTCGTTCATGATCATTTCGCCCACCTGCTGGACCGTTGCCGTGCCGGAAACGATCGGGCCGGCGTCCAGGTCGATATTGTCGTTCATTCGTTCAAACAGTTGCGTCGTGGTGGAAACTTTGATCGTCGGTGCGATTGGCGATCCGCAACAGGTTCCGCGCCCGGTGGTGAAAACGACCAGGTGACAGCCGCCGGCAACCATTCCGGTAATCTGTTCGACATCCTGACCCGGCGTATCCATCCAGACCAGCCCTTTTTGCGTGATTGGCGCAGCGTATTCGATCACATCCTGCAGCGGTTTCGATCCGGCCTTGTAAATGCAGCCCAGCGATTTTTCTTCAATTGAGGAAAGACCGCCTTCGATGTTGCCCGGAGTCGGCTGGCCGCCGCGCATATCTACGCCCATGTCCGTCGCCTGTTTTTCACAGCGCTTGATCACGTCGAAGCATTTTTGGGCGACGGTTTCATTGATCGCTCTTGCCGCCACAATGTGTTCCGCGCCGATGATCTCCGTCGTTTCGGCCAGGATGACCGTACCGCCGTCTGCAATCAGCAGGTCGCTGGCGATCCCCAGCGCCGGATTGCCGGAAATGCCGGAATAGGCGTCGGAACCGCCGCACTCGGTGCCCAGAATCAGCTCGGCGGCCTCGATGTCTTCGCGCATCAGCTGCGAAGCTTCGCCAACCATTTTTCTGGCGGCGCTCGTCCCGGCAGCCGTCGCCTTCACCGAACCGCCTTCATCCTGAATGATTACCAAATGTACCGGTTTATACGGACACTGCTTTTTAATCGCGGCGGCGATGTCCTGGGCCCGAATCGTTTCGCAACCGAGTCCGACCACAACGACGCCGTAAACATTGGGATGCGTTCCGTGGCTTACCAACACATGAGTAGTCAATTCTGCGTCTGCACCGAGCTGGGTGCATCCATGCTGGTGCTCAACCCAGGTGGTCCCGGCAATTTGCTGGGAAATTCCGCGCGCCACCCGATTGGCGCAAACCACTGACGGAATCACCAGCACATGGTTGCGGATCCCTACCGTTCCATCCGGCCGTCTGAAACCTTTAAACTTCATGATGAAAACTCCTTTTCGTTTTATCTTGGGCCCGATTCATGCATGCAACCAGACAACAATGCAATAAGCATGCCAAAGCAAAATCGACCTATTTTTGCAGGAATCAATCAACGATACGTCTCTTTTTTTATCAATATGTGATAAAATATCACATAATTGTTCATTTTTAAAACAACATTGCCAGGCAATCCATTACAGGGAGGAGATTCTTTTGGCCGAGATCGCATTCATCTCGCCCTATCCGGAACTTGCCGTTCTCGCCCGCGAAATCTGCACGGAAAAATATCCCGACATCGAAGTGGTTGACGGCTTGCTGGACGAGGGACTCAGCCGTGCACAAGAACTGCTGGCCAACGGTACGCAGGTCATTATCAGTCGCGGCGGAACCGCCAATCTGATCCGCAAGCACCTGGAAATCCCGGTCGTCGAGGTGCGCGTGAGCGGCTACGACATTTTGCGTACTCTGGTCGATTTATCCGGCCAAAATCGAACCATCGGCGTAGTCGGCTATCGCAACGTGGTGGAGGGCTGCCGCTCGATCAGCCAATGTCTGTCCATCTCGCTTAGCGAGATCATGACGCTTCGCAGTGACGAGAATCCAAACTGGCAGGATACGCAAAATGATTTGTCGGCTCGCTTGGAACGCGAACCGATCGACGTGCTGGTCGGCGACACCTTGGTCGTAAGCAAGCTAAAGCTTAAAGTATCGGAGGTCCGGCTGATCCGCTCCGGCGCCGAGGCCGTCTCGGAAGCGATCGAAGAGGCGCGACGGATTTTTGCCGTGCAGGCCGAAGAAAAAAAAGCGACGGAGCAGCTCCGTGCCATTTTGACTTTTATCCATGATGGCGTGCTGGCGGTCGACCGCAGCGGCAATATCACCGTGATGAACCGCGGCGCAGAAAAAATATTCCAGACCCGGGCCGAGCAATCGATTGGCAAAAACATCAAGCAAGTCATCGCCAATACGCGGATGAACGAAGTGCTGGAGCAGGGTCGCGCCGAATTGGAACAACTGCAAAACACCCCTTCCGGCATCGTCGTCACCAACCGGGTTCCGATTGAAGTAAACGGCGTGGTCCAGGGCGTTGTCGCCACTTTTCAGGAAGCCGGTCGCATTCAAAAAACCGAGCAAAAGCTCAGAAGCCAGTTGTACAGCAAAGGTCTGTTCGCCAAATACGCTTTCGACGATATCATCGCAACCGATCCCGAGACACAACTGGCGATCGCACGGGCGAAGCGCTATGCGGCATCCGACGGCACCGTGCTGATCCAGGCGGAAAGCGGTTGCGGCAAAGAACTGTTCGCCCAAAGCATCCATCAGGCCAGCGCGCGACGCGACAAGGCGTTTGTCGCGCTGAATTGCTCCGCACTGCCCACCCAGCTGCTGGAGAGCGAACTGTTCGGTTATGTCGAAGGCGCCTTTACCGGCGCACGCAAAGAAGGCAAGCCCGGTCTGATCGAGCTTGCCCATGGTGGAACTCTGTTCCTTGATGAAATTGGTGATATGGAACTCAGTTTGCAGGCAAGGCTGCTGCGCGTCCTGGAAGAACGGCAGGTGATGCGGCTCGGCGCCGGAAACTGGATTCCTGTCGATATCCGGGTTATTGCCGCAACCAATGTCCCTCTGAAAGCGAGGGCTTTACAAGGGGATTTCCGGTTGGATCTTTATTATCGGCTGAATGTCCTCAGCCTTAACCTTCCGCCGTTACGCCAGCGCAAAAAGGACATTCTTCCCCTGGCCGAATTCTTTTTACAAGCAGCTTTGGAAAAAGCCCGCCGCCCCAACATTCCCCTGACCCCTGCCGCAATTGAATTGTTGCAGCAGTATTCCTGGCCGGGAAACATCCGTGAATTGAGAAACACCATGGAACGCCTCGCATTAATTTGCGACAATGCGGCAGACTTTGCGACAACAATCGGCGACTTTTTGAATGAGGGTACAGTCGATGGAAAAATCGCTTTGGCGACAGACATCACCGAAACAGACGGTACCTTCCCGCCCGGTTCATCAGCAGTTGATGTTCCGCAGACAGACTCGCTGCAGAACATGAAGGGCATGAAAAAGCAGCTTGCCATCTCGACATTGGCAAAATGCGGCGGCAACAAAAGCCGGGCGGCAAAACAACTTGGCATCACCCGCTATACGCTGGACAGACTGCTGAAATAAGCACTGCGAAATTGCATTTCTTCCAACGAAATCTCGCACAGCAATAGAAAGGGAAGCAGCAATGGATATTAAAGTTAAACTTGGCTACATCTTTGTTGATTTGATTCTTCCGTTGATTTTCGGATACTTTTTGCGTTATCAAACTCGCTTTGGCGAGGTTTATTTCAAGAAGATGATGAGCCTGAACATTCTGGTTTTTGTCCCGGTTTTGTCAACCCTCAGCGGTTGGGTGCTGAAATTGAACCTGGAATTGCTTTGGTTGCCGATATTCGGACTGCTGATCGGGATTGTTCCCGGAGCAACTGCCTATTATTGGTCCGCCGGAAAATATGACGACTATCTGGAAAAAGGCAGTTACCTAGTTTCGGCTTCTCTTTCGAACCTCGGTACGATCGGCGGGCTATGCGCCTTTATTATTCTCGGCGAAATCGGCTACGCTTATACCCGACTAGCCGTGCTGCTGCAGGATGCGGGGCTTTTTCTCGTCTGTTTTCCACTGGCGCAATACTACTATCAGAAAAGCCTGCATGGAAAAAGCAAAGCAATTGAAATAAAAAACCTGTTTTGGAACCGTAACCAATTACCGGTAGTGGGAGTTTTTACCGGCGCCGCTTTATATTATTCCGGCATTCCACGCCCGCTATGGATGGGCGAGCTGCTCGACCCGCTGGTTCACCTTGCTGCCTGGACCGCTCTTATGCCCATCGGCTTTTCTATGGATTTAAACGAGATGCGACAATATTATCGAAAAATATTGGATCTGCTACCGATCAAATTTATCGTGAATCCAGCTATTGCATTTTTATTGGCAAAAATGCTCATCCATGATCAAACCGTCATTGATACAATTCTGATTTTGTCTGCCACACCGACGGCAATTAACGCGGTCATCACTGCAAAACTCCATAGCCTGAACGTGAATGTTGCCATGGCCGCCTTTGTCGTAACCACGACTGTTTTTTTACTGGCTGTTTTTCCGGCGCTGGTCTTTTTGCTCACCTAATATCTTTCGGCATGATGAATATCATTTTTCTGCATCCGCGAGCGATGAATAGCCATAAGCCTGTACAGTGTTCAGTAATATTTTTTCAGCCAGATTCACGCCCTCATCTCTCGCCTGCATCGTGTCATGATGATAAATTTCTATACTGCGGGGCGAAAACGTCGACAGTTCGCCTCGCAGGTATGTTTCCACAGAAGTTGCAAAACGATTGTCTCCTTCACGGGTTGACGGTCTTCCTCGGACTCGCAGGCGAGGGTAGCGTCGACTCAATTCCTCTTCCCATTGAAGATGGATCGCCAGGATATCATCGATTCGGCGAAGCGTCTGCTCATCTACTGGCGGCAGCAGGTCTTTGATGTTCTCGTATTCCTCGGGATAGGTGAACTCCATCATTCGCGCGTATTTGAGCGTCATCAAGTTGATCTCGTCACGATTTGCGGTTTCCAGGTCGTTCAGATAGCTTTGCATCAGTTCAGTTGACCAGGTTTGGGCCTGACTTTGCCGCATGATCTGAAAGGTGCGCGGATCATTCTGGCAGGATGCCGGACCGCCCACATTGGCAACAGAGGAAAACATCTCCCATTCCAATTCGATAATCCGGTTCACTAATGCCGACCGACTCAAAGTGCATTCCTCCTATTCTAGCCAAGGGTTCATTTCCCGCAAGGCGGGATCCTTTATGCGAAGCTGGATCTCTGGTCCATGATCCAACAAAAAGTCGCTGCACGAACAAGTTAGTTTCTCTTGCTGCAATGCGGCAATGATCTCCGAACAAAGAGCTTCGATGAACTCCGTTTTAATTTCCGGTTTTTGCTCGACCAACTGTCGCAAGTTTTGCTGCGCCTGCTTTCCGAGTATAGGCAAGTCGCCTAGCGACCTATGCATCCATTTGTAAAATGGTTTATAACGACGATTGAGCAAAAATATCAGCGAAATTGCATTGTCGATAAATCCTGCGCACGCCATCCAGGCAGCTACCGTTTCATTGCGGTTGATGCAGCGCGGATAGTTGTACTGACCGGCTTGCGCCATCGTCATGCACCGCGCAGCCATTTTTTTTAGCCGAACATCTTCAGGATAATAGCTGAGCAAGGCGCTGCGAAAAGCAGTGAATTCTCCTAGCGGATCAAAAAACAATTTGCCGTTGGTTGCAACAGCAAGATGGGTTTCAGGAATCCGCCGCCAATCATCAAGAGTTGCCGGTGGGCAGTTCCGACCGATAAACTTGCAGTAAAACTGGCGTATTGAAAGGACACCGGTTCGTCCTTTACCCCAGGCGCTGGTGTTTTTTCCTTGAAAACCACGGAAGTTTATTGGCAACTTATCCAGTTCCTGCTGCAGTTCCTGACCAAAGGCTGTTTTGTCCTCGTCTGTTAACCACAGCATAACTGACGGACCAAAGTCATGATCCTGCGATAGTTCATCGTCGAAGCCGAAACATTCCGACCCTTCGCCTACCAAGCCTGCTGCTATCCGGTTGAACTGGCCGGGAAACTTCGTCCTCAGCATGGGTTGGCAGATTTCATGGTAGTAGGCTTCACACAATTCAAGCCCGTTCATCGTTTCCACTCCAATTTTTAATCGTGAGATAAGATCACTGGTTGTTGACCCCAAGGCTATAAAAAAGCTGCATCGCACCGGCGAATTGCGCTGCCGGGTTACGTCCGTCGGTCCGGGCAGTTCGGTTACCTTATTTTCACAAACTCATTCCTCTTGCCGCTTACGGTGATTCCGTTTTCGAGGACTACTTTTGTTTCTGATTCGGTGAGGGTATTCCCTTCGATCGCGTTGGATGAGTAGGTAATGGTTAGCATTTCATTGCTCATCTTTTCTTCAATATCCTTTCAATCTCTTTTTGTTCCCGACGAAACTGCTTTAAAGCATTTTCCCGCTGCTTTCGCTGAGCAATTTGATCCTTCATTTCAGCGATTGCGGAATCGCCTCCCTTGATATAAACATCTTTAACTTTTCCGTCCGAATCGCGAAAGTGCAAGTAAGGATAAACCCTTCCCTGAACCTGTTTTTCCCGAACGACGCCTTTCGGCATTTTCGCTATTTCTGCCTGGTGTATTTCCACCATACGACCTATTCGTTCATATTCATCGCGCAGCACTCCGTGAATTACCACATCCATCACCTCTTCATACCCCACAAGTTGATCAAATTATATCTATCGTGGGGTATGAACGCAAGTCAATATCTGGCAATAGGATTTTTACTGTTTATCTCAGGACCAATCCCGACTTCTAGTTCGAGTAGGCCGATAAACAACTTTTTCGCCCGCTTGTTCGGCGGTTGACCCCAAAAATAAGAAATGGTAGAATATAAGAAAATCAGAAATTCGCATTTTGTTAAAATGAGGTGATTGGAGTGTCAGTTGGATATATCGAAGTGCGAACCAGAAATCAGGTCACGTTGCCGAAAGCATTGGCGACTAAACTACAAATTCGCGAAGGGGATTTGTTGGAGTACAACATCGAAGACGGGAAAATCATCATTACCCCAAAAGCGCTGATTCCAAAAGAACAAACTTGGTTCTGGTCCAAAGCCTGGCAGCAAGGGGAAAAGGAAGTTCAGAAAGAACTTGACCAAAAGGGGCCCGGCAAGGCGGTTACCGCCAAAGAGCTTCTGGCGGACATTACCAATGCCTAACCTATATCGCAGCGACCGCTTTGTCAAAGAATTAAAAAAGCTGCTAAAAAAAGGGATTCTAACCGCAACGCAATTAGAGAAATTTTTATTACTTATCGAATCTAATCCGCAGCACCCATCCTTGCGAACAAAAAAAATCCAAGGCACGGATGAAATATTTGAAGCGTCGATTACTATGGGCATTCGCGTAACATTTCAGTACGTTAAACCAGACACGATCTATTTGCGAAATGTTGGCGAGCATAACATTACTTTGAAACGAAATTAATATTTGACGACGCTCTAAGATCGCTTATACGCTTATAAAAAAGAGGCCGCCGTAAGGCGGCCCGCTGCATTTATGCGGCTTCGCTATTTTACGCTTCTCCGGTCGCGGTCTGCAATGGCGGTAAGACTCCGGTTGCCTAGCTCCATATTGATCGGCTAGCTGTAGTATCTTTTCACGGTTTGGCAGAACCACTTCATCCCTTGGCTAATGGTTCCCACTACCAAGCCCATAGCGGACTTTCACCGCCCAGTTACTGCCCATGCTGGGCGCACGCAAAAAAAGGGTTCCGACGAAATCGTCGGAACCCTTATCTTTCTTGTGGTGGAGACGAGGGGGATCGAACCCCTGACCTCTAAAATGCGAATCTAGCGCTCTCCCAGCTGAGCTACGCCCCCACGAATCAGTAAGCCAAGTGACTTTTCACCTGCGTTTTTTATCATACTAAACTATTTTGTTCCTGTCAAACCCTCGCGCAAACTTTTCAGCTGATCAGCGCAGCCAAAATCAGGCCGGTCGCAAAGCTGAGCCGGGCCGAAAACACGCCGACGGCGATATTGCCTTTCATCAGCTCGTCCGCCACCTTGAACGGGGTCAACTTTTCAAACGCATAGTAGACCAATACCTGAAAAATAATGCCGATGACGCCCCAGATGATCAGGTCGCCGATACTGACCGCGTGGAACACCGCCGAGGCCATCACCAGCGCCTGGCCGACGATTTTTCCGCCCAAATTGTGCGCGACGGCGATGCCGGCCTCATCTTTTGCCGTCTTGTCGCAGCAGGCCGCCTCTTGGATTATCTTCATTTCGTTGTACGGCGTCTGCATCATGAAAATCTTGATGCCGATGAGCAGCAGCGGGATCGAGACCACCAGATAGGTAAGGAAATTGACGAAGCTGGACCATTGTTGCAAAACCATCACTCATTCTCCTTTCGACGCGTCCGTTGATAAGCACAACGGTTGATAATATGCCATATTGCCGGTGATCCGGCTGCCGACCCGCGCCACCAGGGCCGAGCCGCGACCATCCACCAGGAAGGTTCCATAGATTATTCTACCACAATACAGGCCGTTCAGGGTCCTGACCGTCTGCTTCGGCAGTTCGACATACTGTTGGTAAACAAGCGGCTGCTCCCAGTAGTTGCATTCCTCATCCCGCGTCCAGGCCACTCCGTCGCTGCCATAGATCGTCACCGCACCGCCTTCCCTTCCGTAAATAGGCTTGGTCACGTAGGGGCTACGGCCAAGAAACCGGTTTTCAAAGTAGGTCGGCAGCATATGGTCGGCAATCGTCGCGTGTTCCTCCGGCGTAAAAAACGAGCCGTCCTCATGCAGACTCCAGATGAGCGCCTGGGTCGCCTTGGACTGGGCGAGCATCGCCGCCGGCGGATTCACGAGGGCCAGTCTGCCTTCCGCCGCGATCTCCAGTACATGCCGGCCGGTAGGGTAGCCGTCGCCGTCCTGCTCCTCCGCCATTTTTTCCAGCGGATGCAGCCGGTACAGCAGGTCCACCGGCTCGTGCGCCTGGCCGTCCCAGACCTGCAACCGATCCTCGAACACCCGCAGCTGCGACAGCGGCACAAACTTCGCCGCCAGGCGCGACTGCTGCAGCAAGAAGCGCGTCGTCCCCGCATCTTCGTCATGCCAGTCGACCGAGCTGAACACGGCCCGCTCCACCGCAAAGCCGTTATTGCGGTAGGCTGCGACACTGCGTTCAAACGCTCTGGTTAGATCGTCTGCCAGTCCCTGGTTGGGATCGGCGGCGCCAAAAAACTCACAGACCTTGCCATTGACATAAAACGCTTCCACCACATCGGTCGGCGTTTCCGCGTTGAACTCCAGCATCTTGACCCCTTGCTCCGTCGCAGCAAAATCAAACCGGCCGAGAATCGTCGGCAACAAGCTCGGCAGCGAACTGCGCACCGCCGCCCAGGTCGCCTGCGGCAACCCCAGTTCGGCCAACAGCTCTTCGTCAGAATGCTGCAACACTTCGGCCGTGCGGGCATAGATGCTGCCCAGTTTTTCCGCCGCGTTGCGCAGACTCCGGCAAAACTCCGCCGTTACCGGTTGCAACGAAGCCAGCGCATATTCGTCGCCGTACATCGAATCCCAGACAAAGCGGCCATCTCGCCGTAGCGGCCCGTAGAGGGCCTCACGTTTTTTTGCATAATCCCTGGCAGCCAGATCGTCAGCCACCGCTCGATCCTCCGCCGGAACGCGATGAACTGCCCAGCCCGCCCTTCGAACCGCTGGACACACCGCGGGAGGAAGAAGAGGAAGAAGGTTTGGAAACGGTGCTGGAACTGCCACCGCCATAAGAGCGGTAAACCGGCCAGAACCCGGTCCGGTGGCTGCGGTTGGTAACCGACGATACCGGACGTCCATCTTCATCACAGTATCCGTCACGGTTCACATCGGTGCAGGGAGCTTCGTTACGGCCCCAGTCAAACGGGTTCAGCGAACAGCCCGGCGTCATGGTGAGCGCCGCCGCCAAAAACAGACCCACGACCTTTTTACTGCGACCCTTGTTGCCGGGATCCATCGACGTCACCCCCCGGTTTTCCGGCAATAGTAGATATACGCCTGCCGGTCCTCATCAATTTCGCAGGAAGTCTTTTCCCACTCCTGGCCAAACAGGATCATCGTGTCTGCCATCAGATGGCAAAGCGCCTGCACTTGGCTGGGAAAGCCGAACTGGTGGATCAGCGGGTATTCATTGACATACTCCCGGTATTCGCGCACTTCCACTGCGATCCAGCCAGGCATCACCGGTTGGGTCTGGTTGCCGGCCTCCGCCGAGTCGGTCGGCACCTCTTCCACATACATCACGTAAGCGGCCGCATCGATCGCAGACGCGGTTTTCAGCCAGGTCTTGCCTTCCTTGACAAAATAGTCGCAGGCAAACCGCATCGCCGCTTCCACTTCATCCATCGCCTCGTAGAAATAGAGCACTGGATAGTCCTGGCCAGCATCGCTCAAACGATACTCGAATCGGGGCACCGCACTCCCTCCCTTGTTTAGGCCGCCGGCTTCAGCGCCGCTTTGCCGAGGTCCTTCAGCCGCCCATCCAGTTGCAGATTGAGCACGCCGGCTTTTTTAACCGCCTCGGCCAGCGCATCGCGCAGCGGGATAAAGGTATCCGTGATGTTCCGGCCTTGTTTCAACATCGTGAACTCGTCGCCGCCGGAAGCCATGAAGTCGTTGGTCACGATCTTGTAGGTCGCCGATGGGTCAAGCAGGCGTCCGTCGGACAAACGGACCTCCAGCAGTTGATTGCCATAAGGCCGGCTCGAATCGATCGTCAGCTGCAAGCCGGAAAACTGTACCATGCCCGCTTTGCCGTTGATGCCGTGGTTCAGCGCCTGCAGCACCTGCTCGCCGGTCAGGTCCATCGTCACCAGGGTATTGTCGAAGGGCATCACTTCATACAGATTGCCCATCGTGACCGCGCCGGCCGGAATGCTTGTCCGCAGGCCGCCGCCGTTTTGCAGCGCGATATCGGCCTTGGTAGCCTGACGCAGCATATCGCTCGACCACTGGCCGAGGATCGACAATTCATTGCGGTCATGCGAAAGGTCTTTTACCGTCCGTCCCAGCACCACGTTTTTCACCGGAATGATCGCCGCTTGCGACCGGTCAACGATCGCCTGCACTTCAGCGTCAGCCCTCACCGCTTTGATCGGCACCTCAAGCGACTGGACCGAGCTGAGCAGCACCTTTTGCTCGCGCTTAGAGTAGACCAGGCTGATTTTGCCGAGCGCCCGTCCGAAATAGTAGGCCTGCACCACCGGCACGCCGTTCACTTTGCCGGCAACCAGCTTGTGCGAATGCCCGCTCACCACCGCATCAATCCCCGGCACCGTCGCCGCCAGCACCGCTGCGTCCCCGGTCACCTGCCCGGTCGCGTCCTGTTCTGACGCCAGATGCGACAACACCACCACGATATCCGCCCCCAGTCGCCGGACCTGCGGCAACAGTTCGCGAACTACCGTGGCCGGGTCGCGGAATTCGAACGGCGCGACGATTTTCGGCCCGGTCGTATAGGCGGTTTCCGGCGTCACGATGCCGATGACGGCGATTTTCACACCCATCCGCTCCAGCATCACAAACGGCTTGACGAAGCTGAGCCTTCCCTGCCCGTCCCTTTCGCGCACATTGGCCGACACATACGGGAAGCGCGACTCCGTCACCCGGGCCGCCAACTTGTCGAGTCCCCAATCAAATTCATGGTTGCCCAGCGTCATCGCGTCCATGCGCAGGGCATTCAAGACTTCCACGACCGTTTTTCCATACAGCAGATTGGAGTCCGGACTGCCCTGGAACATGTCGCCGGCACTGACAAAAATCGAGCCATAAGGATTCTTGGCCCGCTGTTGCAGCAAAAAAGCGGCGAATTTGGCTGCACCCGGGTTTTTTCCCGCTTCGACCAGCGCGCCATGAAAATCATTGGTGGTCAAAATGTCGATCGCAACGATCTCCGGCGCTTTCTCCGCCAGCGCCACGCCGCTCCAAGGTGCCAGACAGATCAGCAGCGTCAGCAGCAGCCCGAAAAGTTTATGTTTTGTTCGCAAAGCGTTCCCTCCCCAATTGTTCCGCGTTATAATGACGTTGATGCATTGATTGAGATATTCCTTTCCACGGTGGTTCGAAGTTTTCCTGCCTGTTTCCGGCGGCAACACAGATATTCTATAGAATCACATCAGCAATTATTGCAGGAGGTTATTTGATTTGACTACTGATTCTGCGCGCGACTTTGTCCTCATCAACGCCAACATACATACACTCGACCCGCTGCGGCCGCGGGCCCGGGCCATCGCGGCCAGAGACGGGCGGATCGCCGCGGTCGGCTCCAATGAAGAAATCCTCGCTTATGCCGGTCGTGAATTGCCACAGGCAGCAGTGAGAGACCTCGGCGGAAAAACGGTGCTGCCGGGGTTTATCGACGCTCACACTCATTTTGTCGCCGGTGGTTTTTCGCTGCAGGCCGTCAATCTGCGCGGCGCGGCCGGGCCGGATGAGTTTGTCGGCCGGATCGCCGAACGGGTGCGTCAAGCCAAACCGAACGAGTGGGTGACCGGCGGCGGCTGGGACCAGGAAACCTGGCCAGGTGCGCCGCTCCCCTGCAAACAATGGCTCGACGGCATTAGCGACAACAACCCGGTGTTTGTCAGTCGCAGCGACCTGCATATCGGCCTGGCCAACAGCACCGCCCTACGCGCCGCCGGTATCGACGCTGCCACGCCCGAACCCTGTGGCGGCGAGATCTTCCGCGACCCGGCCAGCGGCGAGCCCACCGGCATCTTGAAAGACGCGGCGATCCGTCTGGTGGAGGCGGTCATGCCCAAGCCCAGCGAGGCCGACCGCGCAGCGGCCCTGCGGCGGGCTCTGGCAAAAGCGGCGGCCGAGGGCGTCACTTCGGTACATGACGTGACCGACTGGGGCAATCCCGACTGGAGCGAGTGGTCGCTGTTCCAGCAGTTTCGCCGACGCAACGAGCTGACTTGCCGCATCTTCGCCCGGCTGCCGCTGATCGACTGGGACCTTCGCCGCGCCGACATACCGGCTTTTCTGACCGGCGACGCCGCCGACCCCTGGCTGCGCTTCGGCGGACTGAAAGGTTTCACCGACGGTTCGCTCGGCGGCCACACCGCTTACTTTTTCGAACCGTATGACGACGCACCGGACAATTGCGGCCTGCTGCTGCCGGACATGTTCCCTGCCGGAGCGATGGAAAAACGGGTAAACGAGGCGGACCTGGCCGGCATCCCGCTGTCGATCCATGCGATTGGCGACAGGGCAAATTCGATTTTGCTCGATATCTTCGAAGCGGTGGCCGATGCCAACGGCCCGCGCGACCGGCGGCTGAGGATCGAGCACGCCCAGCACCTGCGGCGGCAAGATATCGAACGGATGGGACGCCTCGGCGTCATCGCCTCGGTTCAGCCGGCCCACCTGATCGATGACGGGGGGTGGGCCGAACGCTGCATCGGAACTGAGCGCTGCCAGCTGACCTACGCTTTCCGATCGCTGCTCGCGGCCGGCGTTCGTCTGGCCGGCGGTTCGGACTGGCCGGTTGCGGAACTTTCACCACTACTGGCGATTCATGCCGCCGTCAACCGCACTACAGCCGATGGTCAGTTCCCTGGTGGCTGGAATCCGCAGCAGAAAATCAGCGTCGATCAGGCGATCGCCGCGTTTACCACCGGCGCCGCCTACGCCGAATTCGCTGAAACGGAGAAGGGTTCTCTCACGCCGGGCAAATTCGCCGACCTGGTCGTGCTGTCCGCCGACCCGTACCAAGTCGACCCGGCCTCTCTCAAAGATATTCAGGTGTTGCAGACCATCGCCGGTGGTCAGCTGGTCTTCGAACGAAGTGAAAACTGACACACCCTGCCGAGCGTTTGCAAAAATATTTTCGCCAAGTCATTTTGTAAAAAAAGGATATCGCCTGCGGACAGCGTATTCATAGCAGTGGAAGTCATTTGATTTTTTGACAGGAGGTTATCGCTATGCCGAATTGTGCTCGCTGCGGCGTCGACAATGACGCCAGTGCCAACTTTTGCCGCAGCTGCGGTTCCCCGATGAACGCGCAGGGCTATGCCCCGCCGCCACCGCCACCGCCAGGACAAGGTTACGCTCCGCCACCCCCGCCGCCCCCCGGCTACCAGCAGCCCCCGCCTCCCGGTTACTACCCGCCGCCGCCCGGCTATGGCCAGCAGGCCGATTCGGGAATGCAGCAGAACATCGCCGGCTTGCTGTGCTATGTGCTCGGTTGGCTGAGCGGCCTGGTCTTCCTGTTCATCGACAAACGGCCTTACGTCCGGTTCCATGCGATGCAGTCGATCTTGCTGTTCGGCGGGATCCATGTGATGCATCTGGTGCTGACCTGGGTCTTGTTCCCGGCGCTGCGACTCTGGTCGCTGCTGTTCGCCATCTCCGGCCTGATTTCGCTGGCCTCGCTGGTCCTGTGGGTCCTGCTGATGGTCAAGGCATATCAGAACGAATGGTACAAAGTCCCGGTCATCGGCGACATCGCCCTGCAGAAATCGCAACAACCCTGATCTGAGATTGGGAAAAAGAATGGACCCGCTGAAATAATGGAAAAGGACCGTCCTTGGCTTCGGCCAGAGACGGTCCTTTTTTTATCTCACCGCGAAGAATCCGTTCGCAGGGTTTTGACTGCGAAAATAGTCGATTTCATTAGATTTTCACCGTGTAATTCGCCGGCGAAGATGGATTGGCTTTTTCGAAAAAATCAGCAAGGACGCTGATTTTAGGCTTCATAGCGACGGACGGAGCGTTTGAAGCCGTTCGGAAAACCAGGACATCAAGCCGTTTAGCGAATTCCGGCGAAAATCGCAGAAAGAGACTTTTCGCTTCAAAACTCTTTTGCCTATTTTCCGCCGAGCAACAGCGACGGCAGCCAGGTGCTGAGCTGCGGCACGAAGGTCACGACCAGCAATACGCCGACCGCCAGCAGAAACGGCACCCAGATGCCGCGGCTCAACCGTTCCAGCGAAATCCCGGCAATGCCGCAGATCGAGAACAAAACCGCGCCCACCGGCGGCGTGATCAGCCCCAGCACCAGATTGAAACAGACCACAACGCCGAGATGGATCGGGTCGATGCCCATTTTCAGCGCCATCGGCGCCAGTACCGGCGTGACGATGGTCAGGGCCGGCGCCGTTTCCAGCGGAATCCCGATCAGTAGCAGCGCTAGGTTGACCAGTAGCAAGAAAATCCAGGGAGATGTCGAAACCTGCGCCATCGCTTCCATGATCCGCAGCGGAATCTGCTCGACCGCCACCACCCAGGCGAACGGCTCCGACAGACCGAGCAGCAGCATGACCACCGCCGTCTCCACCCCCGACGCCAAGAGCAGCGAGGGCAACCGGGCCAGTTTCAGGCGGCGGTAAAAGAACGTCCCTACCAAAAACGCATAGACCACGGCGATGCCGGCCGCCTCGGTCGGCGTGAAAATGCCGCCAAGGATGCCTCCCATGATGACCACCGGCATCAACAGCGCCGGCAAGGCCCGGACGGCGCCGGACAGCACTTCACGGCCGCCGGCCTTGGCTTCGCGCGGATAATTGCGCCGACGCGCCACCAGCACCATATAGCCCATCAGCACCGCGCCGAGCATCAGCCCGGGAACCACGCCGGCCAAAAACAGGGCGCTGATCGAGACATTGGCGATTACGCCGTAAATGATGAACGGGATGCTGGGCGGAATGATCGGACCCATGCAGGACGCCGTCGCCGTGACCGACGCCGCCACATCCTCGTCATAGCCTGCGCCGCGCATCGCCGGGATCATCACCGCGCCGAGCGCCACCGCCGTGGCAACCGCCGAACCGGAGATCGCCGCAAAAATCGCCGTGGCCAGGATTGTCGCCAGTCCCAGTCCGCCGCTGATATGCCCCATCGACAGCCTGGCGAACCTGACCAGGTCGCCGGTGATACCGCCCTCGTTCATCAGGTTGCCTGCCAGCATGAACAGCGGCACCGCCAGCAGTGGAAACGAGGCCATGCCGGCGAATGTGGTCTGGACCAACAGCGTCAGTGACAAGCCGCCGTCCGCCAGGATATAGGCCATCGCCGAACCGCCCAGAGCAATGGCGACCGGGATGCCGAGCGCCATCAGGCCCGCGAACACCAGCAAAAACATCGTCAACATCAGCGCCGCCCCCGCTTGAGACCGGCAAGCCCCGCCAGCGTCTGTTCCAGCGTAAACAGCCACATCAGGCAAAATCCGACTGGCAGCGCCAGATAAGGCAGCGCCATCGGCAGGCCCAGCGCCGGCGAAATCTGACGCCAGTTGTCCACCGTCTGTTGCAGCCCGACCGTGATCATCACCGACAAAAACAGCAGCATGAACAGCGCGCCGACCAAGCGAATTTGCGCCGCCCAGTGCGCCGGCAGCTTCGCATAGGCTATGTCGACGCCGACCTGGACTCCTTTGCGCAGTCCCACCGCGCCGCCCAGCATCGACACCCAGACCAGCGAATACGTGGCCACTTCACCGGACCACATCGGCATGTCGCCCAGCACATAGCGGCCAAAAACTTCATAAGGGATCACCAGTGCGATGATCCCCATAAACAGGATGACTGCCTGTTCCGCGGTCTGAAACAGCAGTGCGTTGAATCGGTTCAGTCCGTCCACTTATTTTGTGTTGAGGATGGCGTCGATCTTCTCTTTGCCAAACTGCTTCGAGAACTCATCGAACGCCGGTTGCATCGCCTTTTGCCATGCAGCCTTGTCCACATCTTTCGTTACGGTCATGCCGCGGGCGGTCAATTCGGCCACCTGCTTCTCTTCCGCATCACGCCCAAGCTTGCGCTCGAACTGCGCGACTTCCAGCGCGGTCTTCAGCAGCATCTCCTGGTCTGCCGGCGGGATTGCCTGCCATTTTTTCGCGCTGACGATCAACACCGCCGGCGAATAGACATGCTGCGTCATCGACAGAAACTTTTGCACTTCGTTCAGTTTGGCGGAATGAATCACCGCCACCGGGTTTTCCTGACCATCGATCGTCTTTTGCTGCAACGCGCCATAGACTTCGCCCCAGGCCATCGGCACCGGGTTGACGCCGGCCGCTTTCCAGGCTGTCAGGTGGATTTTGTTCTCCTGGGTTCTGATTTTCAGGCCCTTGACTTCGTCCGGCGTTTTCACCGCCAGTTTGGAATTGGTCAGGTTGCGGAAGCCGTTTTCCCAGAACGCCAAGCCTTTCAGGTTCGCCTTGTCCAGTTCTTTCAGCAGCGACAGGCCGATCGGGCCGTCCAGCACTTTGTCGGCATGAGCGTAATCGCGAAACAGGAACGGAATATCCAAAATTCCCATCGACGGGCTGAAGCCGCTGAGCGGCGCGGTCGAACCGACATAGATGTCCAGCGTGCCCTGCTGGATCGCTTCCAGCAACTCTCTTTCGCCTTTGCCCAGCTGTCCGTCCGGGTAGACCTTGACCTCGATCCGCCCCTGCGAGCGTTGTTTGACCAGTTCGGCAAACTTGTTGGCGGCCTGGTTGTAGGTGTGGCTGGCCGGCGTCAGCGTTGCCAGCTTCAGTTGCGCTTTAAATTCTGTTTTTCCCGGTTCAGTAGCCTTTTTGTCGCCGCCGCAACCGCCGATCAGCAAACTTGCCATTAGCATCAAGCCGATAACACTCGTCCGTTTCATGACAGACTTCCCCCTTTTCCGACGTTGTCCCCTGCTTATTGTACTATTTTTCCGCCAAACCGTCAGCTAGGCAGCAAGTTTTTCTCCAACGCCTGCACCAACAGGGTCAGCGTCCGGTTCACCGGCGTCGCCACCCCCAGCCGTTCGCCTTCCTGCACAATCGCCCCGTTGATCACGGCGATTTCCGTCAGCGAGCCGCGCAAGACATCCTGCAGCATCGACGACTGGTTCTGCCCTGTCGCGATCGCCACAGCCAACACTTTCTCCACCGGGTTTTCATACGGCAGATGAACGCCCGCCGCCCGCGCGACCAGCACCGCTTCTTCCACCGCCAGCGTCAAAAGTTGCCGGGTCTCGGTCAGGTCGGCCAGCTGGCCGTTACGCAGCCGCAGCAGCGCGGTCAGCGCATTGATGCCGGTATTGATGATCAGCTTGCCCCAAACGAGCGAGCGCACATCCGGCTCGACAACGCTCGGCAAGTCTGCGTTCGTCAGCAGCGTCGCCACTTCATGACAAAACGCATCCGCCTCGCCGGACAGTCTGCCGATATGAGTATCCCCCCGACCGCCGTGACGAACGCGGCCCGGTCCCAGCAACGTCGCCCCTTGCGCTGTAGTCCCCGCCAACACGCGCTCCGCGCCGACGATTTCTGCAATCACTTCAGCATTGCCCAATCCGTTCTGCAGCGTCAGCACCCGGCCGCCCGGTCGCAGCAGCGCCGCCGCATCAGTCGCCGCAGCCTGTGTCGCGGCCGACTTGACAAACAAAATCACCAGGTCGACCGGTTCCAGTCCGCCGGTCCCCAGCGTCGCGTCCAGCCGCACGACTTCGTCGCCTGCCGCTTCACTTAGCTGGAGGCCCTGGTCGCGAATCGCCGCGACATGTTCCTGCCAGATATCCACCAGCGTCACCGCTTCGCCGGCTTTCGCCAGATAGGCGCCGAACAGGCTGCCCATCGCGCCTGCGCCAATCACGGCAATCTTCATGACCACAGCCCCCCGTCACTTATCAATAAAGTTTCTTCAGCACTTCGTCCTTCATCGTGAAACTGTGCTCGGCAGCCGGAAAACTGCCGGACGCCACCTCTTCGGCATACGCATTGAGCGCCGTCAGAATGTCTTCGCTGACATTGGCGTACTTCTTGACGAACTTCGGCACGAACCGGTCGAATAGACCGATCATGTCGTGCAGCACTAGCACCTGCCCGTCGCAGTCGACGCCGGCTCCGATGCCGATGGTGGGAATGCCCACTTTCTCGGTAATCAGTTTTGCCAGCGGCGCCGGAATCGCTTCCAGCACGATCGAGAAGGCACCCGCCTCCTCCAGTTTAATCGCTTCGGTCAGCATCCGCTGGGCTGCGGCCTCATCTTTGCCCTGCACCTTGAACCCGCCCAGCTGCGAAGCCGTCTGCGGCGTCAGCCCGATATGGGCCATCACCGGAATCCCGCCGTCAACCAGCGCCTTAACCACCGGCACCATTGCCAGGCCGCCTTCCAGTTTTACGCAGTCGGCGCCGCCTTCCTTCATCAGTCGGCCGGCGTTCTCGATCGCCTTTTCCAGGCTGACATTGTAAGACATGAACGGCATGTCGCCGACAATCAACGTGTTGCGGGCGCCCCGCACAACCGGCTTGATGTGGTGTACCATCTCGTCCATCGTCACAGGCACCGTGCCGTCATAGCCCAGCACCACCATGCCGAGCGAATCTCCCACCAGGATCACTTCGATCTCCGATTTGTCCACCAGCAATGCGGTGGGATAATCATATGCCGTTACCATGCGGATTTTCCGGCCCTGTTCTTTCCACTCTTTCAACTGGGGTATCGACACCTTTTGCTTGCTCACCTCTGCCGCCTCCCTTGTACTGAAAAATTTTCTCTGCTTTGTCTATTCCCGGCGCGCAGTAAATTCCCTGCATTTTTTTCAAAATCACGCTTGACATTATTTCGGTATTGTAGTACCTTAATATTGAAATGAGGTGAGGACATGGCATCGATTATTCAAATTTCCGAGGCAGCGTCGCTGGCACTACACAGTATGGTACTGCTCGCAGCCTCGCCGGGACGTTCGCTGACAGTGAAAGAAATCACCGCACGCACCTTGGTTTCGGAGGCGCATCTGTCCAAAGTCATGCAACGCCTGGCCAAAGCCGGCCTGGTCAAATCGACTCGCGGTCCCAAAGGCGGCTTTGTCCTCGGTGATGCAGGACTATCGATTTCCCTGTTGGCGATTTTTGAAGCGATCGAAGGTCCAGTCGCCGATGCAGGCTGCTTGTTGCCAGCGACCGAATGCCCGTTTCGCGACTGCCTGTTCGGCGGATTGCTCGGACGGATGACAGCGGAGTTCAAAGAATATATGAAGACGAAAACACTGGGGGACCTGGTCCCCTGCAAACAGGAGGCACAAACCGGATGAACAGAAAAATCATCGTTATCGACGAAGAAAAATGCAATGGCTGCGGACAATGCGTGACCGGCTGCGCCGAAGGCGCCATCGCGCTGATTGACGGCAAAGCAAAGCTGGTCAGTGAAGTATATTGCGACGGCCTGGGAGCCTGTATCGGCGAATGCCCGGTCGGCGCACTGACACTGGTGGAAAAGGAAGCGCCGGAATATGACCAGGCGGCGGTCGACAAGCATTTGGCGACGATCGGTCGCGCACCGCACGCTGCTCCCTCAGCCTGTCCCAGCACCGCGCCCAGTGCAGCCCCTACCCAGTCTCAGCTAGGCAACTGGCCGCTCCAACTTACCCTGATGCCTATCAACGCTCCCTATCTGGAACGGGCCTCATTATTGCTGGCTGCCGATTGCACCGCGTTCGCCTATCCCGATTTCCATCGCCATTTTGTCAAAGGCAAAATCGCCATCATCGGCTGTCCCAAACTCGATGATGCCGCAGCTTATCGGGAAAAGCTGGCCAAGATCATCCAGGCGAACCATATCGAATACATCCATGTCGTTTATATGGAAGTACCCTGCTGCGGCGGACTGGTCCGGCTGGTGCAGCAAGCGGTGTCCGACTCCGGCTGCAAGGTCCCGGTCAAGCTGACCAAGATCGGCATCGGCGGCGAAATCAAAGACGAATCCGTATTATAAGGAGGAATTTACAATGAAAGAACTGATTAAAAACATCCCGATGTCTGAAGCGGTATCGCTGGCCGGTCTGGTCGAGGTCGCCCCCGGCAAGATCGTCAGCCGAACCTTCGTCCAGCGTCCCGAAATGACGATCACCCTATTTTCGTTTGCCGCAGGCGAAGGCGTCAGCACCCATTCCGCGCCTGGCGATGCAATGCTGTACGTTTTGGAAGGCGAAGCGAAAGTCACGATTGGTGGCAAGCCGATGAATGTCAAAGCTGGCGAAGTCGTGGTGATGCCAGCCAATATCCCGCACGGCGTCGATGCCGAGCAGGACTTCAAGATGCTGCTCACTGTCGTCAATTAATCATCAAGTAAATAAAAGATAAACGAGAGGGGTATGAAACAGTGTTTTGTTATCAATGTGAACAGACCGCCAAAGGAACCGGTTGCGACGCGTACGGCGTCTGCGGCAAGGACCCGAAAACCGCCGCCCTGCAGGACTTGCTACTGTATCTGACCAAAGGGGTATCGATGTATGCCCACCGCGCCATCGCTCTCGGCGCCCAGGACGCAGCCGTCGACAAATTCGTCATCGAATCCCTGTTTACCACCATCACCAATGTAAACTTTGATCCCGCCCGCCTGGAAGGCATCATCCGCGAGGGAGTCGCTGTCCGCAACACCGCAAAAGCCTTGTATGACGGGGCAGCACTCAAAGCCGGCGCAACCCCGGAAAAACTGAGCGGTCCCGCAGTCTGGCAACCAGCTGCCGATCTGGACGGTTTGGTCGCGCAAGGCGAAGAGCTGGTGCTCAGCAAAGACCTGGCTGCCCGCGGCGCCGACCTGGTCGGTCTGGAAAACCTGATCCTGTTCGGACTGAAAGGGATGGCCGCCTATGCCGACCATGCCCGCGTCCTCGGTATTGTCGATCCGAAAGTCAATGCCTTCTTCCACGAGGCGCTCGACTTCCTCACCCAGCCGGACCTCGGCGTGGATGCGTTGCTTGGCATGGCGCTGCGTAGCGGCGAAGTCAACATCCGGGTCATGGAAATCCTCGACGAAGCCAACACCGGCACTTATGGACATCCTGTGCCGACGCCGGTCCGCGTCAGCGCCGTAAAGGGCAAAGCGATCCTGGTCTCCGGCCACGACCTGAAAGACCTCGAGGAATTGCTGAAGCAAACCGAAGGCACCGGCATCAACATCTATACCCATGGCGAGATGCTGCCGACCCACGGCTATCCCGGCCTGAAAAAATACGGCCACTTCGTCGGCAACTATGGCGGCGCCTGGCAAGACCAGCAAAAAGAGTTCGCCGCCTTCCCCGGCGCGATCCTGATGACCACCAACTGCATCCAGAAACCGGCCGAAACATATAAATCGCGCATCTTTACCTGCGGCCTGGTCGCCTGGCCCGGTGTCGTCCATATTGCCGACCGCAACTTCAAACCGGTGATCGACGCCGCTCTGGCAGCGCCCGGCTTCGCGGAAACCGAACCGGAAAAAACCATTCTGGTCGGCTTCGGCCGCAACGCCGTGCTCGGCGCTGCACCGAAAGTCATCGAACTGGTCCAGTCCGGCAAGATCCGCCACTTCTTCCTGATCGGCGGCTGCGACGGCGCCAAGAGCGGTCGCAACTACTATACCGACCTGGCGACCCAGGTGCCAAAAGACTGCGTCATCCTGACGCTGGCCTGCGGCAAATACCGCTTCAACAAACTGGAGTTCGGCGATATCGAAGGCATCCCGCGTCTACTCGATATCGGCCAGTGCAATGACGCCTACTCGGCGGTCAAAATCGCCCTGGCACTGGCGGATGCGTTCAAAACCGACGTCAACGGCCTGCCGCTGTCGCTGGTGCTGTCCTGGTACGAGCAGAAGGCCGTCTGCATCCTGCTCAGCCTGCTGTTCCTCGGCGTGCGCAACATCCGGATCGGCCCCTCCGCGCCGGCGTTCCTCACTCCGGCCGTATTCCAGGTATTGCACGACAAACTGAACCTGATGCCAATCACCACGCCGGAGCAAGACCTCAAGGCCATCCTCGGCTAACCGAATACACCATACCCCATGCAACTAACAAAGAGAGACGGGTTCGATTCAATCGAACCCGTCTCTCAATTTTTATTCAGACAGTATAGTTGCTTTTACCAAATGACTTGGCTTGCACTAGGATTCTTTTTTCCTTTCGGCATAGCGCTGCGCTTTGGCCTGATACATCCGGTTATCGGCGGTTTTGAACAACTCCACCGCAGAAATATCCGGCTTGGACGCAAATGCATAGCCAAACGACAAGCTAAGCGGCGCCAGTTCTTCGGCTTTCAGCTTCTCCTGCTCCAGTGCCTGCCGCAGACGTTGGAATATCAATTCCACCACCGATTCTGCGGTGTTTTTCAGGATGATCGCAAACTCATCGCCGCCGATCCGCGCCACTACATCCTCGGTACGAACGGCATGACGCAATATCTCCGCCGCTTTCACCAGCAGCTCATCGCCTTTGCTATGTCCCCAGGTATCGTTGACCCGTTTCAGCCCATCGACATCGACGATGGCGATCGCGACTGAACCGCTGCGCCGGTGTTCCAGACGATGCAGTTCTTCCTCGAAATAGGCCCGGTTATATACGCCGGTCAGTGCGTCGTGAAAACTGATATAGGTCAAGCGTTGTTCGGTTTCCCAGCGGGCAGTGACATCAAAAAAAGTCATCACCACTTGCTCAATTTGGCCCCGGTCGTCAAAGTCAGGAAATGCGTCGACCTGGAACCATTTATCAGTCATGCCGGGTTGCCGCAAGCCCATGCTGTATTCGCGCAACGCCTCCCCAGTAGTCAAGACCAGTTGAACCGGGTGCAGCGATTCGGTGAGAAACCCGCCTGACGCCGTGATATACTCGCGGCCTGGCGGCAGCGGAGCCGACCCGGTGAGCTGTTGTTCCGTTAAACCCAGCTCGCGTAGCGCCGCCGTATTCCACAGCACCGGTTTGCCTGCCGCATCGTGGACAATTACGCCGATGGCCAGGTTCAGCAGCAATTCGCGGAATTTCTGCTCACTTGCCGCCAGAGCGGCCGTTTTGCGCCGCACACGACTGCGCAAAGTCCAATTCCAACCGACCAGCAAAAAGGCAACCACCACCGCCAGCCCCAATCCGCCGATAAAGACCTTATAATCGACTGTGGTCTTGCCGGGTGCATCGCCAAACCATTTGCGGTTGATCGCATCTTTTTCGGAACTGCTGATCTTGGCAAACCCGTCCTCGACAAGTTTCAGCGTTGCCAGGTCTCCCTTGGTCACCGCCCGGCGGAATTCGCCCGAATACAAAGGTTCAGAAATCCGCAGTTGGTCGGTTAGTCCATGCTTGTAAAGAAAATAGAGTCCCGGCGGCTTCTCCATGATGAAAATCAACAGGTTGCGATCCCGCGCCGCCAGCACCATTGATTCATAACTGGGATATTCGACAATTCCACTGATGCCTGCCTGTTTCAACACGGTTGTTGAATGGCCGCCCTGCTTCACGCCGACATTGAAGCCTCGCAGCGATGCGAGATCGCTGATTCCCGGCAAATTCTTGTTGAAAAAGATCACCGCATCCAGCTTGGCATAAGGTTTGGTGAAGTCATACAGTTTATCTCGCTCTGGGTTGCGGAAGATGGTGTCGATCACATCATGTTTGCCTTCTGCCATTTCCCGCTGGGCGTCGGCCCAGTTCTTCGCCGTCAGCTCCACTCTTACGCCTGTCTTCTTTTGCCAAAGCACCCACTGGTCGACCAAAATCCCGCCTAACTGGCCTTCGGCGTCACGAAAGATGTAAGGCGGATAATTATCGTCCATCACGACCCGTAGCGTCTGCTGTTCAGCCAATACTATCCGGTCAAACAGCAATGGCTGAACAACGGTTGCCAAAATGACAACCGCCGCCAGCCAACCCATGACATTGCGGAGCAGGCGTGACTTTTTCATAGACTAATTCGTTCTACGTCGCAAACCGCAATTCCTGCTTAAATTTCTACCTTTGCACTCTCCCTGACCCGTCCCCCTTCATCAGCGCTTCGACCTCGGCCACGCTGACTAGGTTGAAGTCGCCGGGGATGCTGTGCTTCAGGCAGGATGCCGCCACCGCGAACTCGATGCACTGCTGGTTATCCATTCCCTGCAGCAGACCGTACAGCAGTCCGCCGCCGAACGAGTCACCGCCGCCGACCCGGTCGACGATGTGGATGTCGTATTTCTTCGATTTATAAAACTCGTTCAATGCCGAGTCATAGAGAATCGCCGACCAACCGTTGTCAGAGGCCGAATAGCTCTCTCGCAGCGTGATCGCCACCTTCTTGAAGCCGAACCGTTCCACCAGCTTGCGGCAAACCTCCTGGTAACCGCCGTCGTCGATCTTGCCTGCCTCCAGGTGGGTGTTTTCCGCCTTGATGCCGAACACTTTCTCCGCGTCCTCTTCGTTGGCGATCGCGATGTCGACATACGGCATCAAAGTGCTCATCACCGCTCCGGCTTTAGCCGAACTCCACAGGTTCTTGCGGAAGTTCAGGTCGCAGCTGACAGTCAGCCCGGCTTTTTTCGCCGCCTGCACCGCTTCCAGGCTTACCGCTGCGGCATTGTCGCTGAGGGCTGGCGTAATGCCTGTAATATGAAACACGGCCGCATCGGCAAAAATCGTCGGCCAGTCAAACTCGCCCGGTTGCACCTGGGCGATCGCCGAATCCTTGCGGTCGTAAATCACTTTAGATGCGCGCTGCGACGCGCCAGCTTCAAGAAAATAAATACCGAGGCGGCCGCCTTCCATCTTTATGTAGTCGGTCTTGATGCCGTACTTCTGCAAGAAGAACTTGCAGGCCAGACCGAGTTCGGTCGGCGGCAACTTGGTGACAAAGTAGGCGTCATAGCCGTATTGGGCCAGCGAAGCGGCAACATTGGCCTCGCCGCCGGCATAGGTCGCATCGAACGAGTTGGCCTGCACGAACCGCTGATAGCCGGGCGGCGCCAGCCGCATCATCACTTCGCCAAAGGTCACAACTTTTTTACTCATCGTCAATTCCTCCCTCAGCCGTTTCTGGCGGCCTTGATTTTGTCGACAAACACGCGGGCCATAGCCGTGACGGCCGCATAATCGCCAGTTTTTGCGCCTGCCGTCAACGAGCCGCCCACACCGAGAGCCACTGCGCCGGCCGCAAACCACTCCGCCACGTTGTCGGCCTGCACGCCGCCGGTCGGCATCAGCGGCGCCTGCGGAATCGGCCCGTGCACCGCCTTGATGAACTGCGGTCCCAGCAGTTCGCCAGGGAACACTTTCACGATATCCGCGCCGGCCTCCATCGCTTCCACCACTTCCTTGACACTCATCGCGCCAGGCATCGACGGCACCTGATAACGGTTGCAGAGCTTGATGACCTCAGGGTTCAGGCAGGGCGTGACCACATATTCCGCCCCGGCCAGAATCGCCGCCCTGGCGGTTTCAGGGTCCAGCACCGAGCCGACGCCGAGTGTGATCTGTTCTTTGGCGCACAGCACCGACAGCTCCTTGATGACATCCAGCGCGTTCGGCACCGACATCGTGACTTCGATCACCTTGATGCCGCCTTCGTTGATCGCGCTGACCAGTTTTTTTGCCTTTTCCGCGCCATCGGTCCGCACGATCGCGACGATGCCGCTCTGCAATACCTTGTGCAAAATCTCCAGTTTCTTCATCGGGTTCCCTCCTTGCGTTTATTTCCCGGGAAATACTATCGTGTACAGCGCCGGTTCACCACTCGGCGATCGTCCCATCCTTGTGCCGCCAGATCGGGTTGTGCCAGTCATGGCCGATCGCCGCCATTTTCTTTACATGCGCTTCGTCAATCTCAATCCCCAGTCCTGGTCCCTGCGGAATCTTCACCACGCCGTTCTCATAGGCGAACACGCTGCGGTCCTGCAGATAATCGAGCAGGTCGGTACCCTGGTTGTAATGTATGCCCAGGCTTTGTTCCTGAATGAACGCGTTGTAAGCCGTCGCATCGACCTGCAGGCAGGCCGCCAGCGCAATCGGCCCCAGCGGACAATGCGGCGCCACTGCGACGTCATAAGCCTCGGCCATGGCAAAGATCTTCTTGCACTCGGTGATGCCGCCGGCATGCGACAAGTCCGGCTGGATGATATCGACGTAACCGTCGGCCAGCACGCGCTTGAAATCCCAGCGGGAGAACATCCGCTCGCCGACTGCGATCGGGATGTGGGTATGGTTGGCGATTTCGCGCAGCGCCTCGTTGTTTTCCGGCAACACCGGCTCCTCGATGAACATCGGTCGGTACGGCTCCAGTTCCTTGGCCAGCACCTTGGCCATCGGCTTGTGCACCCTGCCGTGAAAATCGATACCGATGCCGATATCCGGTCCCACGGCAGCCCGCACCTCGGCGATCCGGGCCACGGCCGCATCGATCTCGCGATACGAGTCGACAATCTGCAGTTCGTTGGTGCCGTTCATTTTGACCGCAGTGAAGCCCAGCGCCACGACCTCCTTCGCCGCCTTGCCCACTTCGCTGGGATGGTCGCCGCCGATCCAGGAATAGACCCGGATCGAATCGCGGCAGGCGCCGCCCAACAGCTGATAAACCGGCGTATTCAGCGCTTTTCCCTTGATATCCCACAGCGCCTGGTCGATACCGGCGATGGCGCTCATCAAGATCGGCCCGCCGCGGTAAAAGCCGCCGCGGTACATCATTTGCCAGTGGTCTTCGATCCGCATTGGGTCTTTGCCGATCAGCATCGCGCCGAGTTCTTCCACCGCCGTCTTGACGGTGGCGGCCCGTCCTTCGATCACCGGTTCGCCCCAGCCTTCGATCCCTTCGTCGGTGGTAATCTTGAGAAACAGCCAGCGCGGCGGCACTTGGTAGCAGGTAAACGATACGATTTTCATAGCTTCACCTCTTTCGAGAATTTTGTGAATATCAGGGATTGTCGGATTAGGAGAAACGCGGAAATAATGGAGATTGCCTTGGATTGAGGTTGTAGTATTCGCCGACGAAGCTGCAACATTTGTCGAGAAAATCAACAGGAAGTTGATTTTAACGCAGAGCGACAGGACGGAGCATTCTGCGTGTCCGTCAAATGGCAACAGTAAGTCGCTGCGAATCAAGACCTCAATCTTCAGCAATCGAAATTATTCTGCGTTTCGTTAAAACTCTTCTTCAAAGATAATTCGCCATTTTCCTGCAAATGCCTGTTGTCAATTGACTTTTTTTCCTTGGAACCGAACTTTTTTCTGCCGGTTGAAAGGGTTTTCGCATTTTCAAAGCGAAACTGATAAAGCGCAAGAAATATTGCCACGGATACGGTAAGGAGGCACATGCCAAATGAACAAACAGCAACTCAAAGACCTGGTCTGCCAGGCGATCGACGAACATGCCCAACAAATCGTCCAGGTAGCGCAGGAAATCGGCAAAACGCCGGAACTTGGCTTCAAGGAGACAAAAACTGCCGCCGCCGTCAGCAAATTCCTCGGCGACCTGAATTATTCCTGCCAACAAGGCCTGGCGCTGACCGGCGTCAAAGCCCAGCTGAAACCCGGCGCTACCGGTCCCAACATCGCCGTGATCGGCGAACTGGACGCCGTGATCTGCCCGGACAGCCCTGCAGCCAACCCCGAAACCGGCGCGGCGCATGCCTGCGGTCACAATCTGCAGCTCGGTGCGATGCTGGGCGCGGCGCTCGGACTCAAATTGTCCGGCATTGCCGATTCACTGGCAGGCAACGTCACCTTCATGGCCACTCCGGCCGAAGAGTACGTGGAAATCGCTTTCCGCCAGCAGTTGCGCGAACAGGGAAAGATCCGCTATCTTGGCGGCAAACAGGAACTGGTCTATCGCGGCGAGTTTGATGACATCGATATCGCGATGATGATCCACGCAGACAAAGACGCACCTGCCGGAAAGGTTAGCCTGTGCGAAACCTGCAACGGGTTCGTCGGCATGACCATCCAGTATATCGGCAAAGAAGCCCATGCCGCCGGCGCGCCCCACGAAGGGATCAATGCCCTGAGCGCGGCGATGATCGGCCTGATGGGGGTCCACGCGCTACGCGAGACCTTCCGCGACCAGGATATCGTGCGGGTGCATCCGATCATCACCAAGGGCGGCGACCTTGTCAACACCGTGCCGGCCGACGTGCGGCTGGAAACCTACGTAAGAGCCAGTACGATGAAAGCGATCGAAGGCACCTACGGCAAAGTCACCCGTGCCTTCAAAGCCGGCGGCGATTCGGTCGGCGCCGAGACCCATATCCGTACGATTCCCGGCTATCTGCCGCTGAACTGCATGCCGGAACTGAACGATATTTTCCGCGCCAACGCCCTGGCCATGCTGCCTGGCGAGTGCGTGGTCGACAGCGGCCATTTCGGCGGCTCGACCGATATGGGCGACATTTCCCACCTGATTCCGTCAATCCACCCGTTTACCGGTGGCGTCTGCGGCGCGTTGCATACCAAGGAGTTCAACGCCGTCGACTACGGCTACGCCTGCGTGCAGCCAGCCAAATTGATGGCGATGACCGTCATCGACCTGCTGGCGGACAACGCGGCCAGCGCCAAGCAAATCAAGCAAAACTTCCGCCCGGTCTACACCAAAGCCGAATATCTGGCCCTGCTGGACAAATATTTCAGCTAAGATCGATTGAATTAGCGGTTGTAAAGGAAGCGCTGAAATTCGCAATTATTCTGCGCTTCCATATAAAACGCAAAAGGAAGATGCTGCGGGGCTATCCCGTTCATCTTCCTTTTATATTGCAGTTGCAGCCAGCTTTCGGCCACTATTATTCCGGTCGTCCCCGGTGCTTGTCATCCGGCAGTTTATCGGCGCGGACCCGGGGCAGATTGATCCCGTAATACAGACTCAGCAGCCGGATCGCCACTGTAATCAGGCAAGCCAGATACAGTGCCATATCGACCGGCAGCATCCGCTGCAAACCATAAAAACACGCAGCGCCGATCGCCGCAGCCACCGCATATATTTCCGTATGAAAAACCAACGGAATCTCGCGGACAAAAATATCCCTTAGCACGCCGCCGCCGGTGCCGGTTACAACCCCGACCGTGATCACCAGCAGCGCGCTGTCATGCGACAAGGCAAGACTGGCGCCGGTGGCGGTAAATGCGCCGAGACCCAGTGCATCGCAAAAATTGAGTAACCGCTGTTGCCTGGCAACCTGCTTGACATAAATCGACACCAGTCCGGCAACCGCCAGGCTGATAAAGATGAACATCGGGTTGCGAAACGCCAGCGGGGGAATATTGCCGATCAGTGTGTCGCGCATGATACCGCCGCCAACCGCTGTCGTGACCGCCAGCATCGCCACGCCGAAGATATCCAGTCGTTTTTTCACGCCGACCAGGGCCCCGGCAGCGGCAAAGGCAACCGTACCGATTACTTCAAGTCCGGTCCAGAGCACGACAGCCCTCCGTCAGTTCGCGATCAGTCTTTTGCCACACAATAGCCCTCCAGCTGCAACGCAGACAAAATCTCGGCGGTGTGTTCTTCATCGCGGGTCTCCAGGCTGACCTGGACTTTGGCCTGCCCCAGCGGCACTTCATGCTGGATGCGGTCATGGTGCACGTACAACACATTGCCCCGGCAGGCCGCGATACTGGCCAGCATCCGCTGCAACGCGCCCGGACGGTCGACCACCGTCGTGGTGATGATCACCCGCCGACCGGCCTTGACCAGACCGCGCTCGATGATCCGGGCGATAAAGTTCACGTCGATATTGCCGCCGGATATCAGGCAGGCCACCGGGCCCCGCACGGGAATCTTGCCGTGCAATAGCGCCGCCAGTCCGATCGCTCCGGCGCCCTCGACCATCAACTTGGCCCGCTCCAGCAGCATCAAAATCGCAGCAGCGATCGCTTCGTCGTCAATTGTCACGATCTCGTCCACAACCTGCTGAATCACGGCAAAAGTAGCGTCGCCCGGCGATTTGACCGCGATGCCGTCCGCGATGGTCGAAGCGACTGCCGTCGGCGTCAACACCCCGGCCTGTTTGGACCGGGCCATCGCATCGGCGCCTGCCGCCTGAACGCCGACCACCTGAACCTTTGGCGCCAGCGCCTTGATCGCAGTCGCGACCCCTGCGATCAGCCCGCCGCCGCCGATCGGTACGACAACTGTCGCCAGCTCCGGCAACTCACGCAATATCTCCAGCCCGATCGTGCCTTGTCCGGCCATCACCTGCGGGTCATTAAAGGCATGGACAAAGGTCAGCCCCTGCTGCTGTTCCAGTTGTTTGGCCCTGGCAAACGCTTCGTCATAGGAAGTCCCTGCCAGAACCACTTCGGCCCCGTAACCGCGGGTCGCGCTCACTTTTGACAGCGGCGCGGTTTCCGGCATCACAATCACCGAGCGAATACCGGTATGACTAGCCGCATAAGCCACTCCCTGCGCGTGATTGCCTGCCGAAGCGGCGATAACGCCGCATTTTTTCTCCGCCTCGCTTAGTGAATGAATCTTGTTATATGCGCCGCGCAATTTGAATGAACCGGTCTTCTGCAGATTCTCCAGTTTCAGATAAACCGGCGCGCCGACCATCTGGGAAAACGTCGAGCTGCGGTCAAGCGGCGTGGCATGGGCGACTCCCGCAAGCGCATCGGCCGCCTTACGGATCGCTTGAATCGTCAGGTCGTTGTTCATATCGAAGACTCCTTCCGCTGCAAAAGATACAGGCCCAGCAGAATTCCGCCGCCACCCAGCGCCTGACCCCAACTAAAATTTTCCGCCAGCAGCAGCACCGACAACACCACCGTCAGCACCGGTTCCAAGTTCATCACGATCGAGGCGGTCGAAGGGCCGACCCGTTTCATCCCGGCAAAAAAACAGACGATGCCGATAAAGTTGGCGAAGAAGCCGGTTCCCAGGATCGCTCCCCAGGCCAGCGGCGTCATATTCCAGAGCAGGCTTCCCTCCACAATGCCATACAGAAAGAATGCCGTCGAAGTCGCCAGCGCCGACCAGCCGACCGCCAACAGCGGCGACAGTTCGCTTACGATCGTATGGCTCAGCAGAACGTGGCAGGCCTGCATGAACGCCGCCGCGACGCCGAACAACAAGCCGGACAACGAAGCCACGCCAAATGAAACCCCCATGACTTGCAGCAATCCGGCAAAGCAAATCGCCAACGCGACCAGTTTGAAACGGTTGAGCGATTCGCGGCCTGTCATCACCGCCAGTACTGTCACCATCGCCGGATACAGATAAAATACCAGGCCTGTGAGTGATGCCGGCAACCGCTGCACCGAAATCGCATAAAAAATCGATACGGCGACATGCACCACCCCACCCAGCAAAAAGACAGACCATCGCTGCGCCTTCGGCAAGGCCAGGCTTTTTTTCGTTAAAAGCAGAGCGACAAAACAGAACAGCGCCGAAAACAGGAAACGAAATGCCAGCAGCGTCGTCAAATTGACGCCGGCCATAAAAGCGAATTTCATGAAAATCGCCAATGTGGAAAACGCGGTCGCGGCAACGAGCAATAGGGCCAGTCCGGTTCCTGTCAAAATATCAGACCCCTATTTCTTTAAGGCCGCGTCAATCGCCTCGATGAATTTCGCCGGCGGCTGGGCGCCGATCAACACCTTGCCATTGATGATAAATACCGGTACCCCGTCGTATTTTGCCTGTTCGAATTCTTGTTTGTCAGCGGCGATTTTTTTGTAAATCTCCGGGCTACGCGCATCTTTTTCCAGACGGGCCATATCCGCGCCGACTCCAGCCGCCACGGTTTTCAGAAATTCTTCCCCTTCAACCAGCCTGCGGGCATTGGCGAACACGGCGTCATAGAACTGCCATGCTTTGTCCGGACTTTGCAGGGCGATCGCCTCGAAATACAGCGCCGCCGGCAGGGCCGCCGGATGGGACGGCAACGGATAATGCTTCACCACTAGATTGACTTTGCCTTCATATTTCGCCATCATCGCACTGACGGTCCGGGCGCCGACCGAGCAATAAGGACACTGAAAATCGGTAAACTCTACGATCGTCACCGGCGCAGCTGGATTGCCACGCACGATGCGCCCTTCCGGCTTGGCCGATGCACAGGCGGTCGTCGCCATCGCAAGCAGAATCAATAGTAACATGAGCAGGCTATATTTTTTGCCGAATTTCATTTTCAAGTTCCCCCTACATTGCTGCGGTTTTATTTCGCGACTTCCGCCTCGTCCACGGCAAACAGCACTTCGCCGGGTTTCATCTGTTCGATCGCCGCCAGCGCCTCCACCCGCACGCCGCGCTTGCGGATGGCATCGCCGCCATGCTGGAAGCGTTTTTCAATCACGATCCCCGCGCCGGCCAGTTTGGCGCCGGCCTGTTCGACCAGCGAAATCAGTCCGTTCAGCGCCTCGCCGTGGGCGAGAAAATCATCGATGATCAGCACCACATCGCCGGCAGACAAATAATCACGCGCCACCGTGATCTCCAAATGTTCCTTGCGGGTGAAGGAAAACACCGGCGCGGCATAGACATCGCCCTCCTGGGTCAACGCCTGCTTCTTCTTGGCGAACACCACCGGCGACTTCAGCGCCAACGCCGCCGCCATCGCAACCGCGATCCCCGAAGCCTCGACCGTCAGTACCTTGTTGACGCCTTCATCTTTGAAACGGCGGGCCAGTTCAGCGCCGATCCGCAGGATGAATTCGGGGTCGATCTGATGGTTGAGAAAAGCATCCACTTTCAGGATATTATTGCCGATGACCTGTCCATCCGCTAAAATTCTGTCTTCTAACTCTTTCACCGGATTCTCCTTACTCTGTCTTTTATCGTTGTTCCCTGTCATAGGGAATTCCCAGCGAGCCGGGCGCTGCCAGACGTCCACCGCGACGGGCCATGACGATCGTCAGCACCGCAATCGTGAACAGGTAGGGCAGCATCTGCAAAAAGAAATGCGAAACATGCACGCCGGCGGCCTGCAAATGAAAACCAAGCGCATCGATGCCGCCGAACAGGTAGGAACCGACCAGTGCCCGGCCCGGTTTCCAGAGGGCAAATATGACCAGCGCCACCGCAATCCAGCCGCGGCCCGCTGTCATATTCTCCAGCCAGCTGGGCGCAGACGCCAGCGACAAATACGCGCCGCCGGCACCGCACAACATGCCGCCGACAATCACGTAGAAATAACGCAGCGAAAACACGGGAATCCCTAGTGAATCGGCGGCGCCGGGATTTTCACCGATCGCCTGCAGATTCAGGCCGGCGCGGGTCCGGCTCAAGAAGAACCATAAGGCCAACACAATCGCCCAGCTGAGATAAATCAGCACGTCATGCCGGAACAGAACCGGGCCGAGCAAAGGAATGTCGCCGAGCAGCGGCAATGAAACGCCGCGGAACGGTTCCGCCACCGGAATGCCGATATAGCTTTTGCCAAGGTATCCGCTCAGGCCGGTGCCAAACAGCGTCAACGCAAGTCCGCTGACCACCTGATTGGCCCGCAGTGATACAGTCAACACGGCATGAATCAGTCCCATCGCGCCGCCGGCCAGCATTGCCGCGGCAAAACCGATCCAGCTGTTGCCTGTCACGATCGCCGCCATGAAACCGGATACCGCGCCGATCAGCATCATGCCTTCCACACCGAGGTTGGTCACGCCGGCCCGCTCGGTGACCAGCTCGCCCAGCGCGGCATACAAGATCGGTGTACCGGCAATCACCGCCGAAGAGAGTATCGCAATGTAAAATGCCTGCTCGCCCATCACGCCACCTCTTTCCGGCTACTTACAAACCGGTACTGGGTCAGAAACTCGCCGCCGACCACAAAGAACAGCACCGCACCCTGCAGCATCGCCGCCACCGAAGCCGGCACCCCCATCGTCTGGACAAAGAAGCCGCCGACCTGGAGTGCGCCGAACAATATCGAAACCAGCAAAATCGCCGCCGGATGCAGCTTGCTGAGCCAAGCAACGATGATCGCCGTGTAACCGTAACCAGGACTCAGGTTCGGTTGCAGCCGGCCGACGATGCCGCTGACCTCAGCCATGCCGGCCAGTCCGCAGACCGCACCGGAAAGCAGCATCACCCAATAGATGTTGCGGCGTATGTTCATGCCTGCATAGCGGGCCGCCTGTTCACTTGCGCCGATGACCTTGATTTCAAAGCCCCAGCGAGACTTTTCAAACACGACCCAGAATACCGCCGCCAAAACCACCGCGATAATCAAACCAACGTGAATCCGCGAATCGCCGAACGTCGGCAAGGCGGCCGACGCCGGGAACTTGGCGGTCAAGGGGAAATTGAACCCTTTGGGGTCTTTCCACGGTCCGTAAACCAGGAAGTCCACCCACAGAATCGCCACATAATTAAACATCAACGTCGTGATGATCTCATTGACTTTCCAGCGGGCCCGCAGCATCGCCGGCGCCAGCCCCCATAGCCCGCCGCCGAAGCAGCCAAGTAGCGCCATTCCCGGCAACATCAACCATATCGGCAGCTGCGGATAGGTCAGCGGCAGATAACTTGCGGCAAACGCCCCCATATAGAATTGCCCCTCGGCGCCGATATTCCAGAGCTGCATGCGAAACGCCGCCGAGATTCCCAGCGCGCAAAGCATCAGCGGAATCGCTTTGACAACTGTTTCAGCCAGACCGTACTGCGAGCCGAGCGCGCCTTTGAACATCGCGGTATAGACTTCCAGCGGGTCGCGGTCGGTCAGGGTCAAAAATATCGCACCGACGACAAATGCCGCCAGAACCGAAACCAACGGCACGATGACATTCATTGCGGCGGAAGGGTTCAACCGCTTTTCCAGTTTAACGGCCATCGCCATGAATGCGTTCCTCCTTCGGCCTGAACAGTCCCATCATTAACAAACCCACTTCTTCCAGGTCGACTTCCTCAATCGGGAAATTGCCGACGATCTGGCCGCCAAACATAACCCCCACCCGGTCCGATAACTTCATCAGTTCGTCCAGGTCTTCGGAAACGAGCAGGATCGCCGCTCCCTGATCCCGCAGTTCCATCAACAACTTGTGGATGGATTCGGTCGCGCCGACATCCAGACCACGCGCCGGATAAACGACGATGATCAGCTTCGGGTGTTCGGAAATCTCGCGGGCCAGTAGCAATTTTTGCAGATTGCCGCCGGACATCGAACGGACCGGTTGTGACAGCCCGGCCAGTTTCACGTTGTATTGCTGGACAACCGCCGCCGTTTTGGCTTCCGCCGCCTTGCGGTTGATCAGCCAGCCGTGTGAATATTCGGGATGGGTATAGCTTTTCAACAGCATGTTTTCGACCGCGTCCAGACTCGGCACCAACCCCATGCCCAGGCGGTCTTCCGGCACATAGCTGATGCCACGCGCAATCAACTCCGACGGAGACATCCCGGTCACGTTCTCGCCAAGAAACTGGATTGAACCGGTCTCGGTGCGGCGCAGTCCGGTCAGCACTTCCGCCAGTTCTTTCTGCCCATTGCCGGCCACGCCGGCGATGCCGAAAATCTGCCCGGCCCGCAGCGAAAGCGCAAGGTCCGACAACCCGGGCCGTCCCGAGTCATTGAGCGCCGACACGTTTTTCATGCTGAGGATTTCGCCGCCACATTGGCCACTGGCGCAACGCTCCGCATTTAATACGATCTCGCGGCCGACCATCAACCAGACCAGTTCCTGCGCATGGACATCGCGGCACAACATCGTTCCGCTGACCTTGCCGCCACGCAGCACCGTGACCCGGTCGGCGACCTCCTGGACCTCGTTCATTTTATGGGTGATAAAGACAACCGCACAACCGGCGGCTGCCATCTTCTTCATATTTACAAACAGCTCCGCCGTTTCCTGTGGCGTCAGCACCGCCGTCGGTTCATCGAGAATCAGTACCCGGGAGCCACGGTACAACATCCTGACGATCTCGACCCGCTGCTTTTCGCCGACCGACAACTGCCAAACCGGCGCATCCGGGTCCACCGCCAAACCAAAGCGCGTTTCAAACGCTTTGATTTCTTGGCGGATTGCCGCGTCAGACAGCAAAAAGGCGCCGTCCCGCTCGCTCAACTGGATGTTTTGCGCCACCGTGAACGGCTCGACCAGCTTAAAATGCTGATGAACCATGCCAATTCCCGCGTCGATCGCATCACGCGGCGAACCGAAGTCTGCAGGCGCGCCGTCGACCAGGATTTCTCCCGCATCCGGTTTATATAGGCCGGCCAGGATCGACATGATCGTGCTCTTGCCGGAGCCGTTCTCTCCCAGCAAGGCATGAATCTCCCCGGCAAACAGGTCGAGATCCACATGGTCGTTTGCCACCACGCCGGGAAACTTTTTTACGATGCCCCGCATCTGCACCAGCGGTTGTTTCATCACTCAGCTCTCTCCAGAAAGGCGAAGCGCCGGAAGTTATCCTTCCGGCTCTTGCCATTAATTTTTTCTATTATATCACTATCGTAAACCGTCAATCCAGAGTTATTTGGGAATGGTTCCGTCCACGCCCTCGACAAACCAGTTGAAGCCAAGCATATCGGCATCGGACATCTTTTGGCCGGCGGCGATTTTCACAGCGCCTGTCTGGTCTTTGACCGGACCCCAGAACACATCCCAGGTTCCGTCAACAATCTTTTTCTTGGAGTCGGCGATCAGCTTCTTGGTGTCATCCGTTACCATCGGTCCGAACGGCGCCAGGTCGATCACGTTCTCTTTCATCGAGCCCCAATATTGTTCGTTTTTCCAGGTCTTGTTCTTGACGCCTTCCACCACTTTCACGTAGTAGGGGCCCCAGTTCCAGACCGGCGAGGTCAGCACGGCCTTCGGCGCCATTTTGCTCATGTCGGTGTTGTAACCGATACCGAACTTGCCTTTTTCCTGCGCTGCCTGCATTGGTCCCGGGGTATCCTGGTGCTGGGCGATCACATCGGCGCCGGCGTCAAGCAGCGACATCGCCGCCTGCTTTTCTTTGGCCGGGTCATACCAGGTGTTGGTCCAGATCACTTTGACTTTCGCCTGCGGGTTCACCGAGCGGACGCCCAGCGTGAACGCGTTGATGCCGCGGACGACTTCGGGAATCGGGAACGCAGCGACATAGCCGATCGTATTTGACTTGGTCTGCTTGCCGGCGGCAATGCCCGACAGGTAGCGGGCCTGATACATCCGGCCGAAATAGGTGCCTACGTTCGGCGCGGTTTTGAAGCCGGAGCAGTGCATGAAAGTAACGCCGGGATATTTTTTCGCTACGTTGATCGTCGGATCCATGTAGCCGAAGCTGGTTGTAAACACGACTTTCGCGCCCTGCTCGACCAGTTGGGTGATTACGCGCTCAGAGTCGGCGCCTTCAGGCACCGATTCGACAAACACGGTCTGTACATCAGGCATCTTGCTTTCCAGGTACTTGCGCCCCTGGTCATGCGCATAGGTCCAGCCGGCATCACCGACCGGCCCGACATAGACAAACGCCACTTTCAGTTTTTCCGCCGCTTTCGGGGCCTCTTTCTTCGGTTCTTCCTTCTTGCCGCCGCAGCCGGTAAGCACCAGCGCCAACGCCATGACCACCGTCATGAGAATCAAAAATTTCCTGTTTTTCATGGTCTGTCCATCATCCTCCTGCAATTTGTTCGTTCGAAGGAATTTTTTTGGCCTCCGACATAGCTTTATTATAATTCGCAATATCTGTTGTGTTTCCCTGCTGCTTCAACGAGAATAACAAAACTTTTTTTTGGATTTCAGGAAAAACGTTCGGTCAACCGTTGCGACCGGCGGCGATCCGGTTGCGACCCGACTGCTTCGCCTGATACAGCGCCTTGTCGGCCATTTGCAGCAAGGCATCGGCATCCATATCTTCGGCGACCGGCGAGTTGCCGACCGTTGCCACGCCGAGGCTGATCGTCACCGGAATCCTTTCTCGTCCGTTTATGAACGCGGCTTTCTCGACCGTGACCCGGAACCGTTCGGCAAAATGAATCGCTTCTTCCAGCGACGTTTCCGGCAAGATTACGGCAAACTCCTCACCGCCGTATCGCACAGGCACATCCAGCCGCCGGAAGTTTTCCCGCATCAGGGCGCCCAGTTGACGCAGCACCAGATCGCCGACCGGATGACCCCAGGTATCATTGATCTTCTTAAAGTGGTCGATATCGATCATCACCAGGCTGAGCGGCCGCCGATAGCGCCGGCTGCGGTTGATCTCCCGCTCTATCAGGTAATTGAACATCCGCCGGTTGGACAAACCGGTCAACTCATCGGTCAGGCCGATCTTTTCCACGCCGGTATAAAGATGGTGCCGTTCCAGCCCCATCGCGGTCTGATCTGAAACGATCCGGATCATATCCTCCATATGGCGGTGGAAGTCGATTTTTCGGTCGTATTCCCACAGCAACACGATGATCCCCTGCAACAAATCGCGTGAAAACAACGGCAAAACATAAATCGACTTGCCGCCGGAAACATTGACGGTAAACGCCCGTTGCCGCTCCAACAGCCGGCCATTCGTCTCCGGCTCGCCATTCGTTATGGCAGGCGGCCAGCGTTCCACAAAGATGTCTTTCAGATTTTCCATGTCGGTGCGCGTGAAATTGCGCATCATCACTTCGGTTGTCTTGTGCAGGTGCGGCAACCGCTGCACGGTAAAGGCGGCGACCGCATGGGCCGACAGATAATTGGCCAGGCTGTCGGCGACTTTCGACAGCAATTGCACCGGCGGCATCGAAGCGGAAACAAAGCCCATGATTTCGTACAACAAATCGCGTTCTTCAGCGGTTTGTCTGAGTTCATCGCAGATTCTGGCGTTACGGATCGCCACTGCCGCCTTGCTGGCACACAGGCAGATTGCTTTGGTATCTTCTTCGGAAAATGCGTCCGGCCGCTGTGAGAACAATTCTATGCAGCCCACCGTCATATCGCCGGCAATGATCGGTACGCCGCACATCGATAGCATATCGGCCCGCGCCAGTACCGGCGGCGCTTTATGCGCCGACAACTCTGCGATCATCACCGTCTGTCCGGACAGATAATCCTGGCCGCGAAATTTCTGTTCCAGCGCCACATCCGGCAATCTGAACGATCCGGCGGCAGCGATCACCCACCAGCGTTGCGGCGACCCGTCCAACAGCGAAATGAACACATGGTCGCCAGGATACAGCAGCCCGAGTCCGCGGGTTAGGCGGTCCAACAGCGCCGACAGAACGGTTTGGCCCGACATCCGCTCCAGCATGTCCGCCGCCAGCGCCGTCACCGAGACCGGGCGTTCTTGCTTTTCCGCCGCTTGTCCCTGTATCGGCGGCGGCAGCAGGAACTGCACGTCCACGACGCAGATATTCCAGTTGCGTAAACGGTCAATCAGTTCGCGGCTAATCACGGTCCCTTCCTGCAAGATGACTTTGCCCTGGTCCATAATGACCTGGCCCTTTTCATTCAGCAAAGTCCGGCCCAACACCATCCCCGGCTCCAGGTCCTGAACCCGATAGCGCTTGATTACCTTTAACGCCATTTATCCAACCTCTTTCATTTCCATACGAATATTGGTCGGTTATCTGAACAACTCCATTTGTTCGGGCGGGGATGGACACTTCTTCGTCTTGCCGGGCGGCGTTTCGCCCTGCCATATCTTGTTGGCCTTGACCCAACGACCGCAGGAGGGGCATTGCACCGTGACCGTGGCTTCGGCCCAGACAAGCTGGCGCTGGCAACGACTGCAGACAAAACGCACCATCTGATTCTTTTTTATTTTTATCACACTGTTTTGCATTCGCTTACGCATCCAGCATCAGTAGCGGCAACGATTTCAGTTGCAAAAAATCGCGGACGAAAATCAGTCTTGCAATGTCGCAGGCCGTCTCGACCGGCCGCGACACCGGCAGCAGCCCCAGCACTTTTTCCTTGAACCGGATATGATGCGAAGCCTTGCCGCTGATCGTATTCTCGACATGCCGAAATAGTTCCCGCGCCAGGCATTGTTCGTACAATTCATACCAGCCCGAATCCCATTCGCCCCGCTCGGCGGCACTGGCGGCGCGTTGGCGGATTCTTTGCGTAAAGAACCTCGCCAGTAGCAAATCTTCTTCATACTCCGACATCGGTCCCGGCGGACCGTTGTCTTCATCCACCCTTACATTGGCGCCCAAGCCCGAAAGCATCCGGCTGATGGATTCCACACCATCGGGAACGCCCAGACGTTCACGCGTCTTTTCCGCCAAATGCACGCCAAAATCCACCGATTCATTGATGATCCGGCTTTGGTCCTGCGCTGTCATCCGGGCAAAAAACTCGTCTTTTGCCAGCAGTTGTTCCGCCCACAATAGTTCGCCCTCATCCTGAATCGCCATCTCGTCACCTCGCACGCAAGGAATAATCAATCTTCGTAATCATTATTGATTCGTCAGACTCGCGTATTCTCCTCTTATTAATAGAGTTGGTATTTTTTCGACCGCGATTGAAACTCCAACGCCTCTTTGGACCAGCGCACCAACAGCTCGGCAACGGGGACCTTGCCCTCGCGCAGCTCGGGACCGCCGGCATAAAGATCTATCATCCAGCGCTCTTTTCCCTTCGGTGCGTTCCACTGAAACCGGGCGCCCCCCTGCTCGCGGATCGCCTCTAACAGACGCAGGCCGACCGGCACGGCAGCAAATCGGTTTCGATCCGTCAAATGAATTTGTACGCCGCTGCATACCCGCCCCTGGTACTTGCCCCATTGCGGTGTGAAATGGACTGGTCGGAAAAAGACGCCTGGCAGACGCTGCGCATTCAGTCTGTCGGCCAGTTTCTGTCCGTCAAGCCAGGGGGTTCCCACCAACTCGAACGGCCGGGTCGTGCCGATGCCCTCGGACACGTTGCTGCCGCCGAACAAGGCGGTTGCGGCGTAAACAAGCGCTGAGTCTGGCGTTGGGATGTTCGGCGAGGTCATCAGCCAGGGCAGTCCGGTATCAACTTGTTGCATCCGCCGCTGCCAGCCCTGCATCGGCACCACCGTCAGTTTGGCGCCAATGCCGAATTCTTCGTTGAACAGTCGGGCCAGCTCGCCAACCGTCAGGCCATGCCGCACCGGAATCGGATACAGGCCGATGAACGAGCTGTAAGCAGGACGCAGCAGGCCGCCTTCGACCTGTTCGCCACCCACCGGGTTGGGGCGGTCAAACACAACGAACGGGATGTTCAGTTCGCGTGCGCTCTGCATCGCATAGGCCATCGTATAGATATAAGTGTAGGAACGGGCGCCGATGTCCTGAATGTCAAACGCCAGCAGCTCGATCCCTTTCAGCATCGCTGCGGTCGGTTTGCGATTTTCGCCATGCAGGCTGTAGATCGGCAGTCCTGTCGCGGCATCGGTTTCGTGCGGCACCGGCGCGCCGGCCACCACATTGCCGCGCAGGCCGTGCTCCGGCGCAAACAGCGCTACCAAATTAACTTTGTCTTTCAGGATGTCCACTGAGCGGCGAAACTGTCGGTCCACCCCTGTCGCGTTGGTGATCAGACCAACCCGCTTGCCTTTGAACAGCGCCAGCGACCCGTCGATATTCTCTATCCCCAGGCGAACGACCGACGACGCGGTCTTTTCGTCAAGCTTGCCGCGCTCCCCAGGTAAAGCGACCATGGCGATCAGGGCGATGAGCAAGACAGCGCCCGCCAACAGCAACAACCTTATAAAGGAAGGGAACTTCCAGCGCGGCCCCCTTGTCCGCCGAAAAGCCTGTGGATTGCCTGACACCGTTTTCACCTCTGCCACAAAGTTATAACACAGCGATTTCAAACCGGATCAGACTCACCGCATTTGGCCCGGTCAGCATACGCCGCATCGAGCCATCCTTTTGCAAGGCATAGGTCAGGCCGATCCGTGCATCAGCGGTCTGGTTCTCTTCGACCCGGGCTTTATTGACCAGCCAGTACCAGACCGCTGCCATCTTGTCGTCATTGTTGCTGATAAACGCCTGCAATTCATCTCTGGTCCAAATGCTGCGTTCCAGTTTTAACGCCACTTCACGCACCGCCTGAACATCTTCGAAGCGGACTTTCCAAAGGTAACGGTGAACCAACGAATACGACGCGTAGAACTCCGCCGCCGCCAGCGGACAATATACGGCGTAGCGGCCGAAACCGCCCTCCCCCCAACCGCGCTCGGCCGGCGGCAACAAGCCCGCTGTTTCGTAGCGCTGCAGCGTCCTGAGCGTCACCGCAGTGCCAAGTTCTCTCATCCGCGCCAGTATCTCTTCGCCTTTCACCAAACAAGCCCCCTTCGTTGTTCGCTTCTCTATCTAAGTGCAAGGATTTTTTCCTTGTCTGTCGAACGATTATCAGTAAGACTCATAAGTACTTAAGCAGAATCAGAGGAGGAGCTATGCGCAAACTGTCATGCATCTTGTCGGTGTTACTGTTGTGCTGGATCGGCTGGCAGGCGGTCCTGCCGGAGCGGGCCTGCGCTGCCAAAACTTCGACCGTCGCCGTGGTCCTACTGGGGTCGCTGGAATACCAGCAGCGGGACTATTTCACCATTGCGGCCGATACTCTGCGCATGCGCTTTGACGAACCAAAATACAAAATGATTGTCGGCGAGCATCCCCAACACGTGTTCAACCGCTATTCCGACAAACAGGGGCTGGCGCCCGGTGCGATCCCGTCTGAGGAAGCACTAATCGACTTCGCCTGGACCCACTCGTTTGACCGTGTGCTGTTCTTACTGATGACCGCGCCTTCGGTCAAAAGCAACGAGATTACCATCCAGTGGGAAAATGCCGAAGTCACCGTCACGGCCAGAGCGATTGTCATCGATTCCCGTCGACGCCTGAAACTGAGCGATGCTTCAACAACCCAGACCGTCCGCATGTACCACCGCAGCGCCGCCAAAAAGGCTGTGTTTCAAAAAGCACTGGAAACCTTGCGCGATCAGATCAACCTTTCCTGAATCGATCTGTCACACAGATTAAATTCGCTGTCGCAATGCACAATCCCTACCCTACGGTCATGACGCAGCAGAATTTTTCTGGCCGATGCAGTGATTTCCGCTCAGTTCAACTCATCCAATGCCAATCCGAAACTGGGCGCGAAGTGTTCCATAAAATAGCCGACTTCCGGCAGTTCCACCTGATCCAGTTCTTGCCGAATCGTACGCTCTGCCTTGGCAAATTCCTGATTGCCGGCTTTCAACTCTTCCACGCACTTCAGATAAGCGCAGATTTTATCCGCCGCTTTCACGATCCGCCACAAATCCTGCTCAGCTGATTGCGGAAACAACAGCGGCTGAAACGCCGGCTGCAATTCCTGCGGCAACATCCGCTGCAAACGCCCCTTGGCAAAATCTTCGATCGCAACATAAGCCTGCTTGATTTCCGGGTTGAAATACTTGATCGGGGTCGGCAAGTCGCCGGTAAACACCTCGCCTGCTTCATGGTAGGCCGCCAATACGGCGACCCTGTCTGCATCGACCGCGCCGCCGAAATAAGTATTGCGAATCGTAGCCAAGCCGTGAGCCACCAACACCACCTGCAAACTGTGCTCCTGGATATTTTCTTCATAGCTGTTGCGCATCAGTCCCCAGCGCCGAATCAGGCGCATCCTTGACAAATAGGCGAAAAAATGTTTCATTTATTCAACCTCTCTCGTTATTTGTTTTCAGAACTATTCTACAGCGAAACCACCCGCTGCGTAAATCGTCAGTAAAAACCCTTTGCTGCAAATCATTCCGTGCAGGAATTAGCGCAGTGACTGTCGAAACAGTGCCTATCATTTAATGAAGGATTCCCGGAGGTCAGCATGAAATATCGTTTTTCTGACTTGGCCGACATCCCAAAACTGCAAGAGTTGATGGGAAGTTTGTATTGGTTGACCGATATCGCCATTGGCATCATCGATGTCGATGGGACTTTTTTGTTTTGCGCCGGCTGGCGCGGTTCCTGCACCGCCGGGCCCAATAAATCCTGTGAGTGTCTTGATTACATCTGCAACAACCTTGACCCGGTTTCCTACACCTTCAAACAGTGTCCCACCGGTATGTTGCATTATGCCTGCCCGATTGTGGTCGAGGGCGAACATATGGCCTCGGTCTATATCGGTCAGTTTTTTACCGAAGCGCCTGACGAGAAAACGATCGGGGAACATGCCGTCCTGCGTGGCATCGACCCTGCAGAGTACCGCAAATCCTTGCGCAAAATCTCGACGATCCCGCCGATGCGCCTCTCCTTATTGCTCAAATACCTCAAGGATCTGGCCAATATGCTGGCTGACATCGGGCTGCAACGATTGCGGCAGATGGAAACCATGGAACTGTTGCGTTTAAATGAAGAGCGACTCCAGTACCTCAGTTCACACGACCCTTTGACCGGCCTGCTGAACCGCCATTGTTTTGAAGAAAGTCTCAACGCCAGCGATACGGCGCCGGACTTGCCCACAGTGATTATGATCTGCGATCTGGACAGTTTGAAACTGGTCAACGACACGATGGGGCATCCGACCGGCGATATGCTGCTACGCACCGCGGCAAAAATCATCGCGGATGCAGTCCCGCCCGAAGCAACCATATCGCGAATCGGCGGCGACGAATTCGCCGTCCTGCTGCCACAGACTGATCTAGCTGCGGCCCATCAGCTCAAACAAAGAATCCAGGCCAAAGTCGAACATCACAATCAAATGCATGAAAATCTGCCGCTTGGCATTTCGATCGGTTGCGCCGTTGCCACTGAGCCTTCACTTCTTATGCGCGACTTGTTCAAACAGGCCGATGCCGATATGTATCGTGACAAATCGCGCAACGGCCCAAAACTACGCAGCCGTATCGTGACAAAATATCTTGAGGAAGGGTTGCTGAATGACGAACTGCACAGATAACCAGGAAAAGAACCCTCCTTCACTGCAACGTCTCGCTCTGGAGTTCGTCCGGCCCGATATGGTGCTGGCCAGGGATGTGTATGACGAAGATGGCACAATCATGTTGTCGGCCGGGACCGTCCTAACGGACCGATTGATTGCACGCTTGCAAAAATGGGAAATCCTGTCGGTGTTTGTTCGCAATCCGCGCATCGATCTGCCGGAAGTGTCCGAGGCATTAAAGGAAGTGACTCGCAACCGGGCCCGGATGATGGTCGAGCATGCCTTCAACGCGATCAGGAAAGCCGAACAGTTCTCGATGTCGGAAGAAGAGCAGCAAACCGTTCATAAGGTCGTGGAAGAAGTCACCCAAGATCCGCTGGCTGTGGTGCATATGGCGCACATCAACCGCAACTCGCGCGATATCATGGCGCATTCCGTCAATGTCTCGCTGCTGTCCACCGCAACAGCCCTGGCAATGGGCATCAACAAAACTGAAATACTGCATGAAATTGCTTTGGCTGCGCTGTTGCACGATATCGGACTGCTGATGATCCCCCAGGACCTCTTGGCTCGGCGTGACAGCTTAAAGCCGGAAGAGTACCTAATTTATCGCGAACATACCAACTGGGGGTTTGCCATATTGCAGGAATCGGCATCGCTGCCACGCTCTGTCGCCCAAGTTGCGCAACAGCATCACGAGCACGCAGACGGCTCCGGTTATCCCCACCAATTGACCAACAGCACGTTGCATCCGTTCTCCCGCATCATTTCCGCCGTAAATGCTTATGAAAACATGTGCGTCAGCTTCGCCGGCAGCAATGGTTGCAAATCGCACCTGGCCTACGAATCGATCATGGCCGGCGCTGGTTCGCGGTTTGACCTCCATGTGGCCAAGGCCTTGCTGTCCCGCCTGCCGATGTACCCCCCCGGCAGTCTGGTCGAATTGACTAACGGCCTGGTCGGGGTCGTGATATCTGCCGATTCCAACTTGCCGCACAGGCCAAAACTTAAAATACTCGGCGATTCAGCCGATACGCTGTTCAAAGAATCCTATCTGTTTGATCTTGTCGAGCTGGAAAATCAAACTGTTTTTGTCAAAGAGGTTTTAGGCGACGAACGAGCAGCAGCATTCATCAGCATCAAAAAATAACCCTTCTCTTACAAGCAACTTAAAAAGCGCCTGCCTCAATATCCCTTGAGGCAGGCGCTTTTTCTGCAAAATCAGTTCTCGTCGTCTCCGCCGATAAATCCGCCAAAGCTTGGGATGATCGAGCCCTCGCCCTTCGAACCGCCCCGCTGCGGCGCCGCTTGCAGCATGCGGCCGGCCAGTCTTGAGAACGGCAGCGATTGAAGCCAGATCCGCCCTGGCCCTTGCAATACGGCGAAAAATAGCCCTTCGCCACCAAATAGTGCGGTTTTTATATTGCCAGCCTGTTGAACATCGAACTGAACCGATGACTCAAATGCGACAACGCAACCCGTGTCAATGTGCAACACTTCGCCCGGTTGCAGCACTCTTTCAACAATCGTGCCGCCGGCATGCACAAACACCATGCCGTTGCCTTCCAGCTTCTGCATAATGAAGCCTTCACCGCCAAATAAGCCGGTCATGATTTTGCGTTGGAAATAAATCCCTATCGAAACGCCGCGCGCGGCGCAGAGGAAGCTGTCCTTTTGGCAAATCAGCATCCCGCCGACATCGGTCAATTTCACCGGGATGATATTGCCTGGATAAGGAGCGCCGAACGCCACATGTGCTTTGCCTTGTCCCCGATGCGTAAACACCGTGATAAACAGGCTCTCGCCGGTAATAAGCCTTTTGCCGGCCCCCAGCAATTTATCCATGAATCCGCCTTGGGCTACTGCTCGTGATCCGTCGCCGAACATAGTGTCCATTTCAATGACAGGAGCTTTGTACATCATCGCTCCGGCTTCCGCTACAGCGCTTTCGCCGGGATCCAGTTCAATCTCGACAAATTGCATTTCGGAGCCGACAATTTTATAATCGACTTCATCCGCCACTTCCGTCGGCTTCATTTGCGCAGCCGGAGCCGGCGCGCCATAACCATAAGGCGCCGGTGAGGCGGGCGGGGGTTGGGGCGCCGGTTGGGGGACAGGTTGGTACAGTTCCGGCACCTGATGAATCGGCATCCATTGCGCAAATCCGTCTCGCCAGGCCAGCCCATGCGGATTGGCTTGCACCTGCTGTTTTGCCTGTGCATCGTCCAGCGGACCGATTTGTTGACCATTATACGCCAAGAACCAAGGCATTGTTATTATTCCTCCTTGCCATTGCACTGCTGAAATCGCAGTATTTCCCTCATGATTATTTGCCGTCAATGTCGGCAATTCCTGCCTGAGACAATATTTTTTCACAACTCAATAATTCTGTTGCAAGAAAGAACCTGCGCAGGCTTGCACAGGTTCTTTCTTGCAACAGAATTATTGCTGCCTTTTCTCAGTTGGCCCACTACAGCCGCAGCAGCCATCACAGCCTCCGCTGGCGCAGGATCCGGAGCGATTCATCGATTTATATCCACGCCATCCTAGATATCCTGCCGCGGCTGCTCCAATCAGACTCACCAAAACCATTTCCATATCGCACCTCTACAAATTGATTTATTTGATAAAATTTATCATTTATATAATATATGATAGCTCGAATTAACTTTCCTGTCAATGATTCGATTAAACAATTGATTTCACTAAAATCTACCAGTTTTTCTTGATTTTTCTTAAATTGTTTGAAAATGTTCGTATTGAATGATATAGTAGCAGTAATGGAAGGAGGGGTTTCGTTTTGTTGGCGATTAAAAGATTGGAAGCAATATCCCGTTTGTTAGCGGAAACCGGCAGCGTCGATGCTTCCCAACTAAGCGAAAAATTCGCCGTGACCCCAAAAACCATCCGTAAAGACCTGGACACGTTGGAAAGCATGGGGTTGCTTGAGCGGGTGCACGGCGGCGCGATTCTGAAAAACACTGCCAACAGCATGTTCCCGATCGAGCGACGTAAATTGCAGCATCTGGCGGAAAAACAGCGCATCGGCCTTGCCGCGCTGGAATACATCGAAGAAGGGGATACATTGATTCTCGATGGCGGTACGACAACGATAGAGTTGGCCCGCTTACTCGGCGACAAGAATCTTTTGGTCGTGGTCAGCGATCTGAATATTGCCATGGAACTGATGCACAAACCCAACATCAATTTGTTTGTCGCGGGAGGCAGACTGCGCCGCGAAGGAGCTTTCACGCTGGTCGGGCGTGATACGGAACGAATGCTGGAAAAATATCTTGTCAAAAAAGTCTTTTTGGGAACAAGTGCGTTAGACCTTGATTCCGGCCTGTCTGTGTTAAATTCCGAGGAAGCCGAGGTGAAGAAGGCAATGATCGATTCAGCCCGGCAGGTCCTCTGTCTGGCCGACTACAGCAAATTCCATCATTCTGCCTTTGCCCCGTTCTGTCCGCTGGAAAAGATCAGCACGATCATCACAGACTCCCGTATATCGGCGGAAGACGAGCAGGCATTGCGCAACCGCGGCCTCCAGGTCCACATCGCCTAGCTTCAATCGACAAGAAATATATAAAGAGGTGTGCGTTAATGGAAATTCGTTATGCTCATCACCCGGAAGACTTCAAAACCTATACAACGGAAAAGATGCGGCAAGAATTCCTGATTCCGGCAGTCATGGTTCCGGGTTCGATCAAGTTGGTCTATAGCCATGTGGACCGGATCATCGCCGGCGGCGCGGTCCCGGTGGAACCGATCGATCTGGTCGCAGGCAAGGAGATGGGGGTCTCTTTCTTCCTGGAGCGGCGTGAACTCGGCATCATCAATGTCGGTCCACGCGGCATCGTCAGCTTGGACGGGACCGACTACATCCTCGATAAAACCGACGGCCTGTACGTCGGAATGGGCGTGAAGGAAATCCGTTTCAGCAGCGTCGACCCGGCCAATCCGGCCCGGTTCTACCTCAACAGCACGCCGGCTCATCACGCCTACCCAACAACGAAGATTTTGCGTTCGGACATCGTGCCGGTTGCGCTCGGCTCCAACTTGCAGGGCAACGAACGGAAGATTTACAAGTACATCCACCCGCAAGGCGCCAAGAGCTGTCAGCTGGTCATGGGCATGACCGAACTGGCCCCCGGCAGCATGTGGAACACCATGCCGACCCATACCCACGAACGACGGATGGAAGTCTATTTCTATTTCGACCTGCCGACTGATGCCGCCGTGTTTCATATGATGGGGCAGCCGCAGGAAACCCGCCACATTGTGCTGCGCAACGAAGAAGCGGTCATTTCGCCCAGTTGGTCGATCCACTCGGGAGTCGGCACCGTCAATTACACCTTCATTTGGGGGATGGCCGGCGAAAACCAGACTTTCGACGATATGGACCACATTCCGATGAGTGCTTTGAAATAGACTCGCACAAAAAATCAGGAAAGGGGTTTTTATAGATGATTCTTGAAAAATTCAACCTCACCGGTCGGGTCGCCATCGTCACCGGCGCCAGTCGCGGACTCGGCGCAGGCATGGCCCTCGGCCTTGCCGAAGCCGGCGCCGACCTGGTGGTCGTGGCCAGCAGCGCCCGTTTGCAGGAAACCGTCGACAAGGTCAAAGCGCTGGGCCGCCGCTGTATCGGCGTACAAGCCGACCTGATCGACACCAAGGTCATTCCCAAAATCATCGACGCTGCGGTTGCCGAATATGGCCGGATTGATATCCTGGTCAACTGCGCCGGCATCATCCGCCGCGCCCCGGCGATCGAGTTCTCCGAACAGGATTGGGACGATGTCATCCAGATCAACCAAAAATCGCTGTTTTTCCTTTGCCAGGCTGCAGCCAAGGAAATGCTGAAGCAGAAGAAAGGCAAAATCATCAACATCGCCTCCTTGCTCGCCTTCCAGGGCGGCATCATCGTGCCGTCCTACGCCGCAGCCAAATCGGCCGTCGCCGGACTGACCAAAGCGCTGGCTAACGAGTGGGCGCCGCTCGGCATCAATGTCAACGCGATCGCACCCGGCTACATGGCCACCGAAATGACTGACGCCCTGCAAAAAAGCGCCGAACGTGCTCCCGCGATTTTGGCCCGCATCCCGGCCGGTCGCTGGGGCACGCCGGAAGACATGAAAGGCTTGGCTGTATTCCTGGCCTCCGACGCAGCCGAATATGTCCAGGGTCAGGTCATTGCCGTCGATGGCGGCTGGCTGGGACGCTAAATCCGTTTTATTTTTGGCCTTAATAAGAGATCCCGCCGCATCCATACCAAGGTAGCGGCGGGATTTTTTATTTCCCCCTGTTGCGTATAGACAACAGAAAGGCTCCGGCCGCCGCCGTCAGCGGGATGGACAGGACCAGGCCGATGCTGCCGACCAGAGCACGGACAAATTCGGTCACCAGCAGGTCCAGATTGAATATCCGCAGCATCGACAAGTCCGGCTGCGAAGCGATCAGCAGCACGAGCGGCAGCGAACTGCCGGCATAGGCAAGAATCAAGGTGTTCGCATCAGTCGCCATCACATCGCGGCCGACCGACATGCCGGAACTAAACAGCTCCCTGCGGCTGAGCGTCGGACAGTTGCGGCAGACTTCCTGCTGCGCCGCCGCGATCGAAATCGCCACATCCATCACCGCCCCCAGCGCACCCAGCACCACCCCGGCGAACAGAATCCCCTGAAAATCGACATGTTTCAGAACCGTCGCCTTGAGAATCATCGCTTCTTCGCTGGACAGTCCTGTGAGATGCATCCACTTGACGGCAGCCGCCGCCAACGCGCCGGCAGCCGCCACTCCGCCCATCGTGCCGATGAACGCCGCCCAGGTCTTCGGTTCCCTGCCACTCACCGAAAAAAGAGTGATCGCGCTAATCAGCAACGCGACAATAAATGTCAGCAAAAGAACATTGATACCGCCAGCCAATACCTGACCAACAAACCCATAGTATAAGATGACCAGCGAAGTGCCGATGACAAAGACTGCCCTTAGTCCGACACCGCGACCGAACAGCAACAACAGAACGATGAACAGTCCTGCCAGCCAGACCAGCCCGCTTCCCCTTTCATAGTCTGCGATATGGTAGCTGGTCTTGCCGGAGGGGTCGGTCATCAGAGCCAAGATCACTTGATCGCCCGGCTTGGCCATGATGTTGTAAAAGGACCGCTCCATCGTGCGGTTGATGATCACCACTTCCTGCCCGGCGTCAGGTCCTGATGTCACCCGCGCCCGGATCAGCGTAGCGCCAAGTCCCCGCTGGGCCCTGGTCGGGTCGACCTCCATCGCTTCCTGCGTCAGAATCAGACCTTTCACATAGTTGATCTTAGGTATATCCGCGGTTGCGACCGGAGACTTCGCGCTCGCCACTGCTGCGGCAAGCAGACCCGCCAACAAGACCAGGCTGATCAACAAAATCAGCCGCTTCTTCTTACTCATTCAGAACTTCCTCCCCATTATGCCCCTTCGGGTTTCGCGCCTGGTCGTCTTTTTATCTTTATTGTAACCCAGGCAGCAAAAAAAGGCATCCGGAGAAACTCCGAATGCCCTGAAATGCGCAGCTCCTATCGGAAGGCAAATGCGTAGATCACCAGCAGGGCGGTCTGGGCCAACGCCACCACATAGCCGTTGCGCATCATCGCTTTCAGATTGTTCGATTGGGCGAAGCCCATCATCGCCACCATGTTACTGCCAGGAATGATGAAATTGGTCACCCGGGTCGCCACGATCAGCGCCACCGCCCAGGCGATCATTGAGACATTGTACTCTTTGAGCAGCGAGGCAAACATCTTGTTCAGCGTCACCAATTCGGCCACCACGGCGCCGGATATACCGAAAGCGCCGATCGCTCCGCCGGCGATTACCACGGCGACCTTGCCGCCGATATTGATCAGCGGCATCAGCATATAGGTGAGCGCTTTAAATCCTCCGGCATGTTCCACATAATTAATGAACAGCTCCAGTAAAATGAACAGCAGGTACAGTCCGACATTGCCGGCCATTCCCTTGACGATCGATTTGCAGACATTCTCGAACTTCATGCCGCCCACCATGCCCACAACGAAGGAGAGTCCAAGCATAACGGTAATGACAAAGGGAGTGGCGGCTTTGACGTAGATTCCGTAGGCGATCAAGGCCGTAAACATGACGATAAAGGTGGTAGTCGCCCTCCGACTGTGCGTCGTCGGCTGAAATGCCTCGATCTCCTTGTTCACAGCCACCCCTGCCGGCATCTTCTCCGCCGTACTGCGCTGGATCCGCTGCACCATAAACCAGGTGACCAGCAGCGTGACAAACGCGATCGGCAAAGCGGCCGTCATCAGCATTGTTCCATAATCAAGTTTTGTCAGACCGATCAGCGTCACCACCGGCGGCGTAAATGGCCCCAGGGTGAGCGCCTCTTCCCCTACGGACTGGTATAGCACGGCAACCGCAGCCGGAGTCAGGCCGACCGTGGCGGCGATCGGATTGACGATCGGCGCGATGATTGCTACCCCGCCGGCCATGGTTCCCAATAAACCGACAATCACCATTGTAGCCATCATGATGCCCAATAGCGCCTTCTTCTGTGTATTGACGCCAATCCCGTAAATGATTTTATAGACCAGAGTATGCGCCACTTTCGTTTCTGACAAGACTTCGCCGAGCCCCCGCCCGAGCATGATGATCAGGCCAACCAGACCAAGGAACGACCCCATCGCTTTTGACAGGTCAGTCCCGACGGCAACCAGGCTCTTTGCATTGATGATCGCCCCCAGCACCACACAGATGATGGTGGCCGGCAGCGGATCCATCTCCCGCAGCACCAGCACGATATAGAGCAACAACGGAAGGAGTCCGACCAGTCCCCACCAGATATTGAATCCCGCATCAGCCATTTTTCCTGCCTCCTGTTATTTTTTTCTCAGGACTTCGCCTTTGCCTTCGCCAGTCAGTTGAGAATCCTTTACCGCCAGCGTCCCGTTAACGAACACATAGGGAATTCCCTCAGGATATTGGTGCGGATTGGCAAAATCGGCCCGATCGCTGACACTCGCCGGGTCAAAGATCGCCAGATCGGCTTTGAAACCGGCTTTGACCAGTCCCCGGTCCGCTAGCCGCAGGATAGCCGCCGGCAAACCGCTCATCTTGTACACGGCCAGTTCCAGCGAAAGCAGTCGCTTTTCACGCACAAACCGCCCCAGCACCCGGGGGAACGTTCCGTAAGAGCGCGGATGCACGTTTTCCGCCCGGTCCCGCTCTGGATTCATCGCCTGTCCGTCGCTGCCCACAGCTACGATCGAGCTTTGCATGATGCCGTTTAAGTCGACCTCGCCCAGCGAAAAATAGACGGCATTGACTTTGGCGCTTTCCTCGATCAAGAGCTGCCGCACGGCTTCTTCCGCCGCAACATTCCGGGCGGCGGCGACATCTTGAATCGTTTTGCCGACCCACAGCTGATTTTCAGCGGTTTTTAGCACCGAAATCTTCACTCGGTCCGGTCCGCCGCGAATCGTCATCTCCTTGGCGATGGCTGTGAGCAGGGTTTCACGCAAAGCCGGGTCCGCCAATCGCGCCAAAAGCGCAGCGATTCCGCCATCCTGGGCCCAGCCGGGAACCAGCGCCGCCAAGGAGGTGGCGGTCGCTTCATAAGGGTACTGATCGGCCCAAACATCCACGCCAGACGCCCTGGCAGCTTCGATGCGACCGAGCGCAGCCAGCCCCTGACCCCAATACGGCTTGCCGATCGCCTTCAGGTGGGAAATCTGGACGCGGGCGCCGCTCTGTCGCCCCAGCTCGATTGCTTCTTCGACCGACTCCATCAGCGTTCCGCTTTCACCGCGAATGTGGCTGGCATAAAGCGTCTGATGTCTTGCCAGCACCTTGGCCAGCGCCGTCAGTTCATCGGCTTTGGCAAAGCTGCCGGGCGGATACACCAAGCCGCTGGACATCCCCCAGGCCCCCTGGCACAGCGAAGCATCCAGCAATTGCTGCATCTCGACCAGTTCGGCCTGCGTCGGCGGGCGGTCGTCCCAGCCCACGGCAGCAATGCGCAGAGAGCCTTGGGCTGCCAGCATCGCCAGGTTGATGCCGGGATTCACTTTTTCCACTTCTGACGCAAAACCGTTGAAATCGGTCCAGCATATGCCGCTATCCGGCAACGAACCGCTCAGTGTCCCCAGATACGATTCCAGTTCGGCAAAACGCGCGGTGCAGGCGGGAAACGGGCCGATTCCGCAGTTAGAGGTCACGTCGGTTGTAACACCTTGCATCACTTTGCTGTCGCCCAGCGGATTGTCAAAGATTTTGCGATCGGTGTGCGTGTGCAGATCGATAAAACCCGGCGCGACAACCAGGCCCCCGACATCGATTTCCCGGCCGGCGATCCCGCGTTCCACTTCGCCCACCGCCCGGATCTGGTCGCCGACCAGCAATACATCGCCGCGATAGCCGGGACTTCCAGAACCATCAATAATCGTTCCGCCACGCAAAACAATACTGCCCATAAGACTCCCTCCTTCATACTATTGTTGATAAAAAAACCGGCAAACAGAAGCATCCTTAGCTGGCAGGATGTTCATGTTGCCGGATTTTATCTGCGCTATGCAAACAAAGCAGCTCAATATGAATTTATGTAATGAATTGTAGCATCCGAACGCACACTTGTCAATTTGAACTTGCGCTTAATTCATCCTGGCGCGTCAGCACATCGCCGCGCACTCCTTTTTTGAACAGGCGGAACCGACGCTGCGCGTCGCGGAAAGCCACCATGATCGCTTTTTGCGAGGCGCCGAAATAGCGGTTTTCCAGTTCGCTACGGATCCGTTCGCCGTCTGTATCGATGTTGAGGCCGCGGAACAGGTCGTCGAGGAAGTCATAGGTGCTTTTCATCACAACCGTGCTGCCGCAGGACTCGATGATGCCGCTATCCTTGTTCACGACGAAGCCCAGCAGGAATCTGCCGTATTGCTGGGTAATCGGATTATGCTGCTGCGATTTCGCGATGCCGATGATATAGATTGTATCCCGCCCGTACACCCGGATTCCTCCCTGTAAACATGCAATATCAATCTTGGCTATTGTTCCGGCAACCGCAGTCGCTGTCGCGCCAGAACGGCTAACGGGTGCCTGACGGCGTTCCCCTGAACCAGTCGTTCAAAATCCGCCATCGCCTTCGCCGTCTCGCCCACCGTCAAATAAGCGGCGCCGCGATGATACAGCGCATCGGCATTGTGCGGCGCAATCGCGATCGCCGAGCTGTAATCGGCGATGGCCCGGGAAATATCGCCCAACTTTTCATACACCAAGCCGCGATGGTCATAGGAGCAGGCAAATCCCGTCCGCACCTCGATCGCTTTGCTAAAATCCTCGACAGCACTAAAATAATCGCCGATTCGAACATGGACCAAACCTCGGTTATTGTAAGCGCCACCATGCAGCGGATCCATCGCCAGCGCCCTGTCCAGGTCCGCCAGCGCTTCGTGCAGTTTTCCCAGTTCGGCCAAAGACAAACCCCGGTTGTAATAGGAATCGACATCTGCGTCGTTTAGTGACAGCGCCTGCGAAAAATCAGCAATCGCCTCCTCATGCCTGCCGAGACTGGCAAGCAAGTCCCCCCGGTTGTTGTAAGCACTTCCAGCATAAGGATCAATCGCCAATGCTGCCGTAAAGTCAGCTATACCGGCTTCATATTGGCCCAGTTCGGCAAGCAGAGAGCCGCGGCGCAGCAGTGGTTCTGCGTCCTGCGGATTTGCTTCCACCGCCTTGCCATATTCAGTCAATGCCTCCTGGAAGCGTTCCTGTTCTTCCAACTCCCTTGCCAACGCAAGGTTGTCCCGTCTCATATCAGGCCCGACGGGCGGCAATCGGCCACACTGCTTCCACGATCCCGTTGCGGCAGGCAAACATCCTGTCATATAGATTGACGGTGGAGCAACAATGGCTGGGCACAAAATGATATCTTTCGCCTGGTTTGGGGTCAAACCCGCCGGCGATATTCGCCACCGCATGCTCTTCCGACAGACTCTTAACATCGGCACAACCGCTTGCTACGCCCTGCAGGGATGGATGGAACCGCTCCGGCGAAATCCCTTTGATCCCCACGTCAAACACCGCCAAATCCTCCTTCGGACGACTCACCACCGTGGACATCACCGTCAATGACTGCTGAAACGGCAGCCCCAGCTTCTGATAGGTCCCGTCCATAAAAATGTAGGAGCCTGCCTGGATTTCGGTCATCTCGGCAAATTCCGCCGCGATGTCGTAGGTGCCGGTACCGGCGCCGCTGACGATTTCCATGTTCAGCCCCAGGCCGGCCAGCTCTTTGGCCGCCCGCACCAATAGCCCGGTTGCTTCGCGCCCCTTGCGGCTGCGCTCTTCGCGATCCGGCAAAAACTGCAAATGCCCCTCATAACCGAACACGCCCCGCAAGTTTAGGCCCTTTTGGTTCACTACTTCCCGCGCCACTTGTTCCAGCTGTTCCAGACTGCGGCAACCGCAGCGGCCCTGCCCGACATCCAGGTCGGCCAGCACATCGACCACCACGCCGTATTGGCGAGCTACCGCCGCCAGATTCTTCACGTTCTCGCAATCATCGACGATCATCAGCACGCGCGCCTGGCGGGCCAGATTCACCGAACGCCGCAGCGAGACCGGATCGACGATTTCATTGGCGATCATCACTTCGGGAATCCCCGCGTAAACCATCACTTCAGCTTCGCCGACCGTTGCGCAGCAAAGGCCCACTGCCCCGGCGCGCATCTGCAAATGACCGATCGCCGGCGTTTTGTGGGTCTTGGCATGCGGCCGCAGCTTTGTATTGACCTTGGCGAGATAGTTGGTCATGGTTTCCATGTTGCGGGTCATGATTTCAATATCGACCACCAGCGCTGGGGTCGGCAATGCTGAAACAGGCATTCCGACAAAGTAGGTGTTGTTCATCTTCATCCTCCTTGATTTCCAGGGCTAAGCTTTCCGCCCAAATTTCTTTTGCAACTCCATCACCGCCACAATCGGCAACGCCGCCAACAGCAGCAAACTCCACTTTTCCAGACTCAGCGGCGTCAGCGAGAGAACCGACTGCAAAAATGGATTCTGCGTGGCAAAATAATGCAACACATTGGTAAACACAATGCCGATAATCAGCAACCGATTGCGGGAGAACGGCATGGCAAACATCGACTGGCGTTCCGACCGGCAGGTCAGCACTTGCAAGTTGCCGATAAAGATCAGCAACATCAGCATAAAGTTTCGTTTCTCTTCAATACTATAGTTCTGGCCGCTCACCCAATGCCAGAAAACAATCGAAATCAATGCCTGCGCGGCGGCGCCGACCACCACCTTCTCCAACATCGCCCGATTGAAGATTCCTTCCTGCGGCGGACGCGGCGCTTCGTTCATCACGCCAGATTCGCCTTGTTCAAACGCCAGACCCACGTCCTGTATGCCATTGGCCACCAGGTTGAGCCACAACAGCTGCACCGCCACCAGCGGCAGCGGCCAGTCCATGAACAGATTGAACGTAAAGAATACAATCAGGCCGAGGCCGTTGCTGATGAGAAACCAAATGACCTTTCGAACATTGGCGTAAGCAAACCGGCCTTCTTCCACCCCGGCGACAATCGAAGAGAAGTTGTCGTCAATCACGATAATGTCGGCATTTTCTTTGGCCAAATCCGTGCCTGAACCCATGGCGACGCCGATATTGGCCCGCCGCAGCGCCGGGGCGTCGTTTGCTCCATCGCCGGTTACGGCAACAAAATGACCGCTCTTCATCAATGCATCGACAATCTCGAGTTTCTGCAGCGGAGCAACCCGGGCAAACACCTTGAATTGACGGACTCTTTGCCACCGCTCCTGTTCGGGCAGCTGCATAATTTGCGTCCAATCAGCGCCCGAGGCTAATTGATCGCGCGAATCGGCAATTCCCAAGTCTTTGCCAATTGCGAAAGCCGTTGCCGGATGATCGCCTGTGATCATGACGACCTCAACTCCGGCCCGGTGACATATCTCGATCGAATGCTTGGCTTCCGGGCGAAGTGGATCAATCGACCCGACCAGGCCCAAGAACGCCAACCCTTGAATGTCGGTTTCGTCATAGGCATCGCCGGCTTTTGACGCCACTTCACCAACCGCCAGCGCCAAAACGCGAAACCCTTCTTCGGAAAGCCGCAGCGTTTCCTGTTCCACTTTCTGCGGGTCAAACGCTCCACAGACACGATTTCGGTCCCAATCGCAGGAACACATCGGCGCGATGGCTTCCGCCGCGCCCTTCACCGCCACCCAAACCTTACCTTGACGTCGGAAGAACTGAGCGGCATATTTGCGCTCCGATTCAAACGGCACCGCACTCAGCAATTCCAGCCCTTCCACTGCGCGCGCCGGTGTTTTTCCGACCTTGTAGCCCAGGGCCAAAAATGCGATATCCACGGCATCGCCGGAAGAAACCCATTCACCCTGCTCCTGCTTCAGCGTCGCTTCATTGCACAGCACACCCGTACGCGCCAGCTCGTTCAGCTCATCCTGCAACGACTCAGAAATCGCGCCGCCGTCCAGGTTCAACACTTCACCCTGATCGTTATAGCCTTCGCCGGAAACCCGCAAGTGGACATCCGGATACAAAAACAGCCGTTGCACCGTCTGCTTGTTTACCGTCAACGTCCCGGTCTTGTCGCTGGCAATGCAGGTGCAGGAACCCAATCCTTCGACCGCGGTCAATTTTCGCACGATCACATTGCGCCGGGCCATCCGCTGCGTGGCCACCGACAGGGCGACCGTCATCGCGATCGGCAACCCTTCAGGAATCGCCGAAACCGCCAGAGCAACCATAATCAAAAAAACTTCCTGGATCGGTTTGCCCTGGATGACCTCGAATATTCCCAGCACCAGACATACACCAAGTACAATAAAGCTTATCTGATGGCTGAATTTCTCCATCCGAATGATAATCGGCGGCTTGCTGCTATCGGAGGTCGTCACTGCGGTCGCGATTTTGCCCAGTTCCGTTTGCAGCCCGGTATCAACGACAACCCCCGTGCCGCGGCCGGAAGTGACAGTCGAACCGGCAAAGACCATGTTGCGCCTGTCGCCAAGCGAACTTTTTGCCGCTTGCGGCTCAGTGTTCTTTTCAATCGCCAGCGACTCGCCTGTTAGCAGCGATTCATCGACCAGTAAACCAACCGTCGAAAGCAACCGCATATCGGCCGGCACTTTCACCCCTGACTCCAGCAGTACGATATCGCCGGGAACCAACTCTTCCGCCGTGATCTGCGACTCAGTCCCCGCACGCCGCACCCGGGCATAAATCTTCAGCATGTTTTTCAGCGCGGCTGAACTGCGCTCCGCTTTCAGTTCCTGATACGCACCGATGCAGGCATTCAAAATGAGCACGGCAAAGATAAAGCCGGCATCGCCATATTCACCGATCAGCACTGAAACCAACGCTGCCGCCAGTAGAATGTAAATCAATGGATTGATGAATTGGTTGACTAAAATTTGCAACAGGCCAGGCGGTGCTTGTTCGGGAAACCGATTCAAGCCAAATTTTTCACGTCGGGCCAGGACAGTTTCCTGACTCAATCCTTCACTACCTGACTCCATCAGGCGCAACGCCTCAGCCGAATCAATTGCATGCCAGAGAACTTTACCGTTTTCTTTGACTGAAGATTGCTCCACAACATCACTTCCCCAACTATTTTATTACCCCGCAAAAAAGCAAAGCGATGGTGTCACCCATCGCCATTGATGCCAGACTACGTCAATCGTAGCGAGTCAGATTATATTTTTCAATGATACGCAAGACGCCGTTCGAATAGGCGTGCGGATTATCGGTCGCATAACGCGGCGCAATCGAGTAGATGAACGAGTGAATATTGGAAGTATCCTTGTTTCTATAGGCCGGGTTCGTATTGATGTTCCGGGCGTAATCCTCAAAACAGTCCGCCAAAGATTTATACGCCTGAAACTTGCCGATAATCATATGCCGGCTCGCACCGTGTCCCTCGTTGGTCCATTTCTCGTAATAGTGGCCGCTGCGCCACTTTTTCCCCAGCACATTATTGTACTTTCGCACCGATTCACCGTAGATATCCACCGCGTCCAGATGTTTGCCAAAACCGGTCTCACGGCAGCTCTGGGCAATCGCAACCGACGGGAACAGGCCATGTTGTTTGACCTGCTTCGCAAAAGGAGCGATGCTCTCAATATACGCCTCTTCCGGCGTCATCGCCTGACAGCCTTGGAAGTTGAACAAAAATCCCAGCAGGAATACTCCTGTTAGGAGCCACTTCACGAGCATTTCCCCCTCTTAATTATTATTTATGCGGCATAATAATCTCAAATTTTTATCGTTAGAATATACATTCTCCATTAGCGCTGTAATTCCTGCATACCGGTTCATCATGCCGTGTCTATTGCCTAAAGAAAAAACCTCCTCGCCCAAAAGCGAGAAGGCTTGATTTCATGGAGCCGCTGATAAGATTTGAACTTACGACCCGCGCATTACGAATGCGCTGCTCTACCACTGAGCTACAGCGGCGTGTCACGTGACATTTATTATACGGATTTTTTAAAAACCTGTCAAGGTCAAGCTTAGTTACCGACCCACTGATCAGCATAGCCTATCAACACGGGTAGTTTTCCGAATTTTATTGCAATTTTTCTAAGCAGCAGTACAATATAGGTGAAATTACTTATCTTACCGACTTGAACATATCGTAGGGAGGGGCTAGCAAGATGAATAGTACCGATCAATTTATACAAACTGAGTTTCTACCCTTTTACCAACGAACCATGGCCGCTTTTGAAAAAAACCATGCCGCCCTGTATGCCGCATTCAGTCATCTTGTCCCAAAGCAGCTCCGGTTTGGCATTCGCGTCACCGACAAAGATGCGCCGCTGGGCGACTATACTTTCGAACTGGATGACGGAAAAATTTCGCATATTGAAACCGGCGCCCTGGACTCTGCCGTTCACACGCCATTTGGCGTCACAAAACCCTATTACATCATTGAAAAAAGCTCACTGGAAAAAATGATCCAAGATGAGCAAGCATTCATCGAACACCCTTTTACGACAAAGTTTAAATATCTGCCGGAAATCACCATCAAGTTCTTAAGGTAAAAATCCGCCTAATACAAATCAACTTGCGCTTTCGTCGCGCAATTCCACTTCAGGTTCTCCCTGTACGTCATCCAGCGTCTTGGCCGAGAAGGATGCAGTGACAAAACTGATGAACGCCTTGATTGCATTCGACATATAACGCCCTTTGGGCCAAACCAGGCCGGTTTCCAGAAACAACGGTTCTTCCAGCGGCCGGCTGACAATGCCATGCTGCTTGCGGGCAATGACATCCAGCAAGAAAGATATCCCGACGCCTTTTTCAACAAGGCCGATGATTGTCTCCAACTGACTGGTCGAAAAGATGATGTTCGGCACAAAATGATTTTTTTCGCATTGCTCCAGAATCATCTGCCGGTTATATGTCCCCTTCTTCAGCAAGATAAATGGTTCGTCGCGCAGACTTGACATCGGTACCGCCGGCAACTCGGCCAGCGGGTGCCCAGGCGGCAGGCAAACCATCATCTGCCCTTTTGCCACAGGCAACACTTCCAGGTCTTTGATCTGATCAAACAGCACCACAAACCCTATGTCCAGTTTTCCCTGCTCCAATAGGCGCAAAATTGATATCGTGCCTTCCTCGACCACCGTCAGTTCATATTGAGGATGCAAGGCTGTAAATGTAGTAAACACCTTGGGAAACAAAAAAACTCCGATCATCGAAGGGATGCCGACCCGAATCGCACCGGATTGACGTAGCCGGTAATCGTTCATCTCCGCCACGGCGTCATCGACCCGGCTGAGGATCTCGTCCACCCGGCGCAAGAATACACTTCCTTCAACCGTCAATGTAATATTGCGCTGGCTGCGGTCGAACAACGCCAACCCCAGTTCCGCCTCCAGCTTGTGGATCGACGCGGTTACCGAGGGCTGGGCGACAAACAATTCTTCCGCCGCCTTGGTGACGCTCTGTAACCGGCTGACCTTCTGAAAGTACTTCAACTGTCGCAATTCCATGCAATACTAGCCCCCAAACATCGGTTTAAACTATGAGCGTATAGAAAAAGACTATTTTACGCCATCAGAACGTTCATACTATAATGAGCAAGGATTTAACCACGATACTCATTTTACCATCATTATCAACGAATTCATCCATCATTTTTATCACAAAGAAAAGAAAGGAACGATTATTTATGCTATTAATTCTTACCGCAATCATTATCGCTTTATCTCTCTGGCACTTCATCCATGGTCGCGTATTCTTCAACACACTGATGCGGATCAAGGAAATGAACCGCCGCAAAGATGCGCTGACCGAGGCCGAAAAAGCGCAACATTCCAAAGACACCATGAAAGTGCTTGGTTATAGCATTTTCCTGGTCTCCTTCCGGCTGTTCTTCTTATATAATGTTTATGCTTTGGATTCGTTCCACTGGCCGACTTGGGTCATGACCGGCGTCACCTTCGTCAACCTGATCGCCTATGAGCAGGCGACCCAGTCGCCACGCACCCCTTTGTCAATGGGCGCCAACATTGTGTATCTGGTCTACGGTCTCTGGATCCTGAGCCTGTTGTTGAAATAACAATAAGCAAACGACGCAAAATTACAGCTGTGGTGAATCAAAATCGATTCGCCGCGGCTGTTTTTTGTTCAGTCTGCGTCCCCGCCGCCACCGCCGCCGCCATCACCGCCACCACCGGAGAATCCTCCTCCATCACCGCCGCCAGAAGAACTGCCACCCGAACTGCCAGACGCCGATGCGGCAGCCACAGCGCTAGTCCAAGAATCATTCAGTGACCCCATCACCTCGGAGAATCCCGCCAGTCCGGCAAAAGAACTCTGGCTCGCACCGGCCCCGTCGTAACGGGTATGACTCATGCCGCCCCAATAGTAACCGAAATTACTGCCAGGGTCGTTTAGTTCGGGATACACGAAGGGCAACTGACGGATCACTTCGGCGGCAACTCCCAGCGCCACCGCATTTACCAGATAATGCTCCCATAATATCAGCTGCGGCAATTGCGCCCGATCCAAATTGGAAAAATCAGTCAGGAACCGGCGGAACGCCTGCCACAAATCGTACTGTTGCTGCCCTTCCTGGGTAAAGTGACGCGATTTAACCGCAACCGCGGCAAACCCCGCCGCCACAAGAGCGGAAGCCAGCATCGGCGCAAATTCTTGGCCAGCGTAGAACAACATAGCCAACCCTGCGGCAATTACCGCGCACCAACCGGAGATTTTCGCCGCTCTTCGCTTTTTCTCGAAATAGCCCTTTGTTTCAACAGCCAATTCAACAACCGTGCGAAACTCGTCAACGAAGTTTTTCGTCGCCTGGGGATCTGACTTGCGAAACTGCTTTAGCGCGCCGAACCAGACGGCCGGTTGCAACTGCCCCACTTGATTGAAAAAGAAATCCAGCAGCAGCCGTTCGTGGACTCTCAATTCTTCGCCAAACGGTTTCAGTTGACGGACCAGAATGTCGGTCATGTCTGGCGTGGTCGAAGGTTCCATGCGGATATAGCCTCGCCGGGCCAAATCCATGAAAGTCGCGGAAATCGCCTGTGGTTTCAGTTTGCCGACCTCATGGAGATAGCCTGCTTCGGCCGGCGAATAAGTGCCAGGCAGTTCCCGGTAATACTCAACCACCAGCGGACTCTTGAATTTTTTTCCGTACCTGCGGAAAACAAGCCAGGCAACCAGCCAACCCAGCAATGTGCAAAAGATTGAAGCCGCCAACACATACAGCGCCTGTCTTTGCTCCGCCGCCCGCTGATCGTCCCAACGTTGCTCCTCGACCAGTATCGCCTGCAACGCCGCCCGACCTGTGATTACTTTTGCCTGCGGCGTCAAGCGGGGAGGAAAGACCACCCGTCCTTCCAAAAAGCGATCCTTCGGCAAGAACGGCGTTTCCCACCACAGCTTGTCACCGCTGATTTTTCGCACTTCACCGCGTTGCGGCCCGTGTCCCCACAGCCGGACTTCTTCTGCTTGCGCGCCCGGCGGTAGTTGCAGGGAAACCGACATGAACTCGGTGTCCACCGAACGGTTGCGACCGATAAACTGCCAATATAGTTCTGCTACATCGGTATGCCGCCGGACTACGTCGAGGACCAGATATTCGATGACAAATGTCCTGATTTCATCTTTGGCCTGAAAGTACAGTTCAACATTATATACATCGCTGTTTTTCTCGTGGCCCCTTGTGAACACATACTTCCCGGCCGGTCGACCGGTTACGGTCTGCAAACGCTGATAGTCCTGAGACGGCTCCGCCACCCGCACAATCCGCATGTCAGAAAATCCTTTGTGCGGCAGCTGGCGGCGATAGCGGGAAAACTCGCCGTTAAACCGGAGCGAACGCGTTTCTTTGACGTTCATGCTGCCGTCTGACAGTACTTTGGCCTCCACACGCAACTCGAGTTCCTCATAAAACTTCTCGCCGGTCACGCGCCGGAACCAGGCCGACTCGCCAAAAAACAAGAAGACGACGAAAAGCAGCAAGATCAGCAGTGCAATCGCGTTAAAGCCCCATCTGACAATGCGCACCGGATCGCCCCCTTAGAACTTGACTGCTACTGCCTCGCGCTGCAGATCATCCACCTGAAAATAGGGCATCGATTGGAAACCGAACATACCGGCCAGGATATTGGTCGGAAACGACTGAATCTCGGTGTTGAACTTCATGGTCGTGTCGTTGAAAAACTGGCGGGCAAAGGCGATTTTTGCTTCCAAATCCGACAGTTGCTGTTGCAGGTCAAGGAAGTTTTGGTTTGCCTGCAATTGCGGATAGGCTTCCGCCACCGCAAACAGGGAGCGCAGTGTGTTAGTCAGCATGTTCTCTCCCTGCTGACGCTGTTCCAGCGACTGGGCCGACTGGATCATCGAACGCGCCTGCGTGACTTTTTCAAACACCTCCCGTTCATGCGCCGCATAGCCTTTGACGGATTCCACCAAATTGGGCACCAGGTCAAACCGGCGTTTCAGCTGGACATCGATCTGGGCCCAGCTGTTCTGCACCATATTGCGCAAGCGCACCATCGAGTTATAGGTTGCGACCAGCCATCCGCCTAGTCCCAGCACAAGCACCGCAACCACGATCAACGCGATCAGTCCTGTCGACATTGTACACCTCCCCTTTCATCGTGCCTGTGAGTATCGCCCTGACCTCAACCAAATATTCTTCTACTACAGTAATAATACTGATTCGGTTCGCTAAACCCTGCTTTTTGGCAAGAAATTCTTTTTGCTTTATGCCGGTAATCTGCCATAATAGAAACAGAACCATTCAATTAAAAGAAGGGGTTGCCATGAATAAACAAATCAAGTTCAGCCTGATTGCATTAGCCGCATTGTTTTTGCTTGCTTTCGGCAGTTGGCGGTTTTTCGGCGCTTCATTGACCGAAACAGTCAAGCAAATGTTGATTCAAACGGCGGCAAACGCTCTCAACGGTTCATTGTCCGTCGCCACTGTCGATTTTTCCACCAGTGGCTCTCTGGCTGCCAAACAGGTTGCGCTAAAGGACAAATCCGGCGCACTTGTCGCTTCGGCGCAATCGCTATCGATCCATTTCGATCTGTCTGATCTGCTGAGCCGGCGGTTTGCTGTCGAACGGGTGCGTACTGTCACCTTGGACGGCTTGGTGCTCAATCTTGACCAAAATAAGCAAAAACAGTGGAACGCAACCACTGTCCTAAAGAGCGCCGGTCAGCCGGCAACCCCCGGCGGAACTTTTCGCGGCAAGGTTTCTGTCATCAACGCAACGATCAGCGTCACCACTCCGGACAGTCGCTATGTCTTCAAAAACGCTGCCGGCACGCTTGATTTCGCAAAATACCCGGACATCGACATGGACCTGCTCACCAAAGAGGGGGCTTCTTTGCTTGCAGCCAAAGGAACTTGGAACTTTAGCGGCGGCGGCAATCTTGTTGTGAACGCCGAAGGCATCGAACCATCGACTTATGCCACCGCCATCCCCCTGAAAGGACCGACTTCTTTCCAGGCAACAATTAGCGGCACAACCGCCAATCCGACCGCCAAGGGCTCTTTCAAATTATCGTCGGGATCGCTGGGCGACATGGTTGTCAGCAACGCCAGCGGCGACTTCAGTTTCGCCAACAGTACGCTGACGCTCGCCAACACCGTTTTCAACGCCTTCGGCGGCAGCATCCAGACCAGTGGACCATTGCACGCCGATACACTGCGCTACGTCCAAAATTTGTCCGGGCAAAACCTGGACAGTTCTCAGCTGTCCGACAAAGACATCAGCGGTCGCTTGAACTTTTCGGCGGCGGTGCAGGGACAGGGATCCTGGGCGAACGCCAACGCGGATGGAACCTTCGATATGGGAGCCGGGTCGGTTTCCGGCATTGCCTTTGATGCATTGTCAGGCAACTTCGCCAAACGCGGCGCAAAGACACGTTACTTCAACATCACCGCCAAAATTGCCGGACAGTCGATTTATATCGGTGATGCCGAAAGTATCAACAACCTGAAACTGCTATTCAAAAATCCTTTGCTGCCTGGTCTGCCTGGCGCTCCCGCCTTGCCCGGCAACCCCGCCGCGCCGATTGCCCCGGTTATCCCGAAACTTCCCGCCTTGCCCAGACTGTTCTAAGGCGACTCAGCTTTCCAGCTTGAATTGTTTCAACTTACGGTACAAACGCATCTTGGGAATTTGCAAACAGGCCGCCGCCTGGGTCTTGCAACCGCCGCATTGCTCCAGCGCCTGACGGATACTGTCGGCCTCCACTTGCGCCAGCAAGGCCCGGAGGCCTTTGCTTTTGTCCAGCGGGACACTGGCGCTGCCGAGATTGCGCCGGATATAGGCCGGCATATCTTCCAGCCGCGACACCCGGCCCTCCGCTTCCAGCGCGATTTTTTCCACCACGTTGCGCAATTCCCGGATGTTTCCCGGCCAGGAGTAGCGGGCCAGCGCAGCCAGGCATTCTTGCGAGATGGTTGCGTAACAGCCGTTTTCCTGATAAATCTGGCCAAGAAAATGATAGACCAGGTTGGGGATGTCTTCCCGTCGTTCCCTCAGCGGGCCGATTTTTAAACTGAGCACATTCAGCCGATAAAACAGGTCTCGACGAAAACCGCCAGTTTGAACCAGTGACTCGAGTTCGACGTTCGTCGCCGAAACCACCCGCACATTCACGCGGATGATCTCTTTGCCGCCGACCCTCTCAAACTCTCGTTCCTGCAACACGCGCAACAGTTTCGCCTGCATGGCATAAGGCATGTCGCCGATTTCATCGAGAAACAGAGTGCCGCCTTCAGCCAGTTCAAATTTTCCGGCTTGTCCGCCTTTCTTCGCGCCGGTGAACGCGCCTTCCACATAGCCGAACAACTCCGATTCCAATAGAGTTTCAGGAATCGCCGCACAGTTGAGTCTGACAAACGGCGCATCGCGCCGGGGACTTTCCAGGTGAATGGCATGAGCGAACAGTTCTTTGCCAACACCGGATTCGCCGATAATCAACACGTTGGAATTGGAACGCGCGATGCGGCGCACCTGCTCCTTGCAGGCCCGGGTGTCCGGACTGTCGCCCAGAATGTCATGCAAACCGTATTTCGCCTGATAAGGCGATTTTTCTTTTTCATAATGCGCCAGTTTGTTCAGCAACAAACGGTTGCGTTCGGCCAGCAAATACACATCCTGCACATCACCAAATAAAATGATGCCCAGCGCACCGATCAGCTTTCCGTTATCAATGACCGGAATCCGGTGCACGATCGCTTCACGCCCATCGGCAAAGCGATGCCGCTGACCGATTTCCGCCTTGCGCGTCTGCAACACGATCGGCAGCCGGGATGTCGGTTCAATTTCATAAATGTGCCGGCCTTCGACATCATGGGTAAATTTGAAATAATCCAGCATCGCTTTATTCAGCCGGATCACCTTGCCGTTTTCATCGACAAAATTGATTCCGATCGGCATATGATCGAAGATGCGAAACACATTTTCGACAAATTTTTCTTCCAACGCTGCCGGTCGTTCCTCGTTCATCCCCAGCGCACCGCCTTTCTTTTTCAACGAATATCCTAATTCGCCGCACAGCCGGCTTTAGCCTGCCTGTTTGACAAAAAACACGGGCCCGACTTGCGCCAGGCCCGCTCAAAGCAGTAATTCCTTATGCTTTCGCCGGTTGGAAGAACAACTTGTCGCGGTCGGCAGATTCTGCCTGTCCGCCATGTTTTTCCAGTGCTGTCATGACACGCTCCATGTTGACCGCATAGCGTTTCATGATTTCGATGCCTTCGGCATCGGTTTCGGCGTCAAACGCGCCGCGTGCTCCGGCAACGCCGACATTCCAGTACATCGACCCCGGCACTACGATATCATTGATAAAGAACCACAGCAGAAGTTCAGCCGAGGCGAACGCCTGCCCGGTCCGACGCGCCACCGTCACCGGTCCGCCGACTTTTCCTGCCAGCGGTTGGCCGGCCGCGCGACCGGAAAAGGTAGCCCGTTCCAGCAAGGCCGACATCAGCGCGGTGGGTCTGGCTACATAAACTGGCGATCCGATGAGAATGCCGTCTGCCGTTCTCATCTTGTCAAAAACCTCGGCAAAATCATCTTCAATGGTACAGTGCCCGGCTGACAGGCATTGGTAACAACCTCGACAGGGCAGAATCGTCTTGCCCCGCAGCGAAACGAACTCTGTCTCCATCCCCTTGTTTGCCAGTTCATCCAGCACGACCCGCATAAAAAATTCTGTGTTGCCATTTTCCCGTTGCGAGCCGCAAATTGCGATTGTTTTCACCACGACACCTCTTTTCTTGTCAATCGGTGCGCGGCAAGTCGCCACGCACCGATTGACCGCTATCCATATTTTTCGTGATTTGCAGCAAAAATCCTGCGTTATGAATTGTCCGGCACAGGAATAGCTTCTGCCACCTTGGCTTTCTTCTTGGCAGGCAACGCGCTGCGGACCTGCTCGGATGTCATCAGCGACACTACGATCATCACGACAATCGATACCAGAAATGCAATTGCGCCGGTATCCAGTTTGGGTGCAATCATCTTAGCTGTTTTCATGAAGTACAGAACCAAGGCAAGACCGCCGCCGATGAACATACTGGCCAGAGCTCCCTGCCAGTTGGCGCGGCGCCAGCGCACTCCAGCTACCAAAGCTGGGCCCAGGCTGGCCGACAAAAAGCCGAATGCGGCATTGCCCAGCCAGGCAATCAGGTCAGGCGGTTTAATTGCCAGCAGTACCGTCAAGACGCAAATGGCGATCGAGGCAAAACGTGAATACCACAGACCTTGTGACTCGGTCAATTTCTTGCCCATCCCCTGCTCAAGGATGTCACGCGTAACAGTGGAAGCTGCCACCACGATAAAGGTGGAAACGGTGGACATGATTGCGGCGACCGCCGCCGCCAGAACTAGGCCGGCCATCGTCGGATTCATGAAGGTGACGATATACTGCGATACCGCCAGGTCCGGGTTGGTCAACGCGGGAACTTTGCCTTGCAGCACCGCCGCCCGGTAGATCATGCCGGCAAACAGGAAGAAGGTGATGACGAAATAGCAACTGGCCGCTATCGCCGGCGCCCAGCGCAGCATATCCACTTTACGGATGGTGTAAAAGCGGGTGGTAAATTGCGGTTGACCGACTGTGCCGACCGCATATAGCAGGAAGAAGGAAATGAATGTCCAGAAGGAAAGCCCGTAAGTGTCAGAGAACGGCAGCAGTAGCTCGGGACGTGCTTTGCCCAGCGTAAGGTTCATTTGGGTAAATCCGCCGACATGGTCAAAGCCGAACACGAGAACCAGAATTCCGCCGAACATCATCACGACCATTTGAAAAGCGTCATTGTAGATATTGCCGGTCTGGCCGCCAAAGGTGCAATAGCCACCGACAATGACCACTCCGACCAACAGACCGACTATGTAGGTCGATCCCAGCAAAGTCTGGAACATGATGCCCATAGCCGCCCATTGCGAGACCATATACACGAAAATACCGATCAGGATGATCGTGGAGCATAGGGTGCGGATGTGTTTGTTTTCATACAAGGTCTGAAACAGGTCCGGCACCGTCAATGCGCCATGTTTTTCGCTCAGATAGCGCATCGGTTTGGCCAGCAAGCCAAAAACCACGACATAAGCCAGTATGGCATTGATTGCAGGCAAACTCAACAGAGGCTGATAACCCAGGTTGTAGCACAGACCAGGCAGACCGACAAAGAAGAATCCGCTGGCAATGGTGGCGCAAGTGGAAAAGGCGACAAGCACCGGTCCCATTTGTCTACCGGCAACAATGAAGTCCGTCATGTTTTTTTGTGTTTTTGAGGCGATATAACCGAGCCCCAGCACAATCACGAAATAAGCAACGAAAATGCCGATTACTACAGGATGTCCCATTCGTCTTCCCGCCCTTCTTTATATAAGAATCCATAGAGAAAGCTGAGCAACAACCATAGTGGCCAAATGATGAACAACATGACGAACGAGATCGTAGGCAAGCCAAACATATCAAAGTCTCCCACAGTCAATCCTCCTCCTTTTAATTAGCCTTAGCAAAGTTGCATCTTTTTTGCTTCTTCCAACAACATATCCCTGAATTTTGGATGCGCCACTGCGGACAGCCGTTTGACACGTTCCGCCAGATTGGTGCCGCGCAGACTGGCGATGCCATATTCCGTGACCACATAGTCCACATCGTTCCTCGACAGGGTAACTGCTGCACCGGGACTCAACACCGGAACAATCGACGATAGAGAATCCTCCTTCACAGTAGAATAAAGGGCCATGATCGACTTGCCACCTTTGGATTTCTGGGCGCCGGCCGCGGTATCTGCCGCTCCGCCGCTACCGCTGTATTGGCGGAAACCGATCGCTTCCGAGCAGCACTGCCCGAACAGATCAACCTGCAACGTTGTATTGATTGAAACCATCTTATGGTTTTGTCCGACCACATACGGATCATTGACAACCGAGCCGCGTTGCATCTCTATCATCGGGTTCTCATGGATGAAGTCATATAGTTTTTTGGAACCGAAGGCAAACGTTGCGACAATCTTGTCTTTCCAGATCGTTTTTTCCCGTCCGGTGATGGCCCCTGCTTCCACCAGGTCAACGATCGCATCGGAAAGCATCTCCGTGTGAACCCCCAAATCGCGCTTATTGGCAAGGAATAACGCCGCCGCATTCGGAATGCCGCCGATTCCCAGCTGAATCGTAGAGCCATCCTCAACCAATTCGGCAATAAATTGGCCGATCAGTTTGTCTTTTTCCGTTGGCACGACTGCCGGCAGCGCCGGGACCGGCCGATGATTTTCCACAATCACGTCCACGTCGCGGATGTGAATCAGTGTATCGCCATGAGTGCGCGGCAAGTTTTCATTGACTTCAATCACGACTAGGTCGGCGTTTTCAATCGCGTCTTTTTCGACCATGATCCCCAGCGACAGATTAAGGCAACCGTTCTTGTCCATCGGCGCCGCAGTACCAAAAAAGATTCTGGGATTTTTCACATCAATCCGTTTTGCCATGCAGTTGTGCAAATGGGTCGGATTGAAGGAAACAGTTCCCTGGCCAAACACCTTGCGGCAACCGCCGCCGAAGTACCAGGCGTTGAGCAGGAAGTGTCCCTTCATTTCAGGCTTCATGTAATAATCATATTCACCCAACGGCAAAACCATGACGACCGAAACATCTTCCACCTGGTCTTTCACTGTGTGCAGTTTGCTCAGCAATCCCGGTGGTTCAGACGCCGCCACCGCCACCACGATTTCGTCATGACTGTGAATCTTGCGTACAGCTTCTTCTGCCGTCATCAATTTGCGTTTGTATAGTTCCGCAAATGACATTGTACTCTCCTCCTTCCGCTGTTCTATTGCCGACGACCCCAACGTATTGCTGTTGCCGAAAAAGCATAGCCGGTTCCGGCTCCAAGGAATACCACTACAGAGCCCTCTTGGATTTTTCCTTGTCGTAGACCCATCTCCAACCCGATTAGTTGATCGCCGTGACCGCAGTGGCCATAATCATAAAGATAGGCGCCATGGTCTTCCGTCAGGCCCAGGTCCGTCAAAATCGCCTTGTGTGCTTTGGGGTTTATATGCACTGGGCAGACCCAGGCAACGTCCTGTTCAGTCAGTCCACTGCGTTTGAGCGCGCCACGCACCGCACCGGTGAATGCCTGAAGCGAAGTCGCTCCCAGCCTCTGCTTCATTCCTTCGGGATCAGTGACGTTGATCCGCCAACTTTCCGTCGCTACGTCATCTGCGGTTAATGGGTTCTTGGTGCCGCCTTTGACTGACATCACATCGTTGCACATCGAACTTTCAGTGATGATATGAGATTCCAGCACTTCATTCTCCAGCCAGTCCCGTTTCAGCAACATTGCCAAGCCGCTTGGCGCCATGTCGAACATAAACGATTGCTCCGGACGCCGGTAATCGATCAAATAGCAGTTGGTATTGCCGCCGGCAATCAGTACCGTTTTGATTTCCGGGTTGGCAAACATCAGGTCCTTGGCCAGCTTCAGAGACAGCGGGGTTCCGGCGCAGCGCAACGCGCTGTCAAACGCCCAGGCATTTTTTGCGCCGATCGCTTCCTGCACCGCAATCGAAGCTGTCCAGCAAACATATTCTTTGTAGTCTTCTCCTGCCCAAATGATCAGATCTATCTCCTGCGGATCAACGCCGGTCTTCTCCAGACACTGTTTCGCAGCCTTGATCCCCATCGCAACGCAATGATCGTCCGGCCCGCCCAGAGGTTTTTTGCAAAAACCCATTTTTTCCTTAATGATGTTTACCGGTATGTTGATTTGCGGCGATAGTTCTTCGGCCGTAATATAGTTTTCCGGCAAATAAAGTCCCCAGCCAACCAAACCGACATGAAAATCTTTTTTTTCCATTTTAGCTTCTCCTGTTCTTGCTGATCGCTTTTTATGAGTTGCGCAACTCATTCACTATGCATCGCAAGAATCGTGCCAAAATTTCAGCATATTGTTGAAATGCCTGTTAATTCAACTTTCTTAACGTTTTTCTGCTCAAAGGCGACAAGCGTCGCAAACCGTTTCGTGACTTTTGCGAAGGCAAAATTAGCAACAAAACGTTACGCAAATGGCAGCACTCCTTGAATATTCAGGCTTTTTCGGTTGCGTCACGTTTTGTTCCGCGTAACAATATTGAACAGCAACAAAATAGACGAAACCGTGCCGTGACACGATTCCGTCTGTTTTTTCCGGGAGAAATTTCTGTCGCCGATCTCTCTATCCGCCGCTATTCCTTGCGTTTGTAAGCCTCGGACGCATCCCAGCGCCACTGCCAGTTTTGCAGATAAAGCCGGGCCAGTTCCTTGTTGCCGCGAATCACCAACACGTTTTCCGCATTGCGTTCTTCGGCGGCCTTGGTAAAGTTAAAGCTGCCTGTGATCACTGTTTCGTCATCCAAAATCATAATTTTGTTGTGAGCGATGGCAAAATCATCGTCAATCCGAACCGGAACGCCGGCATTTGCCAGAAAAGTAGCCGAAGTATATTTTTCGGTTTCCTGGCTCTTGTCGAGGACCACTCGGACTTGCACTCCGCGTTTGGACGCTTCCAATAGCGCCTTGGCAATATCTGCGTTGGTAAAACTATAGGCCTGAACTTTTATTGTCTTCTGCGCCTGGCCGATCGCCCTGATGATCGTCGCTGCGCCACCACCGTTGGGACTGAACGCGACTTCAATCGTTCCGGACGCCTTGACCGTGTTCGGCTGTTTGATAGCAGCCGGCATCGGCGTTTTGGCCGCCTTCGCCTGCGACATTGCCGATGTGGCTGCTGCCGGTTTCTTGTCGCTTGCCTTATCGGCGGGCGAACTGCCGCAACCCCACAGCGATAGTACAAACAGCAGCAACACCGCCAGAACGCTGCGTCGCACCCAGGTTTTTCTATTCACACGAGCCCTCCTTATGGTTCAAACAATATCATCGCGATGAGTTCCAGATTCTGCTTGCCGGTATTTTCTATCGAGTGGCTCTCACCGCTGCCGGTGTAAACGACGTCGCCGGGACCGACCGCAGTCAGTTCACCATTGTCGTCGACCACTCCTTCGCCTTTAAGGATGTAGTAGGTTTCAAAATCGCCTTTGTGCGTATGCAGGCCTATCGAGGAGCCGGGAAAAATGACTGTGTGCGACAACAGTCGCCCTTTGCCGCAAAATTCTTCCGGCGTCAACAACGGTTTCATCGAAATTTCCCCGTTACCGCCAAATCGATTCTGGTAAATGACCGGTTGCAATGACTCCGCCTTTTTTATCACAGCCGACACCCTCCCTCCATTATTGATTTTGCAGGTTAGTTAGCGCTCAATGATCTCAGAAAAATAAATGACTGTCACAATGTCATCCGGCAGGATGTGCTTTTGATACTTGCTCTGAAAATACTCCCGCAAATCTTCGACTGACTTGATATCCGGGCTCTGATGCCGCAGATCGTTCAAAGTCAGCGCATGAAACTCCTTGGTATAAATCGTATCGATCATCGCCGGATAGAGCTTGCGTTTGGCGCCATACTTAGGGCCGACCGTCACCCAGACGACCGAGTTTTCCGGATATATTTCCCGGATATCCCCCAGCCGTACTGTACAGTCCTTTTTTCGCCCAATCAGTAGCTCTTCGTTTTGCGGCCATTGAAAATTCAGTGCAAACACAGTGTTCCCTCCTGTCATTTTGTTTCAGAATCAACGTTACCTCTCCAGCTTATTTAAAATTAATTCCACCTGCTTGGTCAAAATCCCTGCCGTGCTTCCGCGAAGCGCTATTTAAGTTCACAAATCCCGCCTTCATCAGTGGCGAACACATCCTGAATACAGTTCAATTGTTGTTTTGAAGTCAGAACATAAATCAAATCCCCCGGCAGAAGTCGGGTTCCGCCGCGCGGCGTGATGACGGCAGACTCACGAACCACCGCCACAATCAGCACATTGGCCGGCAGGGAAAGATCACTTATCTTGCGTTGAGCGGCGGCGCTAGACGATTGAATTTCGACTTCGACAATTTCGCTATCGGTTTTTTCCAGCGCGACCAGCTCCACAGTATAGGCAGACTGACGTCTCGCCGGTTCCACCAACCCCAGACGCCTTGCAATCGGATTAATCGTCGCTCCCTGCATCAACGCCGAAGTGAGGACAACAAAGAAAGTCGCATTGAAAATCAGGTTTGCATGCGGCAAGCCGGCAATCATCGGATATGTGGCAAGTACGATCGGCACGGCTCCTTTCAATCCTGCCCAGGACAAAAATATTTTTTCTCTGGGGCTGAACGAAGTCCGCAACGTACTTATCCAGACTCCAATCGGGCGTGCAACAAACATGAGCAGCAAGGCAAGCAGCAACCCCGGCAGCAGCAACGTCGCCAGTTGTTCGGGAAACGCCAGCCAGCCTAATAAAACGAACATAAAAATCTGCATCATCCAGGCAAAACCTTCGTTGAACCGAAAGATCGCCGGTCGATACACCATCTCTGAATTTCCGGCCACAATCGCCATGATATATACTGCCAAAAAGCCGCTACCGCCGAGAGCCGCCGTGCAAGCATACGCCATAACGGCACAAGCCAGCGACAAAATCGGATATAGCCCCGAACTTTGCATCTGAATCCTGTTAATCAATCGCACCATCAACTTGCCGAACAAATAGCCGATGAGACCCCCGACCCCAATTTCTCGAATGAAATACAGCACCATTTGAAAAACACTTGTCTCTGGATTGGTCAAGAGTTGAATGCAGAGCAATGTGAGAAATATGGCAGTTGGGTCATTGCAACCGGACTCGGCCTCCAGCGTCGCCGCCAGTTTTTTCCGCACGCTGTGACCGCCAATTACCGCAAATACAGCCGCAGCATCGGTCGAACCAACAATCGATCCGAACAGCATCGCTTCCAACCAAGATACATCGAGCAAAAAGCGGGCAAAAAAGCCCAAAACCAGAGAGGTAACGATGACACCTAACGTCGCCAATACTCCTGCCACTTTCATTACAGGCCGGACTTCAGGCCATGAGGTGTTCAATCCACCGTCGAACAAAATCGCAATCAGGGCAAATGTTCCAAACAACTGGGTGACAAACGCATCGTCAAAGTAAAAGAAGCGCCCGAGTAGCATCCCCAATCCGACGAACAGAACCAACGCCGGTACGCCGACCCGATTGGAGAACTTTGCGGCCATGACCCCTGCCACCATCATGGCCCCGACCAGCAACATGATCGAGTTCGTTTTTGCAATCGCTTCCACTGTGTTGTCACCTCTGTTCAATTATAACTTACAGACGCAAGAAACAAAAAACTTCCGGGGCTAGGCCGGAAGTCTTTTAAACATCAAATCGCCTGGCAACTATGCTCAAAAGCTAAAGTTGCTCGAAACGCAGATTGAGAATCGGGTACTTTTGCCAACCGGCAAAATCAAAATGCCACCATTCTTCGGGATAGACCGTGAATCCCTCGCCGGCCATCAGCAGTCGCAGCAGTTCCCGCCGCTCCCTTTGCCCAGCAGTACCTCCGGGATAGGTTGGAAAAGCCCGAATCGAAAACTCGTCATAATCGCTGCCCATATCAACTGGCTCGCCTGTCGCCAGGCTATAGAACCCGACATCCACGGCGCAACCGCGATTATGCCGGGACCCTTTGGCAGGATCGGCGACAAAGATCTTTTGCGAATCCGGCGTCGCATCCCAAAACATCTTGGTCACATACCAGGGCCGGTATGCATCGTAAACAATCAGTCCGTAACCATATTTCTTCAGCAAGGCATTTACCCTGACCAGCGCCTCGGCCGCCGGTCTCTGCAAGAATGCCCGCGGTTCGTCGTACAACTGCATCCCCATGAAATTATTTGTACCGGCATAGCGAATGTCGAGTTTCAGTGTCGGGTCCATGCCGATCAGTTCCACCAAGTCAGCAGCGACAAATTGACCCGATTCCTTCGGCGGTGTTGCCGCCAATGCTCTCCTGCGCAATTCATCAGCGGGAAGCAGCGATTTTATCTGAAATGTTTTTCCTAATTCAATATCAAAGAATTTTTTCGGGTACCGGCTTTCGCCGATGGTAACGGCAACCGCTCTGCCCTGCCGGTCTTGTTCAAAAGTCACGGTCGCAGATTCTTTGCGCAGCGGCCCATAAGCCAGCAAGCGATAACTGTTTTTTGACAGAAACTTAAGCGGATAGACCGAATACAAGGAAAACTGATTGTCCGCTCTGTCCGAAGCGTCAAACACCAGCTCCAACTGGTCTGCCCGTTCACGCACCAAAAATCTCCGCTCGCCCTGCTCAAACAAACCCAACATCGGGTTAGCTGACCCCAGCCCGCTCTGCCAGACGCAACAGACAACAACCAGCAGAAACACACTCAAGCTGCGTCGCACATTTTTATCTATTCGCATCACGAACCTCCCTGCCATCTATTGATTCGCGCTTTGGTAAAGACTATTCTGCGGCCAAAAAGTCTGCCCGTGGCGGAGTGAACGTATCAATAATCACCGAGTCCTCCTCAAGCGCCACCACCCCATGCAGTACATTTTTCGCTGCATAATAAGTATCTCCCGTTCGCACTACTTGAACTCGGCCATCAACAGTGAGTTCAAAACTGCCTTTTGCGATATAACCGACCTGCTCATGCGCTTCATGCTTGTGTGGGGTACCGATGCCGCCTTTTTGAAACCGGAATTCCACCAACATCATCTCCGGTCCCGGAATCAACACCCGTCGTTGACATTTTTCCCCTGCCGGAACAGCCTTCGTTTGCCCATAGTTTGCAATCATTTTCCTTCGCTTCCTTTCAACGCTGTGTTTCTGTTTGTTTCTCGGCAACAGCCAACGATTCCTGCCGACAAAAAGTCCCCTCCGATATTTTTCGGAGGGGACCCAAGGACCGGGAAAACTTATTTTTTTACCACCAATACGGGCACCTTGGAAACACTGATCAAGTTCCTCGTCACGCTACCGATCAGAATCTGGTCAAGCAACGGGTGTCCGAGTGTGCCTGCGACAATCATGTTTACGCCGTTCTTCTCCACATACTCGATCAATGTGGCAGTAACGCTTTCGCCCATCAGCAGTTCCACGGAGAGAGTCATCCCTTTTGCAGCGGCAATCGCTTGCGCTTCCGCAATCATCGCCTGATTGACCGGGTCTTGCTCAAGCATCTTCGTCATCGATCCCGACTCAGCTTTGCTATAAATGCGAGCGATTTCGAGTGAATCGATTACTTTTACCGCAAAAACCTCGGCTTTTGCACCTTTTGCCATGTCGAGCGCCAGCCCCAACGCCGCCTTGGAATAACCGGAACCATCATAAGCAACTGCGATTTTATGCAAACTCGTTTTGGTTGATTCGTGTTGGTCCTTCACCACCAAAATCGGCAACTTCGACAAACTGACCAATTTGTTGGTAACACTTCCGACAAGCATTTCTTCCAAAACTCCATGCCCTTTTGTCCCGGTTACAATCAGATCGACGCCGGATTTTTCGGCATAGTCAAGCAATGTCGAAGTGACGTTGCCTTTCAGTACGCTCACCGTAACTTTTAGTTTGCAGACCCCTTCGCAAAAATGCTTCGCATCCTCCATCATCTGGCGATCCGTTTTTTCCATTTCTGCAAATTGAGCAGCAATCTTTTCGGTAATATTGTAATCCCCTCGCGTATATTGCCGGACTATCGGTTCAAAAACCTTGACCAGTTCCAACTCGGCGCCGACATCTTCTCCCAAGCGAATCGCCCAATCAAGCGCCGATTTACTATGAGGGGAACCATCGTAGGCAACTAGGATTTTCTTCGGTTTTTCCATGCGAATCATTCTCCCTTCTTTCTGTTCCTTTTTTTGAATATAGCGCGTTGGAGAAATTGTGTCTATTTTCAGTTTAGCAAGAGAACCGCATATTCGTCAAGCAACCGCTTCATAAACGGCGAATCTGCAGCAAATCTCTTGCCCTATTCCGTCGACTCAGTTCTGGTTTCGAATTGTTTCGAGTTGTTCTATATTTTTCTAAAATCACGACGTCGGTTAAACCGACCTCGTGATTTTCATTGGCAAGAATTTGTCTTATATTGGACACGAGGGTTAAGAGATCGCGTTCTAAGTCAGAAATCTTCTTGAAAAAGAAAAATCCTGCAACTCGAAGAAGCTGCAGAATGTTGATTCCTGGAGCGGGCAACGAGATTCGAACTCGCGACCCACGGCTTGGGAAGCCGGTACTCTACCACTGAGCTACGCCCGCACCACATTATTTTGCTTGAAATTACCTTTCAAGCTTCTTTATTTTAACCAAGAATTACAATAAAATCAAGTTCGCAAAAACTACCTGTCCATATTTTAGAAAAAGGAAACAGGCAGGTTGTTGTCGAACAATGAATTAACAATCAAGGGAGAGGATTGCATGAATGAAAAATTAATCGGTGCTCAACCTTTTTTTTGCGACAAAGTCAACCGAGATATTGTACTGGCAATCTTCGAAGATGAATATATCACTGGCGACAGCAATCAGCCGGTTACCATGGTGCGGCTCACCGAATGTCTTTCCTATGGCGAAGTTGGCGACTGCAAAACCTGCACAACAAATACCAAACGGCGTTCTATGTAAGTCGGCGACTTTATTTATCATTCAATAAAACGCGACTTAAACTGTCGCGTTTTATTGTTTTTTCTCGTTTCAAATCTGCAAGGAGAATATGCTTTTTATGCAACAGGCGCTCTCAACCCTAAAAATATTTTTTCTGGCCGCAACCGGCGGTGTTTTGTTTTATTCTCTGCAAATCCCACTTGCTTGGATGCTGGGGCCACTTAGCTTCGTCGTGATTTGGGGACAACTGCGCAAGCAACAGCAAAAGTTTCCGCTATCAGTTCGCAATGCAGCATTGGTAGTTCTGGGTTATCTTATCGGTAAGGCGTTCACCGTAGAAGCTGCCGCTCAGATATTGGCGCAACTGCCGGTTATGTTGCTGGTAACGGTGTTGATATTATTGATGAGTTTGATTTTGGGTTACATTACGCACCGCAACACAGGCATCAGCTTTACCACCGGCATGCTTGGCAGCGTTCCCGGCGGCTTTTCCCAAATGGTGCTGATGAGTGAAGAAATAGAAGACGCCGATGTTTCGGTCGTTTCCTTCATGCACACCATTCGCTTGTTGTCAGTGGTTTTTATCGTGCCGTATTTAGCTACGCAAGCAGTCGGAGGGTTCGGCAACTCCGGCGCAAACATCGATGCAACCGCCAATGCGATGATTTTCTGGACGCCAATTCCAAGCAGCGCTTTCCCTGTACTGACTGTCGCATTGATTGCAGCGTTGCTTGGCAATAAGGTTAACTTGCCGACCCCGTTTTTAATGGGTCCAATCCTTGCCGGAGCCGCTCTCTCGCTAGCAGGCGTTTCTTGCCCCAACCTACCGACTTGGTTGACGATCCTTTGCCAAATTGCTGTCGGCGCATACATGGGCGTTAAGATCGAGCTGGCCAGTCTGAGCAATTGGCGAATCTTGACCACCTATACATTATTGGGCGTCGCAGCTGTGATCGCCGCTTCCCTCGGCATCGCATTCATGCTATCCAATTATTACGACTATTCAAACGTCACTACTTTTCTCAGCATGGCGCCCGGCGGAATCGCTGAAATGAGCGTGACCGGAATCGCACTCGGCGCCGATTTATCGGTCATCGCATCTTATCAAATCTTTCGTTTGTTTTTCATCTTATTACTAACGCCACTCTTATTTCGTCGCTGGCTCAAATAAGAGCTTTTCTAACATAGCAAACATAGAAAAAATCCGGCGAAGAAAGCGCTTGCCTGCTTCGCCGGATTTTTTGTTCACTATCCTTTGTTCATCAATCCCGATACGGGTCAGTTGCTTCTTGTGACGCCGTCAAAGTATTGACCGGTTTCTTGCGTCGCGCCTGAATCCATTCCGAAAATTCTTCGACCACGACAAACAGGCAAGGGATTACGAAGATTCCCAATGCTGTATCAAGCGCCATCCCACCGACGACAGTCGTACCCATCGCATTTCGTGAACCTGCGCCTGCTCCGCTGGCGAATACCAACGGAAAAACGCCGACGATGAAAGCCAACGATGTCATGATGATGGGACGCATCCTTAGTTTGGCCGCTTCAATCGCGGCCTCGCGGATCGGCATGCCTCTTTCGACCCGGATTTTAGCGAATTCTACAATCAAAATCGCATTTTTTGCCGCCAGACCGATCAACATGACCAGGCCGATTTGCATATACACGCTGTTTTCCAAGCCGCGCATGAACATAAACAGAAATGCGCCGAAGATTGTCGTGGGTACCGTCAACAGAACGGCAAAAGGAACAGTCCAACTTTCATACAAAGCCGCCAGGCACAGGAATACAAAGAGCAATGCGAGACCGAACAGAATCGGGGTTCGCCCGCCGGAGACCTTTTCCTCCCGACTTTGATCAGCCCATTCATAGCTGTATCCTTGCGGCAAAGATTGCGCCGCCACTTCCTCTAGCGCTTTGATGACTTGACCGGAACTGTAACCGGGCGCCGGGCTGCCGCCGATCAATACGGACCGGAATCCGTTGAATCGCTTGATCGCTGTAGGGTTATTTACCGGGACCGCTTGCACCAATGTGCTGAGTGGAATCATTACCCCTGTGTTGCTTTCCACAAAGAGAGTGCGCAAGTCTTCCACGCCCTGTCGATAAGGGGCGTCCGCTTGCATGACCACTTTATAGGTTCGTCCGAAGCGGTTGAAATCGTTGACTTGAAGCCCGCCCAGAAACGCCTGCAATGTATTAAAAATACTACTTACCGGCACTCCCAGCTTCTTCGCCTTTTCCCGGTCGACATCGAATTTGTAACCCGGGGTATCGGTTCGGAATGTTGAATAAATCATCGCAATTTCAGGACGTTTGCGCGCTTCCGCCAGAAATGCCTTCGTTGTGTCATCCAATTCCTGCGGCGTATGACCGCTGCGATCCTGCAGGATGAAACTGAATCCGCCCAAACTGCCGATACCTGGTAGCGGCGGCACGTTGAAAGCCATGGTGTTCGCTTCGGGAATCCGACTGCCAACGCCAATCGCGCTTCTGACAATATTATCGACGCTCAAATTGCTTGTAGTTCGCTCTTTCCACGGCGTCAGTTCGGTAAAGATAACTGCTGAACTAGATTTGTTGGCCCCTGCCAACATATCGATGCCTGCCACGATCATGGTTTGTTTCACGCCCGGCAGTTTGCGGATCTCTTCGGCAATCTTGTTTGCCACTTCCTCGGTCCGTTTCATGCTGGCAGCTTCCGGCAAGGAAACCGTCGCTACAAAATAGCCCTGGTCTTCACTGGGCACAAAAGAGGATGGTACAAACCCGGAGATTCCCCATGCCAGGACCAATAATAACGGCATCAACAATAGGCTGAACTTGGCCCGGAATAATACTTTTACAGCACCGCGTTCATAGCGTTCCCGCAACCCTTCAAACCAGTCCGTAAAACGCGACAGATAGTGTCCGAGTTTTCCTTTGTGTGCATTCGGATCATGAGGTTGCAGTAGCATGGCGCAAAGCGCCGGGGTCAGCGACAATGCGACTACTGCTGATAACGCCATGGATACGGCAATCGTCAAAGCAAACTGTTTGTACAGCACCCCGACGGTACCGCCAAAAAATGCGACCGGAATAAAGACAGACGCCAATACGAAGGCAATCGCCACAATCGGCCCGGAAACATCTTCCATGGCCTTGTATGTCGCTTCCCGTGGCGGCAGTCCATTAAAGCGCATGTGGTATTCAACCGCCTCGACAACAACGATGGCATCGTCAACGACCAAACCGATGGCCAGCACCATCGCAAACAGTGTCAGCGTGTTGATGGAGAAGCCCATCAATAGAAAAGCACCGAACGTACCAAGCAACGAGACCGGCACCGCCAACATCGGAATCAGCGTGGCGCGCCAGGACTGCAGAAAGATGAATACGATGAGCATAACCAGCATCAGTGCTTCAAAAAACGTCTTGGCCACTTCGATGAGCGATTCCCGCACGAATCTCGTGTTATCGACTACTGTGCCGTACTTCATGTCTGCCGGAAACGATTTTGAAGCCCGTTCAAGGATTGCTGAGCACTCGCGAATCGTATCAAGCGCATTGGCATCAGAGGCTAGCTGAATCGAAAAACCGACGGAAGGCATTCCATTGCTAAAGGCGGCAAATAGGTAGTCCTTGTCCGCCATCTCCGTCCGCGCCACATCTTTGATCCGGACAAGCGATCCGTCGCTCTGGCTCCGAATAATGATCTGGCTAAACTCCTCGGGCGTTTCCATACGTCCTTTGACGCGGGCTGTGTACTGGAAGTCCTGCTTACCTGCGGAAGGACTTTGACCGACCGCGCCAACCGGCGCCTGGACGTTTTGATCTTTCAATGCGGCGGCAATATCGGTCGTTGTTACCCCAAGCTGAGCCATCTTGTCAGGCTGCAGCCATATCCGCATCGCATAGTCAGAACCGAACTCCTGAATCGTCCCTACGCCTTTGACCCGTTTCAGTTCTTCCACGAGATAAATGCTGCCGTAGTTTTTCATGAATCCGCGATCATACGTGCCGTTCGGCGACCATAACGCAAAGATCATCGCGCGGTCAGGCGTGGCTTTTTTCGTAACAATGCCGGAAGAGGTGACTTCTGTCGGCAGTTGGGCGTTCGCCTGGGTCACGCGGTTTTGCGTTTGCACCGAAGCGAGGTCGGCATCCTTGCCCAGTTCAAATTTGACATTCAGAGAGTATACGCCATTATCGGCGCTTGTAGAATCCATCGTAACCATGCCTTCGGTGCCATTGACCTGCAACTCGATGACCTGGCCGATGCTCTGCTCGACAACTTCCGCGTTCGCGCCGTTATAGTTCGCCGATACATTGATTGTCGGCGGTGTGATTTGGGGATATTGGGCAATCGGCAGATTGAAACCCGCAATCAAACCGCCCAGAACAATGAAAATCGAAACAACAATTGCAAAGATGGGACGATCAATAAAGAATTTAGCCATTGATCATCGTCACCTTTAACATAGTTCCCGGAGCGGACTTCAGCGCCCCTTCGACAATCACCTTGTCGCCAGGCTTCAATCCTTCTTCGACGACCCAACCCGAACCGACACGCGGCCCCATCTTCACGGGGCGAGTTTCCGCCTTATCGCCTTCACCAACAACAGTCACGAAGGTTTTGCCAAGCAGTTCCTGCACCGCTCGCTGGGGAATTACCAGTGCGGATTTTCGCACTTCCCCGGTGGCGACAACTCTGGCAAACATACCTGGCAAGAGCATTTTTTGCGGATTTTCCACCAGAGCTTTTAGCGTCATCGTGCCAGTCCCCTGCCCCATCCCGCTGTCCACTTGTTCAATCGAACCGGCGAGCGGATATTCTTGGCCGTCGCTGAGTCGAAGATTGATTTTGTGTCCGGGCTCGAGCGCACCGATCCCTTTAAGTCGGGCAAACAATTTTAGATATTCATTTTCACTCATGCTAAATTTAACCCGCACCGTCTCAATTGCAGAAACTGTAGCCAAAGTAGTTTGGCCGGCAGTTGCATAATTTCCGATACCGATGTCTTTTACGTCAATTCTACCGGTCATTGGCGATACTACCAGCGTATCGCGCAAATCCAATCGCGCTTGCTCCGCTTTCGCCTTATTGGCATTCAGTTTTGCAATCGCCTGTGTTTCCTGAGCAAGTACATTATCCAGGGTTTGCTGAGAAATCGCTCCATGCGCCGCCAATTGCCGGTAGCGGATAACATCGCGACGGATCAGGCTGAGCGCCGCCTCGGACTCAGCAACAGCCGCATCGCTGGACATGACTGTCGTTTCATATTGCCGCGCCTCAATGCGGAATAATGGCTGACCCTGCTTGACCGTCGAGCCGCCGACAACATACTTTTCTATGATATTGCCGGTAACTTTCGCTTTGATCTGCGCCGAGTCGCTCGCCTCAATCTCACCGACAAATTCATAACTTATCGGCGTATCCTTTGCCGTCAACTGGATCGCCTTTACATCAACAACCCGTGGCCCGCCTTGTTTGGGCTTTGCGCCGATCCATCCCATTCTGAAGCCGACAGCAGCAACTATTGCCAACACAACGACCCCGACAATCAACTTCATTCGAAAACTCATAGTATTCATAGTCTGCATCCCTTTCACTCCTTGCGTGCCGTCAGGTCTGTCGCTTCTTCCTGTTTGTCCGGCAGCATAATTCCATATATCACAATGTCAGTAATGAAACCGATCATCTCGTGGAACGTCTTACGTTGTTCCAACAAAAAATCGTAATCGGAGATTTCGTTAACCGCTCCCTGCAAAAGTTTTCGAACCACAGGCACATGTATCGGCCTGAAGCAACCTTCATCAATGCCTTCGCGCAAAACCTCATCAATCATATCCCACTGCGCTTCCGTCGATTCATGCGCCCGTTTCCAAAGGCCGGGGAACTGACGGCGCAGGTCCAGTTTAACCCGGTCTTCCATTTTGATAAACGTTGCAGGCCGCACGGACAACATTTTGATTAACTTTTCCTTCAAACCCAGATACGGATCTTCCAAAATACGCTGTCGCTGCGTCTGCATATCCAGAATAATGACATCGACAATGGCTTCAATCAAGACTTCCTTGGAATCAAAATGCTCATATAATGTCCGTTTGCTGATAGCCAACCGGGCAGCCAGGTTACTCATCGTAAAACGAACGCCAAATTCATTCATTTCTTCCATTGCAGCTGCCATAATTCGCATTTTCATCCAACTCACCTCCTTCTATCGAAACCATAAAAACTATTTGGTTTTTTTCGGTACCACGAAAATGATGATACGCCTTTCTTTGTACAATGTCAAGACTGCTTCAAAGCTGTTCCGGCGCTTTTCAGCGATAAAAAACAGGGCTTTGTCGTGCAAAGCCCTGTCGGTCCCACAATCTTTGGTTTAGAAAACTGAGTTCGTCTTATTTTTTCTTCTTGGCGTTGACAGCGTCTTTCAACGCTTTACCAGCCGAGAACACCGGGTGCTTGGAAGCAGGAATGCTGATCGGTTTGCCGGTTTGCGGATTGCGGCCTTTGCGCTCTTTGCGGGCGCGAACCTGGAAGGTTCCAAAACCGATAAGTTGAACTTTTCCGCCTTTGGCCAGTTCTTTTTGGATGCTTTCTACGACTGCTTCAATTGCAATACCTGCGGCCTTTTTGGTGCTCTTGGTTTTGGCAGCTACCGAGGCAATGAGTTCCGTTTTGTTCATGTAGATACATACCTCCTTATTATTTGGCTTTAGGACCTTTTTCCTTATTTCGTCAACAAAAAAAATATTCCTCTTTTTTTTCCGCATTTATTGAAAAAAATCTTATAAATTGTTGCTTCGCGCCTTTCAGTGCTTACCTGTTCCTTTCAGACAAGCCTTTATCAGAGATTAAAATTGCCAATCAGCTATTCTGCATAGCGTTTGCTGTACTTGTATCAAACTTGACAAATCTGTATCTGGCAAAACAAAAAGTTCCGGCGACCTCGCCGGAACTTTCGTTTGTATGTTGGTGACCCACGATGGACTCGAACCATCGACTCCCTGATTAAAAGGGCGGTCCTTTCGTTAAACCGCGTCAATACAGTAAACAAAACCTTGATTAATCAGGTGTTTTCGTCAATAGCGTTAAACGGCGAAAATGCAGGTTTGTCAGGTTTATACTTAGAAAAATACTTGTAAGCGTTTTGTGTGATCGCCGTTGTCGTCACTTTCTCCGTTTCAGTTTTTCGACCAAACCCGTTGGCGAACAATTTCCGAGGCTGACCTCCCGAGCCCGTCGGCTCCTGGGAAAAGCGTCCGGGCATTTATATTCATTGTGTGCAGCCTGGCAACAAATTCTTCTTTTAAGCTCGCAGGAATGATGATCTTGTTTAGAAGTTTATCTGCCGAACCATTCGCTTTCGGGTATTTCTCGGCAAAACACTCGGCGATTATCGTTTCATGATTCCCAACAAGGCTGCAGCCAAAAGTATAAGCTCCTTGTTGCGCTGACGACCTTTCAGTGTGGATAGCTCCCATTATCGGATAAATTGCCGGTATTGCATGTTCGTGCTCAAACATCAGTTCTTGGTGCTCCTTAAAATGGAGGGCACCATATTTTTCTTCCATAATCGTATTTAGTAACGGCGAGTTGAACAACCATATTGCTCCATCTTTTTCTGATCGTTGTTCAACGGCAAAATAGGTTGCAACAAACGGTGATTGTGTCCAGTCAAGTAATCGGGTTGGACAAGAATAGTGTTGCATCAGCATCATCCAAGCTACAAAAGAGCGGACTTGACTAAGAACGTTTGCGGGGACATACAAATGGGCCTGTGACTGAAATTCGCGCAACACGGAGATTTCAATGCCGTGCGCTTTGGGCGCAGTTACCTCTCCCATATTAAAGTAGCGAACCAGCGATGGCGTAAGATTCCATGATGCATCCGCCTGGCCTCGCAAGTGCCATATGTATCGATCTTGTTGTATTCCAAGGATCTCGAAAACTTCCAGTAAATTTTTCCAGTCTATAATCCTGACTTCATTAATAATAACAATGCACCTCTATTATGGAAGCCTGTATTGTTCCAGCCGAATCGTTCGCGTTTTGTCTTGCCAACTCGGAAATAATTATTCGGCCTTAAATCCAATAGGTCGATTGGGAACCGTAACGACAAACGGTGTTCCAAAATCGGCAATCAACGCCGGATCATAGGGGCATTGGTTGTTTGGTGTTGAATAATCGTAACTTCCCTTATCTATGGCAAACTCTTCCGGTAGAGGACCTTCTTTAATTCTTTGGTCAATTTCGCGCCGTGCGATTTCAACGATCACCTTTTCTTGATCGGCAGGGGTATTAAATGTGGTCGAATTTTTCTCCCATATTGCCCAGAGTGAATCGGTAATGCCAATAATAACATAATGCTCTTGAGTCTTGCTTCTTTGCTCTGGCATGCCCCAGAAGGCTCTATCAACTACCATAAATTTAAACAAAAACTTCTTCGCCAGCGAAACGCGATCAAGTTTTTTCATACTGTCAAAAAACACTACTACTTCGTTCATCTTCCTATCCTCCATGAATAGTTTTTAATTCGCCTATTTTTTGCTACGCTCGCCGTTCAAACAGGGCCATGGCCTTCTCTTTGTCGAACGTCTCCCGCCCTGAGTTGTTTTGGTATGTCGACCATGTCGGCTTGTAGTCTTCGTTCGCTTGATCGCCCCATGAGGTCCAGCCTGGTCGAACACCGCGAGCAAACATTTCGAGGTATGGTCCTGGGCTGCATCGCTCTATGAGCTCGTATAACTCATCCGGCTTGCGAGAATGCTCCTGCTTCATTGATCGAATGATATTCACCTGGCTGCGCCCTGGCTGAAGCGTTCGGGCGTTTGCTCCTTTAACTCCGAACAGGATCATCTCCGTTACGTTTCGGAAATAGAAACCGACGCCCCTGCCGTCTGGTCCGCCGTCTTTTCTCACTTTGTACCATATCAGATTTGTCTTGTATGCGAATCCCCAGGCTTTAAGGACTTCGATCCCTTCCGGCATCAGCGCGTTCGGTACCCAGAGGTAAAGGTGCGCCGTTGTGTCCAACATGTCGGCAACCGGTAGGCTGCAGATTTCATCCAGCTTCATGGTCTCGTAGCGTTTTAGCCGCTTGTGCTCTGGTGCCATCTTGCCGGTTCTATTTTGAAATTGCCACGGCGGGTCCGCGAGTACCGTCTTGAATTTCTGCGTTTCCGCCATCTGCCTGAATTGCTCAATGGGGCTCATTGCTTCATCCTCCGTTTATCACCTTCGGCGTAATGCCAAAAACCAGCACCGGACACCCGCCATTGCGTCCAGCGTTCAATCTGTAGAGTAGCTTACCCATCCAGGTGGTGCTCGCTCCGTATTTTTTCATAATGCCAAACCGTTTAAATGCTGTATTCATGGCCTCTGATCTGGTTACCAATACCGCTGCGCCAATAAGCCGGCATTCGTGAAAAGCCCGAAATGCATAAAGATCGCGATCAAAAGTCTGGTCCTTGCTGTTCCACTCCAGGTCAAACGCGACCTGGTTTTTCACGTAGTCCACCTTGTGTCCGTCGAGGAACTTCTCGATCTTTAGCTCTTCGGCGATGGTTTGTCCCGCGCCATTACCGGACACGATTTTTCGGATCAATAAATCGCCCTGTATTTTGGTTTCATACCAGCTAAGCGGACGTAGCATCTCGGAGAATTTTTTGGGGATGGTCGATTCGTTGCCGCCGCCAGCCATCAAATCCGCTTCGCTAATCCTGAAGTTTCGCAGCGCATTCATGATCTCATCAAACTCCTGCTGGTAGCTTGTTGCGAGCACCTCTGCCGCGTGATGGTAGTTGTGAATTTCATACAGGTCTCTGATGTCTTCCGGGATACGATCCTGCCATTCCATGAAATGCAATGCCCCTCTTCCTCGTCTGCAAAGTTAGTCGGGTGGTCCGATTATCCGGTTAAATATTCGGTACCTGCCTTCATTTCACCTGCAAAAGCCAAGGGTGCATTAATAAAACGGGGACGCTTCTGATCGGTCATGATCATTATAGCGCCCCTGTTCTGGCAATGTAATCACTCTGTAGAATTATTTTTCCCCGGCAGCCTTCTTGCGCTTAGTCAGCACGCCTACCATCGTGGCCGCCGCATCTTTGAGCATCTCTTGGTCAACGTGACTGTAAACGTTCAGCGTCATGGCCGCCGTGGAATGCCCGAGCATGCCCTGGACTGCCTTGACGTTTACACCGCGCTTTATCAGCTGTGTGCAGAAGAAATGGCGCATGTCGTGAATTCGAAAATCGGGCACCTTCGCTTCTTCGGCAATCTTTTTCTTAAGCCGCGCCCAATTATGCGGATCAATCGGCCTTCCTTCCGGCGTACAAAATACCATCCCCGTATCCTGGTAATACGCTGCAAAATCAACCTTGCAGCCGAATTTTTCCGCGTGTTTTTTCGCCTTGGCGCGTGCATCCAGCTTCTCCTGGGCCTGCCGGGATCTGTGTGCCTTTAGCTCATCCAGGATATCCTTCGGTATCTCGACCGTGCGAATTGACGCCTCGGTCTTCGGCGTATCAAAGACGATGCCTGTTCCGTCCAGCCAGTTCAGGGATTCTTTGATGGAAATACTGCCGGTTTTGAGATTGATATTTTTCCATTTTAGCGCCAGGATTTCACCACGCCGCATTCCGGTGCCAAAGGAAAGCAGAAAGGCGGCATACAGCCGGTGCTTTGCCGCTGCGTCCAGAAACCGGTTCGCTTCCGCCTCCGACAGTAGCTTAATTGGGCGCGACTTCACCTTTGGTTTGGTTGTCGCTTCGATCGGGTTAACTCGGATCAGTCCATCCTTCTTCGCCTGTTTGAGCGCCTTGTTCAGCAATGAATAAAAAATTCGGATCGTGTGGGTGGAAAGACCGGGTGTCATTCCTTCCGGTAGCGCCGGTTTCGGTTTTGGTTTTTCCTTTTCGCCAAATTTGCGGCGCGTCTTCTTCGCAGCTGCTTGTTTCTGCTCCGCTTCCATGCGTTTGATCCGCTTCTGCGCAGCAAGCCTGCCGCTGGCAAGCATTGTGTTAAAAAACTGCTGAATGTCGGCACCTTTTAGCTGCGTCAGCGGTTTTGAGCCGAGCGCCGGGATGATGTATTTGTCGACATACATCTGCTGTTGCTGGTAGGTCCGAATTTTGATGATGTTCTTCTGGTATGTTTCCAACCAGCGGTTCAGCCAACCGCCCAGGGTAATCTTGGCCTTGTCCGGCAAGAATCCGCTTTCATCGATCTGCTGTCGGATCAGGTCTATTTTGCCCGCTGCTTCCTTGCGGCCTTTGCCATGCCGGCGCACCGACTTCTTTTCGCCAGTGCGTTCGTCTAAATAAATAAGCTCGGCAATGTATCCGCCGTGCCGATTGTCCTTGAAAATGCTTATAGTCATGCCTGCTGCCATGGTCCGATCCTCCTGTTTCAAAATATGACCAGCGGTTTTCCGCCATTGTTTGGTGCGATTGGCCGCCGACCAGCCGCGAAGGTTGCAGGTTTTCCTGGCTGGCCAGCGGTCTCCATATTGTCACATGCACATTCTGGCGAATCGCTGATGATCGGATTGTTTTGCGCGAATCTTCCTGTATGCGGAATTAACCCCAACCTCCACGCCTGCGTTATACATTCGGATCGCCCGATCGCGCTCGGCTTCTACCATCGCTTCATCCAGCGCCATCAATTTGGCTCTGGTTCCTTCATCGGCGTTTGCCAGTAGTTCATCAAGCAGCTGCGTCACTCTTTCGTCGGCTGGTGTCAGTTTGTCGTGTTCAAACATTGCAGTGGCCTCCTTCGTTTTTGAAATTCTCCACCGCTTGTGCTAAAATAAATCAAGCGGTGGCTATGGCTGTCCTTCCTTGGCCCGCTATGACCGGTGTCTGCGCTAACAGATGCCGGTCACTTGTTTTTCTCTGGGTCCGCTGGTTCCGGCTTGGTTGCCGCCTTCATCACAAATGGTGCCAAGAACTTTGCGCAGCGCTCCGGGTCCAGTGGTGTCGATTTGAGAATCTTGCCAGTCTTGCGCTCAATCACAATATCGTACCCGTCAAACAAATTTAATCGCCCCTTTGGCGGTTTCCTTGCCAGCATCTTCGCTGATCAATTCGTTGATTCTGCCGAGCAAAAGCGCATTCAGTGTCAGCCCCTGGGTGTTTGCCATCGCCTGAAGTTTTTTCCATGTGGCTTCCGGCATCCGAACCGTGACGTGCTTGCGTCGCAATTTGGGTGCCGCTTTCGTTTCTTCCATCCATTTCACCCCCTTTCACTTGTGCGGCACGGCATTTCTTCGTCGCGCCTGCAGGTGCATTCAAATACCGGCTGCTGGTTCTTGGCGAATTCACAGATCCGCTTCTCAAAGATGCACCAAAGCGTCGGCATCTGTTTATGTGCCAGTGGTCCCGCGCTGGCTACTGCGATCATGGCAATCCCCCCTTTCATTTTTTGATGAAATCCCCGGCATCGATCAATTCCTGAAGTTCGCCTGCCTGGTACAAAAGGCAATCGGCGTCAGATTCGCTGATCGGAGCGAGTACCAGGTTTCCGCTCCATTTTCCGGCGATTTGGTAAGTGCTGCCGGTTCTGACCGACTGGATCAATGTGCCTTTGCTGAACATCGCTTTTCCCTCCTTGCTTTTCACACTCGCTCCAGAATCACCATGTCGCCTGCGGCATTCGCCCAGCCAATGAAACCGAAGGATTTTGCCGTATCGATCTTGGTGCCGAATCCGTGGCCTTTGCAAAATTCATCGAACCGCCTGCAAAGGCTGCCGGAGCCAAGCTCGCGGACCGCCGGAAACGTTTTGATTTTCTTGCCGTTAAGCGTCGCAATGAATTTCATGATGGTCTCCTTCCCCCTGGGTACAACCAGGTTTCCGCTTAATATTCAGCCACGCTGATAATTTGATAGGCTGCGTGTCGGTAGCACGCCCTAAAAGACCTTAGTGCCTCTCGCGTATCTGGGTCAGTAAAAGTGGCAACTCCAACAATGCCGGTATCAAGGTTTAAATACGTCACCGCATAGTTGCGCACGGCGTTTTCCTCTTGCTCCGGTTGACGGTTGTGCATGATGTAGGCTTTATTTAGCAAGTCGGGAATCACACCAAGCCGCCAGAGTTGGACGATCTGCGTTTTATCGTCAATGCCGGAAATTGCCGGGTGCCACATGTATACGGTTTCGATCTGATCGAACTGTTCCTGAGAAATTTTCGTTCCGGCCAGTTTTTCAAATTCGGCCTTTGTCATTGTCAACGCCTCCTTCGCCGGATTGGCCGCCGGCTCGGCTTTGGTTCTTTCGGTGCTTTAGCGCCAGAAGGGGTTCAGGGGTTCCGCCGATTCGATGATGAAGTCGATCAGCTCGCCAACGGTCATTTCCTCAATCTTGCGATCTGCTACGTCCTCAATGGCCGCCAGTGCATCCGGTTGCTGTCCTGCAATAATCTCGGCCAATCTGGCTTTCGCTTCTCTGGTCGACATCTTGCTCATTCTCTCGCGCCCCTTTGTTTTCAAGGCTTTTCAGCCCCTTCGCTTTTGTTAGTCACATCATATAACATACCCGTTTTGTAGTCAATATGTAGCCAAAATAAATATGCAAAAGAATTGCCTGCTTCGTTTTCTGTGGCCGAGGCAGGCGTTTTGTGATAAACTGGGCGTGCAAATTGAACGCGAGGTGAATGTGTTGTGGCTATAAAAGGCGATCCGGTTGTGGCCTACTCGGTCCGCATCGAAGCGTCGCTCTTGGCAAAGCTGAAAGTCGTTGCCGAAAGAAACCGCCGCTCCATGAACAACGAGCTTGTGTATAACGTCGAGCGGATCATCGCGGCCTACGAAAAGGAAAACGGCCCAATTGTCCTGCCCACCGATGAAAAATCTGAATAGCTTTTGCCCTTGGCTGCCTTGTGCAGCCTTTATTTTTTATTCCCGGCTATCATCGCACCATGCGGGGCGGTTTCACCGCATCCTGGCCTAAATCCGTTTGAAATCCCAATCAATCAGCGGGCCGAATCGATGAAGTTTGGCCGCTGGTTGATCCGGTGAATGCTAACAAGGAAAGTCTCGCCATCATCCATAAAAAGCGCGATCCCGTTGCCCTCGGGGTATGCACCGGCTTCTTTCAAGGGCTTTGCGCCAATGGCGATGCCGATAGCCGGATCGGTGAATCCACCCGCCGCGCTGATTAGCAGTTGTTCAAATTCCGGGCAGGTCATGTTGTTGGTTTTTGTCATAACCAGCGCCCTCCTCTGGTGATGTGAATCTCAAACGCGCTTCCTTCGCCCATCTCGACGCTAATGGCCGGGCCAGGCAGATCACTCACGGTTTTCACGCCGCCATGCTCGGTCCCGGCATAAGCCGAAATTGCCTGCTTCAAATAGGCGGCGACTTCAAACGGATTCATGGCCTGCCCTAAGTGCGCCCATTTAGATGGCTTTTCTGGCATCGTTCGCGCCTCCCTTGATCGCGTACGGCCCAGGGTACAGCGTTTCAAACGCCGCACGTACCGCAGCTTTTGCTTCCGGGTTGTTTTTGAGCAGTTCTTTAATTTCCGCGTCAACTTCATGCTCGACTTTCACCGCGCCCGAGTGCCGCAGGTCGTTCACGTCTTTGAATTGATCCGGCAGGCGGTTTTTTAACCAAAAAATCAGCGCAGTCGTGTCTGGTGCGACGAATTTCCTGACTTTTTCCACCCTCGTTTCCTGGGTGCCATCCGGGCGTTTGATGATCGCTGTTCGGGTTTCTTCGAATTCGTACCCGGTCGCCCGCTTGAAAAGGCTTGCAACGATCTCTGCGTTGGCTTCGACCGCGCCGTGTTCAAGCGCCGCCTTGACCTCCGGCCAGCGTTTTTGCCATGAATACAAGGTGTCGCGGGAAATCTCCATCAAAGCAGCAATTTCGTCGCGGTTTTTGCCCACCGAAGCGAGCGCCTGAATGATCATTGGATGGCGATCCGGTCTAAATTTTGTCGGTGGCATATTCTCACTCCCCTGCTCCGGGTGCACGATTTGTTCATGCACCCGGCTTGATTTTTCCTACAGCGCAAATCTGGCGTTTGCTTCCTGAAGCGCTGCGTATAGTTCGTCGCTGAAACGATCCCTGGCCTTAGCCACAATCTCATCAACTTCGCGCAGCGTGCTTCCCTGAACTGTCAGTTGGGTATTTGTAGCCACGTTGACGGTTTGTGTTTGGGCCTGTGTGTTGGTTCGCGGAAGTTCAACCGCTGGCAAGATGCTTCCTGCCGGAGCGAGATTGGTCATTGCGAGCGATGCAATTTGCTCTTTTAGCCCGCTGAGTTTTTCTTCCCATGGGCCCCAGAAATTGTTCGCCGCTTGCGCTCCTATCTGCGCAGATAGCCCGATCAATGTTTGAAGTCCGCCCTGCAGTTTTCCGATCATGTCAGGGATTCCGGTTAGCTCTTTGCGAAGCGCTTCAAGCACCTGGCCGGAATTTGGCATCAAATCTTTTGCGCTAACGCCTTTGTTTTTCAGCTGGTCGGAAAGGCTCGCCATCTGGCCGAGCGTTTGCAGGCTCATCTTGCTCATGTCGAGATTTAAGCCTCGGATCATGCTTGCAACTTCCTCATAAGCGCTTTTTTCAGCTCCGGTCTTTTCAAGGATTCCGATCGCGCTCGATGCTGCGCCCATCGCTTTGTTCTGCAATGATTCGATCTGCTGCATGGTCTCGGTAATCGCCGCGCTAATTCCGCCGGTCATTTGGCTGAATATTTGGCGCTCCTGTTCGTAAAGCGTGAACCTCTCACGTGCTCCGAGGTTCTGGGCTTCACTCAATTGGCGGATTTGATTCAGTCGTTCTTGTAGCGCACTGATCTGGAAGATTCGCTCGTTCTGTTCAATGGCTGCAGTCACGTTCTGATATTGCGCCAGATTGCCGCTTTGCGCTGCACTTACCGCGCTTTCCATCTTGGCTGCGTTTGCCTGTGCCTGGATCTGGGCGTTTTTCATTTTCTCCAGTCCGTCCAGGTATTCCGTGACCGCCGACTTCAGCGCTTCGTACCGCTTCACTCCTGCGTCGCCGCCCTTTGCCTCGATCGCGTCGGCTTCGGCAATCAGTTTGCTGGTCTGGGTTACAAACCCGCCCATCTTTTCTTTTTTCTCGATCAATGCGTCGTAATACGCCGCCAGAGCCTTTGCGTATTCGGCCTCTGCTGCGAGTAGTTCGCTCGACTTTTGATAGGCTTTTCCCTGGGCTTCGATCGCGGCTTGTTGCCGTCCTTCGGCCTCCTGCAATGTCGAAAGGTTCAGCTTGCGTTGTTCCATTTCCATTTGCGCCAGTTGAGTAGTGTCTCGTCCCTTGGCTTTTTCAACGGCCCAGGCCGATTCCTGGACTGCCATGATGGTTTTCAGTCCGGCAACGACCGAATTACGGGATTCTGCTGCTTTGATCGCGGCTTCCTGTTGCGCCTTGGCGATCTTGTTTGTCGCGTTTGTTTGAGCGTCTGCGCTGGACTGGGCTGCATCGGCCTGCATCCCGAGAGCCGAGCGAACCAGGGCGATTTGCTTCGAATAGGCGCTGTTCGCATCGTTCATGCTATTCATGAAGTTCTGCCTGGCGTTTCCGCTCATCGACACAGTATCCCAAAGCAGCTGCATGGCAGCCTGGGCCATGCGCGTCAAATAAACAATTGTCGAAAGGCCAAAGCCAACGGCGGCCAGCGCTTGTCCGAGTGCCTGAAACGCTGTTGATGCCCCGCTGCCAGCCAGCGTGGTAAATTGACCGCCCAATTCACCGACAGCTTTTGCGGCCACGGTAATAGAGTCACCCAGCCGTTTGAGCTTCTGGTCCGGGTCTTTCAGCGCTGCGTCCATTGCGTCATTAACTGACGCCAACGCCGATTTCAATAATTCAAATGTGCCGCCGGTCAGCGTTCGGACTGAGTTTTCAGCGCCGCTGGTAAACGTTGACCAAAGGCCGGCCCATGTCTTGGAAAGCTTTTCTGTCATGCCGCCGTAATTGTTTGAAATGATCGAGTCGAGCGCATCGGTCATTTGTCGTGCAGTTGCAAGTGCCTGGCCGCCTGCGTCAAACCTGATTCCCTGGGCTTCAAACATGGCTCTTGAAATATTCATAAGTCGCAGCGCTTCCATCGCTTCGCCGGTTGCGCCGCTTTTCAATCGGGCATATGCACTGGCAACCTCGCCAATGCTCCGACCGCTGGCTGCGGCAAGATCGCCAACGCTTCGCAGCGATCGCTCGTATTCTCTGGCATCCTTCACGCCAGCTGCGAGCAATTGCTGGCCGGCCCGGTATGAATCCAGGTCATTAAACGGCGTCGTGTCCGCGAATTTCTTGGTGATCGTGAACAACTCTTCCATTTTTGCTTTGCTGCCCAGCATGACTTCGAATTGAAGGCGAAGCTGCTCCATCTGGTTGTTGACGTTGATAAAACCGCCAAATGCGCCCGATACTGATCTCAGAGCGGTTTCGACCGCCATGATCGCGCCTTGGGCAACCACGAAAGCGGCTGCCAATTGCTTAATGCTGCCGGTCGTTTTTTGGTAGGAAGCCGGCACCGAATTTGGAAGTGGAGCTGCCGCAGCAGGAAGCGTTGCGGCTCCCTGCGGGCTTGCCGGGGTCCGACTTCCAAGTTCACGCAGGCTTTCGTCCACCCGCTTGGCTTTTTGCATGACCTGATCCAGCACCTGCCCTGTGTTTCCGGGATCTGCAGTCATCAGAATTTTGACGAGTTTGTCTCCGAGCATGGCTACCTCCCCAGTTTCGCGGCCAGTTCGTCGATGATCGCTGGCCGCTGCAAAATTTCAGCCACAAGTGCCGGCTGCATCCAGCCGCCGTTGGAAAAAATCGATGGTATTACATCATTTGCGAGCCAGCGCCGGTAGCTGGTGCCGACCGGGCCGCTGCTTTGAAGCAATAATTCGAACAATCCGCCTTGCGTGACCGCCGTGATCACCACTTTTGCCGTCAGGCGCTTCCGCCATCCGGTGGCCGGCACTGGCAGATGGACGATCTGCTGCGGGTCAATCTGCTTGAGCCGCTCGGTGCTTAGCTTCAGCGATTTGCAAACTTCGATCGCATCGAAAACGACGCCGCGATCGGTGGTGAATGTGGTTACGCTATCGAGCCAATTCTTTTCGCCGGTCATTGGTCGCCCTCGCGATCAAGGCCGGGCTCCAGGCTAACAAGGCCCTGAATGTCGCGCCAATTGCCTTCGATAATCATCGATTCGAGCGCAATGCCGCCCATTTCCTTCATCATTTCCGCTTCCGCCTGGCGCTGCTTGTCGATGAAATCTTGCTGCGCCTTGGTCGTTTCGCGCTTCGCGATCGCCTCAACTTGGCGATTTACCCATGTGTCCAGCGCTATCCGGTCGCTAATGTACCGATCTGCGATTTCGCCGAGACGTGAAGCTAATGTTTGCTCGTCCTGGCCAGGCGTCTGTAGAATCGCCGTTCGTTCACTCTCGTATCGGGCCTGTTGCTGCGCAATGATTTGCGGCAGCGCCAGCAAGAGCGCGGATTCACCGAAACGTTCAAGGGTCGCGAGTTCCTCCAATTTTGCTTGAAGCGCCGAGCCTTGCAGAACGGCTGCCGCTGTTATCATGCGGTCGGCTGCGCGTCGCTCGGCCATCATCGCCGCAACGGAAGCCAACGCTGGTGCAGCCTTTCGCTCAAAATCGGTCAACGAATATTGTTCGTCAGGCATTGGAAATTTCGGCAATTCCCGTTTGGGTGCCTTGCCAGGATCGAGCGCTTCGGCGGCTTTCTTTAAAGCCTCGCTCCGCTCGCGATTCGCTTTTGAAAGCTGGTTGTACTCGCTTTCCGCTTCGGCAAATGCCGCTTTGATGGCGTTCAATCGCCCGAGATCGGATAGTTCGGAATTTTGAAGGATTGTGCGGCGTCGCGCCAGGAATTTTTCTGCAAAGTTTGGCATGTGTTCACCCTCCATTTTTTTCGACTGATTCTGGTTGGTCAATTTGTTGATCGATCTCCGCGACCGCCAACTCCGTCATACTTTGAACGACTGATCGAATTTCGCCGGTGCCTTCGCGCCGGAGCCGGGCTTGTGCCACGAATTTTAGCAATGCGTCGTAGAGATTTTTCGCGCCTGGCACCTGCGCAAAAAGCCGGTCGTGTGGCGTCGGTGCATCGCCTTGCTTGGGCACCAGGGCTTTTTTAGTAGTCGGCATCGCTTGCGTCCTCCCTAAATTGCTTGCGCCCTTGATTTTTCGGTCTTTTCGCTTCGTGCTTCGCTCGCAATAACCCAATTTGCAGGATTTCTGGGCTTTTGCTAAAAAGGCGCTGAAGCTCCGCGGCTGTAAGCACGAGGCGGCCTGTCGGCATGCGGACCACAATCCGTCGGTCCATCAGACCGTTTTCGAAAAGGCCCGGCTTGTCAATGGTACGCTTGCTGGCGCTACCGCTTCCTCAATCCGTTGCCGGCCTGGCGTGATTCGGCATTTTGGGCGACCATCCGAAATGTGCAACAGGTTTGCCCTCGCGGTCGCCTGTTCGGCTGCCGGCGCAAGTTTCCGACCGCAGGCTTCCGTGAATGCGTGGAGTCTCCCGTCTCGAAGCTCTGCGTTCCAGCGGTACCGACCACTCCGGCAAACGGCTGGATCTGCGCAATTCTTGCAGGTCGCATCGGCCTTTTTGACCTGATGCAAAAGCGGCAAGTTGCTTTGCAATTCTTCCATTTCCAAGTCTGGCCACCGACTGAGCGCCCATTCGGCGACGGTTGCTGTCAAGGCTTCGCGATTGGTTTGCGCGTCGATTGAGTTTGTTTTCATTTCGTCCTCCCTTCAAATCGCAGTTTGGGTCCATCAAACCGCAGCGGAATCCATCCGCGTGGTGCGTTCCGGCCTTTGAGAATATTTAACTTGTAATTGCAAGTGCTCAACCTGGCAAGTTCCGCTCGGATCTCGTTTTCATCCATCGGCGCGAGCGATAAATGAAGGTCCAGCTCGTTTTCGATGGCTTTCGACTGCTGAAGATCGCCGCTTTTGGTCAATTGCAGAACCAAAAATATAACGATCTGTAGTTGCTGTGCCATGGTCTTCAGTCGCCGCGCTGCACTCAGCAACAGCTGCCATTCCGCGAGGTCGCGCTTGCCGCTAACCATATCAGCACGACCGAGATAATCGATCGCGCAGGCCCGAATCTGCTCTGCCCGGTGGTGTCGCCGGATTAAATTAACGACGCTGTCGATTTTCAAATCTGGCACGGTCACGCTGCTGAACCGTGAATTATACAATCGGTCGAGTCCTGCCGAAATCGCGTCAAACTCATCGTGTCGCCCACTCGGCTTTCCGTCAGGTCCGCAATCGATCTGCCCGGCTCGAATTCGCTGCAATGTGATCTCCTGGTGGTTTGCGAGCATCGCCGCCCAGCGAAAATCCATCTGCTCGGGGCTCATTTCGCTGTTGATGTATAAAAACGGCTGACGCTGCCGCACACCAATGTCTGCGGCGAGATTTTGGCAAAACGCGCTTTTTCCCGTTCCTGTCTGGCCAGAAATTCCGATCAAATCGCCTTTTTCAAATCCGCCGGTCGAGTAGTTCAGTTCGACGAAATTTGTATATAAAACGTTCGCCGCCCGCTTGTGCGGGTCCATTCGCGCCGTTATGGTGTCAATGGCGCGGACCGCTTGCTCTCGACCTGAAACAATCTGTTCGGCTCCACGGGGAGCCGTGTCCACGAAAAGTTGATTTATGATGCCATCGCTAACGCTCGACGTCGGTTCGGTTTCCAGACGCTCCAGCGAGGTTTGCAGGATGTTTCGCAGCTTGCGGCCTGCCGCTATGTCGATCAGCTGATCGGCCAAAAACTCCATTTCCTTTGGGCGAACCGGCATGTATGCGGTCAGTGCGTTTAGATCATAATCATCCGGCTTGCGTTGCGCGGCGGTGATCAAACTCACTTCCTGGCTGCTTTCCGCCATCACCTGAAGTCGAACAAAGAATTCGCGAGCTCCTGGCGCGTGAAAATGCTCTGCGTTCAGTTTCGCAAACGCGACGGCCTGCGAATCTGGGTTTTGGCAAATGCCTGCGATGATTTTATATTGCAGGTCAAAATTCCGATCGTGAATCATTGCTACTGCTCCTCGAAAAGCGGTCGGTTAGAATTTCCGTAGCTGAAGATCGCGCCGCTGTTTGCTGCAGGCTTGCTCTCAGCCACTTTTCCGTGTTGCTTTAAGGCAAAAACCCCTGACCAGCCTTGCAAAATGCTCTGCTCAATAATCAAAATCTTTTCACGGTCCGTTTCCGCCAGCTTGTCGAGGTCGGCCAGCAACAGCTTCTTGGCTCGATCGGTCATCGGCTTCTTCAGCTTGCGTCGATGTTCCGCGAAATCATCGAGCGCTTGCGAAAATGGATCTGATGTATTAATTTCATTATTTTTATTTCTTTTTATTTGTTCATCCCCGGTTGAACCGCGGTTAAACTGTGGCTCATCTGTGGTTCGCACAGCTGGCAAATTGCGACGCCGCTCCCCTGATTTTTTGCCTTTGATCCGGTTGAGCTCGCGTAACTTTTCGATCCGTTCCATTCGCCGGTTCAGCGATAGGCTGAAAAATTCGTCCGCGTCAATTGTGAACAGCCCATAATTACCTATGACAACCCGGATTTTTTCCGATGTCGTGTTGTATTTTCGGGCAATTACTGGAATCAACGCCAGTGGGTATCGGTATGACGGTTGCTCGCGCAAAATTTCAATGAGCACCCAAAAAATGCCGAATCCCTCAAGGCCCAACTGTTCTATCAATAGTGAGCATTTCGGATCATCTCGCGCATTGGAATCGTGCGGAAAATAAAACGCGTCCTTTGCCATTACCGCTTCGGCTCTGCCAGCTTCTGCCGAATCCACCAAGCCGGCACCGCTTTGCGGCGGTTCATGTTGACCGTCGGAATTTTCCCATCCTTTGCCATTTTGTAAATCAAAGCTGGCGTGACGCTGAATATTTTTGCGGTTTCAGGGATCGTATAAGTCGCTTGTTCCATAAATCAATGCCTCCTGTCGTTTTTAAATGCCCTTGTCTTGAATTATACGCAATATTAAGCTATGATAAAACTATCATCTTTCCTATAGCTTTTTTGAGGTGTTTGCTTTGGATTTCGGCGGCATAAAATCAAACCTATTTCGAGGCTCTGACGAAACCCCTTGCTTTGGCGGTGACGACTTCCGTTTGTACGCTGAGCGCCAGCCGTTCATCGCGTTGCCCCCTTCCTTTGCATCAACCCGGCCTGAAGAATTGGCTAAATTCGACTTACTGACCGGTCGGCGAATCATAAAATCGCTCATCCGTGTTGAGCCGCGCCCATATTTCCGCCCGGCATTAGGCACCTTTGAACGTTTCAAGGCTTACGATCCATTTGATTTTTACTACGCCAGCATGCCTCCAGACGTCGCCGCCCGAGCCGGCCTATGGTTGTTTAATCCGAAAACCGAAAATCCGAGTCGATTTCACGAAGCCTTTGTTTCGCTAAAAATTCCGAAACGCCTCGATGACTCCGATGAAACCCGCCACTTGGTCAACTGGTGCCAAAATTTCGGTCCGCCATGCCAATCGCCATCTGGGTACGAGTGGAAACGACTCTATCTCGATGATTTTGTCGGGCAAATCGAATTGCTTCGATGGGTTATTCGCCTGAAAAATGCCATTAACGAAAGCCTACAATCAGATGCCTTTGATGCCTTAGTCGATGAAATTGAACGTCATCAGCCAGCAATTGAGCTCCTGACCGGCAAGCCCTCCCGCGACCTCTTGTCTTCCGATATCGTCCGATATTGTCACAAGCGCCTGCTAAATAAAAAGTCAGGCCGCCTGCGATCGCCGGTGATCTGTCCGTCTGACGCTAATGCCCCAGGGAAACGCTCGGGCAACGCTATGCGTCGAAGCGCATCTGATGAAGCGCAGGAAATCTTGGACAATATTTTCAGCGGTGCGTTGCGCGGACTTGATATTTACCCAGAGAAAGGCGCTCTTTCTGTCCGGCTGCCTGATCCGATAGGGTATATCTATTTCATGTTCTTGCTCGATTGGAATTTAGGAAAATTCTTGCGTAAATGCGCCAACAAAAGCTGCCCGGTCTACTTTGTTCCTTCGCGCGAGGATAAAGTGTTTTGTAGTTCGGAGTGCAATGCAACCTCGCACGGCCTGGATCAAACCAAATTTCGAACCATTGCGCGAGCTTTATTCCGTGCCGGGCTCTCCGATGAAGCAATAGTGGCCGAAGTGCTGCGCATGGCACCATCGAGAAAAACCACGACATCGACGGTTCAACGCTGGACCGAACCGATTCGCTCAAAAGGGGCCTTGCTGGACCGAGCCAAGATTATTCACTGGCTGTTGAAAGTCGGGTTTTCATCAGAGGATATTCAACGCTTGAAGGGATATTCGGCTCATGAAATTGAAAACGCATCCAGGAAATAATGCAGTTTGGGCATAAAAAAAGCACCCTCGCTCTGCTTTCAGGTTCTGCGCGAGTTTGATAATCGTATCCGGGTTCATTAGAACCTCTTCGATTTTGTCCGCTGTGAGATAGCCGCCATGCTTGTTGATGGACGGCAGGATTTCATCAAATATCAGGCTTTCAAACCGACACGCCTTTTCTTTAATCTCCCAGTTTTTCGACTGGTCTGCCGCCTTGACTATTAGGCGAAGAATGTCGCCTTCGGGGATGATGTTTGTTTCTTGCGTCCCTCCCGCAGAAGGTATCCCCAACTTACGGATACCTTTGCAGTGGTCAATTACTGCTTGACTTGGTTTTGCGTATTCCAGCGCCCTCGCCACGTCAACGCCGACCGCATATGGCTTGCCATCCACCACCATCATTCTGATTTCGCCAAACTCTTGATTGTTGAAGATTTGTAGATTGCTCATGTCGCGCCTCCTTTGCTCAAAATGGAATCTCATCGTCTGGCGCTACATCGTGACCGAATTGCCCGGCGTCTGTGATGGGTCCGCTCTTGGAAGGATTGTCGGCTGCGGACAAAGCAAAAGCACCCTCACGCGGGTGCTCGACCTGGCATCGCTATTCAATCTCTGTTTGCTGCGGCCCATTCGTCGTATTCCACAGCCTCCGCCAGCAGCTTATCAACCAATTCCGGCGGCCCTGTGTATTCCTCCCAATATCCGCGAGCGATGATCGAGATTGTTAAGAATGGCGGGAAAATGAGAATCGGAAGGCCGCCTTTCACTTCACAAACGCGGCTATTCTTATCGTCAACCTCGATCAAATAGCAGTCTTCTCCCTGAATTGCTATAATTCTCGGTCGCTTGATTGGTTCTTTTTTTGCCATGTCTACCACTCCCCTTTGACACCCACACTACTCCTGCTGCCTCTGCAAGTCAATTGCCAATCCAAAAACATTACAAGTATATTTTTAAACATCGCGCAAACGGCTATAAATCGGGATTCTTGCTAATTCCGACACAGTTCATACTTAGAAAAATACTTGTAATGGCAAAAAAGGACCTTCAGCCGAAACTGAAGATCCTTGATTTCACTGGTGACCCACGATGGACTCGAACCATCGACTCCCTGATTAAAAGACGGGTTGAAGCTTATCAATGCGTTTCTTATGTGTTACTAAGTGCTTTTTCATACATCATTTTGTCCATTTAGCTTCTTGCATTCTTTGAGTATTCGGCTGTTGAGCAGTAAATAAACAGTAACGGCCCTGAGGCGGTTAAACGCATATTACGAACTTAACTTATAGAAAGCGTTTAAACTATTTGAATTTCCAGATTCGCTGTTTTCACTGAAACTAATTTGATTTTATCATCAACGCTAAGTCAAGCACTCATATCAACTACTATTTTTTAACAGAGGGACCCCAAAAACTATCCCACGTTCCAACTTTCCTTCCTGAAATTTCGTGAATCATTTCTAGATTGACATTGTCCAGTGACAAGGGCAGTTTTCGAGCCCCAGCCATCCCTGCCCACAGAGTCATACATTGTTTCATATAAGCGTTTTTTATATCATCGGATGCCCGATTCCAAATATCAGTAACATACACAGTAAGAGTACGTCCATCCCACTTCATGCCGGAATATAATGCACGATAGTTGTTGTTGCTCTGGATATGATTAAACGACTCTCTCATTTCGCTCCACATTGCTTTTTGTTCGGTTTCTATCTTGGCACGTTCAGCTGCTTGAATTTTTTCTTGTTCAGCTAATTCTGCTTTGCGTTTTTCATTTTCAGCCGCCTGCCGCAGTTCTTCTTTTTCCTTTGCTTCTGCAGCCTCTCGAACTTGTTTTTGATATTCACTTCGATGTTTTTCCAGGCTTGCCAATTCCTCTTGCGACGTCGTCTCTATTCGACAATTTTTCATTACCCATAATGAGTTCGAAGATGATTGAGATAGTTTGCAAGATACGGTTAAATGATCCCCTTCTTTGGCGAAGTTGCTTATTCTATAATCATAATCAAAGCTCGTAACAATAGGAGCAAGGCCTTCTTCTTGAAGCCTTATTTCCTTTTCTCCTATGCTCTTTATCGTTGCAGTCCAACGAAAATATTGTTCCCTTTTCAATGCCTCTCCTTTTACAGAATCAACGGTTGACTTCATGTAGCTTATTGGCAAAAATTCACGCGTCTGCGCCATAACTTTCTTTTCTTGAATTTGTTCAACAAAATAAGCCAATCCTGTAAGTAATACGACAATCAGTGCTACAACTACCCAGCCAATATTCCTTAGTTTAGTTTCACCCATTGCTTGCATATTCTTTCCCGTTGACAGTTTTGTAAAGCTAATTGACAGCGTCGCGATAACTTGCAGTAAGGTCACCCCTGTCAACACCTTAAACCCATCGGTGTTTTCATTAAATGCAAGCAATGATAGCGCAGCGAAAAACATACCGACGCTATAGATAACACTCATTACTTCTGCTTTTTTTAGCAATCCATATACTACGGATTGAGACTCGAGAAAATTTGAATTACCAGCTCTAACGCCTGATTCGTACTTCTTCAGAATTTGCTTGATTTTCCACGTCCCCCATGTAGACACTATGGGCAATAACATAGCTACTTTGTATTTTTGCGAACTGATTAAAAAATTAGACGCATGTTTTGCTGGAACATCAGCACTTTTCGTAATATCTTTTTCCAATCGCTCCAGCGAAGCTTTCAGTTCAGCGCTTTTATCATAGGTCTTTGCAAAAAGAGCACTCAATTCCTTCGCGGATTTGAAAAATTCATAATTAAACTCTTGTAAATAATACCCGTTTTGTATTACTTTCTCCTCACCTTCAACAAAGGACAACTCCCCATAACGGCTATTTAACAGCAAGTGAATTTTTTCAATTTCATCGTTATTAAATTGTCTCTGAAGAGTCACATCACTATATAGGCTGAGCAAAAAAGCGTTTTGTTCAATATTGGGAATGTTTTCAATGTTTCTCTTCATATTGTTTAAAAGCACTTCAATATTTAAGCTGATGGTTTCGCATGAAACGACATCGGGTTGCAGGAGCGGTATCAGTTCATCCACTTCGAAAATACTTGTAGTTACTCTAATTTTCTCGGCTCCCATTTTTTCTTGAACTTCTGATAGTTTCACCGGATCAATAATGCTCGTATATTCAAATTCTAACGCCTTCGGCGTTGCCAAAACTTTATTACACTCTGCAGACAATCGATGTATTAACTCAATATCATAGTCGCGATTTTTTTCAATAAGTTTGTCAAAGAGCAGATGATTTTGGTTGTATGCCGTCAGTTTATCTGTTGTGAGCTTTGCAATGAATTGAGAAGCCACTTTCCAGTTGTCGCCCGTTAACATTGTGAATGGGCGAAGTGACTCAATTACTGCACGAGGTGCGGGGTCATTGATAACGGATAATGAGAGATCGATGAAACGCCGCACAATGATATCAAAAGCAATCAATTCAATTGACCCGAGTGCAGACATTTTATGAACTGAAGATTTAAGCTTATTTGCCGCCGCCACAACATCTGCGTTTATTGCAATATTCACAGTATTTTCTTGTAAACCAATGTTATACTTTGCATCTGTTTTTGTTTTTTCGAGATCATTTCGAGCATTAGATAATTGGATAGATACACGCGTTTGTTGAGCAATCAGGTTGTTGGTAATTTGCAAATTAGTCATGTGTTGAGCAACTTCTCGATTATAACGTTCAATATCTTTCTTATCATTTTTTTTGGGAGAACGTGGTGCCGGGCTACTTTGATACCTTTTAATCTCATAACCAAGTTGCAGTTCTTCTCGTTCCAGCCCCTCAACGCACCCTTCCGATCTAACGATTGCGGCTCTCCAACTCGAAGAAATTTCTTCAAGATGCTTGTCTGCCTGATTAAAAGAAACTGGATCATTTATGTGCACAACTAATTGTCTTGGAGATTCAACCGTGCTAGTTAGTTCAGCAAAAAATGATACTGCTATGGGTTGAAGAAGCTCTTCAATCAGTGGTGTGATTAATACTGTCATAAACATTACCCCCAATAATTGAGTTTATTCAACCCTATCAATACTAACAAGTTGCTTATCCTTGAATGTATATACTGACATGCCCGTCGATCCTGAATAATAGTATATATCCAATGTAAAGGAATCATTCATGCTTTGTGATGAGCTTGTGGGAAGGCCTAAAGCGTACATAACGGCAAGACAACTCATTCCCAATTGTGTTCTTCCTTTTTTGATTAAAGCTATTTCATGTTCAGATAAAGCATCTATGTTTTTAGCAAAAGTCAAGTCTATCGAGTTTTTCCAGGAGAAATATTGCAGTTCAGTGGAATTTCTGTCATATTTCCAGTTGATTACCTCGCCATTATCTTTTTGCAGAACTAATGTTTTTTGTTGCATGTCAACTGCATTTATTTTCACCGGCTCCAAATTAGATAATTTCCCCAATGCAGACCTCGTATTATAATCAGCGAGCCGCATTTTATAAAATACCGTAGAGCCAGCTAATTTAAGCAATTCATTCTGAGCCGTAATTTCCCATTCTTGGTTGCGAAGTTGTCGTTCCGCATCCAGTTTGTGAATTTGATCAAGCAGCTGCTTTACGTCTGCATTATATGCAAAACAATTTGATGATCCAATCAATAAAAGAAAAACAAGTAATTTAATAACTCTTTTCATTTGATTACCCCCATATTAACGTGTGGACCATATTGGCTAAAAGGACAGACCGGAGCGTCAGTATAAAATCTATGGCTTCATGTTGCAAAGTGTCAATATATCTGTATTTGTCAGCGCTTTCATCTTGTTGATCAAATAAAACAACATATCCTTATGTCTCATCGATAATCACGCACCAATTTTAAGATTATATTCCAGTTATCTTTTGCAATTCCTTCCATGTGGTATTTTTTTCCCATACCATACAGATTTTTTACCGACTAATGGACCCCTCCAAGTCACAACATCAAACAAATCACTAATTTTTGCGGTCATGAAACGCCTTCAGAATAAAATCCGTGCCTATTACCTTCAGTTTTTATCGAGAAATATGAAGATAAGGTACGTGTTTTTCATCATGAGTCACTTTAAAGATGGGGGGGGAAATAAAAGAAGACTATCCTGACTAAGACGGGATAGTCTTCTTGATCTTTAATTTAACTATTGGTTTAGGCTTCTCTTTAAGAATGATCCGAGTATAAAGCACTCCTCCCCCGCGATAATTATCTTCATAAGAATATTCATAGAACGATTCAATCTGGTCTTCAGTCAATGCGTCTACTCTTTCCCATTCTTTGTTTGTATTGCTCCCATAACGTTCAATTGGACGTTTCAAGTTTCTACTCGCAAAATACTTCTTCTTTCCGCGCATTCTTTCGTCAGAAAAGATTCTTCGAGTATAGTTGGCAATTCCAATTAATTCGACTGTAGTCCCTCTGCGCTTGCTTACTTTCACAAATCCATGTCCCCATATTTTTCTTAACTTTACGACAGGGATAAAAGCTCTATTAATTAGCAAATGGTAGTGAACTGCTCCCCGTCCAGTTTCATCTTGAAACTCAGGCATTACTAAATACATCAAATCTTTTCCCAACCATACTTTTAACTTTGGACCTGTCAAGAAATTTGTGTAAACTAAAACCGGATATGCCTGGACACTCTCTCGCCGAAAAGAACCACCAGTTGATTTAAGACCTGTCCCCAATTTTGAATCGGTCTGTCCCATGTTCGCCGGATTTCATCAATGCG
>JAHDPL010000014.1 GCA_018434355.1 Sporomusaceae bacterium | reverse complement strand
TGAGGGTTCATCCCTCTGATCCGGTGGTGATGGCTGGGGGGTTCCACCCGTTCCCATCCCGAACACGGCAGTTAAGCCCCCATGCGCCGAGGGTACTTGGTTGGAAACGGCCTGGGAGAGTAGGTCGCCGCCGGTTTCTAAAGCAAAACCCTTCCGTTCTTACGGAAGGGTTTTGCTTTTCTATTTAGATTTGATATTTGCGCTTTTTCCGCACAAGCGTCGACAAATCGATTCCCAGATGTATGGCGACCTTTCTTAGCGGTCCCAGTTCAGTGATAGCTTTGCGAATAACTTCTTTTTCGACTTCCGTGAGGATATCGGCAAGTTTGTAGGAGTCAAAATAATCGGGGGTTTCGATAAATAGAGGTTTTTTAGTAGCCTGCTGAATATGGGAGGGTATGCTGTGTTCGTCGATGATATTTCCGTCAGTCATAATCATCATGTTTTCCAGGACATTGCATAATTCTCGGACATTGCCAGGCCAGCTGTAATCAGCTAGTTGTTCAATTGTTCGCGGGGAGAAGCGCAGCGACAGATTGAATTTTTGATTATTCTTTTCCAAAAAATGTAGCAGCAATGGCACGATATCTTCCCGGCGTTCCCGTAGGGGGGGGATTTTAATCGGAATCACATTCAATCGGTAATATAAATCTTGCCGGAAACGACCGTTAGCGAGCGCTTCTTCCAAATTGCTATTGGTAGCGGCGATGATTCGGGTGGTCAGACTGATCTTCTTTGTGCCGCCGACGCGAAAATAAGTGTTGGTCTGTAATACTTGCAACAACTTGACCTGAAGCGACGGCGGAATTTCGCCGATCTCATCCAGAAATAAAGTTCCTTGGTTGGCCAGTTCCAACAGTCCGATTTTTCCCTTGCTGGAAGCCCCGGTGAAGGCTCCAGCCTCATAACCGAATAACTCAGACTCTAGCAATAATTCGGGTATTGCGCCGCAGTTGATCTGTACAAAAGGGCGGTCCGAAGAGAGATCGCTGCAATCGTGAATGTAGCGAGCCAACATGTCTTTACCAACGCCGGACTCTCCCTGAATCAGAATCGGCGAGCCAAAATTTGCGACGCGGGCCGCTGTTTTTATGATCGTTTCCATCACTTTGCTGGCGGCAATCAACTTGTTTTCAGTAGCATGAACAAGCTCTGCTTGGCGTAACCGTCGTGAATATTCGCCAAGTTGTGCGCGCAGCTTGATTAGTTGGGTAATATCCCGTACGTTGGAAAAAATCCGCACCATTTTGCCGGCATCGTCGAATATTGGCGTACTTGTGACTAAAGCCGATACGCCGTGATAATAGTTTATGACTTTAGTAACCGGCTTTTTTGTTTGCATCACTTCGGGTGAACAGGCATCAGGAATTTCGCCGCTTTCTACCAAGTCCTGGATGCGGCGATTAATCAGCTGTTCTTTGCTGAAACCGGAAATTTCTAAGTAAGCGGGATTAAAATATACAATCAGTCCTTCGGCATCGGTGAGAAAAATACCATCGAAGGATGACTCTGAAAGGCTCCAGAGAAGTTTATTCTCCCAGTGTAATCGATCCAGTTCCGTTTGCATGGCGACATCCTCTGCTTTTTTTATTTACTTATATAATATACGTTAAACTTTGGCTGTAAATTTCCTGCTGGCGTTTAATATGTAATACTCAGAAAGCGTTTCCCGATTCAAACTGATTGGCATGGTTAATGCATATGTATATGGACAGTTGCAACAATTTCATCTTTCACGGCGAACCGTCTACCGGCCTGTAGCGGATAACTGAGAGCAGAAGGGGTTGGCCGCCTTTCGATCAGTATCGAACAATGTCAATCCTGGTTGTCGCGTCGTGAAAGGCGAAATTGCTGCAACACAGCGAAAATATGAGGGAGGGTATGAATCATGACAACAGCTGTATGCAAAGCCGCCAACATTTTGGGTATGCGCGAAGAGTTGTTGAACGAATTGCTGGTCCTGATCAATATGACCAGCGGAGCGCGCCCGCATGCCGCAAGAATTGCCCACTCGGCCGAACATTACGCGTTTATGACGGAGCCGTTGATTGATGAATACAGTAAAAAATGCTGATCCATTAGAAGTGGCGCAATGGCATCGGTGAGACTGGAGAAATGCTGATTTTTTCCAGTCTCACTGCTTTTTGAAGAGAAATGAGCAAAACATCGGTTTTCACATGTAGCTGACAAGTGGAAAATTTCATGCCAATCAATGAATGTGAGCATCGTTGCATTTTTTGTATGCAACGATGCTCACAAAATGTCAGTCCGACTGTGTTATTTATGTCGGCAAAGCGGAAATTTTTACTGCGCAGACTTTATATTCGTAGGTGCGTGTGATTTGATCGCCAGCGTCATTGGTAATCTGATTGGTTGGCGCATCAGGAAAATGGAAGGAAAGCCAAACTAGGCCCACCGGCACCGCATCAGTAATCCAGATTCTTGTTTTGATGCGACCACGCCGGGATGCCACATCTACAAATTGTTTGTCGATGAGCATCAGCTTGCTGGCATCGGCGGGGTGGATCCAGAGCAGTTCTTCTGATAAGTGCTCTGAGAGTGCCGCTGATTTGCCAAAAGTGCTGACGTTATAATGGTATAGCCGCCGACCAGTTGTCAGGACAAACGGATATTCTGCATCGGGTCCTTCGGCGGGCGGGTGGTACTCGACCGGTGAGAACCAACCCAATCCGCAGGTAAATTTTCCATTCTCATGCAAGAACTGAGTGCCCGGATGGTCAAGTGAGGGAACGGGCCATTGCAAGCCATATTCTTGCAGCCGATCATAGGTCACACCTTGATAAATCCTGGTCAGGGCAGCAATTTCCTGCATTACGTCTTGCGGCGCAGCATAGTCCATCGGGTAACCGAGGCGCCGGGAAAGGTCAGTGATGATTTCCAGATCGGTCCGGCTTTGGCCTGGCGGTTCCACTGCTTTGCGAACCATTTGAATGCGGCGCTCAGTGTTGGTAAAAGTACCGCTTTTTTCTGCAAAACTGGCGGCAGGCAGTACAACATCAGCCAGCATGGCAGTTTCTGTGAGGAAAATATCCTGTACCACCAGAAAATCGAGCGCCCTAAGTGCGTGACTGACGTGGTTGGCATTTGCATCTGACAGGACCGGGTTTTCTCCTACGATATATATAGCCTGGATTTCACCGTCCACTGCGGCGGTAAACATTTCCGGGATGGTGAAACCGCGCAGCGAAGGCAGGCTGACTTGCCAGGCCTGTTCAAAGCGGAGGCGCTCATCCTCGTCCATGACTTTGCGATACCCTGGCAGGACATCAGGCAGCGCACCCATATCGCAGGCGCCCTGGACATTGTTTTGTCCGCGCAGCGGGTTGACGCCGGAGTAAGGCTTGCCGACATTGCCGGTCATCATGGCAAGATTGGCGATCGATAGGACGTTGTCGGTTCCCCAACAGTGTTCGGTAATCCCCAGAGTATAGAATATTTGGGCTCGCTCCGCCTTGGCATACATGTGGGCAGCCTGTTCCAGCAAGCAGGAACTGACACCGGTAATTCGTTCGACGACATCGGGCGGATACTTGGCTACTGTGGCGGCTACCGAATCAAAACCGCTGGTGCAGTGGTCAATGAAATCGTGATCCTGCAAACCGTTGCGCAGGATGATATGCATCAAGCCGTTCAGCAGGGCGACATCGCTGCCGGGCTTCAATTGCAGCCATACGTCTGCCTGGGCGGCGAGTTCGGTTTTGCGCGGATCGACCACAATCAACTCGGCGCCTTTACGACGAGCTTGCCGCATTTTAGCGGCAATGACAGGATGAGCTTCGCTAGGATTCGCGCCAATGACAAACATCAGCTTACTGTCACTGATTTCGCTGATTGAGTTGGTCATGGCGCCGGAACCAAAAGCTGTGACCAGACCGGCCACGGTGGGGCTGTGTCAGGTGCGGGCGCAGTGATCGACGCTATTGGTGCCGATCGCCGCGCGCATGAACTTTTGCAGGACATAGTTCTCTTCATTGGTGCAACGGGCTGAACTAAGCGCCGCCAATGCATCCGGACCATGTTCCGTTTTTATTTTCTTGAATCGATCGGCTACCAGACTTAGCGCTTCATCCCAGGAAGCCGGCTCCAATTTTTCGTTCTTGCGGATCAACGGCGTTGTCAAACGCTGCGGGCTGTGAATATAATCAACGCCAAACCGGCCTTTCACACAGAGCAGGCGACCGTTGACCGGGCTGTCTGGCGAAGAAGTGACGCCAATCACTTTGCCATCTTTGACATTCAGGTCAAAATTACAACCAACGCCACAGAAAGGACAGGTCGTTCTCACTTTTTTGTCAGGTTGCCCTGATTGACATAGTGCTTTCTCTGTCAAAGCCCCGACCGGGCAGGCGGCTACACAGGCGCCGCAGAATACGCAATCGGATTCATGTGTCGACGTATCGAACGCCGGCGCGAGTTTGGTATCGAATCCGCGACCGGTAAAATCGAGTATGTTGCAGACCTGCAGTTCCTGGCAAGCCCGAACGCAGCGGCCGCAAAGGATGCATTTTTCATTGTCCCGCACGATGAACGGATTGCTGTCGTCAAGCGGATAGCGGCGACGTTCTCCGTCGAAGCGCACTTTTTTAACGCCAAGCTCTGCGGCAAGTTGCTGTAACTCACAGTTCAAATTGCGAGAGCAGGAAAAACAATCAGCGGGGTGGTTGGCCAACAGCAATTCAAGCACCATTCGCCGCGCCTCTAAGACTGCCGGAGTGTGGGTATGAACGATCATTCCCGCGCTGACTGGCAGAGAGCAGGCTGACGCCAGGTTTTTCAAGCCATCGACTTCGACAATGCACATTCTACAGGCTCCGGTCGGAGAGAGTTCTGCCAAATGACACAACGTAGGAATCTTTACTCCGGCCAGCCGGGATGCTGCAAGCACCGTAGTTCCTGCCGCAACGCGAACTGTTTTGCCGTCAATATTAAGTTCCAATAAATCCACGCGACACCTCCTTGAACCCCATACTATCTAATTTCGTTATTGAATCGGCGGTTCCTGTCTGTCTAGAATATTCTTTTTTGATCTGGGCAGGCAGGAATTTTGGCAGCGGGGTGTCGAATATAATTTATACAGGTCCGGAATAGAGAAAACGAATGTGGCTTTCACAGCGAAAGCGCAAAGGAGGCAACATGAGTCGGACGATCAGCAAGACCCACGAACTGTCGCTGAAAATGGATGAGATTGTCCGGCGGATGAACCGGGGTGAGTTGAATGCCGAAGATGTCGTTCGCCAGTTGTTCCCTATGGCCATGCAAAGTTTTGTCGAAGCAAGTCAGGAATGCGAAGAAATCAGTCAGAGTCTTGATGAAATTGAGGGGCATCTGCTCGAAGCGCGTACAATGACCAAATATCTGTTCGAATTTTTGGCCCACAATAAGTTGCTGGACGAGTTCCAAACTTTTATGGAACAAAAAAATCGTGAACGGATCAACTGAAAAAATAAACGGCGCAGGCAATCTTGACTGATTGCCTGCGCTATTTTTTTTGCCCGGAAATCTCTAACGGGCAGGTTCGACAATGTAGCTGACGATACGGGGCCAGTATCCACCGCCGTCGACAATCTTCCACTGTTGCCGCAGCCGCTGTGATGTATATTTTCCATCAACGCCCTGCGCTTGCCAATGCACTGTCAAATCGACCCGATAGTCGCCTTTGGCGGGGATTTGCACTTCAAGTCGTTCGATTTGATGGGCGTTGGATTGGTAACGCAAACCGATGTCCTTGTACCATTTTTCAAATTCCTGATGCGACATGATTTTTCCCTCCGGCACCACCATGGTGAGGTCTTCGGCGAAAAGCAACAGCAATTGGTTGAGTTCCGCGTGCCGGTCAAACAGGGAAAAAACTTGGTAGACAAAACTCTTTATTTCATTTTCGCCGTATTTATTTTCCTGTAATGTTTTTATTGTCTGCAGGTAAGTGGCGGGCGGCGCGCCGGAAGATACGGCGACATTGGAAGGGGCAGTGGTTGGCGTGATCGGATTGGCGGCCGCCTCTACCGTGCCGGAGAGCGGCAGGGTCAGCAGTGCGGCAAGTATCAGGAGTATTGCTGCCGGGGTGAATCGCTTCATACAGATCCTTCTTTCGTATATATTTTTACAATTTGTATTTGCGTTTTTTCCTGACAAGGGTTGATAAATCAACGCCAAGTCGCTGAGCCGTGGTTTTTAAATCGTGAAACTCGGCCAGGGCTTTGCGGATAAGCGCGCTCTCGGCGCTGGCGACGCATTCTTTCAAATCATATGAATTGGTTCTTTCCGGCAAGGCGGGATTGTCCAAGTGGAAAGAGTGGACAAGATATTCAGGCAGCGCCGAAACATCAATTTGATCGCCGGCAGTCATGACCACAAGGTTTTCCATGATGTTGCGCAACTCACGCACATTGCCGGGCCAGTTGTAGTTGGCTAACATAGCGACAGCAGAGGCGGAAAGCGTTTTGTTGGCATGAAATTTTTGGTTCATCACCGACAAAAAGTGAAACAGCAGAGGGACGATATCTTCTCTGCGTTCGCGCAGCGGCGGAATATATATCGGAATGACATTCAACCGGTAATAGAGATCGGTTCGGAATTTTCCCTGCGCCAGGGAGGCTGTCAAGTTCGTATTGGTCGCTGCGATAATGCGGGCATTGGTATCAATTTGGCTGGTTCCGCCAAGATGTCGTATTTTCCCCGAATGTAGCGTGTCCAGTAATTTTACCTGCAAAGCAAGCGGCATTTCACCGATTTCATCCAGAAACAAAGTGCCGTTATTGGCGAGCTCGAACAATCCTGCCTTACCTTTGGCTAAAGCGCCGGTAAAAGCGCCAGGTTCGTAACCGAACAACTCTGACTCAAGCAAGTTTTCCGGGATTGCGCTGCAGTTCAACTGGATGAACGGACGATCCTCATGAAGGTCCCAACACTCATGGATGTAACGGGCCAGCATATCCTTGCCGACGCCAGATTCGCCCTGGATCAGGACGGGTGAGGCTACATGGGCGAGTCGTTCGCAGAGACGCAGCAGATTTTCCATAATCGGACTGACTGCAAGCAGTTTTTCTTGGCGACGGCCAGATTTTTCCGTCTGGCGCAGACGCAACTGGTATTCTTCTTTCAAAATCTGCGTTTGTTGCAGTTGTTCACGGGTCTTGGTCAACTCTGTAATGTCCCTGACATTGGAGAGGACCCTGTTCAGTTCGCCTTGGTCGTTGAAAACAGGAACACTGGTAATGAGCGCGGCATGCCCATGATAATAATCAATGATCTTGGTAACGGGTTTTTGTGTTTGTACGACTTCCAAGGCGCACGAATCCGGCATGGCGCCGGTTTCAATCAAATCGGCGACGGTGCGGCCGACGATTTTTTCCCGGCAGAGGCCGGAAATACGCAGATAGGCCGGGTTGCAATACAAAACTTTCCCAGTGCTGTCGGTGATGAACAGTCCGTCATAAGAAGCTTCGATAATATTCCAGAGCAGCTGGTTTTCGGCAAGCAGTTCTTGTGGCGTCAACAGAGGCAACCCCCTCATTCGATGAGCGTTTTTGCCTATTGGCGATGCAAAATTGCATAAGAAGAAATAAATCAGCTTCTAAGCGGGTTTTACCAGCTTGCTACTCTATTATATATTCTCCTGCGCCTATCATTTTCCTGCAAATCACCGGTTTTGCGCCGAAAAAACCCCTTTATTCATTGGCACGGAATATGCAAGGTTAATAAGCAGCAAGACAAACTCGTGGGAAAGAGGTGAATTCATTATGGTGACGAACATGGTTGCAGTGTCAGTATCGGGATTGGCTGCAGATATCGAACGACGGTGGATGGAACAATTGCTGCAGAATACTGACGTTGTCCCGTCGCGGACTGCCAGTGAGATATCCGGCTTTTACGGACTGACGCAGAAAGCAGAGCAAGAATGGTTGTCGTTGCTGGGCGCAAGGGCTTAGCAGGACAGGACTGGAGACCGGGCCCTCCTTCATGCAAGAAAGGGATGCTTTACGCCGGCTGGCGAGAGCATCCCTTTCTTGCATGAGTGTAGTGGGTTTGTCCGGTTGTTCTTATTTGCGGGCTTTGTCGATCGCTTCGAGAGCGTCTTTATAGTCGGCGCGATATTTGTCGATGACCGGTTTAACTGCTGCTTGCCAGGGCTTTACGTCTTTGACTTCCGTAACGGTGGAACCGGCAGCTTTTACTTTATCCATTGCTTCTTTTTCAAATTTGTTCCACAGTTCGCGTTGGGTTTTGACCGAATCAACGGCGGCTTGTTTAATCAATTTTTGATCATCCGGCGACAGTTTGTCCCAGACCACTTTGCTCATGACCAAAACTTCAGGAACGCGCTGATGCATATCCAGCAGATAGTATTTGGCGATTTGATAGTGGTTGGAGGTTAGATAGCTGGGGGCATTGTTTTCCGCCCCATCGATGACGCCGGTTTGCAATGCACTGAAAACTTGGCCGTAGGGCATCGGCGTGGCGCTGGCGCCTACTGCGGCAACCATGTCCATGTTGATTTTGTTTTGGATAACACGGAATTTCAAGCCTTTGAGGTCTGCCAGTTCTTTGATCGGCTTGGTGGAGTAGAAACTGCGTGCGCCTGGATCATAGTAGCACAGGCCGACAAATTTGGCTGTTTGCAGACCATCAAGCATTTTTTGCCCGTCCGGTCCTTCGAGGAATTTCCACATGTGGGCAGAGGAGTCAAAAATGTAGGGCAAGGAGAAGACGCCAAGCGGTTTGTTGAATTCGGCAAGCGGACCGGAGCTTACGCGAGTGAAAGCAAGCGCGCCAAGCTGGACTTGCTCGATGGCGGCTTTTTCTTCACCAAGCTGGGAAGACGGATACACTTCGACTTTAATGCGGCCTTTGGAACGTTCGGTTACCAGTTCGGCAAATTTTTTGTCGCCCAGGGTGGTCGGATAGTCGGGCGGATGTGTTTCGGCAAGTTTCAGAACGATCGGAGCCGCAGCGGCAGGAGCTGCAGGGGTGGCCGGCTTTTTGTCGCCGCCGCAACCGGCGGCAAGCAAGGCAAGCGTGAACAGGGCTACGACAATCAGGGCAAGCGCGCGGTGGTTTTTCATGAAAATGGCCTCCTTGTTTTTTTGTTGAAGCAACTATTCCCGGTGAGGGGAAAACTCCCAAGATAAGCGAAGGTTACATGAACATTTTGGGCAACCACATCGTAATCGCCGGAATGTAGGTAATGGCCATCAGAACGATAAACATTGCATAGAAAAATGGCAGCATTGCTCGGGTGCCGGCTTCAACCGACACTTTGCCAATGGCGCAGCCGACAAACAATACGGTTCCAACCGGCGGCGTCAGCAAGCCCATACCGGAATTGAAGATCATGATGATGCCAAACTGAATCGGATCCATGCCAAGTTTTACGCAAACCGGCAGCAAAATAGGCGTCAGGATCAGAATCATCGGCGCCATGTCCATCGGGCCGCCCAATAGGAGTAACAGGACATTGATCATCAGCAGGATAACCCAGGGTTTGTCGGAAATGCCGATAAACCATTCCGTGATGATGTCGGGCAGGTGCAGATAGGCCATTACCCAGCCAAAGGCCTGCGAGGCGGCAATCAGGAAAAAAACCATCAGAACGGTGCGGAAGGTGCGGATCAGTACGCCCCAAATATTGCGCAGCGGCGCTTCCCGGTAGGCAAGGAAGGCCAGAACAAAAGCGTAGACGGCAGCAATCGCTCCTGCTTCGGTCGCGGTAGCCCAGCCGGAAATGATTGCGCTGACGATGATGACTGCCGGAGTGAAGGAGAGCAGACCGTGAATGATGATGCCGGGAATCTGTTGTTTGATGACAGGGTCGCCATAGCCATAGCCCCGTTTCAAGCCGATCAGATAACCGGTGATCATCAATGAGGCCAGCATGATCAGACCGGGAATCATTCCAGCCAGGAACATGCTACCGACGGAAACTCCGCCGGCCACGATGGAGTAAAGGACCATATTGTGGCTGGGCGGGACTACAACACCCTGGATAGCCGATGAGATCGTCACGCCGACTGCATAGTCTGCGTCATAGCCTTTTTCGACCATCATCGGGATCATGACGGAACCAACTGCCGAGGCATCAGCTACTGCCGAACCCGACATGCCGCCGAAAATCATGCAGGCGACGCTGTTGGCCAGTGCAAGGCCGCCGCGGATGCGACCGACAAAAACATTGGTCATGGCTACGATACGATGGGCTAGTCCCCCTTCTTGCAGAATTTGGCCGGTCAGGATGAAGAAAGGGATGGCCAGCAAAGAATAGTTGGTGATTCCTTGAATCATCTGCTGCGAAGCTACAATGATCGGCAATTCCAGATACCAAAGCGTGATGACGGTGGAGCCGACCAAGGTCAACGCCACAGGGAAACGCAGAATCAGCAGTATGGCAAAACTGGACATCAGAATCCAGCTGGCGGTTGTTTGATCAGGCATTACTCAAGTCCTCCCCCCAGGTTTTTATGGCGTTTGGTGTCAATGCCCAGCAATTGGAGGAGCGAGTAGGCGCAGACCATGACTCCGGTAAGCGGCATAACGACATAAAGGACGCTGTTGGGCAATTTAGTCGCCGGCAAGGTTGATTCACTCATTAATGAAGTAAATTCCCAGCCGTAAATAATGAGATAAACGCCAAATACAAAAGTTGAAGCTTCGATCAGTTTGTCCAGCGCTTTGAGGAACCCTTTATAAGAGAGATTGTCCAAGACATCCATCGACAAATGCAAGTTTTCCCGACAACCGATAGCGATGCCCATAAATGCGAACCAGGCAAGCAATAATAAAGTGACTTCCTCCGACCAGAAAAAAACGAAGTTGAAAAACTTGCGGGTGATAACTTGGAGCGAAACAATCAGTACCATCAGTAACATGCTGAGCAGACAGAAAGATTCAACAAATGAGTCCACGGCCAATAGAGCTTTTTTCCACCCCGCCAAAATAGATACTCCTTTCTATTCAAACTCCCGGTCGTTCTGGACCATAACGAACCTAAACGAACCTGCCATAGTATTTTATACAGACGGTGCGAAAACTCCTGCTATGTTGCGAAAAAATTGCAAAAATAATTATATATTGCTACCGCTTTAAAAAGTTAATGAACAATATTTAATTGAAAATCGAACGTAAAAGGAAACAAAAAAAGAACGGGCGCGCACGAATGCGCATCCGTCCTTTTTGCTGATTGGCAATCAGGCTCTGCCGCTGCAGTTGAGGACATTTTTGATTTTATGCTGAACCATGCCTTTTATCGCATCGCGCGCCGGTTTGAGGTATTGACGGGGATCGAAGTCGGCCGGGTGCAGGGCCATATGTTCACGAATGGCTGCCGTCAGGGCCAGGCGAAGGTCGGTGTCGATATTGATTTTGCATACGCCGAGTTTGCCGGCTCTAAGCAGCATATCTTCCGGCACACCTTGCGCTCCGTCGATCTTGCCGCCGAACTGGTTGCATTTGGCGACGAATTCCGGCAATACGGTGGAAGCGCCATGCAGAACCAGCGGGAAGTTTGGCAACAAGGATGAAATTTTTTCCAGCCGGGCAAAATCCAGCGAAGGATCTCCTTTAAACTTATAAGCGCCATGGCTGGTACCGATGGCGATCGCCAACGAATCGACGCCGGTGCGTTCGACGAATTCCACTGCCTGGTCCGGGTCAGTGTATGAAGCATCTTTGGCATTGACTTTGACGGCATCCTCGACGCCGGCCAACCGGCCAAGTTCTGCTTCGACAACTACGCCGCGGGCATGGGCATATTCGACCACCTGTTTGGTCAGTGCGATATTTTCCTCGAAAGAGTGCTTGGAACCATCGATCATTACGGAAGTAAATCCGCCGTCGACGCAGGACTTGCAAATTTCAAAATCCTCGCCATGATCCAGGTGTAGGCAGATCGGCAGTCCTGAATCTTCCACCGCCGCTTCGATCAGTTTCATCAGATAAATGTGTTTGGCATATTTGCGGGCACCGGCTGAAACCTGCAGGATCAACGGGGCGTTTTCTTCCTTGGCCGCGTCGACGATTCCCTGGATGATCTCCATATTGTTTACGTTGAAAGCTCCGACCGCATAATTTCCTTCATACGCTTTTTTGAACAGTTCGGTAGATGTGACCAATGGCATAGTGAATCCCTCCCCTGAATTTTGCGATATTTCGTGATTATTATACCACAATTGGCAGGAACTTGCTGTCAGGGTTGCCCGGATAATCCAGCAGATGATATAGTATAATCGTAGAGTCTTTGCTGAAGGAGGCGGTCCTGTGGTGAAAAATGCGAGTTCGGGCTCATCCTCAAAAGAACAGTTCACCATTCATAGCGGCGTCGCCAAGGAATACGGCAATGATCGCTACTATCGGCAAAATGAGCAACGGGACCGCTGGTTGGCCGAACACAAGCATAATGAGATGATTGAAAAATCGCTGGCTCATGTCAGTAAATTCAGCTATGACCCTGTAGATTATGTGCGATTTTTGGTAAAGGAACCGTTTAAAGAGCCGCCGCGCCAGGAATTTCAGGCATTGCTGCCGGAAAGGCTGATGGCGGCCGAAAAGCGTTATCGCCGACCGATCACGCAGCAATGGGGTTTTATGGTCGCCTTGACTCTTTGCGCAGCATTCTTTCCCTATCTTGTGACTTTCGTGTTGGTTGCAGTGTTGCTTTCGGCGGTCGGATTTCTGCAATACAAAACATTTCAGGACCGAACCCGGGTATTGAACAAAATAGAACGGGACACCAGACTGGAGATCGAAACCAAGATGCAAGCGCAGGAAGCGGCGATCGACGAACAAAGGCGTTTGCATGAGACGGCGGAAGAGGACCGGGTTTCGTTCTATGTGCGTCTTATGAATGGTGATGAGCCGGCGGTCGTTTTGACGCTTGACCAGTTCATGCCGCAAATTTCGTTGCCATTTCCGTTGGACTTGGATATCAACCTTTATGGACGAATTTTTGCGATTGACGTCTGGCTGCCGCCTAAGGCGCTGATTCCTTCGGAGCGGTCTTCTTTGACCGAAGCAGGCAGGATTCAGTACGAAAAGAAAGATTCGCTGGAAATCAACAAGCAGTATGCCGAACTATGCGCCGGACTACTGATGCAGGTGGCCTGCACGCTGTTTTCGAGAATCCCTTCTGTTGACAGGGTCTATGTCCACGGCATGAGCAAAGATGCAAAGCAAGATGAGTGCTTGATGACGATGCAACTGGACCGCTCCAGGTTGGAAAAAGTTCAGCGATCTTCAACCGCGCTACTGGCATTGCAGGGATTGGCAGCGGTATATGAATGCGATGAATTTCTCAAACTGATGCCTGTTGAGCGATTGCAGCCGGAGGAATGGGCTGACTTGGATATAAAAAGCATCCGGACCTTGCGGGTCAAAATTTTTAAATGGGCAGTGCCAGGCATGCGAAATAAAATCGTAGAAGATAATTAGTTTCCGGCAGGATTTTTCATTATGGTTGCGGAATACTTTTATAACAGGTCAACGTACGATAAATATGGACCGATGACCTAAATAGCAAAAGGAGGCAACAATATGAAATTTGCAGATGTCATCCAAACAGCCGACTGGAAAGCGGAAAAGCATGTGCCGGCGATCACGGCGCCAATCGCGGTGAAGGCGGGCGAAAAATTTGTTGTGGAAGTTTCTGTCGGCAAGGAAATCGCTCACCCCAATACCACGGAACATCATATCCGTTCCATCAAGCTGTATTTCAAACCCGAGGCCGGGAAATTCGCCTATGAAGTCGGTAGCTATGATTTCAGCGCCCATGCCGAATCGGTCGATGGCGCCAATAAAGGTCCGGTTCTGTCGGAACCCACCGCACAGGTCGCTCTGAAACTTAGCGGTTCCGGCACGTTGTTGGCGGTCGCTTACTGTAACATCCATGGTTTCTGGGAAAGCTGCCAGGAAATCAAAGTCGAAGCATAGTAGTGTATGCAAAGGACCTCGGTTCGCCGGGGTTTCTTTTTTGTTTGGCGGAAGCGGAAGAAAAATTGCCGACAAAACGTTGGAATGACACAAACCGGCAGGGATTTTTATTGATGTGGCGAATTAAATAAATTATATTTTGCACTCATATTTTGCACAGCGAGGAGATAGCATCAATGGGGATTGTCGTTAAGAAATTCGGTGGCAGTTCGGTTGGAACACCGGAAAAAATCAAAGCGGTCGCCGCAAGGGTGGTCCGGGAGAAAAAACCGGATGATCAGGTAGTCGTGACGGTATCGGCTATGGGCGACACGACCGATGACTTGATTGAGCTGGCCAAACAGGTGACAGGCAATACGCGCAGCCGCGAGATGGACATGCTGCTGTCGACCGGCGAACAGGTTTCGATCGCCTTATTGGCAATGGCGCTGAACGACCTCGGTTGTCCGGCTGTTTCGTTGACTGGTCCCCAGGCGGGTTTCCGGACTAATTCCGTTCATATGAAAGCGCGTATCACCGATATCAATCCAGATCGGGTGTTTGAAGAACTATCCAGAGGCAATGTCGTTGTCGTGGCCGGGTTTCAGGGCGCGGCCCCCAACGGCGACGTGACGACTCTTGGACGAGGCGGATCTGATACAACGGCAGTCGCGATGGCGGGAGCATTGAACGCCGCTGTTTGCGAAATTTTTACCGACGTGGAAGGCGTTTACTCCGCCGATCCTCGTGTTGTGCCGACAGCGCGTAAAATGAAAGAGATCACCTATAACGAGATGCTGGAACTAGCCCGTCTGGGCGCCGGCGTAATGCAACCGCGCTCAGTGGAACTGGGGGCGCGTTACGGCGTGCCGATTCATGTCCGCTCTACATTTACAACCGAGCCGGGAACAATGATCAGGGAGGGATACACGGTGGAAGAAAAAGATTTTGTTGTGCGCGGTGTGACGCATGACTTGAATGTCGCCAAAGCGGCAATCATGGGAGTGCCTGATAAACCGGGCATCGCGTTCAGGGTTTTTTCGGCGCTGGCCGAAGCCAATATTGATGTTGACATGATCGTACAGAGCATCCGTAATACAGATAAGAAAATCAATGATATTGTGTTTACCGTTGCCAAGAATGATGCGGCGCAGACACGCAGCATCCTTGAAAAAGTGGCCGCAGATCTTGGTGTGCTCGGCGTGGTGATTGATGAAGACGTAGCAAAAGTTTCGATTGTCGGAGCAGGCATGTTGGGAAGTCCCGGGATGGCGGCCAGAATGTTTGGCGCTCTCTCTGGCGCCGGAATCAACATCGAAGTCATCAGTACGTCGGAAATAAGCCTATCTTGCTTGATTCGCGCCGAACGGGCCAAAGATGCGGTGAACGCAATCCATGCCGCGTTTTTCCGTGAATCCAGATAACGCATCGGCATAACAGCAAACAACAAAGGAGGGAATCCGTTGACTCCCACATTGATCAAGAATCTGTCCCGGCACGTGGGCGAAGAGGTTGAGATTCGAGGATGGCTGTTCAATAAACGTTCTTCCGGAAAGATTGCGTTTTTGATCGTGCGTGACGGTTCAGGCGTGGTGCAGGGGGTATTGCTGAAAACCAACGAAACTGCTTTTGCCGCCGCCGAAATGTTGACCCAGGAAAGCTCTTTGTATTTGCGCGGTACAGTCCGGGCTGAACCGCGGGCTACCGGCGGCTATGAAATCGACGTAACGCAGGTGATTCCTGTCAGCATCGCCGGCGAATATCCGATCAGCTTAAAAGAACATGGCGTCGAATTTTTGGCGGAGCGTCGCCATCTTTGGATCCGTACGCCTAAACAGGCGGCGATTTTGCGGATACGGGCGGAAATCGAATTTGCCTTGCGTGAATTCTTTTATCGCAACGACTTTGTACTAGCGGATGCGCCGATTATTACGCCGGCTGCCTGCGAAGGCACAACAAACTTGTTTGAAATCGACTATCATGGCGACAAAGGCTATCTGTCGCAGAGCGGTCAGCTGTATAATGAAGCTACGGCTGCGGCGCTTGGCAGAATCTATTGTTTCGGTCCGACATTCCGGGCGGAGAAATCAAAAACGCGGCGGCATCTGTTGGAGTTCTGGATGATTGAGGCAGAAGCTGCTTTCTTTGATGTCGATGACAACATGCGGTTGCAGGAAGACATGGTTGTCTATGTGATCGAGCGGGTGCTCGAACGCTGCCGCAATGAACTGAAACTGCTGGAGCGCGATATCAGCAAACTGGAAGCGGTCAAAAAACCATTTCCCCGGATCAGCTATACTGATGCAGTAGCACTGCTGAACAAAGCAGGTGAGGCGTTTGAATGGGGCGATGATTTTGGCGCGCCTCATGAAACGATCATTGGCAACCACTTTGATTCGCCGGTATTTGTCCATCGTTATCCGACGGCAATCAAAGCGTTTTATATGAAGCCGGATCCGGAGGATGAAAAGGTGGTGCTTGGCGCCGATCTGCTGGCGCCGGAAGGTTATGGCGAAATTATCGGCGGCGGCCAGCGGATCGATGATCTGGCGCTGCTCGAACAGCGACTGGCGGAACACCAGTTGCCGCGTGAGGCCTTTGAATGGTACCTGGATTTGCGGAGATATGGCTCGGTCCCGCACTCGGGTTTTGGTCTGGGTATCGAGCGAACGGTTGCCTGGATCTGCGGCCTGGATCATATCCGCGAATCGATTCCGTTTCCTCGCTTGCTGCACAAAATGTATCCCTGATAGCATGATGAAAATGCAAAAATATATATAGAAAACAGGAGGCGTTAACAATGTCCAATTCAGTCGCAGCGTCCCATTCCGTAGGCAAATTTGCCACCGATAAGATTTTTGGCGCCAATGCACTGGCGGTCAAAGCCGTCGCCCAGTTCGGCAAAGACAAGGTCACCAACGCGACGATCGGCGCTTTGCTTGACGATCAGGAACAATTGGTCTGCCTGCCGACCGTCGAAAAGGTTTTCCGCAGCGTGCCGATGACGGAAATTATCAACTACGCGCCGATTTCCGGGTTGCCGGATTATCTTGACTCGGCGATCAACCATGTGTTCGGTGAAAGCCGCCCGGATGGGTACATCAAGGCCGTTGCCACAGCCGGCGGTTCCGGCGTGTTGCATCATGCGATCTGGAATTACAGCGAAATCAATGATACGGTGCTGACCACCGACTGGTACTGGGGTCCGTATAAAGTCCTTTGCGAAGAAGTGCTGCGAAAACTGACCACTTTTTCGCTGTTCGATGAAAAATTGCAGTTCAACATGCCTTCGTTCGAAGCGAAAATCAATGAATTGCTGGCCAAGCAGAATAACCTGCTGGTGATTCTCAATACGCCGGCTCACAATCCTACCGGTTACTCGGTGACTGACGCCGAATGGGACGGAATCATCGATGTATTGAAAACAGCCGCGAAGAACCCGGCCAAAAAGATCACCGTAGTTGTGGACATTGCTTATCTGGACTTCTCCGGCGAGCGCAATGTCAGCCGCAAGTTCTTTGCCAAGTTTGGCAATATGCCGGCAAACCTCCTGTTCATTATGGGCTTCAGCATGTCCAAGTCCTACACGATGTACGGACAGCGCGTCGGCGCCATGATCGGCGTGACCTCGGATGCCGATGTTGCGAAAGAATTCGAAGACATCAACCAGTTTAGCAACCGGGCGACCTGGTCCAACATCAATCGTGGTTGTATGCGGACCATGGCGATGATTTGCGCCGACAAAGCGCTCTATGCCCAGGTGGAAAAAGAGCGTGACGGCTATTATCAGCTAATCAAACAACGCGCCGACATTTTTGTTCAAGAGGCGGCGTCGGTCAATCTGGCGATGCTGCCCTACCATGCCGGTTATTTCCTGTCGGTTCCCGCTGCCAACCCCGATGCGGTCTGCGAAAAGCTTAACGCAGAAAACATATTCGCCGTTGGTCTGGCCAAGGGAATCCGGATTGCCGTATGCGCCGTGCCGACGCAAAAGATTCACGGCATGGCCGGAAAAATCAAACAGGCGATGGATTCGCTGAAGTAAAAAACTGGCGTAAAAAGGCGGATCGCATGCGGTCCGCCTTTTTTCCGCTGACAGGCACTAGTCAAACATGGGGGGATGTATTGGTGAATGGATTGATTCGCGTTCGTTTTCCGGACGGCAGCGAACAGAAGTATGCGTCGGGTACCCCGCTGTTGAAAATTGCCGCCGACCGTCAACCCTTTCACGCAAGTCCGATTGTGGCGGCCAGCGTCAACAATGCGCTGTCTGATCTGCAATCGCGTCAGGAAACGGACGCGGAAATTGATTTTTTTGACTTGTCAACCGGCAAGGGCGTGAAAGTCTACGAACGAAGCCTGACATTTGTCCTGATCATTGCGGCGGAACGGTTGTTTCCCGGCAAGGACGTCGTGGTCGAGCATTCGTTCGGCAGCGGTGTGTATTTTGAGTGGCTGTTGGACCGCGAGGTCACCGAGGTCGACATCAGGGCATTGGAACAGGAGATGGAGCGGATTATTGAAGCGAATCTGCCAGTGGTGCGTCGAAATCTGCCGCTGGCTGAGGCAATCCGTCAGCTGGAGGCCCTGGGAGATTTTCGCAAAGTTCGGCTGTTGCGTCAGATTGAACGCGATACAGTCAGTTTGTACGAATGCGCTGGACAGTTGAATTATTTTTACGGGCCGATGGTACCGGAAACCGGTTATCTTAAACGGTTTGAACTAAGATTTTACCCGCCGGGTTTCATCCTGCGCTTCCCTGACGCGACCAATCCCCAAATCATACCTCCCTTTGTCGATCAACCTAAACTGGCGCAAATTTTGCAGGAAGCAGAGCGTTGGGGTGAAATTCTCGGCTGTCCGACGGTTTCCGAGTTGAATGAAGCCGTAATGAGCGATGGGTTTGTTGAACTGATGCGGATTGCAGAGGCTTTGCATGAGAAAAAAGTTGCGGAAATTGCCGACCGGATTGCAGATCAGCGGCAGCAGGTCAAACTGGTCCTGATTGCCGGGCCTTCTTCTTCCGGCAAGACGACATTTGCCCAGCGACTGGGGATTCAGTTGCGGGTGCATGGGATTTATCCGGTGCCGATTTCGCTCGACGATTATTTCCTTGATCGCGACAAGACGCCGCGCGACGCTGCAGGCAACTACGATTTCGAGTCGATTCACGCACTGGACCTGCCGCTGTTCAATGAACAACTGGTCCAGTTGTTGGCGGGGCGACCGGTCGAACCGCCGCGTTACAATTTTAAGACAGGCCGTCGCGAATATCCCGGCAAAACATTGCAGGTGGGCGAACGCCATGTATTGGTCGTCGAAGGGATTCATGGTCTGAACCCCGAATTGACGGCAGCGGTGCCGCGCGAGCAAAAACTGTTGATTTATATCAGCGCTTTGACGCAGCTGGCGATTGACGGCCATAACCGGATTCCGACCACCGACTCCCGGCTCTTGAGAAGGATTGTACGCGACTATCAGTTCCGCGGGCACGACGCGCTGCAGACGCTGCGGATGTGGCCGTCGGTCCGTAATGGAGAGGAAAGGTACATATTCCCGTTTCAGGAGCAGGCCGACTTGATGTTCAACTCGGCGTTGATTTATGAACTGGCTGTACTGCGGCCGTACGCGGAGCCGCCCTTGTCGCGGATTTCGCCACAGGAACCGGAATATCTCGAAGCGCGTCGTTTGATCGGTTTCTTGCGACATTTTCGCTCGGCGCCGGAATCGTTGGTGCCGCTCAATTCGATTTTACGGGAGTTTGTTGGTTAGCAGCCAAAATATGCGAGGTGTGAAATGAGCAACGAATGGAAAAAATCCGTCTGTCCCTTCGATTGTCCGGACGCCTGCGGATTATTGCTGAAGGTGGAAGGCGAAAAAGTGACCGCTGTCAAAGGCGATCCGGCGCATCCCTATACACGCGGGCTGCTTTGTCCCAAAATGGCGCACTACGAACGGAGCATCCACTCGCCGCGGCGGCTGAAACAGCCGCTAGTTCGTACAGGCAAAAAAGGCGCCGGCGAGTTTCGCGAGGCATCCTGGCAAGAAGCGATCGGCATCATTGGCCAGCGGTGGCGACAAATAATCGCCGAGTATGGCGGCGAAGCGATCCTGCCGGTGTCTTATGCAGGCACGATGGGCCTGGTGCAGCGCAATGCCGGCCATGCGTTGTTCCATAAGCTTGGCGCATCCAGGCTGGAGCGGACCCTATGTTCGTCTGCCAAGGGTTATGGCTGGGAAGCAGTAATGGGCGGCACGTTGCAGGCGGAACCCGATGAAGCGGCAAAGAGCGATTTGATCCTGGTCTGGGGCGCTCATACGTTGGCAACAAACATCCATTTTCTCCATCCGGTTCGACAAGCGAAGAGCAAGGGGGCAAAAGTCTGGGTTATTGAGACCCATATTACGGAAACCGCCAAATTGATTGCCGACCGGACGGTTCTGGTGCGACCGGGTACAGACGGTGCACTGGCGTTGGGGATCATGCATGAATTGCAGCGTCAAGGTTTGTTGGATAGCGATTTTTTGCACCGCTGGGTCAGCGGATTTGAACGCTTGGCGGCTGAAGTGTTGCCTCGTTATTCGCCGGCCAAAGTTGCCGCGATCACCGGCGTGCCGGCAACGGTCGTGACTGAACTTGCCGAAGCCTATGGCAAGGCGGCGGCGCCATTTATCCGCCAGGGCAGTGGCTTGTACCGATATGGCAATGGAGCTATGACCGCCCGCCTGATCAGTTGTTTGCCGGCGTTGGTCGGCGCCTATGCGAAACCGGGCGGCGGCACGCTCGGCGATCTGTCCACAGGCAGCGCTTTCAACACCTCGATGATCACAAGAGAAGATTTTATCGATAAACCGACCCGCATCGTCAGTATCAACCGGTTGGGTGAGGCGCTGACCGGCGGGGTGTCGGAGCCGCCGATCATGGGCCTGTATGTGTATCATTCCAATCCGGCGTCGGTCTATCCGGACCAGAACAGCGTCTTACGCGGCTTGTCGCGAGAAGACCTGTTCACTGTTGTGCATGAACGGTTCATGACCGATACGGCGCTGTACGCTGACATTGTGTTGCCTGCGACCACTTCGGCCGAACATGACGATGCCTACCGCTCTTACGGGCATTATGGTCTGCAGCGGGCGACGGCTTGCATTCCGCCAATTGCAGAAGCAAAATCCAACTGGGAGACATTTTGCCTGCTTGCAGGCGAGATGGGGTTTGCTGAACCGATTTTCCGACAGTCGGCAGCGGAACTGCTGGATCAACTGTTCGAAAAGTCGGGCAGCTGGCTGGCCGGGGTGGATTGGCAAAAGCTGCAGGCTGGTGAGGCGGTGACGCTTCCGCTACCAGAAAACTATAAGATGCAGTTTCGCACTGCTTCCGGCAAGATAGAAATCGTCAACCCGCGGGAAACGCCGGAACTGCCGGACTGGTTTCCTCCCTATGGCGGTAGCGGCGAGTTTTCTCTAATGACGGCGCCCAGCCTGTATTCGCTCAATTCCTCATTCAATGAATCTGCCGAATTGGTAGCGAAAAAGGGGCCGATGTCATTGACGATGAATCCGCTGGACGCAAACCGATTAGTTTTGAGTGAAGGACAGCGGGTCGTGGCCTGCAATGAACTTGGTGAAGTGACATTCATTCTGAAAATCGCGGACAGCGTTCCCGGCGGTGTGGTGGTTGCCGATGGCGTGTCCTGGTTGCGCGATGCGCCAGGTCGGCGAACGATCAATGCCCTTACGTCGCAGCGACTGACTGACCGCGGCAAAGGCAGCACGTTCTATGATACAAAGGTGGATGTCAGGGCGGAGAACTGCTGCTGACCCAATAAAAAAAGTGGAGGTATTGCAATAATACCTCCACCTGACGACTGCGGGGATGCCTACAGGCATTCCCGATTTTATTTTGTCCGGTTGGTTTCGAAGAATTTCAGCGCCACATCAGGGAACAGCGCATAGCTGAGAACATCTTCAATCGATGCGTTCGGATAGCCTTTTTCCGCCAGCGAGGCTTTCAGCGATTCCAATTGCGGTGCGATATCATCGGCGGGGCGATGAGTGATCAACTGTTCATTGGCCAGAATCAGGTCGGCCACTTCCGGGTTGATCGGCGCCGGAGTACGACCGTACTTGCCGCGGGCCAGGTCCTTGACTTCGCGCGGTACGACTTTGTAGCGACCGAACATGACGTTGAAGGCAGCCATTGAACCGGTAATCTGGCTGGTTGGCGTGACCAGCGGAGGATAACCGAGGTCGGCGCGAACTTTCGGCATTTCTTCCAGCATATCCTGATATTTGTCTTCCATTCCCTGTTCTTTCAGTTGGTTGAGGAAGTTCGACAACATGCCTCCAGGGATTTGGAATGAGAGGACTTTGGTGTCAATATCGATTGCAGTGTTCAGTTTGAAAGTTTCCGCGACGCTTTTCTTGACGGCGCGGAAGTGGTCGGCGATCGGGTACAGTTTTTCTTTGGCGATGCCGGTATCCCGTTCAGATCCTTCGAGCGCGGCGACCAACGCTTCGGTCGCCGGTTGCGACGAACCCATGGCAAAGGGCGACAACGCGCAGTCGATGATATCGACGCCGGCTTCAATCGCTTTCAGATAAGTCATCGAGGCCATGCCACTGGTATAATGCGAATGGATATCAATCGGCACAGGAACTGCCGCTTTCAGGGCCTTGACCAGGTCGTAGGCGACGTACGGAGCCAATAAGCCCGCCATATCCTTGATACAGATCGAGTCAGCCCCCATCGAAACGAGGTCTTTTGCGACTTTTACAAACGTGTCAATCGTATGGAACGGGCTGATTGTGTAAACGAATGCGCCCTGGACATGTGCGCCGGTCTCCTTGGCGACCCGCATCGACACTTCGAGGTTGCGAACGTCATTCAGCGCGTCAAAGATCCGGACGATCCCAACGCCATTGTGCACGGCCCGTTTGACGAATTCGGTCACCACATCATCGGCGTAATGGTTGTAGCCGAGAATATTCTGTCCGCGCAGCAACATCTGAACCGGCGTTTTTTTGCAGTGACGCTTGATGATCCGAAGTCTTTCCCAAGGATCTTCATTGAGAAAGCGCAGGGTGCTGTCAAACGTCGCGCCACCCCAGGCCTCCAGCGAAAAGTAGCCAACATCGTCGAGTTGCTCCAGCATCCCGATCATGTCGGTGGTGCGCATGCGCGTGGCAGCCAGTGATTGGTGGCCGTCCCGCAAAACGGTTTCCATAATTTTTACCGGTTTGTTGCTCATGGGAATCCCCCTTATATGCTAGTTGTTATTAATATTAATTTTACATCATCGCTATGGTTTTTGTATACGTCTGGCAAGAACTAAGCCGGCCGGACTTTCAGTTGTCAACAACGCGGCTGACATTTCGAGCCCCAGACGAGTCAGTAACTGATAGACCTGCGGATTTTCCACCGGGGTTGCAGCTGCTGCCGCGGCGCCATAGCCGTTCACAGCCTCTGTGGATTGTTCAACGCCTACGATTCGGCCCGGTCCGCCGACGCAGCCGCCCAGACAGGCCATGCCTTCAATGAAGTTGGCTTCCAACGCGCCGGTTTTCGCCTGTTCCAGAACCTTCTGGCACGCAGGGATACCGTCCACTTTCAGCGGTTGCAGTGCGCCGGCCCGCTTTGGCAAGATTCTTGCCAAAGTTTCGGCCACGGCTTCACTGACGCCGCCGGCCCGGGCATAGATGCGGCCGGCTCTCGAGGCGACGGCATTTTCCTCGTCAGGCTGTCCGGCAGGATCGATGCCAGTAGCCTGAAAAATGGCGGCCAGTTCTTGAAAGGTCAGCACGAAATCGATTGCGCCGGCCAGGTCGGGTAGGGTTGCCTCGGTTTTTTTGGCGATGCAGGGTCCGATGAACACGACTTTCGCTTGCGGTTCGAGTGTTTTGATCACGCGACCGGAGGCAATCATCGGGGACACGGACGGTGAGATATGAGCGGACAATTCGCTGTAACGGCCTTCAATCAGTTTGATCCAGACGGGACAACAGCAACTGGTGATTAGAAAATCACCGGCTTCCCGGACATGTTCGTCAAACTCAAACGCTTCCTTCATCGTAATCAGATCTGCATATAACGCCGTTTCGACCATGTCGGAAAATCCCAGCGCTAGCAGGGCCGAACGCAGTTTTCCCGGCGTGACGTCCTTGCCAAACTGGCCGGAGAAAGCCGGTGCGACCGAGGCATAGACCGGGCCGGTTTGTTCGCGCAGCAACTCGATTAGCGGCACAAATTGCGATTTTTCCTGCAGGCCGCCGAAGGAACAACTTGCCAAGCAATGCCCCTCGCCGAGGCATTTGCTCTGGTCGAGTTGAAGTCCACCGCCAGGTTCTTTGGACAGCGCTTGCAGAGGGCAATCCGGACCGCAGCAAGCGCCGGCTTCGGGACACTGCTTGCAGGCCGTCGGGTCATTCACGATGAACGGCCCGCTCATCAAGCCCATCAGCGCGTCTGCGTCCGCTTCGCCGACGGTGCTGTCCAGCTCATGCGGCGGCAAACCCATGGCGACCCGGATTTGATTGGCTACGCGATGCCGGGTGACCCGGTCGCCAAACTCTTCGCAGACCAAGCGGCAAATATCTTCGCGTCGCTCTGCCAAAGCGCCGTCCCAGGCCGCCTTGGCAACTTCATATAGAATCCGCGGTTTCAGTTCCAGCGAGGTAGCCGGTCGATTCATTTGTCGTTCCTCCTGTGCGTTGCTAAGTTGCCGGATGGACTAGGTGGCAGGCCGTATGGTGACCGGTTCCGTCGTCGAGCAGCTGCGGTGTATTTTCTGCGCAAATCGGCATCGCGTGACTGCAGCGGGTGCGGAAGCGGCAACCGGAGGGCGGGTTGATAGGGCTGGGGACTTCGCCGGGCATGAAGATGCGCTCACGTGTCGCCTCGACTTTAGGGTCGGGCAGGGGAATCGCCGACAGCAGCGCCTGGCTGTACGGATGTTGCGGTTCGCTGAATAATGCAGCGCTATCAGCAAGTTCAACCAACGAACCGAGGTACATGACAGCGATCCGGTGGCTAAGATGCCTGACCATCGAAAGATCGTGAGCGATAAACAGATAGGTCAGGCCGATGCTTTGTTGCAAATCTTGCATCAGGTTGATGATCTGCGCCTGTATCGAAACGTCCAGCGCCGAAATCGGTTCATCGCAGACAATGAAATCGGGCTGTGCGGCCAAGGCGCGGGCAATGCCGACCCGTTGCCGTTGTCCGCCGGAGAACTCGTGCGGGTAGCGGGCTGCATGTTCCGGGTCCAACCCCACTTGCAGCAGTAGCTCCTGAATCCGTTCCCGCCGCTGCGACGGGGCGACCAACTGATGAATGTCAAGTGGCTCGCCGACAATGTCGCCCACCGTCATCCGCGGATCGAGTGATGCATAGGGGTCCTGAAAGATGATCTGCAACCGGCGGCGAAAATCAGACTGTTCCTTTGAACGCAGCGTCGCGTGGATGTCACGGCCCTCAAGCAATGCAGCGCCGGCAGTCGGTTCATAGAGGCCGACCAGAGTGCGGCCGACCGTCGATTTGCCGCAACCCGTCTCACCGACCAGACCGAGGGTTTCTCCCGGCATGATGAAAAACGAAACATCATCGACCGCCTGTACGGTCTTTAGCGGACGACCGCTCCAGGAGCGGTATATGACAAAATGTTTGGACAGGTTGTGGACTTCCACCAACGGACGATTCACCGTACACCTCCGATTGCCAGCGCGACCCGGGCATCGTGCGGTGAATCGGGATGATTCAACCAGCAGCGACTTTGCCGGTTTTCGGCCAGGTCGAATAATGGCGGCGCTTCAAGACAGGCCTGCATGGCAAACCGGCAACGCGGCAGAAAAGTGCAACCGCTGGGCGGAATGAGTAGGTCCGGTGGATGTCCGTCGATGGCCAGCAGGCGTTTTCCCTGAAAGTCAGGGCGGGGAACCGACTGCAACAGGCCGAGGCTATAAGGATGAAGCGGTTCGGCAAACAGGTTGTGTACAGGGGCCGATTCAACGATCTGACCGGCATACATGACCAGGACGCGTTGGCACAAGCTGGCGACCACGCCCAGGTCGTGCGTAATCAGCACCAAGGTGGTATTCAGCTCGCGATTCAGCCGTTTCAGCAAATCCAAGATCTGCGCCTGCACAGTGACGTCAAGCGCGGTGGTCGGTTCATCGGCGAACAGCAGGCTGGGGTTGCAGGCCAGCGACATGGCGATCATAACCCGTTGCCGCATGCCGCCACTGAGTTGATGCGGATATTGCTTCAGGCGGGTGGCGCCATCGGCAATCCCAACCAATTTTAGCAGTTCGGCCGCCCGCTCGTTTGCCTCGGACTGCGACAAAGACTGATGTTCGATGAACGGTTCGGTCAACTGCGTACCGATGGTCAGCACCGGGTTCAGCGAAGTCATCGGGTCCTGAAAGATCATGCTCAGCTTATTGCCGCGCAGGCGGCGAGACTCTTTTTCAGACAGCTTCAGTAAATCGCGTCCGGCGAACCAGGCTTCACCGGAGACGATTTGGCCGGGCGGCGAAGGAATGATGCCCATGATCGCGCTGGCGGTCACTGTTTTGCCGCAACCGGACTCGCCGACGATACCGACGATTTCGCCGGCCGCCAGGGAAAAATCGACGCCTCGCAGGGCTTGCACAGTCCCGGCGTAGGTGCGGAAGTGGACATGCAGGTTATTAACGGTCAACAGAGCAGGTTGCAAAGAAATCGGGCCTCCCAGCAAATAGGATAAACGGCGGCGGATGAATCAGCGGCGCATCCGGGGGTCCAGCGCATCCCGCAGTCCGTCGCCAAGGAAGTTGAAACCGAGCATGGTCAGGCTGATTGCGACAGCCGGCCAGAGCAATTGGAAAGGATAAGAGCGAAGCGTCACCACGCCTTCGGATGCCAGTACGCCCCAACTGGCCATCGGCGCCGAAACGCCAAGACCGATAAAGCTGAGGAACGCTTCGATAAAAATCGCTTCCGGAATCGACAAGGTCAGCGTGACGATGATCGGTCCCAGGCTGTTGGGCAGCAGATGACCGAAGATCAGGCGACGGGGGCTGGCGCCGAGCACCCTGGCGGCCAGCACGAATTCCAGTTCTTTCAGTCCCAGCACCTGGGCCCTTACGATACGGGCCATTCGCAGCCAATAAACCAGGCCGAGGGCGATAAATACATTCAACAGGCCCGGCTTCAAGACGACCATCAGCAGGATGACATACAGCAGCAACGGAATCCCGTACAGAATATCCACGATCCGCATCATGACGCTGTCGATCCGGCCGCCAAAATATCCCGAAATGCCGCCGTACAGAACGCCGATCCCCAGATTGATCAGGCTGGCCACGATGCCGATGGCCAGGCTGATGCGAGCGCCGTAACAAACGCGGGTAGCGAGATCGCGGCCCAGGTTGTCGGTGCCGAACCAATGGGCGGCTGAAGGCGGTTGATTGGCATTGGCCAGGGTTTGGTCGGAATACGAGTAGGGAGAAATCATCGGTCCGAAAACGGCCAACAGGCTGATGAACACGATGATTGACAAACCGGCCAACGCGGCGCGGTTCTTTTTCAGTCGCAGCCAGGCATCCTGGCGAAATCCGAGATGAGGCCGGGTCTGTTTCTGCAGCATCTCGGCGGTTGGTTTGAGCGGCGAGAAATCCATGTCGTCAATCCTCCCCTTCCGGCTTGATGCGGGGATCCAGCCAGAGATAGGCAAGATCGACGAGAAAATTCATCAGCACCAACAGGGCGCTGTAAAACACGGTGATGCCGAGGATTACCGTGTAGTCCCGGTTATAGATGCTGGTGACGAAATGGCGTCCGAGTCCGGGAATGGCAAAGATCGACTCGATGACAAAACTGCCGGTGAAAATCGCGGCAATCATCGGACCCAGATAGGTCACTACAGGCAGCAGGGCATTCTTCAGCGCGTGCCGCCAAAGGATCGTGAAGGGCGCTATGCCTTTGGCCCGGGCGGTGCGGATGTAATCCTGGGCCAGCACTTCCAGCATGCTGGAACGGGTCAGACGGGCGATAAACGCTGTGGGCATGCCAGCCAAAGCCAGCGCAGGCAGGATGACATACTCAGGCGAACCCCACATGGCGGCCGGGAGAATCCGTAGCCACAAGGCAAAACAAAAAATCAGCAGCGTGGCCAGGATGAAACTGGGAACCGAGATGCCGACCGTTGCCAGCAGCATCACCAGGTGGTCGGGCCAGCGGTTTTGGTAGAGCGCTCCTGCCATGCCGGCAGGAATCCCGATCAGTACTGACAGCGTAACAGCGACCAGACCCAGTTCCGCCGAAACAGGGAAGCCTTCGGCGATAATTTCGTTCACGCTGCGGGATTCGTACTTGAAGGAAGGACCCAGGTCGCCCCGCAACAGATTAGCCCAGTAATCGGCGTATTGTTTCGGCAAAGGATCATTCAACCGATAACGGGCTTCGATGTTTTTCATGACTGCTTCCGGCAACGCTTTTTCAGCAGTGAACGGGCCACCGGGAATGGCGTGCATCAAAACGAACGTCACGGTAATGATGACCCAGAGCACCAGCAGCATCGACAGAATGCGTCCGACGATCGATTTAAACACAGAATATCACTCCAGATAGGCCTCCTTGAAGTAGACGTGACCAAGCACCGATCGGTGATAGCCCTTTACATTGGGCTTGACCATCGTCACGCGGGTGTAAAAGTACAGTGGCGCGATGACCGCATCATCCATTAGCAGGCGTTCCGCTTCGTGCATCGCTTTCATCCGGATTTCCTGATTGCCGGTCGATTTTGCCAGCCTTATCAGTGTGTCATAGCGGGGATTTTTGTATTGGGAGTCGTTATTGCCGCTGCCTGTTTCAAACATATCGAGAAATGTCATCGGGTCGGCGTAATCGCCGATCCATCCATGACGGGCAATCTGATAGGCGCCCTTGCTGCGGGTGTTGATGAATACCTTCCACTCCTGATTGGCCAGTCGCACATTGACGCCAAGGGTTTTGCGCCACATTTCCTGCACAGCCTCGGCAATTGCCTTGTGTACATCGTGCGTGTTGTATATCAATTCAATCGCCGGCAATCCTTTTCCCTCAGGATAGCCTGCCTCGGCCAGCAGTTTTTTTGCGATTTCAAAATTGGCATCTTTGAAATAGTCGCCGCCGATGGTTCGAAAATCACTGCCGGGTGTGGCGTCAACCAGGCCGGGCGGCACCCAGGCCAGCGCGACCCGTTGCTCGCCTTTCACAACATTGGTGATGATTGCCTGACGATCAATCGCCAGACTGAGCGCCTGCCTGACTTTCGGATTGTCAAGCGGCGTTTTTTCCACATTGAAGGCGAAGAAATAGGTGCCCAGATAGGGCGAAATTTGTAACCGTCCCTCTTTTTTCAGACGGGGATATTCAGCCGGCGGTGCATTCTCGCCCATATCGATCTGATTGTTGTCGAACATGGCGATTTCGGTGCTGCTGGACTCGGTCAGGATGATGTCGAGCTTTGGCATTTTTACTTTTGCCGCGTCCCAATACTGATCGTTTTTCACGAGTTCTATCCGTGAATTGTGAACCCAGTTGGTGATTTTGAACGGACCGTTGCCGATAAGGGTTTTCGGTTCGGCGGCCCATTTCGGATTGGCTTCGACAATGCGGCGGGGAACCGGGTATAAAGTGTGGAAAGAGGTCAACGACAAGAAATAAGCTGTGGGTTTTTCCAACACCACTTCCAGGGTTCGGTCGTCCAGCGCTTTGACGCCGACCTGGTCGGCGGTGGTTAGCCCTTTGTTGTAGGCTTCTCCGTTCTTGAGATAAAACAACTGATAAGAATATTTGGCGCCGAACTCCGGCGACAAGGTTGTTTTCCAGGAATATTCAAAGTCATAGGCGGTGACCGGGTCGCCATTGGACCATTTCACTCCGGGCCGCAGGAAAAACTTGTAGCGCAGGCCGTCCGGACTGATTTCCCAGCGTTCAGCCATCGCCGGCAACGGTTTGTTGGTTGCGTCCAGTGTGGTCAGACCCTCGAACAGTTGAGCCTGCACGGTCGACTCCGGGATGCCGGTCGATTTGCGCGGGTCCAGGGTTTCCGGTTCCGCGCCGACTGAAACGCGCAGATATTTTGGCCCGGATTTGCTGCCGCAGCCGCTCAATGTCAGTGCGGAAAGCATAAGAAACAGAATAACCGCCAGGGCGGTAGCTTGTTTGCGTGACAAGGGAATTCCCTCCAATTCTATGAAGATAATCAATCTTGTGTTTTATACGTTCTCAAAACTATTCGACCTGCCAGCGAAAATTTCCTTTGCTGAATTTAGTTTCCTGCGGTAGGAGTTTTTACATTGATGTCTAATATAACTATCAAGGTTAAGTTGCAAGAACTTATTCTGCAGGAGGATGTTAATTGTGGCGAACAAAGAGCAAGGAACCAAGAAAAACGACAAGAAAAAACCCAGTGATACCAAGGTGAAAAAAGAGAAAAAAACTTACAGTTAAAAACTAACTGCTGTGACCACGATTTCTCCAGTTGTTTTTCAAACAGAAGGGGGTTGTCAAAAACCGCCTTCTGTTTGCTTTCAGGGATAGAATAGGAGTGTTTCGTATTAATATGAAGTTATTGCGTTTTGTCGCGTTGTTCTGCTGGCTCGGCATGAGCCTGTTTGCAATTTCTGTTGGGTTTGCAGCACCGGTCGTGCCGGCTGCAACGCCTTCGACTATTGCCGTGAATCCAGCGCCGCCGGCAATTAGCAGTGAAACCGCGATTCTAATGGTGGCGGGAACCAAACAGATTTTGTACGAAAAAGATTCGCACAAAATCATGTATCCAGCCAGCACAACAAAAATGATGACATTGATTACCGCGCTGAAACGGGCGAAACTGGATGAAACCGTAGTGGTGGCTCCGGCGGCGGTGGGAATCGAAGGCTCGAGCTTAGAGCTGCGGATGCTTGACCGTCTTTCCTTGCGGGAACTGTTATTCGGTCTGATGCTGGCCTCCGGTAATGATGCGGCGCATGCGGTGGCAGAACATGTCGGTCGCGGTTCTTACAAACAATTTATTGCCTGGATGAATGAAGATGCCGAAAAAATCGGCGCGCTACGAACTCATTTCAGTAACCCGCACGGACTGCCTGATCCGATCAACCATTTTACGACCGCATATGATTTGGCGATGATTGCCGATGCCGGATTTAAAATCGCCGGTTTTGAACAATTTGTCGCGCAACCGTACCATACTGTGATGTTTCAGAACCGTGCCAAAGGAATTCCCCTGGTCAACACCAATACGCTGTTGATGACATATCCCGGGGCCAATGGTGTCAAAACCGGCGTGACAAGAGCAGCCGGACGCTGCCTGGTTGCTTCGGCGCGTCGCAACGGAGTGTTATTGATTGCGGTGGTGCTCAACGGCGGCGACAGCCGGTTCAAGGATTCGGCGGCGTTGCTCGATTATGGGTTCCGCAGGCTGGCAAAGTGAAGAAATGGAGTCGAAATGAAACACGATGATTTGATTCTGATCCATGCCCCCAGTGTATATGATTTCCGCAAAGAATCGATCCTGTACGGCCCGGTCAGCGACCTGGTCCCGTCAACGCCGGTATTTGAGATGTATCCGATCGGTTTCACCACGCTGGCTGAATATCTGGAGAGGGACGGGTTCCGGGTCCGGATTATCAATCTGGCTGTGCTGATGATGAAAGACCGTGATTTTGCCGTGGAGCCTTTTCTGCAACGCCTCAGGCCCAAGGCGTTCGGCATCGATCTGCACTGGATGCCGCATGCGCATGGGTCCCTGGCGGTCGCCAGCCTGCTGAAGAAGTTGCATCCGGACATTCCCGTGATTTTTGGCGGTTTTTCATCGACTTATTTTCACGAGGAGTTGGTCGCGCGGCCGGAAGTCGACTATGTATTGCGTGGCGATTCCACGGAGGAGCCGATGCGTCTGTTGATGCGTTACATCAGCGGACCGCGGGGAAAAGGCGAGATTCCTGCCGAAATCCCCAACCTGAGCTGGAAAAACCCGGCGGCTGAAGTGCAGGTCAACCCATTGACCTATATTCCGCCGAATCTCGATCATGTGCGATTGGACTATTCCCAGGTCGTTCGTTCAGTCGTTAGAAACAGGGATCTCGGTGGAGCGCTGCCATTCATCGATTGGCTTCGCTACCCGATTATGGCTGCGCTCAGTTGTCGCGGCTGCGCCTGTCGTTGTCGGACCTGCGGCGGCTCGGCGATGGCAATGGATTCGATGTGCAAACGAGACCGACCGGCCTATCGCGATCCGTCAGAGTTGGCGGCCGATATCTGGAGTATGGCCCGCTGGAGTCGTGGCCCGGTTTTTGTTCTTGGCGACATCCGGTTTGGCGGCGACAATTATGCCGAGACCTTTTTATCGAAGGTCAAGGGTGCAACCGACCAGTTAATTCTGGAAGTGCTGACGCCTGCGCCGCAATCTTTTTTCAAGCTGTTGGGCGAAGCGGCGCCGGATTTCATTTTGCAGATGTCACCGGAGTCGCATGACGAAAAGGTCAGGGCGGCCTTTGGCCGGAATTACAACAACGAGGAACTGGAAGCAACGATTGCGGCGGCATTGGCCGAAGGCTGCAAGCGTTTCGATCTTTTCTTCATGATCGGCCTGCCGGAACAGACCTATGATTCGGTAATGGAGACGGTGGAGTATTGTGGCCGGTTGATGGAACGATTCAATACCGGCGGCGCGCCCCGACTGTTCCCGTTTATTTCTCCGTTTGCGCCGTTTTTGGATCCCGGCAGCGAAGTGTTCAATGATCCGGAACGCTATGGATACAAGCTGCGCTGGCGCAGCCTGGAGGAACATCGCCAGGCGTTGGTCCAGCCCAGCTGGAAACACGTGCTGAACTACGAAACCCGTTGGATGAACCGGGATGAAATCGCCAACGCCACGTACGAAGCCGGTTTACGTTTCAATCAACTGAAACTAAAATACGGATTGATCGGCGAGCAACAGGCAGCGGCGACCGAAGAACGAATCCGACGGGCGATCCGACTGATGGGCCGTATCGATGAGATTCTGGCCGAGCCGGATGAACAGCTGCGCGCCGAGTTGTTGCAGGCAGTCAAGGGGCAGGTGGATGATGCCAATATTTCGACGGTTTGCGACAAACGGGAGTTGGAAGCGCAAATTTCCGGACTGTGGAAAATCAATTTCTTGCGCGGTTTTCAGGTGGCAGTGAGTGAAATGTGGCGGGGTTTTTGCAGCAAGAACTAGACTGCCGGAAAATGTTGAAGGCCCTCAGGTGGCAATGAGTTGCCACCTGAGGGCCGAGTTTGTTTTGTGAGACGACTAGAATAGCCTTTGCACCAGATAGTATACGCCGCCGCTACAAAGTGCGCTGAGCGGGATCGTCAGCACCCAGGCCAGCAGCATCTGCCGGGCGACACCCCAACGAACCGAACGGATTCGGTTGGACGCGCCGATGCCCATGATCGAGCCGGAAACCACATGCGTTGTGCTGACTGGCAGGTGAAGCAAGGTGGCGCCGAAAATAACCAACGAAGAAGTTACCTCGACGGCGCAGCCGCTGAACGGCTCCAGACGGACGATGCCGGTGCCCATGGTCTTGATGATTTTCCAGCCGCCTGCCGCTGTGCCGAGGCTCATCGCCAAGGCGCAGGAAAACTTGACCCAGGTGGGCACGTCGAGCGTGGCGATTTCTCCGGCGCTGAGCAGGGCCAGGGTGATGATGCCCATCGCTTTCTGGGCATCATTGGAGCCGTGCGAAAATGCGATTAGAGCCGCCGTGCCGATCTGGGCCCGGGCAAAACCTGTGCTGAGGGCATGCGGCGGAAAACCGCGAAACAGCCACATCATCAGTATCAGCAACAGGTAACCGATAATCAGGGCAATAATCGGCGACAGAACCAACGATAAGAATATCTTTTCGATTCCGACCAGGTTGAGCGGGTCCCAGCCTCGCCCGGCTACCACGGCGCCAATGATGCCGCCGACCAGGGCATGCGAAGAGCTACTGGGGATTCCGTACCACCAGGTCAGAAGGTTCCAGGCGATGGCGCCGACCAAAGCGGCCGTAATCACCTGTTGATCAACCATCGAAGCCGACTTGACGATGTCGCCGCCAATGGTTTTGGCTACGCCAGTGCTGAACAACGCGCCGAGAAAGTTTAGCGCCGCCGCCATCCAGATTGCCTGACGCGGCGACAGGGCGCGGGTGGAAACGGAGGTGGCGATGGCGTTGGCCGTATCGTGAAATCCGTTGATATAATCAAATGCGAGGGCGAGAAAAATGACCAGAAACAGGGCGAACTGAAAATCAGGCATATTTGATGACTACCCGTTTTAAAGAAGTGGCGACATCTTCGGAAAGGTCCAGGACCTCTTCTAGATTGACCAAAATCTCTTTCCATTTGATGATTTCAATCGCGTCCTTGCATTCGCGGAACAGGAATCCCATTTCCTGACGGTACAATTCATCGCCACGGGCCTCGATCGCGATGATTCTTTCACAACGCGCCTGCAGGCGGAGCCGCTCTTTTTTCAGGTCTTGCAGACTGAAAATCGCCTTTTCCACTTGTTTGCCGCATTTCAGAATCAGCTCGGCCATTTCACGGATTCTGTCGGTCGGTTCGTCGATGTTGTAGAGGTCCATCCGCTCAATCGCTGCTTTGATGCAGTCGATGATATCATCGAGTTTTTTGGACAGGGTAAAGATGTCTTCCCGGTCCATCGGGGCAATGAATGTTTTGTGCAACTTGACCAAAATCCGATCGACAATCTCATCGGCAATCCGTTCGGTTTCCGTGATTTTTTGCATCAGTTCAGGAATCTGATTCCGGTCCATAATTGCCTGATGCAGTAGTTCCGTTGCTTCGCGAACCAATAGGGCATGTTCGCCCAGGGTGCTGAAAAATTTTTCCTCTTTGGGTTTAAGGTTGAATGCCATCCTGATTCCCCCAATTATTTTAATATAATAGTAAGGTAGTCATTATTATAACACAGTCGCCGGCAAGTTGACCTCGCGCAAGGCCGCCTGATAGTCGGACGGGGAATTGATGTTATACAGAAAACGCAGCTGAGGATCGAATTGTTTCATTTCAGCCAACGGTACTTGCCGGTATCGGACCAGCGGAAACAACGCCTGGGTTTTGCGGATGTCCTGTTGCAACAGACTCTCGATCAGCGGGATGCAGTTTTTGCGATAACAGGCGAAAAGTGGTTCGAGATACTCTGCTTCACCAGGCGCCACAACATCCCAACCAGGGCTCAGCGATCGCAGGTGGTTGACGGCTGCGGCCGACAGATACGGCATATCGCAGGCGGTGACGAATACGAGGTCGCTGGTGGCATGGACCAGGCCGGCATGAATACCAGACAGTGGTCCGCGTTGCGGGATGATATCGGCAACGTAGCGCACGTTTGGCAAAATCTCAGTACGAGCCGTATTCGTCACCACGATTAATTCGTCACAAACTGCAATCAGCTTGTGCAGGATCACCTGCAAAAAGTCCGAACCTTGCCAGGGGAGTGACGCTTTGTCGCGGCCCATGCGTGAATTGCGCCCGCCGGCGAGGACAACGCCGGTCATTGCCAAACATCCTTGATCTGTTTCAGCAAGAAGTCGGCGAATGCTGACGGATCATCGAGTGAGAAATGCGGCAATCCGTCGTATAACGGCGTATCGGTAATCACGGCAAACAAGTCGCCTGGTCGGTTTAGCGGTTCTCGTCCGGCAGCCTGCCGAAAGATTTCCGCCCGGCGAGCGCTATGATTTTTGTACCCTTCCACCAGGATAATATCGACATCATCGATACGGCTCACAATTTCATCCAGCGGCATATCCCGCTGCATTTTCTTAATCAGGGCGAATTTTTCGGATGAAGAGATACAGACCACATCGGCGCCGGCTTGGGCGTGGCGCCAGGTGTCCTTGCCTGGTCGATCCATTTCAAAACCGTGAATGTCGTGCTTGATTACGCCGACTCGATAGCCGCGGCATTTCAGTTCTGCGATCAACTTTTCCAGATAAGTTGTCTTGCCAACTCCGGAGCGTCCGATGAACGAAATGACCGGAATCAATGCCGGTGCTCCCCGTGGCAACCACAGGAACAATGACCGCCGTGTTTCGCCGGCGCCACTGCTGCATCAATCTGGCTGCGGACCTGGGCTTTAATTTCGTCGAGATATTGGCGTCTCAACGCCGCCTGTTCCTGTTTTTCCGGGTCGCTGAGTCCGGTTTGTTTTTGTTTTTGCGCTAGCGTATTGATGCGGTCGATCAGTTCTTTTGTTATCATCGCAAATTCTCCTTTCACAGGCAGAATTTTTTCTGCGGTTTTGAGTTCATACTAACAATTTCGGCTATTCCTGTCAATTTGCCGAATTTTGCAGGAATAGACAATTGAGCGGCGAATTTCATGGTAGAAGAAACACAGCAATAAACTCGGCAATTGGGGGAGAAACGTATGAAAAAATGGCGGTGCAAAGTATGCGGGTATATTCATGAAGGGGATGCGCCTCCGGAGGCTTGCCCGCTTTGTGGCGTCGGTCCGGAAGAATTTGTGCCTTATGAGGAAGCAGCGACTGCGCCTGGAGCCAAACCAAAGCGATGGAAATGCACCGTCTGCGATTATATCCATGAGGGCGACGGTCCGCCGGAAGTCTGTCCGATTTGCGGAGTCGGCCCAGAGATGTTCGTTTTGCTCGAAGATACGATCCGCCGGCTATCGGCGAATAGCGTTCTGGCTTCCACCGATGGCACCTCGCGCGCAGCCCTCGACAAAATCAGCTATGGTCTTTATGTCGTAGCCTCGGTCAAAGATGGAAAATTGAACGGACAAATTTCCAATACCGTGTTCCAGTTGACCGATCCACCGCTGCGGATTGCCGTCTGTCTGAACAAAAACAATCTGACCCACGAGTTCATTTCCGAATCCGGTTGTTTTGCCATATCGGTTCTGGGGCAGGATCAGTTTGACATGGTGCGGAATTTCGGCTATAAATCCGGCCGACTGATTGACAAGTTCGCTGAAGTCAGTTACGTGCTGGGACAGAACGGTTGTCCGATCCTTTGCGATTGCATGGCTTATCTGGAGGCGCATGTGTTGCCGGATAAAATCCTGGATGTGGGCACACATCGCCTGTTTGTCGCCGAAATCACCGGCGGCATGGTCGTGGCGGACCAGACTCCGCTTACTTATGAGTATTTTCGGGCAAATAAAAAGAAAATGTAAGCTAAAAAATATTTCTGCGTAAGCGACAGGATTTTGGTAACGGACTGCGAACTTAACTAAAGGGAATTAATGATGAGAGGAGTTCATCAGACACAAAGACGTGTCATGATTTGTAGCGGATACGAATTGTGGACGTCTTTTTTCCTGCGCCAGGCCGCCAACTATATTAATGAAAAAGATGGGAGAGGAAAGTATGGAGAGAAGAATCATTCAGGTTCACGAAAAACTGCCGCTGGCCCAGACGATTCCACTAAGTCTGCAACATCTATTTGCCATGTTCGGAGCGACGGTGTTGGTTCCCTTCCTGTTCAAGGTCAATCCTGCCACATCCTTGCTGATGAATGGAATCGGCACGCTGATTTATCTGATTGTCGCCAAAGGCAGGATCCCGGCTTATCTTGGGTCAAGTTTCGCATTCATTTCACCGGTTTTTGCAATTATGGCCGATCCCAGTCTGGGAGGCTATGCGGCCGCCCAAGGTGGATTCATCATGTTCGGCGTGTTTTTCGTGGTCGTTTCCCAGCTGGTTCGGGTGGCTGGCACCCGCTGGATTGACGTGATTTTTCCGCCGGCGGCGATGGGCGCGATTGTTGCGATCATTGGCCTGGAATTGGCGCCTGTGGCGACAGACATGGCCGGCTTGACCGGCAAGCTGATCGAACAGCTCAAGATACCTTACGCAACTGCAGTGACGGTTTCGATGTTCACTCTCGGCGTGACGATTCTCTGCTCCATCCTGTTGCGCGGTTTTATGGCGGCAATTCCCGTCTTGTTGGGAGTGGTGGCCGGCTATCTGTTCTCGATCTTCATGGGGATTGTCGATTTCGCTAGTATTGCATCGGCTGCCTGGTTTGAAGTGCCCACATTGTATTCGCCTACATTCAATGCCAGCGCGATGCTGATGATTATGCCGGCCGCCTTTGTCGTCTTGGCCGAGCATATCGGTCACTTGGTGGTGACCGGCAACATCGTGGAAAAAGATTTGGTCAAAGATCCCGGTTTGGACCGCTCGCTGCTTGGCGACGGAATTTCCAATATCCTCTCCGGTTTCGTCGGCGCGACGCCCAACACGACCTACGGCGAAAACATCGGTGTTATGGCGATAACCAAAGTGTTTAGCGTCTGGGTTATCGGCGGAGCAGCGGTCATTGCGATCGGCATATCCTTTGTCGGAAAGTTTGCCGCGATTATCCGCAGCATTCCGGTGCCGGTCATGGGCGGGGTTTGCATCCTGCTGTTCGGTGTCATTGCGGCAGCCGGTATCCGGATGTTGATCGAGAAAAAAGTCGACTACACCAAGTCGCGCAATCTGATTCTGACCTCGGTGGTGTTGATTTCCGGCATCAGCGGCGCAGCGGTGAAAGTCGGCGCGGTGGAACTGAAAGGGATGGCCCTCGGAACAATCGTGTCAATCCTGATCAGCCTGATGTTCTATGTGCTCGATAAATTCGAACTGGCGAATGACGGCGGCGCCGAGTAGTCAGTGGTAAAAAATGCAGGGGCGGGTTGCGACAAACAACCCGCCCCTGTTGATTCAAAAAGATGCGCTTATACTACTCCAACGGATGATTTTTGGCGCCGAAAATTCGTTCGGCGCACTCCAGGCCGGTTGGCGTTGCCGCCAATCCACCCAGGCCGGTTTCTCGCAGGTCGGCGTTCATTGCCCTACCGACCGTCGCCATCGCGTCAATGACCTCATCAATCGGGATCACGCTTTTGATGCCGGCCAGCGCCATATCGGCCGCCAGCAGGGCGATTATTGCCGCTCCCGCATTACGCTTGACACAGGGGACTTCGACGAGCCCCGCAACCGGGTCGCAAACCAGACCCAGCAGATTTTTCAGCGCCAAAGCCGCTGCATGGCCGACTTGGTCGGGAGAGCCGCCAAGCAGATCAACGACCGCTCCGGCAGCCATCGCCGCCGCTGAGCCGCATTCGGCCTGACAACCGCCTTCGGCGCCCGAAAGCGATGCGCGCGAAGCGATGACCATACCGATTGCACCTGCGACAAGCAGGGCGACCGACAAGTCATCTTGATTGATGCCGCGATCTTCGGCAATCGCAAACAGAACTCCGGGCAAAACGCCGCTGGAGCCGGCGGTGGGGGCGGCGCAGATTTTTCCCATCGCCGCGTTCGCTTCATTGGCGGCAAGGGCGTAAGCAGCAGCCTTGGCCGCTAAAGGGCCAAGCAGACTTCGGGCCGCCTGATCGCCGGTGCTATACTGCTGCAACTGTAATCCGACCCCGCCAACCAGCCCGCCGGTGGACCGGACACCGGTGAGCCCGTAGGCAATCGCCTGCTGCATGACTGAAAGTGTTTGTTTCATTCGTTCCGACAGCTCTATTTCGGTCAGTTCCAGCTCCAACGCCTGCGTTTGAAGGCAAAACCTGCCGAATGAAAGAGTGCTTGCGTTAGCTTCATCAAGCCAGGCGGATAAACTGAGTTTTTCCATCGCACACGCCTCCTATTCCACGACCGGATTGAGTCGCCGGACCGCAAGAATTTGCGGCAGAACGGCGACTTCACTTACCACTTCGTCCGGTACCGCGCCATCGACATCGATGACCATCACGGCGGTGCTGCCGCGTTTTCGTCGTGACACCCGCATTTCAGCGATGTTTACCGCCCGGGCTGCCAAAATTCCAGTGACAGAATGGATCACGCCAGGACGGTCTTGGTGCAACGTGACCAATGCGGCGAAATCACCGGTGAGTTCGAGTGGAAATCCATTGATCTCGGTGATTTTGATCCGGCCGCCGCCGACCGAACAACCGGTAATCCGCAGTACGCCTTCACTTTGCCCTTTGAGCGCAAAGACCACCGTATTGGGGTGGGCCGAATCGCCCAGGCACACCATTTCGAAATGAAAGGTTAGCCCGGCATGGGAGGCGTGTTCAAAAGCGTGGGGGATACGGGCATCGTCGGTTTGCCAGCCCATCAACCCGGCAATCAAAGCCCGGTCGGTACCATGGCCTTTGCCGGTTCGGGCAAATGACCCGTGCAGACCGATATCGGCGGCAACCACCGGTTCACCCAGCAATTCCCTGGCCAGCCGTCCCAGGCGAACGGCCCCGGCGGTATGGGAGCTGGACGGGCCGATCATGATGGGTCCGATGACATCGAACAAATTCATGCGCTCACCTGCTTTACTTTTTTTGCGCTCGCGGGGTTTGCCTGCTTGCATTATCCGTGACAGGAAAATACAATAATAGATACCCTGAATAGAACAAACAGAAAAGGAGCGTTACCATGAAAATCGTAATCAGTGTTCTCGGCCGCGATCGCGTCGGCATCATTGCCATGGTGGCCACGGTGCTGGCTGAAAACGGCGTGAATATCCTCAATCTGGACCAAACCATCCTGGACGGTTTTTTTAACATGATCATGACCGCGGATATGAGTGGCGCTTCGATCAGCCTGAAAGAGCTGCAGCAAATCATGAAAGATAAAGGCGAAGCGATCGGGCTGGAAATCAGAGTGCAGCATGCGGATATTTTTCAAGTCATGCACCGGGTGTAAGGGGGCGATTCAATGATCACACTGGAAGATATATTAGAAACAAACCGCATGATCAAGGAGCAAAACCTGGATGTGCGGACGATTACGATGGGGATTAGCCTGCGGGATTGCGCCGATCCTGATTTGCAGACGTTCTGCGACAAAATCTATGAAAAAATCACCCGTAAGGCCGAGCACTTGGTCAAGGTCGGCGAAGATATCGAAGCAGAATACGGCGTGCCGATCATCAACAAACGGATTTCAGTCACCCCGATTGCCATTGCAGCCGAAGCCTGCCGGACCGACAGTTATGTCGCCGTGGCCGAGGCGCTGGACCGGGCGGCGAAAACGGTCGGCGTGAATTTTATCGGTGGATTTTCGGCGCTGGTTCAAAAAGGCTTCACCAAAGGCGACCTAGTGCTGGTCGATTCGATTCCTGAGGCGCTGGCTGTTACCGAGCGTGTCTGCTCATCGGTGAATCTGGCTTCGACCTCGACAGGCATCAACATGGATTGCGTAGCCCGGATGGGTAAAATCATCAAACAAACCGCGTTGTTGACTCAAGATCGCGATGCGATCGGTTGCGCCAAATTGGTCGTCTTTGCCAATGCGGTGGAAGATAACCCCTTTATGGCCGGTGCGTTCCACGGCGTCGGCGAGGCGGAAGCCTGCATCAACGTGGGGGTCAGCGGTCCTGGCGTAGTGCTCCGGGCGATCGAACAAGTCCGCGGCGCCGATTTTGGCGTGCTGGCGGAAACCATCAAGAAAACAGCATTCAAGATTACCCGGGTCGGTCAGTTGGTTGCACAGGAAGCTTCCCGCAGATTGAACGTACCGTTTGGCATTGTCGACCTTTCTTTGGCTCCGACACCGGCGATCGGCGACAGCGTGGCGGCGATCCTCGAGGAAATGGGACTGGAAAGCACAGGGGCGCCGGGAACTACAGCTGCGCTTGCGCTATTGAACGATGCTGTCAAAAAGGGCGGACTGATGGCTTCATCCCATGTCGGCGGCCTGTCTGGTGCATTTATCCCGGTCAGCGAAGACGCAGGGATGATTGCTGCAGTGGAGCGTGGTGCACTGACGCTGGAAAAACTCGAAGCGATGACCTGCGTCTGCTCGGTCGGACTGGACATGATCGCGGTGCCGGGGGATACTTCGGCGGCGACCATCTCGGCGATCATTGCTGACGAAGCCGCCATCGGCATGATCAACAACAAAACCACCGCGGTGCGGATCATTCCCGTGCCAGGCAAAACCGTCGGCGACTCGGTGGTATTCGGCGGGCTGCTCGGCCATGCACCGATCATGGCGGTCAACCGGTTTCAGGCGGAAGATTTCATTGCCCGGGGCGGCCGGATCCCGGCGCCGATTCGCAGCCTGACCAACTAATTGTAATCAATGCCTGTCAAAGGACCAGCTTGTCGAGACCGAGAGCCGTTAGCTTTTCGGTGGTCGGCAGGCTGGTTTTTTTGTCCCATCCACGGCCGTCATAGTAGCTGTCCAATAAAGAATCCTGCTTTGCCGCCGAAAAATTGGCGCCGGCTTTGGGACCGGTACGAAAAGTGATTTCGTTAAACCGCGCCGGCAGCTTGTCATCGATGCGCCGGAAGCCTTCCCGGCTGTTAAACAGTTTCTCCAGATTCCAGATCCGTTCGCCGACCGCAAGCATGGTCGCATCATCGCAGTTCCAGCCGGTAGCAAGCGACAGGGCACGCTGGTAAGGCGCGGTGCCGACGGCCCCGTACACAAAGCGGCAGACGCACAGCGCATCAAGAAACGTCCGACGGTGTTGCTCCTGGATGCTGGCCCCATCCTGATGACTGCCGCCGCGATTGGCGGTTCCGTATACAATGGCAAAATCGTGGCTGGCCGGCACATTCCAACCGGCGAGTTCCTGCCCTTTGACATGCATGGCAAACGGGACGGTCGCCGGACCGAATTGAGCGGCGGCTTGTTTGACGCCTTGGGCCAGGATTGCTCCGACTCCCTGGCGTTTTGCGATCCGCTCCATCAACTGCAGCAGCGTTGGAGTATGGCCCCAGCTTGGCGACAAGCCGTCCAGATCGGCGGAGGACAACAAACCCTGTTCACAAAGATCCATTACAAACCCTAACACATTGCCGGTGGCGATTGGGTCGAGGCCCAGTTCGTCAGCCCGGGCAATCAACGCCATCAAATCGCCGAAGTCGTTGGCGCCGCAATTTGCTCCGAGCATAGCAGCGGCGCTGTAACCGGGGCCTTCGGCGATGGTTCCCCGCCAGGGACCGTAGGATATTTGACCGGTTTTGACGCACTTCAACGGGCAAAAAGCGCAGGAAGCGTGACGAACCCAGAATTCGCGCTCGGCGGTCGGAAGGCCCAGTTTGTCCACAGCAGGCCAGGACCCTTCACGATAATTCCTGGTCGTAAGCATGCCGGCTTTGTCGGCGGACAACAATAGCGGCGCAGTTCCCCAGCGTCGCCAGTTGGCATAGTTGTTCCAGTTGGCCAGCAGGGAGGCGATGTCGCTGCGCAGATTCCGCAAGCCATCGGGGTTATGCAGGGATACGGTTTTGGCGCCGCGCACCGCGATTGCCTTGAGGTTCTTCGCTCCCATCACTGCTCCGGCGCCGCCACGGGCCGTGGTCCGTTTCACATCACTGATGATTCCGGCGAATCGTACGCCGTTTTCACCGGCCGGACCGATGGTTAACAGGCGAAAGTCAGGACCCAAATCGCTGTGGAGTTGCTTTAATGCGACAGAAGTAGGTTGCCCCCACAGGCTTCCAACATCTCGCAACGATACCTGGTGTTCGTCGATGACCAGAACCACCGGTCTGTCAGCGCGACCCTCAATGATTAAACCGTCATAGCCGGCCTGTTTCAAGGCGGGCCCGAAATGGCCGCCGACTGAGGACCAGGTCAGCGTGGAAGCGTGAGGCCAGCTGGGTTCGGTTGGCGAAGTGTTGGCGGCCTTGGTCACGATTGTAACGCGCGATGGACCGGCCAGCGGCAGTCCGGACAGCGGCCCAGGCCAGAACATCAGCGGATTTTTCGGCGACAATGCGTCGGTTCCTGCGGTAGGCAATCGGGCCCACAGCGTTTTTACGCCGAGACCGCGCCCGCCGAGAAACTGCTCGGCGGCTTTCATATCGGTGTCGCTCAAGGAATGTCGACGGGCAGTCAGGTCAACTTCGAGGATTTTTCCGCTATAACCATGCGCCATTTTAATTGTTCCTCTCCGAACGATAAACCGATCGCGAAACCTGACCGGCGATGATAGCTGGCGATGCAGCCATGTTTTTGCCATCGACATTGGCAGGGACGATGGAAAGGCATTGTTCCGGGCAGGCTTTTACGCAGGCCGGATCACCGCCGCACAAGTCACAGAGTCCGAGCGCCTTTTTGCCGTCGCGACTGATGCGGATCACGGCGGAGCGGTCTTTGGCGCAAGCTTTGATACAGGCTTGGCAACCAATGCACTTGCTTTCGTTCAATAAAATTGCGCCGGTTCGCGAATCGCGCGACAATGCCGCCGCTTCTGGCGGACAGACAGAGACGCAGGGGGCATCGGCACACCCTGCGCAAAGCGAAACGATATCTAGCGACGGCTCAAAGCGATGGAGCCGAACCCGGCTGCGCCAAAAGTCAAAAGATTTTTCCCGGATCAGAACGCATTCGGCTTCACAGATTCGGCAACCGCTGCAACGAGCCTGATCAACGGTAATGAAACTGGGAGTGGTGATTCGACCGGCCCGGTCGGTGTGAAAAACCGAGTTATTGCCTGACGCTACATCCGGAGGTGGTTTTCTATTAAATAATGCGGTGGCAATTCCTGCTCCGGCAGCCGTTCCCGCTACTGCACCCAACACAAAGTCGCGACGGCTGAATGTTAGGCGATTCATTCCTTGACGGCCGGTTTCTTTTCCGCCACAACCTTTTCGGCATCCATATCGGCAGGGGCGGGCGAAATTTGCTTTGGCGTTTCGTGGTATTCAGCCACGATGACTTTGCGATTCGGTTCCGGGTCCGGTTCTTTGGTGGCGCTGCGGAATTCCCGGATCGCCTTGCCGACCGAAGCCCCCATTTCCGGCAATTTGGACGGGCCAAAGATGACCAGGGCGATAACAAGAATCAAAATTAGTTCCGGCATTCCAAGGCCAAACATTTGCAGTCTCCTCTCTATTCGCAGTAATATTGATAAACTATATATTTTATTCCCTTCAAAATTAAAAAATCCTCTTGTACATGAAGGAAAGCGCGTAAGATTTGTGGAACCAGCATAGTGTGAATCAAATTTCCAGGGAGGCTTTTATGCGAGTGACACTGGCCAGACGCCGAGAAATGCTGCAACTGCTGTCAAAAGATTATCAGGGGGCGACGACGGGCCTGGAATTCGGTTCTTCTTTTGAGTTGTTGGTTGCTGTCATTCTATCGGCGCAATGCACTGACGTGCGTGTTAATATTATCACCCGCCGTTTGTTCCCACGGTGGAACACTCCGGCCAAAATGCTTTTACTCAGCGTTACCGAGTTGGAGGAACTGATTCATGACTGCGGTCTCTATCGGGCCAAAACAAAAAATATTATGGCAACCTGCAAATTGCTGCAGGAAAACTGGCAAGGCGAAGTGCCCGGACAAATGGAAGAGTTGTTGAAGTTGCCGGGGGTGGGGCGTAAAACGGCTAATGTCATGCTGAGTCACCAGTTCGGCGTGCCGGCCATCGCGGTCGACACCCACGTTTTTCGTGTGGCAAACCGGACCGGGCTGGCACGTGGCAAGACACCGGACGAAGTCGAACAGGGGCTGATGAAACTGATACCTCGTTCTGACTGGTCGGCGGCCCACCATTGGCTGATCTGGCATGGCCGAAAGATCTGTCGGGCCCGCAGTCCGCTGTGTCGGCAGTGTTCGCTATCGCAACTGTGCCCGGCTGCAGAAGAAGCACTGGAAAAATAAAAATGAATAAGTTATAATTATTCAATCATGTATGGGGGTGCAGCAAATGATTTATCGAACTGCGACGTTTCGCGATGTGGAAAGTATTCATAAAATCGTCAATGCCTATGCCGAACAAGGGTTGATGTTGGCGCGTTCCAGAAATTCGATCTATGAAACCTTGCGCGATTTTGTATTGGCGGAACACGAAGGAGAAGTGGTCGGGGTCGGCGCCCTGCATCTGGTATGGGATGAATTGGCGGAAATTCGGGCGATGGCGATTTCGCCGGAATATGCAGGCAAGGGCATTGGCTTCAAAATCGTCCAGCATTTGATGGAAGATGCTCGAAAACTAGGCGTGAAAACTTTGTTCACGTTGACTTATCAACCAGGTTTTTTTGCCAAATCCGGCTTCTATGAAGTGCCGAAGGAACAGCTGTCGCAAAAAGTCTGGAAAGACTGCATCAATTGCAGCAAGTTTCCCAATTGCGACGAGATTGCGATGGTCCGTCCGCTGGACTAGCAAAAGGAGGAATCGGCAATGGGCAAAGAACGGGCGTTGAGTCGCTTGCAGGCCATGGTTGATCGGGCGCCGGTCGCGATGATCTGTTTTGATAAAGGCTTGCGGGTAACGGAGTGGAATCAGGCCGCTACCCGACAACTCGGCGTCATAGCATCCGAGGCCAAGGGGCGGTTGGTATCGGAATTTTTTTCCGAGGAAACCGGCGTAGGACCGAAGCAGTGGCAGACACTATCTGAGGCGCAAGGGAACGTCGACCTGCTGGGTCGGGCGATAGCACAATCCGGTGAAGTTTTTCCTGTTCGGCTTTTTGCTAGCGAACTTGAACTTTTAGGTCAGACAGAGACGATGCTGTGCTTTACCAGAGATTTGCCGGAACGGCAGCTGGAAAGCGAATCGTTGCGGCGAACCGATGAGGCCAAGCAACGGGCCGATTTGCTGAATGCGCTTGCCGATGGCGAGATTGCCAGCAGGGAAGTCGCGATTCAGCGCGGCAAGGCGCTGGGGCTTGATCTGGCGGCGCGCTACGCATTGTTTGCCATCAGTATCGATGATTATGCCGGCAAGTCCTATGCTGAACTGCAAAAAGACCAGCGGGGCATGCAGGAGGTCTTGCGGCAGGTGACGCAGATTTGTTCGGCAGAGCAGGACAAAATCGTTTGGACTCGTTATGATGGATTTGCCGTTTTGTGTCCTTTGCCGGAACCCTGCGCCGATGTAAAGGGACATGCTTTGACGCGAGCCAAGTCCGGCAAGGAAAGAGTGACGAGGCACATGCCGGGGGTTCGATTGACCGTGGGAGTCAGCTCCAGTTACACGGACGTTCTTGATATCCGGCGCTGTTATCGGGAAGCAAAAGAAGCCGCCAATGTCGGACTGAGGGTGTGGGGTGGCAATGATGTGTATCATTATGCAGACTTGGGGATTTGCCAACTTCTGACTCAATTTCAGGATGCCAAACAATTGCAGGTTTTTGTCGATCAGTCGATCGGTAAACTGATTCAACATGATAAAAGCAAGAAAACTGATCTGGTGGCAACCCTGGAAGAGATTTTATCGGCGTCGACCTTAAAGGAAGCCGCAGAACGGAGCTTTATCCATCATAAAACCATATTGCAACGTAAAACCAGGATCGAAGAGATACTAGGCGTATCGATCGATGATGTAGAAACGCGCCTGACTTTGGCAACGGCGATGAAAATCTTACGACTGCACGATTGACTACCAACCCCGGTGATAGGGCTCAGCGCAAGTCAGACAGATTTTCCGGCCATCGACCAACCGAAGTCTCGGCTCCATCGTTGTTTCACCGCACTGCTCACAAGCGAACGAGTCAAAGATGCGGGCGGATTCGGGGATGATAAAATCTGGCTGCTTGAAATCAAACAAATCCTCATCGGTTGCTGCCAGTAAATCTTTCATTCTCTGTGTACGCTGCTGGTTAAACTGCAGTTTTTCTTCGGTCGTCGCCTGTCCATTCATCACCTTGCGTCGCAAGTCATTCGACTTTGGGTCGCTGGCGCCGATATTGTCGCGAAAGACCAGACGAACCGCCTTTCCATCCTTGCGACGAAATATGGTGAACGCCTGTTTGCCCAAATCGCGAAAGATCAGGTTGCCTTTACCCAGAGTGCAACCCAATAGATACTGTATGGCATCTACTCCGCAGGCGTCATTTTCCACGACTGCCACCAACTCCTCGTCTTGGTCCCGCTCCAGTCCCAGTGCCTTGCGAGCTGCATTGGCCGCGCGATAACCGATTGTCAGCCCGGGACAAAGGTGTCCATGAAAAGCGATGACAGGTTTGAAATTCTCCGGCAAGTTATCTAGTTGCATTGTGACGCCCTCCCTTTAACTTCTTAATTATGCGCACAAAAAAAGTCATGAAAATAACGGATCCTTTTGGAAACCGTCAAGCCTTCATGACTTGGATCCCGTTTCATTATCCCTGCTTCAGCAGAGTTTGCGGTGCATCCCGCTATACAAAACTATAATGGGCGTTGACTGGAAAGTCAAGAAACTGCGTTGTGCGGCGATGAGAAAAGAAGAATTGTTTTGTTGACAGCCCGAAAAACCTGTGCTACTATTCAAAACGTAATCCGAGTTTGTTTGACAATTTCATACCGGGATAGGTGCCCGCAAGGGCTTAATAGGGAAGTCCGGTGTAATGCCGGCGCGGTCCCGCCACTGTATTGGGGAGTGAACCCATCATATACCACTGGGATGAAAATCTTGGGAAGGTTTGGGCGAGCTATGATCCAGAGCCAGGAGAACTGCCTGTCTGACAATCACCGTTTTACCCACGCGCGATGGGGAGGGGATTTTGACGCAGCTCCTGCGCTCGAACTTCTTCCCGGCATTTTTGCCGGGATTTTTTATGAAGACCAGACAGGACATGCTGTTTCAGACAGTCTCTTGTAACAACGGGAGACTGTCTTTTTTTTGTTGGGTTTCCGAAATCCCGCCTTTTTAGCTTTGGGCGAGGATTCATTAGCAGGAGGCTCTTTTGCAGGGGAGCCTCCCCAAAACAAGAACGGCCAGACCATAAAAACGGCTGGTCGGTAACGATAGAAGAGTCGGGATTATTTTGATTAATGAGGTGCGGTAAATGAAACTAAGCAAAAAATGGACCCGCAATTGGGCGCGGCGCACACTGGCCGGTATTTTGGCAGGTAGTCTCTGTATCGGGATGCCAGGGTTGGCAAAGATGGAGGAGAAGCAGGAGTACAATTTCGACCCGGTACTGGTAACGGCTTTGCGGCGCGAATCGAAGGACCTGAAAACTCCGGCATCGGTGCAGGTGCTGACTGGCGAGCAAATCAAAGAAACCGGAGCGTCAAATTTGCTGGAAGCGCTGAAGTTTGCTACAGGATTGACCTATGACGGCTATGGGGCGATGGGACATCTGTATTCGTCAATGACGGCGAAAATAGTCATCCGAGGCATGGATCGCGGCACGGTTATTTTGTTGGATGGCATTCCGACGAATATTTCCGGGTATTATTCATTGGAGCGGATTCCGCCTGACAATATTGAGAAAGTGGAAATCATCAAAGGGGCTTCTTCGACGTTGTACGGCTCTTCGGCAATGGGCGGGGTGATCAATATTGTCACGAAAAAAAAGGTGAAGAATAGTGTAGAAGCCGAAACCGGCAGTTTTGGCACGAATCGGCAGAATCTTTCATTGCAGGCCGATAAATTATCCATCACCGCCAGTCACGAAAAGATAGGCGATATGGGAGCGATTAGCGAGCCTTGGTCAAGCAACGGTCTGAATCGGAAATATACGGCGTTTCGCGGTGAAGAACGTAATTTTTTGCGTTGGGTCTGGGCGATCAATGATGCGGTGACATTGACACATCAATATGACTCAGATGAGTTCAACGTGGAACGGATGAAGGAAATTGGCAACGCGCTGGATGAACGGATTGCCCAAAAAGATGTGAAAAATTCTGTTGCCCTGCAAATTAAGCATGGCAGTTGGCTGACCAAAGCATACGGCAACTGGTCAGCCCGGCAGTACCGGAAATTTACAGCCGCCGGCGTCCGATCCGGCGATAATACCACTTACCTTGGTACCTTTGGGCTGGACAGTCAGGCCAGTTGGCAGACAAAATTCGGTCAGTACCTGGCGGGAGTCTCGTGGCAAAACGACTCGATTAGTGCAGACGAAAGTTATTATGCGCAGAATAGTGCTTCCTCTGCCTATCTGTCGCTCAAACAGCGCGATTTTTATTCTGTGTTTGCCCAAGTTAACCATCCTCTTTCAGCTAAAACCAGCCTGATTTTAGGTGCGCGACAGGAATTCATTCGGCAACAGGCCGGAGCCAATGATTACAACGAGTTCAATCCACAGCTACAACTGCTGCATAGCCTGAACAAGGAACAATCCTTGTATTTAAATGTGGGTAGAGCATTTCGCATGCCCAATCTTTCGGATATGTATGGATCGACCTGGCGTAAAACAGCCAACCCCAATTTAAAACCGGAATATGGTTATACTTACGAGGTGGGCTGGAAAAAAATCGGCGCTGCTGATTCGTTAAAAATAGCTCTGTATCGTATGGACTTTACAAACTATATCCAATGGGAAGAAACCCCAAAAAACTCAGGTAATTATAGTCCTTATAATTCTGATTTTCGCAATTCGGGTCTGGAGGTTACCTATGACCGGCGTGTCAACAAACACTGGATGTTCAACTTGGGAGCCAATATCAATAATCCGGAGGAACGTCGTGACGGCGGAGAGTGGACGCCGACCTTCGCCAAGTTTCAACTGAATGGCGGAGTGACGTATCGTTCCGGCAAGTGGCAGAGCAGTTTGACGGCAAATTATTTGGCCGGTCGTAAAGATGGCCTGGAACCGACGTTGCCGATCAATTTGGTCTTGCAGTATCAACTGGCAAAGAACACGCAACTGCAACTTCGGGTGGAAAACCTACTGGATCGCAGGGATGTGGTGTCTAACGGATCCTCGCACTATTTGCAACCGGAGCGTGCATTTTATCTAAAACTAAGTCAGAGCTTTTAGGAGGCAATCATGCTGGATGTCATTGAAAAAGGCGGTTGGGTGATCCTGACCATTATGGCCTGTTCGCTGGTGGCTTGCGCTGTTATCATCGAACGTTGGCTGTATTACCGCTCAGCTGACTCACAGTCGGCAAAAATCCGCAAACTGCTGGCTGATCCTGCGCAAAATGTCGAGCAGACTTTTGCCGAGGAAAATGAGCGCCAGAGCGTGTACGGCAAGATGTGGACTGCCGCCGCCGCGATTCCGGCATGTGAGTGCGATGCCAGACAAAATGCCGTGAGCGATGCCATCCGGTCAGAAATCCCCGCTCTGGAACGTAACCTATATCTGCTCACCACGGCAGCGACCGTAGCGCCGTTGCTCGGCTTGCTGGGAACCGTACTTGGCATGATCAAAACATTCCAGGCGGCATCGATGACAGGGCTGGGCAATCCCCAGATGCTGGCCGCCGGGATTTCCGAGGCGCTGTACAATACCGCAGGCGGCTTGTTGGTCGCCATCCCCTGTATTATCGCCAACAATCATTTCCGTAACCGGGTGGAACGACTGCTCCATTGGAACGAAAGCTGCGTCGGCGAAATTGTTCGTCGGACCGGCGTATAGACGGGAGGGACTTGCATGAGAAACCGCAGAATATCGACGCATCAAGCGGTCCATGTCGATATGACGCCGATGGTCGACGTCATGATGCTGCTATTGATTTTTTTCATGATGTCCACCACCTTTTTAGTGGCGCATCCAGGATTCAATATTACGCCGCCGCAGGCAACCAGCGGAACGCCGCAGCCGCCGGAGCACATCACGGTGCTGGTGAACCGCGACGGACAGATTGCCATGGGAAACAAAGTGATTTCCATCGGCGACCTGACGGCTACGGTGGCGACCAAGGCGCATAATAGTCCGCTGGTGTTTATCAAGGCGGATAAGCATTCACAGCATGGCAAGGTTGTGGAAGTGATTGATGCCGTAAAACGGGCCGGCGCCGGGAAGATATCCTTGGCCGTTGACCCCAAAGGTTGATAATGCAGGGCAACAAACGGTGGCGGGCGGCGATAGTCGGTTCGCTGCTGTTGCATGTAGGGCTGTTTGCAGGGATTAGTCTGTTTTGGCACTGGGACGTCATGCAATCACGTCAGCCGATTTATGTGGAAGTCAGCATGGCGGAATTATTTGCGCCTGTGGACGGTCCTGCTGGGGGCGGCGGACAACCGGAACGTTCGCCGGAACCGGAGCGGCGGCAGCCGTCGTTGATTTCCCCAGCCCCAGCCGCAGACAGTTTTTCTGAGCAAGTCGCGCCCAAGGCGGCTACCCCAAGTGCGATTTCACCGCTTGCCGGAAGTGTTGGCGGTGGCGGGGCCGGTGCCGGCGGTAGTGGTGGCGGGACCGGCGGCGGACATGGCAGCGGCACGGGAACCGGTGTCGGGACGGGAACAGGAACCGGAACCGGGCCAACCCGCGGGCCCCGAATCGTTGTCGGCGAGCGGCCGGACTATCCGGAAAACGCACGGGCCAAAGGCTGGGAAGGTACGGTTCGGCTGCAAATATTGGTGAATACGGACGGACGGGTGGAAGATGTCCGGATCGTTGCCAGCTCAGGCTACACGGAACTGGATCAGACAGCGCAACGAGCCGTGCGTTCCTGGCGCTTCAGCCCGGCGCTGAAAAACGGTTCGCCGATCGCGGCATGGGCTACCGTGCCGATTGTCTTTGATTTGCGCTAAATGGCGAAAGGGATGAATCGATGGGATACAGAACGGTGATGCGGCTCTGTCTGGCGGTGTGGGGGCTTTGGTTGCTACTTCCCCTGCCGACTGCGGCCGCTGGCCTTTTTTTGACGTTGGAAGCACCGTATTCGTTGACTGGGGGCCAGCTTACGGTTGCGCCGGGACAACGGATACACGCCATGGCTAATATCGAAAATACGGGACCGGCAGGGCAAAACGTTGCAGTGCGACTGGAGCTGCCTGCCGGTTTTCGTGCCGATGGAAAGCCGGAACACTGGACGATTGAACAAAATGAAACTGTTCTAGGCCAAGTGCTGCAGAGAGAATTGAATCTGCCAGTCGGCTATGGCCAGTGGTTCGATTTGGTGTCGCTGATTGTGGATGACCACGTCAGCGAGGGAGTGTACATCCTCCGCTTATCGGCAGGAGAAACGACGCGGGAGATTCGAGTCAAGGTGTCACCACGTGTGGATGGTGCGCCGGTTCACGAAAAACCTGCCCTGGAGCGGGTGGTTTTGCCGCTTGATCGCGACGGGGTGCGCGATGAGAAACAAAATGCCAATACACTGGTGTTGCGCGACCGCTCGCTCGATTACTACAAAAACGTGTTGCGCGGCAAAGGCGCGACAAACCTGGAGATCGAGGCGATTCACCCGGTAACCCATATGGGACTGGATTTTCGCAACCCTGCCGGGCAACAAAAACTGCTTATGGTGGAAGCCGAACTGCTGGACAAGAACAGTCGTCGCCGGATCCCTGGTTTGTATACTCCGGGCAGCAATTCCGAACATGACGGTGCAGGCGCGATGGCGGCAGGCCAGGAACGATTGACAGCATTTGTCGCTTTGACCGGCGAACCCCGGCAGCGGCTGGTATTACCGGTATATGCCGATGAAACGCAACTCGCCGAGGGAGACTATTTGTTGCGGGTCACGGTCGATGATGGCGGAATTCATAGCTGGTCGCAAGAACTGCCGCTGGTTGTGATCAAAAAAAACATGCGCGGCATGATCACACTGGCGATTGGCGTGACAATGCTGCTGGCGTTTTTGGTGCTGATTCGGCGAAAATTACCGCTGGTATTGGCGGGGATGAAGACGCGGCGGCTAATCACGATTGCTTTATTTGGCACTTGCGCCTTTGCTGTGGTCAATGTTCCGTCTACGCTACTCAACGATTTTTTGCACATTTTCCTGGGGCCATTTAGTTTTTTGATCAGTGGAATGTTTAGCGGCATCATGCTGTATATGCTGACCGGCGCACTGGTGACCTTGATTCCACTGCATGGCGTAGTGAGCTTGATGGCAGCGATGCGTCTTCTGCTGGGAATGTTGGCGTTTGGCCATATGTCGCCGTTAGTATTTCTGTCGTATGGGGTTAATGCATTTTTGCTGGAACTTGCGTTGGCGGGAACCGGCTTTACTGCAGCTTCGTTGCCGACCAATCCGGTTGCTGGGTTTTCTTGGCAACGCATGGCAAGGTTGGCTCTGGCCTGCGCTGTAGCTGATACCGTGGCGACCTATATAACAATGCAGGGAATGGCGGTGCTGTATCGATTGTATTTCGCCGACTGGTACATCTGGATGGTGATGGCGGTCAACGGATTTCTGTATACGGTAATCGGCGCGGCCTGCGGTGCTGTGCTCGGCAGCCGGTTGTCCGGCGTGGGGAGTGACTGAGTTATGGGCGTGATCGTGGACTGTCGGGAACTATCCTTTACCTATCAAAACAGCGAAGCCCCAAGTTTGCAGGAGATCAACTGGCAAATAGAGTCCGGCGATTTCATATTGTGCACCGGGCCGACCGGTTGCGGCAAAAGCACGCTGCTGAAAGCGTTTAATGGGTTGATTCCGCATGAGATCAGCGGAACCTTGCAAGGGAGCATCCAGATCAACGGCAAGGATTCGCTGCAATGTTCGGTTGCTAACCTAAGCCGGACAGTCAGTCTGATGTTTCAGAATCCGGATGATCAGATTTTTTCCACTTCCATTGCCGATGAAGTCGGATTTGCCTTGGAAAATATGGGGATGACGCCGGTGGAAATTCAGCGCCGCGTAGCGGAAACTCTCGCCTGGGTCGGCCTGGCCGGGCGAGAACAGGGCAGTGTACATGCTTTGTCCGGCGGCGAACGACAGCGGTTGGCGCTGGCTGCCGTACTGGCGATCCGGCCGCAGGTGCTGGCGCTGGATGAGCCAATCAGCCAGATGGATCCACGCGGAGCGATGGAACTGCTTCAGGTGCTGCGGAAACTGAATGAAGAACATGGCATTACGATTATCGTGGTGGAACATCGCTTGCACGAGGTCATGCCGATTTGCAAAAGCGTGGTCGTCATGGAACAGGGGCGGCTTGTTTGGCAGGGTTCGCAGCGCGACGCTTTTTGTCAGCCGGAAGCTTTTTTGCGGCTGGGGCTGCGGATTCCGCAGACGGTCCATATCTGCCACCGGTTGGGCCTGGCGGCGGAGAGCGCCGCAGTTGACGATGCGGCTGCAACGATTCGGGCAGCGTATCCTGCCTGTAGTACTGTGGTGCAGGAACCTTTGCTGTTGCAGCGGGAGGAAACGGAGCTGGCGATAGAAGTCAAAGCTCTTGAGTTTCAGTACGATCCGGCAGGACGCAAAGTACTGAACGGAATTGACCTGGCAATTCCCCGCGGCCAATTTGTGGCGCTGATGGGCAACAATGGCGCAGGCAAATCAACGCTGCTCCACCATATCTGCGGCTTGCAACGAGTCCGCCAGGGGCAGGTGAAATTGTTGGGACAAGCTGTGAAGGGGCTGGACCGGCGGGTCGGCATGGTCATGCAAAACCCGGACCTGATGCTGTTTAAATCCACGGTGGAGCAGGAAATCACATTTGGTTTGGCGCATGGGCTGGGGCAGGGGAAGCAATCGGGCGACTGGCGCGAGCTGGTAGACAGGATCGGCCTTGGCGGCATGGAAGACCGGTTTCCGTTGGCGCTAAGCCAGGGACAGCGAGTGAGAGTGGCAATCGCCTCCCTGTTGTCTTGCCAGCCGGCGATCATGCTGCTGGATGAACCGACAACCGGTCAGGATCTGGGGCATATCGACGATATCATCGGTTTGTTGCAGGAATATACCCAAAAAGGCGGGACGGTCATTCTCTGCACCCACGATACGGAAGTGGCCGCCCGCTATGCGGAACGGGTCGTTGTCATGACCGAAGGCAAGGTGGTGGCGGATGCGTCACCCCGGCAAGTATTTTCCTGCGACGAAGTATTACGGTCGGCGTCTTTGCGAACGCCGGCAGCTTTGCAATTGTCCCGGCGGTTGTATGGCGGTTGTGCGCTGGGCGTGGAGGAGGTGGTCCGTCATGTACAACAGGCAAGTATGGGAAGCTACGCCGGCTGATACGCCGATTCACAAAATGGATGTGCGGATCAAGCTGGCATTATTGGCGGCGGTCATGCTGTTTGCTGTAGGGTTGGAAGGAGCAAGGCCGTTATTCTTTCTGTTTGTTTGTTCGCTGGGGATGCATTTTGTCGCCCGCTCTTCCGTACAGCGATGGCAGGTGCTGGCGGTATTTTTGCTGGTGGGGCTGTGGGGAACGATGGTCAGTCAGGCGCTGTTTTACAATCAGGAACCTCGCACGATGATCGCCTGTCTGGTGTCACCGACCACGCCGTGGATTGGCGAATGGACCGGCGGCATCTTTATATATCGCGAAGGGCTGGAACACGGGGCTGTACAAGCGCTGCGCTCCGGGACAATGCTGACCTGCGGGCTGCTGATTTGCTGGACGACCGATCCCCGCCAATTGTTGCAATGTTTTTTGCATTGGCGGATGCCGTTTGAAGTTGCGTTTATGGTGATTACCAGTTTGCGGTTTTTGCCGGTCATTTTTGAGGAAACTGCCGTGGTGTTTACGGCGCAGCGCTTGCGCGGTTTTGAGCCGGCGCGTAGTTTGTCGCCGGTTCGCTGGATTCGAACCGCCTTTTACGTTTTGTTTCCGATCCTGGCCCGTTCACTGCGGCGGGCGGCAACCCTTGCTCTATCGGTGGAGAGTCGCGGTTTTGGTCGGGGAAATAGCCGGGCCAATTTGCCAATGTTGCCGCTGCCGCAGCAGTTTGCCTGCGTAGGGATCTTTGCGGTTATTTTGGTTGGCGCAACACTAAAAGTAATTTACTCGTTACAACACAATGGCGTAGCCTATTTTCCCCAACTTCGCGGCGTGTATGATTTTATGGCGGTGTGGCTGTGAACGGAATGACGATGAAGCAAACAATCCGTATGGCGGTATTATTCGGCCTGTTGGCGATGAGTTTAGTGCTGCTTGCGATACACATCTTTCCCGAATTGGGACGGCAAGGCAAGCGCCAGGATTCGCAGCGACTGCTGAGCCAAATGGGACGGTTCGAGCAAGTTGCCGAGATTCCGCTTGGCAAAGTGGAAATCCGCGGCTTTCGCCAGATGGGATCGACGCCAGGACTGGTTCGCCTGTCGCCTGCCGGCGACCGGCTTGTCATTGGCACGGAAAATGGCGATGTGATGGTATTCAATATAGACGGCTCGTCAGTGTGGCGGCGAAAAATCGGCATGGGGAAAATCAGTGCGCTGGAATATTCCCCGGATGGCGGGAGAATTCTAATTGGTGAAAACAGCCAACAAGGGGCGGTAATCTGCGTGGATGCCGCGACCGGCGGCGAAAAGTGGCGACGCAACAGTGTCGATGAGCTGGGCGTGGACCTGCGCCAGAAGACGTTTCCCGGCATTATGTCGATCGCGATGGATGAGAGTGGCAATTCCTATGCGGTGGCGCTTCGCTCCATCCGTTTTCCCAATGGACAGACCGATTATTTTGCCAGGATCTATAAATTTGACGCCAACGGGCGGGTCGAGCTGTTTCCCCGCGACCATAACCTGGATGTTTGGGTGAGTTGGTGCGATATCGATCCCTCCGGCAATCTTCTGGTGTTTGCTACATCCGACTACACGCCAGGGCCGTATCGACGCTATCAAAACAACATCTATCAATTTGATGCAAGGACCGGACAAAACCGATGGAGTCTGCATACGGAAACTGTCGAACCGTACGAACGAACCAACATGCGGTTTGGTCCGAAGTGGTCGCAGGATGGAAAATATATGAGCGGCGTGTCCGCCGACGGACGAGCCTTTTTTGTCGATGCAGCCGGAAAGCTGGTCTGGAGCCGCGTCTTGAGCGCACCGCAACGAATTCAGGGGATTTTTGTCAATGCGACAGGGCTGCACACCCAACAGATCGGATCCTACGCCATTTTTTCGACAGGAAACACTTATAACAGGGCCAATTGGCAATTGCCAACTCCTGTCGAACATCCCCAGAGCAACAGCGTGTTTTTGTTTGACAGGGAAGGCAACTTGCGCAAACGGCGCAAGTTGGGCGGCATGATCGAAGAAATGAAACTGGTTGGGCAGGAACTGGCAGTTGCTGTCGGTCGCAATATCAGGACAAAGGATGCCTCGATCCATGGCGTGGCTTTATTATCGGCTCCGGAACTGGAACTGGTCGACTGGCTGCCGGCAGCGGGGCCTTGCGTTGCAGTGGCGGCAAGCCCCAAACATGTCGTGGCAATGGAAGCGCCGTTGCAACTCGATAGCGGCGAAATAGTCGGTTCTTATAGAATTTTGGTGTGGCGGAAAACTGGCATGTAAAATTCTCTGCCAATATCATTAGAAAATATTTTCATAATGTCGGCAGGGATTTGCCCAATTGCGAAGAAGTATTAAATACAAACATTTGCGAGGAGGTGGAACAATGCCGGAAGAAAAACTTTCATGCGTGAAACCAGCTAAAGGACCAGTTGTATCGACGCCAGTGCAAGCTGCGGACTCCAGTGAACCAAATGTCGGAAAGGGGGTAAACAAATTGATGGCGAAAGTCGGAAAACCTGCTCCGGATTTTGAAGCCAATGCATTTGTCAATGGCGGATTTTCCAATGTCAAACTCTCCGATTATAAAGGACAATGGCTTGTTCTCTGCTTCTATCCGGGTGATTTCACCTTTGTCTGACCGACCGAATTGGCAGCGGTCGCTGCCCGCTATCCGGAACTGCAAGCATTGGGTGTGCAAGTATTGGCCATGAGCTGTGACAGTCGTTTCAGCCACAAAATATGGCAGGAAGAAGAACTCTCCAAGATGGTGCCGGGCGGAGTGCCTTTTGCGATGTTGTCTGATGCAGGAGGGAGAATCGGCGAAATCTACGGGGTGTATGATGAAGAAGCCGGGGTGGATATCCGGGGGCGATTTTTGATTGATCCTGACGGGATCATACAGGCAATGGAGGTCATGACGCCGCCGGTAGGAAGAAATTTCTCGGAATTGGTACGTCAAGTTCAGGCGTTTCAGCATGTTCGCGCCACAGGCGAGGCAACGCCGGCTGGCTGGACACCAGGCAAACTGACTCTGACGCCGGGGCCTGAATTGGTTGGCAAGGTGTGGAAAGTCTGGAATCCTGAGATGGATAAATAATCTGTCCGCGAGTGGTTTTTCGATACACATAGTCTTTCGATGATAGCCGTCCGTTAGAGGCGGCTATCATCAACTGTCGTGAATTGACAGCAGCATTTGCTTGACGGTTTGAAGAAATTTTCTTACAATTTAATCAATCAATGTTGCAATAAAGGAGCGCTTTAATGAGACCGACCAAAGACCGACACGTGGATCAACTGCCGCCAGTGTCCCAATTCAAGCCAGTCGGCGTGCCGATGTATGCTGTGGATGAGATTGTGATTTCCGTCGAAGAGATGGAGGCAATCCGACTTGCTGACATGGAAGGGTTGGACCAAGGCCCGGCCGCCGCACAGATGGGAATCTCCCGGCCGACTTTTCACCGGATTTTGACGAAAGCGCATGCCAAGATTGCACAGTTTCTTTGGCAGGCTAAGTCGCTGCGGATTGAAGGCGGCAATTATCGGGTGAAGCCTTGTGCTGCAGGGGGACTACGGAAATTCAATTGCAAGGCCTGCGGGCATGAATGGGAAGTACCGCATGGACATGGCGGGCGCGGTTGCGAGATGAGCTGTCCTCAGTGTGGGGCGCAAGCCGCGAGTCGTTGTAGATAAAAGATTCCAAACAAAGGACAACCATTATCAAAGAGTGAAGGAGGACTGACAATGGAGAAAAACAAAGATCCAGGCGCGTGGAATCCTTATCTGGCTGGAGCATTGGCAGGATTGGTTTCTGTTGGTTCTGTCTGGTTCACCGGCAAATACTTCGGCGCATCCACCACGTTCGTCCGTGGGGCCGGTTACGTGGAGCAAATGATTGATCCGGCCCGCGTCAAGCAGCTCGAATATTTTGTCAGCACCAAACCGGTAATTGACTGGCAATGGATGTTTGTTGTCGGAATCTTGATCGGTTCCTTCATTGCGGCCATTTCATCAGGCAGTTTTCGGATTCAGGCCGTTCCCGACATGTGGCAAAAAAGATTTGGCGGTGGTTTGGTCAAACGTGGCCTGGTTGCATTCGTTGGCGGAACGATTGCAATGTTCGGCGCCCGTTTGGCCGATGGCTGACCGAGCGGTCATGGGCTGAGCGGTTCGCTTCAGCTAGCGGTCAGCGGATTTGTTGCTCTGGTTTTCTTCTTCGTCGGCGGAATCATAGTGGCCCGAATGCTGTATGGCGGGGGTGATTCGAAATGACGAACGATCAACTCTATGGATTGCTTACAGGGATTTTGTTCGGCTTTTTGTTGCAAAAAGGCCGGGTGTTGCGCTATGACAAACAGATTGGCGCGCTGCGGATGCTGGATATGACGATTGTAAAATTCATGATGTCGGCCATTGTGGTTGGCATGGTGGGAACCTATCTGCTGGTAGATCTTGGACTGGCAAAATTGTCGATCAAACCGATGATCACAGGCGCGATTGTCATCGGCGGCCTGCTGTTCGGAATTGGCTGGGGGCTATTTGGTTACTGCCCTGGGACTTCAATGGGCGCGGTCGGTGAAGGTCGCCTTGATGGTCTGTGGGGGATTGCTGGAATGGTTGCGGGGGCTGCCCTTTTCGCCGAAGTTTTTCCGTTATTGAAAAACACGGTGCTAAAGTGGGGCGATTTTGGCAAGATTACCTTGCCGCAAGTCCTCGGTGTCAATCATTGGTTCGTGATTATTCCTTTTGTGATTCTGACGTTACTGTTGTTCCGTTGGCTGGAGAAAAAAGGTTTGTAGGTTTTGCACATAGGAGAATATAATTGAGAAAGGGGATTGCGACCCCATCGCACCCCTTTTTTATTGGAATGGATAATGAAATATAGTTCTACAATGTTGATGGTTATTATTTTTTAGTAGGAGGAGAGCGCGTGGAAAAATCGACGACAGAAACAGAAAAAGTCTGGGAAGGAAAATGCGATCAATGTATGGTGAAACTTCGGATTTGCCGGAGTCCGGAGGGAACCGCACCGGCATTCTGCTCCACAAAACTGTATCCGGATGCGATTCAAAAGGCGGCAGCAGAATACGATAAACCTGACATCCATTTGTTTGCTCATAACGCTTCTGTACAGGAAGCGGAATGCTACATCGACCGCACGGCGCAACCATCTTATAAGTTTCCAGTGAAACCCCGGGTTCAGGAAATCATTGAGTTTTCGCGAAAAATGGGCTACAAAAAACTTGGTGTGGCATTTTGCGGCGGATTGCACAAAGAAGCGGCCGTGTTTTGCAAAATTCTTGAAGACCACGGTTTTGCCGTCGTATCTGTAATGTGCAAGGTGGGCGGAATTGACAAAGCCGCGCTGGATTTGGCGGATCATGAACGGGTGCAGATCGGCCAGCATGAACCGATGTGCAACCCGATTGCCCAAGCCGAAGTATTGAATGCCGCCGGGACCGATTTCAACATTTTGCTCGGCCTCTGTGTCGGGCACGATTCGATGTTTATCAAGTATTCCCAGGCGATGGTGACGGTGTTTGCCGTCAAGGACCGGGCGTTGGGGCATAATCCGCTGGCGGCGATCTATACTTATGATTCCTATTCCGAGCGGTTTAAACAGGACCGGCTGAAAAAAATCGAAGTAATGGAATAAGTGCAAGGAGGATAATGACAAATGAATAACCGAAAATTTCTCTGTCTCGACTGCGGCGAACAATGGGAGGTTCCGCCCTGTACCGCCGGCGGAAAACACGGCTATGAGATTCCCTGCCCCAAATGCGGCAGCATGAAAAAATCCAGGGTGGAAGCTGACGGCAGTCAGACAGCTTGTGGCGGCGGACATTATCACGGGCACGGACATGGTTGTTGTGGCGGTCACAAATAATACGAGAAGAAAAGGTGATTGCAAGTAATGAAAAAAATAGTAGTAATCGGCGGTGTTGCCGCCGGGCTGAAAGCAGCATCGAAAGCGCGTCGCAACGATCCGCAGGCCCAGATCACAGTTGTTGAACGCGGCGAACTCATTTCGTATGGCGCTTGCGGCATGCCTTATTTTGTGGCGGCGGAAGTCGATCAAGTCAATGATCTGATGAAAACGCCAGCTGGCGCGCTCAGAACGCCGGCATTTTTCAAAAGCGTTAAAAATATTGATGTGTTGACACAAACTGAGGCGGTAAAAATTGATCGTCCTGCTAAAACCGTGTTGGTGAAAAATCTGGTTAACGGTGAAGAGTCGGCGTTGCCTTATGACAAACTGGTGATTGGCACAGGCGCCTCACCGGTGCGTCCGCAGCTGCCGGGCATCGAACTGGGCAATATTTTTACATTGTGGCATCCGCGAGATGCGGAAGCAGTGCGCAAAGGCGTTCAAACCGGAAAATTCACCAAGGCTTTGATAATCGGCGCCGGACTGGTTGGCATGGAGATGGCGGAAGCCTTGCGCGAGTGGGAGCTGGATGTCACGGTTGTGGAGATGCAGCAGCAGGTGTTTCCGGCATTCCTGGACCCGGATGTGGCCGGCATGGTTCACAAGTATGCGGCAGAGAAAAAAATCCAGGTCCTGACTGGCGAGAAAGTCACCGGCTTTGTCGGCGAACAGACTGTGTCGGCTGTTGAGACGGATAAACGCAGCATCCCGGCTGACCTGGTGATTTTGGCGCTCGGCGCGCGGCCCAATGTGGCGCTAGCTCGTGAGGCAGGCCTGGCAATCGGCGCGACCGGAGCAATTGCGGTCAACGAGCAAATGCAAACCAGTGATCCGGATATCTACGCGGGCGGGGACTGCGTGGAAAACACCAATATTGTTTCCGGACGCAAAGTGTTTGCGCCGATGGGGTCAACTGCTAACAAGCAGGGGCGGATTATCGGCGACAATATCTGCGGCGGCGATGAAAAATTCCGCGGCGTGCTTAATACCGTCGTGGTGCGGGTCGTGACGATGAATATCGGCAAAACCGGTCTGACGGAACGGGAAGCGAAAGAACTCGGTCACGATTATTTTACCGTAATGGTATCAGCGTATGACAAGCCGCACTATATGCCAGGGGCAAAACTACTCAGCGTCAAGTTGATTGTCGAAGCCAATACTCGCAAATTGCTTGGCCTGCAGGCTGCCGGTGAAGGCGAAGTGTCGAAGAGGGTCGATGTGGCGGCCAGCGTTTTGACGCTAGGGGGCACGATCAACGATCTGTTCGACATTGATCTTTCCTACGCACCGCCATACAATTCACCGATCGACATCATCGCTGTCGCTGCCAACGCGGCGATGAACAAACTGGCGGGAACTTTCAAAGGGATTTCTTCCTTGCAGGCCGAAGCCAAAATGTCTTCAGACAACACGGTGTTTTTGGATGTTCGGTCGCCGGAAGAATGCAAGCAGATTCGGCTTGCCGACTGCAAAAACATCCAGTATATTCCGCTCGGCCAATTGCGAAGCCGGCTGCAGGAAATTGACAAAACCAAAGAAGTGGTGGCGTTTTGCAAAATCAGCCTGCGCGGCTATGAAGCCGAATGTATCCTTGAAGGCGAAGGGTTCGAGAATGTGAAAGTGCTGGAAGGCGGAATCATGTCTTGGCCGTTCCGTTGTGAAAAATGATTAGTTGACACTTGCTTCGTTATTTTTAGTGGATCAGTGACCGTATTTGTCGCGGCGTTAAACCGTGACAGGTACGGTTTCTTTTTTTGTAGTAAAGTAACCACGTTATTTCTTGCAGATTCTAATCGGTGTAGTAAAATAACGACGATTCGCTTTGAGAAGGACGTATAAACGCTTTGAAACAGGGGATTTAATGCTTGGCACAATTTGTGCATATTATATCAATAAGCACTATGAAATATCTTGCTGCGTCTAAGGAGGTGTGCGCGATGATTCAACGCTGTTCGCAGTCGATCCCCCTAACAATACTACTGGTTGTTGTCTTTTGTCTAATCGGTTGCGGTGTTGTGAAGCCTGCGACTGATGCGGGTCCGGCTAAAGATGCGGTGACCGATAAAACCGATTATGGGCCTCTGATTCGACAGGCAACCTGGGATGCTTATGAAAAAGTGTTGCATGAGGTGAACGCCAGCCAATTTCCAGTAGATCCAGTCATGGCGCTGTCCCGGTTAAATGGCAAAGAGGCTGCTTTTCTGATTCTTGATCTGCGTGCGCCCGAAGCTTACGCACAAAAACATGTTCAAGGGGCAATCAATATGAGTATTGTTGGTTTGGCCGAAAACCTAGCCAATTTGCCGAGGGACAAAACATTGTTGTTGTATTGTTACACCGGACAAAGTTCGGCGTTGGCGATGGTTCCGCTCAAGGCTTTCGGTTATCAGGCGATATTTGTCAATGGCGGGTTTGCTCAGATGGAGAAAGCCGGGTTTTCCATGGACACTAAATCTGTTCCGTTTGCTCCGACTAAGAATGAAAAAGCGACCGATCCGCGTCAGAGCGCGGTATTGGCTGGAATTCAAGCGAACTTGCTGGCGATTGCCCGGCAGCATACAGTGAAAACATTGGTAGTTGCTGATCAGGACGTGAAGGAATTGACGACTGATTCTCCGCAAAAGTACGCTTTCGTCGATTTGCGGCCGCCCGCTGACTTTGCCAGAGGGCATATCAAAGGAGCAATCAGTGCCCCGCTGGCGGAATTGCGCAACCGCGCAGCGATGCTGCCGAAAGATAAACGCTTGGTTTTGTGCTGCAAAAGTGGACAACTGGCAGCAATGAGCACCGCGCCGCTTACTGCCGAAGGGTTTAAGATCATTTCGCTTTGCGCCGGTCTGTCACAGGCTGATAAAGGACCGTTGCTCTGGGAAAAGTCGCAGGAATGACAGGAGAGGATACATTGGAAACGATCAGTCGCAGGGAGTTTTTTTCGCGTAGGGTGTTCGGTCAAGTTTGGAAAAAAACTGCAGAGTTGTTTCCCGTCTCGGTTGTGGCTGAAGCAAAGTCGACGCCTGAAGTGGCGGCTGAATCCATAACGGTTTTTACTGAACCGGATCGAACCGTGATGCCGGAGTACTTTTCTTCGCCGCTCTACAGCTATGCGTTGTTGTCGGAGATGCCCTGGGACATGCTGGTGGAAGAAGCCAAGCGACTGGGAATTGATTATGAGGGGCGGCAGAAGATTGATGTTGTGAGGGAGATTTTTGTCGGCAAAAAGGCAGCCGAATCGGAGGGGTGAGAATGGATACGGACCGACTGGTAGTTGGCGAGGGGACGCTAAACCATTTTTGGACGCTTTGTTTTGCCGATGAAACGCTGCGACACAAATTGGGTTTGAAGTATATCAGCCAGATGTGGGACCGGAATCCTTACTGGTATGTGTGGTTTGTCGATCTGCCGGGCGTATTCAAGCTGTCACTGTTGGAATGCACTGAGGATGTCTTATGGGATTGGCGGGGACTGTTGCGGGTCAAGTATTATCCGCGTCCGGAAGAAGCGATTTTTCAAGGCTTGTCGGTATTGGAACAAATCTGCCGGATGAGCGAGTTGTTTCAGACTAGGCCGGCCCAGTGGGCTGGCGGGGAAACCGGTTGCGTCTGCCATGGCGGCGTGCATCATCATCATGGGACGCGGTTTGCCGACCTGCAAGAGGGAACCGGCGTGCCGGCTGCGAGCCGGGCGGCGGAAATTCCGGAAGATTTCTTTCTGGCCGGTGAGATGGAGCTGCGTTATGGTAATGGGAAGGGGTCCGAGGTCAGTTGGCACAGCCAGGATTATTGGCGGGTGAAAATGACCGAAAACTATTTCATCAAGGATCAAGAAGGTGCACCGCTAAAAGTGCTGCGCAAAGGCGATGTCGACCGGGATTTTCCGGGTTGGTTCCTGACTGACTTTGTTGCCAGGCGATTTTCAACAGGCTGGCAGAATTTCCAACAATACAGTCAGTGTCAGGACATGGTCGAAGATCAGGATGGGATGGAGTTTCTCTGCGACGGGCATACGTTGAGTCCACGCCTGTGTCAGGCGATCCGGCGCAGGCAGGTACGTCGGAGGATGAATCATTGAACGGGAGGAGGTGAAAGATTATGACAGAAAAGACAAGTTCAGGCGGCATGGGTTATGTTCCGGGGCTCATATTTGGGATAGTTGTCGGGAGTGGGTTATTTTGGTTGACGATCAAGCTGTTGATTGCCCAGCGACCCTAATTAAAAAGGAGGAGTGAAGAGAAATGGCAGAAGATTTTTCACGGCGTTCCTTTATCAAGGGCGCCAGCCTCGGGGTAGCGGCCGGTTACTTTGCCGCGGCGGGTCTTTCTTCCACGGCTTTGTACAAACAGGTCATGCCGGCGGAAAAATTGAACCAGACGGATATCGGTGAAGTCAAGGCGCTTCGGATGAAAGTGATTTCGGAAACCAGTTGGTACGACAACAATGTACTGTTAAATGACCTGAAAGGCGCCGGCGGGCTGCTTGTCAATCAGTATACGATTCCCTGGACCTCCAATGGTGTGGCGGCCGGTTACAATGGCAACAATGCCGGTGGATTTGCCACTTATATCGAGGCGGACCTGATGGATGGAAGCACCAAACGGATTTTGCTGGATACCGGCTGGAATCCGGCATGGATGGAAAAACGGTTCATTGAAGAAGGCGTGGCGGAAAAATTGGCTAAAAAGCAAATCGACTATTGGATCATCAGTCATGAACATTTTGATCATTACTGGGGTCTGGAAGCAACGCTGAAATATAACCCCAATCAGGATGTGTATGTGCCAAAGGGCTTTTACACTGAAGGATTCGATCTGCTGAAAGGCAAAGCGTTTCCCAAGGCGCAGGTTAAAAACGATTTTCCACATAAGGGAAAAGTGCATGTTATGGATTCCAGTAAAGTCAATCCGCTGTTTCCCGGCGCCGCATTGATGACATTCGATATGCCGATCATCTGCCGGGTGTTCGGTGAACAGGCGTTTGTTTTCAATGTCAAGGATAAAGGGATCGTGCTGGTTACCGGCTGCTGCCACATGGGAATTATCACTTATATGGAAACCGTTCGCAAGAAAATCAAGGGCGGTGAAAAAATTTACGCCGTGCAGGGCGGGTTGCACATTTCTCCATTTGAAGACTGGGACCCGCAATATGATGATCTGATTTTGGCTCTCAACAAGTACGGCATACAGAAAATCGGCGCCAATCATTGCACTGGATTTATTGCAGTGGAAAAAATGATTTCGGCAAAATTGCCTGTAGTTACTGGGACAAAACGCAACATGACCAAGCGCGACATTTATCTCGGCAACGGCGACACGTTGGCGGTCTAAGGAAGGAGGCGGCAAATTTGACAACCAAGACATATGACGGATCAGCGGCAACTCAGGAAATGGAAACTGAGCACCATTACGAAGAATTGGACAAAATCTGGCTGGAAGAACGCAGTCTGACCAATTCCCTAGCCCAACCCCTGCGAGGCTTACTGGGTTTTTTTCTTTCGTTTGGCTTTTTTATGGCCCTCTGGTATGTGACGATGGACCCGCGTGGCATTTTGCAGTGGTATACGCCGATGTACGGTTATATGTACATCCGCTGGTTATTAATTGTGGCGATCTGGCAGGCCTATATCTTTAACTTCTGGCCGTTCAAACAAAAATGGATGGAAGAAACGCATCCGCTGGTCAAAGGGCCGATCATGATCGGCATCAACTGGGCGATTACCGGTGCGATCATCTGGATCGGCTTCTTCTGGTTGATTGGCAAGTACTCGATTCCTTATTTCAGCTGGCCTGAATTGCACAAAGTTGGTATGACCGATTTCTTTGCCCGTGAATATGCAGGCCTGGCAGTTTTAATGGTGGCGGCTATCGCGTCCTGGCTGGCGCCGATCTGGCCGATGGCGTTTGAAAACTATCCCTGGCACAAACTGACTCAACCGGCGAAAGGTTTCACCGTGCTGAGTCTGACCAGCCTGTTGACGATTTTTGTATACTTTATCTTCATGCATCCGCACTATATGGTGCTATTCTATCCGTGGCAGAAATTTGCCGCCGCGATGCCCTGGTGGTATGAATCGGCAAAAACTTTGTCCGGCAATTACAATGTTGGTTGGATCATGTGCGGCACGATTGCCGTATGGCTGATTGAAACTATCTGGGAACGCTATCCGTTCCGCCTGATAAAGAGCCAACCCTGGCGTGGCCTGGCCGGTTTTGCCTGGGTGCTGTTTGTAGCGCTGATCATGTTCAATACCTTCAACCTGATGCAAGACCTGGCCTGGGGACCGGCCTATGAGGGCGGAAAACGCCTGTATGCTCCCGACTGGCGCTACCTGCACTCCGGCGAGTTGGCGGTCATGATGCTGTTGCCGGCTCTGGTGCTGTATTTCTATTTTGATAACTGGCCGAAAAAATTCTCGACTGAAGTCAATCTTGCAATCCGAACCATTATCGTTGTTGTAGGAACCTTTGCCTTCAACTTTATCTACTATCAGATCAGTCCGCCGCTGCTCGGCACGCAACCCGGATATTCGCATCCGCAGCAATTCCCGATGGCGCCCGTTATTCTCTGGATCGTCATCATGCTGTACCATAACTGGTTCATGGATGGCTGGCCGGGCAAACGGATCAAGAAAGATAAATAACTGGAAGAATCAACAGAAAAGGGGAGGCGTCGGCAGGATGCCTCCCCTTTTTGCCGAATTCATCAAGCAAGCGGTACTGGAGAGGGGAACGACCATGCTGAGTCTGATTTTTGATAATGAAAACCACCTGACTTGGGCAGATCAGGCTGCGCAGGATGTTTTTGGGTTGCCGTTGGCAGGCGATGCAAGCCGGATGGCCAGGGTATTCGGTGAAAATTCCTTGTATCAACGCATTGAGCAAGAGGCGTTCAATTACCGATGGGCTGGACAGCTGCCGGTAAATTTGCCGGATGGCAAGAAAATGCAATTGCAAGGACGGGCGCGTTGGGTAACAAATGAGCGTTGGGTTTTCAACCAGGTGCTTTTGGAAGGCGAACTGGTTCCTGCCGATACCGAATGGACGGTAAGGGCTGATGTCGACCAGTTTGCCCTACGACCAGACCAGTTGCGAAAAGTGTATGAAATTTCCACCAGTATCAACTCCAACCTCGATTTTCAGTCCATCTGCGCCGATGTCACACGCAAGGCAGCCGAACTAGTAGGAGCTGACCGTAGCTTGCTTTATAACGTGACTGACAAGGAAATCGGCGTTTTTGCCACTTGGAATATGACGGAACCGCAACGCAGGTTGTTTTCCATGGTCGATTTTCAGCATGGAATCATCAAAAATTGTCTGCGTCACCGTTCGCCGGTGCTGGTTCCTGCTTATAGCAGTCATCCGGATTGGATTCCAGAAATTTACCAAGCGTTGGATTTTGAATCATTCATATTGTACCCGCTGTATGCCGGGCAACGACTGGTCGGCGTACTGGCGCTGTTCCAACAAAAAGCACTGCAGTTTGGCGACCGACACCTGATGCTATTGCAGATGATTTCCAATCAAATGGCGATTGCTGTGCTAAACGCACAGACGTACAGCGACATGCGTCACATCACGATGAATCTGGAACGGGAACTCGGCTTTAAATCTAGCCAACTAAGAATTTCCGAACTGGCATTGATCCGAAAATCCAATGAATTGGCCGCGGTATTCGATGCGATTACTGATGCGCTGTTTGTGGTGGATGGAAACTTTACGATTGTGGAAGTGAATCAAGCCGGTTTGGCCTTTGCTGGAGTAGCACACCTCTCTCAGCTGATCGGTCGTTCCTATTGCGATATTGTCGGTAGGCGCTATGATTGCGGAACCTGCTATCTCAGACAAACATTGGACACCAGTGCTCCCCTGACCGTAGAAATCGAGTCGGAAGATCGGGTTTTCACAGTTACGACGTACCCGGTGCTGGATGAAGAAGGGCGGGCCAATCAGGTGGTCTGTTCATTGCGTGATGTCAGTATCGTAAGGAAAAAGGGCGCCGAGCTGATTCAGTCTCAGAAAATGCAGGCGGTAGGTATCCTGGCAGCTGGTGTGGCGCATGAAATCCGTAATCCGTTAGGAGCGATTTCCAACTATGTCTATATATTGGAAGACCAATTGCTGCCAAAAGCGATTGTGGCGGAAACCGAAGAAAAAAGTGAAATCAGGGCGGTCATCGGCGGAATAAGGCGACTGGTGGAACGCAGTGAGACTGTGATTCGCAATCTGCTCGACTTTTCCCGTGACAAGGCGCCGAATATTTCCAGCTTTTTTTTGCGCGACGTTATCGAACAAATTTTGTTGCTTGTGGGGAAAACCGCTCAGAAAAAGAAAGTGCAGATTCGCGTGACGGGGCAGGAACCTGTACAAGTGACCTCGGATAGCGGTGCGATGCAGCATATCCTGTTCAACCTAGTGTTAAATGCGATTGATGCGATTGAGGATGGCGGAGCGGTAGAAATTAAATACTATTTGACGGAAGCCGGATTTGTTATTGAGGTTGAAGATGATGGAGCAGGGATTTGCCGTGAACATATGGAGAAAATTTTCAATCCGTTCTTTACAACCAAAGGCCCGGACCGCGGCACCGGCTTGGGGCTTTATCTGGTGTACAACGAGGTGAAACGTCTCGGCGGCACGATTGCGGTCGAGTCGGCAAGCGGCGGACCGACCCGGTTTACGGTTCGGTTTGAAACGAGTGGAAAGGGTGAACGCCATGACGAGAAACGGTAGTGTTTTGTTGGTGGAAGATGACGAAGATTTTGGCCGCAGTCTGGCGTTAATTCTCAAACACAAGGGATATTTACCGCAGTGGGCCTCCTCGGGGGAACAGGCGCTGGAAGTGTTGGCCGACAAACGTTTTGATGTCGTAATCACCGATATGTTGATGCCAGGCATGAGCGGCCTGGAGTTTTTACGCAAATTTCGCGAACTGCATGGCATTGAGACGCCGGTAGTGATGATCACCGGTTACGGTAGTGTGAATGAAGCTGTGGCGGCGATGAAAGCCGGCGCATTCGGCTATTTTTTGAAACCGGTGAATCAAGACGAAATCTGTCTGACCCTGGAAAAGGCGATGGAAATGGGTCGGTTGAAAACCGAAAACCTGCTGTTGCGCGAGGAGCTTAAAGATTGCAAAGGCGATTTGTTCATCGGGGCGAGCCCGCGCATTCGGCATTTGTTTGAAGAGGCTGCGGCTTTGGCCGAAAGTGAAGTCAATGTCCTGATTACCGGCGAGAGCGGTTCCGGCAAGGAAGTGCTGGCGCGATTCATACACGACCGTAGTCCTCGATCCAACCGGTCGTTCTTGGCGATCAACTGTCAGGCTTATGCGCTGTCATTGATCGAAAGCGAATTGTTCGGCTATCGCGGCGGATCTTTTACCGGCGCCCGGGCCAAAGGCAAGACGGGCAAGATTGAAAATGCAGCCGGCGGAACCTTGTTTCTCGATGAGATCGGTGACTTGGACTTGACGATTCAGGTGAAGCTGCTAAGAGTCCTGGAAACCCGAATGATCGAACCGATTGGCGGGTCGACGGCGGTACCGGTTGACTTTCGTTTGATTTGCGCCACAAATCAGGATCTGGCGGAGCGGATCAAAGCCAAAGCGTTTCGTGACGATCTGTATTACCGGATCAACACCGTGCGCCTCGACGTGCCGCCGCTGCGCGAACGCGCCGAGGATATCCTTGCGCTAGCGACGCATTTTCTGCAGCGATTCAGCGCTGATCAAAAAAAGGGGCTGTTGCGCCTGAGCAAGGCAGCAGAGAAGCGACTGCTGAGCCATGATTGGCCGGGGAACATCCGTGAACTGAAAAACGCGGTGGAGGCGGCTGTCGCTTTAACGAAGAACGATGTGATCGATGTGGCTGCATTGCGGATTGATGGGAGGCCCAGTGTGAATTATTTGGTCAGTCAGAATTTTGCCGAAGCCAGAGCAGATTTTGAGCGGAGCTTTTTCCAGTCGCATTTCGAAGCCTGTGATGGAAATGTTACGGAGATGGCGCGAAGGAGCGGAGTGGACCGCAAACAACTTTACAAAAAAATATACGAGTATGGTTTGCTAGAAAAATAATCATTCTTCTTTCAGCTTTTTTTCAGGAAGTTCAGCTACACTGAAAACAAGCAAAAAAAGAAAGGGTGATCTTCATGTCAAAGAAATCAGATATCATCGTGGTTGGTGTGCTGAGTGCAGCGTTGTTTACCGGATTTACCGCCTACAGTTATTCCGCCGACAAAGTGAAAGCAAAAGCGCAGGCGAAAGCAGCAGTTGTCGTGACCGCAGTTGTTCCCGACAATTCTAAATCCAGCGCGGTCCAAACCCCGGCGGATACGAAACCAGATGTCGCTCAACCAGGGCCTGACTCGACAGTGACCAAAAAGAAAACCACCAAATCCAAGGCGTCTTGATCATGGGAAATCCACTTGCATTCCGGGCGATGAATACCGATTTTCTGATTGCCGGGATGCCGGCGGGAGCGGCTGAAGAAGTCAAAACAATGGTGGAATTGGCCGAAACCAGATTCAGCCGCTTCTCGCCAACGAGTGAAATCAGCCGGCTGAATCAAACCGCCCTAGCCTGGACTGCAGTAACTTCCCTCACATACGACCTGCTGGTTGACGCGGCAGAGGCATATCACGCTACAGGCGGTTTGTTCAATCCATTTTTGGCAGAAGCAATGCGAACCATCGGTTACGATCAAAGTTTTGAGGCTCTGACGCCAGCAAAAGCAGCGCAGCGGCTGAATGAAAAACAAATCATAGTGACCACAGACGCTCCATGTGAAGCACATCAAGCAACCATTCGCGAGGCGCCGCTGCCAGAACCATTGGAATTCGATTTTGCAATGCAAAGCATCAAGCTGGCAGCAGGGGCGGCAATCGATGTCGGCGGGATTGCGAAAGGCTGGATTGCCCAACGCGCCGCCAACCGGTTGATAGCCAGCGGCATAAAACAGGGTTTGATTGATGCCGGCGGCGATGTGGTACTGTGGGGCGGTGAGCCGACACAGGGGAGCTGGGGCGTGGGCGTCGGTCATCCCTTGCTGGCAGACGATCATGACATTGCCGATCTCTGGCTGACAGGATTAACCGCCATCGCGACCAGCAGTATCGTCAAACGACGTTGGCAGCGTTCTGGAGAAATTCCGGCCCACCATATCCTTGATCCTCGCACCGGCAGTCCGTCGTGCTCCGATTTGTTACAGGCAACTGTGATTGGTCGCGATTTGGCAGTGGCGGAACAATACACAAAAGGCCTGATCATACTGGGCTCAGCGGCAGGGATTCGCTGGCTTGCAGAGCGCCGCCCGGACCTCGCATATATCTTGGTGCGCAATGACGGCGCAATTTTTCACAGCGATAATCTCAATGCATATACGAAAGATTGGCGGGTGGATGCTCATGTCGAACTGGCTTGCGATAATCCCTGATGTATTCTCAACCTGGCACATTGCCAGAGGTACCGGCTTGGCCGCCTATGTACTGCTGTTTTTGATCACTGGCGGCGGATTGGCATTGAGCCTGCAACTGATTCCGCTTAAAGCTCGGGCCGGATTTCTTGGACTGCACCGGACAACCTCGATTGCTGCAGCGATTATGCTGTTGCTGCATGGTAGCATCCTGATTTTTGACCGACATGTGGCGTTTTCGCTGGCCGACGTTTGGGTGCCGTTCTGGGCTTCGCAGAAAACACTGGAGATGGCTACCGGCATTATCGCTTTCTATACGCTCGTTGCGCTTGTTTTTACTTCCCTGCGCTCGGTTATGAAAGCGATCGGTTTTGAAAACTGGCGGTTTACCCACTATCTGGCGTTTCCCTGTTACGTACTGGCAATCTATCATGGCGTCATGCTTGGCACAGACAGCAGTGCGCCGGCGATCCGCATTCTCTATCAGTCAACGGCCAGTATCATCCTTGCCATGACATTGCTGCGAATCGGCAAATCGGTGGGAAAGCGGGTGGTTGCCGGTGAAAATCCTGCTCGCTGAAGATGATGTCAAACTGGGCCGCCTGATCAAACACATGCTGGAAACCGAACAACACCATGTGGAATGGGTTGTCCGCGGTGATGAAGCGGTTGTTCGGGCCACGGATGAAGTCTTTGACATTATTCTGCTGGACTGGATGATGCCAGGAATTTCAGGGCTTGATGCTTGTCGCCAATTGCGTGAACAGGGCTATAAAAAACCGGTGCTGATGCTGACCGCCAAAGATGCGGTGGACGATAAAGTGCAGGGCTTGGATGGCGGTGCGGATGATTATCTGATCAAACCCTTTGAATTTAGTGAGCTATTCGCCCGTGTGCGGGCGTTGGGGCGCCGTGGCGAAGCTCCCCTGCAGGAAGAAATCGTAACCGTGGGAATCTGGCAGCTTAACCGTACACGCCGCACAGTGACCCGTGGTCATAGCGAGATTCAGCTCAGCGCCCGTGAGTATCAGTTACTGGATGTACTGATTCAAAACCGGGGACTGGTGGTGCCGCGCGAGGTATTGCTTGACCGGGTGTGGGGTCTTGGCAGTGAAGTCTCGGACAATAATCTCGATGCCTACATCCGCTTGTTGCGCAAGAAAATCGACGATCCGGAAACTGAAACCCTGATTCAGACGGTGCGGGGCATCGGCTATAAAGTGGGGGCGTAACATGTTTGGTCGTATCCGTCAGCGCCTGACCCTGCTGTACACGATATTGACAGCGCTTGCTTTAGCTAGCTTTGCGCTGCTTTTTTACTTTGGTCTGACGTCTCTGTTGATGCGTGAGCAAGAACGTGAAGTGGCGAGCTATGCGGCAGCGGTTTCGCGCAGTGCCGGTGAAATCATTCGCAAAAGTGAACGTAAACGCTCTGAAGGTGAGATCGAGAAAAAACTGAAACCGCTGGGTGGCGAAGCGGCCTTCGGTTACTTTCTTCTGTCGCGTGACGGCAGGGTGGTGCTGGAAAGAAACACGTTCCCAGTAGCTAGACCGGATTGCCTGAAATTGGCTGAGTCTGCGCAGCTTGAAGCGCGGGGAATTCTCAGTATAGCTTCGTCAGAGGGCCCTTCACGTCTTTTGTGGATCAAATCACCGGTTTATGATGAAGGACGACATATGGGGAGTTTGTTTGTCGCCAAAGAACTCGACAGCCATGACCATTTCGTCAAACGGCTGGCGCAAACGTTGGGGGCGGCGGCGGTGCTCTTTCTGTTGATGGCCGGAGGAATCGGTTATTTCGCTGCCGGGCACGCCCTGGTGCCGATCCGGCGTTCATTTGACGCGCAGCGCAGGTTTGTTGCAGATGCATCTCATGAACTGCGGACGCCGCTGAGTGTGATCCAGGCTTCTCTGGATGTGGTGGAAAAGGAAGAACAGGCGAGGTTGTCGCCGTTTTCCAAACAGGTCATTAATGACCTCAAGCAGGAGGTCCGCCGGATGGGGCGACTGACTGGAGATTTGTTGGCTCTGGCCCGATCCGATGCCGCAGGGCTCGAATTGCAACGCGAAATGATTGATTTGCAGGAAATGTTGCAACGGGCGAAACGAACTATGCAGCCCCAAGCAGAAGTTCATCAAGTTACTCTCGCGCTGATGTCAGGAGACGAGTTGGCAATATGGGTTGATCCGGATAGGATTTTCCAGTTGCTGTTGGTTTTATTGGATAATGCCGTGAAATACACGCCGGCAGGCGGGATAGTGAGTTTTGCTGCAACGCGACTAGCGGGAGGATCCGGCAAAGTGATGATCACAGTTGCCGATACCGGCCCGGGCGTGCCGCAGGCAGATCGGGAGAAGATTTTCGAGCGGTTTTATCGACTGGATTCGTCACGGTCACGGGAAGGGGGCGGCGCAGGGCTCGGCCTTGCCATCGCCAGAGAAATCGCCGAGGCGCATGGCGGCTGTATTTCCGTTGCGGACGCGCCAACGGGCGGCAGTGTTTTCAGGGTGTTGTTGCCATAAAATGTGCCGATTTTGTTACAGTTTGTTTACAAACCCGACACACATTTGCGTTGAAAACCAGTTAGAATAGCTACCAGAAGTGATCTCCACAGCGATATGAGGAGGGACTGAGTGTGAAAAAACTGCGACTGCTCGTTCAGGTGGGGTTTGTCTTATTTTCTGCCTATCTGGGGTTGCGACACCAGATTGTCGGCGGCGGACCGAGTGGCGCCGGACCAATTGATGCATTTTGTCCTTATGGTGCATTCGAAGCCTTGCCGATTCTGTTGATTGAAGGCACGTTCATCAGTAAAACGGCGGTGTCCAACCTGTGGATTTTGGCCGCGCTGGTGGCGGGGTTACTGGTTGTCGGCCCGGTTTTTTGCGGATGGATCTGCCCGCTCGGTAGTCTGGGCGAGTGGCTGTATGGTTTACGCAAACGTATTGCTGCAGTGAAACTGGAGCCGGGAAAAGCTCTGGCACGTCAGTTAACCTGGGGTAGAGCGGTCATGTTTGTTCTGATTCTGTTCATGTCCTGGCGAACGAAGTCAATCTGGTTCGAAAATATCGACCCTTATAAAGCTATCTTTCATATGAATGTGGAGAGTGTTGCGGCGCTCAGCCTTATCCTTGGCTTTGTCGCCATATCTTTGTTGGTGGAACGGGCTTGGTGTCGTTGGCTCTGCCCACTGGGAATTTTCAATGGATTTGTGGGTAAACTCTCATTATTTAAGATTCGTCGCAACGAAACAAGCTGTATTCATTGTCAGGCCTGTAGCCGCGCCTGTCCGGTCCGGATTCCGGTCGCTGAAGTGCAGGCAGTCAGCGATGACCGCTGTGTTGGTTGCCAGCGCTGTGTGGAAGCCTGTCCGGTGAAAAACACGCTGCAGATTCAGTCTTCCCCTTCGCTGGGCAAACGGATCATGAAACCGACAATGGCGGGAATCGTTGCTGTTGGATTGTTCATCGCCATTGTCGGCGGCGCGCAGGCGACAGGTTTTTGGAAGTCCAATGACACCAGGTCAATTGCTCAGATTTCCAGCACTGCCGAACTCAAAGGCTGGATGAAATGGGGCGAGGTTGTCGACAGATTCAAGGTGGACGAAGCTGCATTGGCCAAGGAGTTGAAGTTGTCGCCGGGCTATAAGCGAGATGCGACGCTGAAGGAACTGGGGCACAAAAACGGTTTTGAAACCAAAGACGTGGGCAAGGCGATCGAAAAATTGAAGAAAAAATAGCTTGCAACACCAAAGTCCCGCAGCAGATCATGCTTGCGGGACTTTGGTGATAACAGACGCGCCCGGCTTATTTTAGCCACTCGGCGGTGGCTTCCGGTGTCGGATTTTTTAGGTCAGGCGAAGCTTGCGACGAAACCGTGAAACAGGTAATATATTTATTGTCGGTTATGTGTTGACCGGCGCGAATTATCGGCGATTTTAAGGTGGATGAAAATGAGTGGAAAGCACGAACATGTGCATGGACATGATCACGGGCATGAAATAGGCGGAAAGCGAGAAGGCAATGCGGTTGCGCTGCGCTGGGCTTTTGGCATCACGACAGTAATCTTGGTTGCGGAGGCGGTGGGCGGTTGGCTGACAAACAGTTTGGCGCTACTGTCTGATGCGGGGCACATGCTTAGCGATGCGGCGTCGCTCGGTCTTAGCCTGCTGGCGATCCATTTTGCCAAAAAGCCGGCTTCAGCCAGCAAGAGCTACGGTTATCGACGGTTGGAGATTTTGGCGGCGCTAGCCAACGGAGTGGCCTTGTTCGTGATTGCTGTGGCAATCAGTTGGGAGGCGGCGCATCGGCTTTTTGCCCCCCCGCCGGTGGCAAGTCTGCCAATGATGGGAATCGCCGGAATTGGATTGGCGGCCAATCTCGCCAGCGCCTGGGTTTTGTTGAATCAAGGGGATGTGAAAGACAACCTGAACCTTCGCAGCGCCTATCTGCATGTGCTGGGCGATGCATTGGGATCGGTCGGGGCTCTTTTGGCCGGCGCTTTAATGTATTTTTATGGCTGGTATATCGCCGACCCTATCGTAAGTGTTGCGGTGGCGTTGCTAATTTTGCGCGGCGCCTGGGGCGTGGTCAGCCAGTCGTTGCATATTCTGATGGAGGGAACGCCGACCGGTTCAAACATTGAGGCGATGATTGCCTCGCTTGAAACGATTCCCGGCGTTTGCAACGTGCATGACGTGCATGTCTGGACAGTCACTTCCGGCTATGATGTGTTCAGCTGTCACTTGGTGGTCAGCAAGGGAACGAATATCACCAAAGTGGTTGCGGCGGGCGCCGAACTTTTGGAACGTCAGTTCGGAATTCGTCATACGACAATTCAGGTGCTGGAAGACGATGCCGATTGTCGCGAGCTGAACTGTCGGGGCGGGGAGTGTCCGTTTACATGATGGTGCTGCTTTGTATTGCCGAAACATTGGCAAGCAGATAAAATGAATAGAAAAGAGTTGCTTGTTCGCGAAAGGGGATTTGGGAGTAATAGCATGCTGAAACTGAAAAAATGCAGCGCATTGCTGCTGTTGGGCTTGTTGCTGCTAGGACTGATGCCTGCGGAAGTGGCGGCAGCTCCAGTGAAAACCGTGATGTATTTTTATGGCAGTACTTGTCCGGCCTGCAAAGAAGTGGCGCCAGTCATTGATAAAATGATTGCCAAAGGCATTCCGCTGGAAAAATACGAGATGTACGATAACCGCGAGAACATGGACCGCTTGGCGATGTTGTTCAAACTGAACGGAATACCGGAACACCAGTGGGCAGTGCCGGTTGCCTTTTATAATGGTCAGGTATACATGGGAGTTCCGCGCATATTGGAACTGGAAAAGGAATTGGCGTCGTCGCCGGAGGCTGCGGCCGGAACGCTGAGCGCGCCGGATGTGATGGGGATCATGGGCGCGGCGTTGGCGGATTCGGTCAATCCTTGCGCGATATTGGTCCTGGTAATCCTGCTGAGTTTTATCAGTCTTTATCACGATAGCAGAAAGCGGCTGATTCTTTCAGCCGCTTCGTTCATTGCATCCGTATTCATCACCTATGTGCTGGTTGGCATCGGTATTGTAAAAGCTTTGACTTTTCTGGGCATTACCGAGATTGTCCGCAGTGGGATCGGTATTCTGGCGATCGTGGTCGGGTTGTTGAACTTAAAGGATTATTTTGCTTACGGGTCAGGCGGTTTTGCGGCAGAAATCCCCCAGGCCTGGCGGCCTTTTTTATTTTCCCTGTTACGCAAGGCGACAACCCCTTGGGCTGCGTTTGGCATGGGGACAGTGGTGACGCTGATCGAACTTCCCTGCACCGGCGGACCGTATTTCTTTGCTTTGGGGATTTTGGCCAAATGGGGCTTGACGCCGCAGTTCTTTGCCTATCTGTTTCTTTATAACCTGATTTTTATTTCACCGCTAATTGCCATCGCCATATTAGTTTATTTGGGAAAGCTGTCGGTGGAAAAAGCCTCGGACTGGCAGGCGCGCAATTCGAAACGGTTGCACCTGGCGGCCGGAGTTTTGATGCTGGCTGCCGGGATTGCGGTATTGCTGATGTGATATTTCCCGGGTAATAAAATGCAGGGTTTTGAACAGCGATAACGAAATGGAGAATTATCGAAAACATTAGTAAATGGGGCGAAGCAATTTGGCAACGCAACCAAAACGAAAGATGCCTTTGTTGGTTGGCGCATTGGTACTGCTGTTATTGACCATCGGTTGGTTGGGTTACTCCTCGGTAAATCGGGTGGCGGAACTGACGGAAGACTTATACAATCACCCGTTCGCCGTATCGAACGCCGTGCTGCGGATTCAGCGTGATGTGCTCGGTATGCACAGAGCGGTCAAGGAAATCGTGTTGACTGAATCAATCGACGAGATTCACAGACAGCAGCAGTATCTGGTTGCGACCGAAGCGAATGTATTGTCTGATTTCAAATTGGTTCGGGAAAGGTTTTTGGGGGATCCCGCGCTGATTCAGGCCGCAATGCAGAATTTTGAAGAGTGGCGGCCGATTCGCGAAGAAGTGATTCGGCTAGCTATGACTGGGCGGAAGCAAGATGCTTTGCTGTTGGCACAGGTCGCCGGGAACCAGCGCGTGGCGGCGATTGAGGTCAGCATTGCAGCAGTACGCGATTTTGCCCGCAATAAAGCGCAGGCTTTCCGCGAGGATGCAAAACAAAAACGTGACCAGACTTTGTTTTATCTATCCCTTGCATTAGGGATCGCATTGTTATTGGCGTTCCTTATTTCTGCAAGAGCGGTCCGCTTTGAGGGCAATTGGCTCGCGCTTAATGCCGAACTGGAACTGCGGGTGCAAGAACGTACCGTGGAACTGGCGGCGGCTAATCAAAGCATAACGGCGCAAAATGAAGAGATTGTTGCAATGAACGAGGAACTCACCGCCCAAAACGAAGAAATGCGGGCGATGAATGAAGAAATCGATACTCTGAACCAGAATCTTATTACGCTGAACGGGGAACTGGAACAGCGAGTTGCCGAAAGAACCTCTGATTTGACGGCGGCGCATCAGGAAATCACGGCGCAACATGAAGAACTTACCGCACAGTATGAAGAATTGAAATCGATCCAGGATACGCTGCAACAGGAGCAGGTGTTAACTGACGCCCTGTTCAACAGCGTGCCGGGGATTCTTTATTTGTATGATGCCGAAGGCAATTTGCTGCGTTGGAACAAGGAGCATGAGCGACTCACCGGTTATTCGGCGCAGGAGCTGTCCCAAATGACTTTAGTGGACTGGTACAAGGGAGATTCAGCAACGATTGACCGAATCACCAAGGAAATTGCCAACTCATTTAATAGTGGGTTTGCCAGTGCAGAAGCCAATTTACAGATCAAGGACGGCAGTCGGGTGCCTATGTACATGACTGCAGTGCCGTTAACTCTCAACGGGAAACAGTATTTTGCCGGGATCGGCATCGATATTTCGCAACGGCTGCAACTGGCGGTTTCGCTGGCGCAGCATGAAGCAAGACTGGCGACGCTGGTCAGAACGATTCCGGATATGATATGGCTCAAAGATGTTGACGGGGTGTATCTATCGTGTAATCCGATGTTTGAACGATTCTTCGGTGCGAAGGAAGCGGAGATCGTTGGCAGGACCGATTATGATTTTGTAAATAAAGAACTGGCGGATTTCTTCCGGGAAAATGATCGGCAGGCAATGCAAGGCGGTCCGCATATCAATGAAGAATGGGTGACCATTGCGGATACTGGCGAACGGGTGCTGTTGGAAACGATCAAAACACCGATGCGGGATACAGAGGGAAGATTGATTGGCGTTTTGGGAATCGCCCGCAATATTACTGAACGCAAGCGAATGGAGGCAGCGATCGAGGAAAGCGAGGCTCGTTACCGGGCGGTGGTCGAGCAGTCGCCGGAGGCAGTGTTGCTCTGCGACCCGGATACCGGTGAAATTATCGAAGCCAACCGCCGGTTTAGCGAACGGTTCGGTTATGACCTGTATCGGGACGGTCCGCTGCGAGTATACCAATTCACTGTGGACAGCGAAGAACATATCAAAGCGGTTCTTGAACGAGTGAAACAGGATCGATTCCTGCCAGTACAGCGAAGAACGGTGCGTCATCGAAACGGGTCCTTGCTCCAAGTGGAGCGGTCGGCAACATTGGTGCAGTACGGAGAGCGGACGCTGGTCGCTTTGACGCTACGTGACGTGTCCGATGAAGTTCGTCGTGAACAGGAGATTCACCGGGACGCGCAACTGGCGACTCGGGTGCAGGTCGCGTTGCTAAAGGAAGCAGAACCATCGAAATACGTCGAAATTGATACGTTGTACCAACCTTATAGCTATGTCGGCGGTGACCTGTATTTCATGGACTGGCGCTATGCCGGTCAAGTCCTGCGCGGGTTTCTGATGGACGCTACCGGACATGGCTTGGGAACGGCGTTGCATACTTCATCAATGCATGTGTTGCTGCGGGAAGTCAATGAGCTCGACCTGCCGTTAGCCGAACAGATGCGCTGGATCAATCAGCGGGTCGGCCAGTACTTTGATGAAGGAACTTTCGTCGGGGCGCTGGCATTCGAACTGGATTTGCAACTGCGGCAGTTGCGTTGGGTTTGCGCCGGTATTCCTGCGATTTGGCTGGCGACGCAGACGATCCAGGGCATTGTTGAAAAGCCCGGCATGTATCTGGGGGTCGACGCAGAGGAGAGCTTTGAGTTGCACACGCTGGCGATCGAAAGCGGCGATGCCTGCTATTTCCTGACTGATGGGCTGGCTGATTTGCTGAATGGGCGGCAGGATATTCCGGTTGCGGATTACTCGTCCATGTTGAAATATTTGCAGCAATTGGCGAACGATGCAACTTGCCGGGATGATGCGACGGCCATCTGTTTGCGCATAAAGGCGCTGCCGCAATCTTTTTTGCGGCAAGACGGCTGGCCGAAAGTGTTGCGTTTCAATGGCTATGGCGACTATCAACGGTTAAAGGGGGAAATTGGCCGGATTTTGACCGAAGTAACCGGAGCGGCGCACTCGTTGCACGAAGTGGCGGTTCATGAAGCGTTGGCAAATGCATTGGAATGCCGCGACGGTATCCCGCGCCAGCACCGGGCCGAGATCTGTTTCCGGCGGATCGGCAACAGGCTGAGTATACGAGTGAAAAGTTCGCGGATGGGGTTTGCCGGCAATGCAATCTTGCGACGGTTGCGGGCGAAACCGGAAGAGTTGTTCCATTACGGCGAGGATGCCGGAATGGGTCGCGGGATTCCAATTATGCTCTCAGTCACCGACAGAATGGCTTACAACAACGAAGGCACCGAAGTGCTACTAGCCTGGAGAATATAAGGGATAAAGAAAAAGCGGGGTCTCCCCGCTTTTTTCTTGGAATGAACGCAAATTGATCTCTTAGCTGACTACATCAGCATGAGAAGAAGTTGATGCGCTAGTTTTATGCGGTCCCGATGCTGGCGAGTTCAGATCAAACCGTTTTTCTGCCAGCAGATAACACAGTCCGGTAAAGCCGATGCCCAGCGATACCACAGCCCATTCCACCCAAGTCGGCGTATACTTCAGCAACGTGACAGGCAAAGGCATTTGATCAATTACATCCAGCGGGACAACCTGTCCAACCATGACCAAATCGTAGCGCATGAAGAATATGCCCAATATCGAGAGCGCTGCGGCGGTAAAGGCAGCTTTGCGGGTCTTTTTTCGCAACAACACTGCCAAGGGAATCACCATGCCTACAGTCACTTCCAGCAACCAGAAATTCAGGGCATACGGCCCGGTCAAAAGCGCCCTGTAAGCATCTGCTTTGCCGGGAACATGCCCGTAAAGACCGGTAAGCACTTTCCAGATGGTGAAAAAAATCGTGATGGACAGGAACAGGGTCAGTAATTTGGCAATGGCCGGTACGACTGGTGACGAAGAATCTTTTCCCTCATGCAGATAAAACAGCAGGATCAGAATCGCCGAACCGGACAAAAGCGCAGACAGAATGAAGTATATCGGCATGTAAGGTCCTTCCCAATAGGGGCGGGCATGTAGGAAACCAAAGACAGCGCCGAGATTGGAATGCGCGGCAATTGCCGAAAAGAAAGCCAACAGGGCGAACAACCTTGCTTTGGCATGATTTTCCCGCATGATCATATACCAAAACTCGCCGAACAGGAACACAAGATATACGCCATATAGACTACCCATCCAAAAGATGGCCGATGTCCAGTTGGGGGTGACCATCATGTACAACATGTGCAAGGGTTGCGGCGTTTCAATCCCCATGACCAGAAAGCCAGCCATCAGTGTGATGATCGCAAGGACAACGGATCGCTTGGCAACTGCGTGAAACGGTTCGATGCCGAATACATGGCCGATGGAGGATACCAGGCAAAGCCCCGTGCTGCTGACGACGAAAAAGACATAGGTTGAAATGAGCAGCCCCCAAGGGAACTGTTGACTGGTGCCCATGATGTGATGGCCTTTGAACAGCAAGAACAGTGTGCCGATCAGGCCAAAAGCGATAAGGCTGGCAAACAAACCAAGCGCGGTTCGATAGTTCATCGATTGTTCCTCCTCAAGCTGTGTTTGGCAGCTTGGAAGGGGCTTCAGCAAAGAAGCCCCTTGTCATTTTTGCAGTTGTAAACTATTTCTTCTCGATGGCAAATCCGCCAGCCTGGGCGCCAGGGAAACCGGTGGAGATCGAAATCAATTTGAAGCCTTCGGCTTTCAGCGGCACGGTAGACATAGCGGCAGTCTGGCCGCTATAGCAGTAAAGGACGATCGTTTTGTCTTTGGGGAACGATTTCATTGCCGTTGCGAGGTTGGCGAGCGGAACACTCACGGCGCCTTTAACATAGCCTTTGGCATAGTCATCGGCAGCGCGCAGGTCCACGATGTAATACTTGTCAGCTCCGGCATCTACAAGCGCCTTGACATCCTTGCCAGGCACGATCAGGGTTTTTGCGGCGAATTGTTTGATTAAGGCGTCGAGAGTTTCTTTCAGGCCGTCCTGACCGGCGGCGACTTTGGCGTCGGCAGGCGCTTTGGCGGCAACCGGCGTAAAGGCGACAGCCGCTGTGTCAATGGCAAAGCCGGCTTTTTCCACCGAGGGGAAGCCGCGCGAAATGGAAACGACTTTGTAGCCGTACTGTTTGAGCGGAACCATCGTCATGGACGATGTCTGACCGGAATAGCAATACAACATCAACGTCTTGTCCATCGGCAGTTTGTCGAGGTTTTGCGGCAGTTGGGCTAAGGGGATATTGACCGCTCCTTTGACATGCCCTTTGGCATAGTCTTCGGCGGAACGCAGGTCAATGACCAGATACTTGCTTTCGTTGCCGGTGAGTAGCTCTTTGGCTTTGGCAGGATCAAGCGGGAACGTCTTGCCGCCTACATCGGCGAGAACTTTTTTGTAACCATCCCAGGCAGCAGCTTTGGTTTCGGCGACTTTGTCAATTGCGGGAGCAGCCGGCGCAGCAGCCGGTGCTGCCGGTTTCGGGGCAGGGGCGGGCGACGAACCGCAACCAGCGGCAAATACTACGACGACGAGCAGGGCTACCCAGGTGATAAGCTTTTTGTTCATGAATTGAAACATCGTGATTCCTCCCTCTTTCTTTGCAAATTACTTAATGAACTTGATCATATTTTGCCAATTGACACTGAACAGATTGCTTCAGATTGCACAGCGCCAGTTGGTAAAAACGCTTGGCAATGACATCTTCCGGATTTTCGGGGTCAATTGCTTCGAGCGCCTCAGCAAAGGAATCGAGCCAGTCGAAGTGTTGACGCAGAAACAGATCCGCTTCGGCGACCGGGCGATTTTCCAGCAGGAAGGACAATAACTCCAGCAACAGAAGCAGATGGTCGGGCATCATTCGATAATCCGGCGGGACTTGCAGTTGATAATGATCCAACAAATATTTGGCGTGCAGGGCGGGATCGCCCATCAGATAACCGGTGCTGCCGGCAATGGGCAGTCTTGCGGTCGGGTCGTCCGTCCATTTTTTATAGATTGACTCGACTGGCAGGGCCGACTGTTTGCCGATGCCGATAAAGCAGCGCAGATAAAATAGCCTCAATGCGTCCAGTGGCGGCAACGTGTGCTGGAACGAAGTCCGTGAAGGAGAGAGGGTCGAAAAGCCGGCCAGTTGCGAAAAATTGGCGAGTTCCGCATCGACCGCCCCATCGGCCAGATTGTGCCAGAAGAGTTCATCCGGTGGTTGCCAGAAGGCCGACAATAAACCGAACAGTTCGGCGGCGGCCGGATTATTTGCTGACATAAAAGATGCGCGGCTTGGTGCCTTTGTGCGGCAGCAGGGTGAACACTTGCTTTTCATCAAGCAACCGGCGCAGTTCGCTATTCGGGTCGTCCAGGTCGCCAAACACCCGGACGGTGTTCATACAAGTGGTGACGCAAGGCGGCTGCTCGCCTTTGGCGATATAATCATCGCAAAACCGGCATTTTTCGACAATGCCTTTTTCGTTGGTCTGGCGGACGTCATAAGGACAGGCCATCATGCACATCTTGCAGCCGATACATTTTTTCGGGTTAACATGGACGATGCCGTCCGCTGTCTTGTAGGTGGCATGTGTCGGGCACACTTCCTGGCAGGGCGGATTGTCGCAGTGCATGCACTGAACAGGAAAAATTTCCTGTTTAACTTTTGGATACTGCCCTTTTTCACGGAATTCCAGCCGGTTGTAAAACCGTTCCGGCGGCAGTTGCCACTGCATTTGACAGGCGACGCGACAGGCGCCGCAACCGGTGCATTTGGCCGCGTCGATCAACATGGCGTAACTGGGCATCAGACAGCCCCCTTCCGGACTTTGACGATGACTTCCTGGACCATGCAACCGCCGGATAGCGATTCGACCCGTGAAGCGGCAAAGTCGTTATAATTGGCGCCCTTTCCATAGCCGTAGGTCATGTTGGGCGAGAAGCAACCATGAGCAGATGGCACCCAGACACATTCAGGATAGAGCATGTCGGTCACTTTCACCTGCATCGCTTTTTTGACAATGCGAGCCGATTGACCCGGATATTCGATTTTGGATTCCACGGTCACCGTGTCGCCGTTTTTGATGTTCAATTTTTCGGCCCGGCTGCGGTTCATCCACATCCAGGTCCCGTTATAGCTTTTGGTCATTTCCAGCAGGTAGGGCGTATTATTGGTCTGCGAATGGGAATGCCAGGGCTGTTTGCCGTGGATCAGGCGGAACTCGTCCGCGGCTTTGGGGCTGACCAGCGGCGGAATCCAAGTTGGCACGCCGAGCCGGCCATGTAGCTTAAATGCGCCGATGCTGAACTCGATTTTGCCGGTAAAAGTGCCGCAAGCCGGCTTGCCTTCCTTTTCCGGGAAGCCAGGTTTTAAGGGCGTGGCTAGTTCAATGCAGCCTTCGGTTTGCAAACGGCTCTTGTCGATGCCGAGCGGAGCCAGCGCAGCCTGGATTTCATCTTCCACGGTAAACGGATAGAGGTCGTCGATTTTCATCGCCTTGGTCAGTCCCTGCATGATGTCCAGCAGCGGTTTGGTATCATGCAGCGGCTTAACAGCCGGCATACGAATCGCAATTTGTGGATAGTCATGGCTGATGTTGCCGGATACGGCTTTGGGTGCTTCCATTCGCTCGAGGAAATAATGTTCGGGCAAAATATAGTGCGCCGCGTAATAGGAGGATTCATTCCAGTCAATCGGAATCGAAACGACCAGATCTGCTTTGGCCAGCCCTTTTTGATATTCCGGATCGGGTGCGGTTCGCAGTGGATTGAAATGATATAGGAACACGGCTTTGATTTTTCCCTTGGCAATTAGTTCGGGCATATGTTGGGCGATGCCGCGACTGGTCTCGACCGTCGGGTACTCATTAGCCACTCCGGCCCCATCGGCCCGCGGTCCTTTTTCCGGCTGCAGCCGTTTCGGCAGTTTCAGGCTGCCGAGCGGCGGGCGGGCAGTGGGCAGTAGTCCCCCTGGTTGATAGAAATTACCCAGCAGAGCGTTGACGATGACATTGGCCTGGGCGATCTGGGTGCTATTAATGTAATGGTTGTGCAGACCATGGTAACCGGGGTCCAGAAACGCAGCTGGTGCGTTTTTTGCCAGGTCGCGGGCAATCTCGCGGATTTTGGCTGCAGGGATATCACAGATTGTCGCGGCTTTGTCCGCTGAAAAGTCACGGTTGGCGGCCCAGAATTCCTCAAAGCCAAACACATATTTCTGCACGAAGTTTTTGTTATACAGGTTTTCACTGATCAGCGTGTGGGCGATGCCGAGGAAAAAAGCCAGATCGGTGCCAGGACGGATAGGAATCCACTCGTCGGCGATTTTGGCCAGTTCGCATAGGCGAGGGTCTACGACGACAATCTTGCGACCCTGTGCGCGGGCTTCTGTCAACTGCTTCATTGCCGCAGGGATAATCGCGCCGCCATAGTTGCGACCGGCAAACAACATGTATTTGCTACGGCGAATGTCAATCGTCAGCTGATTGGCGACCATCTTGTCCCAGGCATTGGTCTTGGAGGTGAAACAGGTGGAGTAGTGGGTGATGAAATTAGGTGAACCGATTTCATCAAGAAACATTGCGCCGTAAGTGTCTTTGCCGCCATGCGCCATCCAGGCCACCGAGTTGCCGGTGTTCTTATCGATGATTGCGGCAAGTTTTTCGGCGATTTCCTTGAATGCCTGGTCCCAGGAGATCGGTTGGAATTTTCCGTCGGCGCCGCGTTTCATCGGCTGTCGCACCCGGTCCTTGTTATAAAGGTCTGCAGCGACGCCATGTCCGCGTGCGCACAAAGTGCCGTAATTTTTCATTCCCACCGGATGACCTTCGACTTTCCAAAGTCGCCCGTTTTTTTCAAAGGCGAACATCGGGCAGCCTGTCGAGCAGCCGTTGCAATAGGTGGGAATTTTGCTTACCGGCGCATCAACGATCGAAGCGCTGAACGCCTTCATATCCAGGAGCTGCGGGGCGGCGACTCCTACTGCGGCTGATCCCGCCGCAACTTGTAGAAAAGTTCTCCGGCTGATTTTTCGCATCCCAAATCCTCTCTTCGGTCAAAATGATTTTGCATCAGAATTTTCGTTTTATAGCAGCCGAACCGGCTGCAAAATGCTACTACCCTCAGGTGGCGGCCGTGCTGGGTCCAGGGTTCAGCGGGGCGTTCAGCTTGGCGGTCGTTCGTTCGGGAACGTCGCAGGCAACAGCTTTTGCGCCAATCACGTTTGCATCGCCCGACCAGACGCTCATGCCGTCTCTTAGCGCCAGAGTGTCATAACCGAGTTGGTTCAGCAGCCGGGCTGCCTGACTGGAAGCATGCCCGTCATAACAGACGATGACGATTTGCTGATTGGTCGGCAGTTTTTTTAGGTTGTCCAGTTCCAGCAGGTTTTGCTGGGGAACGTTGATGGCTCCGGCAATATGTCCTGCCTGGTAATGGGTCGTGTTGCGAATGTCGAGCACGAAGGCGCTTTTGGCAGTGACACGGGTCAACAGGTCATCGGCCTGAATGACAACCGGTTTCGCAGCGACTGCTTCCGCCCGTTTGCGGATCAAATCCGCTTCATTAACCGCTTTGGTGTCAAGCGCCGGAAAATCATGAGGAGTTGGCATAGTTGCATCTTTCACCGTGGCCAGATTTTTCGGTTCGCAAGGTAGTGGAGAGCCGCCGATGACGTCTTTGTTCTTAGACCAGCCGGCCATCCCGTGTTTCATCGCGACGGCGTCATAGCCGAGCAATGACCAGAGGGCGGCGATTTGGCTGGAGGAGTGGCCGGAATAATCAATCACGACAATTTTTTTATCGCGTGGCAAGTGTTCGGTTTTATTGGCGCGCCAGGCATCGGCGTACGAAATGTGGACTGCTCCGGGGATATGGTGATTGGCGTAGTGTTCATCGCTGCGGATGTCGACCAGGTAGTAGCCGGGGTCCATCGCTGCAACAGTTTTCTGGAATACTTCTTGAGGCTCAATCAGAAGCGGCTTGCCGGCTTTCAGATATTTATCTGAAAGCTGTTGCAAGGTTTCAAAAGGGGCGGAGATGGTTTGCCCGGCCGGAACTGCTGCCACAGGCGTCTGGGCGGTTGGCGCTGTCTGTTGGCCGCAACCGGTCAACAGGGCGATCGGGATGCTGGCGATCAGCAGGAGTTTTGCATAACGCACTTGCCTATCCTCCTTGAAATGTGTGAAAATATGCACAATATTGGTTACTTAAATTATACGTTATTTTTTCTGAATATGATCTATCATGCGAGGATGAATTTTATGGTGATAAAGTATCCTTATGGGATATAACTGAACTGCTGAATAGTGATCAGACTTTGCTGCGCACAACACTTGTTGCGCAACTGTCGAGCCAGAATAACAAGCCTGCCAGAGTAATTTCTTCACATTGTTCCCTGGCAAGCAATTCGCTTTCCAATTTTTCCAAACCGTGTAGTATGCAGAAGCAATCCAGCAGCAACGCCGCGTCGTGAACGCGTTGCACTCCCGCCGGGTGGGTGGGCGGCAGTGCATGCGCGGCTTCAAAGTAGGCTCGCAGGAAGGCGGCGGAGACCCAGCGGCACCAGACATCAGCGATTTTTCGCAGTTGATTTCGGTCGGTTCCCGGCAAGAGATTGGTGACATGACTGGCAGCCAACTGATGGACGCAGGAGTAAAACGACCAAAGCATACTGGCGAGGTCGCGCAATGGGGATCGTTTGATGCGGCGTTCCGTCAACGGACGGGTTGGACGGCCTTCAAAATCGATGATCGATAGATCACCCTGTTCGCCGACTAACAGTTGCCCAAGATGGTAGTCGCCATGGGTGCGTATCCGGTAGGAATGAATCGGTTTTTGTCCCAAGTGTTTAAACAGTGTTTCGATTTGCCCTTTGCGGCGAATCAGCTGATCAAGCGATTTAAAGTGCTTTGCCTCGGTAGTCGGTAGTGTTTCTGACAACTGTGCGATTAAAAAATCCAGCAGATGGCGCATCCCGTGCGAGAGTTGCTTTTGGTAGTGCAACGTATAGGATTCCGGAGCAAATGACCGATCTTCGGTATCGCTGGCCAATGCGACATGCAATTCATGAGTTAACCGACCGATACGGCCAGCTGTTTCAATCATTGGTCCGATTGCAATACGGACCTGTTCATTTGCTGGTGAAGTGGCCAAACGTAATGGCGATGGGCTAGGCGGCAGCAATTGATCCAGCTCGTCGGCAGGCCGCCCGCTCATCAACGCGCTTTCAAAGAATGGCAACAGGCTTTCCCGCATCAGATGAACGCCATCGCTGCGGTGCGGCAGAAAGGTATTCAAGACTGCTACGGTGCAAATGTTGCCATTACCAAGCTGGTATTCGACAGTAGCCTCGACCGCCGGAGCTTTGGTGAAGGCGGTGCGTTCGCTTAGAAAACGGCCCAATTCTTTTTCCGGGTGAATCCCGTCCTCTAGTTGCCGAAACAGTTTCAGCGCATGATGGGGACGGAACAGCACGGATAAATGATTGTGATCGGCATTAATCACTTCCGCCTGCGCTGAGCCGGTCGGTTTGGCAAAGTTGGGATAACGGCGCGAAAGCAACATGCCGTCTGATCCTTTGACGCGTTTTCCGCTTACTGCGAACTCGTACAGCCAGAGTTGCCATGCGCTGTCAAACGTGGCGTCGGTCAATTCAAACAGTACTTCACCCAGTTTGATTCTGGCCAACAAAGCATTGGAGCGGTCACCGGAACCGTGTCGCAGTGACAGCGGAATCATTGTTCGGGTGGAGGCAACCGCCGGTGTTTCGGCTCTGACTACATAGACGACATGATTGCCGGAGGGCAGGATAAATCCGTCGAGAATCGTTGCTGCCCGCACATTGCAACCGACAGGTTGCAACGGCAAAGCTTCCAGAAACAGCGGCAGGCGCAATCGCATCTTTTGCCAGACTGCTGGGGAAAGCAAGTCTTCAAGCGAAGACACTTCATGGGTAAGTTGGTCGCTAGGAAGCAAATCGGTTTGCTCACAGACTTGTCGCCCGCGCAGCAGCTTTTTTTCCAGGCTGAACCAATAAAAGGAGTGCGGGCCCAAACTCAGACCATATGGTGAGGCTTCAATCGGAGGGAACAGGCTTTCTCCCATCAGTTCGCGCGGGACCAGCCCCTTCCAGGCTGAAAGGTCAAGACTGACATGTTGTACGAAGCGTGATACGTTGGCAACAACCAAAATGATTTCCTGGTCCAGAGCTCGTACGAAGGCGAGAATCCGGTCGTTGCTCGAAACAGGGAAGCTGATTTCACCGCGGCCAAAAGCCGTGAAACGATTGCGCAGCGCCAGCATCTTGCGAAGCCACCAGAGGAACGAACTGGGGTTTTGCTCCTGCGCTTCCACATTTATGCTTTCATAATGATAGTGAGGCTCGGTGATCACTGGCAAAGTGAGTTGTTGCGGATTGGCCTGCGAAAACCCGGCGTTGCGGTCGGCCGACCACTGCATCGGGGTCCGGACGCCATTGCGGTCGCCCAAATAAATATTGTCGCCCATACCGATTTCATCACCATAATAAATGACCGGTGAACCAGGCAGGCTGAGCAGCAATGCGTTCAGCAGTTCGATCTTGCGCCGATTGCCGCCAAGCAGCGGCGCAAGCCGGCGACGGATGCCAAGGTTGATGCGTGAGCGCGGGTCCGGAGCGTAAATTTTAACAAAGAAATCACGTTCTTCTTCGGTCAGCATTTCCATGGTCAGTTCATCGTGGTTTCTCAGAAACAGGGCCCACTGGCATTTTTCTGAAGTTACCGGTGTCTTCATTATCGAATCAATGACCGGCCAGGCGTTTTCCAGCCCAACAGAGAGGTAGAGTCTGGGCATCAGTGGAAAATGAAACGCCATATGACATTCATCGTCATTGCCAAAATACTCGACGACATCTTCCGGCCAGCCATTTGCCTCGGCCAGTAGCATGCGGTTGGGGTGATGCAGGTCGACGTGCCGGCGCAGCTCCTTCAAAAACGCGTGGGTCTTAGGTTGGTTTTCACAGTCGGTGCCTTCGGTTTCATAGAGGTAGGGAACGGCGTCCATACGAAGTCCGTCGACGCCAAGCCCGAACCAATAATCGACAACCCGCAGGATTTCCTGCCGCACAGCCGGTTCTTCGTAGTTGAGATCCGGCTGATGGCGATAAAAACGATGCCAGTAATAAGCCTGGGCAACAGGGTCCCAGCTCCAGTTGGAAGTTTCAAAATCCTTGAAAATGATTCGGGCTTCGCTATATTTCTTATCATTGTCGTTCCACACATAATAATTGCGCCATTTAGAGCCCGGCTTGGCGCTGCGGGAACGCTGAAACCAGTCGTGTTGGTCCGAGGTATGGTTGAGCACCAATTCGGTGATCACTTTCAGGCCTTTGGCGTGTGCGGTTTTCAAAAAACGTTTGAAGTCGGCGATTGTGCCGTAATCAGGATGGATGTTGCGATAATCGGCAATATCATAGCCGTCATCACGCAAAGGGGATGGATAGAACGGCAGCAACCAGATGGCGGTAACGCCGAGATTGACGATATAATCAAGCTTTTCCGTCAGGCCGGAAAAATCGCCGATGCCATCCTTGTTTGAATCGGCAAACGATCGGATATGTACTTGATAAAGTACGGCATCCTTGTACCAGGTCGCTGCTCTCATCGCAATCCCTCCTGTTTCTCTCTGTGTTATAATGAACACGACGGCATTGTCTATATTTTCTCTCAATTATTTGTTTCTGCGCGACCATGATGAAATCCTGCGCTGAAATGCAGACAAGCCGAACCGGATTCAAATGGAGGGATGCTGATGGAAAAAGCGACAGAACAGAAAGGACGCCTGATTATCGTATCCAATCGAATGCCGATGACTGTTGGCATAGAAGACGGAGAAATGAAGACCGGTCCCAGCGCAGGAGGGCTGGTCAGTGCACTGGGGGCGTTTCTCGAACGCCGCAAACAGCAAGGGACGGAGTTATCCGAACACAAATGGATCGGTTGGCCCGGCAACAGCATAGCACCACAGTATCACGACCTGGTTAAAAGCCAGCTGCGTCAAATGGGTGAGTGCGAACCGGTATTCATCGAAGAACAACTGATGGATCAGTTTTATCTGGGTTTTTGCAACAAGACGATTTGGCCGTTGTTTCATTATTTCCCGGTATTGACCATTTATGAGGAGGCGATGTGGGAAGTTTATGAACAGGTGAACCGTCACTTCTGCGAGGTGGTTGCAGCTCAGGTGCGTCCGGGTGATGTGGTCTGGATCCACGATTATCATTTCATGCTGCTACCGGCCATGTTACGTGAAAGATGCCCCGAAATCTCAATCGGGTTCTTTTTGCATATCCCGTTTCCGGCCTATGAGATATTCCGGATGTTGCCGCGCAAATGGGCGAGCGGCATCGTGGAAGGCTTGTTGGGCGCCGATGTGATCGGGTTTCATACCGTCGATTATGTGCGCCATTTTCTTACTTCGGTGCTGCGTCTGACCGGCAACCAGCATCAAATCGGTCGGCTGATCGTGCAAGGGCGTGAAGTCCAGGTCGACGCTTTTCCAATCGGCATTGATTTTGAACGATATCACGGTACGGCCTGTTTGGGAAAAGTGCGCAAGGAAGCGGATACAATCCGACGCAAACTGGTCCAGCAAAAGGCGATATTGTCGGTTGACCGACTGGATTATACCAAAGGCATCGCCAAACGGCTACGCGCCTACGAACTGTTTTTGGAGCGTCATCCGGAATGGCATCAGAACGTAATTCTGCTGTTGTTGGTTGTTCCTTCACGGATCGGCGTCGACAAATATCAGGACATGCGCAGCGAGATTGACGAACTGGTGGGCCGGATCAATGGCCGGTTTGCCGATATCGGCTGGTCGCCCATCGCCTACTTGTATAAAAATCTCGGACTGCAGGCGCTGAGTTCCTTATATTCAATGGCCGACGTCGCCTTGGTTACCCCGCTTCGTGATGGGATGAATCTGGTTGCCAAAGAATATGTGGCAGCTCGCACGCAAGACAATGGTGTGCTGATTCTTAGCGAAATGGCAGGGGCTGCCCGCGAATTGCCGGAAGCTTTGATTGTCAATCCGAACAGCCGCGAGGAGATGGCTGATGCGATCCTGCAGGCGCTGACCATGCCGGAAGCGGAGCAGACGGCACGAATCCGGGCAATGCGCGAAAGTGTAAAGAAATATGATGTGCATCGTTGGGGCCGGTTGTTTTTGCATGCAATGGAAGAACGATCTGCGTTGCAACAAGTAACAGTGGAAAAATTGCTGACCGCATCGGGCATGGAGCGGCTGGTCAGTCAGTTTGACCTCTCGAAACGACGGGCGTTGTTTTTTGATTATGACGGCACGTTGGTGCCGCTGGCCCGTAGCCCTGAACTGGCGACACCGGGAGGGGGGCTGAAAGATTTATTGCGCAGCCTAGCCAGCGACCCGCGCAATGACATCACGATCATCAGCGGCAGGCAGCGCGAATTTTTGCAGACACATCTGGGAGATATCCGGCTCAGTCTGGTTGCTGAGCATGGCGCGTGGATGAGGCGTCGGGGCGGAATCTGGCGCAAACGGGTATTTCCCGACCATAGCTGGAAAACCCGTATTATGCCGATGCTCGAATTTTACGTCGAACGTTTGCCAGGATCGTTTCTGGAAGAAAAAGAATGTTCAATCGCTTGGCACTACCGGCAATCTGATGCCGAATCGGCGGATTTTTTGGCCCAGGAGTTGAAATTTGAGTTGAACAACCTATTGTTCCAGACCAACATGGAAGTGTTGGAAGGGAACAAGGTGTTGGAAGTGCGGGCCAAAAGCGCCAATAAAGGATCGGCGGTTCTGGCGGTTCTCGATGACGCCGCTTACGATTTTATTTTGGCTGCCGGCGATGATGCGACGGATGAAGATATGTTCCAGGCATTGCCGAAAGAGGCTGTCACGATCCGGGTGGGAATCCGACCGACATCTGCGCAATATCTGGTTGCCGGGCAGCAGGATATCGGCGATTTTTTGTGGAAGTTAACGAAGCTAACGAGCAAATAAACGCAGAAAATGGGGAGATACGATGAAGAAACTGGGAAAAATAGTAATGACCGGTAAGCCGATGCCGGAGGCGGATGCCTGGATCCGTGAGCGATGCGAGGTTGTGTCCTGGGATGAACTTGGCGTGATGCCGCGTCCGTTGTTGCTGGAATGGCTGGCCGACGCCGATGGATTGATGTCGGTTGGCGGGCAACCGGTCAAGGTGGATGCGGAGCTGCTGGCTCATGCGCCGAAGCTTCGTGTCATCGCGCAAAGTTCAGTCGGCTATGACAATGTCGACGTGGCTGCCTGTACTGCTAGCGGCGTGCCATTCGGCAATACGCCTGGCGTGCTGACGGAAGCGACGGCGGATCTGACTTATTTGCTGGTCCTGTCTGCGGCTCGCCGATTAAAAGAGAGTGTGGCAATCGTGCAGGAAGGCCGCTGGACACCGACGTCGCCGATCCCCTTGGGCGTTGATCTGTTTGGCAAAACCTTGGGCATGGTGGGATTGGGCCAGATTGGATCGGCAGTGGCCCGCCGGGCGATGGCCAGCGGCATGAACGTTATTTATCACAACCGCCATCGCCGCAGTCCGCAAGAAGAAAACGGCGCGGTTTACGTTGGATTTGCCGAATTGCTGGCGCAGGCCGACTTTATCGTGGTGTTGGTGCCGCTGAATGAAGATTCGCGTGGATTGTTCGGCGCCGCAGAGTTCGCCAAAATGAAAAAGACCGCGTTTTTCATTAACGCGGCCCGTGGTGCGATCGTCAAGACAGAGGAATTGTATGCGGCGGTCAGGGAGGGTGTGATTGCCGGTTGTGCGCTCGATGTCACCGATCCGGAACCGATTCCGGCGGATCATCCGTTGCTGCAATTGCCAAATGTATTTGTCACGCCGCATATCGGCAGCGCAACATTGGAAACTCGCAACCGGATGGCGATGCTGGCGGCGGAAAATCTGATCCTCGGATTGGAGAAAAAACCACTTAAGACCTGCGTGAACGCGGATATAAACTATCGTTGAGTGAAGTTACCAGTTGCGGTGGGTCCGCCAGAACTCTGGGCGGAGGAACACCAGCAGGGTGAACAATTCCAGCCTGCCAAGCAACATACAACCAGTCAATACGACTTTGACGAAATCGGATAGCAAACTATAATTCTGGGTGGGACCAACGACGCCAAAGCCGGGACCGACATTGCCGAGCGTCGCGGCTACGGCGCCGATGGAATCCCAGGCATCCAGGCCGGCGGCCGATACCAGCAAAACTGACACAGCGAAGGTCAGCATGAACACAAAAAAGAACTGTCCGGTGGCTTGCAGCACCGAAGCATGCACGGGTTTTCCGGCGCACTTGACATTGATCACCATGCGGGGATGCAGGTCGCGCTGCAGTTCATTCCAGGATTGTTTGCACAGCAACAGCAAGCGCACGACTTTCATGCCGCCGGCGGTCGACCCGGCCGATCCACCGATGAACATCAGAATCAGCAGCAATAGCTTGGAAAACGCCGGCCATTGATCGAAATCGGCAGTGACGAAGCCGGTCGTGGTCATAATCGACGAGGAAGTGAACAGGGCATCGCGCAATGCTTTGCCAACAGGCAAACCGGAGGTAAGGACAAGATTCGCGGTAATGAATAAGGCCGCAACGGCCATGATGCCAAGATACACTTTGAACTCGACATCGCGGAATAAGTGCCGCCAGCCTTTTTTCCAGACAAGAAAATAAAGGCCGAAGTTTCCGCCGGCAATCGTCATGAAGGCAATGATGATCAGCTCAATCGCCAGACTGTCATAGTACAGGATACTGGCGTTTTTTGTTGAAAAACCACCGGTTGCCATCGTGGCGAAGGTATGGTTGATTGCGTCAAAAAGAGACATGCCGGCTAGCATGAGCAATATGATTTGCAGCAGTGAAAACAAACTATAGATTGCCCAGAGCGTGAGGGCGGTGTCGCGTAAGCGCGGCACGACCCGGTCGGCGATTGGTCCGGGGACTTCGGCGCGGAACATGTGGATGGCACCGGAGCCGATCTCCGGCAGAAACGCAATAAATAACACGATGATGCCCATGCCGCCCAGCCAGTGGGTCAGGCTGCGCCAGAGCAAAATTCCCATCGGCAGACTCTCGATATCGGTGAAGACGGAGGCGCCGGTCGTAGTCAGACCGGAAACCGTTTCAAACAAGGCGTCGACATAACTGGGCAGAACTCCGGCAAAGGTATAGGGCAGGGCGCCGAGGAACGAAGCCAGCAACCAGCCGCCGCCGACAATTGCGAATCCCTCGCGGATTCCCAGATGATGGCTGTCGCGGCGCAAAAACGACATGCCCCAACCGAGCACAATCGAAATGAACGCCGACAGAAAAAGAGCTTGCCAGGCCGCTTCGCCATGATACAGGGATAGCAAGCCGGGAATCAGCATGCACAGACCATAGCCAAAAGTCAACCTGCCCAGTACGGACAGGGTAAATCGATAATCCATGATTTATAATCCGTTGCCTTGAACTTGAAATAGCCTGGTGATTTCGTCAGATTTGCCGGGCAGGGTGAATATTACGGCTCGGTCGCCGGCCTCGAGTACCGTATTGCCATTGGCAATCATCGGCTGCCCGTCCCGGACCACCATGCCGATTAGCGATTGAGCAGGAAAATTTGCTTTGTGCAATGGTTTACCGATGATTTTGGCGCCCTCCTGCACAATCAGTTCCATTGCTTCGGCTTTTGCTCCCTCAAACAACATTAGCGATACAAGATCGCCTTGACGGATGAACCGCAAAATGACACTGGCAGTCAGGATTTGCGGCGACAATACGACATCGACGCCGACTTGCTGCATGATCGAAGCGTATTCGTTGCGTCCGACCCGGACAAATGTCTTTTTGGCGCCCAGTCGCTTGGCGAGCAAGGCGACCAACAGATTCAGCTTGTCATCATTCGTCAGACAGATGACCGCATCGGCTTCACTGATTCCTTCTTGCATCAATAGGTCGATGTCTGTGCCGTCTCCTTGCAGTACAATCCCTTTGTTGAGCAGACAAACCGTTGTGTCGCAGCGTTCGGGGTTGTTGTCGACGATTTTGACGGAAATTCCGTTTTGTTCCAGTAGTACGGCTAGGTTACGACCGACCCGACCGGCGCCGACGATCATGACCCGTTCTACCTTGGTCCGTTTATTGGTGAAACTGTCTTCAAAAGCAATGATCGCGTCATGTTCGCCGATGAAAAAGACATGGTCATCCGGTCGTAGCACGTCATGTCCCTTGGGAACAATCATTTTTTCACCGCGCAAAATTCCGATGACCAGTATCGTGGCAGGCAAAGTTAGCTCTTTTAGCGGTACATTGGCAAAAGGCGAGTCGGCGCGGAGCCGGACTTCCAATAGGCGAACCAGCCCGCCGGCGAATTCTTCCACATCAAGTGCAGCCGGTGTTTTTAAAATCTGCAAGATTTCCAGCGCCGTGACCATCTCGGGATTAATCAGCAAATCAATTCCCATCCACTCACGAAACAGGGCTTGATCCTTTTGCACATATTCCGGACTGCGGACCCGTGCGACCGTGCGACCGACGCCGGCGCGTTTGGCTACCATACAGGCCAGCATATTCACTTCATCCTGATCGGTGACCGCTACCAGCAGGTCGCTGTGGGTGACTCCGGCATCGGCAAGCACGCGCGGACTGGCGCCGTTACCGCCGGAAACCAGCACGTCGAGGTTTTCCTGCAGGATTTTCCGACGATCTTCGTTCTGTTCGATAATCAGGACTTCATGGTTTTCCTGTGAGAGCTTCTCGGCGAGCTTGTACCCCACTTTGCCTGCGCCGATGATGATAACGCGCAAAAAAAAGACCTCCCTGATGCGGTATGTATGACGAATTATATCAAGCAACCCGCAAAAAATCAAACAAATCCGAGTGGTCAAGGTATTGGCTGAAAGAAAAAAGATGCCGCAACTGGAGGTTGCAGCATCCTTCTGTTTTTTTTAATTCGATCAACCTGTCTGCGTGGCGCTGGTCCCGGCGACAACTTGCTCGCGCAGCAGTCGTTTCATGATTTTGCCGGTCTTGTTTTTGGGTAGGGCATCGACCTGCACAATATCGCGAGGCATCTTGTAAGCGGCCAGCAAAGGTTGCAGGTAATCGCGAATTGCTTTGCGGTCGAATACGGCGCCTTCCTCAAGGGCTATATAGGCGCAAACCGCTTCGCCGCGCAAAGTATCCGGCTTGCCTATGACCGCGGCTTCTACAATGCCGGGGAAAGCGTACAGCAATTCCTCGATTTCACGCGGATAAACATTTTCGCCATTGATGATGATCATGTCCTTTAGACGGTCTACGATGAAAAAGTAACCGTCGATGTCCTGGTAAGCGAGATCTCCAGTATGCAGCCAGCCGTTTCGCAGCGCTCGCGAAGTTTCCAGCGGCAGGTTGTAGTAACCTTGCATCACACTGGGGCCTTGTACGGTTAATTCGCCGACTTCGCCAGGCGGGAGCGCTTCGCCGCGTGAATTGACAACACGGACATTCAGCCCCGGCAAGGCGCGACCAATCGAACAGAACTTGGTTTTGTGGCTGGGGTTGAGGGCCACTACGGGTGAAGCTTCGGAAAGTCCGTACCCCTCCAGAATCGGTGTGCCATATTTTTGCTGGAACGAAGCAGCGACTTTCTGCGGCAGCGCGGCTCCGCCGGATACGAAGACGCGGACGCTTCGCAGATCTTCCGCTTCCCCGATGCGGCTCAGATAATTATACATCGGGGGAACGCCAAAGACGACGCTGACCTGCTTCTCTTTGATCGCTGAGATGGTTTCCTTCGGTGAAAAGGCTTCGAGAATCGTGATCGAAGCGCCAACGCTAAGCGGATACAAAACGGCGCAGGTCCAGGCAAAACAGTGGTACATCGGCAGTACGCACAGGATGTTGTCGGAAGAAGAAGTTGGCGGCAAGGCAGCCCGAAACGCTGCGACATTGCTGACCAAATTGCCGTGGGTCAGGATAGCTCCTTTGGGATTGCCGGTTGTGCCGGAAGTATAAATGATGACGCACGGAGTGTTTTCGGTGATGTCGGTGTAATCGGGCGCCGGTTCGCAGGATTTATCAGTGATCGCGGCGGCAAAATCCGCGATAATAAGTTGCTTTACTTCAACATCAAGATCCAAAGTTTCCATGGAGATGAGATGGGTCATTTCGGAGTCTTTGACAATGTAGGAAATCTCGCGACCGGTCAGCTGAAAGTTCAGCGGTACAACTACTGCGCCAAGGCTGGAAAGAGCCATGTAGCAATAAACATACTCGGCGGAATTGCGAGAGAATAGGCCGATATTTTGTCCGGGGCGAATTCCCTGCTGGTGAAAATAATTGCGATAGTTGCGATATTCTTGCTGAAAACATTCGTAAGTGATTGGTGATACGGTGTGGAATGCAACATCGGAAGCTTTGCCCTGAAAAACGAGATCGTGTACCAGCATTAAGCGTAACCCCTCCCTGATTTTCTGTTGTTCATATTTAATGGTCATATTATCTCTATCACAAGTCAGGTTGTATTATATCATAATGACCAATATGAATAAAAACAAATGTAAGATAAAAAAACGAGAGCGCCTATTTGGACACTCTCGTTGCCGTTCGTTATTGGCTGTAGTTGTTCAGATATTGCAAGCCGAGTTGTTCATAGCGTTCAAGTTGTCCAACGAGCGCTGCTTTGTCGCTTGTCGAAGACTTGACGATGTGATTGATCTCGTGCGGACGATAGCCGATAAATGCCAAGCGTCGAACCAGATGTTGAAGTCTTTGTTCCATCGTTTTCTTCCTCCCGTATTTCAAAATTGGTAATCATGACGTTCCACAACGTCATCAGCCGCATTACCGTCCGACTGCCGCCAATACCATTTGAGAATACGAGAATCAAGAGAAATCTGCGCTGGAGTTTCACTCTTTAACATCGTTGGTTCAAATCATCGTAATGGGAAACAATCTTTATTATTTTACATTGTGTTAAGTAGTATTGTCAATAGTTTAATGTGATAAGTTGTAATTATCTGCGGCGGGTTGGCTGAGGCTTAACTACGATCGCCGCCGGGCTGTCAATAGGGCAGCCGTTTTCACAGGCGCCGCAACCGACGCAAAGCTCTGTTCGAACCGTTGGCCTGTCTTTGTCATCAGAATCGATGGCGTGTTGCGGACACTGTTCCTGACAAAGCAAGCAAAGCTTTCCTTCCGCCCAACCCAGACAACGTGAATGATCAATTTCTGCCAGGCCCATCAGCGTCTGCGATATTGGCAGCGATGCGATAGCGCCGGTGGGGCAGACTTTTTGGCAATGCTGGGTCAGCTCGCAGCGGGCCTCGCGGGCTACGATATATGGAGTGAGAAATAAAGCAGGCCCGCTGCTGAACGGCATCGCCTTGATGCATTGACTGGGGCAGACTTTGATGCAGCGACCGCAGCGACTGCAGCGCGACAAAAATTCGTCTTCTTCCAAAGCTCCGGGCGGACGCAAGGGGTTGGCGGCGGTTGGTTTCATCAAGAGAGAAGAAGCCGCGCCGGCTGCCAGTAAAGCGGTTCCGGCACGCAGAATTTCGCGGCGGCTGAATTCGATACCAGCAGGCGAATTGTTAGCGCCTGCTTGCGGTTGCCGGACAATATCAAATAAACCGACAGGACAAATTTCGCTACAGCGACCGCAAAGAAGACAATCAGCCTTTGTGGCGGCCTGTTCCGGTGCGGCTGCGCCGCTGGGGCAGACTTTAGTGCAACGTCCGCATTGGATGCACGAAGCAGGCGGTTTTGCCCGAAATAGTCGCCACCGAGAAATGAAACCAAGCAGCAGGCCTGTCGGGCAGAGATACGTACACCAAAAGCGTGGTGCAATAAATAATCCGCTGAGAACGATTGCCAAAAGCATCCAGGGAAATTGACTCAGCCAAATTCGCGACAATTCCTCGGTCAGCAGATGGAACGGACTGAAATATAGTGCCCAACCGCTGCCAAGCGCCAACAGGGTCAGCAAAAAAATCAGCCATGGAAGCCGGTATGGCTGTAACTTCTTGAGGCCATCCGGCGGCGGATTTTTTTTGATGCTGTTGAGTAGTCCCAGTAATCCGCCAAGCGGACATAGCCAGCCGCAGAAAACTCGACCGACCAGCAACGTGACAAGCAATGTTAGGAAAGGTAGCCATGCCCAAATCGGAAGGCCGCCGTTACGCAGCTGACTGACTAATAGTAAAGGATCGAGCCTGGTATACCAAAGTAGGATTTCGGTGTATGTAGGCAAGGGGTATGTATATTTGGCCATCAATGCGACCGTTGCCAATAGGGTCGCGGCCGGAATCAAAGTTCGCCAATAACGCAGCGGTGATAGTTTCATCAGTTCACACCTTCTGCAGTTTTAATTTTTCCCATTGGATATTGCCGATTCCCATTTCCGCAGCGATTCGGATATAACCGACATCCTGCGGTTTCATGCCGAATAAGTTCGCAGCATAGGCATCAATAGCCACTTGGTCTGTGCCGAAAATAACCTGGCCGTATTCCCGGATCGGCCCAGGACCAACAGGACCGTTGTCGGTAATTCCACGGATCGCATCCATGATGGTAAGATGCGGCTTGCGGAAGGCAGCCAGCTCGGCAATTCCCTGGTGCAAATCGGAACTGTGGAAATAGCGGCGGTCCCAAACCAAACCCATCAAGTTTTTCATGCCCAATGTCAATTTTGCGCCGCGATGATGTTTCAAAATCGGAAAATTGATGAAAAGATCGGCATCCAGTACATCCTTTACATAATCAAAGGAGGTGAGGGTTTTGCCGGAAAAAGTTACTGGACGGAAGGCATCGCGCACGCCATTGTAGGTAAAAACCTTTCCGCCGGCTTGTTCTACAGCCCTTTTGATACCGGTGCGTTCCAGACAGAGAACCGGCGTGGAGCTGTTTAAAGGCTGGTCAATTACTCTAACTTCTTTAGCACCGGCGTCAAGACACATCTTGGTCAAGGTTGCGACCATGACGGTGTTGGTGGTGGCAGCTTCTTCCGGTGTGCGTGGAACACTGAAATTCGGTTTTATGACAACATTGGCTCCTTTTTTTACATAGCGCTCTACTCCGCCAAGCGCTTTGAAACCTCTTTCCAATAATGATACAGGGTCGGTTCCCTGGGCTATCGTCAGATCGTAGGCAGGGGAAGTTGTCGAAGCTATGCCAGTTGCAACAGGAGGGGCGGCAGTGGAAGAAACCGGGGGAGTTTTTTCCGTGCCAAGGCAACCGAGCGTGGACAGGGAAACACCGGCCAAGGCGGCAGCTTTGATAAATTCTCGTCTGTCCATTTAATTCCTCTCCTTTTGTTTTTTCAAAAAGTTCTATACCCCGGCTTGCTTAAAAGCTTCACCGACGATGAGCCGGGCTTCTTCCTGAATCTGTTTCAGATGCTCCGGTCCCTTGAAGCTCTCTGCGTAGATCTTGTACACGTCTTCCGTACCGGAAGGGCGGGCCGCAAACCAGCCGTTTGCGCTGCAAACTTTTAGTCCGCCGATATCTGCGTTGTTGGCGGGAGCTTTGGTCTGGCGGTCAGTAATGGCGTCACCGGCCAAAAACTTGGCAGTAACCTGCTCGGGCGACAAACGGGATAACACCGCTTTCTGGGCCGCATTTGCCGCGGCGTCAATCCGTTCGTAAACCGGAGCGCCGTATTTTTCGGTCAGCGCCTGATAATGCTGACCGGGGTCTTTGCCGGTTTTAGCGGTGATTTCCGCTGCCAGCAAACAAAGAATGATTCCGTCCTTGTCGGTGGTCCAGACGGAACCGTCTTTGCGCAGGAAGGAAGCCCCGGCGCTTTCTTCGCCGCCGAACCCGAGCGAACCGTTGCAAAGGCCTTCAACAAACCATTTGAATCCGACCGGTACTTCAGCCAGCTTACGCCCAAGACCTGTAGCGACTCGGTCAATCATCGAGGAACTGACCAGGGTCTTGCCGACAGCGGCGTCGCTGCGCCAGTCGGGGCGGTTGGCAAACAGATAGGAAATAGCAACTGAAAGATAGTGGTTGGGATTCATCAGTCCGACGCTGCGGGTCACGATTCCATGGCGGTCGAAGTCCGGGTCGTTGCCAAACGCCAGGTCATATTTTTCCTTCATTCCAATCAGTCCGGCCATCGCGTCCGGTGAAGAACAATCCATACGAATCTTACCATCACTGTCGACGCTCATGAAACTGAAAGTCGGGTCGGGATGGTTGTTTAACAGGTCGATGTCAAGTCCGTAGGCTTCGGCAATCGGTTGCCAATAGGCCAGACCGGCCCCGCCGAGTGCGTCGGCACCCAGACGGAGTCCGGACGATTTGATCCGGTCCATATCAAGGATATTTTTTAGGTCGTTTACATAAGGCGTAATAAAATCATGTTCGCGCACGTTGCTTGCGGTGCGGGCCTTGGTGTAGCTGAGTCGGCGGATGCCCCGATTGTTTTCCCGCAACAATGCATTGGCCCGGTCGGCGATTGTCCGGGTAACGTCGGTGTCGGCCGGTCCGCCGTTGGGTGGATTGTATTTGATGCCGCCGCTGTCGGGCGGATTGTGCGAGGGGGTGATGACAATGCCGTCGGATAATCCGGTTTGACGCCCCCGGTTATAAGAAAGTATGGCATAGGAAATCGCCGGGGTCGGTGTGTAATTCATAGCGTGGGCCATCAACACCTCGACCTGATTGGCGGCCAATACTTCAAGCACCGAAATGAACGCCGGTTCGGAAAGGGCATGCGTATCGAAGCCGAGGAACAAGGGACCATTTATCGAGACCGAGTTGCGATAATCGCAGATCGCTTGAGTAATGGCCAAAATATGAGCTTCGTTGAAGCTATGCTGGAAGGAAGAACCACGATGCCCGGAGGTGCCGAAAGATACAAGCTGCGACGGTTCGGACGGATCCGGTTGATTGCTGTAATAAGCGGCAACTAGGCGCGGAACATTGACCAGAATTGATGGAGAAGCTTTTTTGCCGGCAAGTGGATGCTTTGACATGTTGAACATTCCTCCCGGTGCTTGAATTAATGATCCACACTAGTTATTCCCTGTGGCAAGCACGAATTCCTACTGATGAAAGTAGAAATATCGCGTTTCAAAAAAACGCTCCGCCGAGGTGGCGAAGCGCAGTAATAACTTGTTAAATCAGCAAGGCTGAAACAAATGAGGCGATTGCATCAATGCGTTCGTGTCGTTGGCATATAGTAACAGTAAAGGTTGCACGATCCTATCCGCCGCAGCTTCGATGGGTTCCAGCGGAAACAGGGGGGTCAGGGCGCCGGTGATGGTGGCCTGAAAACCGCTGATCTCGCGGGAAGTGGTATAGGTGCGAAGCGGACCGGCCACTAGATCTTCGTATGTGGCCCACCAGCCGCTGTCCCAGAGTCTGTCCCACAACTGCCGACGATCCACATCCAAAGGTTCCGGCTGCATGTTGCGCAGACAGGCCAAAGAAATAAAAGGCAAAACAAGCTGTGATTTTTCCAGGAAATTCTGCGTGGTCGGCTCGCTATAGGGACCGAGGTGAATGCAGTAACCGATGGCGGTATTCGCCTTTTTTCCTTTGACGTAGGCGCGTGACAAATGGCGGGGTAACCAGCGGGAGCTACGCTCCAGCCCCGATGATGCATCGAGAAAGACTGAGGAATCGCCTACTGCCATAAATTCTTCTTCCAGTAAACGACGTTCTGCGGCCAACATCACCCGGCTGAGCATTTGATAGGCATCTGCAACCAAGGCCTGGGCTTCGGCAAATTTTTCGCCAGGATTCATCGATATCACCAGCTTTCTTAAGTCAATGCGGCCTCTTGATTGTAAGCTTCGCAGCTGACCGGTGAAAATCCTGCCATTTGTATTAAAACTTGTTCTTCAGCCAGATTTCCAGTTTGCTGTTTTTGCTATCGTCGCTGAGCAGAAACTGATCTTTGAAAATCACTTCCAGCGATAGTTTATCGTTGAATGCATGCGTAAGTCCGTAATAAATTCCGCGGTTATCATTGTCAAAATCGCTTTGCCCACCCATATCGGCATTTGCTTCAACCCGGAAATGCGTCAGATACACAGCGGTTTTACCGTTGAAATCATAGTTGAGGCTCAAGGCATAGGCTTTGTTTTGCTGGCTGGCGCTAGACTGAGTATATTCGCCGATGAAGGACAACTTTCCTCGGGTTGCACTGGCGTCGATGGCCCAGTGATTGGTAGTGTCGCCATCGTGGACTCGGTAATTGCCCCAAGTTACGCCCAGGTTGGTCGACTTGGAGAGGTTGTAGCCGGCCCGTAAAGCATACAGACTGTTGTTGGGCAACCCAAGATTGTTCTCGCGAGCGGCGATACCGGATACATCGATTTTTCCGACAGGTCCTGCAAAAGACAGGCCATCCACAAAAGTTCCGTATCCGACATTGGTTTCAGAGCGACTGTACAATAAGGCGGTTTTGCCGATGAGCGCTTCTTGCCTGCCTAGATTAAAGGTAAAATCGCCGGGTTTATACAAAATGCCGAATTGGTCGATGCTGGCGACAAATTTCTTGTCTTCGCCGTGGATTTCCAGATCGTAGTCTGACAGCAGCGGATTGCTGGCATATTGTGCAGCTAGCCGGGCATAAACCGAAAAATTGCGTCCCAGCGGTTGCTCGCCCCGTAATGTCAAAGTAGTCATGGTTCCGGATTGCTGAGGCATTTGATCGGCTGTTTCCGATTGAAACTTGATCGTGGCCGTTCCGCTGAGTTCCAGTGGTGCGGCACCCGCGAGCGACGCGACCGAAAGCAACAATCCAGTTGCGATGGCTGCCAAGGTGATTTTCATGGAGCACTTCCCTTCAAATGAAAAAATTTATCATTTGAATAATACGCCAGCCGCAAATTTTTGTCAAGTCGCTTAATTGGAAATTGTAATTGTATAGACTAATTTGGCTGTGAATACGCTTGCAAGGCTGCAGTTTTTTCCTGCTTGTACTTCATGAGAATAGAAATCACCAAAGAAAGAGCAAAGCAACCGGAAAAAAACAAGGAGGTAGCGTGGTAACTTTGCGTTGAATCTTTGACCCAGGCGACGAAAAGCGGACCGACTACCCCGGCGGCAGCCCAGGCTGTTAATATTTTACCATGAACGGCGCTCAACTCCCTAGCGCCGAACAGGTCGCTGAGAAATGCCGGAACCGTCGAAAAACCGCCGCCGTAGCAGGAGATGATCAGATAGACCAAAAATTGAAAAGCAATGCTGTCGGAAGTCTGTGACAGCCAATAAAACGCGATTCCTTGTAAGATGAAGAACGTGATGTAAGTGTTGGCGCGACCGAGATAATCAGAGACCGATGCCCAGAACAAACGACCGATGCCATTGATCAGTCCGATGCCTCCCACCATTGCCGCCGCAGCAAGCGGAGACATACTGGCTGTTTCTTGGGCCATTGGCGAAGCGACGCTGAGCAGTCCGATACCGCAAGTGATGTTAGTGAATAACATCCACCACAGTGTCCAAAACTGCCAGGTTTTCATCGCGGCAGCGGCGCTTATCTGCACGGCGCCGGTGATGGGGCAACGCTGTCCGCTGATGACGGGGCTCGGCGAATTGACGGGTGGTGCAAGGTAAAGCGAAGATGGCAGCATGATTAACAGATAGGAAAAGGCGAGCACCTGGAAGGTCATCACCAGCCCGAAGCGCTGCAGCAGGAACTGAATCAACGGGCCTGCAACCAGACTGGCCAGGCCAAATCCCATGATGGCGATGCCGGTTGCAAACCCTCGCTTATCGGGAAACCATTTCACCAGCGTCGAAACTGGAGCGATATAGCCAACCCCTAGCCCGATCCCGCCAATGACTCCATAAGACAGATATAACAAAGGCAGGCTTTTTAAACTGACAGCCAAGCTGGCGCCGAGCAGCCCGATGCAGAAAAACAGGCTGGACATCAGGCCTGCTTTGCGCGGTCCTGACTTTTCCACATAACCTCCCATAAAAGCGGCAGAAAGACCGAGAAATAGGATAGCCAGAGAAAACGTCCACTGGATTTCCTGCAGGCTGACCCCGAATTCCTGCATTAGTGGTTTGCTAAGGACACTCCAGGCATAGACGCTGCCGATACAGATGTGGATTCCTACAGCGGATCCGGCGATAAGCCAACGGTTTTTCATTTCGGCGCACACTCCTTAAGTTTGATAATTGACAGCAACAGTCGGAAATAGAAAAGACCGCCTGAACAGAATACTTGCCCAGGCGGTCGACAGTTCCCGCAATACGGTCCACGTGGTGTGCTCCACTTTATCCGCCAGTTCCGTAGTGCTCTTAAATTCAGTTAAATAAAAAACCGTCCAGGCAATATTCGTTGCCCAGACGGTCGACTTGCACCCCGATACGGTTCATGTGGTGAACTCCACTAAATCCGTCAGTTCCGTATCGTTTATTCAACTGAAAAAATTATAGCAACAAAAATGCCATTTTGTCAAACCGACAATTTTAGGTTAGCTGATTTCATCGGTTTGTAAGGTTCGATGTGAATCATCACCCGGGCGCGGACCTTCAGTTCTTGACAGATTTTTTGTTCGACGGCGTGACAGAGGTCGTGGGAGGCGGCAATTCCCATTTCCGGTTCAAGCAGGACGTGCATGTCGATATACAGGTCGCGTTCGGTTCCCCGACTGCGGATGTCGTGCACGCCGCGCACTTCCGGAAATCCCAGGGTGATATCGCGGATCGTATCGCTGTCCGCGACCGCGGCATCGACCAGGACATCGCTGGTGGAACGGATGATTTGCAGTGCGGCCTTGATGATGAACCCGACAACCACCAGGGATGCGATCGGGTCAATGATCGGCGGCAAACCGTATTTGATGCCGAGTAATGTAAGCAAAACACTGATCGAGACATAAACGTCGCTGCGGGTGTGCAACGAATCGGCGATTAAAATCGCACTGCCCAACTTAGTTCCCTGCCGGTATTCGTAAACGCAGACAAAAACATTGACGCCCAGAGTGGCGATCAGTGCAACCAAACTGGCAAAAGTTATCTCAGGAACTACTGGCTGGATGAATTTGAGGCTGGCGTCATAAAGGACAAAACCGGCGATCAACAGCAACATGAAACCGATAAACAAGCCGGTCAGAAATTCGTATTTGCGATGACCGTAAGGATGGTTTTCGTCGACAGGTTGCGCCGCAAACCAAATGCCGATTAGGCCGACAACATTGGAAATGCCGTCAGTCAGCGAATGAAATCCGTCCGCTGTCAGGCTGGCGCTCTGAATAAGCTGCCCGGCAATGATTTTTACTGCCGCGACAGCCAAGTTGGCAATCAGGATGAGTGTCAATACACCTTTGACTTTTTGAATCGATAGCTTATCCACTGGCCCTCCGATAAAATACGCCTGTGAAACCTTACGGTAAGGTCCCACAGGCGCAACCTGCTGCTTTTTCAGCCCGACTGACATTGTTTTGTCAGTCTGATCCCAAATGGTTTTTTGTTTATCAATATGGTATCAAATTGTCCCGTTATGGTCAAGCGAACAGCAAGCAGCTCGGGGGAGGATTTGTCAGATAATACTCGAATGTTAATAAGTAAGACAGGGGGGATCAGAATGAAAAAAACGCATAAAATAATTCTGGCCGGACTTGCGACTTTGCTGGTTCTCGCGGGAATCGCCTGGAAGCTGGCGGCGCCGCGTGTGTTGGCAGGCGTACAGGACCTCCTGCTGAAGCAGGTCAATTCGTCCATCAATGGCCGTTTGGAAATCGGCTCGCTGGACTTTTCGGTATTGGGATCGGCCGTATTGAAACAGGTCGTGCTGTATGATAAAGCCGGTTCGCGAATCGCCAGCGGCGGACAAATCAATGTCAGCTATCAGTTTGATGATTTGTTGGGCGGTCGGTTTGGCCTTGATAGCGTGAAAAAAATCAGCGTCGAAAAAGTGGATTTGAAGCTCGCAATTGATAAAAACGGCCGTTGGAGCCTGCAGGAATTGGTGAAGCCGCAAAAAGAGCAACCGACGGTCTTTCGCGGCATCATCGCCTTGCAGGAAGTAATGGTTGAAGTGACTACGCCGGAGTGGAAGCGTCAGTTCACCGGACTGGCCGGCGAACTGGACTATGAAAAACCGCCTGCCGTGGCGGTCGATCTCAAGGGCAAGCTGGGCAAAAGCTCGCTGACGGCAAAAGGCGTCTGGACAGCGGATGTCAAGACGCAACTGGCGATTACGGTCGATGCGATCGAGTTGGCGGATGTGCAGAGCCTGTTGCCTTCCGCTGCGGGAAACCCAAAGTTTTTGGCAGGTAGCCTGAAGGACGTCAAGGGGAACCTGGTCCAGGATAAGTCAGGCATATCGACGAACGGTGAAGCCGTTTTGTCCGGTTTGGCGATGAATCTGCAGGGAAAAGCGCTGAAAGAAGGAAATGCCAAGCTCAAACTGCAGGGTAAGTCGATGACATTGAGCAATGGGTCTGCGCAATTGGACGGGAACAAGTTGACTGTAAACGGAACAATTGACTTTGCGACTGCTTCCCCCGGTCTTGCCTTGCAGTTGGCGGCGGCAGGGATTGACATCGCTTCGTTGGCCGGCAGCAAAGCATCGTTGAGCGGCTTGCTTTCCTTCCAGGCTGATGTGACAGGGACGCTTGCCAAGACACTGGCGCGCGGCGTATTCAAATTGCCTGCCGGCCAATTGGATGCCAATCCGCTGACAGATGGTGAAGGTTCGTTTAGTTTTGCCGGGGAAACGCTGACGATTCAGAACGCTACACTAAAGGCGTTGGGAGGGGCATTGGCGATATCCGGAACCATGGAGCCGCAAACATCCCGCTACAATTTAAAAGTGAGCGGCCAAAACGTGGATGGCGCTATATTGACTAACCAAGGTGTAACTGGTCGCATGAGTTTCGAAGCAACCGTAAGCGGGGCGGCAGATGCGTCATCGATGACTGCAAACGGCGTCTTTTCGCTACCGTCTGCAAAAATTTCCGACTATGATATTTCCAATGCAACCGGTAGTTTTCGCAAACAAGGCAACCGGCTGGACCTTTCAAATGTTGGAGTCACATTGTCCGGGCAACGACTCAGCGTTGGCGGCAGTGTTACGCTGGCAACCGGTGGTGGGTCGCCGCAGCTCAATCTGACGATTTCTTCCGGTGGACTTAACGCAAATGTATTTAATCCCAATAGTGCGCTGAAGGGATCGATTGCTTTTCAGGCGACAGTGACCGGAACTCCGCAAAAAAATCAGGCGCGGGGAAACTTTCAGATTGGTTCCGGCGCTCTGGGGGAATTGGCTTTTTCCGCCGCCAGCGGTGGGTTCAGCTATGTTGACGGAGTACTGACACTGTCGGGCGCGCGGGCTCAATGTCTCGGCGGCTCGCTGACTCTATCCGGGACTGTTGTGCCCAAGACCATGGAATATCGCCAGCAGGTGAATGGCGCCAATATTGATGCGGCGCAATTGACTGACAAGGATGTGCAGGGACGAGCCGACTTTGCAGCGACGATCAGCGGGATTGGCGACTGGGACAAAGCAAACGGCGATGGGAATTTCAAGATGAACTCCGGAAGTGTGAAAGGAATATCATTTAATGGTCTGACCGGGAATTTTAGCAAAAGGGGACGTCAGACGGAGTTTACCAATCTGAAGTTCAACATGTTGGGCGGGCTTGCCTCGGGGACCGGCGCTACGGAGGGGGAATACATCCGGTTGATTATCACGCCGAACGCCGCTGCCAATACGGCATTGTCGATCTTGACCGGAAAAACGCTCCAACCGCAGGATTTGCGGATCCGATTCCGCGGACCTAACGGATGACCAACACAAGAGCTTGTGGTGACTGTAAAAAACGATACAAAATAGGCGGTTGAATTTTCAATTTTCTCTTGCGCTTCGTTGTCTCGCATGCTACAATATAGACAAGCACCATCCTTACAGCGACGATCGGTTCCAGTTAGCTGCAAAACCCACGAAAGAGATTCTTTCCAAGTTTGTGCACGTTGAAACCAGTCCACTAGGAGAGTGTTTTTTCCTTTACCCCAACCTCGGAAAAACCCAAGCACAACCCAAGATCGTAACTTACCCAAAGCCTAGCTCAAGTTAACGAATGAACGACCCAGATTCTTTTTCACGGAGGTTAATGGTTTATCGAAATCGCGAGTGACGAGACCCAAGCTCTGCTGTAAGGATGGTCGCTTTGAAAAAGTGGGAGACGCAAGTCTCCCACTTTAACTTTGACTGGGCATTGTTGTGAAAGTTTTATTAGCGATTGCTGAACTTGTAATTCGGATCCAGTACTTCTTCCAACCGGTCGGTGGCGGAGGCCGGCCGAATCGAGAGTTGGCAGACTGCTTCGCGGATTTGCGGGGTCATGCTGAAGGCTGCGCTGGCAAGTGCCGGGTCCAATTGGCTGACATTGCGGGCGCCGATGATCGGAGCGGTGATTGCCGGATGCGATTTGACCCAACTGACTGCCAGCGTTACCGGACTAACACCGATTTCTTTGGCATAGTTGACGAAACGGGCTGCTGTGTCACGGTATTGGGGGTCGCTATAACGTTTGGCGTACATATCGTTCTTGATGATGCGACCGGATGCATCGGCGGTTTCTCCCAGGTATTTTCCGCTAAGCAGTCCGGCGCCCAGCGGGCTATAGGCGATTACCCCCACTTGTTCGGACTCGGCCAGCGGCAAGATTTCGACTTCAGCCTGACGTTTGACGATGTTGTACATCGGTTCGATGCACTCGAACCGGGCCAGACCGTATTGCGCGGACAGTCCAAGCGCTTTGGTTATCTGCCAGGCCGCCCAGTTGCTTACGCCGAGATAGAGGACCTTGCCTTGTCTGACCAAGTCGGTCAAGGCCTGCAAAGTTTCCTCCATTGGGGTGAACGGATCGAAGTGGTGAATAAAGTAGACATCGATACGATCCGTCTTCAGCCGTTTCAGGCTTTGTTCCACCGCGAGCATGATATGGCGGCGAGAAGAGCCTCGGGCATTGATGTCTTTGCCGATACGCTGCGAAACTTTCGATGTGATGACCACTTCGTCACGGCAGCTGCCAATCAGGTTGCCGAGGATTTCTTCGGCCCGGCCATTGCTGTAATTGTTGGCGCAATCGAAAAAGTTGATTCCGGCTTCGCGGCATTTGCCGAACATTTCGGCGGCGGCCGTTTCGTCGGCTTCATTGCCGAAAGACATCGTGCCGAAGCACAGCTCAGAAACCCAGACGCCGGTTCTTCCTAAAATTTTGTATTTCATTGTGCGCCTCCCTCATTTTGGATTTTTATCGTTTGGACAGGGAAGGGGATCTGGATTCCTTCCTGTCGGTAACGTAAATGAAGTTGTTTGATTAATTCGTGGCGGATCAGGTGTTGGTCAAGCACGCTTTTGATCCGCAAGATGACATTAAACTGGATGCTGGATTCGGCGAACGCAGCGTAGCGGATAAACGGTTCAAAATTCTTGACGGCGCCTTCCGTCATTTGCAGCACTTCCCTGGCAACTTCGATCGTTGTTTTTTCCACATGGGCAAGATCGCTTTCATAACTGACACTGACGGGCACGACGAGCGAACATTCGGCATCAGGCAAGGCATAGTTCGTAATAATCGAAGTGGCAATTTTTTGGTTGGGCACGACGACCATGTTGTTGGAGGTTTGCTGAATTGTGGTGCTGCGCCAGTTCATATCGGCGACAACTCCTTCTTCGCCGGTGGATAGCTTGATATAGTCGCCGACCTTTGTCTGTTTTGACAGCAGGATATTGATGCCGGAAAACAAATTGGACAGGGTATCCTGTAGCGCCAGCGCTACTGCTAGACCGCCGACGCCGAGAGCGGTGAGCAGTGGAGCGATCGAGATGCCAAAAGATTGCAGCATGAACAAAAAGCCGGTAAGATAAGCGATCAGCTCAATAGTGTTGACCAAGATCGAAGTCGAGGCAAAACTGCCGGCGGTTTTTTGCAATTGCATGGCGATGAATCCGGAAGCCAACCTTGCCCCCATGACAGTAAGGCAAAAAATCAGCAGAACCTGAAACGATGTGTCCAGCAGATGCAACACACCGGCAGGCAGAGTGATGATCTGCGTGGCGACATAGCCGCCGGCGGCTATGCCCAAAAAGACGGGAATTCCAGTCATCACCCGCTGCAACAGCGGGTAGTATGAGCCGGAGATACGGGCGGCTATCCGCCGCAGACGGAAAAACAACAACTGACTCAGGCTGATGCCGATCAGCATGCTGACAAGCAGGATCAACAAAGGTAGCGTCAGGTCGTGGTCGCGAAAGTAAGCATAGTATTGTTGGGTTTTCTCAAACATAGGAGCCTCCTGTGCGATAGCGCCAATAATATTTGTTAGTTCTTTGAGCAGGCGCAGTTTTCCTGCTGCCAGGCCGACGGAAATCATAACCAGGCACTATGGGCAAAGTGAAAGAAGCGATATAATAAGAGGAAAATTGATGTGAGGGGATGAGAAATATGCAGTTTGGTTATTACATGCCGACCCGGATCTTCTTTGGGCAGGGCTGTGTCGTTCAAAATCAGGCGGAGTTTGCCAAATGGGGCAAACGGGCTTTGATCGTGACCGGCCGCAATTCGGCGCGGGTCAGTGGAGCGCTGCAAGATGTGTGTGCGGCTTTGGACGAGCAGAATATTGCCTGGGAAATATTTGACCAGATTGGCGAGAACCCGACTTTTGCGATGGTGGAGGCAGGTGGCGCTGCCGGAAGGAATTTCCGTCCGGATATGGTGGTGGCGATCGGCGGCGGCTCGCCGCTGGATGCAGCGAAAGCCATCGCGGTCCTGACGGTGAACGAGATTGCCGCTGCGCAACTTTATGACGGGAACTATGCCGTAGAACCGCTGCCGATTCTGGCTGTGCCGATTACGGCAGGTACCGGCAGCGAAGTCACCCAGTATTCGGTTCTGACCGATGCCGAGCGGCAGACTAAACGTGGTTTTGCTCAAGCCAGCTTATTTGCCAAAGCTGCATTCCTTGATGCCCGCTACACCCAGAGTTTGTCGCATGCGGTGACAGTTGACACCGCAGTGGATGCATTGTCGCATTGCGTAGAGGGCTATTTTGCCAAGCGGGCGACGGTCATCAGCGATGCGCTGGCACTAGAGGCGATCAGGCGTTTCGGTGAAGTTTGCGGGGAACTGGACAAACCGGAAATCAGTCTGGCTGTCCGGGAGGTCTTGTTGTATGTTTCCATGCTGGGTGGGATGGTGATTGCCCAGACTAGTACCACGGCGGTGCATGCGCTCGGCTATTCGTTGACCTATTTTCATCAGGTGCCGCACGGGCGGGCCAATGGGTTGCTGATGGGCGAGTATCTGCAGTTTCACGCCGAAACGGCGCCGGACAAAATCGACTGCCTGCTTGCGGCGATGCAAATGCAGTCGATTGATGAATTCAAACAATGGCTGGACAACTTGTTTCCTGGCAAGACCTGCCTGACGGAACAGCAAGTTGAGGAATACGCAGTACTTGCCGCAAAGACCGCCAACATTGCGAACACTTTGCGTCAACCGGACCATGCCGAACTGAAGCAACTATTGCGAAAATCCCTGATAGTCGGCGGTGAAGGCTAACCAGCGCTTGGTTGCGAACGACATGTAGCGGTCCTTGCGCCAGATGACAGCAAGTTGAAGAAGTATCTGGGGATCTTGCAGCGGCACGGCGACAATCGTCGCCGGGTCCAACTCTTCGCAGATTTTGCTGGGCAGCAGTGCCACGCCAAGTTTGGCGGCAACCATCTGGGTCATGAATTCCCGCTGAGAGGTTTCGCAGAGGATGACCGGCTGAAATCCAGCCAGTTTGCAGCGCGCCAAAATCTGGTCGTGCAAGGAAAAATCCTCGCTGTACAGAACGAATCCTTCGTCGCGCAAGTCGGCAAAATCCACCGCAGGCAGCCGGGCTAGCGGATGGTCCGGATGCACGATCAATTGCAACGTGTCTTCGACAAACGGCAACACCTCGAAATTTTCGTGACGATCCGGCAGCGTGCAGACAATGCCAATGTCCAGGGTTCCTTCATTGACGCCCTGCTTGATTTTTTTCGATCCATACTCATGGAGCTGCAGTTCGACGTTGGGATACTGCCGTTTGAATTCGCCGAGCAATCGCGGAAAAACGGTGGAAGCGGTGATTGATGGAATGCCGATACGGATTTTGCCGCGCTGCAGTAAATGGCTGTCTTTGAGATTGCCGGCCAGATTGTTGAACAAGCTGACTATCTGTTCCGCTTGTTCTTGAACGATCTGGCCGGCATCAGTCAGTTCCAGGCGTTTTGCGCCGCGATACAGCAAAGGGGTCCCTAGCTCCTCCTCCAGGTTTTTGATCATTTCGCTGATCGATGGCTGGGAGACGTGCAGGATGGCGGCGGCTTTGCTGAAACTTTGCTGTTTGGAGACTTCCAAAAAATATTCCAACTGACGGATATTCACTGCTTGACACCTCCAACGATAGGAAAATCCTATTGCGAATATTATAATATCCGATTTTACCTTATGCAATACTCCGTCGTATAATGCGAGTAAGGGACCCAACGATGACGGAGGTGCAAAAGATGAAAGTTGCGGAAATCGTAGTCAAGATATTGGAAAAAGAGGGAATTGTTGATGCGTTCGGTATTCCCGGCGCTGGCATCAATCCGGTTTACAAGGCGCTGGGAGATTCGCCGATCAGGCATTACTGCGTTCGGCACGAGGAAGCCGCTGTACATGCGGCGGATGGATATTATCGCGCTTCGGGAAGAATGGCAGTGGCGCTTTGTACTTCGGGGCCTGGGGCGACAAATTTTGTTACTGGGATATATACCGCCAATGTCGATTCGATTCCGCTATTAGCGATTACCGGCCAGGCTGTTACCGCCCAGTTGGGGAAAGACGCATTCCAATGCGTTGATATCGCCAAAATTTGCGAACCGGTTGCCAAGGCAACCTTTTGTGTCACTGATCCCGCGGCGATTGCCGGCGTGATGCAAAAAGCGTTTTTGCTAGCGAGGTCAGGCAAGCCAGGGGCCGTGCTGGTCGACTTGCCGCTGGATGTACAAATGGCTGAAGTTGAGTTTGACGCTGATTCCTACCAACCATTGGCCTACGAGAATCCGCGACCGAACCCGAAAGAGATCGAGCAAGCAATCGCCATGTTGCGGGCGGCGAAAAGCCCGGCGCTGATCATGGGCGGCGGCGTGCTGCTTGCCGGGGCGGCGAAGCAGTGCGTGGAATTTGCCGAACTGATGCAGCTGCCGGTCATCACCACCTACATGGCCAAAGGTGGCATACCTGACAATCATCCATTAAACGCCGGGCATGCCGGGATTCAGGTCGGGCAGCCGATCGGCAATAAGGTCCTGCTCGAGTCGGACTTGATCATCGGCATCGGCTGCCGCTTTACGGACCGTCATACCGGTAACATCGCCGTCTACAAGGGCAATCGCAAATTCATCCATATTAATGTCGAACCACGCGAGATCGGCAAAATCTTTCAACCCGACCTGGGGATTGTTTCAGATGCAAAATATGCCCTTAACGCGTTGTTGGAAACTGCCAAAGCGGTTGGCGGCAGAAAAGCAGATGCGAGAGTCGCTGATATTCCAGCGCAAAAGCAGAGCCTGAAACGCAAAACCTGTTATGAGTGCGTTCCAATTAAGCCGCATCGCGTTTACGAAGAACTTAACAACTTTTTTCAGGATAATGCGATGTTCACGACCGGTTGCGGACTGAACCAGATTTGGTCCGGCCAGCTTCAGGCAATCAACCAACCCGGCCTGTACATGCCTTCGGGCGGCGCTGGCACGCTCGGTTATGATATTCCCGCTGCATTCGGCGCGAAGATTGCCAGGCCCGACAAGCATGCCGTCGCAGTAATGGGTGATTTCGGTTTCACATTCCATGCGCAAGAATTGGCGGTTGCGGCGGCATACCATGTTCCGCTGATCGTAGTGATTGTGAACAATGCCTGTCTGAGTCTGATACGGCAAAATCAAAAGTATGCCTATAATTTTGAGTATGCGGTGGAGATGGAAGTTAACCAGGGCGTGATGGATTATGTGAAAGTGGCTGAGGGGTTTGCCGCCGCCGGTGAACGGGTCGAGCGGCCGGAAGACATCCGGGCGGCGCTGGAACGGGCCGTAAAATCGAAAAAACCTTACATCATCGATATTGTATGCGAGAAAGAGACCGACTGCTCGATGGGACCGGCGATTGACAGCATAAAAGAATTCATCTGACAGACAAGTAGAGAATAGTAGCAGCAAACGAAGAAGCTATCGACAACTAGGATTACAACCTAATTGGCGATAGCTTCTTTTTACTTTATTAACCCTCGGGTCAGCGTTTGGCGCCGATCAGGCCGGTACCGAAACTGACTCCGGTGATCACCAGCAGCAAGGCTGCAAAGTGGCTCCAGTTCAGTGATTCGCCGAGAAACAATGCTGCGGCGAACACTCCGAACACCGGAGTGGCGTTTAGGAACAGGGAAGCAGTTGCAGCGCCGACCTGTTGTATCCCGGTGTTCCACCATAGCGCCCCCAGCGCAGTGTTGACAAAGCTGGAGAACAAAAGAACGAGAATCGGTAGCGGCTCGAAGGCGCCGGGGTAGTGCCAGTCTGTATTGACCAATCCGCCGGTGACAAGCAATCCGAGCGATGCCAGCCCATGACTATAAGCGGTAACAATCAGCGGCGACAGATTGGCAGTGCTCCTTTTCACAAACAGTGACCCCAAAGCAAAGGTAACTGTGGCAACAAGCATCACAGCGTCGCCAATCAGCGTAGATGCCGCAGTGCTGCCGCCGGACACCACAAGAGCGACACCGCTGAATCCGAGCAGGATCCCCAGCGCTTTGGCGGCAGAAAACCTTTCTTTCATCAAATAGCTCGCCAATACTGTGGTCAGGAGCGGATTGAGACCTAAGATCAGTGAAGCATGCGTACTGCTGGTTTGGGAGATGCCCCAAGAAAGCGTGATCTGATGCAGGTAAATCGAAAATGTCGCAACGCCGAGGATCGACAGAAACGAGGCGGCTGTGGGGATTACGAAACCCTGTTTATATAGAACGACCGGGAACAACAGCGCGGTTGCCAGCGACAGGCGAATCGGCGCCAGGGCCAGAGGAGGAAAGAACCCGGTCAGGTATTTGAGCATGACCACATTGATTCCCCATAGCAGAACGACGAACAGCAGCAAGGCAAATGTGAAGTTGCTCGATGGTAAAGGCCGCAAAGTAACACCCCATGAGCCGGATTCAGGCTAAAAAACTACCGGAAGAATACAAAGGTCAAGGCAGCGAATGTCGGGATCAGAATCGCTGTGGACCAGATCATGTAACCGAAGAAAGACGGCATTTTAATCTGGTTTTCTTCCGCAATCGATTTGACCATGAAGTTCGGCGCATTGCCGATATAAGAGTTGGCCCCCATGAATACCGCGCCGCAGGAAATCGCGAGCAGGATATGATCCGGAACGATTCCCATATCGGTGACCACACCGCTTGTCGCGCCCAAGCCGGTTGCGACACTGAGGAACGTCAGATACGTCGGTGCATTATCGAGGAAACTGGACAGGACCCCGGTTGCCCAAAAGAACTGCCAGGCCTGCGTGACGCCGAGTTCTGCGCCCCGTGCTTGCAAAATCGCCATTGGCGGTACGATGGTCAGGAAGATTCCGGCAAACAGGACCGCCACTTCCCTGATCGGGCCCCAGGTGAAATGATTTGCTTCACGTACGCCGGCAGGTGTCAGCTTCCACGAAAGGATGGCCATCAGGATGATGAAACCGTCCCGCAATAGGTTGACGTAAGGGAACACCAGCGTGTGTCCGTGTTCGGTCATCAAGTTGATTCCGGTGTAACTGTTGTGCGCGGCATCAAAGAATAGAGGGTGCTTGCTGTAGGTGCCGCTGAGTACGATCGCAGCGATGACTCCGCCCAGCAAAGCGAAATTGACCAAACCGCCGATGCTGATCTTCTCTTTCTTTTCCGCATCGCAGTCAGGCGATTCGATTTGGACCGGCTCCTGTCGATAATAATGGGAATCGATGGCGTAATACGTGATCAGCAGTAGTGTTGTGCAGAACACGAACGGCCAGAACAGCTTCAGCGTCCAGAAGAACGGTACGCCATGCAGGAAACCGAGAAACAGCGGCGGGTCTCCGAGCGGGGTCAGTGAGCCGCCGATATTGCTGACCAAGAAGATGAAAAAGATGATGGTATGCATTTTGGTTTTGCGAAATTCGTTGGCCCTGATGATCGGCCGGATCAAAAGCATTGAAGCGCCGGTCGTACCAACCAAGCTGGCAATCAACGTACCGATCAAAATCAGCCCGGTGTTGAATAGCGGGGTTCCTTTCAGCGAACCGCGCAGGGCGATGCCGCCGGAGATGATGAACAACCCTCCCAACAAGATGATGAAAGGGATATAGTCGATGACATAGATGTGCAGCGAGGCGTAAACCGCTGATGAAATGCCGAATAGAAACGTATAGGGCAGGAAAAAGGCTGCCGCCCAGAACAGGCTGACTTTGGCCTGATTATGTTCCCACCAGTGAAGATTTACCAATGGACCAAGCGCAATCGACAACAGGATTCCGACAAAGGGAATGACCATCCAGATCGGGATCGAAAGAGCGGCATCATTGCCACCGGCGGCAAACGTGGTGGCATGCAGTTCGGGAACCAGCAATAACCCCAACAGGACCAGCAGTGTAAGCTTGAAATAGCGGTGGAACATGGAACTGAAAAATGCTTTCAATAGAATTTCCTCCCCGTTATTATGTATTGTTTGCCCTGATTGGCATGTTAACAAGGATAAGTACCAATGAGAAATAAAAAAAGCTTTAGGAGAGGGGTGTGAATCCTCAGCAAAGTTTTTCAATGAACTAGTCTATTAATTTGTTTATTTACTTTATTCTTACATATACCATTCAAGATAGCAAGAGTATTTAAGAGTATTTTTCTGCAATTCACCAATACCTCCGTCAAAATGGCGGAGGTATTGGTGCGGCGAGAAAAAAGTGTTTTTGCAGATCAACGGAAAAACACGAAAGTCAGCGCGGCAAAGGTCGGAATCAATATGGCAATCGACCAAATCATGTAACCAAAGAAAGACGGCATTTTAATCTTGTTTTCTTCCGCAATCGATTTGACCATGAAATTCGGCGCATTGCCAATGTAAGAGTTGGCGCCCATGAATACAGCGCCGCAGGAGATTGCCAGCAGAATTTGCTCCGGCACGATTCCCATATCGGTAACAACGCCGGATTTTGCCCCCAATCCGACAGCGACGCTGAGGAACGTCAGGTACGTCGGGGCATTGTCGAGGAAGCTGGAAAGCGCGCCGGTGACCCAGAAGAATTGCCAGGGCTGGGTGACGCCGAGCGCAGCGCCTTGCGACTGTAAAATCGCCATCGGCGGGATGATCGTCAGGAAGATGCCGGCAAACAGGATGCCGACTTCTTTGATCGGACCCCATGTAAAGTGATTGTCTTCGCGGACTCCTGCCGGAGTCAATTTCAGCGATAGTAGTCCCATCAATACGATGAAACCGTCACGCAACAGATTGATATAGGGGAAAACCAGCGTATGCCCATGCAGGGTCATCAAACCGATGCCGGTATAGCTGTTGTGCGTGGCGTCAAAGAACATCGGTTCCTTGCTGTACACGCCGCTCAGCACGACAGCGGCGATTACTCCGCCCAGAAGGATCAGATTGACTAACCCATTGACGCAAATGTCTTCTTTCTTAGTATCGCAGCCGCAGGGAATCGGCTCGCGTAGCGCAGGTTCCTGACGATAAAAGTGGGTGTCGATGGCATAGTAGGTGATCAGCAGTATAACCGTGCTCATCAGGAAAGGCCAGAAAAGTTTCAGTGTCCAGAAAAAGGGCACACCATGCAAAAAACCGAGGAACAGCGGCGGGTCGCCGAGTGGCGTCAAAGAACCGCCGATATTGCTGACCAAGAAAATAAAGAAGATAATGGTGTGCGCCTTAGCCTTGCGGAACTCATTGGCCCGTATGATCGGCCGGATCAGCAGCATTGATGCACCGGTCGTGCCAATCCAGCTGGCCAGTAGCGTGCCGAGTAAAATCAGGCCTGAATTGAACAGCGGTGTCCCTTTCAGCGAACCGCGGATGATGATTCCGCCTGAGATGACGAACAGGCTGGCTAACAGGATGATGAACGGGATATAGTCGATGATATAGACATGCAGTGAATAGTAGATTCCTGACGAAAAATCCAGCAGGAGAGAGAAAGGCAGAAAAAATGCCATAGCCCAGAACAGACTGACCTTTGCCTGATTATGCTCCCACCAGTGTACGTTGACCAATGGGCCGAGAGCGATGGATAAAAGAATGCCAACGAACGGCATCACCATCCACACCGGCAATATTTTGCCAAGATCGGGCGCTTCGCCAGCTGCTTCGGCGGCCAAAGCAACTGTATCAAACGCAGGAATCAGGAAGATGCCGAGCAGGATTGTTAACGCGAGGACGGTACGCCGACTGAACGCAGAGAAACAAGATACTTTCAATTGATACTCCCCCTTAAATCACTGGAACCGTAATAGGGCAATCAGAAATTTTGCCCGGTTCTATTTTGCACAGGTTCCTCGTACCGAACCTGTGAAGTGAAACAAAGCATCAACAATTAGAGAAAAAATTCACAACGTTTATATATATTGGCTATATTCAGGATAAATCCTGCTGAATTTTATCTTGAATACAGAATACAAACCGGTTTATTTAGTTTTCTGCCAAATGTCTGCCGAAAAATCGAACTGATCGTGCTGCAAGTTCCACATGTCATGAAACAGGCCTCGTTGGTTCAGTAAGTCAGGCAGGCTTCCCCGTTCGACTACACTGCCGCAGTCCAGCACCAATATTTCATCCATCGCTGCCAGGGCATCCCATTGATGTGTTACCAGCAATAAGGCACGGTCCTGGCGGAGCAAGGGGCCGTCTTTGGCGAGCAATCTCCCCGACAATAGCGGATCAAGACCGGCGGTTGGTTCATCCAGCAGCAAGATTGGCGAGTCTTTTAACAATAACCGGGCAAGTGACAACCGCCGCCGTTCGCCGCCCGACAACCCGTGTCCATCGCTGCCAAGATTGGTGGTCAGTTGCTGTGGCAACTGACGGATCGCATCGGCGAGAAAAACCTGTTCGAGGGATTGCCAAAGTTCCCCGTCGGTAGCGGAGGGGCGGGCCAGACGCAAATTGTCGGCAATCGTTGCATGAAACAGATGGTCGTGTTGCAGCACCAATCCCAGGTAGCTGTTTCGCTGCGATGCTTCAATCTGATACAAATCGTGACCGTTCAACCGCAACAATCCTTCATCAGGCCGTTGCAGTCCGGCCAATATCGATAACAGGGTGCTCTTTCCGGCTCCGCTGGGCCCGACCACGGCAATATGCCTGCCGGGGTGCAGCTGAAGACTGACTTGGTTTAGCACTAACCGACCACTGGCGGAGTAGCGGCAACTGATATTCGTTGCAAGCAACTGAATTGGCGGAGGTAAAGGATGCGTCGACGCGAAGGCGGCGATCGGTCGTGGTGGCGGCAGTTCCATTAGACGAATGACAGCAGCGCGAATTTCTTCCAGGAAGCGAAGCATAGCTGATAATGGAAAGAAAGCTTCAAAGCTGCTTTGCACCAGCAATGCCCAGGCTGCGAGGTACACTCCGGCCAAATCGCCCCGGTCCACCAGAACGACCAACAGTGCCAACCCGCCGAGCAATGCTGCCTGAGCAATGAACAACCCTGCGGCATCACAACCGGCAACTGCAGTTTGTGAAGCATAAGCGGCGCGGATCAATCCGGCGTTTGCAGCAACGAATCGTTGGCGAAGCAGACCGGAAATGTCATACACTGCTGCATCGCGTATACCGCGAACGTTTTCAACCACAGCGGCATGAAAATCCGCCCGCCGCAGGGCAAGTGATTCCCAAGCGCCCTGCCCCTGTCTATAAAATAGCCAGGGGACAAGGACCCCCATTAGAAGAATGCCGATAAAAATAATTAGGCTGAGTTGCCAGTGCAATACGGCCGACAAGACAGTTATTGCGATGAAGCTGACAAGCGCAGCAAGTAGTGGAATGATGAGTCGTACCGGTAAAAATTTCAGAGTTTCCACGTCGGCGACCATCCGGCTGAACAGATCAGCAGCGGCGTATTTATACAATTCGGTAGCAGGCAAAGGTTCAAGTGAACGGAAGAAGCGAACACGCAGCGCCGATAACAGCCGCAAAGCGGCATCGTGTCCGGTGTAACGCTCCAGATAGCGAAAAATCGCCCGGCTCAGGCCAAAAAAACGCACACCGACGATTGCTGTCGACAGCGTAGCCAGAGGTGGCTGGAGTGCAGCCAGGGAAAGCAGATAGGCAGAAGTTGCCATCAACCCGACATTGGCAAAGATTGCTGCCAGGGAACAGGCGGCAGAGAGGAAGATTACCGGCCAGATTGGCAGCAGTAGCGTGTGAAAAATGGCTAGCATGGCATGAAATCTCCTGCTTCGATCAATTGTCCATCATGCAGAGCAATAATTCGGTCAGCGCTTCGAGCAGTGCTTATCCGATGCGCAATCACCAACACGGTACGGTTCTTTTGGAGTTCGCGAATCACTTGCTGAATTGCGTTTTCGTTGCGCGGGTCCAGCGCGGTCATCGCTTCGTCCAGCAATAACAAGGGGGCGTCACGGAAAAAAGCCCGGGCAATGGCAATGCGTTTTGCTTCGCCACCGCTCAGGCCACGACCGCCTTCGCCGATCACAGTATCGTAACCGGCAGGCAATTGTTCGATCCAGTTTTCCAGCCCGGCCCTGGCAGCCGCCAGTTCAACCTGTCCCGGGCTGGGTATCGTGCCAAAACTGATATTGTCACGCAGCGTGCCTTGAAATAAATGGGGAAACTGGGGAACATAGGCGATGCAATTGCGCCATTGCTCAGTAGGCAGCGAAGACAGACTATGCCCGTCAATCAATATTTCACCGGAGTCGGGATGGATGAATTTCAGCAGTAAGTCAAACAGAGTGCTTTTGCCTGAACCGCTCGGACCAATCAATGCAACCTGTTCGCCAGCAGAAACGGAAAAGCTGATGTTTCGTAGCGCTGGCGGCCGGTCTGCAGAATAAGAAAAACTTACATTATTAAACGCAATGGCTGGCGGTTTTTGCAGTAACCAATCCTTTGTTCCGGCAACAGTCGTTCGATCCGGCGCAGCAACGAGTAGCGCGTCAATCCGCTCCGCTGCATCGACGCCGGCCAGACCGGCATGGTAATGCGCGCCGAGTTGCCGGAACGGCAGATAAAATTCCGGCGCGAGCAGCAGAATGAATAATGCCTGTTGAAACGCCAACTGTCCGAATAGCAATTTGAGACCAACCGTAACGGCAATCACGGCTGTGCCGAGCGTGGTCAGCAGCTCGAGCGTCAATGCTGACAAAAAAGCCACACGCAAGACTGAAAGCGACGAACTGCGCAGTTTATCGCTAAGCCGGGCGATCACCAACGCCTGTTCTTCGCTGCGGCCCCAGGCTTTTAATGTGGATAGACCAATCAATACGTCGAGAAAATGGCCGCCGAGAAATCGCAGTAATTTCCACTGCCGGCTCTGAATTTGTTCAGCCCATCGCCCAATCAGAATCATGAATAGGGGAATGAGCGGTGCAGTGACAAACAAGATGGCCATGGCGGTATAGTCGATCGAGAACACGATGGCCAGCATGACCGGCGGAATGACCAATATATAGCTGAATTGTGTCAGATACTTGCCGCAATAGTCATCAATGCCATCCATTCCGTCGCCGATCAGTTGCAACAATTCGCCGGTCCGATGACGGGGAACCGCCGCCGGACCGGCGTCAAACAGATGCGTTAATATTTTTTGCCGCAAGGAGGTTTTGATGGCTGCAGCCAGTCGAAAGCCCAATTCTTCATTGGCCCGGTGTGTGAATGCTTTTCCCAATGCCGCTGCAAGCATTGCTGCAAAAAAAGGTGTCAGACCGGCCAGCGACAAGCCCGACAAAAAAGCACCATTCACAATGGCGGCAAAACAGTAAGCCTGAACGATGATACACAGGCAACTAAAGCTGCTGACAACAAAGAGCCCAGCCATAAGCCGGGCTTGTGAACGAAGTTCTTGCCAAAGCAGCGCCTGAAACATTGCGCCTCCTGCTTAGTATTCCAAATGTTTTCCAGAGATGCGTTGCCGGAACACCCAGTATGACCAGGCTTGATAAGCCAGAACGACCGGAACCAGGATGAAAGCGGCGACAGTCATCAGCTTGAGGGTATAGGGGCTGGAGGCTGCGTTATGTATCGTCAGACTCCAGGCGGGATTTAGCGAAGATACGAGGACACGGGGAAACAGACCAAGGAAAAAACCGGCAGTCGTGAGCAGGATGGTCAATCCGCTGAGCCCAAAAGCCCAACCAGACCGATTCAGTTTCACCAGTGCATAGGCTGCCAGGAATGTGGCGATCGCGGCGCACAGGGCGCCGCCGGCGGCCGCGCTTTTAAACAGGTCCGTTTTTGCATAGGTCAGGCCGACCAACGTCAAACACGACACAGCAGCTATTATGCCGGATGTTAGAGCGGCCTGCCGGGAACGTATCCGCAATTCGCCTTCCGTTTTCAGATTAAGATAAATTGCGCCGTGAAAGATGAACACAAACAGGAAGGTAACGCCGCCAACCAGCGTATAAGGGCTCAACAAGTCGAAAAAGGTGCCGACAAAGTGCATTTTCGCATCGATTGGCACGCCTTGAATCAGGTTGGTCACGGTTACGCCCCACAACACAGCAGGGATGACGCTGCCGAAAAAGATCAGCCAATCCCAGGTGGCCCTCCACTGAGGGTATTCTTCCTTGCTGCGGAACTCAAAGGCGACGCCGCGGCCGATTAGGGCGACCAGCATCAGGAACAGCGCCAGATAGAACCCGCTGAACAAGGTGGCGTACATATGGGGGAATGCCGCAAACATTGCGCCACCGGCCGTAATCATCCAGACCTCATTGCCGTCCCAGACCGGTCCGATCGTATTGATCACAATCCGTCTTTCCAGGTCGGTTTTGCCCAGGAATGGCAGCAAGGCGCCAACGCCGTAGTCGAATCCTTCCAGGAAGAAAAATCCGATGAACAAAACCGTCAGTAAAATGAACCATATCACGTTCAGTTCCATAGTGTCGCCTCCTTTGCCGTTGTTGCGACATTGTCGGAGTTTGCTGGTTCAGGGCCCTGGCGGGCGAATTTTTTCAAGAGATGAACGCCAACTACTGCAAGCAAGCCATACAGAACCGTAAATCCGATCAGCGAGATCCAGACGGCGCCGGAAGAAACATTCGGTGAAACTGCTTGTTCGACTCGTTGCAGTCCGAATACAATCCAGGGTTGTCGGCCCATTTCCGTGACGATCCAGCCGGCAGAGTTCGCCAGATAGGGAACAGGCAATGACCAAAAGATGGCTCGCAACAGCCAGGGAGTTTGTTCCAGTCGATTTTGCCGCAACTGGAAGAAAGCGAATGCGGTTAGCGCCAGCAGCCACATACCTGCTCCGATCATAATCCGGTAACTCCAGAATACGGGGAAAATATCCGGTATATAATTGCCGGGACCGTATTGCTGAGCGTATTGGGTCTGCAACTCCTTAATTCCTTTGATTTCACCGTCAAGAGACCCGTAAACCAGCAAGGAGAGAGCGCCGGGGACGCTGATTTCCAATGAGTTTTGCTGCTTGTCTTGATCAATGGAAGCAAACAGAAGATAGGGGGCAGGGTTGGCCGTTTCCCACAGTGATTCCATGACTGCCAGTTTCATCGGTTGCGCTTTGGCGACGTGCTGGGCTTGCATATGACCGGTGCCGGCCGCCAATACAGAGGCGATCAGGGCGCAAGTCAGGCCGAGACGCAGCGAGGTTCGGAAGAATTCGAATTGATTTTTCCGCAGCAGATGGTAAGCGCTGATTGCCATTACAAACACTCCGGCCGTAATCAGTCCTCCCATCAGGGTATGGGGGTATTGGCGCAGCACATAGGAGTTGGTGAGCAGGGCAAAGAAATCGGTCATTTCCGCACGACCATTTCGCAGCACATAGCCGACCGGCGCCTGCATGAACGAATTAGCAATTAAAATCCACAGTGCTGAGAGATTGGAGGCGAAAGCGACCAACCAGATGCAGGCCAGGTGGGTTTTGCGGGATAAACGGTCCCAACCGAACAGCCACAGGCCAATAAAGACCGACTCCAGATAAAAGGCTGTCAGTGCTTCCAGCGCCAGTGGCACGCCAAAAATATCACCCATGAAGCGTGAGTATTCGGACCAGTTCATGCCGAACTGGAACTCCTGGACCAATCCGGTGACAACGCCGAGGGAAAAGTTGAGCAGAAATAGCTTGCCCCAAAACTTGGCCATTCTTTTGTAAAGTTCATTGCCGGTCCGTACATACAAAGTTTCCATGATGGCAACCAAGACGGATAAGCCTAGAGTCAGTGGCACAAACAGGAAATGATAGACGGAAGTGATACCGAATTGCCAGCGGGCCAACAAGACGTCTCCCATAACAACACCCCTTTCAACCATAGCGAGTCAGGCAGAAACCCTTGATGAAAATAATTATTCTATAACAAAAATGATTTTCCTGCTCTCCTGGTAAATTTGACAGTTAGGGAATAATCAGGGTGGCGCCTTGCGTGGCGCGTGACTCGGCAATATGGTGAACGGTTGCGATCTGATCAAGCGGGAAGCGACCACCAATGCTCGCTTTTACCATGCCAGAATGGATGGCGAAAAACAAATCGGCTGCATTTTCCCGAAATACTTCCGGGGTTGCGTTATGAGGAAAAACTGACGGACGTGTCAAAAACAGGCAGCCCTTTTTATTCAGCAGTTCCGGTTCAATAGCCGGAGCAGGTCCGGATGCGGCGCCGAAAACTACGACCAGACCGAAGGGGGCGGCGCAATCGAGCGACTTCAGGAAAGTCGCTTTGCCGACGGAATCATACACTACCGCAGCTTTTTTGCCGCCGGTTGCTTCCAGCAGAGCAGACGGCCAATCCTCCTGCGAATAATTGATCGCAATATCCGCGCCGGCTGTTTTGGCAATGGCGCATTTTTCCGGCGAACCGGCCGTGCCGATGACGAACGCACCCAGTGCTTTGGCCCATTGGCAGAGGATTTGACCAACGCCGCCGGCGGCGGCATGTACAAGCACGATTTCTCCCGGTTTAACGGCGTGCGTTTTCTTTAGCAAATACTGAGCCGTGATGCCTTTAAACAGCAAGGCGGCAGCTTGCTCTTCGCTGACTCCCGGCGGAATTGATACTAGTTTGTCGGCGGGTACGTTGCGGTAATCCGCATAGGCGCCCAATCCTGCATTCATATAGGCAACCCGGTCGCCTGGCTTGAAGCCTTCGACGCCCGGACCGACAGCTTCGACAACACCGGCCGCTTCATGTCCCAGACCGGTCGGCAGCGGAATCGGATAGACGCCTTTGCGTTGGTAAATATCGATGAAATTCAGGCCAATCGCAGTTTGTTTCAATTGTACTTCGCCAGCGGCAGGTTCCGGCAATCCGACAGATTCCAACTTCATTGTTTCCGGCGGGCCAAACTCAGTGAGCACGACTTTTCTGGCAGTTTTCACGAGATCCCCTCCCCAATGTTTTCTTGCCAAGAGGTTCCTTATGTTTCTCTAAATCCGACACTGCGAACCGACCGGTTCTTACCTTTGATTTTGGCGGTTGCCAGTGCTTCCAGCACAAGGTTTCCTTTGCCATGGAATAGTTCAACATAGCTACAGCTGTCCTGGATGTCAATGATGCCGGTATCGGTAGCGGTTACGCCGGGAATGGCGGTGATGGCGCCCAAAATGTCGCCTGGCCGCAATTTGTCCTTTCTGCCGGCATTGATGCGGATGCGGGAGATATCCCGGTTCAGCCGATGGGATGCTATCACGCTGCGAGGAAGTTGTGGGGCTTGTGCACCCGGCCCGTTTTCTTGTCGCTCTAGCGAAGCTAAATCCTGCCGGAGAATAGGGAATTGCAGATGTTCGGCTAGTTCTGCCAGAAAAGGCTGTTCAGATACAGTAACGAGACTGATGGCAAATCCCTCGGTATCCAGTCGGCCGGTTCTGCCGATGCGATGAATGTAGCTCTCCTTGTCTTGGGGCATGTCAACATTCATAACGAGAGTAACGTCATCGACATGAATACCGCGGGTCGCCACGTCGGTCGCGACCAGAACGGAAAATATTCCGCGCTTGAAATCACGCATGGTTTGCAAACGTTGGTTTTGCTCCATGCCTCCATGCAAGCTGCACAACCTGAGGTGAGGCAGTTTTTGTTGCAATTCATGAGTCAACGCAGCGACACGTTCGCGGGTGCTGCAAAACAGGATGCAACGTTTCGGTTGAAGTTTATCCAATATCTGCGTTGCCAGCTGAAATTTGTCGTTATCTGCTGCCGCGATCCAGCATTGGCGAATTTTTTCCTGCAGCGGTTTGGAAGCCGAAATGGCGATTCGCCTCGATGTTCGCATATGTTGCTGACACAACTGTTCGACCGACTCAGGCATAGTGGCCGAGAAAACCAACGTGGTCCGGTTTTGCGGCAATCGTTCGATGATGGCCGTGACTTGTTCGAGAAAGCCGAGTTCCAGCATCTTATCCGCTTCATCGAGAATCAGCCAACGAACCTGTGATAAATCCAGATGGCCTTTTTCCAGATGGTCGAATGTACGACCCGGCGTACCGACAACGATATGCACTCTTTGCCGGAGTTCATTGCGTTGCTGCAGCACTGGTTGTTTGCCCAAAATTGCTGCGCAACGAATTTTTTTGAACCGACCGATTTGGCTGAAAGTTTGTTGCACTTGCAGAGCCAATTCCCGGGTTGGTGTCAGTACCAAGGCCTGCGGCTGCCGCAGGGTAAGGGTAACCTGTTCGCAGACAGGTATGGCAAAGGCGGCTGTCTTGCCGCTTCCAGTCGGCGCACTGACAATAAGGTCGTTCCCGGCCAGTACGGCAGGAATCACTGCCTGTTGCACCTCGGTCAAATCGTCATAACCCAGGCCAACCAATGCCAGGGATATTTCCGGGCTTAATCCAAGCATCAGGCAACTCCGATCAACAGGCTCGCGATAGATCATCGCGGCAGGGAAACGGTCGATAAAGGCGAATCGATATAAGCAGTTAGTATAGGGAGGTTTATAGATGAGAATAAACAGATTATTAATTTATCTGGCTTTAATTTGTCTGGTTTCGTTATTTCCGATTGTATCGGTCGCAGCGGTGACTGCGGAGCGGATTGATGTTCCGCTGAAATTACAGGGGAAAACACTGGAACTGGATGCGATGATCTATAAGCCGGCAGGCGACGGTCCGTTTCCCGCCATGGTTATGACGCACGGTACTTCGCGCAAAGTTGCGGACAGACAGAAAATCGCCGCAGATGAATATTACGTTAAGAACGCCCGAACATTCGTAGATATGGGACTCGTCGTTCTATTTGTCGTGCGACGGGGTTTTGGCGTTTCTGACGGGCCGTACAGCGAGTTCAACAAGTATCCGAATGGAGGTAGAAACTACACGCAGGACGGACTGGAGGCTGCCAAGGATCTCGGTGCGGCGGTGCAGTATCTGCAGGCACAGCCGTTTGTCGACAAAACCAGGATTGTTTTGCTTGGGCAGTCAACCGGCGGTCATAGCGTCCTGGCAACAGGTTCGCTTAACCTTCCCGGTGTGGCGGGAGTAATCAATTTTGCAGGCGGCAGAGGATCCACCGGCCCGGATGAGATTCGCGACGAAGTCAACCTGGTCGACTCGTTCCGGACTTATGGGAAGACGTTTCGTGTTCCGACCCTGTGGCTTTATTCGGAGAATGACCATTATTTCGGTCCGGATTTGGCGCAAAAATTTCTGAAGGCATTTCAGGCAGGCGGCGCGAAAGCGACGTTTATTTCGTTGCCGGCACTGGGGGAGGACGGGCACTCCTCTTTCTTGCGGGGGCAAGACAACTGGTTGGACGAGGTGCATGATTTTTTGCAGCAACTCGGATTAATCTCTCAAACGAGCGTATGGACGGAACGGAGTTATGCCTTTTCGTCCATGCGGATTTGCCGGGCCGCGGCTGCATAGGCCTGCGCAGCTTCCTTGGTCGGCTTTTCAATCAGGATTTCCCCGACTTCGTCAGGTCTGGAGACAGTTTTCAGTTCAAGTTTTGACGAGGAAACCCGGAAAAATTCGTGGGCGGCTTCCAGCGAATCAAACAGTGGAAAGAGGCTGGTAAAACCGGTCATATCAAAAATCTCCAAGATCCCCGGTTTCAAACGGCAAAGCACCATGTTTCCGCCGGATTTCCGGCAGCGTTTCAGGCCGGAGAGAAATACGCGCAGTCCGGCGCTTGACACATACTCATTACGGAAAAAATCGCAGATGATTCTATTGTGACCGCCATCGAGCAATTGATTGCAGAGTTGCTCCAAAGCCGGTGCGGAGTTCACATCGACCCGTCCGGCAATTTCAATTCTATGAATACCGTCCATTTCCATCAATTGCATGTAACGCCTGCTCCTTCGTGCATGGTGGGGATGATCAATACTTCGCTGTTCTTGATTTTGGTTTCCAACTGACGTTTGATCCTGTTGATGCTCTGCTGGACCTGGCGCATTTTTTGCTCCGGATCAAATTCGAGAAAAATCTCGATGTAGAGTTTACTTTCGTCGCGACGCAGCCGAACCGCATGAAAATCGGCGTATTCATCGAAATGCGCCGATAGTTCGCGCAGAATCTCAGTCTGTAAGGCTTCGTCCTGTTCGTAGTAATGATAAAGGTTTGTCAGCCCTGCCGCAGCAAAAATCTCTCGCAGGTCCGGTTTGAGCAGGCAAAAAACCATCTGGCCCTGCAATCGGTGCAGATCCTTGAGCACTGCGATAAACATGGCGAGTCCCGCTTCCGATACGATTTCGGTCTGCGTAAAGTTGCACACGATATTGCGGGTCTCCTCGGCAATCAACCGTCGCAGAACGGTTTCAACCAGAAAGACCGTATCGCTCTCCACCGCGAGCGGAATGTTGACCACTTTTGTCGAGCCGTGGCTGTTTACCGTTATTTCCATGTCTAAAATACCAATTCTTCAATATTTTTATAGAAAATCTTTTCTTTGATCGTGTCGGCGATCTGCACGGCTTTGATGCGTTCAATTTCCAGCGAGATGTCCATATAGGGGGCGCAACTGCCGAATAACACGTTATTCACCCCGGCTTTGTTGATTAGCAATTCGATGAAATCACGCCGGTATACGCCGGAAATGTCGAATTTTATATTTTTGGCTTCGGCGACAATCAGCGCGTCGTCGAAGCTGAGACCGCTGATATCGAGTTGGCAGGCATGGGTGGTAATCGCGGTGACCTGGGGGTAACATTCCATCAGTTCGAGAATCTGCAGCGATTCCGAGACGATCGGATACCCGGCGTTGATGTAAACGGGGACGTTTAATTCGGCGATGGCGTCCATCACATCATGGACCAGCGGCGCATTAATTGAAAAATTCTCTTCCCAGGGATGCAGATGGATCCCTTTTAATCCATATTCCCGGATAGCTCGGAAAATTAGTTCGGGCGCTTTGATTTCCCAGGGATTGACCCGACCGAAGCCAATAATCCGATGATTTTTCTCCTGCAATCGGGCAACCATTTGGTTGGCTCTGTCATAGTCGTGATCGACCGGTTTCAGTGGGCGAACTACGGCTTTGTCCAAATGGTTTTGACGCATCATCGAATCAAGGTCCGCGACGGAAACTGAATTTCTCAGCAACGATTCCCCAACAAAAATATTGGCATCAATGATCATTTCAGTCGTCCTCCTGCCAGATCCAGCTTTAAGAGGCGGGCGATATTTTTGCAGAGAATTTTCTCCTCGATTTCCGGCGATAAGTTTAAATTGCGGATTTTTGCCAACTCGGAAACAGGATCGCCGGCGGGATTGTCGGAAGCGAACACGATCCGGTCCGGTCCGATGGCCTCAAGCGCCTGCAGGATGATTCTTGGATAAGGAATCGAAGAGGTATCGAGAAAAATATTGCTATGCTTTTGGGCAACCCGGATGATTTCTTCACCACGGAAAAATCCGCCCATGTGACAAATGATTGTGGTCTCCGGGCAGACTTCGGCGGCTTTGCCAATCTGTAGCGGTTGCGCCAACGGTTTGTCGCAGCAGTGGATAAAGACAGGCACGTCGAGTTTGGCGGCGCTACGCAGCAAGTTGGTGCAAAACGGTGAATACGGCTTGATCAGATTGGAGATCGGATGCAGTTTCATCCCTTTGATCCGAGGCTGGGTGCGGAGCGTGTGCTCGAACACGCGAACCGCTTCTTCGGCTCCTTTGGGGTCGATCCGGACGAATCCCAGCAAGCGGTCAGGAAAGCGGTTGACATAGTTGACCAGATTATCCACGGCTGCGGGATTAAACGGCGCTTCCGCGTAGGTCGTGACGATGGAAATATCTATGCCGGCCCGGTCCATCAGGCCGATTACCCGTTCAGGCGGGTCGATCCAGCCGAACAGTTTGTATTCATCTGCGTGTGCATGGGCATCGATGATCATTTGGCTTCACCTTCCCAAAGATGCAATTAATAACAACGCCTATGCATCAAACTTCTGCATGCATGGTGTTTTTCCTTCCGCACGAAAGAAGGAAAAACGGCGCGTCTGCAGAATAAAATTGCAGAACGGCAATCAACAGGCAATACTTCGACGGGCGGTGGAGCATGGATATCAAAGACAGCGGCAACAGGACGGAGTTTGGCACCGGTGCGGTCCGAGACTGGCACGAAGGGAAGGGGCGCTATGATTTGATCCCCTGGGATGCGATTCATGAACTGGCGATACACTGTGAACAAGGGGCAAAAAAATACGGCGAACGGAACTGTGAAAAAGGGATACCGATGCATTCGCTGATTGACAGCGCGATTCGGCATTTGTCTTGCTATCTGCGCGGCATGAAAGACGAACCGCATCTGCGGGCCGCGTTATGGAATATTGCCTTTGCAATCTGGATGGAGAAGAATCGTCCGGATATGCAGGATATTCCGACCAGAATGTCGCCGAAAGAATAAGATTGTCGCAGCTTGCTTAATAAGGCAGAAAAACCCGCGATTGTCGCGGGTTTTTCTGCCTTATTATTTACGCGTTGCCGCTATACCAGAATGGTCGAGAGAAACGCAGGCGGCAGTTTTCTCCCAGTTCGGGGCCGCGGGTGCGACGACCTTTCTGTATGCGCAGTTCCTGGTCGCCAATCTTGACCTGATAATCGACGATTTCGCCGAGAAATGCTTTGCGACTGACAACTCCCTGCAGCACGTCTGCTTCTTCGTCTGAAACAAAATCGATTTCCGAAGGGCGGCTAGCCAGTGATAGACCTTCGCTGCCGCGCATGGACTCGGGCGGGAACAGGCTGAGCGGCAGGGCTGTGGTTTCGCCGCGAACATAAGCCTTGTCGTCGGACCAGACCACATCGAGAAAGTTGGAGAGTCCGATGAAACTGAAAACAAATTTATTGGCAGGTTTGTTGTAGACATCAAAGGGTGTGTCAATCTGTTGCACTACTCCCAACTTCATCACCAGGATGCGGTCAGACAACGCCATCGCTTCCGCCTGGTCATGCGTCACGTAGATGATGGAAAATCCGTATTTGCGTTGCAGGTCTTTAATTTCAAACCGCATCTCCTCGCGCAGGTGCGGGTCGAGACTGGAAAGCGGCTCGTCAAGCAGCATGACATCAGGATTGATCGCGAGCGCCCGGGCCAGTGCCACCCGTTGTTTACCGCCGCCGGACAGGTCGGCCGGGCTCTTGTCGGCCACATTCAGCAGATTGGTGGACCGCAAAGCGTCTTTGGTCCGTTTATCGATTTCCTCGGTAGGGAAGTTGCGGATCTGCAGCGGAAAAGCGACATTGTCGTATACCGACAGATGCGGCCAGACGGCAAAGGCCTGGAATACCATGCCGAAATTGCGCTTTTCCGGTGGCAGGTAATAATTGCGCTGGGGACAGGAAAGCAGACGATCGCCGACGTATACCTCTCCTTCACTCAAATCCTCGAATCCGGCAACCATGCGCAGGGTGGTGGTTTTGCCGCAGCCAGACGGGCCAAGCATCGAGAAGCATTCACCTTTTCCAATTTCCAGGTTCAGTGAATTCACCGCAGTAACATCGCCGAATCGTTTTGTGACATTCAATAAGCGTACATGCGACATAATCGGATTATGCACCTGCCTTTTTGGTGAAACGGTTGATTAGCGTTTGCCCCACGATGATCAGGATCAGTGCGATGCCTGCCAACGCAGCCGAAACAACGGTTTCACCGTCTTCGTTCAATGTGTAGATCGCCACGCCAATGGTACGGGTGGTTGGTGCATAGAGCATGATCGAGACCGTCAGTTCCCGCAGCGATGGCAGGAAAATCAGGAAGAATGCCGCCAACATCCCCGGACGCACCAAGGGCAGAACGATATAGCGAAGAGTCTGCCACATGCTCGCGCCACAGGATCGGGCCGCTTCCACCAACGAATCGTGCACCTGTTCCAGCGCCGCCGAGTTTGCTTTGAGAGAAAAGGCCATGTAACGGGCGATGTAAGCGACCAGGATGATCCAGACGGTATTGTAGAGATTGATGCCATATTTGCCGCTCCAGGCCAGTATGACGCCGAGGGCGATAACCGAGCCGGGAACCGAGAATGGCAACATACCGAGAAACTCCAGGATTCCTTTGCCGCGCACTTTCATCTTGACGATGACATAGGAAATCATTACGCCGGCAAACATGGTGATCAGTGCGGCGCCCAGACCCAGCGTGACGCTGTTCCAGATCGCGTCCTTGGTCAGTTTGTAGTCAAACAGGATGAATTTGTAGTTGTCGAGGGAGAGATTGTTCCAGGTGAAGGCGAGGCCGTAGGTCTTTAGGCCGCCGACTAGAAAGATGACGACGGTAGGCAGCACGATCGTAAAGCCGATGTATGAAATGCAGAGGATAAGTAACGGAATCCGCAGCGCGCGCAATTTCAGTTCCATCGGCCGGAAACTTTTGCCGCCGATAATCTGATACTTGCCTTTGCTGAGGATTTTTCCCTGCAGCCAGATGATAAGAGCCGCCGTGACAACCAGCACTGTGGCCAGTACCGTACCGGTACGGATCGAGTCGAAACTGCCGGCGCTTTGATGGATTCGTTGGTAGATCAGGGTCGGGATGTTGAATATGCCGTTTTCAATGCCGAGTACGGCAACCGTGCCGAAATGCGCCATAGAGTACAGCATGATCAGCAATGAACCGGAAAGGATACTGGGCAACACTAGTGGAATCGTGATTTTGCGAGTGATGGTGAAAAGTCCCGCCCCCGATATGCGGGCCGATTCCTCCAGCGTCGGATCCATGCGTTCCAGTGCGCCGCAGACCTGAATAAAGACGAAGGGGAACAAATACATGATCTCGACCAAAACGATCCCCAGATAGCTGTAAATGTTGAAAATCGGTCCGTCAAAACCAAAGTTGTTGATGAAGAACTTGTTGATAAAACCGGCATTCGGCGACAGAAGCATCTTCCAGGCCAGGGCGCCGATAAAGGATGGCAACATGAAAGGAACCAAGAACATCGATTTCATGAAGCTTTTGTAAGGAAGATCGGTGCGCGTTACCAGCCAGGCGAAAAAAGTGCCGACAATCGTACTGCCAATCGTGGTGCCAGTGGCAATAATCAATGAATTGACGAGAGCCTGGTAAGTTTCTGGTTCCAGAATTATCTTGGCGACATCGGCCACATTGAATTCGCCGTTTACCCAAAAGGCATTGAAGAATATCAGCAGAACCGGAACGGCAACAACAATGACGAGGATCGCAATCGAAAAAAACAGGATGATCTGTGCGGTGCCAAAACTGCTTTTTGGTTTGAGCGCGCTCATTATTTCTTCACCTCCGCCAGACTGTCAGCATCGAACCAATGCAGATCACGGAAGCTGATTGCGCAGGTTTCGTCCTCTTTGAATAAAAGTCCTTTCGACATGGCTTCGTGGGTCTCTACACTGGTGCGCAGGTGAGCCCCGTCGATCTCAATGAGATAATCGATCATCGAGCCCAAAAAACTGGCGCGTTTTACTTTTCCGCGCAGGCCAGGGCCTTGCGGGGCGAGCTGAACATCGGAGGGGCGAAAACCGGCAACCCAATTGGCTGCATTTCCCTGTGGCGCTTCCCAGGGAACGATTTGTTCGCCGTTGCCAACCCGATAGGATTCGCCGAGCTGTCGGACCGGCATGAAGTTGGCGATACCCATAAAATTGAAGACAAAAGAATCGACCGGTTGTTCAAAAATTTCCCATGGATTGCCGATCTGCCGGATGTGGCCCTCATTATCCATGATGGCCATACGGTCCGACAAGGCCAGAGCAATCTCCTGGTCGTGCGTCACATAAAGAACGGTGATATTCAGTTTGCGTTGCAGCTCTTTGATTTCAAACCGCATCTCTTCGCGCAGGTTGGCATCTAGATTGGTCAATGGTTCATCCAGCAGCATCAACGATGAATTGGCCACAATGGCGCGGGCTAGTGCCACCCGTTGTTGCTGGCCGCCGGATAGTTCCGAGGGTAGGCGATGCGCCAGATTAGCCATGCCAACCAGTTCGAGCGTTTCCATCACACGGTCTTTTAATTCGTTTGCCGGACGCTTGGCTATTTTCAGCGGAAACCCGACGTTATCAAACACGCTCATGTGCGGCCAAACCGCGTAATCCTGAAAAACCACGCCAATGCCGCGAATGTCGGGAGAAACGTTAATTCCCGCGGCTGGGTCCGATACCACCTGATCGTCAATCAAGATTCGCCCGGCATCAGGCGTTTCAAAACCGGCAATCAATCGCAGCAGCACTGTTTTTCCGCAGCCTGACGGACCAAGCAGGGTGAAGCACTCGCCTTTTTTGATCGAGAGCGTAAGATCCTTGAGAACCTGATGACCGTCATAGCTTTTTGCCAGACCTTCCACACGGATTATATCCATATTCGCCCCTCGCTTACTCATCAGTTTGATCGACGAAAAAAGGCGGAACGAACTGCGCCGTCCCGCCATATCCAGCAGGATGCAAGGTTAGATATTATTTCTTGCCTTGCAACGTGTCGGTGAATTGTTTGATTACGGTTTTCTTGGAGTCCTGCATTTTTACATAATCAATTTTGATGGCCCGCTTCAGCGCTTCTTCCGCCGGTGGCAGCTTCAGTTTTTCCGGGCTGGGGACGTCTTTTCGGACAGACAGCGTACCTTCACCGGCAATCAGCACCTGTGCTTCCTTACTCAACAGATAATCAACGAATTTTTTTGCTGCATCGATGTTTTTACCACCCTTGAAAATCGCTACAGGGCTGGGAGCGATCAGCAATTCCGGCGGATAGTACAGCGCAATGTGGGCGCCTTTCTTGATTTTGTCATAGGTGATATAGTCCACCGCCAGGCTGGCAGCCAGTTCACCGGAGGCGGTATCATCGACGACCTGACCTGAGCCTTTGCCGATGCGGGCCTGATTGGCACGCAGTTTTTCAAAGAACGGCCAGCCAAACTGTTTTTCCAACAGGGCAACGCTCATATAGGCGGTTCCCGACAGGGCAGGATCGGCAATGCCGAAAGCACCCTTGTATTCGGGTTTGAACAGGTCGGACCACTGCGTGGGTGGGGTTTTGATTTTGTCGGTGTTGATGGCGATACCCAACGTGCCGAGCCGGGCTGCGGTAAAGTATCCGTCATAGTCGTCAAATGGATTGAGAATTTCTTTGATCAGCGGGGTTTTGTATTGTTCCAGCATGCCTTCTTTTTTCATATTGTAGAAATCAGGCACTTCGCTGGTCCAGATGATATCGGCCAGGATTTTGCCGCTTTGCCGTTCGGCTGCGATTTTGGCCATCAGTTTGCCAGCTCCGGCTGACTGATAGTCCACTTCGATACCGGGGTTTTTCTTTTTGAAGCCTTCCACGATTCCGCCAATTAACGATTCTTTCATGGAAGTGTAAATGATCAGTTTGTTGCCGCCTGCTGCCGGGGCCGCAGGGGTTGCAGGTTTTTTGTCACCGCCGCCGCAACCTGCGATCAGTAGCATCGAGACCATCATGATTGCCAATAGGAGTGCGATTTTCTTGCTCATTTTGCCAATTTCCTCCCTTGCATTTAGCTTTTTACCATCGATTGCATTCGATGGTAACCGTCAATTTACTTAATTGTCGCACAAGTCGCAACGGATTGATAGCGGAAGAATCCAGAATACTTATGTCGGATTTATTACACCTTGGTTGTAGGAATGTCGGTTTCTGTCGTATCGGCATCTGTCAACATTTTGTATTTAATCGCGTAATTTACCAGGTCACTTTTGCGCGTCGCTTTGATCTTCGCCATGATCCTGACTTTATATGTGTCCACTGTCTTGATGCTAAGGCAGAGTTTAGCCGCTACTTCCGACAGGGAATGGCCGCGAACAATCAGACGCATTACGTCTCTTTCGCGCGGACTGAGCAGCGTAAAAGGTTCGTTTTCATCCGGCACAGGTTTTTCAGCATGAATCAAGGCATGCAGCAGAATATCGGAGTCTTTTTGGGCGAGGTAGAATCCGCCGCTGCGTACGGTACATATTGCTTTGTACAGATCGGTATCTGCTGCGCTTTTATGCACATAGGCCGCCGCGCCTGACATCATCGCCTCCTTGATATAGGTTTCGTCTTCATGCATCGATAGGATGATGATCTTTGTTTTTGGGTAGCGGCTTTTTACTTCTTTCATACACTCCAGGCCATTCATTTTGGCCATCGACAAATCCAGCAGCAAGAGATCCGGTTGCCGCTGGCTGAAAAAAGCAAGCGTTTCTTCTCCATCCGCCGCTTCACCGATCACTTCGAGTTCGGTGTAACGCTGCAGCAGCAGTTTCAGTCCGGCACGAAGCAATTGATGATCATCCGTCAATAAAATCGTTGTCTTCTGCTCCAAGAAAAGGTCTCCTTTCCCGATGTTGATGCGGAATCGTAATCATCAGTTCCACGCCGCCTTCGGCCGAAACGTTGTGTTCAAACCGACCAAACAACAACTCCACTCTTTCCCGCATGCCAAACAAACCGATCCTGTTATTTTGCATCGCTCTTGCCAGATCATCGGCTGAAATGCCACAACCGTCATCCGCAATCGTAATCGCAATATTGTCGCTATCATTGTTTAAAACAATTCGCACGCGGCTAGCGCCGGAATGCTTCACAACGTTGTTCAGTGCTTCCTGCAGGATGCGATATACAGCAATGGCTGTATTGCCTTCGATCGGGGCGCCATTGTCATTGGCGGCAAACTGGATTTCCAATTGATGCCGCTCCGAAAATGGGGCGATATATTTTTTCACCGCCGGAATCAAGCCCAAATCGTCCAGAACCGGCGGCCTGAGCTCGATCGCCATTTCCCGCACTTCTTTCAGCAGGCCGGCCGTAACATCACGACCAATGCGCAAGGCTTCTTTTTGGCTCTCGGTTGTCGCATCCTCGGCCAGGATACGCATTGTCAGCATCAGTGAGGTCAGGGCCTGGCTCGTCTGGTCATGCAATTCCCGCGATAGCCTTTTTCGTTCATCCTCTTGGGCCGTGATCAACTTCTGAATCAGTTGATTGCGCAGCTGTTCTTTTTCAATCAGTTCTTTGAGCAGACCTTCTTTTTCCTTCGTTGCACTGATTAAACTATGGGTCATTTCGTCAAAGGCTTTGGCCAGTTTGCCGACTTCGCCCTGCTCTCCGATATTGGACCGGACAACCAGATTCCCTTGTGTAATCGCTTCCGCCGTTTGTACCAATGCATCGATCGGGCGGGTGATTTTTTTTGCAATGGCGCTCGAGAGAAAAACCGCTAGTATGCCCACCAATAGGAAGGCTACGGCGATATTGCCGATATGTTGCAGCAACAACCGCTTGACAAACGCTTCGGTCATGCCGATTCTGACAAAACCCACTGCGCCGTGCTCAATCGGCACTATGATGTCATGAATCCTTCCTTCATTTGAATTAAACAGTCTGACTTGTTCAGACGCTGACATCGCCGGCGTATCAAATGAAAGGATTGCCTGCGGAACCCCGCCCTGAAAAGAATGGGCAAGCAAGCGCTTTCCCGCATCAAATACCATGATGTAACGGATATCTTCACTGCTTGCAGCTGCTTGCGAAACCAGTTCGTGCAACTGATAAAAGTCATCCAGCAATATGACGTTGCTGCTGCTCAATGCGAGGTTGGTTGCCGTATCAATACCTTGTTTGGTCAACTGCTGTGAAACGAATTTGTTCATCGAATCCCAGACAACCAAACCTACCGTGCTGCTTAAAATCACGATGATCAATAATATGGTAGCCAAAATGCGATGGTAGATGGAAATTCGACTAAGCAAGTGTTTCATGGTTTTATCCGGGCAAAGCCAGTGCCGCGCTTCGGTTCATAATAGTCCAGATTTGCCGGGATATATTTATCGATCATCAATCCTGCCAAGGCTGCTTTTCCGCGGGGATCTTCATGCATCGTCAACAAACTTTTACGCAAAGCATCGCGCTGCGCAAGATTGACACTTTTTCCGACAACCACAGGACCGGCGCCAAACGGCGGCGATAGTGCGATGATTTTTACCGCATCGGCGAGTTCAGGCGTTTTCTGTTGGGCCCGGTAATAGATCAAGCTGGTTACGGCTGCTGCATCGACCAGTTTGGTCGCGACCGCCCGGAAAGATTTTTCGTGATTGTAGGTATAAATATAACGACCAAAAAAAGTTTCCGGAGTTTCCTGTTGTTCTTTCAGCATTTCCGCCAAAAAGCTATAGCCGGAATAGCTTAGCGGGTCAGAGAATGCAATCGTCTTGCCCCGCAGATCGGCCAGAGTTTTGGCATCACTATCTTTTGCCACAAGTAAAAATCCCTGATTGTAAGGTTGCCCCATGCGTTGTTGGCTGACAAGGACTTCCATTTCACCAACATTTCGGAAACTGTTGTAGCCACCGGAAGAAAAAAATGCCAGATCAGCGCCGCCGTTAAGTAGTAACACGGCCATTTCAGCATAACTCTTGCGTTGAATCAAAATTACCGGTCGCTGGACTTTTTCGCCCAGGTAGTTGGCAATTGTTCGGTAGTGGACAATTGTATCCTGTGGCAACAGAATCGAAAACACAACGATGCGAAGCGCTTGCTTGTCATTGGATAAGGCCGAGGCAATCGGCGTTGCGGCGACTTTTCTGAAGTCAAGGTAGTTTTCCCGATCAGTTGACTCAAGTCTGCAATAACTCAGCCAGCCGAGAAACACAGCGAGCAAAAAAATTAACCCGAGCAAGACGTTGTTTCGTTTCATTTTTCACCTCGAATCGATACACGCAACGTGCGATTTTTTTGCATAGAAGAATTAAATACGATATTCAAGGACTTTGTAGTGTTTGTACTCCTGCCCGGCAAAGTGACTGCATAGGTTTTTCGAGAGAAAATTATCCTCCATGATCCAACCACTTTCGCAGTTCTGGTATCGACTCATGGCCAACCGGAAACACTCGCGCAGCAGGCCGAAAATGAGGCCAGACCCCTTGTATTTTGGTAAGACGCCGATTTCGGCAATTTTGAAGCGACGGATCTTTGGCCAACCGATTCGATATTTCAGCAGTGCGGCAAAGCCGAGAGACTGACCCGGGGAAAGCAGTTGGTTGAAATCTGGATGCCATAGGATGTAACCGGCGGCTTGGCCATTTTCTTCAGCGACAATCAGGTTTTCTCCCCGCAGGAAAGGCAGCAGCGCATCGACCATTTCAAGATTTTCCGCCTCGGTTCGTTGCCAGTAAAACGGATGATCAACAAAACAGCCGTTGATCAGGTCTGTATACACGGTCATCTCCTGATTGAGTTTTTTCAAATTGGCTATACGATAGACAAACCTTCTGTCAAGCCGAGAGAACAAAGCCTTAAATTTGTCGAAATCCAAACTGTTCAGGTCAAAAACAAACGAAGTGAGAGCGAATTCCTGTTCGGCAGTCTGTTTTAAAATATCATAGTAATAAGGCGGATTGAATGAGGACCAGAAGGACACCGGTTGATCAAAGTTGTCGCAAAGTAGTCCCATCCCGTAATTCATGTGACCGTTAAGGCCGGCCACGACTTTGGGAACCTGCCACTTCGCAGCAAGCTGTTTTGCATGGTCCAGCAATAGATGAATCGCCGTCGGCGAATTTAGCGCCTCAAAAAACGCCAGGCTGAGGTAGTCTGGCTTTTGTCTGCTGCAGATCAACACGGCTGCCGCCGCCAGTTTCCCGTGATCGTAAACGCCGACCCAGGATTTCGCGATATTTCGGCTAAACAAACTGGCATCGCCAACAATTTCGCGAACGAGTTGCGCGTTGTTATCGCGGTACTGTGAAAAAGGCCGGTAGACTTGCCGGAGCAATTCAATATAATCGTTCCAGTCGACGTTTTGCCTTAACTCCATTCGCACCTCATATCGCCATTATAATTCAACTTGTTTGACGGAAATCGGGAATGGATTGCGGTAACTTTCCACCAATTGACCATTGCGCATTTTGAATATACGGTCAGCAATGGCGGCAATCGCCGTGTTATGGGTGACGATCACCACAGTGCGGTTACTCTGTCGCGAAAGATGTTCCAGCAGTTCAAGGATGATTTTGCCATTTTTGCTGTCGAGCGCACCGGTCGGTTCGTCGCAAAGTAACAATTTCGGCTGTTTAATTAGGGCGCGGGCGATAGATACCCTTTGTTGCTCACCGCCGGACAGCTGCGCGGGGAAATGGTTGACCTTATCGGCTAGGCCGACTTCTTCCAACACCATGCCGAGCGGCAGCGGTTTTTCTGACAATTCCGCGGCCAGTAGGATGTTTTCGCCTGCCGTCAGGTCGGGAATCAGATTGTAGAACTGAAACACAAAACCGACCTCCTTGCGGCGGTAGCGGGTCAATAGGCGGTCGCCGGCTGTGGCCAGGTCGATGCCGCAATAGGTGATTTCTCCCGACGAGGGCTGGTCCATACCGCCAATCAGGTTTAGCAGTGTGCTTTTGCCGCAACCGCTTGGACCCAGAATCACAACCAACTCACCGGTGAAAATGTCGAGGCTGGTCGCCTGAAGAGCTTGAAACGGAAGCTCACCTGACCGATAGGTTTTGCTGACAGACTTCAATGAGATCAGAGGAGTCGCGTTGATTATTTGCTGGGCCAGCCCTGTCTTTACGCTGCTTTCCCGCACTTTCCATTCAGCCGAGGTCTGTATCGCATTGCGAATTTCTGCGATATGGCTGACATCGCGGAACGTAGCTAGCATGCCGATCTTTTCGGGAATTTCCGTTTCCTGCGAATAAACCAGACTGCATTTCAGAAACAGCAGTTTGCGGCTTTGCCCGGTGAAATAGGGGACGACAAACATGTCGCCGGCATACTGCTGGAGAAAGAAATTCAGGATGATCTGGTTGAATTCATCGTTTTCTGCATAGTCGAAGAAATGGAGTGCAAATGGCTGGTTTAGCACTTCGTCCTGCTGCATTTCCAGAATTTCTGCGGCAGCTGGATTGAATACGCAGATTTTGCCCTGCAAGTTAATGGAAAGGAGTCCCTCGCTGCTGTATTCTCCGCTCATATCAGTCGACACTGCGAACACGCATCTTATCGTTTAAAGCGGTCTTGCTGACGGTAACCACCTGGTCCTGCGGCTCCAGTCCTTTCAGGATTTCCACATGGAGTCGGTTTTTTAGTCCGACCATGACTTTGCGACGTTCCACCCTGCCTGCCGTTACAAGCCAAACTTCATAGTCTCCCTGCGGTGAGAGATTGAGCGCCTGCCGCGGAATCAGCAAGGCATCTTGCTTGAATTGGCTGAGAATGGAGATTCTCACCTCGTAGCCCGATTTCAGGTTGCCCCATTCCGGCAGATCGGCAATCACCCGAACCCGGCGCTGGTTAACGCCCAACGGCGATATTTTTTCAAACGCCTGAGGATAAATCGTGCTAATGATGCCTGAAACCGGACTTGGCAGGACTGGTGAGTTGACGGTCACTTTTTGACCGAGCGCGACCTGGCCCATGTTATCGCTCAGCACATCGACATTGACGCGGGTTCGGCCGGTTTTGCCGATCTTGGCGACGATGGTTCCGTGAGCAACATACTCGCCCTGCTTGGGCAACAGGTAGATTACCGTTCCGGCAACCGGGCTTTTGACGCTCAGCTGGTTTCGTTTGCGGTCTGTGGAATGATGTTGCTTCTGCAATGCCGCCAGCTGCCGCTGCAGATTGACGATGATTTCGCCGGTGGACGTCGCACGGCTACGCAGGCGGTCCAAGGCAAGTCGGGCATCATCATATTCCTGTTGACTGATCGCGCCGACCGCCAGCAAGGTTTTTTTCTGGCTCAGTTTTTTTTCCGCATCGGCCAGTTCATGCAGGGCGATTTGGTTATTGCTGGCTGCTTCGTTGAGCGATGCGGCGACCCGGTTGACTTCCGCCTGAATGGTTTCTGTCAGGGAGTCGGTTTCCGGCGAGTCGAGCAGCAGAATCTCCTGCAACGGCTGAACAATATGACCGCGCTCAGTGGTCAGGCGACCGACATAACCACTGACCGGCGCCAGCACGTCATATTCGTCATCCGCCTGAATATAGCCGATCTCGTCGACCGTAACCGCAATATTGCCGCGTGTAGCCCGTACTGTATGCACTTCTGCAGCGCCGGCCCAAAACATGTAAAACAGACCTAACACGAATGCTAGAACGAGTCCGGTCAAGGTTTTTTTGTAGCGAACCCATAGGCGGCTTTCTTGTTTGTCTTCGGCAAACATCCCGGGCACTCCTCATTTCACGAGATTATTCGCGGTTTTTGAGTACTTCCACCAAGGGGAGCTTTCCAATTCGGAGCATCGCGAACAAATGGCCAAGCAAAGCAAACGAAAGCGTCAGACCAGCGGCCAATAGAAAAGTGGTCGGGTAGATGACATGCGGCCAGGTGAAGGATTCGTTGCTTGCCGCCGTCAAAAAAGAAAAACCGGCTTGCCTACCCAACGGGAACCCCATCAATATAGCCAAAACTGCTGATAAAAAGATTTCGTTGAACAGAAGCAGAGAAATCTGATTCAGACTCCAGCCGACAACGCGCAAGGTTGCCAGCTCGCTCCGACGGTCGCTGAAATTGAGCAGGGAAGTAAGAAAAACGATGGTTGCACCCAGCAGTCCGGCGGTTGCAATCATAACATACGTAAAATAAGTCATACTGCCGACCAGTTGACTGAAAATATCCGCCCAAACCGCCTTGCTTTGAACATGGGAAATCGCCGGGATTTCCAGTAGCCGTTGCGGCAGTTCAGGCAAATGCGGCGAGTCGGTTTTCAGCAAAACCGCGTTGATTGCGTCTGGTTCACGAATCAGTCGTTGCGCGGTTTCAAGCGAAACAAACGAGCCGCCGCCCATATCCTGGCGGGCGATGCCAACAATCGGGAAAGACTCTTGGTAAGAAACTCCACGAACTGGCAGTGTTTTGACCTGAACCCTTTTGCCGACGGACAGTTTGAGTTTTTCGGCTACCCTGGCATCGAGCAGGATTCCTTCCGCCGGAATGCGCAATGGTTGTGTTGACGCATCAAAGGGCTGAAGCAGTCGGCCATCCGGCATTACGCCCAACAATACTCCTTCCTTCGGATAGGTGCTTGAGCCGTTTTCATTTACCGGACTGAATTCGACGGCGATTTCCAACAACGATTCCAGGCCGCTTATATCGGAACCGTCGCGTAAATAAGCAATTTCGTCAGACTTGTAGACGTTATCCAAGCCGGCGTAGTAGTCGTAGCGGTGTTCCAGGACAAAAAAACGCCGATTGAGATCGTGGCGTGAATCGAGATAACAAAAGGCAAGTACCAGCATCGCGACCGTCATGGTCAATCCGGTTGACGTGACGACAAACCGCCCTGGGTTGCGGCGCAACGAACGCAACGTCATTTTCCATGAACTAACGAGGCCATGCTGCCAAGGTGAATCCGGCGGCGCTTCAGCAAGTGCGTCGGAAGCCGCAGCGGTTCGTAGGGCCTCGGCCGGTTTCAGACAAGCAATGCGGCGCACCGAGAAAAAACTGACGGATAGGCCGGCGAGAACGGATCCCAGCATGGTAAGTGCAAACAAGGAAGCTGCTAACGGTTCATAGTTTGTCGGCAACGAAAGCAACCCTGCGAAGGTAGTAAAAGCGTCTGCAGCCAGGAACGAACCTGCCAATAGCCCCAGCAGCGTTCCAGCCAGGGTCACGGCCAAAGCATAAGCCGCGTAGTGCATTGTTACATCGCGCGTGCTGCAACCAATCGCTTTCAAAATGCCGATTTGATGTTGCTGTAAACCGATGAAACGGTGCAGGATAATGTAAAAGATGCCGACTGCAGCGATAAAAAAGCCGGTCGGTAGCAAAGCAGAACTTGATTTGAGTCCGTCAATCTGGGAAGCGACCTGTTTCACGCTGGGTTGATCCTGTTGCGGATAGCTCGCGGTCAGGCCATAAGGTTCCAGTAAGGTTTGAATACGCTCGCGGACAAACAGGCGGTTGGCAGCAGGTGAATAACGGATCAGGAACTGATTGGCCAGGCCCTCCATGTCCAGTAACTTTTCGGCGCTGCGACGAGATATGTGAAGGATGATAAAATCGCGTCGATCAGGAAATTGACGATTGTCGCGCATTTTGAACAGATAGTCGGGAGTGGCGACTGCGCCTGTAACAACCACGGTCGTCTGTCGCTTTTGGGTCAGAATTTCCAAAGCGGATCCGACACGCAAACGATGTTCGGAAAAGTACTGCGAATCGATATACGCGCTGATGCCAAAGTCGGCTTGCAGGCTTTGCCGTGAGACCGGAGGACCGGCAATGACCTGCAGGGCATTGATTGGAGCAGGATCATCGGGATCAAGACTCAGCAGACGCCCAAAATTGATCGGATTCCCATTGTCCAGGACTTTGAAATCGGCCTGAATCCTCGCGGTGGCCTGTGCTACGCCGGGAATTGCTTCGATTTGCGGCAGCAGTGTTACAGGAGCACGTTGCACCTGAAAGTAATGATCGGCTATTCGCGTGTCCTGATAAAAATCTGTCTGCACCCTGACCAGGTTGAGCAGGGCGAGATTCATGCCGTAGTAGCAACCAACACCCAAAGCAATAAGGGTGAGCATTGCGATGAACTGACCGGCGGTTTCGCCGATGGACCGCATGAGCCTCCGCCACAATACTCCCATTGTTGCTTTTGCTCCCCCGCATGATTTTTCTGGCATGTGAATATTCCATTAGTTCTCGCTGTTACTGGCTGTTTCCTGCAAATAAAAAAACATGATTGAGATGCAGGAATTTGTCGCTGAATCACGAAAGGCATTGTGGAGACTTAAATCACTAAGGCGGTTTTAGGATGATGCGCGGAGGGGGACTGATAATGACAAATGCGCTAATGCAACTAATCAAGGGATAGACTTGGCTTTTGCAGGTGCAAGAAATCAGGGAACTCAAATATTAAGGGGGTATCGGAATGAATTTTGTAAGCAAAATCAGGATTTGTCTGGTTGTTTGCCTGGTTCTGGTGTTTGGTTGTTCCATAGCGTTGGCAAATCCAGCTGTCAATATAGTGAATCTTTCCGGCGGCCCGATTTATATTTACGATACAGGTGGCAGTACCCAAACCCCCATTGTGCTGGCGGATGGAAAAACGCTTACCAATCATACCCTGGCTTCTGCGGCAGGACGCAGGATATGGGTCGCTTCCGACCATCTGAAAACAGTCGAATCAGGCGGACAGCCGAGCCCGTTCGATACAAATGCTGACGCAGGAGTAATGTTCAGCTTTTTTGAATACACCGTAACAGGAGATAAATTCACCATTGACCTGTCCTATGTGGATTATTTTTCTTATCCCATCACGTTGAAATTCAAAGCAGATGATTCCAATATCTGTGTAAAGGACTTTGAGTATGGATTCAAAAGCTTCAACCATGTCGCAAACGCTTTGACAAATGCGGGAAATCCGTGGAATCAGTTAGTTTGGAAAGAATACGGCCCGAAAAAGATCTATAGGATTTTTGGACCCAGTTTTGTCTGGACTTCAGTTCCCGAATCCCTGCCAACCAATCTTCGAACATTCTATAATGCCTATCCGCCTGATGGAACGCAACTCTTCTCGCCAAACAAAAATAACGAGGTGTGGCAAAAATATGCCCAGATTACCGGGTTTGGCGTGCCAGTGGAGCCACGTTTGATGACTGTTGGATATTCCAAGGCGCTTCTATCCAATTCGTCAGTCGACAGGAATAAGAAGCATGGTTTCTATATCTTCCCCAAAGATGCTCAAGCCGAATTCACCAATCTGCAAAATTCCAACACCATGACGGTTACTGTATATCCTTATAAATGATGTGGCTGCAATAAACCCGAATGCGGCAAGTTGCGGCAGTCGGGATGTTCAACGCCGGAAATCTGCTGTTAAGTCCCGCATTCTGCGGGACTTTTTGCGTGTAGTTCGCTTGAACTATTGGCAATAAGCAGTGGTATAATTATTTTATTTAGACGGAATCGGAAATAACGCAGAGGGATGTAGCAACATGGAACAGGAAAAAGTGCTGGAGATTATCCGCATCAATCCTCACGCGATCGCCCACATCGCGCAACCGACCGACGAGATGAAATTGTTGGCGCTCCGCAAGAATGGATTGACGTTGCAGCACATCAATTCACCTAGTCGTGAGATGCAGCTGGCTGCAATAGAGAATAACGCCCGGGCGATCCAGTTTGTCGCCGATCCAACGCCAGAGATGATGACAAAGGCGATTATGGATGGTTGGATCAATCTGGAGTACATCAAGAATCCACCGGATGATTTGTTGAAACTGGCGGTCAGCCAGGCGGGCTGGGCGATCAAATATGCCCCGGAACCCAGCGAAGAACTGCAGTTGCTAGCGGTTGGCAAGAATTATGATGCCATTCGGTTCATCGCCAACCCGAGCGAAAAAGTCCAACAGGCGGCCGTAATGCAGAGTTACGAAGCGTTGCGCTATATCAAAGCGCCGTCGCCTGAGACTGAAAAACTTGCGATCCGACAGAATGAGCAGGCGATTCGGCTCGTCAACGATTTGGACAAGGCCAAATTATTGATGCTGCTGAAAGAGAACATCCTTGTGCTGAATTATGTGGTTCATCAACCGGAGGTAACGCAGGCGGAGTTGGAGAAAGTATTGCAACAGGTCCTGGCGGACGAGGCAACGCCGGAAAAATACATCCGGGATTTTTTGAACTGCAACTGTATTGATAAACATAGCGAACAGTTTCCCATGGACAAGCTCATGTTCCTATACCGCTATGGCAGTAGGCAGGCGAAGCGGATCGCGATTGATGAAAAACTAAAAATGAAATAGGCGGGAGATACAATGAATTACTCCGATACACTCAAAAGCGTCGATTTGGTTTTGGCAACCGGTGAAGTCCCGTTAATCGTCGGCGAGACTGGAATCGGCAAGACGGCTCTGGCAAAAGAACTGGCCGATACTAACGACTGGAGCCTGATCGTGATTGACGGAAATCTGCTGAAAGAAGGCGAAATCGGTGGTTTGCCAACGATAGAACCGTATACGAGGCTGAACCGCAAAGGCGAAAAAGTTGAAAAAAAGGCCACGGTCTATGCCGTGCACCATAAACTGCGGGAAATTGATGCTGAGATCGCCCGAGGCCGGACCGTGTTGTTGTTTATTGACGAAATCAACCGCTGCGAACATACCGTGCAGCAGGAACTGATGAACCTGATACTGAACCGGGAAATCAATGGTTATACGTTGCCGGCGGGAGTCAAGATTGTTGCGGCGATGAATCCGTCGAGCAAATATGGCTCGGATTTTGACTATCAGGTGGTCGATATGGATGTCGCGCAGGAAAATCGGTTTGTCTGGCTGTATATGGAGCCGGATTATCTGCAGTGGTTGGACTGGGCGGTCGAGGTTGGGCTGGAGCCGAAGGTGATCGAGTTTATTTCGACATTTCCCGAATATCTGTTGAAAATCAACGAGGAGGATGTGCGGGCAACACCGCGCAGTTACGAACGTATTTCCAGCCTTTACAAAGTTTATCGGCAACGGAAGGACGTTGTGCCGAAGTCGGTCTTTCTCAATGTAGTGCGTGGCAATGTCGGCAGGCTGATAGCTGAAGAATTTGCCAACTTTGTCGAAACCGAGCAACGGGCGCTGATTCATTTTGCCGAGGTATTTGCCGGGGATTCACTGCCGGTGTCGCTGGCCGAAAAAGTGCGGCAGGAAAGTCATACCCGGCTATATCTGGCGGCCAAGAACATCTTGAAAATCCTGTCCGACCAGTTTCAGCAGGGTCAGGACGATACAAACGCAAAACTGGATCGGCTGATCGACTTTTTGCAGCTGTACCCGGTTGACCTGCGGGTTGGCATCATGAAGGACATCAAAAGCAGTTATCCCGTCATTTATGATCGTGCCATCTATAATGACGCCTTTGTCGAAGCCTGTTTCGCTTCATACGGCGCGACCCGCTAATAACGATGGATACTTCTTTCGAGCAACGTACGCAACGCCTATACAACGAAGCCTATCGCATCATCGATGCTTTTTTGCGGGACAAACGGCAAGCAAGCGGCGCCAGGTTGCAAATCCCGCAGGCGTTTGCGGCTGAGTTTTTCCAGCTTATCGATCACGTTAACACGATACTTCTTGAGGATAATGATAACTTCTATGGATATTTTTTGTTCCAAATGCAGCGTGAAATCCGCTTTGACATCAGCAGTCCCACGGCGACGCACTTCAAACAGGCAAAATACATTTTATACTTCAATCCGGTCATTTTCTTGACGTTGACGCAGCAACAGATGGCCACTACGATCAAACACGAAATTCTCCATATCTGTTCGTTGCACTTGCTGCGGGCTGCTGAACTCCGTTCCAGGTATAGTCCGCTCGCCCTGAACATGGCGATGGATGTCGTGGTCAACGCCTATCTGGATTATTTGCCGCCGTACGCGACCACACTGGAATGGGTAAACCTCAATCACTCGTTGCAATTGCATCCCTTTGAATCGTTTGAATACTATGCGGAGCGAATTCAGGCAGCCCTGGATCTGCTGGAAGAAACGGCAGAGTCGGCTGAGCAGGATGATTCTGAAAATGACGCTGCCAGTACAGAGTTCGACCCGGCTACCACACATGAAATCTGGCAGGAATCCAGTGAGACCGACGAACGGACGCAACGCGAATTTACCGAAAAAATGATTGACGCCGCCCAAAAAGGCAGCGTCCCTTACTATCTGGAAAGTTTGATTGCAGCGCTGCGCAACAGCAAGCCCGCGTTGCCATGGAACCTGTATCTGCAACGCTTGATGGGGTCGGTCGCCAGTCAGCCAAAGAAAACCATCACCCGCCGAAACCGACGGCAACCCGACAGACTGGACATTCGCGGCGAATTGCGCAGTCACAAAGCTAAGGTGGTGGTCGCGCTCGATATCAGCGGCAGTATTTCCGACGAAGAGTTTTTGCTGGCCATACAGGAAGTGTTCAATATTGTAAAGAACTATCGCCATGAGGTGGAGATTGTCGAATGCGACAACAAAATCCAGCGAGCATATAAGGTGAAATCGGCCAGTGATGTCAGGGAGAGAATGCATATGCGCGGAGGAACAAGGTTTTCTCCGGTGTTCGAGTATGCCAACGCCCAAAGAATCGATTTGCTGATTTACTTCACTGACGGCAAGGGAGAGGAGCAGCTGCAAACCGTCCCCAGAGGTTATAAAACTTTATGGGTTCTTTCGGGGCGTAGCGAAAAACTTTCGCTAAACGAAGCCTACGGAGCGGTGAAAAAACTGAACCCGGTTGAAATCAAAGAGAAGCTCCTGGATGTTTATGATGTCGAGCGGGGCGGCTACTCGATGAACAACCATGAGAAATTGCATATTTGAAGCGAGGTTTTTTATTGACATCATAGTTTGACTGGGTTACCATTATTTTTACCTGAAAGGAAATAGGAGGCAACGATTTGTGGAGAAAAAAATTCCATTGTCCGAAGCGCAGCTGCGCGAGGTCATTAAAAAGTTTCCCACCCCATTCCATATTTATGATGAAGCGGCAATCCGGCAAAACGTTCGTAATCTCATCTCAGCATTTTCCTGGGCGCCAGCCTTTAAAGAGTATTTTGCCGTTAAAGCGACGCCAAATCCAACCCTGCTCAAAGTGCTGAAAGAAGAAGGCGTCGGCGCGGATTGCAGCTCGCTGGCCGAATTGATTCTGGCTGAGCGGAGCGGTATCGTCGGTGAAGAGATTATGTTTTCATCGAATGATACTCCGGCGGAAGATTTTATAAAAGCACGGCAACTCGGCGCGATCATCAACCTTGATGATATCAGTCATATTGATTTTTTGGAAAAACAGGCCGGGATTCCGGAAGTTATTTCCTTCCGCTACAACCCGGGGCCCTTGATGGCAAGCGGCAATACGATCATCGGTTTCCCTGAAGACGCAAAATACGGACTGACGCGGCAGCAAATACACTCTGCTTACCGCATCATGCGGGATAAAGGCGTCAAGCGCTTTGGCATTCACACGATGGTGATTTCGAACGAACTCAATAGCGACAGCTTTGTCGGTACCGCGAACATGATGTTTGACCTGATCATCGAACTTAGCCAAGAGTTGGGGATCTCCTTCGAATTTGTCAATCTGGGCGGCGGCATCGGCATACCCTACAAACCGGAACAACAGCCGGTCGACCTGGCTCGCGTCGGGCAAGGAATCAAGCAGGCGTACGAGGAGAAAATCGTCGCCAATGGGCTACATCCACTGCGTATCGCGATGGAATGCGGTCGCATGATTACCGGTCCTTACGGGTATCTGGTTTCGACGGTGCTTCACAAGAAAGCCATTTACAAAAACTACGTGGGTCTTGACGCCTGCATGGCCAACCTGATGCGTCCGGCGCTGTATGGTTCCTATCACCACATCTCGGTGGTCGGCAAGGAGCATCTGCCATGCGACCATGTCTACGACGTGACAGGCTCGCTGTGCGAAAACAACGACAAGTTCGCGATTGACCGGGCGTTGCCGGCGATTGATATCGGCGATATCATCGTGATCCATGATGCAGGGGCGCATGGATTTGCGATGGGATTCAACTATAACGGCAAGTTGCGTTCAGCCGAATTACTGTTGAAGCCTGACGGCAAGGTGGAGATGATCCGCCGCGCCGAGACCATCGACGATTATCTGGCGACCTTAAACATTTAGCTGGCAAAAAGCGAGAATAGGATTTGTAAGCAAAGGATCACGAGGCCGTGATCCTTTGCTTTTTGCGCGTTAAATCAAAGTTCAATCAGCTTGGTTGCGATGTTTTGGCAAAATTCACGGTCATGCTCGACAAACAACATCGTCGGCGAATAATTGAGCAGCAGTTCTTCAATTTGCATTCGAGAGATCACATCAATGTAGTTCAGCGGTTCGTCCCAAACAAATAGATGAGCTTTTTCGCAGAGGCTTTTAGCGAGCAGGACTTTTTTCTTCTGACCAGCGCTGAAGTCCGCCATATCTTTTTCAAACTGAATCCGCGCGAAATCGAGCTGACGCAGGCAAGTTTTGAAGAGCGTTTCGTCGATCGCGGCTGCGGCGGCAAAGTCGGACAAACTACCGTGTAGGCCAGAGGGATCCTGGGACACATAAGATATTTTGAGCTGACTGGCTTTGTGAAATGCACCGGTATAGGCAATCGGCTCGCCGCAAATCAGCTTGATCAGGCTGGACTTTCCCGATCCGTTCTTGCCGCATAGCGCGATCCTATCGCCTTGTGCAATTGTGAAACTGACATTATCACAGATCCTTTTTTCCCCATAGAAGAGCGACAGGTCTCTCAGTTCGAGCAACTGCTTGGCATGGTGCTGAGCAGGCGACATTTTCAATCCGTCATTGCTTTCGATGTTTTTTAGCAATCTAGATTTGCTGTCGATAGCTGATTGCCGTCTTTGTTCTAACGATTTGGAACGCTGCATCATTTTGGCGGCTTTATGTCCCAGAAATCCTGTGTCTGGTTTGATTCCGGAATTTTTTACGCCCCGTTTTGTTTTCTCCACTTTGTCCGACCAGTCTGCCGTCCGTTTGGCGGCAGCGGTTAAGCGGGCAATGTCTTTGCGCAGTTTTTCGTTTTCGGCGAGCTCAAATTCGTCCTGAATTTTTTTGTTTGCCCACCAAGATGAGAAATTGCCTCTCTGAATTTCGATATTGGTCTTGTTGATCGCCAGGATATGATCGATGCAGTTGTCCAGGAAGCTTCGATCATGGGATACTAGGATATAGCCTCGTTTGGTGCTTAGATAGTTGCTGACGGTGTAACGAGCGCTCAGGTCAAGATGATTCGTCGGCTCGTCAATCAGCAGAAACCGGTTTTCTTTCAGGAAAAGGGCCGCCAGCAGTACTTTCGTCTGTTCGCCGGAAGAGAGGGTGGAAAATGGGCGGTATAAAGCGTCTTCGCCAACTTGCAGCAGTGAAAGTTCACGCACAAGCTGCCACTGCAGACAACCAGGATGAATATTTTTGATGACAGCGAGTGTGTTGTCATCTGCGTTCGGTACCGTAAATGGAAAATACTCGAAGGACACATTTGCAAAAATTGCACCGCGGTATTCATATTTTCCAAGCAGCAAATGGAGAAAGGTGGTCTTGCCGCGACCGTTACGGCCGGTAAAGCCGAGCTTCCAGTCGGTGTCAATCTGAAAACTTACATTTTCAAAGATATTGTCGTAGCTGCCTTCATAGGAAAAAGTAAGATTTGTTACGTTGATCAGTGACATGATGATTCCTCCTGCACAAAAAAATGGGCTGAAAGAAAGTCAATTCTTGCAGCCCATAACAATAGAGTCAAACCAAGCCCGATCAGAAGGCCTGATCTACATATGCTATTTGCGGGAAAAGAATTTGTTTCTTTCTTGCATATGCATAACAAAACAATCCGGCAATCGTCATTAGCGGCTCAATTACCGTCGATGGTTTCCATTATGCCTTTAGTTTTTAGCAAGAAAGAATTTTCATCTTTTCAACTCCCATAATCTTTTCGTGAATACTATATCATGTCATTTTTTGAAATTCAAGAATCAGGCTGATAAGTTGACAAAAATAGGATGGCGATGTAAAGTCGGGCTTGATAAAAAATGTATATTATTGGAGGGCCTAGGATGAGACAAAATTTGTATATCGAGAATATCCCGGCAATACTATGGGGAGAAGAAACGGACAAAATCATGGTGGCTGTGCATGGGAACATGTCAAGCAAAGACGACGAAACAATCGCTCTGCTGGCGGAGGCGGCGATTCCATCAGGCTATCAGGTGCTGAGCTTCGACTTGCCGCAACATGGAGATCGAAAAAAGGAACCTACTCCGTGCAAGGTGCAAAACTGCGTTCATGATCTTGGGACGATTATGAACTATGTTCGACAGGGCGCAAAAGAGGTAAGTCTGTTTGCCTGTAGCATGGGCGCTTATTTTAGCCTGCTTGCCTATCGCGATGTCGGCTTGCGCCAAAGTTTGTTTTTGTCGCCGGTTGTTGACATGGGCCGTATTATCGAAAATATGATGAATTGGTTCCAAGTGAGCAAAGAAAGACTGAAGGAGGAACAAGAGGTCACAACGCCGGCAGGACCTACACTTTACTGGGATTATTATTGCTATGTCAGGGACAACCCGGTGGTTAGATGGCAAAGCCCCACTGCCATATTGTATGGCAGCAAGGACAACCTGTGCGAGTTTGAAGTAGTATCTGCTTTCGCAGAAAGATTTGCCTGTGAGCTGGAAATAATGGAAAAGGGAGAACACTATTTCCATACCACTAAACAACTGAACATTTATCGCAAGTGGTTAGGTAAGCACCTTAATTAATCGGCGCTGTTTGCGCCAGCTTGATGCAGGGCCTGGATTTCATCCGGCCCCAATATTCTGCTATATAGGCGAAAATCAGCCATTTTTCCCATAAAGAAAAGACCTTGGTTGCTTGTGTCGTTGCCGGTTCCTATCCGAACCTTTCCATTGGATGGAACGATGGACATTCCGGCTGGAATAGCGCGCGAAGAGCCTTTCAACATGCCGTTGACATAAAGATGGAGCTTGCTGCCATCGCAGGAAAATGCCAAATGGGTCCAGTTGTTGCCCATTCCATAATTATCGTAAGATCCACCGGTGACCAGGACATTGCCGGCCTTGCCGAAATTCACATCCATTCTGGCGCCGAAAGCGCCGCGGGTAAAGGCATGAACGATGTTATGCGTGCCAGCGTCGTTCATTTTGGAAAAAATGGACTGGGCTTTGTTGCCGCTTTTGGCGGAATCGACCAGAACCCAGACAGAAAGCGTGAAAGTGTTTTGCAGCTGTAGGGCTGATCCGTTGGGAATGCTGATATAGCCGCCATTAAATACCGCGTGTTTTCCAACGACATCATCCTCAGCCAGCGACACGGCGCCTACGATTGACCCGTTGAAGCCATTGCCGGATGCGTCATTGAAGTCTGTCTTGAATTTGTAGTGGGCCAGGAGACCGTTTTCGGCTGCGTAGCCAGTATTCAAAATCATAAAAAACGACAGAACGGACAGAACTACAATTCGAAAATTAACGCCAGTTTTCACAAAGAAACCTCCCCCATATTTTTTTTAAAGTATTTTTTTCAATACAGGAAGCCGGCTCAGATAGTATCCTGCTATAAACGAGAGGGCAACTGAAGGAATGCCAACAACTAAAAAATTCACAATCGGAAGTTGCGACATATGTGGCTGTAGCAATTTTCCCACAAAACATAGCGGGATCACTTGAATAATATAAGCCGCATATGCAGACCGCGACATCATTGTAGTCCATCGATTTTTCGTGTTGAAAAATATCTTGAAATGGAAGAGCAAAAAAATACTCATACCGATTGTCTCAAAGGAAACCAGTCGAAAAATCATTGCAAATATCCAAATGATAATCCAAATAAAGGCGCTTTTGTGCGTGATCTGTCCTAACCAGCGATTGTTATAAGCTTTGATGCCAAAACAGTACATCGCAATATACATAGGGAAGTTTTGCAATAAATGGAATCCCAAAAAGTCTTTTCCTAAAATATTCATTAACAACAAGCCCGAATAATATAACGGGATCATCGCTGCTGCAAAAGATACCATCTCCAGGATTGTTGGAAGAGGATGCAGTATTTTCTCATTGTTAGGACTCAATTCTCTGTAAAGCATGTATCCAATGTTAAATACTATCAGTGTCCAACAAAACCAGGCAACGCCCAACAGCATATTGAAAGAGCGCAGCATCTCGCCATATAAGTGGAAGCTATTCTGTAGCGACCGCAGGAATGAATAATCATCGACTATATATATCGCGACGGGGTCGATGATGAATACTGTCAGAAGCAGGGGAATGCCTAAGCGGATAAATTTGTCCTGCAAAAAGCACCACTTTCCCTTTTTCTCGTACGACGGAACAACAAAATAAGCGGAGATGAAAAAGAACAACCCCATGAAAAACCCCTGATTGGCAGCCTGAAATTGACTGAGAATCCTGTATTGATAGTGTTCAGATTCTATTACCAGAGGTAAATTCAGCGGGAAGGCGTCAAGACCCGCAACAGCAGCGGCATGATGAAGAATGACCAAAACCGACAACACCCATTTAATGTTATCAAGATAATCTAATCTTTGGAGCTCAACGGAAACTTTTGATACATCTCCGTTTGGACAAGTAGTATCCTTGAGCATAAAATCCACCGCCCAGCACAGCGCGTTACGGGACTTATGTCGTCGGTCGTGGTTCAGATGTTCATTTCGCTGCGGGGACAATAATTTCAAGTTGTTTTGAGATGATCTGATTTGGGCTGGTGATTTTGATTTGCACCCATAACCGTTGAACCTGTGAGGTTTTGACGACATTCAGGTGGCTCGTGACATTTTGCGATCCGGCCGAACTGAAGCTGATTCGATTGGCCGTAGGAGCTTTTACTCCGCTGCGAAGCCAGTAATAATTTACTGTAGCCGGACCATCCACAGTGATCGATCCTGTCAAATCATACCTCAACTCGCTATTGTCAATGGGAATTGGTGAACTGGCCGAAACTGAAACGCGTGTCACTTTGCCAGGGGAGGTCGAGGGGGCGGATTCAGCAGTAAAGGCAGTGAAACACAAGAATAGAACAACAAGAGCAAAAACTATTTTTTCATAGCGCATTTCTATCACCTCTTTTTCTAAAGGTCGAGTTTGAAGGCGTACGTGTCTGCCCAAGTGCCAACTTTGTTATTCCAGACCCTGATGAAGAACTCCTTGCCATCATAGGCGGCAGGCAGAGTTTTTGGCGGCGCCCAATTTAGATTTCCTTGCTGGAAGGGGACTGAAGCTGTTATGACATGCACCGCTTGGTTATCGGATTTTCGCACAAGTTCTACTTTGGCATCACCAGCCAGATTACTGGGTGACCATCGGATATTATTGACAACACCGGCCGACCAGACGGGACCTCTTAGCGACAAAGTGGCGCTGAACTCGGGTGCTTTGATGGTAAAATGTGCAGATTCGCCAACAATTTTGTTTCCAGAAACGGTGCGTGCTACTATTTTGAAGCGGGAGTGCCAGTTGTATTCTTGCACGCGGACCGTCCAGGCCAGGTTGTTCTGCGGTTTGCGCACATCGTTGACAATGTAGTCCTTGACGGAGCCGTTGACTTCCATCATTTCAAACTTAAGCGGTCCGGGATCGCCATTCCAAGTCCAAGTAACCGTTGCACGGGAGCCTGGTGTAATCGAATCGGACTGCCTGGGTGCAGTGAACGTAATGCCTGGTGTTGCCGCAGCAGCGATGCATGAGCTTAGCAGCAGGAGTGCCAGTGTCAGAAGCGTGAAGATGACTTTTAAATTCTGGCGTTTCATTGTTCGTCCCTCCCAACGTTTTGAAAATAATTGTCGAAATATTTTCGCATTTCCCTGATTGCGTAACTCTTTCTATGGTGGCGCAAAAAATCCTGCTTTTTCGAGGGAAAAATATGTTTTGTCGCCTTTTCCCTGCATAGCAAAAGCCCGCGAATTTCGCGGGCTTTTATCTGTTATTCCAGGAAAAAAACGATCTCGCTTACGACTCTGGCTTTTTGAATTTTTTGTTTTCCGCCGCCTGGATTAGAGTGATAATACTCAGATAGAGAAATTTGCCCTTGTGAAGCGGTTTTAATTTTGCCTAATTTTGCTTGTGAATCGTCGGCAAATTGCTGACCGGCGATTCGTGCGTTTTTGGTGCTTTCAGCAATTAATTTCGGCTTTATCGAGTTTAATTCAGGATAAGTATAGACAGTTCTTATATAAGCTGTTAAATCTTTGGTAACCAGAGCCAAGTTCATTTGAGCTGCAACGTTTTCGATCGTTTCAACGTCTTTAGCTTTAACGGTCAGGCTTTGTCCAACGGTATAGCGGTCTATTTTTACTTGTACCGGTACTCCGTTTTGCATGCGGGTTTCGTAATATTTTTGTCGGTCGGTTACCTCGAGGTTGCTTACGGTGATGTCATTTTTGTTGTATCCAGTACTAGCTAAATAATCAATAATGGCGCTTCGTTTATTTTCCGTTTGCTTGATTAGGTTCTGAAAATCATCACCTGAAAGCGAAAAGTTTAAGACAATCGTTGCCGAAGTCGCCTTCATATCCATTTCGGCCAATCCATTTACGGTCACTACACGATCTTTGTCGCTGAAAGTTTTTAGCCCCTGGAAAATAAAATAACCCAACAAACAAAGACCGATCAGTAGCGAAAGACTTAGAATAATTGTTTTCGCTATCCCTTTGTTTTCTGGATTGCTGTTTGTAAGACTTGCACTTTCCATATCAAATTCAGCCCCTTTCCACAATGCCGTTTTGGATTCTCAGAACAGCAGTACATTGGCGGGATTAATCTATTAATAACATAAATCGGGATAAAAAGAAAGGAGTTGTTAATATTTATTGAAGCCTTTTGTCAGCATACATCATGGAATCAGCCCTGGAGAAAAGTTCTGCCATACTGACACTATGGTCTGCGCGGTACGCATAGCCGACGGATACTGATACGGAATATTCTCTTTCTGTCGTGTCATGCTCCTGTTCAAAATTTATTGCTGCTACAATCTTTGCAATTTCATCTTGGGAAGCTCCGGGGAGCAGAATCGCAAATTCATCGCCGCCTATTCTGGCGGGCTGCTCGATACCTGCCGCTTTTTTAAGCCTTTGGGCAACCGTTTTGAGCAACTGGTCGCCGGCGCTATGACCCAAGGTATCGTTAATCAGTTTTAGGCCGTCCGCATCACAGACGATGATGCCACAAGCCTGTCCCGTCTGTTGCAGCTTGCCCATTTCCAACTCAAAATACGTGCGATTCTTGAGCCCGGTAAGGCTGTCGTAAAAACTCAAAAATTGAAGCTTTTCTTCATTTTTCTTACGCTCGGATATATCGCTGTATATGGCGTAATATATGGTTTCTCCGTCGTATTGCCTGAATGCAAATTTAATGATCGAAACCCATTTTGACTCGCCGGTTTTAGTGCGGCGAATAGCCTCTTCCCGATAAGCTGCGCCTTCACCTAATAGCTTCAGTTTTTCCTTAATCTCAGAAGGATCCGTGTTTAAAAAATTAGGGCTCAGCACCCCTCGCATTTCCTCCCAGGTATAACCGAAAAATTGGGTAAAGGCCGGATTGACATTCAAAACCTGCAGTTCTCCGTTAAAAATAAGAATGCATTCCGGACTGTTCTCAAAGAATTTTTCAAACCGGACTTTTTCCAACTCCAAGGCGTTGGTTCGTTCCGCCACCATCTGTTCCATGTTGGCATTAAGATTTTCAATGTTTTCCGCCATTTGGTTCACACTGTGCAATAGCTCGCGAAATTCATCTTCGGCTTCCATCCCTATGCGCTCGTCAAAACAGCCCTGTCCCAAGGCGGCAGTAATAGCAGCCAGTTCATTCAGCGGTTTTAGCAATCTGGCCATCAGGTAGAATGTACCGCCAACAGCTATCGCCAGAGAAAGAACAAAGACGGCTATCATCACCCGGGTTTTAAACATGTGGGCAAGCGGGAATAAAATCTTTGCGTAAGATCTTGCAGGAACGCCTCGTAAAAAGCGCGTATACCCAAGGTGAGCGAGTCATAATGCATGAAACGCATGAAAGTGCAGATTCGGGCATCCGACGCTTTTTAGAGGCATTTCCTGCAAGATTTTCTGCCCAAACAAAAAAGAAGCCGAATCCATATAGGATAAGGCTTCCTTCTCAATTTTGGGTGGATTTGATTGGTGGAGGCGAGGGGAATCGAACCCCTGTCCAAAAGCATCGCCACATGGCCTTCTCCGAGCGCAGTCAGTGATTTAAATTTTGCAGTCCCGACGCCCACAGACAAGCTTCGGTTCCACTATCCTAGTAAAGTTTCCCTGTCAGCCCTCCAGGAGTCAGGCCTTTAGGTATCCCGCATTGTGGCGCCCTGGTCCCCTGCCGCGGGAAGGGCGGGGGCAGAACGTTAACAGACTAAGCTGCTAAAGCGTATTCGTTGTTTGCAGTTAGCAAGTTCCACCGTATTGCGGGCTGGTGGGATCCCGGCTCGCTTACCATGCCACAACTGCCCCTGTCGAAACCAGTACGCCCCCGAGTGAGGGTCGACGGTTGGCAAAAACGAATCGCTGCACGTTTGCAATATTTATTATAACACAAGACGGGCCGCCACGAAAGCCTGTACCGATCGGTCGATGTCTTGCCGCGTCGTCCGATAGGAGCAGACGCTGATTCGGATCACATCGTTGCCGTGCCAACTGGCGCCGCCGCACCAACATTCACCGGAGGCCTGAATCAGTTTTAGCAGTTCTTTGGTTTGCGCGGAATCGCCGCTGGAGACCAGAACTTGATTGAAACAAACTTCGTTCAGGACGGTGAAGCCTGCCTGACGCAAACAGTCGGCAAAGTACACCGCTTTCTGCTGCAGCTCTTCGATCAGCGCCGCCACGCCGAAGCGTCCGAGCGCCATCAAGGTTGCCCACAGTTCCACGGCTCTGGCCCGGCGCGACATATCGGGGCTGTACAGCATGCCGTCGCGGTTTTCGCTGTAAATGATGTAGGAGCCGGTCATGTGCAAAGCCTGAGTCAGCGCGTCGCGGTGGCGGCACAGAATCAGCCCGGAGTCGTACGGGGCGTTCAGGGTTTTGTGGGCGTCGACCGACCAGGAGTCAGCCAGTTCGATGCCTGCCGTCAGATGTTTCAGGCGCGGCGATGCGGCGGCCCACAGACCAAATGCACCGTCGATGTGGACCCAGGCGTCAGCCGCACGGGCTTTGCTGCAGATTTCAACGAACGGGTCGAAAGCGCCGGAGTTCACGTTGCCTGCCTGCAGGATCAACAATGTGTTGCTGTCCAGTTCGGGTAATAGGTCTGCCCTCATCCGTCCCTGTTCGTCGGTCGGCACTTGGATCAGGCGATCTTTGCCCAGACCTAAAATGGACAGGGCTTTGTATACGGTGGAGTGAGCGCCGGCGCCGAGTACGACGCGAATCTCCGGTGCGCCGAACAGTCCGCGAGAGCTGACATCCCAGCCGTTTTTCCGCAGCAGGTAGTCGCGTCCAGCGACTAAACCGCATAGACTGGCAGTCGATGTGCCGCTGACGAACCCCGCCGCCGTATTTTGCGGCAGATCCAGCAGATCGACCAACCATTTTTCGCATACCTCTTCCAGTACCGATACGACAGGGGACATCACATACAGGCCGGCGTTTTGGTCCCAAGCATCGACCAGCCATTTTGCCGCGAGCGCGGTGGGAACGATGCCGCCGTTGACAAAGCCGAAGTATCTGCCGCCGGTCTGGGCCACGGTGGCCGGCGAGCCAAACTGATGCAGTTTTTCCAGTACACGATAGGGGTCTACCGGTTGATCCGGCAATTTTTCGCGGAATGCAGCCAGATTTATGATCGCTTCCGCTTCGGGAAAGACGGGGCGATCCAGTACAGTCTGCATATAATCCAGTGCGTAGTTCTTGGCTTGCTCATAGAGTTGCCAGTCGAGGGCCTGTGTGCGCAGTTGATCAGTCATGGTTACACCTCTTATTGGCGCTGGCGGTCGCGCAGTACGCGCTCGACTTCGCGCTTGGAGTCATGCTCGGCGGCAGCCTGGCGTTTGTCGTACAGGTCTTTGCCGCTGGCCAGCGCCAGCTCCACTTTGGCCAGTCCGTGCGACAGGTACAGTTTCAGCGGAACGAGGGTATAGCCTTTTTCACGGGTCTTGCCGAGCAGACGCAGGATTTCCGACTTGTGCATCAGCAGTTTGCGGTTGCGGCGCGGTTCGTGATTGAACCGGTTGCCTTGCTCGTAGGGGCTGATGTGGGCGCTGATCAGAAACAGTTCGCCATTTTCGACTTTGGCGTAGGAGTCGGTCAGGTTGGCCCGACCGCCCCGCAGTGATTTGATTTCGGTTCCGGTCAGCACGATGCCGGCTTCAAATGTTTCGTGAATATGGTATTCGTGCCGGGCCCTACGGTTTTCGGCGACGATCTTTATGCTTTGATTTTTTCCCGCCAAGGGGGTTCACCTCTTTATGTTTTGCTTTTCTTTTGCCGGGGGCAGCGGTTGATTTTCGCGTGGTTGGATTGGCGCCGCCGGCCAGTATAAAGTCCAGGTTGCGATCAGCCGGGCTGGCCTTGATCAGTTCTACCGTCACGGCGTCGCCTAGGCGGAAGCGTTTTTTCAGTCGTTCGCCGATCAGGCAGTGCTGGTCCTCCAGATACTGATAGTAATCGTCTTGCAGCGACGAAACATGGACCAGGCCTTCCACGCCGTTTTCCAGTTCGACAAAGAAGCCGAACCCGGTGACTCCGGCAATGATCGCCGGGAATTCATCGCCGATGAATTGCTGCATATATTCGGCGACTTTCATGTCGACTGATTCCCGTTCGGCTTCGGTGGCAGCGCGTTCGCGGTCGGAGCAGTCCGAGGCGATCTGCGGCAGCAGTGACTGAAGCTGCTCGATGCGCCGGGGTGACAGCGAACCGGCAAATGTTTCGCGCAGCAGGCGGTGGACGATCAGGTCGGGGTAGCGGCGGATCGGCGAAGTGAAATGAGTATAGTATTTGGCGGCCAGGCCGAAGTGGCCTGCGTTTTCCGCCTCATAACGGGCCTGTTTCAGCGAGCGCAGCATCAGGGTGGAGACCATTTTTTCCTCTGGCTTGCCTTCCATCCCGGCGAGGGCTTTTTGCAGATCCATCGGGCTGACGTTGGTCCAGGCGCCGATACGTTGACCAAGGCCGCGCAACAGGTCGGCCAGCTTGGCCATTTTTTCCGGGTCGGGATCGGCGTGGACGCGGAAGACAAAGGGGATTTCGCGTCGGTCCATATGTTCGGCGACTGTTTCGTTGGCAGCCAGCATGAATTCTTCAATGATTGATTCGGCGACCGAGCGGGTCCGTTTTTCAATGGCGATCGGCACGCCCTTTTCATCGAGCTTGATTTTCAGCTCCGGCAGGTCAAAGTCGATCGCGCCGCGGCGGAATCTTTTTTGTCGCAGGGCGGCAGCGAGGGTTTCCATTGTTTTCAGCATCGGAACCAATGGCGCATATTGCTCCTGCAAAGCGGCATCCTTGTCGGCGAGAATCCGCCGGACAATCGTATAACTCAGGCGGGTGCGGACGCGGATCACACTGGGGAACAATTCATACTTGACGACCCTGCCGCTGCTGTCAATATCGATCACTGCCGAGAGTGTCAGCCGGTCTTCGCCCTGATTGAGGCTGCAGATGCCGTTCGACAGGCGGTGCGGCAGCATCGGGATGACCCGGTCCACCAGATAGACGCTGGTGCCACGTTGACGCGCTTCCAGATCGAGCGGGCGGTTTTCCCGCACATAGTGGCTGACATCGGCGATATGCACGCCTAACCGGAACAGGCCGGGGCCGATTTGCTCGACATGCACGGCATCGTCCAGGTCTTTGGCGTCTTCCCCGTCGATGGTTACAACGGAGAGATCGCGCAAATCACGCCGTCCGGTCAGTTCATCCGGTTGGATCGTTGTAGCAATTTTATCCGCTTCTTGCGCAGCTGCCGGCGGAAAATCGGTCGGCAATTGATGCATCGCCATGACGGTCAGCACATCGACGCCCGGCTCACCCAGCTTGCCAAGGATTTGCGTGATACGGCCTTCGGCTTTTTTCTCCTGTTTGGGCCAGCGGGTGAGTTCTACGACGACCTGATCGCCGGGGCGCGCCGCGGCGAAGGATTTTTTCGGAATGATGATTTCGGCGGCCAGTTTGCTGTCGGCTGGCTGTACCAGGCCCAGACCGCGCGGGTTGACGCTGAACGTGCCGACGACATGAGTGTTGGCGCGCTCGAGGATTTTTACGATCTCGCCTTCGGCTTTGCGACCATCTGAAAACTGGCGCTCCTGCAGGCGAATTTGTACTGTATCGCCATGCATCGCATCGAGCATTTTTTCGCGCGGAATATAGACATCGGCTACGACCGGGTCGGGTGAGATGACAAACCCAAACCCCTTGCCTGATACTTGCAGTCGACCTTCGATCAAATTGTCGACTTGCTTTCGCGGCGTTCTCATGACGGATCAATGATGAAAACTTTTGCCGTTCCCTGCGCGGTGACGGTGCCGTCCGGCAGTTCTATCGTTCCTTCCGTTTCGTAGATGCGGCCTTTGTTTTTGGTGATGCGGCCTTTGAGCAGCAGCGGCACGCCGATCGGCGTCGGTTTGTTGTAGCGGACTTCCAGACGGGCGGTCACTGCGTTCATGCCTTTTGCATAAAGATAGCGTGCCATGATTTCGTCGAGCAGGGTACTGACAATGCCGCCGTGCATGATGCCATCGTAGCCCTGGTGTTGTTGCTGACCGGTAAATTCACTAAGATAGGTGTCATCCTGCTCGCGAAAACTCAGTTTCAGGCCAAACGGATTTTTCGGGCCACATGCAAAGCACCACTGGTTTCTTTCATCTCTTTCATCGGCGGGGGGTATGATTGTATCCATAAAAATTCTCCTTTTATTTTTTGGTGATAGCCTGTGTTCCATTTAACGCCGATTTGAGCCAAAGAACTGGGTCGTCCGGCAATGGGCGCAGGTCGCTGATGTTGTAGGATTGGGGACTGGCAAGGTATTGTGCGGAAAAGCCTTTGGCGACCGCATAGACTTCACCGGTCGCAGGGCGGTGCAACCGCTCCAGTCCTTGCAGTTCGTCGGCGCGCTTTTCTGCCAGCATGTCTTCTGCCGGCGTTCGTTTTTCCCAGACCAGCGCCATTGCGTCCAATACCGGTTTCAGCGAGTTGCCGGGGCTCAGCAGTGCCGGCGAGTCTTCGGCTCGGTCTTTTTTGCATTTCTTTTCATAGCTGGTCGACAGTTTGAAGGAACGACCGATTTTTAGCAGTTCCGGCAGTTGCTCATGCAGTTTGCCTTTCGGCGCCGTTAGTCCGTAAAGCAGGAATCCCATGCCGATTCCACCGCCGGGGGCGCTGCGGAATTCAGCAGCAGGGACGGTGGTTAGCGCAATCAGTCCTTCCCCCAGTCGGTTATCCTGAACAAATAGAATCCGAATGATTGCCGACTGTGTATCGAGATAGTCGAGAGCTTTTTTTTGCGGTGTGACAGCAATCGTTTCGACAACGCGCAGGCCAGGCCGATTCGGGAAAAAGTCCCGTATCGTCTGCATTTGGAGAATTTGCGGCATGAACCGGACAAAGTTCTCGGCTGTCATCGGTTTTACCACCGGCATGTCACGGCGGCTAAGTGATTGACCGCTCATCGACTCGTACTGAAGGTCGCTCGCTTTTTGCTCTTGGCTCATGTAGACAGGGCCGAAGCGGGGAAAGAAGAAGAGTTGTTGCAGCGGATCGTTGTTGTTTTGCAGGAACAGGGTCAACGTATCGCATTCTCCGGCCTGATGAAATTGCCAGTTCGCCGGTTGCTCCAGCGTAAACGGCGCTTCAGCCGCGACCGGGGCAGCGGGCTTTGCCGGTTTTTTTGCAGCGAACCCCACCGCCGGTACCAGGCATAATAGAAGCAGGCAGGTGAACACCAGCGCTGACTGTCTGAACAGATGAAGTATTGGCATGATCAGGTCTCATTCCTCCTTGGTATTGCGGGCTAAAAAAGCACTAACTTGTTTGAACACGGTTTCGCGTTCAATGTCCAGCGTGACGACATGGCCGGATTTTTCCAGCCAGAACACTTCTTTTTCTGAGGCGCCCAGGTTCTCGTGGAGATAAGTGGCGCTTTCTGGCCGGACGGTATGTTCGCGGCGCGACTGGACGAGCAGGGTCGGGCAGTGGATGCGAGGCAGATCCAGCTTGACCAATTCGATCAGATCGAGCAGACTCGACAGACTGGACAAGGGGGTTTGGTCATAACCAGCGATATAATGCGGCTCGACATCGTATCCGCGTTGCTTCTTCGGCACGAACCGACGAAACAGCCGGTACAGCGGAAGCAAGGGGACTTGACGGTTGGCCAGGTAAATCGGCGTGCTCAGCGCGACCAGACGATGCACCGGGTACTCGGCAGCAAGTTTCAACGACAGCAAGCCGCCCATAGACAACCCGACCACATTGATTTCACTGCACAGTCCGCCGAGAAGGTGCCAGCCGTCGACGACCGATCCGTACCAATGCCGCCAGTTGGTTGGCTCCATGTCCTGCACGACAGTGCCGTGGCCAGGCAGTCGGACCGCCAGTACGGTATAGTCCAGGTGGGCGAGGTGTTCACCCAGTAGGCGCATTTCTCCCGGCGACCCGGTGAAGCCGTGCACCAACAATACGCCGCGCGGTCCGCCTTTTAGCAGGAACGGTTCGGCGCCTTTCAGCAGTTTGCTTCGGTCGTTTGCGTCGCTCAATGGCAGCTCCTCCATAGTCTCTAGTTCAAGGATTCCACAACAGAGCTCTCAAACCCTGCCATGAGTATAGTATAATATATAAAATAGCATGTAGGGGGGTTCCCATGTCAAGGCCACTTTATGTGATCGGGCACCGAAATCCGGATACCGACTCGATTTGTTCGGCAATCGGCTATGCCCATCTGAAACAGGCGCTCGGTGAGTTGGCCGTTCCGGCCCGGGCTGGCAAGATCAACAGTGAAACCCGCTTTGTGCTGGAAAAATTCGGCGTAGAGATTCCGATACTGATCGCCGATTTGTATCCTCGGGCCAAAGATATCATGTCGCCGGTCGCGATTACGCTGTTGCCGGATGAAACGTTGCAGGAACTGGGGCAACGAATGAAGGAAAGCGAAGCAAAATCGGCGGCGGTTGTCGATGAGAAAGGGCTATTGCTAGGCATGGTTTCGCTTGGTGATTTAGCCAAGCGTTATTTTGAAGAACTGGAGATGCCGGATTTGGCCTCGGCCGGAGTGTCGCTGCGGGCAATCCTGAAAGTACTGAATGGAAAAATCGAAGTCGCCGGGGAAATCGACAAGATTGTCCGGGGAAAAATCTGGATTGCGGCGGCGAAAGCGGAAACCTTCAAAAGATTGATCAAAGCCGGTGATATCGCGTTGGTCGGCGACCGTGAAGAAGAACAGTTGACATTGATTGAGTGCGGCATCGATTTGTTGGTCATTACCGGAAACGCCAATGCCAGCAATTCTGTACGAGCGGCGGCGGCGGAGCGCGGCGCTTTGATTTTCCGCACCCGGTTCGACACCTATACGGCTGCCCGTCTGGTGAATCAAAGCATCCCAGTGCGTTCGATTATGCAGCAAAATGTGGTGGCATTCAAACCGGCCGATTTGGTCAGCGATATTCGCGACATCACCGTGCGGACGAGGTTTCGCAACTATCCGGTGGCGGAAAACGGCAAGATCATCGGCATGATCAACCGTGACCGTCTGATTGTGCCGGAGCGCGAGCGGGTGGTGCTAGTCGACCACAATGAAAAGACGCAGGCGGTCGAAGGAATCGAAGAAGCCCACATTGTTGAAATCATCGACCATCATCGACTGGGCGGGCTGGAGACCGGCGAGCCGATTTTCATCCGGCATGACCCGGTGGGGTCCACCTCGACAATCGTCGCTTTTATGCACTGGCACCGCAATGTGGAGATTCCGCCGCAGATTGCAGGCTTGCTGCTGGCTGGGGTGATTTCGGACACGTTGTTCTTCCGTTCACCGACCGCCACGGCGCAGGACCGGAACGCCGCGGAAAAGCTGGCCGGCATCGCCGGGGTGGAGCTGCAGGCGTTCGGCATGGAGGTGCTTCGGGCAGGGTCGCGGTTTACCGATATGCAACCGGAAGAAATCATTCGTTATGATTTGAAGGAGTTTCAGATCGGTGAATACCGGGTGTCGATTAGCCAAGTGTCGGTGATGGGCGCAGCCGAGCTGTTGGTCGAGCGGGTGGAGAGCCTGCAGGCTGCGTTGGCCGGCGTCCGGCAAAAGGACGGCTTTGATTTGGCGCTGTTGATGCTGACGGATGTATTGAATGAAACAACTCATCTGCTGTACGCTGGGAAGCCGGTGGGATTGTTGCGGAGCGCCTTTGGCGAGGAAGATGCCGCTGCGGTGTTTGTCCTGCCAGGAACATTGTCGCGAAAGAAGCAAGTGGTGCCGCCGCTCGTCGAAGCGGCCCGTCAGGAAGAATAGACCAGTGGTGTCTAAAACGAAAGCCCCGGCGTGCGCCGGGGCTTTCGTTTTTGGATCAAGACCTTATGATATGTTGCCGGCTGCTTTATTTGATCAGCTTGAGCAACAGTCCGCCATGTTGGTAAATGACCGGGGCAAAGACCAGAGAAACAACGGTCATCAGTTTGATCAGAATGTTCATGGCCGGAGAAGAGGTATCTTTGAAAGGGTCACCTACGGTATCGCCAACGACAGCCGCTTTGTGAGCGAAACCGCCTTTGCCGCCGTGTGCGCCGCCTTCGATGTATTTTTTGGCATTATCCCAGGCGCCGCCAGCATTGGCCATAAAGATGGCCATCAGTACGCCGGTGACGAGCGCACCAGCGATAAAGCCCGCCAACGCATCCGCGCCGAGGAACAGGCCCATCATCAGGGGCAGGACAACTGCCAGGGAGCCGGGCAGCAACATTTTATTCAGCGCTGCCGCAGTGGAGATGTCAACGCATTTCGCATGTTCGGGAATGCCGGTGCCTTCCATCAGGCCGGGAATCTCGCGGAATTGACGACGAACTTCTTCGATCATTTCATTCGCAGCGTCACCGACAGCTTCCATGGTCAGAGCGGAGAACAGGAACGGGATCATCGCGCCAAGCAGAACACCGGCGAGAGTCAGTGGATTAAGCAGGTTGATGACTTCCAGCTTTACGACCTGGGCATAGGAGGCGAACAAAGCGAGTGCAGTGAGGGCAGCAGAGCCGATGGCAAAACCTTTGGCAATCGCAGCGGTGGTGTTGCCGACTGCGTCCAGTTTGTCGGTGATTTCACGCACACTGTGCGGCAGTTCGGACATTTCGGCGATTCCGCCGGCGTTATCGGAGATCGGTCCATAGGCGTCAACTGCCACCGTGATACCGGTCGTGGACAGCATGCCGACCGCAGCCAGCGAAATTCCGTACAGGCCAAGCAGCGCATTTCCAGCGCCACCCATGATGTAATAGGACACCAACATGCCGAACGCAATGAAAACCGACGGCCAGACGGTGGAATACATGCCGACCGCCATACCGGAAATCAGCGTGGTTGCCGGGCCGGTTTCAGATTGGTGAGCGATGTTCTTGACGTGGCTATAATCACCGGAAGTATAGATTTCGGTCAACTTGCCGATCGCCATACCGCAGATCAAACCGGCGCTGACTGCGCCAAAGGCGCGCAGATCGCCAAAGATCGTTTGGCTGAGTATACCGGCGGCGATGACGGTGATTGCACCTGCAACATATGTTCCGATATTCAATGCGTTTTGCGGATTGGCAGCTTTGCTTTCGCGGCTGACCAGGATGCCGAGGATCGAAGCCATCAAGCCGATACCGCAGATCGAGAAGGCAAACAACACGCCCTCGCCGGATTTGTAAATCAGCGCGCCGAGTGTGAAAGCACCGATGATCGATCCGACATAGGACTCAAACAGGTCTGCGCCCATACCGGCCACGTCACCGACATTGTCTCCGACGTTGTCAGCGATAACCGCAGGATTGCGGGGGTCGTCTTCTGGAATTCCGGCTTCGACTTTACCGACCAGGTCGGCTCCGACGTCGGCCGCTTTGGTGTAGATGCCGCCGCCTACGCGGGCGAACAGGGCGATCGAACTGGCGCCAAGGCTAAAGCCTGTGACATGTTCGACGTTCTGGCCAAAGGCCAGGAAGAATATACCCAAACCAAGCATGCCCAGACCGGAAACGCACATGCCCATAACCGCGCCGCCGGAGAAAGCGATGCGCAGCGCCTGCGACATCCCGTGTTGCGCAGCTGCCGCTGTGCGTACATTGGCCTTGGTGGCCACCTGCATGCCGAAGAACCCGGCCAATAGAGAGCAGAAAGCGCCGCCCAGGAAGCAAATGGCTGCCTGCCAGCTGATGAAAATGGTAAGAATAACGAAAACCAAAGAAATGAAGACCGCAAGGTAACGATACTCACGATACAGGAACGCCATCGCGCCTTCGTGAATGTAGCCGGCAATCTCTTGCATCCGCTTGTTGCCTGCATCCATTTTGCTGATGCCGGAGCTGAGAATATAACCAAACAGTAGTGCGGCGGCGCCTGACAAAGTGGCCAGGATCAAGTACTTGTCCAAAATTGCATCCTCCTTTAAATTGGCTGAATAATTTAGAAAAAACAGTAAAAGAACTGTGATAAATGGGTGATATAGGGTACTCCAAACAAACGGTTTAGGGAAATATGCAACCTATTGCGTCTGCAAAAAAGCGGCGGCACGATTGCACCGCCACTTTCTGAAACAGAGAAACCGAGCTACTGCATCATGCGGACAAGCGACATGGTGATGACTCCAAACAAAACACCCAATACCATTGTGGCTTTCGCCAACATTTCATCCAGACCTTTTTTCTTGCCGCCAAACAGCGTTTCCGCTCCACCGGCGATTGAACCGGACAATCCGGCGCTTTTTCCGGACTGAAGAACAACGGCTGCAATCAGCGCGATACAGACGATAGCCTCAAGAACCATCAATAATGTAAGCAATATTTCGGCACCCCCCAACTTTACTGCTACATTTTATCACAGCATCTTTCGGCTTGACAATCGATTTGCCGACAAAATTTGAATAAAAAAGCAGGCCGGATATTTCTATCGGCCTGCAACGACGCTATTTGCGAAGAAATAGCAGTTTGCGCTACTTTTTTAAATTGTAAAATACTTTGGTTCCACCGAAACTGGCGGCGCAGCCAAGCATTTCTTCGATCCGCAGCAACTGATTGTATTTGGCGACCCTGTCGGTACGGGCCGGTGCGCCGGTTTTGATCTGACCGGCATTGGTGGCAACCGCGATATCGGCGATGGTTGCGTCTTCGGTTTCGCCGGAGCGGTGGGAGACAACGGCTGTGTAACCGGCGCGCTTTGCCATTTCGATCGTATCGAAAGTTTCGGTGAGGGTGCCGATTTGATTGACTTTAATCAGGATCGAGTTGGCAGTGCCGGTGGCAATGCCGCGCGACAGACGCTCGGTATTGGTGACAAACAGGTCGTCGCCAACGATTTGTAATTTATGACCGAGTTTTTCGGTCATAAATTTCCAGCCTTCCCAGTCATCTTCCGCTAGTCCGTCTTCAATTGAAATAATCGGATATTTTTCGACCAATTGCGCGTAAAACTCGACCATTTCGGCTGATGTTTTGACTACGCCTTCACCCTCCAGATGATATTTGCCGTCTTTGAAAATTTCGGAAGCGGCTGTGTCGAGCGCGATGCAAATTTGCTCGCCTGGTTTATAGCCGGCTTTTTCAATCGCTGTAATAATAACCTGGATCGCTTCTTCGTTAGAACTGAGATTCGGTGCAAAGCCACCTTCGTCTCCGATTGCCGTACTGAGTTTTTTAGCTTTAAGTACAGCTTTCAGCGAATGATATACTTCGACCGACATCCTTAGCGCTTCGGCAAAGCTGGTGGCGCCGACCGGCATGACCATGAATTCCTGGATATCGACATTGTTATCGGCGTGTTTGCCGCCATTGAGGATATTCATCATCGGAACCGGCAACTGTTTGGCGTTGAATCCGCCGAGGTACTGGTAAAGCGGCATGCCAAGCGAAGCGGCTGCAGCTTTGGCGACAGCCATCGAAACGCCAAGGATGGCGTTTGCGCCTAGGCGGCCTTTATTCGGAGTCCCGTCCAGTGCGATCATCGCCTGGTCGATGGCGACTTGGTCCAATGCATCCATACCGACCAACTCGGGACCGATTTCGCAGTTGACATTTTCCACGGCCTGACGGACACCTTTGCCCAGATAGCGGTCGGCTTCACCATCGCGCAACTCAACGGCCTCGTGCGTGCCGGTGGACGCGCCGGAGGGAACTGCAGCGCGACCGGTGGAACCGTCTTCCAACACTACATCGACTTCGATGGTGGGATTGCCGCGGGAGTCAAGAATTTCTCGGGCAAATACATCTTCAATGATCATTGCTTATCACCTCTTCAGTTTATTTGATAATCAGGCTGCATCCCGTCATGGCGGGCGGTTTTGGCAATCCAGCCAGGTCGAGGATTGTTGGGGCGATATCGGCCAGGATACCCGGATGCAATTGGCGGTTCTGGTGCGCCGCTGCAACCAGAGTGAATGGAACTTCATTGGTTGTATGCTGCGTGAACGGTTCGCCGCTTACGGGATCGCGCATCATGTCCGCGTTGCCATGGTCGGCTGTGATCAGCATTGCACCGCCTTGCGCCAGAACGAGTTCGGCAATCCGGCCGACACACTCATCCACCATCGTGACCGCTTTTATCACAGCAGGCATTACGCCGGTATGCCCGACCATGTCGCCATTGGCGAAGTTGCAAACGATCAGATCGAATTGGCGGGAACGGATCGCGGTCAGGAGCGCCTCGGTTAGTTCCGGCGCGCTCATTTCCGGCTGCAAATCGTAAGTGGCGACTTTTGGCGAGGGGATTAACTGACGGTCTTCGCCGGGGAACGGCGTTTCTTCGCCGCCGTTGAAAAAATAAGTGACATGGGCGTATTTTTCGGTTTCTGCGACGCGTAGCTGATGATAGCCGGCGCGACTGAACACTTCACCCAACGTGTCGTTCAGATATTGCGGCGGGTAGGCGACAGGCACATCGAACGTTTCGTCATACTGGGTGAGCGAGGCGTAATGGACCGGAAAATAGCCGTTGCGACGAGGAAAGTCGACAAAATCCGGCAGGATGAATGTGCGAGTCAACTGACGGGCCCGGTCTGGTCGGAAATTGAAGAAGATAATTCCGTCGTTTTCTTTGATGCCGCAGGCGGGGCAGGCAGACACTACCGTCGGTTTGACAAATTCGTCGGTTTCGCCACGGGCATAGGCGGCTTCAACGGCCTCGCGGGCAGTGGTTGTTTGCAGACCTTCCCGGTAAACCAGAGCCGCATAGGCCTGCTCAGTTCTATCCCAGCGCTTGTCGCGGTCCATGGCATAGTAACGCCCGATGACGGTAGCGATGCGACCGACGCCGATTTGCTTCATTTTGTTTTCCAACTGATCTACGAAGATGTTGGCCGAAGCAGGGGCAGTGTCGCGCCCGTCCAGAAAGGCATGAATGTATACATTTTCGATGTTTTGCCGTTTCGCCAGTTCGACTAAGGCTACGATATGATCGATATGACTATGCACGCCACCGTCAGACAACAAACCCATGAGGTGCAGGGCGGTTCCGGCCTGCTTCACCTGTTGCATAGTTTGCACCAGCACCGGGTTGGCGAAGAAATCTCCGTCACGGATGGCTTTGGAGATTCTGGTCAATTCTTGGTATACGATTCGACCGGAACCGATGTTAAGATGACCGACTTCTGAATTGCCCATCTGGCCATCCGGCAAACCGACCGCTTCGCCTGAACATTTTAAAGCAGTGCAGGGATACTGTTCCATCAGTCTTGATATATTCGGCGTGCCGGCTTGTATAATGGCGTTGGATGGGTCATCGCAGCGTCCGATGCCCCATCCGTCCAAAATTGTGAGTAGAATCGGCGAATGTAACTGCGCCAAAATCTTAATCTCCTTATTATTTGCTTGTGGCGGTAAAACCAACGATTCTGCCAAAATCGTCGGCTTTCAGGCTGGCGCCGCCGACCAGCGCCCCGTCGATATCGGAGGAACCCATCAATTCATCGACGTTGTCCGGCTTGACGCTGCCGCCATATTGAATACGTATCGCATCGGCGACGGGAGTGCCGAGCATACCGGTCAAAGTCAGGCGGATGAACGCGCATACGGCATTGGCGTCTGCAGCCGAAGCGGTTCGCCCGGTTCCGATCGCCCAGATCGGCTCGTAGGCGATGATGATTTTTTTGGCGCTTTCTGCGTCAATTCCATCCAGACCGATTTTGATCTGACGGCTCACGACCGTCGAGGTGATGCCTGCCTCCCGCTCGGAGAGCGACTCCCCGACGCAGACGATAGGAATCAGTCCGGCTTTGAGTACGGACTTCAGCTTGCGGTTGACATTTTCATCAGTTTCGGCAAAGAATTGCCGACGTTCCGAGTGGCCAAGGATGACGTAATCACAACCGGCGTCCTTGAGCATGGCGGGCGAGATTTCTCCGGTGAAAGCGCCTTTTTCTTCCCAGTGGACGTTTTGCGCGCCCAGCTTGATACCAGTTTCGTCCAGTATCGGCCTGACTGCTGCTAGTGCGGTGAATGGCGGACAGACTACGATTTCTCTGTCGTTAAACCGTGCAACCAGGGAGCTGAGTTCGTTGACCAGCGTAGCAGCTTCACTAGTGGTATTGAACATTTTCCAGTTGCCGGCAATGACCGGCTTTCGTTTGCTGTGCATGGAAAACACATCCTAACTTGCTTTGTTGTCGGTTATTTATCCGCTAATGCCGCAACGCCCGGCAGAACTTTGCCCTCGAGAAACTCAAGCGATGCGCCGCCACCTGTCGAAATATGGCTGATTTGATCGGCCAGGCCGACTTTTTCCAGCGCCGCTACCGAGTCTCCGCCGCCAACGATGCTGACCGCCTGGGAATGGGCTACGGCCTGGGCAACTGCTTCGGTGCCTTTGGCAAAGGCATCCATTTCAAATACGCCCATCGGACCGTTCCAGACGATGGTTTTGGCTGTGTTAAGAGCTTCGGCAAAGGCGGCGGCAGAGGCTGGGCCGATGTCGAGAGCCATTTCTTCCGAGCCGATTGCAGAGGCAGCAACCACGCGGTGCGCTGCATCGGCGGCGAATTTTTCGGCGACTACGACGTCGGAAGGCAGAAGCAACTGAACTCCACGTGCTTTCGCCTTTTCAATCAGTTCTTTAGCCAGAGAGATTTTATCGGGTTCGACCAGGGATTTTCCCACGCTATAGCCTTGGGCCGCAATGAAGGTGTTGGCCATGCCGCCGCCAATCAGCAGGGAATCGACCTTGGTCAGCAAATTGGCAATGACCCCGATCTTGTCTGATACTTTTGCGCCACCAATGATCGCCACATAGGGGCGTTCGGGAGTGGTCACCGCGCGACCGAGAAAATCCAGTTCTTTTTCCATCAGGAAACCGGCGACTGCCGGCAGGAACTTGGTGATTCCTTCGACCGAGGCATGGGCCCGGTGCGATACTCCGAACGCATCGTTTACCGCAACATCGGCCAAAACGGCAAGCCCCTTGGCAAAACCCGGATCGTTCTTTTCTTCCTCCGGGTGAAATCGCAGATTCTCCAGCATCAGTACCTCGCCCGGTTGCAGGGCGGCAGCGGCTGTCTCGGCAATCGGCCCGACGCAGTCGCTGGCGAATTTCACTTCTTTGCCTAATAGGGAAGACAGGTGATTCGCGACCGGCGCAAGTGAAAATTCGGGCGCCGGCCCGTTTTTGGGCCGGCCGAAGTGTGCGCCGAGAATCAGCGAAGCGCCTTGTTCGAGCAGATAGCGCAGGGTCGGCAGTGTCGCGCTGATCCGGGTATCGTCGGTAATTTTACCTGCCTTGTCCATCGGGACGTTGTAATCAACGCGGACAAAAACCCGCTTACCTTTAAAGGAAAGATCGCGGATTGTTTTTTTGTTCAAGGCCGGTTCCTCCTACAGTCCCTTTTTGCCGATGAATACGATCAAATCGATGACGCGGTTGGAATAGCCCCACTCGTTATCGTACCAGCCAATGACTTTCAATTGAGTGCCGTCGACGACCATTGTCGAATCGCCATCCACGATGCAGGAATGAGGATTGCCATTGAAGTCTTTCGATACAAGCGGTTCGTCGCAGAAAGCAAGCACGCCTTTGAGCGGGCCGTTGGCAGCAGCTTTCAGCGCGGCGTTGACTTCTTCGGCAGTGACCGGTTTTTCCAGCTCAGCTACCAAATCGGTGATCGATACGTTCGGTGTGGGAACGCGCAGAGCAAAACCGTTCAGTTTTCCTTTGAGCTCAGGCAACACCAAAGCGACAGCCTTTGCGGCGCCGGTAGTCGTCGGGATGATCGACATGGCGGCGGCGCGGGCCCGGCGCAGGTCTTTGTGTGGCAGGTCCAGAATCATCTGGTCGTTGGTGTAGGAGTGGACGGTGGTCATCATACCGTGCTTGATGCCGAAATTTTCATGAACGACTTTGGCCATCGGCGCCAGGCAGTTGGTGGTGCAGGAGGCGTTGGAGATAATATTGTGTTTGGCGGCATCGTATTTGTCTTCGTTGACTCCCATGACGATCGTGATGTCTTCGCCTTTGGCCGGGGCCGAGATAATGACTTTTTTTGCGCCGGCTTTGATATGGGCGCTGGCTTTGTCCGCTTCGGTGAACCGGCCGGTCGACTCAATGACGATATCGATACCGAGCGCTCCCCAGGGCAGAGCGGCAGGATCTCTCTCTGCCAGCACTTTGATTGCCTTGCCATTGACCACAATCGAATCTTTTTCCGCTTTGACTTCGGCGTCCAGGATGCCGTGGATCGAGTCGTATTTGAGCAAATGGGCCAAGGTTTCTGCATCCGTCAGGTCGTTGACTGCCACGATTTCCAGCGCCGGGTTGGCCATGGCCGCCCGAAATGCGTTGCGGCCGATGCGGCCAAACCCGTTAATCCCTACTTTGATTGTCATAAATAGTTCCCCCAATCATTTTGTTCTTGTCGGACAATTTAGCTTTATTTGCGAAAATTCGACAAACTTGTCTGTTCTCCTGCTGAAATACTAAATTGCACCAAATTTCATTGTACTTATTCACCATTGCCCTGCATATTCCTGCCTTTCCTTCTATATTATCTATAGTAAGACAAATTGGACAATTGTAGCATAATCTGGGAAAATAAACAGAGACTGACTGTTGCGGCGGTTGGGTGATCAAAGAGAGGGGCCTTATTGTGCATTCTGTATTGGTGATTATATTGACACTTGCTGTGGTTATTATCCTATTGCACAGAAAAATCGAAATTGGCCATGCGATGCTCGCCGGGTCGTTGTTGTTGACGGTATTGACTCTTTCGCCGCCGCTAGCGTTTGTCAACTCAGTGGTCGCAACCGCGTTACACCCGAACACTTGGGAAATCCTGATCGCCTTGTATTTTGTCATGTGTCTGGAATACCAGCTGCGTACCAGCGGATTGCTCGACGATGTGATGGCAGCTGCCCGGGCCAGATTGATCAGCGATAAAATGCTGCTGGCCGGCATGCCGGCTTTTCTGGGTTTTTTGCCGTCGATCGGCGGTGCTCTGTTTTCCGCGCCGATGGTGGACAATGCCAGTCGTCGCTACAATATGACGCCGGAACAAAAGACTGCGGTAAACTATTGGTTTCGACATATCTGGGAATATGTCAATCCGATAAACCCGGGGTTGTTGTTGGCCGGCCAGATTACCGGAATCATGCTGCCGCTGTTGATTCAGACGATGGCTGGATTTGTGGTCGGGGCCATTGCGATTGGTTGGTTGGTTTGTCTGGCAGGAGTAAAAGAGTCGGCTGAGTCGCAACCCGTCGAAGTGCATGACGAGTCGGGCTGTGAATTCGTTCCGCCGCGTCGCAGCCTAAATCCATTTTTGTTTACGTCTGGACCGATTTTGCTGAATATTTTTCTTGTCGTGGCGTTGCATTTGTCTGCGTCGCTATCGATGACGATTGTAGTCGCGCTGATGATGATCGTGCTGCGGCAGGGTCCGTCTGATATAAAGGCGATGCTCAGGCACGGCATGGATCGCAAATTACTGTGGGGAATCGCCAGCGTTTTGCTATTCCAAAGGGTTTTGCAGGATACAGCTGTTTTGAACGGTGTGGTTCGTCTGTTGGATGCCTATCCGGTTTCGCCGCTAATTGTCGCGGGGGCTCTGGCGTTTGCCGGCGGGCTTCTCACCGGTAGCTCCTCTGGGTTTGTCGCGCTGGCAATGCCGATCATCGTGGTTTTGTCGCCAGGCGACGTGTCTGCCGTGGCGGTGGGTTTTATCCTGGGCACGGCTGGGCAGATGCTGTCGCCGATGCATATGTGTTTTTTGGTCTCGATCCGTTATTTTGGCGCTGATTTTGCCGGTAGCATGAAACCGATTGCTGTAATGGAAGCAATGATGGTCGGCATGGTTTTGCTTCGCTACGGATTTTTTTAGCAGGATTTCCTGCAGCTTGCGACGAAGAGCATTCAATACAGCTTTGCGTGATATCGTGATATTTTGGAGAGGAGTTGCATTTGGTGAGCGACCATTTTCAATTTACCCGTAATTACAATGACTTGAGCACGAACAAAGGATTCCAGTTTGAGTTTTGCTGTGACCGTTGCGGAACCGGATTCCGGACAAAATTCAAGTCCTCCGCCACCGGAATGCTGACCGAGGCGCTTGATACGGCCGGCAGTATTTTTGGCGGATTGTTTGGGCAGGCAGCCGATGTCAGTGAACGGGTTCGCTCAGCCGGCTGGCAGCAGGCTCGTGACGAAGCATTTATCGATGCAATCAACGAACTCCAACCCGATTTTATCCAGTGTCCGCGCTGCTCGTCCTGGGTTTGCCGCCGGAGCTGTTGGAACAATAAAAAAGGACTATGCAAGGAATGCGCTCCGGATCTGGGAGTGGAAATGGCGGCGGCGCAGGCCAGCAAGTCGGTCGAGGAAGTCTGGGCCCACGCACAGATGGCGGAAGAAGACAAGCATTTGTCGGAGCAGGATTGGCGCGAAGGGATCAGGGCAACTTGCCCTGAATGCGAGGCGCCGCTGGCAAATAACGTGAAATTTTGCCCGGAGTGCGGGGCAAAGATAAAACAAGTGGCGTTTTGTGCACAGTGTGGCGGGAAATTGACTCCCGGCGCCAAGTTTTGTCCGGAGTGCGGCGCCAAAGCAGGAGGGTGACATCATGAAACTATGGCTGACGGAGAAACAGACGGAGAATCTGAGCATGTCTTGCCGGATTCGCGAAACTTTATATGTCGGGCAATCTGAGTATCAGAAGGTGGTTGTAGCCGATTCATTTGAGTTTGGCAGGATGCTAGTGCTGGATGATGTGTTTCAGACTTCGATTTTTGATGAATTTGTCTATCACGAAATGATTGCCCATGTACCGTTGTTTACACACCCGGCGCCCAAGAAAGTGCTGGTGATCGGCGGCGGCGACGGTGGCGCGGTGCGCGAAGTGGTGAGACATGCAGCGGTGGAAAGCGTTGAAATGGTTGAAATCGACGGCATGGTAGTTGAGGCCAGCAAAAAATATCTGCCGGAGATTAGCTGCACGATGCGGGACGGTCACCCCAAGCTCAATTTGATGATCGGCGATGGTATCGCGCACATGAACGCGGTGGAAAATCATTATGACGTGATTCTGGTCGATTGCTCCGACCCGATCGGGCCGGGGGAAGGTTTATTTAGTCGCGAGTTTTATCAGGATGTTTTTAAGGCGTTGAAACCGGATGGACTGTTTGTCCAGCAGACCGAATCGCCGTTTTACCATCAACCGTTGATCCGGCGAATCTATCGGGATATCAGCGACCTGTTCCCGATTGCCAAGATGTACCTGGCCAATATCCCGCTTTACCCGGGCGGAGTGCATAGCTTTACGATGGGTTCGAAACAGGTCGATCCCGAGACTTGCGCTTTGCCGGCCAAAATGCCGTTTGATACCCGGTACTACAATTTGGCGCTTCACCGCAGCTGCTTCAGCTTGCCGAACTTCGCATCGGATTTGCTGAAATAGGGGCAAGACAAGTTTAAAGCACTATATGCAAAGAGGAGGCTGTCGCCAGGACAACCTCCTCTTTTTTGACGATTGTTGAATTTATTTCAAATTTTCCGGATTGAGCGGCGCCAATTCTGCAGGGATGAATCGACCGTCTTTGCGGATCAGCACATCGTCAAACCAGATTTCACCGCCGCCATATTCGGGAGTCTGGATGCAGACCAGGTCCCAGTGGATTGCCGAGCGGTTGGTATTGTCCGCCTCTTCATATGCGTTTCCGGGGGTGAAATGGAAACTGCCTTGGATTTTTTCGTCAAACAGGGTGTCTTTCATCGGCTTGAGGATATAGGGGTTGACCCCAAGCGCAAACTCGCCGATGTAACGTGCGCCGTCATCCGTGTCGAGCACCTTGTTGAGACGCTCGCCCAGATTGGCGGTGGCCTCGAAGATGCGACCGTTTTCAAAGCGGAAGCAGATGTTCTCGTAGGTCACGCCCTGAAAAATCGAGGGGGTATTATAGGTAAGGGCGCCATTGACGGAATCGCGCACCGGTGCAGTGTAGACTTCGCCGTCAGGGATGTTGCGCAGACCGGAGCATTTGACAACAGGAATCGCTTGGATCGAAAAACTGAGGTCGGTGCCGGGGCCTATGATACGGACGCGGTCGGTCTTTTCCATCAGTTCGACTAGTGGCGTCATCGCGCGGTCCATTTTGGCGTAGTCGAGATTGCACACATTATAATAGAAAGATTCAAAGGCTTCGCTGCTCAGACCTGCTAGTTGCGCCATTGAGGGATTGGGCCAACGCAATACGCACCATTTGGTTTTTTTGACCCGGATTTCCGAATGGACTGGTTTGAACCAGTCTTGTTGATACATTTGCAGTCTTTCCGGCGGTACATCAGATAGTTCGCTGATGTTTTCGCTGGCTCGGATGCCGATGTACGCATGCATAGCGCTCATCCTGGCCGATTCCCAACCGGCGATGGCTTGCAGTTGCGCGCTGGATGCACCGGACAGGAGTTTGCGTTGCAACCGGTTGTTTTTAAGCGACAGGAACGGTACGCCGCCGGCCCGGTACGCTTCATCGACGAGCGCCTGCGCCAGTGGCAGGGCATCGTCAAACATCTCAATCAGGATATTTTCGCCAGGTTGCAAGTCGGTGGAGTAACGAATCAGATTTTGCGCTAATTGCACAGTGTGAGCGTCCATGTTTAACCTCCAAGGAAATAAAGATAAAATAATTATAGCACAGGGCATTGATTTTTTGCTGTCGGTCCTTTATAATAAAAAAGCATTTGAGGCCCGTTGGTCAAGCGGTTAAGACACCGCCCTTTCACGGCGGTATCGGGGGTTCGATTCCCCCACGGGTCACCAATCCCGGGCGATTAGCTCAGCCGGGAGAGCGCTTGCCTTACAAGCAAGATGTCGGCGGTTCGAGCCCGTCATCGCCCACCAACGCAAATTAAGGCATTCCGCAAATTGTCGGAGATGCCTTTTTTTCTTGTGACATTGTATATTAAGCTTCAACAATAATTGCTGCATCGGCGTAAACATTACCGCGCCCGGTTATTATGCAGCCAACTTCGTCGCTTTCCTTAATGAAACGGCCTTCACAGACGAAGCCGCAGTAACCGCTCTGACAGTGGACCTGCGAGCCGCGAATTGATTTAGCGGGGTAGGGATGAACAATAATCCCGTGGTATTCGAAAAACGATGCCACTGCGTTTGTTTGCAGCTGCTCCATTACAAAAGACGATTCCAGCCCAGAGGCAATCAATGAAACTTTGAACTGAAGCCGCTTTAGCGCCAGTCCGACGGAAACCGCTATGGGAGTGATACCGATTATGGCGACGGAGCCAATCTTGGCAACTTCCAGCGCAGTTGTGATGCTTGCCAACTCTGTGGATTGGAATATATGAAATACATGGGGACGATCCGATCCGGGCAGCGGCGTTTGGCGCGGACCGATCATCCATTGCGGCGGATTTCCGAACAGGTTGCAGATTTTATCAATGGCTATATCCAGGTCAGAACTGTTTTCAGGTGACTGCTCCATAGATAGATCATCCTCCTGGGCTTGAGTCATTTGATTATTGTTCTTTGGGTTGTCTACAAAGATGAGAATTATAGACTTTGATAAAGAGTAGGCGTGATAATCCTAAAAGAATTGATGATGCTTGCGCCTGTATTTTCATATTTGGCGAATTTATTTTCTTCCGCGCTGAATGTTATGACATACGCCCGCTTGTTTACAATTAGTGAAGTCTGTTTGAATTTCAGACGATAGATTCCTTGCGTTGCAGTAAACGTCAATGTTCGTGCATTGATATTGGAAATGGTTGTTGATTCGTTCTTGAGCAGGGAAAACTTTGTGAGCATTTTTCCCAGGACCTCTTTGCCTTTTTCTGTATATTGTTCAAGTGTGATCTCGGGAAAACTGGAGATGTCTTCGAAAACAATGTTGAGATTTTCGGCAAATTGATCGTCGGGAGAGTCTGGCGGTGCATACACGGCAACAATCGAGCCGGCATAGTTTTCAAGTGTTTTCCATGTGGCTGGGTGACTAATTTGAATCTGGTAATCAACATTTTTGTAATGCACCCATTTAGGAAGCGTTTTATCGGAAGTATTATCAGATGCAGCAAGCGCAGGGGTTTCAACAACAAGCAAAACGAAACAAATTAGAATGAAAGACAAGATTAGCCGTACCTTCGTTTTCAACCGCAAAAGCCTCCCGAAGCTATATTATTATAGATGCGTTTTATTGTACCACGATATGGAATATGACGACAGAGAGAAGCGGCGCTTATGTTTTGTCGATAAACTCCGATATTAATAGCGTAAGAAATTTTGCGAAATAATTCTCAGAGAGAAGGTGCGATATGTTACCGTTGTTGTTGGCGGTTGCCGCCGGTGGATTGATTGCAAAGAACATGACGGATTATCCGGCCGAGATTCGCAACCTGCGCAAGCAGATGCCGAAAGAAGAGCGGGAAGATTTTATTCGCGAATATAAACAACTGCCCAATGAAACTAAAACACAGTTCAAACAATATCTACGCGAGGCGAACCTAGTTGAAGCCAGCAAGCTGATCGGCAAAGATTTGACCAGTTACAACGTCAAAGCCAAGGAGAAAAAAGAGGAGCAGCAAGCGGCGTTGTCGCCTGCCGCTGATGCAGCAGCGACTGATAATGGCTTCAATCTGCGAATAAAAAATATCCTCAACTCCTATCAGCTTGACAGCGATCCCCAGTTGGTCAGCGAGGCCGCCAAACAGTATGAAAAAATTGCCGGGTATAACGAAATGAATATCGTCGACAAGACGCGAAAACTGCTCGACGTATCGCAATGATGAACTGAAAAATCGGGTTCCCTGCAAAACAGGGAGCCCGATTTTTTGCCGTCAACTGGTGTTTACACCGAAAAAGCAGTAGAATCAAGGTAAGGCGGCGATTAGAACCCCAGTTCTTCGCCGACGATGATTACATGAAACTCCATTGTCGGTGGGCGCTTGTGCAGAATCGTGGTGATATTGCAAATGCGACTGGGTCCCTGGCAATCCATGCAGATTCCAGTGACCGTACAGGGATTGGGTCTGTCCAGACGTTTGTTGTTGACCGGCGCGGCAAACATTTCGATGCGTTCCATGGCTGCATCCAGGTCCGGGACAATTTTATTGACGCCGACTACGACAATAACTTTTTTAGGGCCAAAACTCATGGCGGCCACCCGGTTGCCGGAGCCGTCGGTGTTTACGATCTGGCCATCCAGCGTAATCGCGTTGGTGCCGGAAATAAAGACGTCGCAGGACAGTTCTTTATGCCGCAACGCCATTGATTGCTCCATGGTGAGGCCGGGACGGTTGTGGTCGAACACTTCGTGTCCTTTCTTTTCAAGCTGGTCAGGGATATTCATTTCTTTCAGCGTCCAGGAACCGCCTACGCCGACTGTGGCGCCGGGTTGAACTAGTGTCAGGACTTTTGCCGCGGCATCGGCACGGTTGCCGAAGTAATAGGCCTGAAAATTATTTTTTTCCAATGCTTTGACTACTTTTTCCCCAAATACATCGTGGTGCCATTGGATGAATTGTTTCATCGTTAAACGCCTCCTTGTTATTTTTGCTAAGTGCTGTCCGCCAGTTTGGCTACTATCTATAGTTAATTTGACAGCCGAAGGCAGAATCCTTTATGTAAGAGAGTAGCTTTTTCGAATGAGTGAGGGAAGGGTGAGCGAAACTGGCTTCGAAAAATCTGGCGCTAGCCATCAGTGTTTTTGGCAGTTTACTGCTGCTGGGGACGGCAGGGTATATGGTGCTAGAGCGACTTCCATTACTAGATGCGCTCTATCTAACGGTAACTACTGTTTCTACCGTCGGATACGGCGATGTGGTGGCAAAATCCGATGCCGGTCGTCTGTTTACAATAGTTTTGATTCTGTTTGGCGTGGGTAGTGCGTTTTATGTTTTTACTTCGGTATTTCAGGTCGTCCTGGAAGGGAAATTGCGAGATGTACTGGGGAGGAGAGGCATGCAAAGGCGAATTGAAAATCTGTCTGGACATATTATTGTTTGTGGCGCCGGCCGGGTCGGCAACGTGGTGATGGAGCGGTTGCTACAGGACAAAGAACCATTTGTCGTGATCGATCAGGATGCAACGATTTGGCAGAGCTTGGTGGATCGGGGACTCTTGGCGATCCAGGGAGACGCGACTTTGGATTCGATTTTGCTGCAGGCTGGTGTGCGAAAGGCGCGTGGGATTATCACGACGATTTCGCATGATGCGGAGAATGTATATGTGACGCTAACCGCACGCAATCTGAATCCGGACCCGGCTTTCTCGATTGTTGCAAGAGCTAACCGAGCCGAAGCAATTGAAAAATTGAAACGCAGCGGTGCAACAAACGTAATTTCGCCGGAAATAATGGGCGGCCGCCAGATGGCGACCGCAATGACCAAACCGGCGATTGTCGATTTGATGGACAATGTCTTTTATAATGAGGAGCTGCATTTAGATATTGCAGAAATCCGTGTTTCGCCGTCTTCGTCACTGGTGGGTACCAGTCTGGCGGTTTGCGGCATCAAGGAACAATACGATTCGTTAATCGTTGGGATTCATCGGCAAGGCAATTTGATGACGCATATTGCAGCGGCAGAAACCATCGAAGTAGGCGATGTACTATTAGTCATCGGGCATCGTGACCGGTTAAGCGAGTTACAAAGGAGAGCCGCTGGCTACTGATCAGCGATGGTCGCTTTGAAATAGACGACCTGGTAATGGCAATGCGAGCAGCAGTCCGATAATCGGCAAGAATGCTAGCACGCTGAAAATGGTCGGAATGCCGTAAAGGTCGGCAATGTAGCCGAGAATGGTCACACCGAGCCCGCCGAGGCCGATCGTGAAGCCGATGGTCAGTCCGGAAGCCATTCCTTCATAGCCAGGCATCATCTCTTGGGCCAGCACCAAGGTGGTCGCAAATGAAGAAATCAGGAAGAACCCGATAACAGTTAGCAGGATCATCGTGACTAGTCCGCTGGTATAGGGCAGGGCAGCAACCATCGGCAATACGACAAGCATTGACCCGGCGATGATGGTTTTGCGGCCCAATTTGTCCGAAAGGGTTGCGCCGAAAAACGTTCCGAACACACCGCCGCCGAGGAACAATGAAAGCATGTATCCGGCGTAAACTGGGCTGCCATTTAGATAATGGACATAATAGAGGGGAATGTAGGTTGACAGGCCGGCATGCAGAGTCGAACGGAAGAAGATAAAGGTCAGCAATAATAGAAGCATTTTTCCGTTGATAGCTCGCCGGATTGTCGATTTAACTTCGCCAACGCGGCGAAACGACGAGGGGGAGACATTTCCCAAGTTGCGCCAGAGCAGGATGGCGGTGACCGAACCCGGAACAAGGAACCAGATTGTATTATGCAGGCCGCCGTCCGCTGTCATCAGCAGCATCATAAACCCAGCACCGAGGGCCATGCCAAGGTTGCCGCCGACGGAAAACACTCCCATGCTGCGACCGCGGATTGCTTCCGGACTGACAAAGTGGGCAGATTTGGAAGCTTGGGGATGAAACCCGGCCACACCGAGGCCACCGAGAACAACTGCAAAAAGCAATGCGTTATACGATGGCATGAATCCCGTAACGGCCATGCCAAGGCCGGATAAAAATACGCTGACCGGTAACAGCCAAGGCAATGACATTTTATCGGTCACTGCGCCGAATATTGGCTGAATCACTGAAGAAGTGACATTTTGAATAAGTACGAGAAGGCCAATTTGGGTATAGGAGAGATTGAGCGCTGTCTTAAGTGACGGAAGCAGCATTGGCAGTGCCCCTTGGCTAAGGTCGGTCACCATATGGCTGAGGGCAAGCAGGAGCAGTGGTTTAGGCATCCAATCCGGTTTAAGTTTCAACAAGATTAATGAATCCTCCACAAATGATATTTCACAATTGGTAGCATAGCTGTCAGGAAAAAAGCGATGCTTCATTATAACATGAAGTTGCGAAACGGTGGTGGACAGGGCTGATTTCGTATGCTATAATTACACCCGGCATCCAAACAACTTCATGCGCCCGTAGCTCAGGGGATAGAGCGCCGGCCTCCGGAGCCGGGTGCGCAGGTTCGATTCCTGCCGGGCGCACCAATGTTACTACTGCATGCGCAAGCGTGCTTTTTTTACATTTCTGTCACGAAAAGCGCCTAATCGGGCCAAGGGGGAACAGACATGCTGGTGTTGGTCATTGACGGCATGGGTGGCGGAATCGGCGCCCAGTTGGTATCGCAGTTGTCCGGACAGGTTGCCGCCGGGGTCGAAGTAATCTGCGTGGGGGCTAATGCCTGGGCGACACAGGCGATGGTCAAGGCAGGCGCTTCACGTGGTGCAACTGGTGAAAATGCGATAAAAGTGATGTCTCGTAGCGCCGATATAATCGCCGGACCAATCGGTATCGTTATTCCCAATGCGTTGATGGGCGAAATAACTTCCGCTATGGCTGAAGCAGTGGCGGCTTCCGCAGCTCGCAAAGTCCTGGTGCCGGTAAACCAGGGTCATTTTGAGATTGTCGGAATGGAGAATCGACCGCTGGTGGCTAACATTCGTGATGCCAGCGCCAGGATTGCAGAAATTATCACCGGAATGAAAGGTTGACAAAATGATCGCAATCAAAGACCGGGTTAGATTTGTCGAAACCGACCTGATGGGAGTCGTGCATCATTCAAATTATTTGCGCTGGTTTGAAATGGCGAGGGTGGAGTATTTGCGCCGAGCCAATGTCATGTTGCCGGAGCTGATCGCCGCCGGAATCCTGTTTCCGATTACGGACGTCCAGTGCAAATATATCCAGTCGGCTTATTTTGACGAGATCGTCCGCGTGGAAGCTGAGCTGGTCGACTTTTCCCGCGCTAAGCTTTGTTTTGCCTACCGGGTTTTGCGGGATGCAGATGATGTTCTGTTAGCTGAAGGCAAGACGCAGAATGTTTTTACCGGAACGAACGGAAAAATTTCCCGCTTGCCGCAACTTTACTGCGACAGGATTCAAGCCTTACGACAGGCGAAAGATGGAGGGTTGGCATAGTGTTGGTTTACGCAGGTTATTTTTTGGCGTTTCTGGGACTGGTGTTCCTGGCGCTGGCTTTGTATATCTGGCGACAGGGTGATGCGGATTTCGTCTTTGATACGGCCAATCGCTCGCGATTAGAGTTGGAAAAGGAAACCGCCGATGAAATGGTGTTTACGTTCAACGTTCCCTTTCGTAATCGCGGTTCGCAGCAGGGGACGCTGATGGATGTGTTTGTCCGTCCTTGGATCCCGAAAGAGCAGTTTTCGGCGGCGGAGTTGACGACCAAAGTGACGGTGGCCTCGTGTCCCCGCAGTGATGGTTATTGGGAAGCGACACTGTTCCCCAATGAAAAGCTGGAGCATGACATAGCGGTAATCAAGTTGCGATTCCATAGTGAGGGCGGCGATATTCGCCAGGCAATGGACCAGATTGTTGATCTGCCGTTGAATATCGTTTATCAAGTTGTGGCCCGCGCCGAGTGGTATTTGTCCAAGACGATGCTGGAACTGCCGATGGAAGAGTTTCACGCCGCGATGCAAAATGGCAGAGGGCAGAAGTAGGAGGCATGGCAGTGGAAGAAGCAAGAGTGGAACTGGTTCCGGTAAAAACCCATATTGTCACCAAACGGGACAATATTGTCGATGTGATTGAAAAATATGCCGGCCCGGATATGGGGCCGGATGATGTGGTTTCAGTGGCGGAAAGCGTGGTGGCGATCACCCAGGGGCGCTACCGGCGGCCGGAAGAGATGAGCCCCAGTATTCTGGCCCATGTGCTGGCTCGCTTTGTCCATCGCGATTCCAGCTGCTCCAGCGCTTGCGGCATGCAGGCGACGATTGACGAAGGCGGTGCGCTGCGGGTGCTGTTTGCGTTCATTGTCGGCGGCATTGCCAAGGTGTTCGGCAAATCGGGCGTGTTCTATCGCCTAGCCGGTGAACAGGCGGCGCTGATCGACGATGTGACAGGGACGATGCCGCCGTTTGACAAGATGCTGGTATTTGGGCCCAAAGATCCGGTAAAAGTGGCGGAAGCGATCAAAGCGCGGCTCGGTTGTTACGGTGCGGCGGTGGCCGATGTCAATGACCTGAAACGGGCGGCGGTGCTCGGCGTGACCGAAGGATTGCAACCTGCCGAACTTTCCCGGATTCTGATTCACAATCCGTTTGGCAATGCCAACCAACAGACGCCGATCGTAATCATCAAGAACTATGCGGCTGCTGCCGCCAAGAGGGGCTAGCCCCTCTTTTTTTTCGCCCTGCTCCATAGTATGATGGAAACAGAATTGCAGTAAGGAGTGGAACCTTTGGCGCGGATTGGCATGACGACCACGGTGCCGGTCGAGATTATCCTGGCTGGCGGCCATGTGCCGGTGGATTTGAATAACATATTTATTACCGGAGCAGACCCGGTGCGGCGGGTGGAAGCGGCCGAAGACGCAGGCTATCCCCGCAATATCTGCGGCTGGATCAAGGGGCTGTATTCGACGGTGGTCGATACCGACTGCGTCGATGCGGTGGTGGCGGTGACCCAGGGTGATTGCAGCAACACCCATGCCCTGATGGAAACCTGGCAGATGGCCGGTGTAGAAATCATTCCTTTTGCCTATCCGTTTGACCGCGATGTCGACATGCTGCGGCTGCAGATGCAAAAGATGGCCAGTGCGCTGGAGGCCAGCTGGGACCGGGTGCTGGAAGTCAAGGCGGAGCTGGACCGGATCCGGCGCAAAGTCGCCGAGGTGGACCGGCTGACCTGGGCTGAAAACAGGGTCGGTGGCACAGACAATCATCTGTGGCAAATCTGCTGCAGTGATTTCAACAGTGACGTGGAGAAGTTTGAACGGGAACTGGATGAGTTTCTGGCGACTGCGATCGTTGCGCCGCCGCGCAAACAAAAATTGCGTCTGGGTTATATTGGAGTGCCGCCGATTTTCCCCGACCTGTATGATCACGTCGAGTCGATGGGGGCGCGGGTCGTATTTAATGAAGTGCAGCGTCAGTTTGCGATGCCGTATGACGAAGCGGACATCATTGAACAGTATCGCCGCTATACCTATCCGCACGGAATTTTCTACCGGATTGAAGACATTCTGGCCGAAGCGGCGCGTCGCCAGCTTGACGGCGTGATTCATTATGTGCAGAGTTTTTGCTACCGGCAGATCGAAGATATGATCGTGCGCAAAAAGCTAAATTTGCCGATCCTGACGATCGAAGGCGACAAGCCGGGCTGTCTGGATGCCCGGACACGTCTGCGGCTCGACGGGTTTATCGAAATGTTGAAGTGAGGGATGCCGGTGTTTTGCGGGATGGATCTCGGCAGTCGGGCTGTCAAGATTGTCGTATTTGACGGAACGGCGATTACGGAACAAAAAGTGGTGGAAACCGCTCATTTTTATAAACAGTGCGGCGCGCATACCGCCGATGGGTTTGCCGTCAATTTTGACGCGCTGATTTCACAGTTGCCTTCGGTATTGACGGTGACCGGTTATGGGCGAAATTCATTGAACATCGTCGGTGCGGAAATCATTTCCGAATTGAAGGCGCATACGATTGGCGCGCTATGGCAGACCGGACTGACTGATTTTACGCTACTAGACCTGGGCGGGCAGGATAGCAAGGTGATCCGGGTGCGCGGCGGTCGCATGGATGATTTTCAACTTAACGACAAATGTGCAGCCAGTACCGGGCGTTATCTGGAAAACATGGCGACAGTGCTGGGGATATCACTCGATGAAATGAGCCAACACTATCTGAATCCAATTGATTTGTCAGCCACTTGTGCGATTTTCGGCGAGTCGGAATTGATCGGTCGGATCGTGGAAGGAGTGCCGGTGGCGGAGCTGGCCGCCGGGGTCAACTACTCAATTTTCCGCCGCATCAAGCCGATGCTGCTGGCTCTGGCGAGCAAGACCGTGGTATTTACCGGCGGGGTGGCGCTGGGACCGGCCGTGGCCCACTGGGTTCGCGAGGAAACCGGTAGCGAGGTCGTGGTGCCGCCGCAGCCGCAAATCAACGGCGCGATCGGTTGTGCGATTCAGGCGATGAAAGGAAACGACCAAAATGTTAGTCGGAATTGATGTTGGCGGCACGTATACCGATGCGGTACTGCTCGATGCCGGCAAAGTGATTCGGCAAATCAAGGTCGCATCCGAGCACGGCCAGGTGCTGGCGAGCATCCTGACTGCGCTGGACGAAATCCTGCAGGGTATCGAGACGCAGTGCATCGAGCGGGTGGCGTTATCGACCACTTTGGTGACCAATGCGATCGTCCAAGGGAAGCTGGACCCGGTGGGGTTGTTTATCATGCCTGGGCCGGGCGCTGACTGGCGGGGGCGATTGGCGGCGGAACCGTTGGTGCTGTCCGGCTATGTCGATCACCGCGGGCGGGAGCGACAGGAAATAGCTTTAGATGAAGTGAAGCAGACTTGCAAAAAAATGGCTGGCGTAAAACTGTTTGCGGTCAGCGGCAAATTTGCCGTGCGCAATCCAGCCCAGGAGCAAAAGGTTGCCGGCATTCTTGCCGCCGCAATGCAGCCGCTACATATCGCCTGTGGCTCTACGGTTTCCGGCAATTTGAACTTTATTCGCCGGACCAATTCGGCCTATTACAATGCGGCGGTCTGGCAGCGGTTTCAAGATTTTGCCGATGCGGCGGCCGCTGCACTGGCGGAGCGCGGTGTTCAGGCTCCGATTCTGATTTTAAAAGCCGACGGTGGGACTTTGCCGCTGGCGAAAGCGCGTGAACTGCCGGTGGAGTCGATCTTTACCGGGCCGGCGGCCAGCGTGCTGGGCGTCATGGGGCTGTGCCCGCCGGCGAAACCTGCTGTGTCGCTCGACATCGGCGGAACCACGACCGATATTGCCCTCTGGAAAGGCGGCGCACCGCTCATGGATGCCAAGGGGGCGGCCATCAACGGCTATCTGACGGCGGTCCGCACCTTCCGACTGCATTCGATCGGGCTCGGCGGCGACAGCTGGCTGCGCCGGGATGGCGATCGGCTTTTGATCGGACCAGAGCGCAAGGGTTCGGCGATGGCGCTCGGCGGCGCGGAACCTACAGTGACCGATGCACTGATCGTAGCCGGTTTGTCAGATTTTGGCGACCGGGGACTGGCCGAGGCGGCGATACAGCGACTAGTATTTCCCGGGAAATCTTTACAGGAAACGGCGCAGGTCATCATTGACCAGGCGGCGGAAATCGTGGCGAATGCAGTGCGCGAAATGCTGGCGATCGAAGCGGCGGCGCCGGTATATAAAGTGGAAGACATCGTCCGGCCGGAATTGCTGCGACCAGAATTGCTGATCGGTGTGGGCGGCGGTGCGGCCGGCCTGACGCCGCTAATAGCCGAAAAATTTAAACTCGCATGGCAAGTGCCGCCTTTGGCGATGGTCGCCAATGCCCTCGGCGCGGCACTGGCCCGTCCGACTCTGCATATCAGCCTACGGGCTGATACGGCGGCTGGAGAATATACCGTGCCTGAGCTCAGCTTGCGCCTGCCGCTGAATGACCGACGGTATTCGATCCAGCAGGCCGTTAAACAGGCGGCGCTGCATTTGCAGGAAATGGCCGCGGCAGCCGGGATAACAGCGGATGAAATCGAAACCACGTTTGGCGAAGAATTCAATTTGGTGCGCGGATTCAGTACCGTAGGCAAGATTGTTCATGTCGGCGTACAGATCAAGCCGGGGATTATCGCCGGCTTGATCGATGCGGCAGCAACGGGAGGTGCAGGGACGTGAGCAATGCAAAAGCAAAACCACTGGGACTGGTGTTTTTTCCGGCGTTTGACTGGGCGATATCGCCGACGCATCCCGAACGGGAAGAGCGGCTGCTGTTTACCCGCGATCAAGTGTTGGAAGAAGGCTTGCTTGATTTGCCGCAGATTCGCGAATATAAGCCGCGCCTGGCATCAATTGCCGATCTGGAACGGGTTCACATCGGCGTGCCTGACATTGCATCGCTTATTACCGATGCACACCGGGTGTCGGCCGGTGGAGCGATCACAGCGGCGGAATCGGTGCTGCGTGGTGAAACGGCCAAGGCTTTTGCGTTGGTGCGTCCGCCCGGCCACCATGCGATGCGGGTGGTACATGGGACCCGGGGATTTTGCACCGTCAACATCGAAGCGGTGATGATTGAATCGCTGAGGCGGAAGTATGGTTTGCGCCGGGTGGCGATCGTCGATACCGATGTGCATCATGGCGATGGAACCCAGGATATTTATTACCATGATCCGGATACCTTGTTCATTTCGTTTCATCAGGACGGGCGAACATTATATCCGGGCAGCGGTTTTCCCAATGAAGCCGGTAGCCCGGCAGCTTTAATGTCTACGGTCAATATCCCGCTGCCACCGGGCACAACCGACCAGGGTTTACACGCCGTGCTTGATGAACTGGTGCTGCCGATGCTGGCAGATTTTCAGCCGGATTTGATTGTAAATTCCGCCGGACAGGATAATCACTACAGCGATCCGCTGGCCAATATGGCAGTGACGGCGCAGGGCTATGCCCGCCTGGCCGAAAAACTGCGTGCCGATGTCGCGGTGCTGGAGGGCGGTTACTCCATCGAAGATGCACTGCCGTATGTGAATGTCGGGATTATCTTGGCGATGGCAGGACTGGACTATCGTCGGGTACTGGAACCCGATCTGGACCGGGCGCCGGTGCAATCGGCGGCCACGACGGCTTACATTGGCAAACTGATAGCCGACTGGCAAGGCAAATGGGCGAACCGCGAGCAACTGCGCCGCTCGGCGCTGGCGGCAGCCGGCAACTCTTGGAAACGTGAACGGGACATCTACTATGATGACAGCCAGATCATGGAGCATCAGCGGGAATCGATCCATTACTGCCCGCACTGTCCCGGTTATATGGCGATATCGACGGAATCGAGTGGCAGCCGCACTGGCGATAAATCTGCCTTCGCAGTGGTGCTTCAACAGGAGTCCTGCCTGGTCTGTCGTGAACGTGGCAAAGACGCCTTGATCAAAGCAAAGCGGCAACGCGATCACCAATATTTTGTGTTGCAGGATAAAAAAGAAGATAGCTGCGGCAGAATATAAGATAAGAATGAAGGAGCAATGTACAATGCAAAGAGTTGATGGACGGGCGGCGGACGAACTGCGCCCGCTGAAAATGCAACGGGACTATCTGAAGTTTGCCGAGGGTTCGGTACTGATCGAAGTGGGTGATACCCGGGTGCTGTGCAGCGCCAGCGTGGAAGAAAAAGTGCCGCCGTTTCTCAAAGGCAGCGGCAGCGGTTGGGTGACAGCCGAATATTCATTATTACCCCGCTCAACCGGTACCCGCAACCAGCGCGAGTCGGCCAAAGGCAAGCTGACCGGCAGAACCCATGAAATTCAGCGCCTAATCGGGCGCTCCCTACGTAGCGTGGTCGATTTGAAAGCGCTCGGCGAGCGCACAATCTGGTTGGACTGCGATGTAATCCAGGCTGACGGCGGCACGCGCACCGCCTCGATCACCGGTGCATTTGTCGCATTGGTGGATGCCTTAAACCGAATCGGCTTTGCCGAGACGACCACTTTCCCGGTGCGTGACTTTTTGGCGGCGGTGAGTGTCGGCATATTAAAGGAAGGCCCGGCGCTGGACCTTTGCTATGTAGAGGATTCGTCGGCAATTGTCGATATGAATCTGGTCATGACCGGCGGCGGAAACTTTGTCGAGGTCCAGGGGACCGGCGAGCAGGCGCCGTTCAGCCGCCAGGAAATGGATGCCATGCTGCAGCTTGGCGAAGCGGGAATTCGCCGACTAATGCAAATGCAGCGCGACGTGCTGGGCGATCTGGCGGCTAGGGTGGGAAAATAGCCGATGAACAAGATTGTCGCAGGCACGCGCAATGCGGGCAAAGTGCGTGAAATCCGGCAGGCGTTGGCCGAATTGCCGTTTGAGGTCAGTGGTATTCCTGACGAAGGACTGGCGGATGTCGAAGAAACCGGCGTGACATTTAGCGAGAATGCAATCTTGAAAGCGCGCTATTATGCCCAGCATACCGGCGAATATTGCCTGGCCGATGACTCCGGGCTGGAAGTGGATGCCCTGGATGGCGCGCCCGGCGTGTACTCAGCCCGTTACTCCGGCGAAGGTGCAACGGACGCCACAAACAACCAAAAACTGTTGCTGGCTCTGCAGGATGTGCCAGAGGAGAAACGTACCGCCCGGTTTCGCAGCGTATTGGCTTTGGCGGGGCCCGATGGTTCACTGCTACTCGCAGAAGGAACCTGCGAGGGGATTATCTTGACCGAGCCTAAAGGAGATGGCGGGTTTGGTTATGATCCACTGTTTTGGATGCCTGCCCAGCAGAAGACGTTGGCGGAAATGACGGTGCAGGAAAAAAACGCGATCAGTCACCGCGGCAATGCGCTGAAAGTATTGAAACAGAAGTTGCAAATGCAACTGCAGCCAAAGTAGAGCTGGACAATGCTGCGAATTGGCGTTCTCGGCGATAGCCACGGCGATATCCGTTCGATCAACCAGGCGGTTTCTCTGACCGGCGCGGTCGATTTGTGGTTGCACACCGGTGATTTTTGCCGGGATGCAATGTTTTTGGCGACGCTGACCACCGCGCCGGTACTGATGGTGGCGGGAAACTGCGATGGCCGTAATGAAGCAAAACCGGATGAATTTCTTGAACTGGCGGGTTTTCAACTCTGGCTGACCCACGGGCACAGGCATGGTGTAAAGCAGGACACGCATGATCTGGCAGACTGGGCGCTGCGTTATGAAGCCGATATCGTCGTATACGGACATACCCATCAGGCGGCGACCTGGTCGCAGGACGGGATTCAATTTTTCAACCCGGGTAGCGTTTCGCAACCGCGTCGCGGTAATAAGCGCACAGTCGGACTGCTTGAACTGAACGCAAGCCAGCACCAACTTCTTTTCCAGCTGATTAGCCTACCCTGAAGGAATTATTCTGCCAATGTAGAATATATTACTTCAACATTTTGCGGGGCAAGTGATGGTACCGCCGAATGAATACAGTGAGAACTGAGGGATGAAGATGGATATCCGGGAAGAGGCATTGAAATTGCGCAGAGAAACCCAGGGTTTGTTGTCCACCTGCCCGAAAACGCAACTGACCAACCGGCAAGAGTTAAGCGTCATTTACACGCCCGGCGTGGCGGAGCCATGCAAAGACATCAAGGCAAACCCCGACCTTTCCTTTGAACTGACCTGCCGTGGCAACATGGTAGCGGTCGTTTCTGATGGAACACGGGTGCTTGGTTTGGGCGACATCGGCCCGGCTGCTGCGATGCCGGTCATGGAAGGAAAATCGATCCTGTTCAAGGTTTTTGCTGATGTGGATGCGATTCCAATCTGTATTGATGAAAAAGACCCGGAAAAATTTATTGAAACCGTCAGGCGGCTGGAACCCTCGTTTGCAGGGATCAATCTGGAAGATATCTCTTCGCCCAAATGCTATGACATCGAAGACATTTTGAAAGAAAAGATGAATATTCCCGTATTCCATGATGATCAGCATGGTACGGCGGTTGCAGCGCTGGCGACTTTGATCGGTGCGTTGCGTCTGGTGAAAAAGGACCTGGCTACGGCGCGCATCGTTGTCAATGGAGCCGGAGCAGCCGGCACGGCGATCGGTCGGTTGTTGGTCAATGCCGGCGCAAAAAATCTGACCATGGTCGATATTCATGGCGCCCTCTATGATGGAATGCCTGGTTTGAACCGGATTCAGGAACAATTGGCCAAGACTACCAACAAGGAGAAACTGACGGGAAATCTGGCGGAAATCGCCAAAGGCGCCGACGTATTGATCGGGGTATCGGGACCGGGGCTGTTTACAAAAGAAATTATCGGCAGCATGGCCAAGGATTCGATTGTTCTGCCCATGGCAAACCCGGTGCCGGAAGTGATGTATGCCGAGGCTATGGAGGCGGGCGCCAGAATATATGGTTCCGGTCGCTCGGACGCACCGAACCAAACCAACAATGTGACTGTATTTCCCGGGATTTTCCGCGGCGCACTCGATGTGCGGGCCCGCCGGATCACCGAAGAGATGAAATTAGCTGCTGCGTACGCAATCGCCGGTTTGGTGCCGGAAAAAGATTTGCGGGACGACTTTGTTGTCGTGGATGCTTTTGATCCCCGCGTTGCGCCGGCGGTTGCCGCTGCTGTAGCAAAAGTCGCGATTGAAACTGACGTAGCCCGCGTAAAAATTGATCCGGAAGAGGTGCGTTCCCGCGCCGCCGCTCGCATCGGGCGCTAAGCGAAGCAAGGCATATTCGAAAAAACAGTTTGACAGGCTTGACACCCCTGAATAATTTGTAGTACAATAATCTTCGCATCGACGGGGCGTGGCTCAGCTTGGTAGAGCACCTGCCTTGGGAGCAGGGGGTCGCAGGTTCGAATCCTGCCGCTCCGACCATACAAAATGCGGGTGTAACTCAATGGTAGAGTGTCAGCCTTCCAAGCTGATTACGAGGGTTCGATTCCCTTCACCCGCTCCATTTTTTTGTCAGAATGGGCAGACCAGTGTCCCAGTAGCTCAGGGGATAGAGCAACGGACTTCTAATCCGTTGGTCGGGGGTTCGACTCCCTCCTGGGACGCCAAGAAAATCAAGCCTTCCGAGAGTTTTTCTCGGAAGGCTTTTCTTCGTTTTGCACACATTTTGCTAACGTGGTTTTTGCAGGGCTATTTTTTCGGCTTTTTCTTGCCCAATATTTTGTCGGTAAGTTTGGCCAGCGCCGCTCGATTGGTTGGCATCGAGTGGGCGTAGACCTTGAGCATGAACGACACACTGGAATGCCCAACCTGGGCCGCCAGGTCGACAGGACTGGCCCCGGAGGCAAGCATGAGGGATACATACATGTGCCGTAGATCGTGCACACGAATTCGGGGCATTTCGTGCTGTTTTAAAAGGGCCTGCAGGCGATGGATGAAATAGAACCGATTATACGGTGTGCCGTCTTCCTTGCACCAGATCAGGTTGTTTTCTTTCCAGAGATCCTTGTTGTCGACTTTCCATTTTTCGATTTGTTCCTTTGCGGTGTCGTTGAGCTTGATTACTGTCGGAGGGAGTTCAACGACCCGTTCCCCGGACGGCGTCTTTGCATCGCGGATAATGGCGGTGTTGCCGACGATATCGTCCCATGTGAGCAGCCGGGCTTCCTCGCTGCGCATCCCGCATTTGACGCAATAAACAAGCGGGATCTCGATATTGGTCCCCGCCATCAGCTCTAGCATTTTCTGGATCTGGTCAACCTCATATATTTTCGGTTCATACTTTGCTTTCTTGGGAGGGTCGACCTTTTCAGCAACATTTACATAGGTCAGCTGATAGGACCGTGATGCATCGCCCAGGGCTTTGTGCAGGAAGCGGTGAATGGCGTTTATGGTAGTTGGGGATACCGCTTTCTTCCGGACAGCTCCACGGCCTTTCTGGGGCGTTTTGGGCGGCGATGGGATTTCCTTCGCTTTTCGATATACGTCCAACAAGTTTGCCGGCGAAAGTCTCATGAGTTCGACCTGCCCGATCACCGGGTCCACGTGAAGGCGCCGGAGCCAGTCGTAGTGTTCCCAGGTGGAGGCTTTGATTTCCGATTTCCGATCTTCCAGCCACTCAATCAGGAATTCACCGACGGTTTTCTTTGTCGGCTTGATATACGTTCCTTTGCGCAGCGCAAATTTCAGTTCTTCCTCTTTCGCCTGGGCATCAGCCTTGCGCGTGAACTCGGTAGCCATCCATTCCTGTATTCTTTTGCCGTCGGCATCTCGGCCTTTTTCAAGGACGATGTGATAGTATTTTCCACGTTTGCGGACTGACATGCGGCCTCCAATCAATCGCATATTGACAAAGCAATCAAGTTTATATAAACTATAAAAGCGTCTATTGACATCAGTGGACTGCCATGTTACAATTCAACTACATTAAATCCTTGCCGTTGAATTCAACGGCAAGCAATTAGCTCCCTGTGGTTGCATGCAACTGCAGGCGAATTTTCCGAGGGGGTTGTTTGACCCCCTCGTTATTTTTTTTATCGCAGCCAACATCCGCTTAAAAACGCCGAATCGACATCAATGCATCTGTCGGCTTTTTGCTGCAAGTGATAACATGATTGCCCGCTAAAGACAACCAGCTCGACATGTTTTGCCAGTTCTTTAACTTCGTGAACGACTTCGAAAAGGTCGCCGTCGCCGCTGACTAAGATTGCAACATCATAATGCCCTTTGCTCGCTTTTGTTAGCATGTCGACTGCAATTTTTACGTCAACGCCTTTTTCTTCCCATGTTCCATTACTCTTTTTTTGTTGGCGCCCCAAGCGGACTTCAAGATCAGGAGTCTTGTTCATCCATGACAGGAATTTTTGTTGTGCAGCGTAGGCTGCCGGGTCAGCGGCCTGGTTTAATTGGACGTTGTAGTAATACGTTCTAATTAATTCACGGTGTGGTCCGCATAGCTTTTGAGCAAATTTCTCGTAATCGATATCATTTCTTCCCGCACAGGCACGCAAATTGTGGTACATATTGCTTCCGTCGATAAACACCATTACTTTCTTCATTTCTACCTCCTTTCGCCGCCTCGGGCGGCTTTTTTGTCGGGGTGGGGAAAAGCGGGCTCAAATAGTCCGCTTTTGGCAATCTGGGCAAGGAATCATGGCTGGTATTCCCCTGTCCTTTAGCCTTTTTTCGATTATAGCTAGAGAAGGATAATTGTCGCTCATGCTATCAACGAGTTCACCATATTGGGGGTTGTATATTTCTCCCCGCCCGTTACATGTTGGACACTTTTCTTTGCACATATTACCCTGTTCCTTTCGCCGCCTCGGGCGGCTTTTTGTTTTAGACAAGCTGAGTACCGCACGCTCCGCAAAAATTAGCTCCTGGGTGCCTGGGAGAGCCACACTTCCCGCAAAACTGTATTGGTGGCAATGGAGGGGGCAGCCTTTTTTTATTATTGAAAACGCTTTTAAGCAGATCTTGATATTCAGACGCGGATGCAGTGGCGATAAACTTCCTGCCATCGTCAAGTTCACAGGCTACGCAGATCTCCTTGCTGCGCCCACCGCCAAGAACTCCTGCAAGTAGCCCCAACGGTCCCAATGCAATTGCTCCGACAGCTCCCCAGCCTGCTTTTCCTAAAATGCTGGTTTTGCTTTCTTCGGTCAACACGTCTGCAGCTATTATGTGGTCGGCCAACTTGACACATTTGGCATCGCCCCAACCCCAGACGATTTGTCCGCAAGATATTTTGCTTATTTCAGGGAAATCGCCGGCGATGTACTTCATTGGGTCCCTCCCTTAAAAACCTTTCACTACTTTAGGCCTGTTTGTGACTTGCTGGTCAATTTACCGTTTTGGAATACACATGTAATAAAACCAGGGCCAAAATCATCTTTCCAATCATATCTAACGGAATTGATTTTTCCCGTGTAGGAGTTTCCAATTTCATTTTGGCTTTTTTCTACGCCAATCATTCCTAAAATATTTACTACTTTAGCATACGACATGCCCGGCTTTACCGCTTCGAATTTTTCAAGCGTTAGAAGAGGCAGTCCTGCGCCAGTAGTCATAATGTGATATTCATTTTTATAAGCATGGAGCGACAAGTTGGAGTGTGCGTGAAGCTTTATTAGCCGAGGTGTTGCTGTTTCGACACTTTCATCATTGTCGATTGCCGTTGAAGTTTCAGTAAAAAAACCGATAACTGTTTCGATGTATTTGATAGAGAGTGTATGTAATTTATTTATGGAATCATTCGCTTTCATGTTCTTGTACTTTTTCAGTTCGACTGAAAGTTCCGGTAAGATTTTTTCTTTTACAAATTTATTGGCAGAAAGATCGGTTTGGCGATCATTTTCGCCTTTGTCGACAATTGAATCAAATGAATCTTTTAGTGTTTTTATTTTGTTTTTGGTAATCGAAAAATCATTATTAAATTCGATGGCATATTCTTTTGGGGCTTTGCCGCATCCGAAAAGCAAAAAAGCTATTGTGATGACCAACAGCAAGGGGATTATCTTGCGCATACCCAACCTCCCAAATCGCAATTCGACTTCTGCCCAGTATCTACCAAAATGTAATGAATGGTCGATAATTTAAATAATTTGATATTACCTACAGTTAGTCTCTTTATCTTCAGCGGGAACACTATCAAACTAATATTTTCTGACCGTTTGCTTTACTTTGCCGACAATTTTTACGTTGTCGGCTTTTTCTGTGCGGTTGTAACTGGGGTTGGTGGCCTGCAAGAAGACTTCGCCATTCTTGAAAAACACACGCTTAATTGTTCCTTCTTCTCCGTCAACGATCACCACTGCAAGCTCTCCATATTCAACTTCCGGTTGTTCGCGAACCAAGGCAAGGTCACCAGGCATGATTTCCGGCGACATCGATTCGCCTTTCACGCGCAAGTAAAAATAACGGCTGCCATTGGAAATCGCGTCTTGATCAACCGATGCATGTCCAATCGGTTCTTCGAAAGCAATTCCACCTGGGCCGGCCCTGACAACACCAATGATTGGCAGTTCTATTTGGGGAGGGACTCGAATAGCTTCAAGTGCCCGTTTGGCCGCAAGCATTTCGTTATAACGCGTTATTAAATTTTTCCCTTTTTTAATAACGGGCTCGGCCAAAGTTGTGGCCGTTCCATCAATGGGTGGGAGAGAAGTTCCTGTAATGCAATCGACAGTAACCCCATAAAACTCAGCAAGTTTTCCCAGCGCTTGAATATCTGGCTCGCTTCGCGCAATTTCCCAATTTGACACCTGCACACGCGAGTAACCTAAAAGCTTTGCGGCTTCCTCTTGAGAGAGCCCCTTTTGTTTTCTTAGTGATCGCAATTTTGCGCCGAATGTATTCATAAAGCACCACCCTATAGTTGAATGGTATATATATTGCGCAAAAATCGCAATTAATTCGCAAAAATGTTGCAAAATATTGGTTGCACTATTGACTGCGCAAAAAATGCGCATTATAATATGAATAGAAATTGCGCAAAGGAGGTGGCTACATCATGAGAGAAAAACTTTTGCTGGCACGAAAACGGGCTGGCATGACGCAACGGGAACTAGCGTTGTTGTTGAAGATTCCACGATATAAGTATTCAAAAATTGAAAGCGGAGACCAAAAAAACGTCGATGTTGTGTTGGCAAACTCAATTGCAGCAGTTTTGGGATCGACTGTAGATGAACTTTTTTTGCCCGCTAATTCGCAAAAAATGCGCAAGAATATTCGGGAAGCGCATAGCGCGTAGGATTGCAGCAACGACAACAAATCGAGAAAGGCGGGGTAATCATGGACGAGGCAACAAAACAAAAGAGAAAAGAAGCGCTGGAGGCGGTGCTGGCGATTCTTCCCGGACTTAAATACTACGAATGGGCGATGATTGCGCATCAAGTTAAGGTTTTTTATGAAGGCAGAACCACCAAGGTGGAGCTTGATGGTTCTGACATTGAGCTAATCCGGAGAAATTTTACGCGCGATCATTTGGGGTCTTAACTATCTGAATAAATACTGGGTTTATGCGGTATTCGGCGCCCTTGTAACAAATTTTGACGTAATCAAGTTGATACAACGTGTCCGGCTTTTCTCTCTGGAATGGTGCCCATATTTCTGCATTTTCTTCCCACCAAATATAGGGCGACGCCATGTTGGGACCGATTTTGCAATCTGGATCGTCGTTTAGGCACACCCAGTTGCCAATAAGGCACGCGTAAATCTTTGTCATTGTTATCACCTCCCTTCGCCATAGATTTCGGCGGGAGAGGTGAGATTCCTTCACAAAACGACAACAAACCGAGAAAGGCGGGGTAGGGGAATGGATAAAACAGTCGCCGGGAGAATTGGCTGCCGATCATACAGCGCACAAGCCCCAGTAGCCGAGATTATTATTGCACTGGCTAAACATAACATACCGATTTCGGGCATGGATCAAGTGTTTGAAGCAGTAAAAGTTGAAGCCTGCAATGCGACAATCGTTTCTGCAATCGTAGCCAAAGAAACCCTAGATGCCCGAAAAGCGCCATGATGCCAATAATTGCTTTAGTGGCAGGCTTATTCAGCGGAATTGCATTTTTTCTTTGGATCACGGGAAAAATTTAGCTTTAATCCACATGGAAGCAATGCCGGAAATAAATCCCAACATGTACATGAGTAAAGAAACTTTAAGATTCCATTTTCTTTCATCCCATTTTTGTTTGGATTGACGCTCTTCCTCAGCTCTTTTAGCGTCAAAATAGCCGAATGCTGCAGCGGGCATAAATATTTGAACGCAACTTCCTTCCAAGTTTGTCGCCTTAATTACGCCTTGATCTGTGAGCAATTTCAATACCGGAAGAACTTGGATAACAGATAACCCAGGAAAAAGTTCGCCGAAATCGGTTATTGGAATGGAAAGATTTATGCCAGGCTTGTTGTTGGGAAACTTAAGCAAACTACTCATAACTAAATCACAAGTTTTATCGTCCACAGTAACACCTCCACATGGAGGCTTCCACAAAACGACAGTGATTCCTGCATAGAAAGCGAGGTGAAAAAGATGCCAAAACACGCTTACTCAGTCAAAGAGGCAGCCGAGCAAATGAGCATGAGCAGAGCCACGGTATATGAGCTGATGCGACGCGGGAAGCTAGCCTATGTCATGGTTGGCCGCCATCGGATTATTCGGGCCGCAGCCATTGAGCGATTCCTGGAAGAAAACGAAACGCAAAAAGCGGGATAAAGGATGGTGCGTCATGAGCAAAGCCAAAAAGTGCCATACATGCGGGAAGCTGCTGGCGGGCAAGAACTATCACCGCATGTATGACGAGAAACTGAAGCGGGTCGTGGATGTGTGCGCGGATGGGCGGAGTTGCCAGCAGCCGCTACTGAAGATCAAGCGGCCAGACCTGAAGGAGGGAGCGTAGATGAAAACACAGGACGCGGTGAAACTGCAGCGGATCGAGCATACCAAAGGGATTATTGCCGGCATGTGCCTGGTGGCTCTCTGGGTGGTGGCGGTGGCGAAATGATCGATGGAAGAGATTGCTTTTCATGTCAGTTCTTCGAGACGGACTCGCGTCGAAAACCATGCTCTGACTGCCTGGAATACAGTTTGAACCAAAGCTGCTACAAGCAGAAGACAATGAGGCGCCTGGTCATTCTAACCGCGGCATCCATTCTGGTTTTCTTCCTAATGTTGATCCTGGCTCCTTGACAACATCATATAGCGGAAGGAGGTGAAAAACGATGCTAAGAGAGGCCCGGGAACAGGCAGGATTGTCGCAGGAAATGGCAGCCTATCATCTGCACATGGACCGGCGGACGCTGGCCAGGATAGAACAAAATCCCACGCCGTTGGAACAGACCATGATACTGGCCATGGCAGGCATATACCGGCAGCCGAACCTGACGCTCAGGTATTGTGCACTGAGGTGTCCGATCGGGCGACAATGCGGTTACGAGATTCCGGTTGGCGGACTCTCCGGGGCGGCGCTCCGGTTGGTCATGGAGCTGAAGGAAGCCAATGCCGTGGAGGGGATTCTGATCAAAGACAGCTGCGGCGGTTTGCCATCCGATCAGGCCATGAAGGAATTTGTCGATTTGCAGAAAGCGGTATTTGCCCTGCAGATTGCCGTCCAGGCACAAAAAGAAGCAGCCCCTGTGCTGGAACACAGAGGCCGCTAAGGACAACCACTCACCAAAAGTGTATCAAGCATGGTTAAAATCGTCAATACCAAAGAAAGTACAACGAGGAGGGCTTATTCATGAGTAACGGAGCACTGGCCACGACTGAACAGAAATCGAGTGGCATTATGGATATGAGCGGGACAACGATGGATATGGCTGCCCGCCTGGCAGACATGAGCAACAAACTTGACCTGGTCAAGACGTTTTTCAAAACACAGATGATCAAGGACATCGATTACGGGATTATCCCCGGAACAGACAAGCCCGCGTTATATAAACCTGGCGCCGAAAAGCTCTGCGCACTGTACGGATTTTCACAGCGCGTTTTGAGCAAAGTCGAAACCAGGGATTTGGCGACGGGCTATTATTTGTCCGAAGTGACTGTCCAGCTGACACACGCTGCCAGCGGGATCATCGTCGCGGATGGTGTCGGCGAGTGCAGCTCGTATGAATCAAAATATCGCTACCGTTGGGTATTTGAAAGCGACATCCCCAAAAACATTGACAAATCCGGACTGGTCAGCAAAACTTTCGAGAGCAAGAAGACCGGTAAGGAGTATACACGGTACCGCCTCGAAAATCCGGATCTGATCGATCAGTGGAACACCGTCCTGAAAATGGCTAAGAAGCGGGCGCTTGTTGATGCAACACTGGCCGCCACCCGCACGTCGGGCATGTTCTGCCAGACCGAAGGGGAACTGGATGCATGGCTGGACAGCGACGAGATCCCGAAGCAGGAGCGGCTGGAAAAACAAAAACCGGCGCCGGCGGCGGCCGACGAAAAAACCACATTCAATCCATCTGCCTCCGGCGGCATGATCACCATTGCCCAGAAGAACAAAATCCACTATGACGCCGAGAAGAAGAACGTCAAGGAAGCTGACATCGAGGCAATCATCATGGCGGAAAAGAAAAAGCCGATTGCAGAACTGACCAAGGCGGAAGCTTCGGCGATCATTGATTGGCTCGGCAAGGTCAGCGAATCGGACCTGCAAGATCTGGTCATTGATTTGGCGATGGGCGGTGGCAAGTGATGCGCATCGCTCACATCGCCGACATCCACTGGGGGCTTGGTTACCCAGGCCCCAATCCTCAATCCCGCTTCGACGATATCTGCCGGGTGATGGACTGGGCCGCCGATCGGATGATCGCCGAGCAGGTGGACCTGGTTCTGGTGGCGGGCGACATGTTCCGGAAAGCCGACGTGTCACTTGAAAAAGCATCGCGGGAGATCCGGGCAGCGGTAGCTTGGTTGCGCAAGCTGACGAATGCCGGCATCAAGGTGCTTGTGATCAGCGGTACGCCGTCGCATGACCCGATCAGCGCATACGAGCTGCTGAAGGCATTTGAACTGCCAGGAGTGCGGATTGTCACGGGCACGGACGTGATTGATTTTGAAACCAATCATGCTGCGGTGTCGATTGCTTGCCTGCCTGGCATGGACCGTTCCACTTTTGCAAACCGTGAAGACTTTCGCGGGCTGCCGGCGCACGTCATGCACCAGATGATGACGGAGCAAATCACCGAGGCCTGCCAGCGCCTATTGGTAACTGCAACATTCACGCCGGCCATCCTGGTCGGCCACCTGACCTATGACCTCGCCGACACCGGATTCGAAGACGTGTTGATGCAGAACGAGGCAATTTTAACACAGGAGGCCGTCCAGGGCTATGACTTGGCATGCCTCGGGCACATACACCGGCCACAGCAAAACGGGTCTGTATTCTACAGCGGCAGCCCTGAAAGATTGTCGTTCAATGACGAGAACGTGGGCGCCGGGTTCTGGATCCACGAGACGGATGACGCCGGGAAGTTTAGTTCCCACTTCATCGACACGCCGGCGCGGAAATATCACACTATTACGCTAAAAAATGACGATATTGCCGGTTTTGTGAACGGAAATCTTGTTTTTGCGAACGATATCGGCAAAATTAAGGACGCTATTGTCCGAGTTGTGTACGCTTGCGACGACGCGCTGAACAAGCAACTGAATCGCCGCGCCTTGGAGCAGTCGCTCTATGATGCAGGTGCATTTTTTGTGTCCGAAATCAGGGGAGACATCGCCCGGGCGGATCGGCAGCGTGACGCCGAAGTGACCGAGCAGCTTGGTCCGATCGATGCTGTGCGAAAGTGGTGTGCCAATCAGGAGATACCGGCAGAGGACGTCGAAGAGCTGGCGGCCATGACCGCGCAGCTGATGGAGGTGGCGTAAGTGGCGGAATATCTTGAGCATCGTTGCTGCATGTGTCCTCAGCATGATTCTCCGCTGCTGATTTGTCCAGGCATGGTTGGCACGCTACATCCAAATGACACACACTGCCGGTTTGTAAAAGTATATCGAGATAATCGCGGATGGGAATACTATGTACGCGCTGGACTCGGCCAGGACTGTTTCAAGCCATTTTATTTGAAGCCTGGTAAGTCCGGTGGCGGCCATGGATGCAGAAATTTCGAATGGCGCAAGACCTTTGACGAGGCGCAGACCGATTTGAACCGATACGCAAAGAAAAACAGATGGGCGGAGGTGCTGGCATGAATGCGAGAGACATGGTTGAAACCATGACCGAACGCGACGCCAAAATATTTCTGCTCAGCCTGCTGGCGGCAACGCTGAACGCTGTTGATGCTTCCGACATCGGGCGCAAACATGCCGTCAAATGCCTTGAGATGACTGCCGCACGGTTCGGCATTCTGGATCAGATGAGAAAAGAAAGTGCAACATTTGACGCCCGCGAAGCGGCGTGGAGGTGAGCGGTATGCCGGCAAAGATTGATATGGTCGGGAAAAGATTTGGGCGGCTGACAGTGCTTTATGAAGATGTCGACGGGAAATATATTCGCCCTAAATGGGTTTGCGAGTGCCAGTGCGGCCGAAGAGTTTCTATTTTGGGATGTCATCTTAGAACGGGGCATACAGTTTCATGTGGATGCGCACTGGATGAATCGCGCAAACAATCGAAGCATGGGTATGCTTGCCGCAATAAAAAATCTAAGTTATATGGAGTTTGGGGGTCAATGAAAACACGTTGCAATAGTCCAGGTGATAGAGCGTATAAAAACTATGGAGGCCGCGGTATCAAAGTTTCGGCTGAGTGGGATGACTTTAATAACTTTGTTCAAGACATGGAAAGTTCTTATCTGGAGCATCTAAAAACACATGGGAACACAAACACAACCCTTGATCGTATTGATAACAACAAAGGATATTCGAAAGAAAATTGCCGATGGGCGACGCGTAAAGAACAAATCAACAACAGGAGGCGAGCTTCTTGAGGCCATTAAAAATCGCAATTAAAAACTTCGGCGCCATCCCGGCAGCCGACATCGATCTGAACGGCATCACCTGCGCCGCTATCGCCGGGCCGAACGGCGCCGGCAAATCCACCGCCTTTACCATCGCCCCGATGTTCGCACTGTTCGGCACGACCAAGGCCGGAACCAGCGCCGACGATATGGTGAAAACCGGCACCAGCGAAGCTGCCGTCACCTTTGATTTCGATCACCATGGCAGCGTGTGGCGCGTGATCCGGACGCGGTCGATCAAAGGCAAGGGAAAGTCGACACTGGAGCTGCAGCGGCAATCCGGCGAACCATGGGCCAGCGAATCCGGCGCCTCGATCGCCGAGACGCAAAAGAAGATCGTCGACTTGCTCGGCCTGGATGAAGAAACCTTTTCCTCCTCGAGTATGATCCTGCAGGGACGGGCCAACGAATTCACCAGCCGTCCGGCCGGACAGCGCAAGGCGATTCTTGCCCAGGTGCTGCAGCTGGACCAGTACGAATCACTGCAGGACGCGGCCCGGGCCAAGGTTGCGGCCACAAACATTTCCCTCGAGCGCGACAAGGCGATGCTGGCTGCCATTGATGCAAGGCTGGCCGACCGATCCGCGATGCAAGATGAGCTGGTTTCAGCAAATATGCTGCTGGCTGATACGGTTGAGCTGGAAAAGAAGGCCGAGGCCGGAATCTCTTTCGGCCGGGAAGAATTGGCCAAGCTGATACTGCGGCAACAGCAAGCCGATCAGATTATGAAACAAATCTCCCCGCTACAGGACAATATCGCGCAGAAGATGCAGGCCCGCACCGTTCAGCAAGACCGGCTCGACAAGGCGGCCGCTTATTTGCAGGACGAGCAGGGAATTCTGGTTGCTGCCGCCGATTACGACCGGATCCGCGACCAAGTGACCGCGCTGCAGGCGAAGGATGATCAGCGGAAATCTCTGGCCAGAGATGGGGAACAAATCACGATTGACCTTGAGCGGATCGAAAGCCAGTTAAAAAAGGTCCACATGGATATCTGCGACAACGAAAGCCTGCTGCTGGAAATGCCCGGGCTGGAAGCTGCAGCGGCACTGCACGCCGACAACGCGCAAAAGCTGACCGCCCAGGAAGAGAAAAAATTGAATCATGACCGGGCCCAGCTGCAACTGGCAGACGCCAAGCAATCTATGAACAACAAGCGAAACTTTATCGAGCTGGAAACCAAAACCCGACAGGACGAAATCACCCGATACGAAACGAGGGCGGCCATGTTGGCCGATGCGCAGTGCATCGACATCGAGCGGGCAGAGTGCCGATTCCTTGCTGATGCCAAAGCAGCCCGGGCGAAGATCCCCGAACTGCAGAAGACTTTTGCCGCATGGAAACTGGAGAAGGATGCCGAGCTGGCCGAATTTTTCGCTGCCGAGGCCGCGGCTGAAAGACGGATTGCCGAACTGGCCTATGACTCGGAAGAACATAGCAAGGCAAAAGTGCAGTTTGATATCTCATATATGGCGCAGCAAAACCTGATGTCGCGGGCCGGGACTAAGCAGCTGCTTGAAACATTGCAGGAACAACGCACCGATCTGGAAACCAGGCAGGCTGCGCTGACCGAGCGACGCCAGCAGCTACGGGAAGACTACAAAAAACTTCGGGATGAACTGGCCGAGCTGCCGACACTATCTGAGCAGCTGGCCAAGTTGGAAAAGTTCGTCAAGCAGCGCGAAATGCTGCCGGCGATTCAGGAACAAAAGAAATCAGCACAGGAACAGGTTGCGGCTCTCGATGCCGAAATTGAAGCGCTGAAACAACGGATTGACGAACTCAAGCAGCAATACTTTGACACGGTGCCCGAGGGCGGGCTGGTCTCCGGATGGAACGATGCACTGGCGGAGCGCCAGCGGGAACTGAACAATATCGGTCAGGACATTATTGCGATCAACATCCGCATCGGCGCCCTTACGGCCAAACTGGAAGCCCTGGACAAAGACGCCGCCGATCGGGAAGAGATTGCCAGCCGCATGGCGCCACTGGCCAAGGAACTGACCCGGTGGCAAACACTGGTGAAAGCGTTCGGCCGTGATGGGATCCCGGCGCTGATCATCGAAAACGCGGTACCGGAACTGGAACGAATCGCGAACGATATCTTGGGCCAGATGTCCGGCGGCCGTCACAATCTGCGGTTTGAAACGCAGCGGGAACTGAAGTCGAAGTCCGGCATGACCGAGACGCTCGACATCATCGTCGGCGACTGGGCCGGCGAACGGATTTATGAAACCTTCAGCGGCGGTGAGCAACTGCGCATCGATTTTGCTATCAGGTTTGCCCTGGCAGAACTTTTGGCCAGACGTGCGGGGAGCCGCATTGATTGGCTAACAATCGACGAAGGATGGGGGAGCCAGTCGGACGAGTATCTTCCATTGGTGATAGAAGCTGTAAAGAACATCGCTGGAAGATTTGGAATGGTTCTCGTGATATCTCACATCAAACAAGTCCAAGAGTCTTTTGAACAGCAGATTACTTTCCATCCCAATGCGGAAGCTGTAGAAGTGAAGGTGGCTTAAATGAAAATTGATTGGACAAACTTAGCTGCGGATTATGCCATGCTGGGGAGCCAAAAGGCTGTTGCTGAAAAGTACTGATGCACTAACAAGGCGGTATCCAAGCAGATGGTTAAGCGCGGAATCCCGGTTAATCGCATTGACTGGAGCAATCTCGAAGCCGACTATAGGGAGCTCGGCACCCAGGCAGCGGTTGCCGAAAAGTATGGTTGCGTCAGCAGCATGGTAAACATAATGATGAAGTCGATGAGCATAACGGCAAATCCTTATGATAAGTCCGGGTCAAACAATCCAAAATGGCGGGGCGGTCGCCGTAAAGATCCGGACGGTTATATTCAGGTTTATGCTCCTGACCATCCATATTGCAACGTGCGCAAAGAAGTTTGCGAGCACCGTCTGGTGATGGAAAAGAAGCTTGGGCGATATCTTGACCCCGCCGAGATCGTCCATCATCTCAATGGCATAAAAGACGATAATCGTCCGGAAAACTTGGAACTCATCAGAAGTATTGGCGAACACGTGTACGGTACTCATCATGACCAACGGAATCGCGATGCATCTGGCCGGTTTGTGTCGGTAGCGGAGGAGGCGAACGCCCATGAATGACGTTCCTCGTTGCGACCGCTGCAACAGAAAGCTGAAGGATCCGGACTCCCTGTCGCGGGGGATGGGAAAAACATGCTACCGCAAGCACCAGGCCTATGTTGAGAAGTTCTGCATCAGTTTGTTTGATGCAGATAAAAAACCAAAGCCGCAGCGGCAACGGAAGAAAAGGGAGGTGGCCCCATGAACGCTTACCTGTCGAGGGAGGAACGTGAACAGTATATTCGCCTGACCTGCCTACGCGTGGTCATAGACGACGCGATCGGAACATACTCCGGGCTTAAGAATATCGACAAGCCGTTCCTGTCTGAACTGAAGCACGCCCGGACCAGGTTGGACAAAGCGCTGAACATCCGGTTGGAAGCGTTGGATCCGGAAGCGAACCAAAACCTCTATCGGGCGGCGTCCAAGCTGAAGTTGATGTTTATGGCCACGCCGGAGGCAAAGAAGGCCACTCAGGAAATGCTGGCGCTCAAAAGCACACTGCCGATGAGTCTGGAAGATTTCGAAGACTGGTACAGCTTTGTGATCGAGGATAGTTGCAAAACCTGCACGCGGGAAAACTATGCCGAGTGTCCGGCCAGACGGGTCCTGACGAAATACGATGTATTCCCGGCCGACCCGGCGGCAAAAAACAAATGCCAGTACAGCTATGCTGGGACAGACATGGCGGAGAAACCGGCGCCAGAGACGGAGGCCGAAACGGTCCCGGTCCGCCAGTACAACTATGCGGTGGCGCAAAACATGGCGCTGGAAACAAAACTGCAAGAGCTTCGGGACCGCCTGGAAGCGAACGAACTCCAGGCCAGCGCCGACCAGGTTGCCGAGGTTACCCAGGGACCGGAAGCGCGAGAGAAACAGCCCGGGATGATTCAGGTAACGCTGGTCATGGCCAGCGGCACGACAGCCGAGATGGATCTGCCGGAAAGGTTGGCCAAGTGTTTGCTGGAAGATATGCGCCGGCCCGGGATGGAGAACCGATCCATTTGCGCCTGCCAGGTTGACGGGGAAATGGTCGTGGTCGACATGGCAGAGGTGGTAATGATCAAGGCGCCCGGCATGACAGCGGAAATCCCGGCGAAGAACAAACCTGCTCCGACAATGCGACCGTTCGACGATAGCGGAAAGGTCGAACGGTACCGTGTAGAGTGCCGATGCGGAGCCGAATATTTCTGCAGCATGAATACCGGCCGTGATCGGGCCCGCTGCCGAAACTGCAATTCCAGCGTGTTTCCTGATCGCCAGGCGGCCACGGTATACGATGCCGTAACTGACATGCAGGCGACGCTGATGACAAATCGGTACTTTGTCGATCGGGGAATGCCTAAAGCACCAGCCCCGGCCGCATTGCCGGCGGAACAACCTCAGCGCAAAGGGTATCGGGATCCATGTGACCCGTTCAGGCAGTAATAGAAATCAGCGTGACAATCTGGGGCGGCGTGGTGGGACACGCGGGGCTTTGGCGACACACCATATCGACAGAAGCAAAGTTATAAAAAGCGCCGGCATAGCTGAGTGAACGTGAGCTTTCGCCGTAACGAGGCGGATGGATGGTCGATATCGGGATAAGGCAAGTGTACCGGGTTCGAATCCCGGCCCCAGAGATAATTTGTAATACATGGAGGCGCGGCATGGGCAGACCATCAAAATCAACCGCTGACTATTTCCCCCACATGACCACTCACAAAAAGACCATGGCGATCATTGAGGGTCGGTGGGGGAATGACGCCTATGCATTTTGGTTCAAACTGTTGGAGTGCCTGGGGAATGCTCCAGGTCATTACATCGATTGCAAACGAGTCGATGACTGGGATTTTTTGTACATGAATTCCCGGGTATCGGAGCAACTGGCGACAGATATTTTGAACAAGCTGTCCGATCTCGATGCGATCGATCACGACCTTTGGGTCGAGCATCGGGTAATCTGGTCAGACAATTTTGTTGAAGGATTGCGGCCGCTTTATCAGAGGCGCAGACAAGTTCCGCCAGTGAAACCGAGTTTCTGTCAGAAAAACGGGGAGTTATTCATACATAAACCCGAGCAAGCGGACGTTTCTACCAACATAAACCCTAGCACACCCCCCGAAATTCCGACAGAAATCGACAAAGAAAAGAAGAGTATAGTAAAGAAGAGTAGAGAAACAACCCCCTTACCCCCAGAAATTCCGACAGAAAAAAACGAGGAAAATGAACCGTCGGATTTTGAGTTTGTTGTTCAGCAACTTGGGAAAATTTGTACCGTGAATAGCAGGGTGGATTCCGATATGGTTTCCGACTGGATCGAGACGATGCCCAGGGACTGGATAGAGCATGCGATCCTGATTGCCAAGGACCAGGGAGGGAAGACAGTCAAGTACGTGGACACGATCCTGCAGGCATGGGTTGCCAAATACAATAACTTCGATGTCAAACCATGGGAGGTTGAGAATAGTGGCAGACGCGGTAAAAATGGACTTTCGGGCAGTGATCAACGAGCTCCAACAGCGGCAGAGTATGAACGAGATCGATCCAGTCCTGGCTGGTGAGATTGCAGCTAAACGCAAGGCCGAAGAGGAAGCCAAGTTGAGCCGTGATTGGGAGAACTCCCTGGATCGGGCTGGTATCTGGCGCCGGTATCGAAACTGCACGTTTGAAAATCTGGCCGCCAGGGAGATCCCGGAGTCGGTGGCGGATGGATACGAAAAGGCGAAGTTCTATGCCGACAACATTCAGAGCCTTGTCAGCCAAGGCTTCGGCATGGCGTTTCTCGGCCCGGTTGGTCTGATGAAAACTTCGCTGGCGGTGGCGGTTCTGCAGGCGGGGCTCAAGGCGGGAATCAGCGGCATGTTTTTGACGATGCCGAGCCTGCTCGACACGATTTTCACGCTGAAAGAAACGAACCGTGAAGAGTGGGCGCGGTTTGAAGAGCGGCTGCGCACAGTCGGCATTCTGCTGCTGGATGATCTCGGGACAGAGCGCTCAGAAGGATGGGTGCACACGAAGATCGATGCGATTGTCAGCGAGCGGTACAACCGCATGAAGCCGATCCTGCTCACCAGCAACCTGACCGGGAAGCTATTCGCAAAGACCTATTCGGGCCGCATCTTCGACCGGATTCGCCAGACAACCGAGGTTGTGAAGTTTGCCGGCGAATCCCTGCGGGAATCGAGGTCGGCCTGATGATCCGCCTTGAAATCGATGGCACGCCGCCCAGCCTGAACCGATGGATGCGGCAGCACTGGACGGTGCAGCAGGCAACGAAGCACGAATGGGCATGGCTGATCAAGGCGGCATGTCTGTCGGCCAAGATCGGTCGGCCGCATTACAAGCTGGCCACAGTGCGCATCACGCTGATTTTCCCGGTCGTGCGCCGGCGCGACATCGACAACTACGCGCCGAAGATGATCCTGGACGGGCTCGTCAATGCCGGCGTCATCCAGGATGACCGCAGCGACTGGGTGAAGGTGACGTGGGATATCGTGAAGGGTAGAGAACGGAAAACGGTTATTGATATACAAAATATGGAAGTTGAAACTTGACTTTTGTTTACTTTCCCCCTCGCGCGTGCGCGTGACGGTGGAGCGAAAAGGATGGGAGGGTGAAACATGAAGGCGCTGACAATCCTGCAGCCGTGGGCCAGCCTGATAGCCTGCGGAGCCAAGAAGATTGAGACAAGATCGTGGTCGACAAAATACCGGGGGCCGATTGCGATACATGTGGCCCAGCATAAAGACACTCCGCGCTGTGCCTGGCAAGAACCGTTCAAGTCTGAACTTACCAAAGCGGGTATGTTTACGGAGTACCCGGGCGGCAAGCTTGGATTCAAGCTCAAACATAATGGCTGCGTGATTGCGATTGCGGATTTGGTTGATTGCATGAGTATTGTGTACTATCCCGGTACAGATGTTGAAATTGCTAAACGTATTGAAGTAGGCGCTGAATCCTCAACCACAAACAAACGTGACCCCAATTTCAGCAAGATTTTTGTTCCTACACCCAAGGAAATCGCATTTGGCGATTGGACTCCGGGCCGCTATGCGTGGTTGCTTGAAAACGTCAGGCCGATTGAACCGATTCCGGCAAAAGGGATGCAGCGGATATGGGAATGGGAGACACCATGGATTTTGAACTGGGAGGTGCCACCATGTTCGGAATAGGCAAGCAGCCGGCAAAGACCTGCGGCGACTGCCTGAATGTAAAGACCGGGACGGCCTACGGAAAGCCAGTCTGCTATGAACTACAGACGATCAACGGCCAACCTGCGGCTACGGTTGTCAGCCTGACGGATCGGCGGGCCAAGGATTGCGGAAGTTTTCGGGGCGGCCTGAACGTCACCCCGCCGAAACTGCCGACAACGGGGAGGAGATAGCGATGTTTGTAAGCTATTACGGATTATTCATGATCGTTCTGTCCAGCATGTTTGTCGGGTGCTGCGTCGGCGTCGTGGTCATGGCGATGTGCAAAGTGAGTGCGGCCAATAACTATAGCGAGGAGGAAACCCCATGAACACTGATGGAAAAATCCACAAGAGCGGATTCATCGACTCCAACAAAGTGTCGTCGAAACATGAACCACCGGAGCCCTGTCGAACCCTGCCGAAACCGACGCCGGCCGAGGCGCTGGAACTTAAAATCAAGCTGCCGTGGGAAGACAAGGTCCGGCGGATGCGACCCGCCGATCTGACCAAGGAACTGTTCCTGCAGCTGGACGAATACGGGCTCACCCGCACGGAGATCATGAACCTGTTCCACTGCTACGCTAATGCGTTTTTCCCACAGCTGAAACAATGGGGGATCCCGCCGGCAGCGCCTGGGGGCAAGAAAAAATCGCTTAGGTCGGGCAATTTTGAGCCGGTGGCGCCGGCCGAAAAACCTCCGATGGACCTCTCGCGCAGTTATCACGACACCGCGCCCGGCAAGGCGAGGGCCGCCAGGCTGGCGAAGGGGCCGGAGGAGGAGATTGATAAGGCGATTCGGACAGAAAAGGAGATCGATGCTGAGCTAGAGCGCATTGATAAACGACTTGCCGAACTAGGCTGCAAACCGGAACCAACGCAAGCGGCCGCAACGGATCAAGACGAAGACGGCCTGAACTACCAGGACCGGCACAACCTAAGAATCCATGTGCCGACACAGACCGAGCTGGAAGACGTGTTCCGCCCGGACGATGAAGGGCAGATAGACTTGGGCGGATGGCTGGAATTTCAGGGGGGGATCAGTCGGTTCCAGTCGCTCGGCAACCGGCTGTCGGTATCGCAGGATTTCTACGTTGGCAAAGACGTGGAGCATATTCGGGATTGGGCGTTCTGCGCGATCATGGTAAAGCCGGACGGACAGCAGGTGGCGCTGAAGAAAACCGATTCCGGCGCGATGGTAAACAAAAAGGCACGCTGCGTCAAAATTACATGCAAGGCAGCGATCGAGCGAATCCATGCGCTGGTTGGCGGACCCGCGCAGTATGTCGTGGAGACGGATCGGCCTGATCTGGTGATTTTCCGGCTTTGCCAGGAAGCCAAGAAAGCGAGTGCGTAAGCGGTAGTCAAGGCGGGGAGGTATTCGGCGGATGACACCTGAACAGAGGGCGGTTTCGTCGTGGCTATATAGTTTGAATAGGGTAGAGTGGGCGATCAAAGACCTCGATCGGTCAATTGACGAGATCGAGCATCGCCTCTCCCAGGGACGGGTAAAGGCAACAACCTACGATAGCATCTATTGCACAAACTCAAACATCAGCCGGCCAGCCGAGGACGGGGCTATGGCGGAGGCCGGGTACAACGGGGATCAGGAGCGGATAGACTATCTGTTGGTGCTGCGGGCGGATTACCAGCGCAACCTCACCGACTATGAATCGGCGATGGAGAAGATGGTGCAGGATGAGAAGTGGGGGCCGTTGGCCAACAATATTATTCATGCGAAGTACCGGAAGAAGACGGCACCGGATGAGCAGATATACGGGGAACTGTTCTGTGCAAAACCAACGTTTTACCGGACGTTGGTTTTGGCCTTGAATTTTATATGCGATGTGCTGCCGTCCCGGTTTAGAAAAAAATGAGACTTTTATGAGACTGTTTTTGGCAAAAAGTGTGGTATATTGAAGACGTGGGATTTTTCAAACGGGCCGCTTCGAAAATCGAGGCGGTTTTTTCATGCCCGAGGAGGTGCCGGATGCCAACCGTAGACTGCAAACTTATCGACTGCTCCAAACACGGCCGCGATATTTGTATAGCCAGGCGCATCGGTATCGACGGGGTCGGCCAGGTTCAGTGTTATGATCCGGTCCCGCGATCGAATGTCGTGCATGAGACGGTTCAGCCTGGACACAAGAAGCACGGCCGGTGGGCCGAGAACAGGAACAAAGGATTTAGGTGATGGGGTGAATATTTCTTGAGTAACATTCCAGTACATTGCGCTCACGATGAACTTGCAGACATCACAACTCTGGTGCCAAACCCGCGAAACCCGAACCGGCATCCGGACAAACAAATAGAACTTCTGGCCAAGATTATTCAGAACCAGGGCTGGCGTGCACCGATTACGGTAAGCACCCGCTCTGGTTTTATCGTTCGCGGTCATGGCCGCTTGGCTGCCGCGCAGAAACTTGGATTGACTCATGTGCCGGTTGATCGGCAGGACTATGCAACCGAAGCCGAAGAGTGGGCAGACATGATTGCCGACAACCGAATTGCCGAACTCAGTGATCTGGATGATGAGGCAGTGAGCAAACTGCTTGCTGAATTCGAAATTGATTTTGACCGAGAGCTAACAGGGTTTTCGACCAAAGACATCGACAAGATGATGGCTCAGTTTGAAGATAAGAGTGTTGTCGACGATGGATTTGACGTTGACCAGGCGATTGCCGGCATCACGGATCCGGTGACAAAACTGGGTGACATCATCCAACTTGGTCGGCACCGGTTGATCTGTGGCGACAGCACGGACCCTGCAGTATTGCAGAAATTGCTGGATGGGCGCATGGTTGATGCAGTTTTCACGGATCCGCCTTACAATGTCGACTACACCGGAGGGACAGACGAAGCGCTGAAGATTGCCAATGACAATATGTCAGGCGCAGACTTCCGCGCTTTTCTACTTGCGGCCTTCACCGCGGCGGCGACCGTGACCAAGGAAGGTGGCGCCATTTATGTTTGCCACGCTGACACGGAAGGCATCAACTTCCGGACGGCACTGGTCGAAGCAGGTTTTCTGCTGAAACAGTGCATCATCTGGGTGAAGCAGCACTTTGTTATGGGTCGCCAGGACTATCACTGGCAGCACGAGCCGATTCTTTACGGATGGAAAGACGGGGCGGCTCACTCGTGGTTCGGCGATCGCAAGCAGTCGACGGTCTGGAATGTGGACAGGCCGATGGCGAGCCCAGAGCATCCGACGATGAAACCGGTGGAGCTGGTGGCGATGGCGATTGGCAACAGCACAAAAAAAGACGATCTGATTCTGGATCCGTTCTGTGGATCCGGAACGACCGTCATTGCAGCGGAGCAACTAGGGCGAGTTTGTTATGCAGTTGAGCTGGACCCAAGGTATTGCGATGTGATTGTGAAGCGGTGGAATGATTTCACCAGCCATACCGCAATGCAGGAGTAAATTAAACGGGGCAGACGCGCTAACGTCTACCCCGTTTTCCCGGGACACCCCCGGCGGGAGATAGTAGGAAAGGCCGTGGCCACGGTTTTATGAAACTACTACCTCGACACAATCGTATCACACGGTTGGGGGTGTCGGCAATAAAAAATAGAACAAATGTTCCTACGGGTCGGGGCGCGAAATGCACCTACGAGCCTGGGTACCATCCCAAGATGATTAAGTGGATGTGTCGGGCTGGCGCCACGGACGAAGAAATAGCCAGCGAGTTCGGGATGTCGGTCCGGCAACTCTATCGTTGGTACAAGCTATATCCCGAATTATGTCAGGCCAAAACTGCAGGCAAAAATTTTGCAGACTTCGAAGTTGAGGAAAGCCTGTTCAAGCGGGCGCTTGGGTACGACATCGAGGAGACGGAAGTGGTCGCCACCAAGGATGGCAAGCCACTCCGTGTGAAAAAGGTCAAGAAGCATATTCCGGGTGACGTCAGGGCATGCCGCTTGTGGCTGATCAACCGGCAGTCGAAACGGTGGCGGGACCGGCGCGATGATGAAAATCCTAATGGCCATCTTGGAAAGGCAATGATTATTGACGATATTTAAAGTTCGTCGTTAATGAAACCGGGAGGTGAGATTCATGGCTGGACGGCCAAAACTGCCCAAGATTGACGATTTACCAATCGACCTAACAGATCAAATGGTTCGTTTTTGCCATGAATACCTCATCGACAACAAATATAACGCGACGAAGGCCGCCATCCGCGCTGGATACTCGCCAAAGACTGCAAAACAAGCCGGGTCAAGGTTGTTAAAGCATCCTGGTGTCCGCGATTTGATTGATAAACTTGAAGCGGACCGGCTTGGCAGGTTGTCGATCACGGCCGATCGGATCAGGAACGAGTTGGCAATGATAGGTTTCTCAAGAATGGACAGCTTTGTAGAAGTCAAAAACAATCGGTTGAAATTTAAGGATTTCGACAAGATATCCAAACTTGACTTAGCTGCAGTTGCCGAAATAAGCCAAAAGTCGGGGAATGTGTCAGAACGAAGCATTAAGCTGCATGGGAAAGTTGCTGCACTTGAGCTGATGGCCAAGATTGAAAAAATGCTGACCGAAAAGGTCGAAATCACTAATCCGCCTAAGATAGTTGATGATGTATAGTGATTAACCTAAGTGAGTTAATTGCCCCTGGGCTGAAAGACGTTCATAGAGATGTCCGGCAAGGGGGACATGTTCATTATTGGCTCAAAGGCGGACGCGGCAGCACGAAATCTTCCTGTATTGGGTTAGAAATTGTTCTTGGAATCATAAAGGATCCACTGGCCAACGCAATAGTGTTGCGCAAAGTCGGTGTGACCTTGGTAACTAGCGTATACTCGCAAATTCAATGGGCCATTGAAGCTCTGCAGGTAAAGGATTATTTCAAGGCATACAAGAGCCCGCCTGAATTCGTATATCTGCCAACCGGGCAGCGAATTATTTTTCGTGGTGCCGATGACAAGGCGAAAATCAAGTCGATCAAGCTGCCGCATGGGTATTTTAAGCTCGGTTGGTATGAAGAGCTGGACGAGTTTGACGGCATGGAAGAGGTGCGAAATATCAACCAGTCTCTCATGCGTGGTGGCGAAGAGTTCCGCTTCTTCTACTCCTACAACCCGCCGAAGTCGGTAAACAACTGGGTGAATGCCGAAGCAAATATAACCAGGCCAGACCGGCTAGTGCATCATAGTGACTATCGAACTGTTCCCCGCCAGTGGCTAGGGGAGCAGTTTTTTCGTGAAGCGGAGATACTTCGGCAAACCAATGAAACGGCGTACCGGCACGAGTATCTTGGCGAGGCAACTGGTACCGGTGGCGCGGTGTTCGACAATGTAATTTTGCGGTCGGTTACAAATGATGAAATTGCGCGGTTCGACAAACTTTACAGCGGCCTTGATTGGGGCTATGCGATTGATCCGACAGCATGGGGCAAGATGAACTATTATGCCCCGATGAAAACGCTAACCATCTTTGACGAGTACTTTAAAGTCGGGGCCAGTTATGACAATATTGCCGATACGATCAAGCCGAGGGCCAAGCGGCTCAAGATTACAGCCGATAGCGCAGAGCCGCGAAGTATTGATGAACTCAAAAAACGCGGCATTTATATTGTCGGCGCCAAGAAAGGTCCGGATAGTGTTGAGCACGGAATTAAATGGCTTCAAGGACTAACGCAGATCGTAATTGATCCGGTTCGTTGCCCCAACACGGCTCGTGAGTTTACTGGTTATGAATATGAGCGGGATAAAAATGGCAACTTTAAATCTGGGTATCCTGATAAAAACAACCATTCAATCGATATGACGCGCTATGCCATGGAGTCGGTGATAATATCCCGCGACTGGTCCGGCGTTACAAGCTGAATTAGCGAGGGCAAAACGTTGCACGGGGGGTTATCCTTCGACCCGAAGGCCGGGGCGGGTCCGGCCTCCTTGCATTTGAAAAAAAGAGGTGATGTTCACTTGGCCGACAAACGAAACGATGGTTTTCTGAATACGGTTGTAGGCCACGGGCTAAAAAGCCGGGATCCAATGGCAAACTTCCAGTTTCTCGACACACCCATATTAACCGACCAACAGCTTGCGACCCTATACAGTAACGCGCTTGTTCGTCGCATTATCGATCTTCCAGCCGATGAAAGTGTAAAAAACTGGATCGAAATCGAAGGCGACGATGAAGACGAAAAAATAATGCAGGCGCTCGACGATCTTCGTGCCGAGGAAGAGTTCGCCAATGCGCTGCGGTGGAGTCGACTGTTTGGCGGCAGCGCTATTTTGATGACGATTAACGATGGTGGTACCTTTGAAGATGAATTGAAAGAATCGAACATAACCGAGATTGAAGGCATTAAAGTCTATGATCGGCGAGAAGTGATCTACGATAACTGGCTGTTTAACGATGATCCCAATGATCGGAATTTCGGCCTGCCGGAGTGGCTGCTCATTAGCCCTGTGCGCGGTACCCAATTTCATGTACACCGAAGCCGAATCTTAATATTCGATGGCGACCCTCTCCCGAACAGAGAGCGCGAACAACGCAACGGGTGGGGACTCCCGGTAATGCAAGGTCTTTTTGATTCTATTCGGAATAACGATCATTCCCATGCACTAGCCATACTGATATTGGAACGCATGGGGCAAAGCGTGACAAAGCTTGATGGGCTCATTGAAAAAATGATGACCGACGATGGCGAAAAGCAGGTTAAGGACCGATTGGCCCTGATTGACATGGCGCGGTCGGTGCTGAATACCGTAGCGATCGACAAAAACGATGAGTTTCAGTTGTTCAATTTGAATTTATCCAATGTGCCGGAAATGCTTGATCAATTTGGCCTGGACGTTTGCGCAAAGACAGGAATCCCGTTCACTGTCCTTTTTGGCCGTTCTCCTGCCGGGATGAACGCGACCGGCGAGAGCGACAATGAGATTTTCTACTCGCTTGTGAAACGGCAGCAAAAACGGAAGCTGAAAGGGAATTTGGATCGTCTTACTAAGTTGGTGCAGTTGTCGAAAAAGGGACCGTTCAGAGGCGTCGAGCTCAAAAATTGGTGTATTAAGTTCTTGCCGCTTTGGATGCCGTCGGCAAAAGAGAAGGCCGAAACGGAAAAACTGGAAGCGGAAGCCAAGAAAGCCCGGGCCGAAGAGGCAGAAATCTATGTCGGCATCGGGGCGCTTGACGGGAGTGAAGTCAGGGGAAAACTGGCCAAGGGCGATGATTTCGAGATTGATGAAAGCCTGAAACTGATTGGAGAGGCAGACGATGATCAACAAAAAGACCCTGGTGGAAAGCAAACGAATCTGGCGGTATCCGCGGTCGATGGAAAGAGAGTACCAAAGAACCCTCAGAGCAATCGTCAAATCGCTGAATGATACCACCATGCAGCAAATTGATTCGAATCTCTTTGAAGATAACCAGTCCGGGCAGTCTTCAACCAGCGAGCGAATCGTTCAGCTAATCCAAGACATTTATGAGCGCGACGGTATAACAATGGCCGCCATAGCCAAGGCCAAACGGATCGCGCAGCAATTGTCCGGTCATACCAAGCAGGAATTTCAGGCTGTTATAAAATCGGCGCTAAAAGTAGATATTTTTATCGCCGAGCCTGATCTTTCAAGGCTTCTTGAAGAGTGGACTGCTGAGAACGTTCGACTTATCAAATCGATTCCAACCGAATACTTTGGCCGACTACAGGGAGTCGTTTCCCGTGGGCTTCAACAGGGGACGATGGGCACGGATATTGCCGAGGAAATCAAAGATATCTATGCGGTAAGCAATGGGCGGGCTCAATTGATTGCAGTCGACCAAATCGGCAAGCTCAACGGTCTGATCAGCCAGCATCGGCAAATGACAGCTGGAATAAAATTCTACAAATGGTCTACAAGCTTAGACGCTCGGGTGAGAGAAAGCCATGCAGAGCGTGAAGGAAAATATTTTGCATGGCCGGGTACCGGAGCAGAAGGAAAGGTGCATAACGGGAAAATCATCCATCCGCCGCCAGTCGGAGGCCCACCGGGTTATCCGATCCGCTGTCGGTGCGTTGCCTTGCCGGTTATCGATACCGATGCCATGAATGTCTATGGAGCAAATGGAATGGTTTGATTACTGTTGCATCCTGCCGCGAAAGGGGGTGAATAGAATAATGGCAGTAACACGATTTGACAGTGTTGCATTACCGTCTGCAAGGATTGATGCAGACGGTTTTTTGCACGACCAACCGATTTTAACCCGCAGCGGGGTTTTTATCTACCGTAATCCGGACGGATCCATGCGTCGCGAATATCGGCCACCAGAGGAAGTCTTCCGCGCCGACAGCCTTGCATCGTACAAGGGAAAGCCGATCACGATCCGCCATCCGACTGAAGGAGATGTAACCCCGAAAAACGCGCGGAAGGTATCGGTTGGGACAATCCTAAGCGAAGGACGGCAGGATGGCGAAACCGTCCGGGCCGATATTGTAATTCATGACCCAGCGGCGTTGGGGAGTTATCGAGAGTTATCGGTCGGATATCGAGTTGACTACGATCCAACTCCGGGAACAACACCGGACGGCCAACCCTATGATGGCGTGCAGCGAAACATCGAAACAAACCATTTATCAGTCCTTCCACGAGGTAAAGCTGGGCGAATTGCCCGCCTAAACCTTGATGGCGAAGAAATTTTCGAAAACGAGGAGGAAAAACCCATGGCAAAAATCAGACTGGACGGCATCGAATACGAAGCCGCCCCCGAGGTAATCAACGCCTTGAACAAAGAATCAAAACGCGCAGATGAAGCCGAGGGAAAGGTGACCGAAACGCAAAAGCGTCTTGATTCGGTTACCGCCGAGAAAGACGGGCTGCAGGCAAAAGTCGACGGCTATCCGGCAGAACTGGAGAAGGTCCGTAAGGATGCGGCCGAAGCGCTGGCAGAGAATGTCAAGGCCCGTGTTGAGCTAATTTATACCGCAGCCGGATTCCGAATTGACAAAGCCGAAGAAATGACGGACCAGGAAATCAAAATTGCAGTTATCAAGGCGGTCCGCGGTGACTCGTTCGATCCGGCGGGAAAATCCGACGCCTATCTTGACGCAGCGTTTGACCTGGCCAAGTCTGATAAGCGCAATGACGCAATGGCCGATCAGCGCAAGAAAGCTTCTGCGCCGCCTAATCAACGACAGGATACCGAGGAGTTGTCGGCTGCGGAGCGGCGTCAACAAATGATCGAAGACCAGAAAAACGCCTATAAAGGCGACAAAGGAGGTAAATAATCATGCAATTGACCTATAGTGCAAACATGAACCCGGCCATTGCCGGCACTCTGTGCGATCTGACGGGGCGCACGATCGATTCCTTTGCCGTGGAGACAGACAATGTTTATCCCGGTTATGGCGTCGTTGGCGGTACCACAGAAAATCAAGTGAAATTGCCCGCCGCCGCCGTGACTGCATTCAAGGGAATTGCCTTGTTGCAAGCCAAAGAACAAAACGCAGCAGGCGCTGTTGTTTTTGGTGACAAAGATACGGTTCCCGTCCTCAATAAAGGGCGCATTTGGGTTCCTGTGACTGTGGCTGTTGCGGTTGATGCGCAGGCATTCCTGGTACACACCGGAGCCACCGCGGGGAAATTCGCTGCTTCGGCCGGACTGTCCGCAGCTGCGGCAGCCAAGTCTGGAGGCAACGCGGCAAATACGGGTGCGTTGACGCTCGACGCAACGACCCCGATTCTCACCGGCGCCAAGGTTGGTGTTTACACGGTTCGCTGCATTGCGGCGGCCAGCAACAGCGGAACGTTCCGCGTGATCGATCCTGATGGCTTTGTCCTGGGTGACGTTGCTGTCGGCGCCACTTTCGCCAACGACATCAAGTTTGCCATTGCTGATGGGACTCAGGACTTCATTGTTGGTGAAGGGTTTGACATCACCATTTCCAGCACTGCAACGGCCATTGCCGGAGCAAAATTCAAAACATCTACCACCGGCGCGGGAATCGCCGTGGTGGAACTTAACTAGGGGAGGGTTGAACAATGAAAGAAAAACGCTATGACGAACGTGATTTTGCCGTAATCCAGGCATCTCAGCGACTGGATGCCAACGAATCGGTATTCTTCGCTCGCGAACTCGAACATGTCAAGGCTCAGTCTTATGACGTGAAATATCCGGAATTGACCGCAACCAAGAACATTCCGGTGTCGAGCGAAGCGGGATCTGGAGCTGAGACCATCACGTATCAACAGTATGATGCGGTTGGATTTGCCAAAATCATCAGCAATTACGCAACCGATCTGCCGCGTGTCGACCTGGTGGGCAAAGAATTCACGGCAAAGGTGAAATCGATCGGCGCCAGCTACGGTTATTCCATTCAGGACATCCGGGCCGCCCGCATGGCAGGCAAGCCGCTGGAGCAACGCAAGGCAAACGCAGTTCGGCGTGCAAACGATCAGGAAGTGAATCGCATTGCCTATTTTGGTGATGCCAAGCACGGCCTGGTTGGTCTAATCAATCATCCGAACATCACTGACTACACCTTGCCTGACGATGGCGTCGACGCCGAAGATGCCGCCAGCACCAAGTTTGCCGACAAAACTGCGGCGCAGGTGCTTCGCGACCTGAACGGCATGGTTGCCAAAATGCTTGAGTTGACGCAAAACGTTGAACGTCCCGACACTTTGCTTCTGGACCATGAAACTCATGCCGATCTGGCGACACGTCCTCGATCGGACAATTCCGACACCACCATCCTGGAGTTCTTCCTCAAAAATTCCCCGTATGTCAAAAACGTTGAGGTTGTTCCGGAACTGAACGGAGCGGGTACTGACGGGACGAACGTCTGCATGATGTACAAAAAGAGCCCGGACAAACTGACCCTCGAAATCCCGCAACCGTTCGAACAGTTTCCGCCGCAAGCCGAAGGGTTGGAATTTGTCATTCCGTGCCATAGCCGCTGCGCCGGCCTGATCGTATACTATCCGTTGTCCATCATCAAAGCAGAGGGGTGCTAAATCATGGCGAAATATCTACAAAACAATAGTGTCGGCATTATCTGCATTGGCGGGAAAAACCTCATTCCCGGCGCCGACCCTACGCCGGTGACCGAAAAAGACATTGCGCATCCGCGCATCGCCGCAAAGATAGCCAATAAGATTTTGACGCTGACCGAAGATGACAAGCCTGCATTGCCTGAAGAAGATCCGCTCCAGGACATGACCGTGTCTCAACTGAAGGCGCTTGCGGCCAAAGAAAACATCGACTTGGGGCCTGCAAAATCCAAGACGGATATTATCGCCGCAATCCGCGCAGCTGACCAGGGTTAGCCATGACGGCGCTACAGGCATTCCGCTTGGTAGCTTCTGAGTTTTCCGCAACGAGCGATGAGACCGTCGATGTGGTCTTTTCGCTCGTTGCACCACAAGTCAGTGAGTCTAAGTTCGGCAAGCTATATCCGCAAGCGCTTGCGTATTTGGCAGCTCACTGGCTTGCATGGCAGGCGCTTGTCACGTCGTCGGGCAGTTCTGCCGGCATGACTACCGGCGGAAGAGTCACTTCTGAGCGGGAAGGCGATTTGTCCCGCAGTTATGCTGACAACAGCAGATCGCCGAATGCAAGCGGCAGTTTCTTTGACAATCTGGAACGCACAGCTTACGGGTTGGAGTTTAAACGCCTCGTACGGATGGCGATAGTCCCGTTGGCGACCCGCATGGGGTGACGCGGCATGGGGAAAAGCTATGTCAAGGACATTGATCGTGGCTACAAAAAGATCAAACAGGAACTGATCAAGCTGCGAAAACAGGAGGTTGCGGTCGGACTGCAGGCCGGAGACATGACCCAAGACGGAAAAATGACTGTCGCACAGCTGGGCGCCATTCATGAGTTCGGGGCAACAATTAACCGTGAAGCGCACAGCATTATGACCTACCATAAGATGAAGTTGAATCGGAAAACCGGGGAAACCAGCATATCCAAGTTTGTCAAGAAAAAACGGGCCAACTTTGCGATGCAACACAATGTTGGTCCGTATTCCATTGTGATTCCAGAGAGGCCATTCTTAAAAAATACTTTTGATGAAAAAAACAAGGAATGGGAGCGGGCTGCAATCAAGCAGGTTGACTTGGTCACTGCAGGGAAAAAAGACGCCGCGACGGTACTGGATGCTCTGGGGCTCATGATCCAAAGAGACATCCAAAAGAAAATTGTTGATGGCCCATTCACGCCAAACGCACCATCAACCATCCGGAAAAAAAGAAAGAAAAAAAGAGGTGCGATTACACCACTTATCGATTCCGGCCGCATGCGCTCGTCAGTTCGGTATATCATCCGTGGTCGAGGGGAGGGTAAAAAGAAATGAGCAGTTTTCGTAAACCGATCACTGTAACTCGGACTGGCCAGGGAGATTATAACGATGAAGGCGTATGGGTGGAAGGAATTCCCGCAGAATTATCAGTGCGAATGAGTGTGCAGCCGCTGCGACTTGAAGAAATGGACGCCTTGCCCGAAGGGCGTCGCAGTTCCAAGGCTGTAAAAATCTACGCAGAGTCACAGTTGTTGCCGGCAGATCAGGGCGCTAGACAAAACGCCGACCAAGTGACATGGCAAGGAAAACAATGGGAGATTGTCGCCTGTGACGGCTATCAAATGGGTGTACTCCCGCACTACAAAGCGTTGGCCGTGGAGGTGAAGGTGAATTGACGAAAGCGCAGATCAAAGCGTTTGTTTTATCACTGATTGCGGAGCTTACAGCGACAAAATGCATATGGGACAAGCAAAACGCACCCAAACCGGCAAATCCATACATTTCCCTTAACCTGTCGCCGGAACGCGATCTTGGGAATGAGGTCAGGCGGCGAAACGACGGATCTGGTACGCTGGACATTTTAGGGCGACGAGAGGCAACGTTATCAGTCAACGCCTTTGGTCGCGGAGCGATTGACATATGCAATTCGCTTTGGCTCGCGCTCAGGCGGCCGACAATTGTCGACCGGTGTCTTTCCGCAAGAATTGCTTTTGTTCGGGCCGAAACCCCGCAAGACCTGACCGCGCTAGTTGACGGGCGCAGTTGGGAAGAACGAGCCAATATTGACCTGATCGTTACTTATAGCATCTCCACCACAGATTCCCCCGGGTACATCACGACAGTTACTGTACCGGGAGAGTTTGGTGAACCTGAAATCGTTGCGCCGGTGACGGACGACGCAACGGCAGAAGTTGAAATATCCGTGAAAGGGGAGTCATAAAATTGGCTGACATTACTAGGATTGCCAATGTTCAAATCAGCTTGCAGACAACGGGAATCAACAAAGTGACTTTTGACACGCTTTTGATTGCCGGTCCGCATGTTGTCAGTTTACCAAGAGTATCCACATACACGTCGGCTAGCGCCATGATCAGCGATGGGTTTGAACCAACAGACCCGTTATATCTGGCCGCTGTCGATGCGTTCAGCCAGATACCGAGACCCAAGCAAATCAAAATCGGGCGGCGCCAGGTTGATGAAGTAACGTTGCAAATCGATGATCTGTCCAACACGGCTGAATATGTGATGTCCGTGCAAAAATTGGCATCAGACAGCAGCACAACCACGCTCACCTATACCTTCGAGTCGGATGCCGACGCGACAGCGGCTGAGATCGCGGCCGGCTTGCAGGCGCTTATTGATGCCGATGCCAATTCACCGGTTGATGCATCCGTCAGCGGAAATGATCTGGTGTTGACCAACAAAATTGCCGGGACTGCTTTCGCAGTAGTTCTTCCCGCAAGCATGTCGGTAAAGACGGCCGCTGCTGCCGATACGGTTGCCGAAGACATGACGGCCATCAATGCCGAGGATAAAGCCTGGTACGGGTTTGGCATCACGAGTCGTGTTTCAGCGGACATTCAGGCTGCTGCGGCGTGGGCAGAATCCGAGATCAAACTGTTCGGCTATGCTGTCGCCGAAGCCGGAGCCATATCGGCGTCAAGCACCAGTGACACGCCGTATCTGCTCAAAGAGAACAACTTCTACCGGACGTTTGGGTTCTACCACAAGGATGCCGCAACCGATTTCCCGGAGATTGCCTGTATGGCTCGATGCTTTGCGGTACTTCCCGGCGGTGAAACATGGGCGAACAAGAAGTTGGCCGGCGTAACGACTGACCGGTTGACGGAAACTCAGTTTTTGGCCGCAAAAGGGAAGAACTGCAACACCTTTGAATCGTTCCGCGACTCGGTATCCATCACCCAACTTGGGAAAGTTGCAGCCGGGGAGTGGATTGACGTGATCCGGTTCCGCGATTGGTTGCAGGAAGAGATGCAGGTGAATATTTTCAACCTGCTGATCAACCGCAACAAAGTTCCTTATACCGATGAAGGAATTGCCGCCATCGAGGGGCAGATGATCAAAGCGCTCGAGCTCGGACAACGTCGAGGCGGAATTGCTCCGACCGAATACGACGAGGACGGGAACGAGATCCCGGGGTGGAAAATTGATGTTCCTTTGGCTGCAAACATTTCTGCAAACACCAAGGCATCCCGGATACTGGAGGACATGACTTTTACCGCGCGACTGGCCGGGGCAATTCATGTTGCAGAAATCACCGGCAGCCTGGTGTATGAATTTTAATCAAGGAGGTCGCGAATAGTGTTTAATTTCGATCTGCAGCGTTTTTCGCTTGGAACTTACGACCCCAAAAAAGTGATTGTACTGTTCGGTGGCGTAGAAATCACCGGGTTCGCCGAAGACAGCATGATCAAAGTCAAGCCGATGAGCGAAGGAAGCACTTCTATTGTCGGCGCTCATGGCGATGTTGTTCGGACGATCAGTCCAGACAACCGCCATGAAGTTACGCTGAGCCTGCTGCAATCCTCTGCGTCAAACGACGTGTTGGCTGTTATTTACCAGCGAGACAAGAGTGTTGGAGACGGCGTTTTGCCGCTGGTCATCAAGGACCTGTCCGGGCGGATGACGTTTGTCGATTCGCAGGCATGGATCGTCAGCAATCCGGAAGTCAATCGGACCAATGATGCCGCAGATGGAGGACAGGAATGGATAATCCATACTGCCGGCGGAATTTTGTTCCCGGGAGGTCATGAATAATGCAAGCCGAATTCACACAGGGGGATAACACGTTCTACATCCGACCGATGGATCCGTTCAAGGCGCTGGAATTGCTGGGAGATTTGCAAAAAACATTTCTCCCGGCTGTCGGCGCCGCTTTCAATAAGACCGAGTTTTCCGGCGAAGACAAAAAGAACCTGACCATGGCCTCATTGCTGAACAAAAACATCGATTTCGGCAATGGACTTGCAACGCTATCGTCGGCCATTAACGGAACCAACCTCACTAGCATGCTTCAGCGCATCTTGAATACGGATTACATTGCCGTTGAGCGAAACGGCAAGCCGGCAGAAAAGCTTGACAAGGCCAAGCTGATGGAAATCTATCAGGGAAACCTCAAAGGGATGTTTGAACTGGCCTGGCAAGTGCTGCGGGTGAATTACGCCGATTTTTTTCAAATGCTGCCAGTGATTCCGGTTACTGGATCAGCAACCGACGAAGAAAAAGCGTAACCATCCCCGGCACACTCCGGCCAGATCTAGAAAACGAACTCCTGATATGGCGTCCCATACTTGCCGGAAAGTGCCGGCTCGAAGAAGTGAAAGCCGGTATATATACCCTAGTTGACCTGCAAAAACTGAATGCTCTGCTTGACATGCAGAGCGACATTCAACAGCAGGCAATCGATGATGCGAGAAAAGACCAAAAGAAAGGCGGCGAATAAGCGGTGGTTGTGCGTGAACTCTTAATCGGCCTCGGATTCAACCTTGATCATTCCAAAATCAAGCAGGCCGACCAGGGAATCGAAAAGCTGAAATCTTCCGCTCAATCCGCCGCCGGCGCTTTCGGGCAGATTGCGGCCATAATTGGCGTCGCTTTTGGCGCAAGAGAAATTGTCAAAGCAGCTGATGAATGGACCAACATGTACAGCCGAATTGGCCTGGTTACCAAAAACACAGAAGAACAGGCTGCAATGCAGGAAAAAGTCTTTGCGATTGCGCAAAAGACGCGCCAGGAATATAGTTCAACGGCCGATTTGTACGTCAAGATGGCCCGGAACTCCAAAGAACTGGGAGCAACGCAGCAGGATGTCCTGGACGCGACTGAAACAGTGAATAAAGCTCTTGTGATTGGAGGAGCCAGTACAACCGAAGCGAAATCGACGATTTTGCAGTTGGGGCAAGCTCTCGCATCCGGCCGGCTGGCCGGTGATGAGCTTCGGTCCCTCTCGGAAAATGCCCCGCTATTGTTCCAAGCCATCGCCGATTATTATGGCGTGACAATCGGCAAGCTGAAGGACATGGGGGCTCAGGGAGAGCTAACTGCTGAGGGCGTTTTCAAGGCCATTCTAAAGGCAAAGTCGAAAATGGACAAAGAGTTCAGCAAAATGCCGGTGACGATTGAACAGTCCGTGACATATGCGCTGAACCGAATTGGCAAGCTGATTTTTAATTTGAACAAGGAAACAAGTGTGTTTCAGGCCATTGCCGGAGGAATAGTGAGGGCTGCCGACTGGATTGCGGACAAGTTTGAATGGGCAGCGAAAAAGGTTGGCGGATTCGGCAACATGCTTAAGATGGCAGCTATTGCGGTACTTTCTTTTGCAGCGGCGATGTTTATTGTCAAAGAAGGACTGTTTACGTTGGAACTCTGGTCCATTGGGTTTCAGATATTGGGGAAAAACATCGTGGCAGCAGCCAAAGCGATGGGGCTGTTTCTCATAAAAATTGCGCCAATACTTCTCATAGCGGCGGCCATTGCGCTGGTAGCGTTGGCGCTTGAGGATGTATATACCTGGATCACCGGTGGCGAAAGCGTGATCGGGGATTGGCTTGGATCGTGGGATGAGTTTCGGGCAAAAAATGCACAGTATATCGACCCATTGATTGATGGGTTTAGGCGGTTGGCATCTGCAATTCAAACCGATGTCATACCCACAATCGCTTTGATTTGGAATGCCGTGGTGCAGTTAGCTAATGCAATCAAGAACGTGGTTGTTCCACTGGTTCAGTGGATTTTGAAAGAACTGAGCGAATTGACCGATGGCGGGTCAGTGATTCTGAACATCCTGCTGACGGCATGGCGCGGTATCGTCAATGCCATACTGATGGCGCTGAAATTTTGGCGGCAAATATTTGAAGGTGATTTTTCCGGCGCGATTGACACGGTTGCAGGTTATTTCAAAAATCTGCTTGACACCGTGCTTTCGATATTACGGCAAATTGGAGCTGCAATAGGAAACTATGTGCTTGATAAGCTGGCTCAGGCGAAATCTTCGTTGCTCGGATTCCTTGGGATTACCGGTGGCGGGGGACAGACACCTACAGGCGGTCCGAGCGGCGGGAACGTGGGAGGGGTAAACCTTGTGCAAGCACCAGGAGGGGTAACGCCTGCTGCGCTGGCAACGCAGACAACAGCGCCGGGTCCCGTTGCTCAAACAGTCAACCAAACCGTCAACATCGAGCAAAACAATGCCGGGGCTAATTTGCAGCCAACTGAAATTGCCGGCGCTACGGCGGGAGCAACGACCGATGCTCTTGCAAAAATGACCAGGAATCTGCAATTTGGTGATTAGGGGGGCTATGAATGGCTGATCAAGCAACAGCATCATCCGAGAAAAAAGGCAGCATATTCTGGCCAACATTGACCTCGCCAAGCAAGATCGATTCGATTGAGCTGGATATTTTGGTTGAACAGGAACACAAGCTGGAGTCGGAAGTTACCGAACACCCGGTCGAGGATGGTTTTCCTGTTCATGATCATGTAATCCGAAAGCCACTAAAACTGTCGATGGTTGTTGGGATCACGCAGAGCCCTGTAACTTGGCTCGATAAATTGGGGCAAAAAGAAGACAAGGTCGTCAACGCTCTAATGGAATTCAAGCGAATTTACAAAGACGCTCAACCGATTACCATCGTTACTCCTACTGATATCTACACAAACATGCTCATGACTTCCGCGGCATTTCCTCGCTCCGTCGATGCAAAGAACCTGATCCGGATCCCGTGTGAATTTACGCAAATCCGAAAAGTCGCAGTAAAGACAACGGACATTCCTGAAGGGCTTGTATCTTCTGATGTCAAGGAAAGTGCCGGGCCAACGAATAAAGATGGTGGATCCTCCAATCAAACTGACAGTTCAAATTCCACTTCGGCAAAAAGAAAATCAATACTCAAAGGGATTACGGGGTGATGATATGCAAGACATTTCCTTTCTTGATGCCAACGATATCGTTTTCAAAGCCACACTGGACGGTGCGGTTTATAAACTGCGCATGCTTTGGAACTCATCCGGTGGTTATTGGACGATAAGCGTTCGACAAGAAGACGGGTCTTCCTTGCTGGAAGGGATCAAGGTTGTGCCAAACTACCCCTTGCTTTGGCAATATCATCGCCCCAATGTCCCCCCAGGAGAATTGATGGCTATCACCCAGGATGATTCCCTTGCGGCGATCGGCCGGGCAGATTTTGCAAGCGGGAAAGTCGTTTTGGTGTATGTGACGGAGGATGAAATGAATGCAATTTAATCGCATTTTTCGCCTTATTGCCGGTGAAGAAGGCGGCGAAGGGCTGCTGATCGAGGCGGATGGCAAAAACGACAGTCTGAGGATAGAGTTTGATATCGACAAGGATCTCACGCAGCAGACCAACAAGTCGAGCATCAAGATCTACAACCTGACCGATGAAAGTTGCAAAAAACTTGAGGTGGATGATCGGGTTTGCGAATTGCAGGTCGGATACGCTGAAGACATAGGGCTTCGGCGTATTTTTTTGGGTAATGTCACGTATGTCACCACCAGGCGCGAAGGGGCGGACAAGATTACGGAACTGGAACTGGCGGATGGGCAGGATTCACTGCGTGACACTGTGGTTTCGCTTGGATATTCCGCCGGCGTCAGCGCTAAAACTGTGTTGAACGACGTGGCCGCACAGATGGGAGTCACGACGCAGATCGCCCCGGACATGGAGTTTGCGTCTTACCCGGCGGGGTTCTCCTTTGTTGGCAAGGGCCGTGACTGTCTCTCGAAGATTCTTGACGCATCAGGCGCTACATGGAGCGTCCAAAACGGAGCACTGCAGGTCATCATGGCCGGCGGCAGCACCAATATCAAAGCTCTGGTTTTTTCCCCATCCAGCGGGCTCATTGGCAGCCCTGAACGGATCGTAAAAGGCGTTACCCGTCCGGATGAAGAGGCAAAGAAAAAACGCAAGGTCAAGAAAGATAAAAAGGCCAAGAAGGCCGGATGGAAGATCAAATCACTTCTTGCTCCGACGGTTAACCCGGGCGACCTGGTCAGGGTGGAATCGGTAACGGTGACCGATTGGTTCAGGGTTGAATCAATGAAACACCGAGGCGACACGCATGGGCGCGAGTGGTACAGCGAAATGGAGCTGATTGAGTTGGTGAGCACATGAGCAATCCGAATGCATTTAGCCAAGCATTGGCGGATATGATGGAAAGCAAAATATCCGGGATCCACACGGCTGCACCGGGCAAGGTTGTTTCCTACGAGAAAGGCCTAGCCAGCGTACAACCGTCGATCAAATACAAGGTTGAGGATGGCCGGGTGCTGGACGCGCCGGTGATTGTCAATGTTCCGGTATATTTTCCGACCGGCAGCAACGCCAGCATCACTTACCCGATAAAGCCTGGGGATGACTGCTGCATTGTGTTCGCCGAACGGTCGATCGACGACTGGCTCAAGGGCGGTGAGTCAGACGATCCGCGAAAGTTCGACATGACTGATGCCATGTGTTTTGTTGGGATGAAGCCGGGGCGGTCTCACAGCAACGATGCCATTGAAATAACTCATGGCGGGTGTACGTTCCGGATGCCGGAAGGAGGTCCGGTTAGTCTCAATACGGATATCGTGATTGGCGGGATCTCGTTTCTGGGACACGTTCACCCGGAAAGCATCGGGACCGTTACTGGCCCGCCGGAATAGGAGGAAGGTATGGCATATGACATCGCATTGCAGATCGGTCGCCATGATTTGATGGCAACAGAGAGCGGCGACATTCTGTTGATCGACAATGCCGAACGTGTTGCGCAGCAGATCCAGATAAAGCTCAAGTCGTTTTTGGGCGAATGGTTCCTGGATACGTCATACGGAGTCCCGTATTTCGAATACATATTGGTAAAACAACCAAACATGACGCATATCCGGAGCATCCTAAGGCAGCAAATCAGCGAAGTGGCCGACGTTTCAAAAGTGCAGGATCTGACACTATCGTTTGATAGGCAGAACAGAGCACTGGCGGTCGAATATGTAGCGGAAACAACTTTTGGTCTTGTTACCGGGAAGGAAGTGCTTGGATATGAGTAATTACGGGGTCACGACCAACGGGTTTTCGCGCAAGCGCCTTGCAGAAATCAAAACGGATTTGGAAGCGAATCTCGCACTAGCTTTTGGCGTTCCCGTCAGTACGAGCCCGAACAGCGTGATCGGTCAATTGGTCGGTGTGGCCGCAGCTTCAATCGACGAATTGTGGCAGGCGGCAGAAGACACTTACAACGCCATGTACCCCAATACGGCCGCTGGAACGAGCCTGGACAGTTCTGCCGGGTTCGCCGGCGTTACACGGTTGAATGCTGCAAAAACAAAAATATATGCAGTGTGTTATGGAGAAATAAATATAACCATCCCGAAAGGGGCGCAAATACAGGGGACGGACAGCAGTTACTACGAAGCGTATGAAGAGAGCCGGATCAGTCTTGATAACGCAGTCAGTTTCAGCCTAACTCTTGGGAACGTTACTTCCGGAGCGGTTTATAGCGTAACCATCGACGGAACTACCGCATCACATACGGCTGGATCCAGCGACACGGTGAACACTGTGTTGGTCGTGTTGACCAGCGGACTACCAAGTGGGTGGAGTGGAAGCGTCAACAATAATGTGCTTACGCTCAGTCAATCAGACCGAATCAACGGTGCTGTGGCCAGCGCATCGACGAATCTGACGGTGAGAAGCGTCGGCAGCCCGGTCGTTTTTTATGCAGCAAATCCTGGCGCCTTAAATCCGGCTATTGGCACAGTTGCTTCCATTGTGACGAAAATAGCCGGATGGAATGGTGTTTCAAACGAAAGCGCGGCATATCCGGGGCGGGCTGTTGAAACTGATATTGCCATGCGTTTGCGATATGCATCGACGGTCAGTGCAGCAGGCACCGCCATGGTTGAGTCAATCAAAGCGAACCTTGAAGAAAACGTGAGCGGCGTGACAGCTGCCATAGTTTTTGAAAATACTGCAGACTCAACTGATGGCGATGGTCGACCAGCCCATTCGATCGAAGCCGTCGTCATGGGCGGCGATGAAGACGACATTGCCGCGATGATCTGGCAAACCAAAGCGGCCGGAATAGATACTTATGGGTCGACGAGTCGGACAGTCACAGACAGCCAGGGCGTCGAACACACCATAAGTTTCAACCGACCGACTGCAGTTCCCATTCATCTAAACTGTGTTGTCCACGAGCATGCCGAAACCGGACTTGCTGGTGACGCCACACAGACGATTGCCGAAACCCTGTTGAGACAAGGGACTGCGCTGGGAGTTGGCGACGATGTGATCCTGCAAAAACTGGCCGCCTATGTGCTTCAAACCGTTCCCGGCATCAGCTATTTGGAACTGACCGGGTCAACAAATGGTGTTGACTTTAGCGCGACAAACATTGAGGTTGGCGTTCGGGCTATCGCATCTTTCGCCGCAGCCAGAATTGAAGTGACGGTGGCGTCATGAGCAGCGTGAATTACACTAAGCAAATGCAAGACAGGCTGTTGATGCAGTTCCATAGTTCGCCGGTCCTAAATGGAGTGCTGGCCGCAATCGGACGCGAGCTAGAGGAGTTAACCGCTGTTTATGATGATTTGCGAGACCTGCGCTGGATTGATACCGGCGAAGGGCAGCAACTCGACGGATGCGGTGAAATCGTTCAACAGAGCAGGACAATCAAGCAGGCAATTGCCATTGCATTTTTCGGCTTTGATGGCCAAACCGGCGCGACAGGTTTCAGCCAGGGGCGCATCCGGAAAAACAGAGAGGCGTATTTGACCAGTGCAAAACTTGCTGACGCTGAATATCGTCAAATTTTATGGTCCAAGGTTGCCAAGAACACTACCGACGGAACGGCTGAAAGCACGATCGACAGCCTGTATCGATTGTATGCGGCCAAGATTGTGGTGGCCGAAACTGGTAATGCCAAGATCCGGATCGCAATCGGTCGAGAACTTACGGAAGCGGAAATATTGCTGGCAAATGCGCTGAACCTGCTTGTTCGGGCTGGCGGAGTCGGGATTCAGGTCAAGTCATATTTTATTGACGGCAGCGCGTTCGGGTTTTCAAACCAAAATCAAGGTTATCTAGGATTTGGTACAGGGATTTTGGCAAAAGAGTTTTAAAAAGGAGTGGTGTTCGTGGATTTTTCGAAAATTTGGGGTAGTAACGGCAATGTTTCGGAACCGACAGATGCGCAATATCTTCAGGGCTTTGATTTTCTAGGTAGTGCGCCGCCAACGGTGGAATTGTTTAACTATCTGTTCCAGCAGCTTGATATGAAGGCGAAGGCGTTGAAGGATGCCAATGATACATTGTTTTGGCAGGCCTCAACTGCGTATTCTGTCGGCGATGTTCGCCTTCCATCTGACTTTGCGTACAAATATCTTGAGTGCACCATTGCCGGTACCAGCGGCAGCACAGAACCGACGTGGCCAGTAGTAGGCGGCACGGTGACAGATGGCGGCGTGACGTGGATTGTCAGGGACTTGCGGGTGGCATCAGGCTCGACCGATAACAGCACGCGGATATCTACCACGGCATGGATTCGCAGTAATATCCAGTCTCTGGTGTCCGAGTGCATCGCGGCGGTGGCTACAGCTGCAGGATTTGCTTACCTACCGGGAGTAAACGGCTATATAAAATTCCCGTCATGGCTAGGTGGACTGATAATGCAATGGTGGCGGGAACCCGCGTCGTTGACCGGACAATGGCAAGTAACTTTTCCTTTGACGTTTCCAAACTCTGTATGGCTTGTTACTGGACATGCTTTAATATCTGATTCAAGTTCCGCTGACGATATCAACATCATCGGGTGGAACGTTGGCAATTCATCCAATTCGTTGTCAAGAACGTTTATGATGTCAGTCAATCATACAGGAGCGTTACAGCCTGGAACGGAACAGTTTTTTGCAATTGGCTATTGATAAGGAGGTGAAAATCAAGTGATTAAAGTTAATTATAATGTTGTAACTGGGGAAATCCTCGGCTATTATCCTGACGATATTCCCTACCCATCCATTCCGGAACCGACAATCGAGATCGACACAGCAACACATCAAGACTGCATCAATAATCCAGGACGGCGTCGCGTCGATCTATCTACGCTACAGATCGTGGAGTATAATCCAGTGCCGACACTGGCCGAAGTACAGGCCGCAAAGATTGCCGAACTGAAAGCCGCCCGCAACGCCGCCGAAGCTGCTTCCCCATTTGTTTATGATGGCAGCAGCTTTGATTATGATGCTCTGAGTCGTGAGCGGATCAACGCGGCGATCAGTGGCGCGACGATTGCTGCAATCTCCGGTATGGATACCAGTACTGTGGTGGCCGAGTGGACTTTGCAAGACAACGCCAAGCGCAACATGACCATTGCCGACTGGATGGCATTCCGTCAGGCTGAAATCGCACGCAGCGGCGAATGCCACGCGCATTACAATGCACTCAAGGCTGACATCGAGGCGATTGTCGAAGAAACAACCGCGACCCCGCCGACAAAAACCGAAGCCGAGGCGATTGTGGCGATTAATGCCATAGCCTGGGCGTAGGCGGTGCATGATGGACGACCTCTGGCAAAAAATATCCGATAGTTGGCACATGAGAATGATGCAAAGTGGGGCAGTAACCTGCCTCACTTTTCTTTTGGGTGATGTTACGGCGGCACCGTTCATTGCTTTATGGGTATTGGTGGTACTGGACACCTTCACGCGCTGGGCGGCGATCGGGCGAAAAACGTTGTCCGACAATAAAATGACCGGGTCAGTTTGGTTTGGTGTTTACTGGGCCATCCTTGATCGGCGCATCAACTCCGAGGCCATGCGGTGCCAGTTTCAAACTAAGGCGCTCGGGTATTTGATTCTACTGATCGGCTTTAACCTGGTGGATAAGATTATCCCCGATGTGATGTTCGGCTATAACTTTGCTGGCATCCCGAACGCGTTTATCTCGACATGGCTGGCATTAGTCGAGATTCAGTCCATTACGGAAAACCTGAGCGAATGCGGCATGAAGGGTCTGACGCCGCTGTCCGGATGGGCAGAGCAGCGTCGCAATCAAATGACTGACGCAAGCCAACCAGACTATCAGCGCTATGGCAACCGGCCGACAGTAACCGTCCCGGGCCGTCCAACGGTGCGGCCAAATTTCGCCCCGGACCCAAACGACAAGGAGGGGAATAAATAGTGATAACAGCAATTATCCCGCACGACTATGAGTGGGCAAACGATCTGAGTCGGCGCAGCCGGACGGATCTGATCATCGTGCATCACACGGCATCGAGCCCTGATATCACTGTTGAAGATATCCACGCCCTGCACCTGCGCAACAAATGGAGTGGAATCGGCTATCACCTGGTTATCTACCCTGACGGGTCGGTGCACCAGGGCCGGCCGCTGGACACCATGGGCGCTCAGTGCGAGGGGTATAACAACCGCTCGATTGGGGTCAACCTGACCGGCAACTTTGAATATGATCAGCCGACGCAAGAGCAGTTTGATGCGTTGGTGTTGCTCTTGTCGGATCTGATGCGGCAGTACAACATCCCGCCGGAGCAAGTGACTGGCCACAACGTCTGGAATGCGACGGCGTGCCCGGGCGCCAACCTTGACGCCTTGCTGCCAGATATTGTTGCGGCGGCGGTGCGGGCATGAAACGGCTGTTGATCATATTGTTGTTGATGGCGGCGCTTTCGGGCGTCGCCTTTGCTTCGCCCGCAACATTCATTACCAGCTTGGAGCCATACCTGCCGATTGTGCAGCAGGCTGGATTATATCCATCCGTTTTCATTGCACAGTCGGCACTGGAAACCGGTTGGGGCAAGTCGGAAGCGGTCCACTATTACAACTATTGGGGCATCAAGTGCCGGGCTGCGCCTTGCTTCAGCAAACAGACGTGGGAGATATATGACGGTCAGTATTGGCAGGGAAAGCTGCTATTTCAGGCATATCCGGATCTGGCGGTCGGGGTGCAAGCCTACTGCGACAAAATTAATTTTCAGCCCGAGTACCAGGACGTCGACCGGTCAAGCAGGGGCGCCTTTATCGACACGCTGGCCAGAGTGTGGGCTACTGATCCGGATTATGCGTGGAAACTTCGGTCGATTATCCGGGTGTGGGGGCTGGAGCGATATGACAACCTGTGATGGAGGTATCCAAAATGTTTGCTGGTGATGAAACTGTTGCTTTAATCTATTTTCCCGGATTCGTTCTTTTGATCATGCTCGTCGTTGCCCTGTTTCATGCCCACCATTTGGTTGGCCTTTTTTTGAGAGAATCTCATCCAAACAGCAATTGCAATTCGCAACAAGTCGACCGGAAGCATGAAAAACGTTGTGAGAAGAATTCCGAGGATTGTTAATAATACATAAGCAAAAATTGGCCACATAAAGGCGCTGATAACTTTTTGATGCGCGGGGAACTCCGGGAATTTAAAATGAACCAATAGAAGCGCAAAAAAGAACAACAGACAATACAGCGCCGACAAGATACATCGATTAGACAAGGTTTCGTCGTTTTCAAGTTTCAAAACATTTTTCACCTTTGAAACAATCATCGGTGCAAGATTATAAGCAGGATCAGAAAGCGGTTTTACTATGAAAATTGCAACAATCATCAAAAACAGGGTCTTAAAGTCATTGAAGGTTAATACTTGAATAAAGTAGTCGCTTACATGGGAAATAGCTGAATTGGTCATCGGCATCACATCCTTTCTTTTCGGGATGGATTCCACAAACGTCGCTTATATCCTGCCAATAAATTAAGGGAGGGAGAAATCATGAACAACCTGCCAAACTGGGACACCGTAAAAACCGAGCTGAAAAATAAATGGTACATCGTCTTGATCTGCGCGATTGCCGGCGTGTACCAGGGACTGTGCTTTTTGTTTCCGGAGTTGCCCAATCCGTTTAAGTTCTGAAGGTGGTGATGGCATGGACAATGAGGAACTGCTGGCCAAATTAAGAGAGCTGGAGATGGCGGCTGCGCAGAAATCGGTCCCGCTGTGGGTGAAAATCGCCGTGGCCGTCTTGGTGATCGCGCTCATGAGCGCCGCTGCCGTGGCAGGCTATCACTGGCTGAAGCATGAGCAGGCGGTTGTGCTAAACCAGCAGCAGATCCAGCAGGCTGCCGAGCTGGCCAAGGCGCTGGACATATCAAAGAGCCAGGCGCAAAAACTGACCGCTGAACTCGCAGCGGCCAAGAATCGCGATCCGGATATCCGGTATGTTGTTCAAGCACCGACAATCGAGAAAGCTGCCGAGCAGGTGCGCAAGGATATCGACGCCGGCAAGAGCCCGGCAAACAAGATCCCGGCGGACAAGACGGTGGTGACGCCGAACCAGACCGAACAGAAGGTGGACGTGTACAGGATCACGCTGGATAAGGCCCGCTGGGGAGTGTCCGGGCTGGCGCTGGCCGGCGGGTCTGATTCGGTCGAGTTCGGGGCGGGGGTGGCGTATCATAACAAGGACTGGTCTGCCAGCGCCGGCGTGACTACGCGCAGCCGGGTATTCGTGATGGGCACGAAATATTTTTGATGATATGGCCGCTTCGGGAAACCGGGGCGGTTTTTTTGGGTTTAGGCAGGAAATTGGAAAAATGGCACGAAAGGTATCATTTGAGTTGTTTTTATGCGATGTCCACTAGTTCAGACTTTTCTATTTGGGTATGGAGGGGTTCTCATGTCTTTGGCAGAAAAATTGAGTTTATATGCGGAAGATTACTGGGATTTCTCTGAGTACCGCAACGAAACAGCACTAGTTAGGTATCCGGCTGTAATGGTCGCGCCTATGCAAGAGTGCATTATTAAAGAGATTATAGCAGCTGATAATACAATCGATTGCATTTTGGATCCTTTTATTGGATCAGGTACTGTTCTTAATGAAGGGAAGAAACTCGGTTTAAACGTTATAGGATTTGATATTAACCCGCTTGCAACATTGATTGCTAAAACTCAATTGGAAGGAATCCCTCAACACGGGATTCATGACAGTATAAACGCGCTGAATACTCGCTTGATTATGTCGGTCGGCAATGTTTCAGCCCATAATTTTTTTAATATTAAGAAGTGGTTTAATGAGGATATTATCCTATCACTGAGCGTCATTCGTCACGCTATTATGGGAGAATCGGATAAGCGGATTCGTAATTTTTTTTGGTGTTGTTTTGCTGAAACAGTAAAGCGATATAGCAATACTAGAACGTCAACATTTAAGTTGCACGCTAAAGAGGCTTCGCAGATTATCGCGACTGTTGATGATTCAATTGACTTTTTCACGAATCATATTCGACAGCAATACAAAAAAAATATCTGTAACGATATAATTACGGATGGGAAAATTAATGTCGTATGTGGCGACGCAAAGCAATTATTATCTGCGATCGAAGATAATTCTATTGACCTAATTTGCACATCACCACCATATGGCGATAATCATACAACTGTGACGTATGGACAGTTTTCAATCCTTCCTTTGCTATGGATTGATAATAAGGATTTATCTGTATGGGATGAACGATTGCTCGGAAACTTTTCCGCGATAGACACCGCAAGCCTTGGTGGTGCGATTAAACGTGACCGAGAAAACAGCAACAAATACGCTAACTATTTGATAGGCATATCTCCTTCAAAACAAAAGAAGGTGATTGCATTTCTCGAAGACTATGAATCGGTTTTTAGAAATTTAGCGCGAATCTTGAAACCAGGAAAATTAATGGTGTTGACCCTGGGGAATCGTCGTGTTGATAACCAAGAGGTGAGATTCGATAGATTTAATGATGACTTGGCCGAGAAGGTTGGTTTAGAATTAGATTCTACTATTACTCGAAACATTAGCGGAAAGAGAATGCCGAAGAAAGTTTCGGCAGTTAAGAATATTGGGTCAGTTAATTCTATGAGTAAGGAGTATGTAAAGGTATATAGAAAGGTGGATGTAAATGGCTAAACAGTTTTTAAGTATGTCTCCAGAGCAAATTGCAAAAGTTGTCGGAACAGTTGGTAGTCCACTTGTTGTTGTAGCCGAGCTAATAAAAAATGCGGTTGATGCATCCGCTAGGAAAATTGACGTATATTATGACAAAGAGAATAGAACCATTACCGTTGAAAATGATCATAAAGGATTTTCTTCTGATGAAATTCAAGCATTATCTACTCCTGGATCATCGGCGAAAAAAAGTGATAATAATAACTTGACCAACGAACATGGAATGTATTTTACGGGCAGCAAAGGCTTAGGCTTACTGTCTGTTTTTTTACTTAGTGACGAAACTGAAATAATTACAGCTCCAGACGACGAAAAAGTTCACATAATTACTTTGAATAAAAAAACTGGTGCTATAGAAGATACTGTGACAAATCAAAAGTTTATAGAGCATTTCACTCGGATTACGATCCGGAATGTGACTCAGGAAAATATGCAATTTTTGTCTTCGCCGGCGGAAGTTAGAAAACTGCGACATATTAGTAGTAATCTTTACAAAGCGGATAAGACCCCATTTCCCCAAATGATATTACACACCGATGGGCAGAAGCATGACATAAATTTTTCATGCACATTCCCACCGATGAGTTATTCTGCAGAATTTTTCTTTGACAAAAAATCTGGCACATTGACGTTTGGTTGTATTTCTCAAGGCAAAGCTATCAATAGTGATATTATGGCTTTGAATAAGTTTGATATCGAAAGTATAATTGGCAAAATGATAAGTCATTATGGAATAAATGAAAAAATAAAACCTCGCATGATTGATGATCACGAAACGCAGCAATATGATTTTTCGGAAGTCCCTTCATTTGAAGGAAGAATACTGGTGTATGATAATGACAATGCTGGACAGTTAAAGAGTTATGGTGCGGGCGTTAACGTTTATGTCAATGATTTTGCTCTTTACAATTACCTTGCTGAAGAAAATGATTGGCTTGGTTTGGCCGATTTTTCTCAACGAAAAAAGGCGACTCGGTTAAAGCCGCACAATGTTTTTGGGTATGTAAACTTTCCTTGCTTTAATGAGAATCTTGAGACCTTGCAGATATCTAATGAGCGGGCAGATTTTATTCAAAACGTAACTTACATAAAATTAATGTACCTTATTAAAGGTGTCATCATGTTTATGTTGTTCAACATTGATGTTGCTGATAAAAAACAAAAAAATGCCTATAAAAAAGATCAGAAGGCGACCAACCTAAACTGTTCGAATGATAGAGAAGATCCGACGAATGTGTCAACCGATGTAGATGATAAACCTGCAGAAAATGGTGCAACAAATGCCAATCCGGTCGAAAGTGGCAATCGTCCTTTGAACGAAATATCAAGTTCTGATAATTCAGGTGGCGATTCAGAAAGAAGTCAAAGCGGTGGACCGCGACCAGGAGGCCCATCGCCGCGAATATTTTTTGAAACTATCAGTTGGCATGATAAACTAGATCCTGTAAACAGGGAACATGCAGGATTGCTGTTTGCGATTAGCGAACTCTATGAACTATCTATTAAAAGCTGTGGAAGGCAGAAGGCCTATGAAACATTTCCTGTAGCTACAGGAATGATACTAAGAACCGTCTATGAGCAGGCGTTGCGATTGCGTTTAAAACAGGAAAATTTGTGGAATTCTTATAGTGCTAGGGTCTGTCAATAATTTTGTGTAAACATTCCTACTCCCGGACACAGGCTATCGAATATATCCAGCCAAACGATCTTCAAAATAGATTGAAAACTGGGCTAATATCAGCCCCCAGTTTTGAATCCGGCCGGTCCACTTTT
>JAHDPL010000024.1 GCA_018434355.1 Sporomusaceae bacterium | reverse complement strand
TTTTGGGTAAACTTCATCTTGGGACGCCTCCTCAATATTTTGGTTTTGTGCCTTTCTTGCCGGAGTCAGCACATTGCCATTGTATTGCCGGGCGTCTCTTTTTTCAAAGTCTATTTTTACTCGCTACAGGAATGCTCCTTATATTGTAATTGAATGATAATTTTCCTGCTGAAATAGTTCCCGCTGACCCGACAAACCTCCTGCCAACTAGAGAAAATAATCTTACTGACTCTGGTACAAACGACTATATCGCCCCTGTAGCGCCATCAATTCTTCATGCCGGCCCCGCTCGACAATACGCCCCTGATGCATGAACAGGATGCAATCGGCATGAATGATCGTGGAAAGTCGATGTGCCACAACCATAACGGTTCGCTGGGCGGCAGCCTTTTCCATCGCTTGCTGGACAAGATGTTCCGTATGGCTGTCGATACTCGAAGTTGCTTCATCCAAAATCAATACATCTGCGGAAGTCGCAAGCGCCCTGGCAAAGGACAACAACTGACGTTGCCCGGCCGACAGACTTGATCCCAGATAACCGGCTTTGGTTCCATACCCCTGCGGCAACGCTTCGATATAAGAAGCAATATTGGCGGTCTGTGCAGCCGCCTGAATTGTTTCAGCCGAAATCTGCGGCTGAAACAGTGCTATGTTTTCCGCCACACTACCTTTAAAAATATGTACGTCCTGAAACACTGCGGCAATCCGGTGCCGCAACAGCGAAACCGGAATATCTCGAACATCCTGTCCGTCAATCAGTATTCGCCCCTGTTGCGGTTCATAGAAACGCAACAACAAGCTGATCAGGGTGGTTTTTCCCGACCCGGACAAACCGACCACGCCGACAAAACTTCCGGCAGGTATCGTAAAACTGACATCGGACAATACCCACTCTTCCGCTTCATAGGCAAACCAGACGTTTTCAAACTCAATTTTTGCCGGACTGAGCCGAACGGCAGGTCGGTCATCCGGTTCAGCCGTCTCAGTGTCAACAAGCATAGGTTGGATCCGCTCAGCGGCAGCCAGAGCCGATTGCAACAGATTATATTTTTCCGCCATATCCTTGATCGGCCAGAAAAACTTTTCCATATATCGCAAAAAGGCCACGACCACGCCGATTTCAATTCCGGCGACTTGTGCCTCCACGCCGCCGGCGTATATGACCAATATCACTGCTGCCACGTAAAGCAGGTCAACCAGCGGCCGGAATGCAGCGAAAGTCCGCATTTCCGACAGGCCAGCCTGCAAATATTCATCATTGGCCCGCCCAAAACCTTGCTCTGTATTTCTAAACGCGCCAAAAGCCTTGATAACGCCGATCCCATTCAGCCTTTCCTGAATAAACGAGTTTAATCCGGCGGTCTTCTCTCGCACCAATCGATAAGCGCGACGAGCATATTTTTGATAAGCTGCTGCAATCAAAAACATAAACGGCAAAATGATAAAGGATGCGAGTGCCAGTTTCCAGTGAATCGCCAACATCACAATAACGATTCCAACCAGCATCACTGTGTCGCTGGCAAACGCCACAATCACATCGGTATATAAGTCCTTCACTGCATCTGTATCGTTGGTGACCCGGGTAACCATACGACCAACCGGCTGTGATTCCAACTGGTCGATACGTTGATGCAAGATGTGTCGGAAAACTCTCTCTCGCACCGTCAAAATCACACGCTGACCGGCTAGCTGCAGCATCAGGTTTTCATAGTAGGAAAGCGTCAGACTGGCCAGAATCGTGGCCAGATATAACAGGAACAGATTCTCCAGCCCCGACAAGTCTTTTGCCGCAATGAAATGATCGATGGCTACTTTCATTAAATACGGGCGTGACAAATCGGCCGCCGCATCGGCAATCATCAGGAAAAATGCTGCCGCCAGCAGGGTTTTCACCGGACTAGCCAGTTGCCACAGCGACTTCAACAAAGCCCTGTCAACAGCCAAACCACTCGGCGATGTCGTCTCATAATCGCGTCCCCGATAATACATACTCATGCCCCATCCCCCAGGGCCAGTTGCTGTTCATACAATTTATAATACAGTCCACGACGGGCAATCAATTCCTGATGCGTCCCCTGCTCGCAAATCTGCCCGGCCTCAAACACTAGGATGAACTTGGCATGTTCAACAGCTGCCACGCGTTGCGAAACGATCAGCGTTGTTCTTCCTGCTTCCATCTCGCGCAGATTATCCACCAACAGGTTTTGCGTCCGGTAGTCCAGGGAAGCAAACACATCATCCAGCAATAAAATTCGCGGATTACGAATCAGCGCCCTGGCAATCGCCACCCTTTGTCGCTGCCCACCGGACAACCGCAACCCCTTCTCGCCCAGCATTGTGCCAAAACCTTCGGTCCGTGCGTCAATATCCGTCTGCACGACAGCCTGATCCGCCGCCTGTTCAATTTGCCCTCGCTGATAATCACCGCCAAAAGCGATGTTGTCGGCCACCGTCATCGAAAACAAAGCGGCTTCCTGCGGGACATAGCCGATGTCGCCACGCAGTCGCAAAAAATCATGTTGGTTCAGATCAACCCCGTCAATTAAAACCGTCCCATCCGGAACCGGATACAGGCGCAACAGTATGCGCAGCAACGTTGTCTTGCCGGAGCCGGTTCGACCGACAATCCCCACAGTTGCCCCAGCAGGTATTCGGATCGACACATCGTTAAGACTCGCTGTTGCAGCCTGAGGGTACTGAAACGTCAGATTGTTGATCTCGATTGCGCCAGTCAGCGGATAAGTTGCAGCAGAACAGGAATATTCCATTTTTTCCAATTCATCGGCGGGATTGGACAAAAAATCCTCGATCCTTCTGTAGGAAGCCCGGCCGCGCTGCACCGTATTAATCAGATATCCCAGCCCCATCACCGGCCAGATGATCAATCCCAAATAACCGGTAAACGCCGTCAGTTCGCCCACAGTCAGAGAATCCTGAATGATCATCCTGCCGCCGGCAAACAAGGCGATCGCATAACAAAACAGCGGAGCGACATGGGTGACCGGGATGTATACCGCCTGGATATTTGCCAATGACAGATTGGCTGCCATATTCTCACGGTTGACCGCAGCAAATCTTTTGCTGAACTGTGATTCAACGCCAAACGCTTTCACGATCTTTACTCCGCCGAACAACTCCTGCGCAAATTCGGTCAGCTCGCCAAATTGTTCCTGGACTTTGCGAAACCGGATATGCACAATCCGGCCCAACCATGCCGTGCCGACAAACACAAACGGTAATGGAGCAACCGACAGGATGGTGAGCATTGGGTCGATGCTGCGAAACATGACCGCAAACGATGCCAGGCCCATAATACCTGCATCCACCAACAGCATGATTCCCAGACCAACGGCCACCCTCACGGAAGTAACGTCATTGACTGTCAATGCCATGATCTTCCCTGGACCGGCTTCATCATAAACACTAATCGGCACAAATAAAGAATGGTGAAAAATCTTGTTGCGCAGATGATGCTCCAGTCGCCGGGTCGTTCCCATGATACATTCGCGGTATAAGTATCGCAGAATCGCCATCGCAATCGCGACCGCGCCAATCAGCAAAATGCTCTGTCCAACCTCGCCGTTGCTTAGTCCGATACTGTCCACAGCCCGGCCGGTCGCCCACGGAATCAACAGCGCCAATAAATCTGTCACTATCAATAAAATTATTCCTAATAAATAAATCGGCCAGTGTTTGGCAAAAAACTCTCTCACTATCATAAACTATTATTATTCCGCGACTAGACCCTTGATTCCTGCCTTGACAAGCTGCGAAAGACAGTTTGACCCAAGTTGGATAATGGCAAAACATAGAAAAGCAGGGCTGTGAAGAACTTTTTAAGAATTCTCCACAGCCCTGCTTAGGGGGGGCTTATCTATCCTCAGATATCGAGTAGGTTGCGCTTGTAGACTTCATACATGCTTTCCAGTTCACCCATTTTCGCGGTCATTTCCTGCTGCATTGCCGAAGCTTCGCCGTATTTACCGGCTGCCAGCGCTTCACGCAGACGGCTGAACAAGGATTTTTCCACGCCGTCTTTGGCCAGATACAGACGCAGGTTGTTGATTGCGGTCCAAGCGGCGTCATCCACCGGGTTTTCGTCGCAATGCAGGCAAACGACAGAACGAACAGTGTCGAGATACTGCGGGATAATCCGGTCAATCAGCTCGACTTTCCAGCGCAGCAACGCTCCGTTGACAAACGCATCGATCAGATCCTGACGCATCACATTGCCGGCTTTCAATACTTTGAGTTTTTCCGGGTACAACTTTAAGGCTTCCATGTTCTCCCACACGGTGGCAGGCGGTTTGCCGAACATCTTATCGCGTTGTTCCGGGGTATAATCGTCGAATACGTCATGTTCGCTGCGATAAGCGCGACCTTTTTCCAGATAGAATCCAGCCGCTTCCGGTTCCTTCGATAGCTCGGCCAGCAGCTCGGAATTGGTTTTGCCGGAACCGATTGCCGCCTTGATTCCGTCGAGCATTGCCAAGTAGGCAGCGGCAACGCCAACATAAGAATTGCTCAGGGGATTAAATGCACGGATTTCAAAGCGGGTAGCCAACGGGTTTTCGACGTCGCGAACCAGACCTGCCAAAATCGTACGGTTGCGCGAAGGCACTTCCGGGCTATGCCCCAGCGAGGTCACAATGCAAACCGGCGCTTCAAAGCCGGGCTTCAAACGGTTGAACGCATCATTGGTGGAGGTGACGAACGGGTTGACCACCTCGTAATTTTTGAGCAATCCCATGATGGCACCATAACCGACCGAGCTCATGAAATCTTTTTTCATATCTTTCGGCGCGTACAAGTTGACAATTTTGCCTGATTTCAGGCGCACCGCCATGCCGGTGTGGGTGTGTTCCCCGTTTCCTGCCACACCGATAATCGGCTTGGCTTGGAATGATACTTCCAGTCCATTCAGACGGAACGCTTCCTTGACCAGAATCCGGGCCAACAGCTCATTGTCGATGGCTTGAACCGCCGGAGCGAAACGCCAGTCGATTTCCATCTGTTCCATGATATGGTCGAGGCTGCCCGATTCACCAATTTTCGCCTTAACTCCGCCGACTTCCTTATGACCCATTTCCGGCTGCAAGCCATAGGCTTCCAGCATCAGCATTGCATCTTCCAGTGCGGTTCGGGCCTGGCCGCGGGTACGTTGCCAATAGTTTTCCTGCATAACTTGGGTAGCAGACAGTTCTTCCACATGAGTCTCTTCAGTCGGGGTTTTTACCCAGAACTCCAGCTCGGTACCAATCGTAAACAAAACTTCATCAATCTCGGAAGCTTTCAAATGCTCCAAGCCCGGTACCTTGCCGGCTTTTTTCAGAAGCGCCTTGATTTCGGCGCCAACATATTCAAGGGTTTGCGTCAGAATGGATCGCGAGTCTACACGAAGCCCATTATGCATCAAAAATGCGGGAATCCTGAGAGTACCTATCGGCAGGCCGGTTTCTTCATCTTCCGATTCCCAGTTGTAATCGACATACCAATTGACGCTGGGGTCGACATACATGTCGACTTTTGCATTATTCAATGTAGCGATTCCTGTCAATACCACTGACGAACCATCGGTCTGGATGGCATGCCCGTTATAAAAATCTTCGATATCCTTCAGAAATACGCGTACAGGAATTTTTTCATCGGTATCATTGCCTGCCAGGTCAATTCCCACCATCGATACGAACTTGATTTCCGGATGACTCTTCAAAATGTGGATGATTTCCTTTTTGTCGCATTTGGCTGCCGGGATCAGGTAAAGTAATTCTTTTGCCACAACAAACACCTCGCTTAAATTTTTGTTTTGCAGAAAAAAAAGCCAAATTTGATAAGTGAGGAACCTCCTCACATCAAATTTGGCTTCATTGCCACATTTAATCGGTTTCTTGAATTGCTTTCATTTTACCCGACAAAAATGTGGATGTCAACAGGATAATATGTTTTTTTTCGTGTATTTCAGCAAGGTTTTTGCTAAAAATTCAACACGACAACATTATTTCGCTTTAGGATAAAGGATTTTTTTCTGTCCTTTTTCCCATTGGATAATCATGACCTGTTTATCAGCCTGACCTTTGGCATCGAACGTAGTCGGACCTTGGACGCCAGGCAGGTCTTTGGTTTTCGCCAGTTGGTCGCGCAAAGCAACCCGGAAAGCGGCGATATCTTTGGTTTCGCCCATCTTTTCGATAGCAGCCTTGGCGATGTATACCGATTCATAAATTGCTGCCGCAAACATGTCGGGATCTACATTATATTTGGCTTTATAACCTTTGATGAAGTTCTGCGCCAGCGGATTTGGCGAGGCGTTCTCAAAATAACTGGTTGCAATCAATCCTTCATTTGAACCAGCGGCTACATTGTTGAAATCAAAGGAGGACAATCCACCAAAACCGAACAATTGAGCTTTCAAGCCGAGTTCTTTAAACTGACGGGTAATCTGTGAACCTTCGGACAGATTGCCGCAGATGATCAGTCCTTCCGGCGCGTTGTTTTTGATTTTGGTCAATTGAGCATAAAAATCGGTGTCACCAATCGAATAGGATTCGGCGATCATCGAACCGCCATTCTTTTTGACATAGTTCTGTACGGCAACCATCAGACCCTTGCCGTAATCGGTATTTTCGTGCAACACAGCAAACTTGCGCAGTTTGGTTTCCTTATAGATGTAGTTCATCAGTTGCTCTGCTTGCATCGGGTTGGTTGCCGAGTTGCGGAACACCCATTTGTTGCCTGATTCAGTAATTTCAATCGCCACGGCGATCGGCACCAACATTGGAGTTTTGTCGCGCTCGATGATCTTCATGTCAGCCAATGTGGTCGCGCTGTTGAACGTACCGATCAAAAAGGAAACTTCGTCCTTGTTGATCAATTTTTCGGTTGCAGAAACCGACTGGGCCGGCACAGAAGCGTCGTCCTCAAACAGCACTTCCAGCTTGCGACCTTTCACGCCGCCTGCTTTGTTGATTTCTTCTACCGCCAGGTTGACGCCTTGCTTCATGCTTTGGCCGGGTTTCGCATTCGGTCCGGTGTATGGGCCGATAACGCCGAGTTTGATCGGCGCCTGGACTGCCGGTTTGGCCGGTTCTTTTGCGCCGCCGCCGCAACCGGCAAGCAGGCTGACCGACATCACTGCGCTCAGGGCAATGGCACTCAGGAACTTCGTTTTTTGTTTGAACATCGAGAATCCTTCCTTTCCTTTTCTAAAATTACTCTCCCAGATAGGCGCGACGAACATGATCGTTATGCAGCAATTCCGACGCTGCACCGGTAACCGCGACCGAACCGGTCTCCATCACATAGCCTCGGTTCGCTATATTCAGGGCTTGCCAGGCGTTCTGCTCAATCAGCAGCACTGTCATCCCTTCCCGGTTGATATTTTGGATGATCTCGAAAATCTTTTCCACCAGCAGCGGCGCCAATCCCAGAGATGGTTCATCCAGGAGCAGCAACTTGGGTTTTGACATCAAGGCCCGGCCGATGGCCAGCATCTGTTGTTCGCCACCGGACAACGTGCCGCCCATTTGACTGCGTCTTTGCGCCAGTACCGGAAAATACTCAAAAATCCTGTCGTATTCAACGCTAAGATTCTTGGTATCTTTGCGCGTATAAGCCCCCAGTTCAAGATTCTCCATTACGGTCATACGGGGAAAAATCTGCCTTCCCTCCGGGCAGTGGCTAATACCGGCTTCGACAATCGATTTGGCGTTCCACCCGGTTATATCCTTGCCTTCAAACTCGACACTGCCGCCGGCCGCTTTGACCAAACCCGACAATGCGCGCAGTGTTGTAGACTTGCCTGCGCCATTCGCTCCAATCAAAGACACGATTTCACCTTGAGCGATATCCATGTCAATCTGGCGCACCGCTTTGATTTTTCCATAATGAACCGAAAGGTCCCTGATTTTAAGCACTATCCTTCACCTGCTTCCCCAGATAAGCGCCGATGACTTCCGGATGCGCCTGGATTTCGCGAGGAACCCCTTCGGCGATTTTTTTGCCATAGTTGAGCACAGTGATCTTATCGCAAATGTTCATCACCAGTTTCATGTCATGCTCTACTACAAGCACTGTAAACCCTAGTTCTTTCAGCCGCTTGATCTGCAGCATCAACTGATCTGTTTCCTGCGGATTCATACCGGCAGCCGGCTCGTCGAGCATCAGTAGCCGCGGTTCCGACGCCATCGCCCGCATGATTTCCAGTTCACGTTGCAATCCGTAGGGAAGGTTCTTGGCTAATTCATCGCGCAGCTTTTCCATGCGAAATTGTTTGAGCAGGTTTTCCAGCATTTCGCGCGCGAGCGATTCTTCGCGCCGTTTTTTCGCAGTGGAAAAAATATCATCAAACACATTCTGCTTCAGGCGGGAATGTCGTCCGACCAACAGATTCTCCCACACCGTCATATCGCCGAACAAGCGGATGTTCTGAAACGTCCGGGCAATTCCCGCCCGGGTCACTTCATCCGGGCGGCGGCCTGCAATCGGCTTTCCTTCAAAAACGATCGAACCGGATGTCGGGGTGTATATACCGGAAATCAGGTTGAACAAGGTTGTCTTGCCGGAGCCGTTGGGGCCGATCAAGCCACGGATTTCACCGGAGTCAATTTCAAAATCCAGTCGATCAATGGCAGAAAGACCGCCGAAACGAATTGTCAACTGTTCGCACTTCAGCACGCGTTACGCCTCCTTCTTGCCGGCTCTGACGCGCAGCGAAAGTTTTTTCAGCATGCCGGCAATTCCGTGCGGCATATAGAGTATGACCAAAAACATCAACAAGCCGTAAATCACCAACCGGTATTCAGCGAACACCCGCATTGTTTCCAGCAAATACGTGATGAAAATCGCACCGATGATCGGTCCGCTGATCGTTCCCATCCCGCCGATCACCATCATGATCAGAATGTTGATTGATTCACCGATCGTAAACGTGTCCGGGCTGATAAATCGGATATAACCGGCGTATAGCGCTCCGGTCAGTCCTGACAGCGCAGCCCCAACGCCAAACGCCAGGATACGGTAAAAAGCGACGTGAATTCCCATAACCTGAGTTGCGATATAGTCGTTGCGAATCGCCCGTAACGCGCGACCAATCCGAGAATGCACCAAGTTGTAATAGAGAACCAATACCACAAGCAATACGGTCAAAATCAGATAATAATTTTCGACCCGACTCTCAAACGTCAATGTTACAAACCCCAGCGAGATCGGGTCTGGCGCCGGAATGCCAGGCAAACCGTTCGGTCCGCGGGTCACCGATTCCCAGTTCAGAAACACCAGGCGAACGATCTCCCCGAACCCCATCGTAGAAATGACAAAATAAGGTCCCTTCAGACGCAGCGTCGGCAGACCGATCCCCACCGCCACCAAGCCGGCGGCGAGCGCTCCCAACGGCGCGGCCAACCAGAATGACCATTTCAGATTCAACATCAATAAGGCGGATACGTAGGCGCCAATACCGAAAAACGCCGCCTGAGCCAACGAAAGCTGACCGGCGTAGCCAGCCACAAGATTAAGGCCGAGCGCCAATAGGATATGTAGCAAGCTTAACACGCCGATATGCACGTAGTACATCTTGAAACCCATTTGCGGAAATGCCACGGCAAACAGTATTGCAACAATAATGACCAGAGTTTTCAAGTTCATCCACTGCTTCATCAGTTACACCTTTTCAATCTGGCTACGGCCAAACAGGCCAGCCGGTTTGATAATCAGTACGGTAATCAGGATACAGAACGTTACGACATCCTTGTAATATGACGAAATAAAGCCAGCCGTAAGGCTTTCGGCCAGACCAAGAATAAACGCCGCCCAAATCGCACCGGGGACATTACCCATGCCGCCGAGAATCACCACGGCAAACACTTTCGAAATGGCCGCAAGGCCCATTTGCGGAGAAACCAGGAAGATCGGCCCGACCAAGGTTCCGGCCGCCGCGGCCAATGCTGCGCCGATTGCACATGTAATCAGAGAGATTCGGTTGATATCGATTCCCATCAGTTTTGCAGCATCCCTGTTCTGTTCACAGGCCCTCATTGCTTTGCCGACTGTAGTGTATTTGATTATGTAATTGAGCAGCGCAATCAGAACCAAGGTCACACAAAATACCATCAACCGCTGCAACGTGATCGAAATCCCCATAAATGAAAGATACGCATCGGAAAACTCTGTCGGAAATCGCACCGGGTTAGGGCTGAACACAATAACGGCCGCTTGCACCAGAAAGATCGATATGCCCAGTGTGCCAATGATCATGTTCATTTCCGGCGCTGAGCGCAGTGGTCGGAAAACCAATAAATCCATTGCCATGCCGAACAAAGCCATCACCAACATGGCTAGTACCAATCCTAACAAAAACGGCAGCTTCAGATGAACGACCAGAAATACGCCGACAAATGCACCCAGCATATACAATTCACTATGAGCCCAGTTGACGATCCCCAGTATGCCGTAGATCATCGTCAGCCCTAGCGCAATCAGCGCATAAGTGCTGCCAAGTACCAAACCATTCACGATCTGCTGAACAAATTCTTGAAACATGGATTCCGTGCCTCCCTACCTTCGCGAACAGCCTGGATTATTGGCGTCGACTCGCTTATTATAACAGATTTGACGTTTTCACAGCAACAATTTATTCCTATTGATTGTATAGTTATCCAGCAGAGCCGATAGGCAAAAGAATAGCGCCGGACCCTTGCGGTATCCGGCGCTCCATTGCGCCTGATGCCAAAATTGCAATTCAGTTGCTTAATTCACATCAAAATAAGTCTGCCCGATCCGTTTGTCATTCCACCAAAACTCGATGCGATGTCGTCCTGGCGCGAAATAGTTGCCGGCGCTGTTTCCCCAGCCGTTATTAATGGTCACTTTGTCAGTAAAATTGACCGACTGAGTCATGGTGAACCCGTCAGGACTCTTGCTGCCGCGTAGCATATTTCCGTTCGGCCCGAAATATTTCACGCCGATCAATCCTTTTAGCGGCAAGGATGTTGTATTCACCAGTTGCAGATGAAATGTGATGAATTGGATTTCGTCCTGATCAAAGGATTTGCTAAAGTCGCCCAGTGGTTCGCTGTTTTTGGTTTCATTACGCAGTCGGATTGATGCGATCTTGAGTGACACTTCCGGCTCGCTGACTGCAAAAGTCAATTGGTGAATCCGTTTGCCATCCCACCAAAACTCGACCCGATGCCGCCCTGGTTCAAAAGTACCGCCGGTCGCTTTGCCCCAGCCACCGGTTTTCTCCAAGGTCTCAACCACATCAATATCCTGCTCAAATGTAAAATTCGGCGGGCTTTTAGAGTTCTGCTTCAGCTTTCCATCGGGCTGGATATAGCGAATTCCCAGTTTGCCGCGCAACCGCTCATCGGTATTATTGACCAAACGCACATAATAAGAGATCCAACGGGTTTCTTCATAGTCAAAGCTGATTTTGTATTCGCTGAGCCCATTTCCTTCCTTGTCTTCATTGCGCACTCGCACATCGGTGATCGACAAAGCAGGCCCACTTGCCGGCGGTGGAGTCGGCGCGACTGGCGGTTTCACAGTTACGGGCGGTTTGGGCGGTTGAGTCGGTGGTGGTGGATTCTCCACCGGCGGCCTTACTTCATCGTCAGTCCCGTCGTTGGCAACTGCCGCATGCGCAATTTGCTGCGGCAACACAATCGAACACAAAGGTAAACCTACTGCAAACGCGGCGATCCAGCAGAATATCAATAGTGTTCGCAATTTTTCGAACCTCAGCCAATTCATATGGATGCCTCCAATCCGCTCAAGCAACAGACTCTCTTTTTTAAAATTCTACATTCCTTCTGTCGTCTCCTGCAAATATAACAGCAACTTATTGACTGGCGTTAGCAGCATTTTTGCGAATCCGGCCACGCTGGACCCGGTCCAAAATCGCTTTGCGCAGACGCAGGTTCTTCGGCGTCACTTCCACCAGCTCGTCATCATTAATGTGTTCCAAGCACTGTTCCAGACTCATGATTCGTGGAGTAATCAAACGCAACGCCTCATCGGCGGAACTGGAACGCGTGTTGGTCATTTGTTTCTTTTTGCAAGGATTGATATCCATATCCAGCTCGCGGGTGTTTTCACCCACAATCATGCCTGCATACACTTGTTGGCCCGGCACAATGAACATCACGCCGCGGTCCTGCACATTGAAGATTCCATAAGCAGTGGTTTCCCCTGTTTCAAATGCCACCAACGCGCCCCGGGTACGGCCGGGGATATCCCCTTTGTAAGGAGCATAGCCATGGTACACATGATGCATAATGCCGTTTCCTTTGGTATTGGTCAAAAATTGCGAGCGGAATCCAATCAGGCTGCGCGCCGGCACAACAAATTCCAGCCGCAAATAACCGGCCAACTCGACCATATTGACCATTTCCGCCCTCTGATTTCCCAGTTGGTCCATCACCGCGCCCATGAATTCCGCCGGCACATCGACGGTAAGGAATTCCAACGGTTCGCATTTCTTCCCTTTGATTTCCTTATAAATTACCTGAGGCTTGCCAACGCAAAACTCATACCCTTCGCGTCGCATCGTTTCGATCAGCACCGCCAGGTGGAGTTCGCCGCGTCCACAGACCTCAAACGTATCCGGACTGTCGGTTTCCTTGATCCGCAGGCTGACATTCGTCTCTCTTTCTTTCATCAAGCGGTCCCGCAAATGGCGCGAAGTGACATATTGCCCCTCTTTGCCGGCAAACGGACCGTTGTTGACCATGAACATCATTGACAGGGTCGGTTCATCGATATTGATGGTCGGCAGTGTTTCCGGATTTTCCGGATCAGCCAGCGTATCGCCGATCGTAAAGTCATCAAGGCCGGTGATCGCGATGATATCGCCGATCGTTGCCGAAGATACTTCCTTTCGCTTCAACCCGTCATAGACATAGAGCAGGCTGATCTTTTGCTTGCTTTCAGCGTCGCGATGCAATACGGAAACCGTTTGTCCCGCCTTGACAGTTCCCCTCACCACGCGTCCGATGCCGATGCGTCCGACATACTCATCATGGTCGATGGTCGTGACCATAATTTGCAGTGGTGAGTTTTCTTCGCCTTCCGGCATCGGAATCTCCTGCACCAACGTAGCAAACAAAGGTTCCAGACTATCGCTTTCATCTGACATGTTCAGTTTGGCAATCCCGGCGCGGGCTGCAGCATAGACCACCGGAAAATCAAGTTGTTCTTCGGTAGCGCCCAGTTCGATGAACAGATCCAATACCTCATCGACGACTTCTTCGGCCCGTTCGTCTTGCCGGTCAATCTTGTTGATGACCACGATCGGTTTCAATTTTTGTTCCAGCGCTTTGCGCAATACATACTTGGTCTGAGGCATCGGCCCCTCGAATGCATCTACCAACAGCAGCACGCCATCAACCATGTTCAGCACCCGTTCCACTTCGCCGCCAAAATCGGCATGACCCGGTGTGTCGACAATGTTGATCTTGATATCATGATAAAGGACTGCCGTATTTTTGGCCAAGATTGTGATGCCGCGCTCGCGTTCCAGGTCATTGGAATCCATAACGCAGACTGGCACATTTTCATTGGCGCGAAATACGCCGCTCTGTTTCAGCATGGCGTCGACCAATGTCGTTTTGCCATGGTCAACGTGGGCGATGATTGCAACATTTCTCAAGTCGGTTCTTTTCATTATTAATCCATCCCTTTACCTATTACGGTTTCAATTATATTTGATATCTTATCGGCCAGTTTATACTTTTCGACTGCCCCGTTTCACCAGCGGCAATCCTTGCTTGCAGTACGGACAATCTTCCGGTGAATAGTTTTGGATATTCAAGGTAAGCATTGCTTTGGCCGGCGCGCCAAAATCCACCGTCCCGCCACTGCGGTCAACCAAAATCGCAACGCCGGCAATTACGCCGCCCATTTCCTTGACCACTTCGATCACTTCCATCACCGAGCCGCCGGTTGTCACGATGTCTTCCACGACCAAAACCCGTTCGCCCGGTTTGATTTCAAATCCGCGCTTGATTGTCATCTTGCCGTTATCCCGTTCGGCGAAGATCGCTCGAGTACCAAAATGTTTCGCCGTTTCATGGGCCAGGATGATTCCGCCAGTCACCGGACCAATCACCACATCGATCTTTTCATCCTTGAACTTTTCAGCAAACCCGGCGCAGAGTTCCTCAGTAGCCTTTGGGTATTGCAAAACCTGAAATTTTTCAACATAGTGTCCGCTATGCAAGCCGGATGTCAGCAGAAAATGCCCTTCCAGCAATGCCCCATGTTTCACTAGCAATTCTTTTACTTGCGCTTCGGTCATCGTTCAGCCCTCCATCTCTTTCACAATTTCTATCGCTGCAATCCGGGGATCGGCAGCAGCTAAAATCGGGCGGCCCACCACCAGAAAATCCGCGCCATTCCGCAGTGCCTCAGCGGGTGTAGCGGTTCTGCTCTGGTCCCCTTTATCGCCATATAGCGGTCGAATTCCCGGGGTAACAATCAAGAAATCAGGGCCGCAACACTGACGAATCGCAGCAGCTTCCTGCGGTGATGCGACCACGCCATCCATGCCGGATTGCCGACACATATCCGCAAGTCTCAGCACCGAATCCCGAATCGAACGAGTGTGCCCCACCGCTGCCCATTCTGTTTCATCGATACTGGTCAGGACGGTAATTCCCAGCAATTTTGGCCTTTCTTGATCAAGCTGGGCCGAAGCTTCGGCAGCAGCTTCGACTGCAGCCCTTAGCATTGCCGGACCGCCCGCGGCATGCAGCGTAGTCATTGCCGGTGCATATCTGCATAAAGCCTTCACGCTGCGGGAGACGGTATTGGGAATATCATGGAGTTTCAAATCCAGAAACACTTTTTTGCGATTAGCGGCCATCAGCGACAGCGCTGCTTCACCCAAACTATAAAACGACTCCATACCAATTTTATAATAGCTGACTGCATCCCCGATATTATCCAAAGTGCATTTCACGCTTTCCAGCGTAGACAAATCCATGGCGACAATCAAACGATCCCGGGTAATGGTCATAGAACTCACCCTCCTATCCTGACTTTTCCGACCAACTGACTGATACTCTGAAGTTGTTGTTGTTCCAGATAGCGTCGCAACCCGGTCGCAATATCCGTGATCGCCTGAGGATTGACGAAATTCGCGGTACCGATTGCGACTGCTTTAGCGCCGGCCAGCAAAAACTCGACTGCATCAGATGCCGAAGAAATGCCTCCCATGCCGATTACCGGGATCTTTACCGCCTGAGCAGTCTGCCAGACCATCCGCAACGCAACCGGCTTCACTGCCGGACCTGATAATCCGCCAACGATATTTCCTAGCACCGGCTTCCAGGTATGGGTGTCAATCGCCATGCCGACCAACGTATTGATCAAAGATACGGCATCAGCGCCGGCAGCTTCAACTGCCTGGGCAATTTCGGCAACATCGGTAACGTTCGGAGACAACTTAACAATCACAGGCAATTTGGTTTTCGCCTTAACTGCCGCTGTCACCGCTGCTGCGGTTTCTGGAACCACGCCAAAAGCCATGCAACCATGCCGCGTATTGGGGCAAGAAATGTTGACTTCCAAGGCAGCCACGCCGCTTGCATCCAAAGCTTCGGCCAGATAAGCATAATCTTCCTGGACATTGCCATTGATGTTCACGATGATTGGAATTTCAAGTCGCTTAATGCGAGGCAAGATATCCTGTAAAAAAACGTCTACCCCCGGATTTTGCAGGCCGATGCAGTTGAGCATGCCGGCCGGTGTTTCCGCCATCCGTCGCCCCGCATTGCCCGGCCTGGGTTCCCTGGTCATCCCTTTCACAACAATTGCGCCAAGATCAGCCTGCTCCACAAAGTCCAGATATTCTTCACCAAAACCAAATGTACCAGAAGCCGCAATCAAAGGCGTTCGCAGCTTGATCCCAGCCAGTTCCGTTTGCAAACCTGCATTCATGACCAGTCGACCTCCTCGGCCCAAAATACCGGGCCATCCTTGCAAACCTGCCGGCTTCCGCCATCCGCTGCACCGCAGGTGCAGGCAAGACAGGCACCGACTCCGCAGGCCATGTGTTCTTCCATGGAGACTTGCGTGCGAATGCCTGCTGCCTTGGCTAAAGCGGCAACTTGCTTCATCATCGGACGCGGACCGCAGGTCAATACTCCTTCATATCTTCCATTTGCCAGCAAAGCAGGCAAAGCATCGGCGCATGTGCCACAAACGCCCAGACTTCCATCATCAGTGGTGACATGAATGCTTTGACAGGAATCTCGGAACAATTCGGTCCAGAACAATTCATCCTTGGTACGGCCGCCGGCCAGAACCTCAACCGGCCGAGGACAACACCGTTCAGCTACAAACAACAATGGCGCCAGCCCAATTCCGCCGCCAACCAACAGCAGCCGCGAAGCCGACAAATCAAAACCCCGGCCGAGTGGTCCCATGACATCCAATGATGCGCCGGTCTGCGCGGCTGCCATCTGCTGCGTACCACGACCAATAACGCGATAAATCAGCGTCAGGGTTCCCTTTTGCGGGTCTGCGCCGGCTATGCTCAGAGGCCGTCGCAACAGCGGATCCAACTTATCGGACAACCGAATCATCACAAACTGTCCCGGTAGACTATCATGCGCAATTTGCGGCGATTGAACAACCATCCTGTAAACATCGGATGATAACGCCTGATTGCTCAAAATAAGCGCTTGCTCGACAAACTTCGATTTTTGTTCCATGCGCTGCCTCGCTTTCCGTCTGCTTAGATTTGCATCAAAAAATGCCTTTCCAGCGTGTGAGGCACGCAAAAAAGGCATGAACAATCGCAACGTACGTCACCCCTTACCGGCCTCACGGGACCAGTTTAAAGGATATTTTTTCTAATTGTAACAAGGTCTCGCTGTGCTGTCAAATATAATATTTTACAAAACATTAGACCGCCCGAACCCAGACGGCCTGATGTTGCTTATTTTGTAAATTCATGAAAGGTGGAATCGGTTCGCCTCGTTTTGCCAGTTGGGTTTATAAGAAGGCGAACGATAAAACGATTGCTTCGGCTAGAAAAAACGCCAGCACAACTTTTGCCGTCTTCTTTTCCCGTTCCGCCAAAATAACCTGATACATCGTTTCATCCTCCTTAATATTTGTCGTGTCAATTTCTGTTTTTATATTATCATATTCATATTTGTCTGACAAGTATATTGTGAGAAATTTTTAATTTATTTCGACTTGTCGATCGGCAAATGAAAGCGCCGGACAAGTCCCCCTGTCCGGCGCTTAAAATTCATAGCTAACGAGAATCGTCAATCCGCCTGTCTGTTCTAAAATATCAGTCGCCCAACCTGAAATGCGATACCGCCAAGGACCAACGCCAAGATAAAGCTGCCCGCCGCACCGTACAGTACGATCCGCCAGTCGCGGGTTTCATGGTACATAGTGATCAGCGTTGTCACACACGGCGTATAGATCATGTACACTAGCAAAAATGTGAACGCAGTCAACGGCGAAATGTTATGAGTCAATATTTCCGCCAGGTTGCCGGAATCCTGCGCTGCATGATAAATGATCCCCAAACTGGACAGAACACTTTCCTTGGCCGCAATTCCGAAAAGCAGAGCGACAATCAGTTGCCAACTCAACCCGATGATTTGTCCGACAGGTTCCAACACTTTACCGATTGCCACAATATAGCTATCTTCGAAAGCACCCAAAGGGAAAGTGGACAATATCCACATCAAAATTGACGCAGCAATAATTACATTACGAATGCGACGGATAAAGCTCATCGTCAACATGGAGGCCGATTTGACCAGTCCGAATAAAGTCGGGCTTTGGTATGACGGCAATTCCATAATAAACGAACCTTCACCCGAGCGCGAAATAAACAGACTGACAATATATGCCACAACGACCATTAGACCAAGGCTGATTCCCAACAATGCCAGCATGACAAACGTAGCGGCCGTTGATGCAAAGAATGCCGAGACCAAATATACCATCACGCCGAGCCTGGCCGGACACGGCGCATAGGAACTGATTAAAATCGCCACAGTTCTGTCGTATGGGCTGGACAAAATCCGCGAAGCCAATACGCCATTGACATTACAACTGCATCCAAGTACCAGCGGCAAGAATGTTTTCCCGTTCATCCCAAGCGCACTCATAACCCGGTCAGCCAAAAAAACCACCCTGACCATGTAACCGCTATCTTGAATCAGCGTGTAAAACAGAAAAAACAACGCCATCTGCGGCAAAAATCCCACTGCCGCACCGACGCCTTTGATGACTCCATCCACCAGCATACCCGCCAATAGAGAAGGAACACCACGCTCCGACATTACAGCATCCAGCCAGATGCCAAACAGGTCGAAGTTTTCCGACAACCATTCAGACGCCGGGCGACTAATCGTAAACGTCAAATAAAAGACCAAACCGAATGTCAGTAACATCAGCGGACCGCCCAGCACCGGATGCAGAACCCACCGATCGATCCGGTCCGACAAAGTTTCTCCTGATGAACGACGTGCCATCACCCTCGCAGCAACATCTTCGGCCAATTTGTAGCGAGTACTGATGATTTCCGTTTGCAACGCGTCATCGGACGCATCAAGCTGCTTCAGCAACACCCAACGGGCACTGCCAAACCGGCTATCAACGACCGAATCTTTGCGCTCGATCAATTGCCGCTCAATCGCCTCTGCATAGCGTATCGAATGAGTACGCAACACTGTCAGAGAATCAGCCATGTCAATCAAAGTTGCGAACAACTCTCGCGGGTTCAAGCGCCCCTTGATGATTTCCGGCAATACAGGAACCTGCAACTCTGCTTCCAACCGGTCATGATAAACCGCTATATCTTTCTCCCGCGCCACATCTACCTTATTGAGCACAACCATGACTTTGCTGTAGCGTTCGAGAGTTTCCAGCAGCAAATACAAACCCCTTTCCAGGTTCATTACGTCCAGAACCACCATCACAACATCCGGCGGTTCGTCACGCAAAAAATCATTCACCAGAATTTCTTCCGGCGAATGACCGCCAAATCCGTATATTCCCGGTAAATCGGTGAAGTGCAATTCCCTGTTTTCATAATGCACAGCCAACGTACAAACATCCGTTGTCTTGCCGCACCAGTTGCCGATCGTCTGACTTGCGCCTGTAATGGCATTGAACAATACACTTTTTCCCACATTGGGATTGCCAACGATCGCAACACTGACCGGTCGATTTACTTGTTCAATCACTCAGCTTCGGCCACCTTGATATTCTGGCATTCATCCCGTCGCAGCAATACACTGGTCCCTCGTAGTTTGATTTCAACAGGATCATTCATCGGAGCCCGCCGTACAATTCGCACACGCGCCCCCGGTGTGAAGCCCATCTGCAGCATTCTGGTTCTTTGGGCTCTTGATCCGGTTATTTCAGTGATCTTCATCTCGTGTTGTTCGGCAACGGAATCCAACGAAATTTGCTTATCCAAGATGCAGCGCCCCCATAACTGAAAAGCGTTATCATATATTTCTATCCTTATTATACACGAATTTCAGAAAAAAGAAAGCGTTGAGACACAGTCATTGGAGGGTGCGTCAGCCTTGCCAGCAAATCGCCGCCTGTCGCTTGGCGACATGGAAGTCACTTCGCCATCCGGCCTCGACCGCACAGTGACGCAAATACGAATTTAATGCGACCATGCCGGGATATTCGGTAGCAAAATGCCCGGCGTCAATCAGGCAGAGCCCTTGCGACAACGCAGCTTGTGCATCGTGATAACGTATATCACCCGTCACTAACACCGTTGCACCTTCAGACGCTGCGACCGACGCGCAATCCATTCCGGCGCCGCCGCATACTGCCACCCGTTTAATTGGGGTTTCCGCAGAACCATAGATTCTTAGCCCCGTTACCCCGAGCGCCTGTTTTACTTGAACGGCAAAATCTGATAACCGGACTTCTTTTTCCAAACAACCGATACGTCCCATCCCGCCGTTAACATGCGTGTTTCGCAGTGACAACACATCATAAGCAACTTCTTCGTAAGGATGGGCGTCCAGCATCGACTGCACAACCGGTCGCAAGAGTTTTTCCGGCGCTACGGTTTCCAACCGGTTCTCTTCGACTGTTGACAACGCATCCAACTCGCCAAGGAAGGGCCGGCTCCCGCTAAGCGGCCTATAGGTCCCGAGGCCCGTCGTGCGAAATGAGCAATCGCTATAGTTACCGATATGACCAGCGCCTGCGTTACTCATTGCAGACAGCACTTTATCCTCATGCCCAGCGGGTACATATACGACAATTTTCACCAACGATTCGCGATAAGGCCGCAACGGATGAACATCAGTCAGTTGCAAGATTTTCGCCAACGCAGTATTAATGCCGCCATCGGCCTGGTCGAGATTGGTATGCGCGGCGTAAACCGCAATATCACGCTTTAACAGACTTGACAGCATGCAACCGGCCTCCGTGTCGGTTTGCAACCTTTTCAGCGCTTGGAACGGAAACGGGTGATGAGTAATCAGCATCGTTGCGCCCATATCGATCGCTTCTTCGATAACAGGAGTCGTTACGTCGACCGTTAATAGTGCGCGTTCAACCATTTGATCAGCGCAACCGACCAACAGCCCCACGTTATCCCAGCTCTCCGCCATTGCCAGCGGGGCCATCTTTTCAATCGCCGCCGCAATCGCCGCACAACTTACAGACATGTCCTCATCGCCTCCAATTCAGTAATCCTTTGTTGCCAAAGTTGCTTTTGCGCTGCAACAGCCGGGGCAACCGAATGCTGCATAGCGTCAACGCGCGATTTATACTGCTGTAGTAGCCGATCAATGTGATCCGGCAATAAAGGGTGACGATTTTTCCACAATAAAGGCCCAACTTCAAGCAACAGCTCATCTGACAGAGCTACCGACCCGGGTTTCGCTGCAAATATTTCGTATAACCGTCCATCTTCGCTGACCAATTCTTCGGTATCAATCAACCAACCATGGTGAATCAACCATCGGCGCAGACCGGCTGCGCCAGTCATCGGTTGGCATACAACCCTCGATAAGTTGTTGACAACCTGGGAAGACCGTTCCAAAATACCGCGAATCGTCGCCCCACCCATACCCGCAATCACCACCGCATCGACTTCACCCGGACGGACAACGGCTAGTCCGTCACCCAATCGCACTTCAATGCAATCTTCCAGCGCCATTTCATTTATCGTTCGACGGGCAGCCTCCAGCGGTCCTCGCTGAATTTCCCCCGCGATAACAAAGTCGGCTTTCCCATGCAAAACCAACCAAACCGGCAAATAGGCATGATCGGACCCAATATCGGCTAACCGTCGGAAATCGCCAACCAACTCGGCGACCGTCCGCAGTCTTTCTCCCAAAATCATAAAGCGCTCCTCCTATCGTCTAATTGATTATTCTACATAAACCAAGCGACCCCTGCATAAAACAAAAAAGTCCGGGTTACTCCCGGACTTAGCTTGCTTGGTGACCCGTGGGGGAATCGAACCCCCGATACCGCCGTGAAAGGGCGGTGTCTTAACCGCTTGACCAACGGGCCATATGTAATGTGGTGGGCCCACCTGGGATCGAACCAGGGACCAGCCGGTTATGAGCCGGCGGCTCTACCGCTGAGCTATAGGCCCCGGAGACACAAAACAGGTTTTCCGAAGAAAGCCTGCCGATTTTTAAAATTGGCTCCTCGAGTAGGACTCGAACCTACAACCCCGCGGTTAACAGCCGCGTGCTCTACCATTGAGCTATCGAGGAATGTTGTCAACGTCATTTATTGTAATATACCGGACCAGTGCTCGTCAAGGGGTTTTGCAGGGATTTTTGAATTATTTTTTATTCCAGGAAGTCTTTCAATTTTTTACTGCGGCTCGGGTGCCGCAATTTTCGCAGCGCCTTTGCTTCAATCTGCCGGATTCGCTCACGAGTAACCTGAAAATGATGTCCAACTTCTTCCAATGTGCGTGCCCTTCCGTCATCTAATCCGAAACGTAGCCGCAATACCTTTTTTTCACGCGGCGTCAATGTTTCCAGCACTTCCTCCAGCTGCTCCTTAAGCACCATGAATGAAGCGGCGTCAGCCGGCGCCTGTGCATCGGCATCCTCAATGAAATCTCCCAGATGCGAGTCTTCTTCCTCGCCGATCGGCGTTTCCAAAGACACCGGCTCCTGGGCAATCTTCATGATTTCCCGCACCCGTTCAACGGAAATATCCATCACTTTAGCAATCTCGTCCGGCGCCGGCTCGCGGCCCAGTTCTTGCAACAGTTGGCGCGAAACCCGAATCAGTTTATTAATCGTTTCGACCATGTGGACCGGAATCCGAATCGTCCGCGCTTGATCGGCAATCGCCCGCGTAATTGCCTGGCGAATCCACCATGTTGCATACGTGCTGAATTTGTAGCCTTTGGTATAGTCAAATTTTTCTACCGCTTTAATCAAACCAAGATTGCCTTCCTGAATCAGGTCGAGGAACAGCATGCCACGACCAACATAGCGTTTGGCAATACTGACGACCAACCGCAAATTGGCTTCCGACAGACTTCTTTTGGCCCGGTCACCTTGCTCTAGAGCGATTTTTGCCGTATTACGAATCCGGCCCAATAATTCAGCAACCTGACCATCGAACGCAGGCATTCCTTGCAGCAAACCATAGGAAAGGGCTAAATTCCCGCCCTCAATCAAACGCACCGCTTCGGCGTCCAACCCGAGACAGATCTTGGTAATCTGAGTTCCCTCTGACAATCGTATCGTCGATGGATCATTAGGTTTCAGTGCCAAATTCAGTTGTTCCGTCGTTGCCAGATTGCTCTGACGTCGTCCCAAGTCTACCAATACGCGTAAAACATCCATCGTTTCAACCGATCCGGTTAACTCCAGCCGAGGGACTCCGTCCAGTTCAGGCGCCAAAAACACAGCGTCAGTCATGTCACTTTCCGCTATCTCTACACCGGCAGCACTCAGATGATTTTGCAGTGCCCGGACTTCTTCCTTGGTCAATTCTGCAATAGCAGATTGATATAACGCCGGTGAGATTTTTTGATCGGCTTTCGCTGCAATTTCACGCAGACTTTTCAGCACTTCGCTTGTTGATCGGACTTTCACAACATATTCTTCGTGCACCAGCAACTTCGTCGCCAACGCAATCCGTTCAGCATACGGCATGGCGCCGTCCAACTCATCGACATCGTCCTCAACCATCAGGTCAAGCAACAATTGCGCTTCATTGCCTTTATCCATCCGCCGGGCCAACTTTGTTTCATCCACGGCGGAAAGCAAAGATACCCTTCCGATTTCTTTCAAATACATCCGGACAGGATCGTCAATGCTGACCCCTTCCGGAATCACTTGTTCCAGATCCGCCTCTTCAACAACAGGTTCCGCTTCACCCGGCGCCGCATCTATACTGTCGGGATCAGGAATTTCATCGACAATTTCTATGCTTTTTTTCGCCAGCAGCTCATAAACGTCTTCAATCTCTTCCGGTGAAATATCATCGCTTTGAAACGCATCCATGATTTCCACATGCGCAAGCATTCCATTCGTTTGTGCTGCTTTTTTGGTCAGCTCATCCACCTTGTCACTGATGAGCTTTTTCTTGTCGATCATTCCCAAACCCTACTCCCTCCGGCTGCAAAACAAATTTATTTCAACCTGGCGATTTTGCTAAATCGCTAATTTTTGTAAGTATTCGCTGCGCATTCTTTAATTCCTGCACATAATTCAAATCTCCTTGGCGCAACATTTCATCGGCTTGCATCCGATGAGCCTCATATTCCTCGTTTAGCTTCGCCAACAAGATAATCCGGATACTATCGCCAAGCGCTTGATCTTTCTCAGGTCCCTGATCCTCTTGCATCGTCAGACGCGATAAAAATTTCGCAGTGTCTTCGTCCAGACTTTGCAACAAATCTAGCGGACTCGCCGGTATCCCGTCGGAATAAGACCGCCAAATCGCTTCGGCGAGTTTACGTCGCGATCCAGGCTGAAATAATTCCGGCGACAGTTGCGACCGAATCGACTGGACGCTCTCAGGCTGTTCCAGCGCCTGACGCAAAACAATTTCCTCAGCGCCGGTTAGTTTGGAGTCAGCGCCTCGTTTCACCTGAACGGCAACGGGGCGTTGCTGCGAATTTTCGCCACGTGCGCGACGCAACTCGCCACGAATGGAATTTTCATCAATCGCCAGTTTTTCCGCCAATCGCGCAATATGTGTATCGACTTCCACCAAATTATCGGCCAACGCCAAATAAGGAACGGCGCGTCCGACAACAGTCACTTTACCTGCCAAATCCGAGTAGTCGACGCCAGACAAAGCCTGCTCCATCTGATATTCCAATAATCCCGCCGCGGCTGTTATCCGTTCCCGCACCAATTGGGGACCATATTTTCTCAATACCTCGTCTGGATCCTTGCCATCAGGAAAGGAAGCGATCCTAACTACCGCGCCGCTAGACCGGACAATCGACAAAGCGCGCAATGTTGCATTCTGTCCCGCTGAATCACTGTCATAGGCAAAAACGATTTCCGGCGCATAATGCAACAGCATTCTGGCTTGTTCCGGCGTGAACGCAGTTCCCAGTGAGGCAACGACGTTGTCAATTCCATTGCTGGCCAAGGCAATTGCATCCATGTAGCCTTCAACCACCACTGCAAAGCCTGCTTGCTTGATTGCGCGATAAGCACGAGCAATATTGAACAGCAGCTTACGTTTATTAAATACGGGCGTTTCAGGACTATTAAGATATTTCGGCTGCGTATCGTCCATCACTCTGCCGCCGAAGCCGATTACCCGACCACGGATATCCTCAATCGGAAACATGATCCGGTTGCGGAAGCGGTCATATACCCCCGACTGTGGACGAGGAATCGCCAAGCCCGCTTTAACCAGGATATCAGCTGAAATGCCGCGTTTTTGCAAAGCTGTGGCGCATTTATCCCAATCGTCCGGGGCGAACCCCAGCCGAAACTCCTGCGCCTGATCCACCGAAAGGCCCCGACCGGTGAGATATGCCAGCGCATTAATTCCCAGCGCCGATTTGGTCATGCATGCCGAATAGAAGTCGCGAGCCAATTCATTCGCCCGTAAGATCTCCTCACGTTCCTTCTCCCGGGCGCGCTCGGTTTCCGACTGTTCTTTTTCCGGCACCGGTACCGCCAGTTTTTGCGCCAACAATTTGATTGAATCGACAAAACCGATATTTTCAATTTTCATCAAAAAACGGAACACATCACCGCCGGCCTGACAACCGTAACAATAAAAGAAATTCTTTTCCGGCGCCACCGAAAACGACGGGGTTTTTTCCTGATGAAACGGGCAACAACCCCAATAGTTACGTCCTTTTTGTTTGAGCGGAACATATTCGGCAATAATGGAAACGATATCGGCCTGTGAGCGAAGCTTGTCAACAAAATCATCCGGGAGTGAATATTTTCTCATAGTGATATTACTTATTCGCTAAAAATCTTGCGGTTCCTTCTATTTCCATGAGTTTTTATCGCAATGACCAGAAAAGGTCTCAATAGCATATGGTATAATAATGATATAAGATTCCGCCACAAATTTAATAAGCGAGGAGATTAGCAATGAAACAAGTTCGCATCATGCTTGTTGCATTGTTGGTGCTTTTGGCATTTGCCTCAACCAGCTTTGCAGCAGTCAACAACAAATATTTCCGGGCCGACAAACAGTATTTCGATATTGAAACCGGTCAATATGTCGTTAGCGGCAACATCGTAATCAATGTTGAAAACGGTTTTATTGCCGGTGAAAAAGCCCAAGTCAAGCTGTCCACGCTTGAATTTTGGGGAACCGGCGGTTGGTTGCTAAAGCAATACGATGTCACTTTTAAAGGAGAGTCAGCGTATGTCGTCTTTGGCAAAGACATTGCCATGATCGAAGGCGGCGCGGATTTTCAAAGAACCGGCCTGCAAATCACTTCAGACAAAGTCGATTACAACTGGAAAAGTAAGGTTGCTATATTCAAAGGTAATGTCAAGGTGATCCAGCCAGGGTTGGCTGTCGTTTCCTCGGATAGCATCAAATACAACGTAGAAACCAAAGAATTTGTCAATTAGCGGCCCCTCTATCGCAACACTAAAAATCCCGACCGAAGCTGGTCGGGATTTTTCATTTACTGAATTGCTTACCGATTGTTTTTGAATACAATCTCCATAATCGTATTGGCCGTTTCTTCGATGGCTTTGTGCGAAACATCAATCACCGGACAGCCGATCCGTTCCATGATTTTCATCGCATACTCCAGTTCATCGCCAATCCGATTCAGAGTCGCATAATTGGCATCCGGCGGCAGTCGCATGATTTTCAATCGTTCCGCCCGGATTTCATTCAGCTTGCTGGAATCTATGACCAAGCCGATAATTTTCTGCGGCGAAACCTGAAATAATTCATCCGGTGGTGGAACTTCCGGAACAAGCGGTACGTTCGCCACCTTGATTTTTTTGTGAGCCAAATACATGCTGAGCGGAGTCTTGGACGTACGGGAAACGCCAACCAGTATCAGGTCTGCTTTGAGCAAACCCCACGGGTTTTTTCCATCGTCATACTTCACAGCAAATTCAACCGCTTCCACCCGTTTGAAATAATCCTGGTCCAGCATATGAATCAGGCCGGGTTTCAATTTCGGAGTTAAATCCGACACAGATTGAATCGCCCGAATCATCGGCCCCATAATGTCAACGGTCTGTAAATTATATTTTTTGGCCTCTTCCAACAATGTTTCCCGCAACTCCGGCGACACCAACGTATGGCAGATGATGCAGGTATGCTTGGAAGCTTCACGCAAGGTTTCCCGAATCTGGACGCTTGACGTGATATAGGGGATGCGGACAATGTCAAATTTTCCGGAGTCAAATTGGCTGGCGGTAGCGCGGGCGACCATTTCCGCCGTCTCGCCGATCGAGTCGGATAGTGCGTAAATGATAGGTAAAGTGGCTATGACGGTTACCTCCTTTTTCCCTGTCCCATTTCGACAAGCAAACGGGTGATGTTTGTTTTCGTTACACGACCAACCACTTCAAAAGCTTTGTCCGTTTCCGCTCCCAGCGGTCTGACTACCGGCAAACTGTCAATCTCGCCATCCATCAGCTTCTTTGCCGCAGCCAGGACAGACTCTTCCGGGTCGGTCATAATCATTTTCGACATACCCGTCATTAATACCTTCACAGGAATTTTTTGCAGATCGCGACTTCCCATCGCCGCTTTTAGCAAATCCTTGCGCGACACGACCCCCCGCAAGATGCCGCCGGGTTCCACTACGAAAATCGAACCGACATCTTCAAGGAACATGGCCACAATGGTATCGTAGGCGCTGGTAGTCGTCGAAACGACGACAGGAACTGACTGGATATCCCGAACGCGGTAGCGGGAAATCTCCTCGGTCAGCATGTTGAAAGCGCCCTTGCCTGTGTAATAATATCCGACTTTTGGCCTTGCGTCAAGTACGCCGGACATGATGAGAATAGCCAGATCAGGCCGTAATGCCGCCCTGCTGACCCCCACCCGCTCGGCAAGCTGTTCCCCGGTCAATGGACCGCCTGCCTTAACCATTTCAATGATTCGTTCCTGTCGAGGCGTCAGTAGAATGTAAAACACCCCTCTCCGAGATCCTTGCGTTTATGCTACCATGTATATTCGCTATTTTCTGCCATTCCCCTGCCAGTCAGCTTCTCCAAAATAATTCTTTGTTCAATTTGCGCTACCCAGTGCTTTGTTGATTTTACTGCGTCGGGGTTAACCGAAATCGAATCAATCCCACTGCGCACTAAAAATTCGGTAAAGTCGGGGTATACGCTCGGCGCCTGACCGCATATCGAGACTGTCTTGCCATCACGATGGGCAACCTCGATCAAATGACGAATCGCCCTTTTTACCGCCAGATTACGCTCATCAAAAATCTTGGCCACACTGTCGTTATCCCGATCGCAGCCCAAGATCAGCATCGTCAGATCATTGGAACCGATCGAATAGCCATCCACATATTGGTTGAACTGGTCGGCCAGAATGATATTGGAGGGGATTTCTGCCATCAACCAGACCTTAAAATCTGCACTGCGCCGCAGACCTTCTTCCGCCATCAGTGCAGTAACCTTCGCTGCTTCATCAACAGTGCGACAGAACGGAATCATTACATGCAGATTATTAAAGCCGTATTCCTCACGCACTTTTTTCACAGCGCGCAGTTCCAGACGAAACGCGTCGATATATTGAGGATCATAGTAACGCGAAGCGCCTCGCCAGCCAAGTAACGAGCTGGGCTCCGCCGGTTCATATTTATCTCCGCCTTTCAGGTCGCGATATTCACTGGATTTGAAGTCGCTGAACCTCAATGTAACCGGACGCGGCGCCATGGCCTGAGCGACTTTGCGGAAAGCGTCGGCCAGCACGTTGACCACGCGATCCGGTTGATTCATTTCAATCAGATACATCGGGTGCTCATGAATGAATGTCGTCCAGATGAATTCTTCCCGCATCAGACCGATACCATCGCTGGGCAGCGGGGCATAACGTTGCGCAAGGTCGGGGTCACCCAGATTCATGTATATCTTTGTGCCGGTTACCGGAAACGTCTCCACCGCAAATCCCGGCCCCGCTTCCGCTGGACGTGGCGGTGCAATCAAGTCGCTGATCACGCCTTCATAGATGACCCCATTCGTCGCATCCACCGTGATTTGCATACCGGTCTCAATTTTCAGCGTAGCGGATGTTCCTCGGCTTTTGGTCCCCACCACGCAGGGAATCCCCAGTTCTCGGCTCACGATTGAAGCGTGACAGGTCATCCCGCCGGAATCGGTAACAATCGCTTTAGCTTTTTTCATGGCCGGAACCCAATCCGGCGCCGTCATTTCTGTAACCAAAATTTCGCCTTCTTTAAAGTTATCAATCAAGTTCGGAGACAGAATCACATGGGCAATGCCGCTTACGCGTCCCGGGCTAGCCGGCAATCCTTTCACCAGAACTGTTCTTTCCGCCGTTGGCGCTGTTTCGACTTCGCGTTTCATTGATACAACCTCCTCTTTTTGTTGCATTATCGGATGATTTTGTATGTGCCCCGCCGCAGTTTGTTTTTTGAGTTTATTTGACCACACCGTTTCCGGCCGTGCCTGCAGTATCCACAGTTTTTCGTTTCGTTCGTCCAACGCCCACTCCATATCCATAAAGCAGCCATAATGCTTTTCGATATCGAGTGCATAGCCGGCCAGTTGACGAATCTGATCGTCGTTCAGAATTGCCACCCTTTTCAATTCGTCGGGAACCTCTTGTTCCACCACGCCGCCGCCCGGTCGTCTGACCAGTTGAATCGGCTTTTCATGAACTGTGCGTTCAACAATCGACAAGTTTTGCTTGGCAACCCAGAACAGATCTGGCGTGACAGTCCCCTGAACGATGTATTCGCCCAAACCCCACGATCCCTCAATTAAAATGTTGTCGCTATCGCCATTGATAACGTTTACCGTGAACATCACGCCGGAAGCTTTTGAAAAAACCATCATCTGCACGACAGCACTCAAAGCAACTTCTGTATGACTAAAATTCTTTTTTGTCCGGTAGTATACAGCCCTGTCGGTAAACATCGAAGCGTAGCATTCCTTGACTCGTTCTAGTACTTCATCGGCGCCACGCACATTGAGATAACTCTCCTGTTGACCGGCGAAACTGGCGTCAGGCAAGTCTTCGGCAGTCGCGCTGGAGCGAACGGCGACAAACGGTTCGGATTCACCGGTCTTTTCCGCCAAAGCAGCATATGCCGTCCTTATTGCGATTTCAAACTCAGCAGGCAATTTTTCATCGACAATTGCCTGACGTACTTTTGCACTGACTGCCCGTAATTGGCGACTGTCTTCGACATCCGTCAGTTCCTGCAAAATCAAAGCGATTTTTTTGTCAAGCCCGGTTTCCGCCAAAAACAGCCGGTATGCATGAGCAGTTGTGGCAAAACCGTACGGTACAGGTACTCCCGTTCGCGCTGTCATTTCGCCGAGTGAAGCTGACTTGCCGCCAACAACCGCAACATCATCCCGACATATTTGTTCAAACCATAGTACCAACGAATCTGCATGTTGTATTTCAGTCATTTTGCTGCCTCCTATTTATTTTGTGATTATGATACCATATATACGTAAATAATGCCAATATAGCATATACTATATTGGCATTATTTATTCTTATTCCACCAGCAAATCCTATAAAAAAAGACCGAAGTCAGGAAATCCCAACATCGGTCAATTAAGTTCTTTATTCGATCAATTCGCCTTATCTTATGCTTTAGCGGGCAATACGATTTTACTCAGGTCCACGATACCGGTCGTAAGACTGGTTATCGCAAGTAGCAGAGCAAGTCGGTTGTTTCGGACCGCCTGATCATCCACCATGACCATCACCGCGGCAAAAAACGCATCGATTGGCGCCGCAATTTCCGCGACCACCTGCAAAGCTCCCACATAATCATGCGCAGCCGTCAATTCATCGATTCGGGCCCGCGCGGTTTGATAAGCTCTGAATAAAGCTTTTTCCGCTTCAACTTCGAACAAAGTTTCGTCAATTTTTTCGGCGTCCTGCTTACGTGATAAACTGACAAAACGAATCATAGCTTCGTCAATGCTTATACCTTCATGGCTCGCCAACGTCTTGGCCCGCTGCCAAACTTGCTCGACCGATTCGCCAACGCCCAGCACCGAAGTATCCGCCTCGCTCTTTTTCGCCAGATTGGCGGCGCGGGTAAATGCTTCCACCGCTTTTTCCATCGCCGTCATGCCCTCTGCAGTCATCATGGCGTTAGCGCGCAACCATACCTGATAAACGTTGTTATTTCCAGCGCCTAGCACCGCTTCGATCACATCATGACGAACGCCGGCATCGCCAAGTACATTTTTCACATTCAAGCGTTGTTTGAAAAATTCATTCATCGCCGTAACGATCTGGATCCGTTTCTGTTCGTCTTTGATCCCGACCAGATCGAGAGCAGCCATGATGATGTGCACCGTCGACAAGGACAGCTTTCCGTCAATCTGAATATTTACGACACCAAGCGCCTGACGCCGCAATGCATAGGGATCCTGCGAACCGGTCGGAATTTTGCCCCGACTGAAGGTTGTCACGATATTGTCGATCTTATCTGCAATGGCAACAGCCCTTCCGGCCTGAGTTTGCGGCAGGATGTCGCCGGCAAAACGCGGCAGATAGTGCTCGAACACCGCTTCTGACACCGCCGCCGACTCACCTGACAACTTGGCGTATTCACGCCCCATCACGCCCTGCAGTTCGGTAAATTCGCAGACCATCCCCGTCACCAGGTCGGCTTTTGCCAATTCTGCCGCCCGGTCAACTTCCTTCAGACTGTTGTCATCCAATCCCATCATTTTTCCAATCAGCACCGATAGGTTACGCAGTCGTTGCACCTTATCGTACATCGTGCCGAGACCTTCCTGGAACACGATGGTCTTCAGCTTATCGACCCGATCAATCAAGGGAGTTTTTCGATCCTCCTCGAAGAAGAACCGGGCATCGGCCAGACGGGCCCGCAACACACGTTCGTTACCATGACGCACATTATCAATATGTTCACTGCCGCCGTTACGGACAGTGATAAACACCGGTTGCAAGCGGCCTTCTTTACTAAAAACCGGAAAATAACGTTGATGCTCACGCATCGGCGTAATGATTGCTTCTACCGGCAATTCAAGATATTTTTCCTCAAAACGACCGCACAATGCAGTCGGATATTCCACAAGGTAAAGCACTTCTTCCAGCAGTTCATCATCAATTGTGGCGGTACCCCCCTGTTCGAGCGCGATTGCTTCTACTTGTTCGCGAATCATCCGGCGACGCTCATCTTGGTCTACAACAACAAAATTCGCCGCCATTTTTCCCTTATAATCTGCAGCATCAACAATTTCGACATGATCGGATCCGAGAATCCGATGCCCTTTACTGACATTGTCTGCGGCAATTCCAGCTATCGTCAGCGGAACGACCTCTTTTCCACACAGCGCTACCAGCCAATGAATCGGTCGAACAAATTTGAAATCCAAATCGCCCCAACGCATGTTCTTGGGGAAATTTTGTGTATCCACCAATTGCTCAAGAATCCCAGGCAATAGACCGGCAACCGGCTTTCCTGTTTCGTGCAGAACGGCATACAGATACTCTTCTTCCTTGACCAGGTCGGCGACAGCAACGCCCGAACTACGGGCAAAACCTTCCAACGCCTTGGAGGGTTGTCCGTCTGGACCAAAAGCGACCTTTGCCGAAGGACCCTTTTTGCGGGTGACCTGATCGGCCTGCATTTCTGCAACAGAAGTAACAATCAGAGCCAACCGGCGCGGCGTGCCATAGGTTCGGATTTCTCCATAGCCGATCCGGGCTTCCGTGAAAGCCTTAGCGGCATTTTCTGCGAGTTGGGCCAGTGCTCCCGGCATAAACCGCGCCGGAATCTCTTCTGTACCGATTTCAAACAACAAATCTTTCGCCATTTTATTTCGCCCCCTTCAACAACGGAAATCCGAGTTTTTCCCGCTGATCCAGATATCCCTGCGCACAAAGCCGCGCCAGGTTGCGCACCCGTCCGATAAAGGCCGTCCGCTCACTCACGCTGATTGCGCCGCGCGAATTGAGCAGATTGAATGTATGGGAACACTTCAGCACATAATCGTACGCCGGTAGCACATATCCCAAATCGACCACGTGGGTCGCTTCCTTCTCATACATATCAAACAGCCGGAACAACATATCGGTATCAGCAATCTCAAAGTTGTAGAAAGAATGCTCGACTTCATTGCGGTGGAACACATCGCCATAGGTCACGCCATCCACCCACTCGATGTCAAACACATTTTCCTTGCCCTGGATGTACATCGATAGCCGCTCCAAGCCATAGGTGATTTCAACTGAGACCGGTTTCACGTCGATACTGCCGACTTGCTGGAAATAGGTGAACTGAGTGATTTCCATACCGTCAAGCCATACTTCCCAGCCCAGACCCCAGGCGCCAAGTGTCGGAGACTCCCAGTTGTCCTCTACGAACCGGATATCGTGCTCCGCAGCCTTGATGCCGAGCTGAGCCAAACTCTCCAGATATAGTTCCTGGATGTTCAGCGGTGACGGTTTCATAATCACCTGATACTGATGATGCTGGAACAAGCGGTTTGGGTTGTCACCATAACGACCGTCATTGGGACGACGCGACGGCTCCACATAGGCCACATTCCAAGGTTCCGGCCCCAGTGCACGCAAAAAGGTCGCCGGATTCATCGTACCGGCTCCTTTCTCCACGTCATACGGCTGTTGGATCAGGCAATTCTGACCGGACCAGAATTTTTGCAGCGTTAGAATAATTTCCTGAAACGTCATACTGTTTTCCTCCTCCATGCTAAAAATGGCGATAAAAATACCCGTCTCTGCAACGATATCGTTGCAGGGACGGGATTGCCCGCGGTTCCACCCTGCTTGACCCAAATCGGGTCCACCTTGTTTTTATGGCGGGGTTTACTGGGTCCGATATCCGGACTGTTCCTCCCGCGGTTTGGGAATGCCTTTCACCTGTTATCGCCGGGCTTTCACCCTCTCCGGCTCGCTGAAGATCCTGTCGGATCTGACCAGGTTACTGTTTCCCGCATCACCGTGACTGCAAACATCATACCGAAATCAACAACAAAAATCAAGGCTTAGCCTAAAACTCAGTTGCCAACCTTGTTAAAGCACGACCACCTGATTGCGCCCGGCACGCTTTGCCATATACATGGCTTCATCCGCCCGACGGATTGCATCATCAGGGGTATCGTCAGGCAGAAACGCTGTGACGCCAAGACTCATCGTAATCTTCGACGGCACGCCGCTTACTTTCATCTGCTCGGTTTTTTGTCGTAATCGCTCGGCAAATATTTTGCCGCCAGCCTGATCTGTCCCGACCAAAATCATGATGAACTCTTCACCGCCAAACCGGCCGGCCAGATCCTCGTTTCGCATACTGCGGCGGATTAGTTTGGCAACCGCCACCAGAACCTTATCTCCCATAAGATGGCCGTAATTATCGTTCACTTGCTTAAAAAAATCCAAATCGGCCATGATGATGGTCAGCGGAGTCGCTGTCCGTTTGGCGTAACTTATCGCTTTGACAAATGATTCATGAATATATTTGCGAGAAGCCAAACCGGTCAGATAATCGGTTGAAATCAACTCACTGATTTTTGCATAAGCATTTTCCAGTGCAGTCTTTTTCTCGCTCAACTCTCGGGTCAAGGTTGCCATTTCATAATTGATTTTCCCCATGTCTGCCATCGTGCCCAGGTCCGCCTGCACAGTATCCTGCGCCACAATCATCAGCTGACCCTGGCGTTTAAGCAAAATGCAGTTATGAGCGGAAGCGTTTCCTTTAAAAGAAAAACCCAACACTATGTTACGATCCGGATTATTGTCCAGGTCGCGCAAACTCAGTTGTCCATCGGTGGAAAGAAACTCGTTGATGGGAACGCCGACCGGAATCTTTTCCAAATTGGCGAGTCGCAGGAACTCGTTATTGCACCAAGCTACGCGAAGTTCGACGTCACAGATTACAACGAAATGTTTGAAATATCGATAGTGGTATTCTACCAGCATTTGTTCCGGGTTATAGAGGTTCTGTTGCATACGCGGCCCCTTTCATGTTTTATGTATGTTTCCATTTTGCACGGCGATTCTCCTTTTTTCAGCAAAAATTCTTTGCTATACGAAAAAAGCCTCCCTTGCGGGAGGCGGGATGATGAAACTGACTGAGATAGGATTACATCAGAATTTTAGGTAGTACAACAAAACCGACAGAAGCAATCACCAACCAGAAAGTGCAGATAAAGGCCATGAAACCCCATACTTCCTTCAGTTTCATGCCAACAAGCGCCAATGCGGGAATTACGTATAACGGTTGCAACAAGTTTGTTACTTCGTCTCCTGCTACAAAAGCGTTCATAATCAGCGGCAAATTCGCATTCATCGCTTTGCCTGCCTCCATCAGGATCGGACCTTGGACAATCCATTGACCGCCTTGGGAAGGAATGAACAGATTGACAAAGGCTGCTGAAAGGAACGAGTACATGTAAATCGTATCCTGACTGGCGATACGAATGAGGAAGTCGGCCAACACTTTACCAAGACCGGACGCCATCATCATTCCCATGATGCCGCCATAGAACGGGAACTGCAACATGACTTCAGAAGCAGAACGCATCGTGTCCTTAAATGCATCGACGAATTTTTTCGGCGTGTTGTAGAGAAATGCGTTGAGCGTCAGGAACAGGAAGATGACAAAGTTGAAGTCCAGCGATTTCATGATGCCTTTTTTCAATATGCTGTCTCCAATGACAAACAGTCCGGCCGCGCCGATGATCAGCATCAGGATTCTGCTACCATTCATTTTGTCAGCCAATGTCACATCAGCTTCTTCTTGTACAGCGACAACTTTTTCTTCCACCCCTGGATTGTACATGATGACTTCATTTTCCGGCGGCCGTGTGAACACGCCGAGGAAAATGACTGTTGCAACCAAGATAAAGAACAATACCGTGTTCACAGGATTGTAGACCGTTACGTCCTGAGAAAATGTGCCGATACTTTTTTCCAGAAAATGACCTTTTGTTGCGACAAGTGCATATAACGAAGCACTCGGGCACCAGGTCTGCCCCAGCACCATCGTAGTGTATCCGGCGGCAATCATCAACGGGAAGTGCAACCCTTTTACGTTACGGGAAAGCTGCATCGCAAAGATCGGTGTCAAAATCGTCGAGAAAGCCCAGTTGATCAAGCTTGATACAAAACCAAACACCAGTAAAAGCACCATGGCAGCTGACGGAGTCTTGGGGATTTGCGCTGCCCTGGACAGGAACTTTTCCACCAGAGGGGCTTTTGCAGCCGCACCGCAGCAGACCACCATGAACGACATCTGGAATGCAAAAGCGATCATAGTCCAAAGACCATTATACCAACCAAGAACGATCTTTTCCGGGCCTGCTGGCGTCATTGCAAGACTGGCAATAAAAGCCAGCAAAGTCAGAATTACGCAAAAAACGAACGAGTCGGGAATGATCCGGTCAGCAGCAAACTGGAACTTTTTTGACAATCTCCAAAGCATATTGACACTCCCCTCACTTATAGTATTCTGATGCTTTTAACTGATGGATCAGTTTCTGGGCAAACCGTTTTCGAATGGCAGGCAGTTGTTCTGCATCATAGCGGAAAAAACCCTCGCCGCTTTTTATTCCCAGTTTCCCTTCGGCAACTTTTTGGCGCAACAGGTTGTTGGCCTGGGTCGAATTATCCATGGCCGGCAGCAGGTTGTCACCGACGATGCACCAAATGTCAAGTCCGCCAAAATCGGCGACTTCCAGTTGACCGGTTGTCGCATAGCGAAAAGCCGGGCCGAACTTCAATGCTTTATCTACATCGATCGGATCGGCTATCCCCTGTTCGATAATAGAAAACGCCTCTCGGGCCACCCCTTGTTGTATCCGGTTGGCTACCAGCCCCGGCACATCTTTGAGGACTTTGACGGTTTGTTTATTGATTGATGCATACAGGTCCGCCACCTGTTGGTAAATATCAGCCGGCATGTTGCCAAAGAAGGACAACTCTGCCAACGGCATCAAATGACCCGGATTATACCAGTGGCAAACCATCATCCGCTGCTTTCGCGCTTCGCTTACCAGGGCCATCATCGGTTCCAGCGACAAACTGGATGTATTGCTAGCCAAAATGGTATGCGCCGGACAAAAACCATCCAATTGTTTGAACAGATTTTGTTTCAATTCCATGTTTTCCGGCGCTGCTTCGATTACATAGTCGCGATCTTTAACCGCAGTCTGCAAGTCTGTATGGATCGAAATGTTTTCCATTGTTGCGGCTGCTTTTTCTGCTGAAATGAAGGCTTCTTCCACCAACAGTTGCTGTTCGGCCTTGATTTCATTCAGCGCCTTTTCCAGTTGTGCTGCATTGGTATCGTACAGATTAACATTATACCCGAACATTGCAAAGCTTTCCGCAATGCCGTGTCCCATCGTACCAGCGCCGATTACGCCAATTTTTTTGATCATCTTCTCACCTCCTATCGTTTCAGTTTCAAGATTTCCCGGGCATCACTAGGAGATGCAACCTCTTTGTTCGCTTCCCGAATCAATCGAGCTGCCCGCTCAACAAACTCGGCGTTGGATTTTGCCAGACGGTTTTTCGCATAGACCACATTATCTTCCATCCCGACCCGTACATGTCCACCCAGCGCAATCGTAGCAAACAGGATGGGAATATGCCCTGCACCGATTCCCAGTGCCGACCAGGTCGCCTCTTTTGGCAGCAAGCTCTTCAGATACACCAGATTCTCCACCGTCGCTGCGGTACCGCCGGCTGCGCCCAGGACAAATTGATAGTGACCGGGACTGCTGATGACGCCTTTTTTCATGTAGTATTCCGCGTTATAGAACATACCGGCGTCAAATACTTCGATTTCCGGCTTTACACCGTTCTCAGCCATCGTTTTGCCGAGCTTTTCCAAAAATTGCGGCGGGTTGAGAAAAAGACTGGTATGCATCCAGTTCATCGATCCGGCGTCATAGGATGCAAGTTCCGGTTTCAGTTCGATCAAATGAGCCATGCGGGTCTCATCAGTCGCATTCAGATCGCCGGATGTCGTGAGATTCAACACGATATCGCATTTTTCACGAATCAATTCCACCGTTTCGCGGAATTTATCCTTGCTCATGGTTCCTTTTCCTGCATCGTCCCGCATATGCAGATGAGCGATACCAGCGCCGGCTTGCCAGCACTCATATACGTCGTTGGCAATTTCTTTCGGGGTCATCGGAACATTGGGATTGTTCTCCTTGGTTGGCCAGGCGCCGGTCGGCGCCACCGTGATAATTACCTTGTTCATGTTTTTCTGCCTCCCTGTCTTTCTCCGGACACGTTGTCCTTTATCAGTCAATTGCCAATCATTGCAACATTCGTGCCAACCAAATCTCGACATGCAAAAATGGGTTAAAACCCCTAATTTCATTGTGTTTCATTGATTTTCCATTAACCTTTGCAAGTTCACGCAATCACAACCGATGACAAAGGTCATCAAATATAACAAAATAAAAAAAGAAACGCCGATTACAGGCGTTTCCGTTCGATTCTATTTGTCATCGCATTAGATGACGTTTGTCATCACTTCACGAGGATACCGAGTTTCTTTGCTTTTTTCACGATAGTCGACTGGTCGATTTTCAGCATCGCTGCCGCTTTGCGGGTGCTGCCGCCGAGCCGCAGCGCTTTTTCGATCATGCGCCGCTCCGTCGCTTCCACCAACTCATATAGCCCCATTGCCTCCTCGTTGTTATCGGATACAAACGGGTCCATATCCAACAGACCAGCGATACGCGGACCGCCTACCACGACATGAGGTTCCGAAATAATCACGATGCGTTCTACGATGTTTTGCAATTCCCGCACATTGCCGGGCCAGGAATAGCGCTGCAGTGTATTCATGCCTCCACTATCAATCAAGACAGATTTTCCGTACTTCGTATTGAACGTCGACAAGAAATGTCGGACCAATAACGCGACGTCTTCCGGTCGTTCCCGCAGCGGCGGAATGTAAATCGGAAAAACATTCAGCCGATAATACAAGTCTTCACGAAATTTATTCTGCCGCACCAACTCTTTAAGTTCACAATGCGTCGCCGACAAAATCCGCACATCAGTCTGAATCGGCTTGGAACCGCCGATACGATTCACTTCCTTGTGCTGGATCACCCGCAGTAATTTCGCCTGCAATTCCAGCGACATTTCACCGATTTCATCCAGCAGCAATGTCCCCTTGTCAGCCAGTTCGAACAATCCCATCTTGCCGCCGGATGTTGCACCGGTAAACGCCCCTTTTTCATAACCAAACAGTTCTGCTTCCAACAACGTAGCGGGGATCGCCGCGCAGTTGACTTTTATGAACGGACCTTTCTCCCGGGCACTGTTGACCCGGATGGCATTGGCCACGACTTCCTTTCCCACACCGGTTTCGCCGGTAATCAACACTGTGACATCCAAGCGGGCAATCTGGTTGATTGCCGCAATCACCCTTTCCATCGCCGGGCTTTGGGCAATCAACGTCTTGCTGAAATGCAGGCGGCGCAAATGTTCGATTTCTTCTTTCTTTTTGTCCTTGTCTTCTTCCACCGCTTTCATTTTTTCCTGCGATGCGTCCAGTTCAGCCTTCATTTCCATCAAATCGGACATTTCCCGATCAATCACAACCACTTTCTTCACATTGCCGGCCGGATCAAAGATCGGATTTCCGGTGATCAACATTTTGATTCCATTGCGCAAGCTTTCCGCCATCGCATTAACTTGTTTTTTTGTCCGGATGACCTCCGGCGTAACGGCGTTTTTATAAAGTCCGTCTGCCATCAGTTCAGAAACATAGCGACCGACGACTTCCTGCGCCTGAATCCCGGTGATCCGGGTATAAGCCTTGTTGACGTACATCGTCTTGCCCTGGCCGTCGGCGATATAAATCCCGTCATACAAATGATCGCCGATTTCACGGAAATCGTATTCATGCGTTTCCTGCAAACAATTTAGTGCAGCAAGCAAACCCTCAATCAGTTGTCGGCGCTCGACCGGATCGTCAAAAGAATCGCCGGCCTGCAGACGGGCAAGCAAATGGGAAAAAGCATCTGCTACGGCATAATAGTCTTTACTTTCGCTCATCGTTTCCCCCGTTCAACATCAAACCGGCTTGTTCTCCAGTTCCAACAATTCTTCAAGATGCTGCGCTGCTTCTCGCACATAACAAATGCAATGCGACTGCATTCTGCCCAGTTCACGGAATTTTGCCTGATCTTCCGGTTTGCCAAGGTCACAGTCAAGCAACTGCGTGCAATTCAGCGAATGATGCTTCGACTTGAACCGGCGGGCGAACTCCTGCATCAGTGCATAATTATCCTCCTTGGTCTGTTTATCAGTTCCGTCAAACTTCAGACTAATCGCCATAAAAGCGCCGGTCACCGCACCGCATGTCTCCGACAGACGTCCCATGCCGCCGCCAAATCCACGTGCAATACGAATCGCTTCATCTCGGTCAAACCCGAAAAGCGGCCCGTACGTTGCCAAAATCGCCTGCGAACAGGCCATCCCTCCTGTAAATAAAGCAACCGCCTGTTCCACCCGATTATTTTCCATTGTTTGATCCCTTGCCTTTCTTTACGCTACTCTGTTTCCGATTTACAGCCGGCAATTTTTTTGGCGCAGCGTTTTTTATGCTCCAAATTTGCCAGTTTTGAATACATTACTTTCTGCGCTTGCGGTGACCCGGCGCCATGCATGCTTTCCACCAAGGCAGTTCCGCCGGTCATATTTTCAATCAGGCGGGCCATCCTCAGCCGGTTTTCCGTACTTACACCAGCTACTCCCTTAAAATACTTTTCGATATACGGTCCGATTTCCGGATGGCGCAGGTCGCCTTCCGAAGGCAGGGTCGCCGTTAAACCGCCGCCAATATCCTGAGCCAGGCGATCAATGTCATAAATCAACCTGGTCACATTATGTTTGCCGACATTGGCCAGCAAGGGATCGACAAAATATGCGCCGGACGCTGTCTGGTGGCCTTCGGCCGAACAGGCAATCGAACAGGCATACAATGTTTCTGTCAAATGAATCATTTCATTGATTTTTTCTTTGACATGGGCTGCTTTGCCATAACCGCCATAGTCGGCCATGGTTGCTGCCGCACCGATGACGATGTCTGAAACGCCACCCTTGCAGCCGCCATAATTTTGGCGGTGATAACAGGCGAACCGCTCGACCAGCAGTCCGGCAAAATCGGTCTCACCATCCATGAACACCCGTTCCCACGGCACAAATACATTATCCAGAACCGTCAGGCACTCGCCGCCGACAATTCCATACTGCGCATTCCCCTGATCGATCTCGCCTTCCATTTTACGATCATCATTGGTCTGACGGCCGAACACATGAAACACCCCCGGCGCATCAACCGGCAAAGCGCAGGAAATCGCATAATCCTTGTCCTCCGGCGTAAGGGCGGCTGTTGGCATAATCAGCATCTCATGTGAATTCACCATGCCTGTCATGTGGGCTTTGGCGCCGCGAATCACCACCCCTTTATCATTGCGTTCGACCACATGCACATACATGTCGGAGTCGGGTTGTTGACTCGGTTTTAACGATCGGTCCCCCTTGGTGTCGGTCATCGCTCCTGCAACCATTAGATCGTTTTCTTGCACATGGGCCAGGAATCTTTTAAATCGTTGGTGATAATCTGTTTTCAACGCTTGATCCATCTCATAAGTAACGGTATAAAGTGAATTCAACGCATCAAATCCGACGCAACGCTGGTAACATGTTCCCGTTTTTTGCGAAATCATCCGCAACATTTTCACTTTTTTCAGCAAATCTTCAACACTCTGATGGATGTGGGTGAAACGGTTGATCCTGTTTCCGCTCAAGTGGGAAACCGCCGTCATCAGGTCTTCGCTTTCCGGTTCATGCGCCAGCTCGAACGTCAATGCGGCAGAAGCTACATGGCCACGAATAAACGGATGGTCAACCAACGTTTGCGAGTCCAACAACTGTCCTTTCAAATAAACCTTTACTTTTCGCTGACGCAGACTGTCGATGTACTGTTGCGCAGTTTTCACAAACACCCCTCCTCAAGATAAATGCCGTCACAAATATCCCTTTAAAAATCAGATTGCAGTCCAACCTCCGTCCACGGTCAGACATTGACCGGTCATATAGTCGGATGCCGGCGAAGCAAGAAACAATGCCGCCCCTGTCATGTCCCCCACCTGACCTAAGCGACCAGCCGGTGTTTTTGTTAACAAAGCAGCCTGCGTTTTTTCATCGCTCAATTTATCGCGATTAATATCTGTGATGACATAACCCGGACACAAAGAATTTACTTGAATACCATAACGGGCCCATTCACTGGCCAGCGCCCGTGACAGGTTCACGACGCCTCCCTTGGCCGCGCAATAAGGAATCAAGCCGTTCGCGCCAACCAAACCAAGAATCGATGCGACGTTGATAATCTTGCCGCTCTGTTGGGGAATCATCACCCGCGCAGCCGACTGGGCGCAAAAGAAAACGCTCTTCAGGTCCAGGTCCACGACCCGGTCCCACTCCTCTTCCGACAGGTCGATCGCCTTACGGGTAATCGCCGTCCCGGCGTTGTTGACCATGATGTCCAACCTGCCCCAGTATTCGACCACTTGCTCGACCACTTTTCTGAACGCAGCCACCTGCGTCACGTCGCAGTGCGCCGCCATCGCAGCTCCGCCGGTTTCGTTGATTGACCGGGCCGCCTGTTCACAATCCACGGCACTACGACTGACAACCGCCACTTTGATTCCAGCTGCCGCGTAAGCTTGCGCAATCGCCTGCCCAATGCCGCGGGTTGCGCCGGTGACAATCGCAACTTTCCCGGTTACTCCACCCAGCATTTTATCCACGCCTGCATTTCTCCTTCACTTTTTGAATTCGTCAACGATGTTTATTGTCGTAATTCGATAAATATCAGCTATTTCCTTTGTCATTGGCATAAACTGCAAAGAAAACCGGCGCCGTTTCCCATTAAGGAGCGGCCCGCCGGTTTTTCAAATCACTACCACCATTTGGTTGCCATTTTTTATGCAGAAGGAGAAATCTGGTGACTCTCCCCATCCAGTTTGTAGACAAATTTTGCGTTTGCACCTTGTACGAAGCCTTTGAGCCATTGCTCATAATACGAGCGCATGTCCGCCTCGTTGACGCCGGTCCGCTGCCAATTCGGCTGATGGATCGCCATGACGCAATCACCGTCGTCGCAAGGCATTCCGCTGAGGTAGTGGTCATTCAATGCTTTCAATATGCTTGCTGCCGAACTCAGATCATAACGTCCGGATGCGGCGACTGCCTCGCCGGTTTGTTTTCCATGCTCGGCAAATGTCCTGCCAATCAGGTCCTGCGCAGCTCCGCCACAAGTGTCTGTCAGTTCCTTGATGAAAGCCGCTTCCCGGCTTTCCGCCAAATTGATCTGACGTTGCAGCCAACCATGAATATTGTCGTGCGCGATTAACTCGCCCAGATCCTTGTCAGGCAAAGGTTCTCCAAAGCTCTGCGTCACTTGTTCCCATAATTCTTCGGCAGTGGACCCGCACATCTCACTGACTTTTTCCCGTAGATATTCCTGCCGCTGATTCACCAGATGGATTTTTCCATACAACCAATAGTGGATCGGCCCGATAAATGCGCTCATGTTAATTTCCCCCTCAATACGACTTCATTTAGTGCGACTATCAGTTCCTCAACCGCCAAACCATGAATCCCTGCCGCCTTTTCCAACGGTTCCCCCGTGGCGGACGGGCAACCGAGACAACCCATGCCAAACCCACGCAATACCGGAATCGTCTGCGGATAGATCCGAATGATGTCAGCGATTACGCTGCCTTGCGTTATCGGATCGCCAACCACCAATGTCCCCTCTGTCAAAGCCCCCGGCATCGGTGTCAATTTTTCCGACGAAACCGTCGATGCGGTCACCGTGCTTTCCACCGCCCCAGTTCCGTTAAACTCAGCTAGTACATCGGCCTGGAACTTTGCAAAGCCAATCCGGTCGATAAACTGTCCGACCCGTTCGATGTCGGCATATTTCTGATAATAACGCACTACGATATCAACAAGACGCAATGTGTCGTAATAATCAAGGCTTTCAGCCAATTTATCGGCCAATCGTGGATGCGACCCGGCGCTGCCTCCCACATATACATCCCATCCAGCTTCAGTGCCAATGACTCCGACATCCTTGATGACAGATTCCGAACAAGAGTTCGGACAACCCGACACGCCGAATTTCATGCGCGAAGGCATCTCTTTCTTGATATATCGCCGATCCAGCTCTAGTCCCAGTTTCACGCTGTCCTGCTTACCTCGTTTGCAGAAAGCAATCCCCGGACAAACTTTGACGCTACGTACACAATTGGCAAATCCCATCGCCGGTTGCATCCCCAGCTCAGCCCAGATCGCTTCGATGTCTTCCGCTTTCAAGTTGGTGATCATGATCCGTTGGGCTGAGGTTAATTTTAGCGTTCCTTCATATTTTCGTGCTACTTGCGCATACTTTTCCAAGACTTCCGGTTTTACAAACCCGCCTGGCAGATGCGGGGTAACCGCATACGTTTTATTTCCATTACGAATTTTTTGTAGGTTGGCGCCTTTGGGCAACATCTTTCATTCCCCCTGATATTTGTTCTGCTCTGTCTATAGAATAATTGATTCTGGCTAACAATGCTGTGATATAAATCACACGCAAAAACTTTTTATAAAAAAAAATCACCGGGGTTCGCACTTGCAAACACCCGGTTAATCATCGCAGATAGCTTATTCTTGTTTAACAACAACTTCCCAACTTTTTTCCGACGGCTACACGAGCCATCAGTTTCTTCAGGAACAAAATCCCCGACAATTCCACTGTTATCTGGACCACTTCCAGTCCGCGAGGCATATAGACGGTTACACCCTGTTCCTCATGTAAAGTAAAATCAGGCAGATTTTTCGGTACCCCGAATTTTACCGGTGGCGGCTTGATCTTCATCTGACTGTTTGCGCCGGAAAGCGGCGGATGATCCAAATAGATCGGTTGTTGCTTTTCTTTGATATAACTAATAGCTTCCGGGGTCAAAACCAACAAACATAACCCTCCTCGGTGTTAACGATGAAAACAAAATAATATTATACATCGTTTTAGTTACAACTAATAATATTATAACTAATTAAACCAAGCGGGGTCAACTTTAAACTACCGATTGTTCGAAATATGTCCGCAAACGAACTGGATCCCTTACTACGATTCGTCGTTCTTCATCCTCAATCACTCCATCATCCTTTAACGTCCTGAACACACGACTTACTGTTTCTCGCGTCGTTCCAGCCATATTGGCAAGATCCTGGCGATTAATTTCCAGGGTTACTTCCCGCGTATTGCCGGTAGGGTTCCCATACCGTCCCAGTAAATAATCCAGGGTTTGCGCGACTTTCGCCTGACTGTCGGCCAATGCAAACGACTTTACTTTGGACTGGATGTACAACAGCTTCTTGCTCATCACCCGTATGACATGAACCGCCAGTCGTGGCTGAGCAACCAATAGCGCTTCTAGGTCACGATTGCGAATGACACCGATCACGGCATCTTCCACAGCAATGGCAGTAGCCGGATACGGCGCTTCATTAAACAACAGTACTTCGGCAAAAACATCGCCAGGACCAAGGATGTTCAGGATATGCTCCCGCCCATCAGCAGACAGTTTGATAATTTTGACCCGTCCGCTGCGAATATAGTGAAATCCTTCGCCGGGCTCTCCTTCGCTAAACACTGCCTGACCGCGAGCAATCCGCCGTTCTGCAGTAACCCGAATAATCAGCTGCAAATCTTCCGGCGCCAAATCTTCAAATACAGGGATCCGCCGCAAATAGGCCAGTTCTGCTCCACTCATCGCACTTCAAAGTTTACGTCCGGCAGCTGTTCGCCATCCAATATCACCCGGACCGTATAACGTCCTGGTTGCCAGGCGGCATCTTCATCCGGTCGCCACCCCATGGAAGTAATCGCCGATTCGTATTCCTTTTTCGGGTTGGATGTCGTGGTCAGTTCCTGCAATAGAACACCGGTCGGACTGATGTACTGGATGATCAGCGGCAACGATACGTCAGCCTTACGGAAATTAAGATTGCGATAATGAACTTCAACAAAGATCCGCCGGGCTTGGCGAGTGAACTGATTTTGGTAGACCCGCGCCCCGACCAGCGGAATCGCCCGATCGGCTTCAAACAATTTGACGCTTTTAATTTCCGCCCGCCTGACTGCCGGTCTGGTCGGCGCGACTTTTACAGCTTCAGACGGTGTTGTCGCGGTCGGCGATTCATTTTTTTGCGTCACGACAGATGACGGTTTAAAGAAACCACTTCCCACCAGTATCTGATAACCGATATTTAGACCATAAACAAGGATTATCACTGCAAACAATGTTATCCAGACGCCAGGCACGGCAAAATAATCGAGCAGACCGATTGCATAACGACCCTGGCGAAAATACGCCTTCGCCCGCAATTTCCGATAGCGGTTGCGCTGGCCAAAGGTCGTCAAACGACGCGCCTGAGCGAAGATATGATCGACGGCATCGACGCATCCCTCATAATCACGACTTTTATATAGGCTGCGCAGCAATTCGTCATTGGAACTTTGCCAGGCAAACTCAAATAATTCGCGATATTTTTTCTGTTGCAAAAAACTAGCATGCTCGGTAAGAACAAATTTGGCAAACTCGGCGCATTCTGCATAACGCCCTGCCTCATACAGCGAATCGGCTTTTTTATAGAAATACTCTGCGCCTTTGCGCAACAATGGCAACAATCGGCTTTTTCGCTCACGCTCCGTTAAATCGGCTTCAAACCTGACCATGTTGTTCTCGATATATTCGATGCATTGCTCATGCTTGCCGGCTGCCCAAAGCAGGTCCGCCTTCATCAGCAAATCGATCGTGCGACCGCTGGCGGCAATCGCCTTGTCAATATTGCGAAACGCCTCGTCGATTTGTCCCCTTAGCAATGCCTTTTCGGCATCTTCCCGCCAGCGGGCGGAACTATCTGTTTTATTTTCCCACTCCATCGTTGCCTCACTTGTTGTTATTTAGTTCCTGTCGTTTCATATTCCAGGCCAGCAGTACTTCTGTACCGTCACTGTTATACATCATTTTGTGTGATAGGCTTAACATCAGAGGAATCCCCCGCCCCATCGCCTGATCCTCGCCAAAAGCAAACATTTCGTCAGGCATTGCCCGCAACCGACGCAAAACGGCATTTCCGGCGAATCCAATCCGTGAGGTTCGCACGCGAACAATCAACCATGCGCCGATTTTGTTGAACCGGATTCTCGCTCGGTGCTGTCGGGGAACGCCATCCCTGCATTCCATAGCATTAGCCAAAGCCTCATTCACTGCAACTTCCTGCAAGGAATGAGGTAAATCGGTTGCATCAGCCAGTATTTTTGCCACTTGCCCTTTCAAGCGTCGATAATCGTCAAACCCGTTCAATTTCAAAACTTTGGGCCACTTACCGTCCTGCAGGGAGTGCGGCAACGCTTTAATCTGCAAACAGACGGCAGTCGTATCATGCGTTTTTTCAGTCCATTCCGGTAGAGCCAAAAGCATCGCGGATATCTGTCTTCCATCACATGCCTGGCATAGAGGCTGATCCGCCAGTATGGTTTCAACGCCATCGGTAGCAAAACAAATGTGATCACCGGCTGCAATCGGCAATTGCTGCATCATATAGCGCCAAGACGGTTCTTTGCCGAGATATGGGCCGGAAACCGCCACCATTCCTTTCCGGGCAGCCATCCGCACCCAGAAACGATTGATTCCAGCACTCGCGTACCGAAGTTCCCCCATCTGCAGATCAAGTTCAAATGCAATTGCAGCGACGTAGGCGCTGGTAGAAAAATGTCTGACCACTTGTCGATTTAGCCAATCGAGCTGTTCCGAGAGTGAAGCATCCAATTCGGCAGCTTCATGCAACAATATATTGATTGTCGATGTATATAGCGCCGTTGTCAACCCATGCCCCGCCACATCAACCAGATAACCGCGCAGCAAATTTCCGTCATTTCGCCATTCCAGATGATACAGATCTCCGCTGATATCCCCACAGGGCAGAAATGCCGTCTCGATCGACACATATTCCGTTTCATCCGGGCAAGACAGTTGCGCCCTTTGAATTCGGCGGGCAATCGCCGCATCCTGCAGTCGCGCCTGTTCCTGTTGGAGCTGTTCGGCAATGTTGCGATAGATGACGACGACTAAACGACGCGATTGATGATTGATGATTTTGGCGCTCCGCTCCATAAACAGCAATGTGCCGTCCTTATGGCGAAAAGTTCGGCGCGCCACCGGCAAAAATCCGTCGGCAAATAGTTTTGCATCGTAGTATTCCTGATTGGCTGATGCCTCAGATAAAATAGCATTGCGTGAAAGCGGAGCGTCTGCCGGCAACCTGTAGCCAAACCATTCGCTAAACCGTTGGTTTACTTCAACAATCAGCCAAGTTTCCGGATCAATCAGCACCACTGCTTCATAGGCCTGCTCAATCAGCGCCCGGTATTGTTCCCTGCTATCCTGCAGCTCTTTTTCTGCTTTCAGTAATCGGTTTTCTGTTTCGATGGCACGAAATACACGGTCCAGCGTCGCAGGCAGTAAGTCAAGCAAGTCAAGCCCCTTGACCAGATAATCGGCTGCGCCAAGTTTCATCATTTCCACGGCCAGCCGCTCATCGCCCTGTCCAGTCATCATGACAAAATGAACCTTGCAACCCTGCTCCGTTAGCAGACGAATCACTTCTCGCCCGGTCATATCGACAAGCTTTTGGTCAAGCACCAGCAATTGACCAGGATCGACCAATGCAAGTTCGACCGCAGCCGCTCCATTGACGGCAAGCGAAACTTCAAAGCCCGCCTTGCGCAGCCTTCGTGCAATTAGATTTCTCAAACCTTCATCGTCATCGACTACCAGAACACGTTTATTTGCCGCCATGTTCCGGTGTGCAACCTCGTCCATGCGTCGACTCCTTTAATGAGCTCCGTGTACAGCTGGAACCTGAACAACGGCCAAAAACAAGCCCAGTTGCCGTATTGCGTTGACGAACGCATCATAGTCGACCGGTTTGGTGATATAGTTGCTACAACCAATTGCATGGCATTTTTCAACTTCCCGCGGATCATCGGTCGTTGTAATCATGATCACCGGTATTTTTCTCAATTCTTTATCCGCCTTGAGCAACTTCAATACTTCCGTACCATCAAGTTTTGGCATCCGAATATCTAACAACAAAACATAAGGTACGTTGTCCTGACGATATGGACCTTCGCCATATCGAAACAAAAAATCTACAATCGCCTGCCCATCTTTGAAATGCAACAATTGATTTGCAATTCCTGCACGGGCCAAATTTTTCCGGATCAGACCAGCGTGCCCTTCATCGTCTTCCGCAACGAGAATGACCACATCTTGATTCATGCGCTCAGCTCCTTGAACGAAGTTTTCCTTCATAATAATTCACTTAGAGCGAGCGGCCGGCAATGCAACAAAAAACCGACTCCCCACTCCTAGTTGTGACTCCAATCGAATATCACCGCCCAACCGCCCGACCACCTGCCTGACAATGGTGAGTCCAAGCCCTTCCCCTTCGGTATCGGCCGGATTCAAACGATGAAACAGTTCAAATATATTATTCTGATGTTCCGGTGCTATTCCGATGCCATTGTCCTCTACACAGTAAATGCTGCGGCCCATCTCAGTCATACCGCTGACCCGAATAACGCCAGGTCTGCTTGGGTCAGTAAATTTCACCGCATTACCGATTAAATTGGAGAAAATCTGCGCCACCTGAACCGCATCGCCCTGGCAATCAGGCAATCCGTCAATTTCTATACTAATCCCTGCGGATCGGAGCTGAAACTCGTAGGACGATGCGACGCGACCGAGCAGGTCTTTCATATTCAAATGTTCCAAGCAAAGCGCCGCTCTCCCCAATCGAGAAAGCCGCAGCAATCCTTTCAGCAATGCGTCCATTTGGCTAGTGCTGTTTCTGACGTGTCGCAAAGCATCAGTCATCTCCGGCAATACAGCACGCGCCGCATTCAAATTTGGACTGTCAGCTTGCTCTTCGCCAAGTGCAAGTCGGAGTTCTTCCACCAAATACTGCATTTCACGGCTATAGCCATCTACATTAACCAGCGGTGAACGCAAATCATGCGACGCTACATAAACAATCTGTTCCAGTTCTTTGTTTTTGTTTTCAATGATCTGTTCTGCCTGTTTTTGTTCGGTAATATCTCTAAATTCAACAGTCCTGACCTGTTTTCCTTTATAGGGAATCTCTCGAGCTTCTAAACGCATGGGAAATTCTTCACCATTTTTTCTTACCCCGAAGGCTTCATAGGGTTTTTCATATCCAGACAGAATGTTTTTCATGACCAGTTCGCGAGAGCGCTCGGCAATAAGCAACAAACCGTTCATTCCAACCAATTCTTCCACTGAATAGCCGGATATTTCTGCTAGACCTTGATTGCAGTCAAGAATTATCCCCTTATCATGGATTGAAATCCCGCCAAACGAAGCATTATGCAGGGCTTTAAATCTGGTTTCGTTTTCTTCGGCCACTTCTTTAGCGCTCAATAACTGATTTTGCAGCAGTTTTTTGGCGGCAGTATCCGCAAGTTGGCTACTGAGCGTAAATAGCAAACTGGCTATATCACGAAACCGTTCCAATGACATGGATGGGATTTCAAAAAAAGCCTCTACTACTTTCGCTTCATCGGCTCCAATCTTAATGGCATATTCACGGATCTGGGCTTCGGTATGATTTTCATCGCGAACCTGTCCAATCAGCCAGTTCGCCAAGTGTTGGCCATTAACGGAAATACCGGCTCCGGCATCCCAAAGTCCGCCGCTTTCACACAATTGCACCGTTGGCCCATCCAGTCGCAAGCGGCCGATTTGCGCATCAGAGCGACAACAATTGGCCAGCCCGATTGGAGTTTTTCGAATAATATCCACGCAAAGCCGGCAAAATTTACTTGGCCGGGTAATCGGCGTTCCATCAGGTCTGGTGATGATGGAAGCCACTCCTGTCGCTGCGGCAAATTGATCCTGCAGTCGCTGCAATTCTTCCAGGCAAAACAGCTGTTCAAATACAATCGCCTGCACTGGTTCCATCTTCTTCCACTCTCCCGCTACGACTTTGATTTATTGTATTATACGCTCGCCGCCGATAATCCTGCCTTAACGATAGTTACTGCAACCAAAAATGAGAGCCGGAACCCCTGCATAAAAGGATTCCGGCTCTTATAACTGTCCAAAAGATATTCCGCAGAAGAATGTCTGCTTATTTAAAAACCTTGACTCTGGATTCGAGCGGTTGGAATGTCTTTTCACTTGGTTCTGCGATTGGCTTGCCAAATGGCATTTGTGCCGATAGTTTCCAGCTGGCCGGCAAATCCCAGGCTGCGCGGACCGCTTCATCAATTACCGGATTGTAATGTTGTAGCGATGCGCCGATTCCTTCCTGCGCCAATGCAGTCCAGACAACGAACTGCAACATCCCTGCCGAATTCATCGAGAATACGGGAAAAGCATCTTTGTATAGCGGAAATTGCTTCTGCAATCCTTCCACCACGCTCTGGTCCTCAAAGAACATCACCGTTCCATAGCCGCTACGAAACGCACCGTTGATTTTTTCTTCCGTCGAACCAAACCCTTCCGGCGGCATGATTTTTTTCAGTTCCGCTTTAACAATATCCCACAGTCGATCATGTTGCTCACCGAACAAGACCACAACTCTAGCACTCTGCGAATTGAACGCTGAAGGCGAATGTTTCACCGCTTCACTAACAATCTCCTGAATCCGTTCATTGCTAATCACCGGATCTTTGCTGAGCGCATAGCGGGTCCTGCGTTTTTTTACCGCATCAAAAAAGTTGCTTTCCATCCTGTTTTCCTCCCTTACACATATTGCCAAGAACTTTTGCCGCTCTGACAATCTGACAACTTGTTTACATATAAAATGTATCAGTTCTCACACCCAGAGTCAAGAATTATTCTTATTTGTGCAAAAAAAGAAACCGGGCTTTTCGCCCGGTTCATCATGTTCCTTTTTAGAGAGCGCCGGCAACCGTATTGAACTGCGCCAACACCTGCGGTCCAAGCAGTACCAGACCAGCCATTCCGACAACAGCAACCAGAGCCAGAATCAAACCATACTCAACCATTCCTTGACCTTTTTTATTTTGGAGAACCGCTTGAATCATGCTAAACATTGTATTATTCCTCCCTAATTTTTTATTTTTGTTTCAGGATTTTCCTGTCCTGCTTTCTGATTAAATTGTAGCAAGTAGAAACCAATCCGCCATCATACCGAGGTCTTATTTTTCACTGGGAATTTCGTCCTATTTTTTCCTGTCTACAGTCCTTGTTAGGCAGGGGTTTTCCTATAATGCACCGTATTATCTAGAGAGGCAGCAATCGGACATTCTCATATTGCAGGAGGCTTTTCAGTTGAAACACACAAGGCACCTACTGTTCATAACTCTACTGATGATTTTGGCTCTGCTTGCCGGTTGCAGCAAACAGACGCCGACCAGCCGCCTTGCAACCATCGAAGACATGTCGAACAAACGTATCGGAGTAGTCAGCGGCTTCATTTATGACAAATTCGCCAGTGAACGATTTCCTGACGCCCAAATCTTGCGCTACAATTCCCAGACCGATCTGTTGTTGGCAATAAAAAGTGAAAAGGTCGACGTAGCGATCACTAATTATGCAGCAGCCAAAAATATGCTAAAAGACAATGCCGAAGTCGGCATCCTTACCGATCAACTACTAACCTTTCCCATCGGCATCGGATTCAACAAAAACAACCCTGAGCTACGGGCCCGTTTTGACGCCTTCTTGCAGGCTCGCAAAACCGACGGCTCCCTGGAGACGATGTACAGGAAATGGTTCGACAACGACCTGGGCACCATCAAAATGCCAAAGTTCAAAGTCAATCCAAGCGGTCGCAAGGTTGTCCTGGGAGTCGCGATCGGCGATCTGCCGAGCGCAGGTTATGTCGATGGCGAATATGTTGGCTTTGACATTGAACTGATTCAGACCTTTGCCGCCCAGGAAAACATAAATCTGCAGATCCTGTCGATGGATTTTTCCGCATTGATCGCTTCCTTGGCCAGCGGCAAGGTGGATATGATCGCTGATTGCATAGCCATCAACGCTGAGCGACAGAAACAAGTCGACTTCAGTATCCCTTATATGGAAGACAAAACTGCGGTAATTGCATTGAAGAAAAATATCTCTCACCTGGCAGGCTCCCATCAGAAATCAGTTCACTCGATTTCGCTGACCCAAAGTCTTGTCGAAGGATTTCACAGCAATATTATCAGGGAAAACCGCTATTTGTTAATCCTCGACGGTCTGAAAACCACGCTGGTAATTTCGCTGTTCTCCATCCTGTTCGGCACGCTGCTGGGCGGATTCATCTGCTTTTTGCGGATGTCGCGCCGAAAATCATTCCAGCTTACCGCCCGCCTTTACATTTCGCTGATGCGCGGCGTGCCCGTGCTAGTGCTGCTGATGATTATGTATTACGTGATTTTCGGTAATGCCAATGTATCGCCGGTATTGGTGGCTATCGTGGCGTTTGGCATGAATTTCGCCGCCTATGTTTCGGAGATGTTTCGCGCTGCGATCGAAAGCATCGACCGGGGCCAGACTGAAGCAGGCATCGCCGGCGGATTCAACAAGTTTCAAACGTTCGTATACATCATCATGCCCCAAGCCATCCGGCGGGTTCTGAGCGTTTATAAAGGTGAAGTCATCTCGCTGGTCAAGATGACCTCGATTGTCGGCTATATCGCCGTACAAGATCTGACCAAGGCCAGTGACATCATCCGCAGCCGCACATTCGACGCGTTTTTCCCGCTGTTGATGACGGCGGTACTCTACTTTGCGATTTCCGCCCTGCTGCTGCAATTTTTGGACGCGCTGGACCGGCTCAGTGATCCGCGCCGAAAAAATTGTTCCGGTCTTCTCGCCTCTCGCGCTAGTTGGTTGACATTGCTGCTGTTGGCGATTCTGAGTCTGGCAATGGTTGCGGTATACAACTCCACCGGACCAACTGAACCCAAATCCATCTCTGTGACAACAGGCGCCGCTATCAAAAGCCTGTCTGACCTCAACGGCAAAAGAATCGCGGTCATTACCGGTACGACCGGCGATTTTGTCATCCGTGAGAAATATAAAAATGCCAAGGTCGTCGATATGGTATACCCGGCTGATGCCGCACTGGCATTGCGGGCAAACAAGGCCGACGCGTTTGTTTTTGACCGGAACACCCTGCAATATATCTTGGCTAGACACCAGCAATACTATGAAATTTTGCCGGAGCGCCTGTCTACCGTCGAGATTGCCATTCCGATGCGCAGCGATGCTCCCGACCTGCACCGTAAAGTCAATGCGGCGATCAACAAATTCAAGCAGGATGGGACCATCGACAGATTGAAGCAAAAATGGATTCTGTCTGCGACTACTCCTACCGTACCTAAAATTACGCTTGACGGCCGCAATGGCGTGCTCAGGATGGGAACCTGTCTGCTCAGCGAGCCCTACGCCTTCATGTCCAATGGCGTGATGGCGGGACTTGACATCGAGCTGGCTTATCTGTTGGCCGAACATCTGGAGATGAAGCTGGAAATAACCGATATGTCTTATGATGCGATGATTGCTGCGCTGCAAGCCGGAAAAATCGACCTGGCCATCGCCAATTTTTACAAACTGAACGAGCGGGAAGCGGCCTGTGTGTTTTCCATTGCCTACCTGGAAAACGACATTGCGGCCATGGTAAGGAGGCAACAGCCATGATCAGCGTGAAGAATCTCTCCAAACGCTTTGGCGATCACTGGGTTTTAAAAGATATCAATGCCGAAATCCGCAAGGGCGAAGTCATTTCGATCATCGGGCCGTCCGGCACCGGCAAAAGCACTTTCCTGCGTTGCCTGAACCTGCTCGAACGCCCTACCGGCGGCAGCATCGTGATTGACGGAGTCAATATCCTGCAAAAAGGCACGGATGAACCGAAGTTGCGGCGCAAAATGGGCATGGTCTTTCAATCCTTCAACCTGTTTGCACACTTAACAGTCTTGGATAACCTGACGCTTGGACCCATGATACTGCTCGGGAAGTCTCGCCAGGATGCGGAATCAAAAGCCATAGAACTGCTGAAATCCGTCGGAGTATCAGAAAAGCTGCATCAGTTTCCCGATGAACTCTCCGGCGGCCAAAAACAGCGGGTCGCTATCGCCCGTTGTCTGGCAATGGACCCGGAAATCATCCTGTTTGACGAACCGACTTCGGCACTCGACCCCACCATGGTCAGCGAAGTGCTGTCCGTAATTCGCAGGTTGGCCAAAGACGGCATGACAATGGCGATCGTGACACATGAAATGGATTTCGCCAAAAATGTGTCAAGCCGCGTGTTTTACATGGACGAAGGAATCATCTATGAAGAAGGCAAACCGAGCGACATTTTCGATAACCCGCAAAAAGAAAAAACGCGGATCTTTATCCAAAGAATCCGCAAGTTTTGTGAAAAAGTGGTCAGTCGCCATTTCGACCTTTATAAACTGCAGGCAAACCTGGAGCTGTTTTGCGCCCGCCATACGGCAGATAAACGAACCGTAAGCCACATCTTGCTAATCGTGGAAGAAGTTCTCGGCCAAATGTTATTGCCGCTATTTCCCGGCGATCCGGCAATCGAGCTGACACTTGAGTACTCCGAAAAAACCGGCGATTTCCAACTATTGTTCAATTACGCGGGATTGCAGCAAAATCCATTTCTGTTGCTGCCAGATAGCGATAACCTGTCACTGCGTTTAATCGAGAAACTGACCAAGAGCAGCAGCTATCAATGGATAGCCGGTCGAAATCATCTTAGCATATCCATATGACGAAAACCCTTATTGGGGCTATACTTGCATGTTTTCCAAAATCACCGCACTGCCCTGGCCGCCTGCGATGCACAGCGTCGCCAATCCATATCGCGATTTTCGTTTCAACATTTCGTGAATCAACGTTACGATAATCCGTGCCCCGGAACAACCAATAGGATGACCCAAGGCGATGGCTCCGCCGTTTACATTCAACTTTTCATGGTCAATTTGCAGTTCTTTCACAACAGCCAAACTCTGGGCGGCAAACGCCTCATTCAGTTCAATCAAATCAATTTCTTTTAGCGACAAGCCTGCCAACTTTAACGCTTTGCGAGTTGCCGGAACAGGTGCGATCCCCATAAATTCAGGTGAAACACCGGCGCTGGCATATGACACGACCCGAACTTGCGGTACAATTCCCTGTTCAAATGCTTTTTCACGCTCCATCAACACCATCGCCGCCGCACCGTCATTGCGCCCCGAGGCATTGCCGGCAGTCACCGTGCCGTCTCGCTTGAATGCTGGCTTTAAACCGGCCAGAACCTCCTCCGAGGTTTGCTTGGGATACTCATCAATGCGAAAGTCGTGCACCTGTTTCCCCTGTTTTACCGGTACAGGAAGGATTTCATCGGCAAAACGTCCGTCTGAAATCGCTGTTAATGCTTTGTTCTGGCTATTCAACGCAAACTCATCCTGCGTCTTGCGCGAAATCCCATACTTTTCCGCTAAATTCTCTGCAGTAAGCCCCATCGTAATCCTGCCAAATTTTTCAACCGGTTGCGATTTGGGCTGACTCTCCGTATTGGGGTCTAGCAACTCGCCATTGCCGGAACGATAGCCAAAGCGAGCCTGCCTGATATAATACGGCGCCGTGCTCATACTTTCGGCGCCACCTGCGACAATCACCTGTGCATCACCGAGTCTGATCGACTGGGTAGCCGAAATGACCGCCTGCATTCCCGATCCACATTGGCGATGCACCGTATAGGCCGACAACTCAATCGGCAACTCCGCATAAAGCGCGGCGACACGGGCAAGATTCGGCGTGTCACTGCTTTGTTTTGCATGACCCAGCACAACTTCGTCAATGGATTCATCCGCCACACCCGATCTGGCAATCGCTGCCCGAATCGTCTGGCTGGCCAACTGTTCGACCAACACATCCTGCAATGAACCGCCCAACTTGCCGATTGCTGTGCGTACTGCCGAAACAATAACTGCATCTTTCATACCGATACCTCCATAACTTTTACCAGAGGACTGACAACAAAGTTTGCTTCTGTCATTGACCGCACATCGTCCAAGCTAACTTCGGGCGCATATTCCTTCAACACAAGTTGTTCATTTTCATAGCAAAACACAGCATATTCCGTCACGATCATATCTGCTTCATGGAAGCCGGTAATCGGCAGTGAACATGTATGTTTGATTTTGGAAACCCCTTTGCGGTCCTGATGCTGAATCGCCACGATCACCCGATTGGCACCGCTGACCAAATCCATTGCTCCGCCAACCCCAAGTTGTTTGCCATTGGGAATGATCCAGTTGGCGATATTTGCCTGTTCATCGACTTCAAAAGCGCCCAACACCGTGGCATCGACATGGCCGCCACGAATCATGCCGAACGACATCGAACTGTCGAAAAAACTGCAGCCTTGCGTCTGTGTAACAATCTGCCGCCCGGCATTGATCAATTGCCAATCTCCCTGTCCTTCAGCCGCCAAAGGACCGACCCCCAACATGCCGTTCTCCGCCTGGATATATACATTCGGGTTTTTCACATAATCGGCAACCATTGTGGGAATTCCTACTCCCAGATTTAATACGAAACGATTCTCGCTGGAATCAAACTCTGCGGCAATACGACGGGCAATCCGTTCCTTTGCCGTTTCTTCATTTATTTGTATCATCTTGCTTTCCCTCCGTTCACGACCAGAACATCGACAAAAATATGCGGAGTAACAATACACTCTGGATCCAGCGCCCCTGTTGGAACGATTTCATCAACTTGCGCAATAACGTGCTTACAGGCCATTGCCATCAGGGGGTTAAAATTCCGAGCTGTTTTATAATAAACCAAATTACCCAATTCATCGGCTTTATGCGCCTTGACCAGCGCAACATCGCCTGAAATGGAATACTCCAATACATAATCCCGCTCACCAATTTTTCTCGTTTCTTTGCCTTTAGCCAATTCCGTACCCACGCCAGCCAGCGTATAAAAAGCGGGAATACCAGCCCCGGCAGCGCGAATCCCTTCGGCAAAGGTCCCCTGCGGCAACAGGTCAACTGTAATTTTCCCTTCATTGTACGCATATGCAACTTCCGGATTCCAATTATAGTAGTTTCCCACCAAACCCTTTAGTTGGTTGTTCGTTAGTAATTTTCCAAGACCCACTCCCGGCGATCCGAGATCATTGCTGATAATTGTAAGCTCACCGATTCCACTGTCTACCAAGGCTTCGACCAAGGCTTCCGGATATCCCCGCAAGCCAAACCCTCCGACCATCACCCTGCTATGTGGCGCAATCATCGTTTTGATGGCTTGTTCACACGCAAGAATTTGAATTGCTTTTTTCATTAACCCAACTTCCCTTCCATTGGCAGCCCGAACTACGATGGGTTGGAACAACCTCGTTGCCCGGGCGCCAAAACAAATTACCGAATCAACTTACAACCCCGAATTAAAGCACAAACCCCAACGCCAAGAAGAAGCCACTCAATACCAGACCAACGATCCCTGTCCATACTACGCAATAGCCAATAATGTCACGAGCCGAAAGCCCGGCGACGCCAAGCAGCGGTAGAGCCCAGAAAGGCTGAATTTGATTGGTCCAGGAGTCGCCCCAGGCGAACGCCATGATGGTCAGCGCCTTGTTGGCGTGTAAGGTTTCCGCCGCCTGCATCATGATCGGCCCCTGCACCGCCCACTGTCCGCCACCGGAGGGTATGAAGAAGTTTATCAATCCTGCAGATAGGAAGGTAAATACCGGGAAAGTTTCCGGGGTGGATATTTGCACGAACCATGCAGAGACAATCGCCACCAAACCAGATTTCCCCATCATACTCATCATCGTGGCGTAAATCGGAAATTGGATCAGTATGCCACGACAGGCAACAACTCCCGCTTTGACAGCAGCAAGATAATCATTGGGTGACCGATGCAAAAACAATCCACACACCAGGAAAATGATGATTACCAAGTTCAAATTCAGGTCAAATCCCAATTTGTTGAAATTTACAACCAGATACACTAATGGTACAGCGCCAAACATCGCATTGACCCACCAACTATTTTCCAAGGTTTCGGCAAAAGTTCTGCGTACAACCGTGCCTGCCGGAACCGGTTTGACCAGGATGGGATCTTCCGCTTTGAATTCGACGACTTCCTCCGCTGGCGTTTCAACCCGCATGAAATAGTAAATCAACATGCCAAACACTACAACGCTGATCAGGATATTCCACCAGGTATACAAGGTATCTGTAACCGGCACGATCCCCATGATCTTTTCCATAAAGTGGCCCTTTGTCGCTGATACCAAAGGAATCGATGACGACGGACCGCGCATGACTTCCCCGCCGTATGCAGCGGCAACCAATACAGGAAAATGAACGCCTTTGACCCTGGCGCCCATCGCCTTGGCGACAAATGCGCCGATAACCAGACCAAATCCCCAGTTAAAATAGCAAGCGATCAGAGAAGTAGCTGCAGTCAGGCCGACTGCCTGCCGCGGATTTTTCGGCAGACTGGTAATCCAGTTCAGCGCTTTTTGCAAGGGGGCAGTCAGTGCCAGAATATAGCCGGTCAGCAACACCATGACCATCTGCATGCCAAAATTGAACAGGGACGGGTATCCGTCGCCCCAATATTGAACCATCTGCAGCGGCGTCTTGCCGGCAATAAAGATACCGGCAACAAAAACGATCATCGATAGGATGACTGCCAAGATATAGGCATCCGGCAAATATTCCTGGACCAAACGCAGAAAGAACCGAGTTAGCTTTTGCATGAAGACCCTCCTATTATTTCTATTTCTGTCAGTATCGAATCATTTTCCGAGCGCTAATATTTGACGTGCTTCCGCCGGGCTGGCGATTTCTTTTCCCATGGCTAGAGTAATCGCCTTCATTCGTTTCAGCAAACTAAGGTTCGTAGCGAGTACCCCGCGGGAATAAAAAACATTGTCCTCCAAGCCAACCCGCACATTCCCTCCCAGAGCCAGCGCCATCGTTGAGAGTTCCACATGTTCCCTCCCAACGGCAGTAATTGACCATGTGCAATTATCCGGCAGTTGTTCATAGAGGAAAAATAAATTCTTGAACGAGGCAGGCAAAGACCCTGGTACACCAAGCACAAAGTTGATCTGCAAAGGCCAGTCGATTACCCCTTTGTCAGCCAGCTGGATTGCGTTAAACAACATTGCCGAATCAAAGACTTCCACTTCCGGTTTCACGCCATACTTCTTCATTTCTCCCGCCAAATAACAAATGGTTTCCGGATCGTTCAGATTTGCTTTGGCGGGAAAATTGGATGAACCGGTTGCCAGACTCGCCATCTCCGGCCCCAGGCAAAGCATCTGTCCCCGTTCCGTATAGCTTTTTCCGGCGCGACCGCCAGTGGAAAGTTGCCGAATAATATCGCAGTCGGGATATTTGTCCAATTCAGCCAACACCTGCCGGTTTACTTCCACGTCGGAGGTTGGCAATCCGGCTTGGTCACGGGTGTGAATGTGCGCAACGGCTGCCCCTTCCCGCCAGCACTGATAAATTTGCGCCGCAATCTCCGCCGGTGTTATCGGCACATTCGGATTCATTTCCTTTGTCGGCACATTGCCAGTCGGAGCCAGTGTCAATATGACCTTGTTTTTCATTGGATGTTTTCACCTCACTTTCATCACTCTTTTTCGCTGTCGAGCATTACGTATTATGCCTTCGCATTTACAGTACTAATATTAGTTTAAAAAATAAAAAAAGCCTTCGTAGAAGGCTGTGAAAAAAAGCGTGAATTTTTGTTGTTTTCTACAAACTACTGAACAAACCGGTGCATTAGGTAGGCTGTGGTGAGTGTATAACGGCCTTTGGCAGTAAAAAAATCGTATCCCGTCAACTGTTTTATCTTGTTGAGCCGATATCTTACCGTATTGATATGAACAAATAGGGCCGACGCTGCAGCTTCCAAATCATCAGCAAAAATCAGGGCGCCCAGGCTGTGCAGCAGCTGCGTGTTATAACGCAAATCCTGCGCTAACAGGGGAGCGATTACCACTTCCTGCAAATACTTGTTTTCAGCGGTATCGGTCGTGCGCAGCAATAATATCCGCGCCAGAAATTCGGAATAATAGTGGATGCCGCCTTGCTCGAAAGCAGTTCCTGCTCTGACTGTACTTTGCGCAATCAAATAGCTGCTGTGAATTTCTCTTGCATTGGCAACTGCAGGACCGATACCGATACAGAATGGAGCCTCGCTGGACAATATTTCTGCATCAAGTTTTTTGAACCCAGCCAACAACGAATCTCCGTCAGCCTGTTGCCCTGCAGCAATGAAAATCGCTTCATCCGGCTTATTGATTAACAAAGCTTCTCCCAACGCCGTCCGTATTTTCCCACAAACCGTCCTGAAACTACCATCATCAGCCACGTCCGAAATTTTGTTTGCTTGCTGAACAACGACCACACGATAAAAACCGGTCCGTTTGAGCCCATGCAAAGCCAAACGTTCACGCAACTCGTCTTCCGTAAGATTGTGTTTGAACAAGATATCGTCAAACAACGCTGTCAATGTCCTTTGTTCCATATCCAGCTGATCGATCAGCTTTAAGGTCAGAAATGTTGTCAGTTGCTTGGCCATCAAGGCGAATTTTTCGGTCAGAGGACTGGGGTCTGCGATCATTAGGTAACCAATCGCCTGGCCTCGAGTTATACAAGGAAACACATGCCAGCCAGTGAGTGTTATGTTTTGCATGATTTCGCCAAATTGTCGTTGATAGGCGACAATCTGATCCTGAACGACGGCTATGTCCATCTCTCGTGCTTTGGGTACATAGCTACCCACTAATAAATTATCTGCGCGAAAACACAAGACATTACATTTCCTGCGACGGCCAAAACCACGAACTAGCTGATCATAATCACCACCTATCAGCGCCGCTTCTGCCAGTTCTTGATAATGCCGTTCCACTTCTTTCAACAAATTGGTCTGTTCATTGTTTAGTTCTGCAGTGATTGCCTGGATAATCTGGCGAAATTTGGTTTCCCGCTCCACTTCAAATAGCGGCATGTTATATTCATTTGCAATTTCAATCAGGTCCGCCGGTATTTCATCATAAAACCGTTTTGTTTTGATGGCAACTGCCGATACGCCGCGTTTGGCCAACTCCCGATATGCAGTAGCGCGCAATTCGGGATAATCTTTAAATGCGTAAAGGGTTGATAAAACGAATTCTCCCCCATATACCCATTGATAAAAGTCTGGCGCTTCTGAGATCGTAACGAAAGTTACCTGGTTTTTGATGCCGCCATGACCGGCAACTAGCTTCGCAACACTTGAGATATCTTCCAAATTCATAATTTGTTCGACTGAAACAGGCAACAGTAATGCCTCCTTTACGCCAGGAAACCGGCTATTTGTCCACCAGTTTGCCAATATTCTTCAACGCAATCGACAAGGTCCCGTTTGGATTGTTGATGAACTCCACATACTCCGTGTTCTGAAAATAATCGATCGGAATCGTGATTTCGATGCCGGTATCGGTTTTGAGTTTTTGGGTCCGCCCGGTTCGCACCGCCAGATTGCGGTCGATTTTGACCACTTCGTCCAAGCCGGCCTGAGCCGCTTCCTGCAGGTATTGCTGCTGCATCAACGGCGACGCGGCAAACACCGCGCTGCCGAGTTCTTTTGGGTCAAGATATTCCGACACTTCGGCATTCTCCATGATCAGAGTTTTTGCCCGCGATACCGCCATCGCCGGGTTTTCGCCATGACTCTCGGCCACTTTGCGGGTGATCGAAGTCACCATCGCGATCGTGTCTTTCTGGGAAACCCGCGAGCTGCAGTCAAGCACGATTTCCGGCAAAATATAGACGTCGTTTCCGCCAATCGAACATTTTTTGTCGACGAAGCGAATCTCGCCCGACGCTACCCAGACAAATGCGTACTCATCCAGTTTATGGGCCAGACTGGGCAGGATCGCGTAATGATGGATGATGCTGTTGCTGATCCCCGCTTCCCCCTGCGCTACCTGATGGGTAAAACCGACCCGGTTGTTGCATTTTAAAATCGCGACCACCTGCTCGCCGTTCACGCTGATGTCACAGACCAGCACATCGGCCGAAACCATTTTATCTGACTGGGCAATCGCCTGATACAGCGCGCCGGCAATCTGCGTTGACAACTGGACAAAACTGATTTCACCTGCTGCATAGGCGGCGAGTTCTGCCTTCATAGCACTAGTCTGGTTTAAAGTTCCCGGTTTTAGCGCCGAATCAGTAAACGAACGTTCCAAGTGCTTCATCAGATAGGCTGCGGCGCTGCCGCTGCCAAGCTCCAGTTCCTGCTCGGAAAACACGGTCAGGTTCGAGTTGAAGTCCAGAATGTGCAGTATGGCCCGATTGATTCCGATCATGGTTTCCAAGTTTTTTGTCCCTCCATTGCTTTATAAAACACTGCAGTAAAATCTCATCATGGAGTCACTGCATAAATGATTGCCGGATTCCCTCAAAAGGTATTTTTGCTCGCGTGATGAATATCATTGATAAACATGTTGTCATGTATTGTCATGCATGCAGGGAGGTTTCGTTGATGTCAGCAACTTGGACCGTGGATTTATTCCGCCCGGAAGACGCAGCAGGAGTTATCGCCTTATATCGCGCCATTTATGGTGAAGACTACCATGTTCCCTCCGTCTACGATCCGGACCAACTCATCGCCGGACAGGAACAGGGAGACGTCTATCGTGCCGTAGCCCGTTCCGCCAGTGGTGAAGTGATCGGACACACCGCTTATACCCGCTCGTCGCCGCCCAATCGCGGCCTGTACGAGGCATGCCAACTGGTGGTGCATCACGACTGGCGCGGCAGCAACCTGGCCAGCGAACTTACCCTATTTGCGATTGAACAGATTCCTTTGAAATATCAAATCCGTTACACCTGGGGAGAAGCCGTCACCAACCACCTGTTTTCCCAGCGCATTTACACCGTCAGTGGTCATGCCGAAACCGGCCTCGAACTCGATCTGTTGCCGGGAGGAGCAATGGCGCAGGCCATGCGTGGCGAAAATCGCGGCAGAATATCTGTTGTAACCATCTTTCGCAATTATGGACCGCCCCAGCCGCAAACAATCTATCTGCCTGCTGCCTATACCCGCCAGTTGCCTTTCCTGTATTCCGGATTTGATCACGGCCACCGCTTTGTCGACAGCATGGCGCTTTTGGCGACAGACAGGCCGACGCGCGGCAACCTGGATATTTTCACCTCAGTGGCTGTGGCAAGGCTGACCTTCCTTCAACTCGGCGGCGACTTCGCCGCCTGTCTGGCGGATTACGAGACGCAGACTGCAACGGCCGATATCCGCATTCACCAAGCATTCCTGCCGCTGACCGACCCCGCCATTGGCGAAGCAGTCGCTTGTCTGCGTAGTCGCGGCTACTTTTTGGGCGCAGTCCTGCCCTGCTGGTTCGGCAACGACGGGTTGCTAATGCAAAAACTGAACGAGGAACCAAACATTGCTGGAACCAAACTGTTTACGCAGCGGGCCCGTGAAATTTTGTCCCATGTACTTGCTGACCGCAACAGCGTCGTTAAATGATCTGCTGTTTGGCCAGTTCATCCAGTTCCGCATCTGAATAGCCGATGTCGCCAAGAATTTGACGCGTGTGTTCGCCCTGCGCGGGAGAGCCCGGCCGGATTTGGCCCGGTGTGTCCGATAACTTAATCGGAATGCCGGCCAGCAGTGTCGAAGACTTTTCGCCCGGCTCCGTCACAACCATCTGCCGATGCCGGATCTGTGGATTTTCCAGCACTTGCGCCAATTCATTGACCGGTGACAGGCAGATGTCCTGACCAGCAAAAAACTCCAACCATTCCGCCTGACTTTTTTGCCGAAACATTTCCTGCAATGACCGGATGATCTCCGGCTGCGCCGCCAAATCCATCTGTTGCCGGATATATTCCTCGCGGCCAATCAGGCGGCAAAAGCATTGCCAAAACTTGTCTTCCAAGGCGCCGAGGCTGATATACTTCCCGTCTGCAGTCGGATAAACCTGATAACAGGCATAACTGCCGCCAAGCAAGCCGGTGCCCCGCACCGGCTTTTCACCTGCACCGAACCTTGCCAGAATAAATGGCAGCCAACTAACCACCCCATCCAGCATCGAAACATCGCAAAACTGTCCGCGTCCGGTAACGGTCCTCGCCTGAATCGCCAGCAAGATTCCAATCACAGCCATTAATGCGCCACCGCCAATATCGGCAATCTGGATGTCGCCCATCGCCGGTTTGCCGTCCAGTTCGCCAAACAAGCCGGTAATCCCGGCATAACTCAAATAATTGACGTCGTGTCCTCCCATGAACTTGTAAGGTCCGTCCTGTCCATAGCCGGTAATCGCGCAATAAATCAGTCTTGGATTGATTTCGCGCAGCGCTTCGTAACCCAGTCCCAGTTTGTCCATCACACCGGGACGAAACCCCTCCAGCACCACGTCGTATTGTCTCACCAAGGCGCGAAAGACTGCTTTTCCCGCATCCTGCTTCAGGTCAAGCTTGATGCTGCGCTTGTTGCGATTCACCGATTCGTACAACACACTCCAACGTTCACCGTGTGGCGGGAAATCCCGCAGATAGTCGCCGCGTTCGCCATCCTCGACTTTAACCACATCGGCGCCGAAATCCGCCAACATCTGTGAGCAGTACGGCCCCGGCAGCAATCTGGACAAATCCAGTACGCGGATCCCTTGTAAAGGCAGTATCATGTTCTGACTTCCCCTTCCTTATCGTCGCTGCAAATTGCATTAATAGCACCGCCAAGCAAAAAAATCAACGTACTGAGATACAGCCAGAATATCAAGGCGAACATGCCGCCCAAACTGCCATAAACAGTTGCGTAGCTGCCGAAATTGTTCACATAGAACGAAAAGAGCAGCGACGCACCGATCCAGCCAACCGTCGTAAAAATCGTACCGGCCATAACATGATTGCCATTCAGTTTGCGATTTGGCAGATACCGATAGATCAGATAAAAAGTGGTTAACAACAGTCCAAAAGTTATCCCATAGCGTAAAAACGACCAAATGCTGTAAAACAGGGATTTTGCGCCCAGGTAGCCAAAAATGGTCGAACCGATGATTCTGCCAAGTACGATCATGATAAAAGAGAGCATTACCATCACCGACAAACCAACGGTCGACAGCAACGCAACCAGATTGAGCCGGACAAAACGCCGGCTTTCCTTGACTCCATAGGAATGATTCAATCCGCGAATAATCGCCGACATCCCCCGCGACGCTGCCCACAGACTGGCAAGCATCGACAGAACAAGCATCGCGCCGCTTTTAGCCTGCACCGTCTCGGTGAGCATCGTCTTGACAAGCAGTGCTGTTTCTTGCGGCAGTATGGCGTTGAAATTGGCAATCAACAAACGGTTGGGCAGCGGCGTAAAACTGAGCAGGTTAATCAAAAAAAACAGAAACGGGAAAAAGGCCAGAATCAAATAGTACGATATCTGTGCACTCATCGCCGCCAGATCGTCGTCACGGTAGTGAACTGCCAATTGCCTGACATAGTTATAAGTGGCCAGACCCTTCAGTTTTTGCAACATGATTCTGCCCCGGCATCAACCAGCTGGTATTTCTTTTTGGGACGGCCGACTTTGCCGTAATGGCTAGATGACTGCAGCCATTTCTGATCCTGCAGATATTGCAGATAACGCACCACGGTCTGGTAAGCCAGCCCAGAACCTTCTACGACCTCCTCGGTCAAAAACGGGCGGGTAAACTGCCGGCAGCAGTTGCAAACGATATCCAGCGTGCCGCTGTTGATTCCTTTGTCCCGCGTGTAGCTTTCCTGCTGCTGTCGTATGCTGATATGGACCCGGATCCGTGTCGCCAGGTCAGCAACCTTGATCGGCTTGTTGGCAAAGTCATTTGCTCCGGCTGCCAGAAACTGATCGGCAATTTCCTGCCGTTCATCGACCGTAAGCACGATAATCGGCACCCCACGGTTCTGGCCGCGAATCTGCCGTACCGTCGACAACCCATCCTGCCCCGGCATGTGATAATCGATCAGAATCAGATCCGGCTCCAGTTTGCGCACGCGCTCCAGCGCCAACTTGCTGTCGCTTTCGGCATGGATCTTCCAACCAAACGTTTCGCCGATTGCCATCAGCGTAAATAGAATATCCTGGTTATCATCGATCGCCAGAATCGACAATGGTTTTTCAGTCACAAGCCAACGCCTCCGGCAAGGTGATGACCATGCGGGTGCCACAACGTTCCAGACTTTCCATGCGAATGGTCCCTCCGTTTTTTTCGACAATTTCTTTTACAAAGGACAGGCCAAAACCGGAAGATTGTTTCGTCGAAAACCCCGGTTCCCAGACCAGTTCACTATGGCCCGGCAATATTCCGACACCATTGTCGGCAATCTCCAAGTGAACCGCTGCATCCATGCGAACGACCGACAATGTGATTTCGCCGTGAACGGGGTCAACGGCATCCATCGCGTTCTCCAGCAGATTGATCAACGCCCGCGACATTTTGATCCGGTTCACTATCACGCAAGGCGGCTCTTCCGGCAGTTCGACGCGGTAGGAACGGATACTGCTCAGTTCCGGCACATGGGCGGTCGCATACTCGATCAGTTCGCGGCTGCTGATGATTTGCCGCGTGTCGTCGCAAAGCATCTCACTGATCATTATGCTCATGGTCTCGCAAGCATCCACGATCCGTGAGGCATACTGCCTGTGTTGCGCCTCGCCGGATGAAATAGCCAGAACGCCGGCCAGCCCCTGGACCGAAGTCAGCGGCGTTTTCAGGTCGTGCACCAGCGACTGCATCTCTCGCAGGGATCGGTTCTCCAGCGACTGTAACCGCAACTCACTGTACAGCCGGTTCTGCTCAGCAATCCGCAGATCGCGGGTATAGATGCTGAGTAGTTGAGCCAGGATGAAGGAATTGGCCGCGCAGATAAAAAACAGCGCCAAGCCGGTGATATTGAGCAGGTCTTCAAATTCAAGAAATTCGGCGATTTTTTTCAAGTCGGTCGAAACCTCGCCGCGACCGAAACCGTAAGAGCTGAGCATCGGTACGATGTCCAACCATTCCACGCCGAACAACAGTAGGCCGAGCACCAGAATCTTGTGCAATACTTTGCGTGTCATGTTTTCCAGCCGTGTCATCAGCAGAATCGCCAAAATCAGGCTGATTGCCGGAATTCCTAAATCATAGGCGATTCCGTAGAACAGCTTGACCAGTTCATAGGCCAGCGGGATGACAACTAGTGGAATAATCAGCAGCGACTTGGCGGCGTTGGGGAAAAACGCCCCGACCCCCTGTGCCAGCAGCAATGTCCCGCTGTATAGCGGCAAAGCCCGTAATGTATTGAGTACGACCAGTTTGAAACATGCCAGCATCAACGCTCCGCTGCTAGATAAGTCCAAACTCTCTACCATGAGCGGAAAAATGCCGAACAATTTAACTGTAAGCAGCAGAGGTGCGAGCAACCCCAGCAGAATCAGCAAAATTCCAGAGACAATGAAACGATTATGCAAAACCTTGCGAAGCAATGGCCTGTTCCCCCTCGTCAAATTCATTCCCCGCCATTGCCGGATTTTCCTGCTTTAGTTGAAAAGCAAGGCAAAACAAAAAAGGGAGCCGAAGCTCCCTTGCCCTATGAAACGGAATTAGTAGCCGAACGCCTGTCCCAACCGCCGGTTGTCAGCAGCGCCATGCAGGCTGCCGTCCGGCAAAATCATAATGCCCTGAGCGCCGCCGAAGTAGGCGGAACGTTCCGGCCTCAGATTCAGCTTGTGGCCGCGTGATTCGAGTTCACGCACCGCGACATCCATATAATCGGCGAATTTGTACTCGACAACCGGTTTTTCCAGTTGCGCCACCGCCGCGTTTGGATTGTGCGAGCGGGCGTCAAGAATCGCCGTTTGCAGGTCCATCTTGAAATCAACCACGTTCATGACAATTCCCACCACAGTGGTGATGATGCGCGGACCGCCCGGAGTTCCCATCGTCATGAACGGCTTGCCATCCTTCAGCACGATCATCGGGGTGATGCTGCTGAGCGGGCGCTTGCCGGGGGCCGGAGCATTGTTGTGATCGGGGTTGTTAGCGACGAAATCATCCATTTCGTCGTTCATGATAATCCCTGTCCCGTCGACAATCACGCCGGAGCCAAAGAAATCATTGATCGTCTGGGTCACGGTGATCATGTTTCCTTCTTTATCGATGACCGAGAAGGAAGTGGTGCTACCGGCGGAGTATTTGGCCGGATCGCCGAATTTCACCGCGTTGTTGGCTTTGTCCGGGTCGATCATTTTGCGGCGCTCCGCTGCGTATTTTTTGTCAACCATGCCGGACATCGGCACATTGACGAAATCGGAATCGGCCATATATTTGTTCCGATCAGAGAACGCCAGTTTTTGCGCTTCGATGAAAGTGTGCAGGAACTCGGACGAACTGCGGCCCATCTTGGCCACATCATAGCCTTCCATGATATTTAGCATATTCACGGCAGTCAGGCCACCGGAAGACGGCGGCGGCGAAGTGATCAACGTATAGCCGCGATAGGTGCCCTGCACTGGTTCACGCAATTTCGCCTTGTAGTTTGCCAGATCGGCCTTGGTGATCCAGCCGCCGGCGTTCTTGGCATAATACGCATCAATTTTATTGGCGATCTCACCTTTGTAGAAGACATCCGCGCCACCGGCGGCAACTTTCTTCAAGGTTTCGGTCAGCGCGGCATTTTTTACTACGTCGCCTTCCTGCGCCGGCAGACCATCTTTATAGAAGATGCTCTTGAATGCAGCCATTGAAGGCGAGTATTTTTCGAACCGGCCGATATTGTCCATGATGATGCCGTTCAGGTTCTTGGTCACGACCAGGCCTTGTTCGGACTGTTTGATTGCCGGAGCGACCAAGTCGGCCCAATTCATCGTGGCAAACTTGTGATGCAGCATTTCCATGCCGCGCAGTTGGCCTGGCACGCCGCTGGCATAAAAGCCGACGGTCGTAGCCATATCCTTGACTCGTCCGTTTTCACCTAACGGATAGAAATCCGGTCTGGCCTGAGCAGGCGCCATCTCGCGATAGTCGATGAAATAGGTTTTCTTGTCTTTGGCGGTATAGATGACAGCGAAACCGCCACCGCCCATTCCCGATGCGTTCGGTTCGACCACATTCAGCATGAAGGAAGTTGCAATCGCCGCATCAAAGGCATTGCCGCCTTTTTTCAGCACTTCCAATCCGGCCTGGGCTGCCAGCGGATGCGCAGCCGCCACCACGCCGTTCTTGGCGATTACGTCGCGTTTTTCCGGCGGATCGTAGGGTCCGGCTGCAGCCGTCACCACCGACAGAATCAGTAGCAACGCCAGGGATAGGGCCATCCAGGATCTGATTTTTTTCATCGTATACCCTCCTCTTATTTTGCTGGTCTTATTATTATAGATAAGAGCCGATTCCCTTCTTGACCATGTCGTTGTATGAAGGGACACGGTTCAGGACGACCGCCTGGGCAGGGTTTTTGACGGAAAGAACGTTCAGGAACTCATTGATTGCCGTTACATGCCGGGCCACCCGCAAATCGATCGGTTGGCCTTTTTCATCATAAGGAACGAACAACCGGTTCAGCTTCGCCGCCCGTTCATACATGACATCCTTGCCGGTTACGACCAACGCGGCGTTGGTTGCACCACGCAACCTGCCCTGGGCTGGATTGGCAGTTTCCATCAGGATCGCCAGGGTATCGGTGGCATCGCCCAGCTCGCGGTGAGACAGGCCGCGCAGACTTTTCGGCGAAGGCTCAAGACCGATCTTGATTCCATCCATCTGCAAACCGATGGTGACTTCCGCCGCATAGTCCATCGCCCGTTCATGGGCGACGATTGCATTGATGACCGGGTATTCCGGCGAGGCTTCATGCAAATCAATCGTCATCGCTACTTTTTCCTGACGAATCAACTGAACAATCCCATAGGCGACCTGCTCGGTCAACGTGCCGTCGGGCCGACCGGGATAGGCGCGGTTCAGGTTGCGAGTTTCCGAGCCGGACAGTTTTTGGCCGGAAGCCGCATGCACATAAATATCCGGGTCAGGCCATTGGTCGGTCGGATTGGTCGCCCGCGAGCCAAAACGGAACCAGCGCTCTCCCGAAGCCGCCTTTAGCATGAAATGCTGCGGCGCTCCTTCGGTATAGTCGGTGTGACTGAAGCCGCTATTGTTCGCCCGAGGAATGACGATCAGACGACCTTTGGCCGGCTTCGCATTTTCAATCAACAACAAGGCGCTCAGAAACGAGGAAGGTTCGTTGGGATGAGTGCCGCCCAGAACCAGCGCCGTACCGCCCGGCTTGCCGCTGTCCAGCACATATACCGGGGTATCGCCATTGGTCCCTTTTAGTTTGGCAAAATAGTCGCTCAGCTGTTTAACCGTAGTCACGCCCGGTCCCTTGCGTATCGGTTCTTCCACATGCATCCGTCGAAAATCCGGTGTTACGGCGACCACAACCAGCATACTCAGCGCCAACAGGATGAATGCCGTCTTTTTAGTTCCTTGCATCATTCGCATCCGTTCACCCTCACGCCAGCATCAGCGCACGCAGGATAAAGGGAATAAGTACCCATGCGGCATTGATTTGATATTTTAGTTCCTTTTCTTTGGTCATTTCGAGCACAATCAACAGGATTGCCGCGACCAAAATCAGTCGGTACACTATCGTCATCATTGCTGATCTCCCCTCATAATACCAACCGCGCAATTTGCGTGGCGTATTTGATCATCAGCACGCCGATGCCGATCGCAACCAACGACGGCACGACAAGCGGCTTGACGATCTTCAGGTAATCCGGTTCCTCGACCACCTGGGCGGCAATCACGGCGGTCAATGCCACCGGCGGCATGAAGCTGCCCATCGCGGCGATCAGCGACATGCCTGAAGCCGTGATGATCAAGTTCTGTCCCAGCATCGTCAGGATAAACGGCACACCTAGAACACTGGCGGCGCCAAACACGGAAATTCCGCCAAACAGAGGCAAGGTAACAGCGATACTGGCCAATAGTAGATATTGCGGCAAACTGAGGCTACTGACCGCGATGCTGCCGCGGATACCGGTGAGAGTCATGATTTGAATCAACATGCCCACTCCCATCAGAATCCCCACAACAGGCAATATTTCCGCCACACCGGCCCGTGCTGTCTCCAGTAGATTAAATTTGCGACCGGACAGCATCGCCAGAGCACTGCCAATCACAAAGGTCAGCGGCAAGCGTGGATCGGGAAAGATTCCCGGTAGCGCTTTAGGCCCGATCATCAGCACCAAGACGACGAGGAGCGGCAGATAAAGCAAAAATCCGCCCGGCGCTCTTTCATGGCAGGTGAATTCACTGACGACGCTTTCCATATCGGCTTTGCGGGCAAAACCATAGCCCAGGTAAAGCGTAGTCAAAATAGCCAGCGGCAAAGTCATCAGCAATAACGGCAAGTCAAAACCGATGTAAGGCATATCGATCCCGCCGCCAATGATCATGACCACGATATTGACCGGCGGCGCAATCATGCCATAAACGGAAGCCATCGCCACGATCGCCCCCGCTTTCGCCCGCGGCATATCCATTTTCAATAGCACCGGCGTCAGCAAAACACCGGTGGATAGCACCGAAGCAGTGCAGGAACCGGTGATCATGCCTGGAAACATGATGATCAGCGTCATCGCCGTAAGCATGGTGGCAGGCGAACGGCCGAACCGCAGCATTAGATCGCAGGCCAGCACATCCAGCAAGCCGTTGCGTTCAATGATCTTCATGAAAATCATCGCCGTAATCAGCACAAGCGATACATCAAGATAACCGAACATGCCCTCGACCAGATGTCTTAGCGGAAATCCCTGCCCGTCGGCAGCCGCTACGACAACGCTGGTCGCAGCCAGCGCAAGGCCTACCGGCCATTTCAATCCGGCGACCAACCCGAGAAAAGCCGCCAACATCAATAACAACAAGATTGTTTCCTGTGACATCGTTATTTGTAAGCCGCTTTCATCAAGCGTCCCGCATCGCCGACAGAATCAGCCATGTCGATCGGCGCTCCGCCTGCTGCATTGGTCATGAATCCGTCCTTATTTCCGTCTGCCACAACGATGAGGTAATTGGCTGCCGGAGCGCTGAGGCTGACAAATCGGTCGGTCAGTTCACCGCGTCTTGCTTCGCCGCCGACATGCATGAACAGGATTTTAACGCCGGCATCTTTGGCAGCCGCAATCAACGCCTTGGTCCTTCGCTCTTCCTGGTCCAGATTGATTCCAGCTGCACCAAGACCTTTCGAACTGCCGCCAACAACCAAAATCAGGGTCTTGTACTGACTGACGGCCGACTCCGGCGCCAAGGTTTCATAGGTAAAGGTCAGTCCGATCCGCTGCGCCAGCACCTTGACCATTTGCCCGTCAGCACTCTGGCCAACCGAAGTGATCAGTGTCGGACTCTCAAAAATCGGTTCGCTCAAACCGGCTGCCTGGACCGGACCGCCAGTTAGCGCCACTAAACCGATCGCCATCGCCAAAACCAGAACTTTCATCCATTGTTTCATGTCTTGATTCCCCCATTTCAAATATTCAGTATTATCGTTAATTCTTAAATTTGACCTGCCTGCGCCAATCCCTACTTTTTCTCATAATTATCTCAAAATTTATAAAAGGCCGGCTCCGCTTCACGCAGAGCCGACCTTAAATTTTTCTATTGTTTGCCTCTAAATCTACAGTTTGCTACTTTGCCGCAGGATTTGCCACTCGGCCCAGGAACAGGATCGAACCGGTTTCATTGTGCCGAATCATGAACAGGAACGGATGATCTGCCTTGAACACCGGCTTGTGCATCACTGCTTTGGTTCCGACCACGACCGCTGTAGCGGCGGCAGCCTCACTGCCCTCTTCGTTCACTTCGATGATCGCTTTGTGGATGACTTTGGTGATATACAGGTCTTTGTATCCAGATATGCCGGAGAAATCGGCTGGCGGTAGTTCAAACGCATCCAGCATCCCCATGCCGGACAACAGTTCTTTAAGTTCATACTGGGTTTCAAACTTGAATTTCGGCAGATAGATATCGACTTCCTGACGGGCAACCTGTCCCTGCCACTCATGCAGTCGAGTCAAGTCAAGCGATCGGGCAAATTCCTCCGGTTTACCTTTCGGCAACACCAGTATCATCGACAACTCCTGACCGACATATGGCAACTCTAACACTTTGACCGCATCATTCTCCGTAAACAGGAAATTGCCGCTTTGCCGCATCATCGGCACATCAACCGTCTGCGTCTCATTCAGATGAAAGCGCATCGGACGGGTCATCGCCGGTTTGAACTGACTTTCCCAGTCGCCCTTGAAATAGATGGCGTTGGTCAGTACCAACCGGGTCAGCGGAGTCAACGATCCCTGCGCCAGTAAATCTTTGATCTTGTCGGCGGTTTTTTGCTCGACCCAACGATTGATGATTGCCCGGCTCGCTTCCGTCTGCCCGGCAAAATCCACCGTATTGAAGCCGCCCTCGTAATACTTTTTCACCAGGTCAAGGAACTCTGACTGAAAGGCATAACCTTGCTGTCCCCATAGTGCATTGGAAATCTCCAGTCGATAGTTCTGACCTTCCGGGTTCATTGCCCTGGCTAATGCTGCAAAGGCTGCATGTTGAGCTTCCTGCGGCAAGCGAAAACGCATGGTTTCAGCCATCTGCCGCGCCGTATTCTCCCGTGCGCCGGCATAGGTCATCGACAGCGCGGTGGAAATGCTATACGGCGAGAAAAAGATGTTTTCCGCCCCGGACGTTGCCATAAGTTTTTGAACCATCGCCAGCGCAAACTCCGAATTCCCGGCAACCTGAGCCCGCAAATCGGGATTATCTTTCCGGGGAATCGTCGCCGCCGCGCCGGTAGATACGACGCCTACCGAAAAATAGGCCAATAAAAGTCCTACCACAATCACTCCAGCAATCAATTTACGCATCATCGTTCTCACCCTCCAAAATTTTTGGTTTCACACAGTTAAACGCAACCAACCGGTTTTGGTAACGCATGAATTATTCTTTTTTATGTCTTTCCACAAAAATATTCCGTCTCCTGCCTTAAACAATCGGTTATTCTCATTTTGCAGGACTCTCCCGCCAGTTTGTGGAACTCATCATCAGGAGGTGTTCTCTGGTGGATGAAAGAGACCGGGTGCTAAAAACACTGTTGGATGAAGATAAAAACCAGGGTAATTTTTTCAGCCTGCATTACACATTGGAAAAAGCGCATCCTGATCTTGATAGGAAAAGTATACTGCTAATTTTGGAGCGCTTCGAGTCCCAGCGCCTGATCAGCCTTTCTGCCAAACGAATCAAAGGAACGCCGTTCGCCCGGGTCAACCCCTCTGCTTATACTTATTATAATAGCCGCGAACTGCGAAAAGCAGCCGAGGACGCTGCCAAAGCCGAGGCCGATGCTTTGGCACTGGCGGAAATAGAGGATTGGGAAGAGCGGACCTGGAACTACAAAATGATTTCCGTCGGCTTTGTTGCCGGACTCATCAGCGGCATCCTGCTGATGTGGCTAAAAGGCAAATATTTTTCCTAACGAGTCAGCTTGCACGAAAGGTTGTTGCCGCATCTTCCCGCTTTCCCGTATAATCTTTATGGAAACAGAAAATAACCGGATATAGGAGGAACCTCATGCCGACCTACAACAAACTGACCCCGGCAATCCTAGACGAACTGCGAACCATCCTCGGCGAGAAAAATGTCATCACCGATACTGACCGTATGCAGCCTTACAGCCATGATGAAGTGACTGAGTCCCGCTATCACCACATGCCGGAAGTCGTGGTATTTCCGGAAACGACTGAGCAGACCGCCGCTGTCGTAAAGTTGGCCAATCGCTCATTGATTCCGGTGGTGCCGCGCGGCGCCGGTACAGGACTCGCCTGCGGCGCGGTGCCGATTTACGGTGGCATCATTCTATCACTGGAAAAAATGAATAACATTCTCGAAATTGATCCGAAAAATATGTTTATGGTCGTGCAGGCCGGCGCCCGAACCGAAGAAGTGCAACAAACCGCTGCTAAACACGGCCTGCTGTACGCCGGCGACCCCTGCAGCGGCGACAGTTGTTTCATCGGCGGCAATGTCGCCACGAATGCCGGAGGCAACAAAGCCGTCAAATACGGTACAACACGCCATCAAGTGTATCAAGTGGAAGTGGTCACCCCTACCGGTGAAATCACCAAACTCGGCAGTCGACTAAACAAAAGCACCACAGGCTATTGCCTGGAACAACTGGTCATCGGTTCCGAGGGAACACTGGGCGTCATTACCGAAATCACGCTGAAACTGGTTCCGCTGCCGCAACATGTGATGGATCTGCTGGCCGTATTCCCGGATGTAGACTCCGCCATCGCGTTTGTGAACGTCATCGCCCAGTCTGGCATCACACCGACCTGTCTGGAATTTATGGACAATGTAGCAATCCGCTGCGTTGAACGTTTCATCAATGAAAAATTGCCATATGATGAAAACGGCAATTACCTGATCATCCAGATCGAAGGCGACAGCGAAGAAAAACTGGAGGATTACGCCATGCGGATTGACGAGCTGTGCTCGTCGCATGGTGGACTAGAACTGCTCGTCGCCAACTCGGCGCAAATCTGGAAAGCCCGCAAATCGTTCGCTGAAGCAGTGCGTCACGAAACGTTGATTCACAGCAATGAAGACATCGTGGTGCCAATCGACAAAATGCCGGAAGCGATGAAACATATGGCCGGCATCTGTGAAAAACACGGGGCGGCCGCTCGGACCGTCAGTCATGCCGGAGACGGCAACATCCACCTGTCAATCTTGCAGGGCAGTGTGCCGCTGGCAGAATGGCCGGAGCGCCTGGCGAAGATTCATAAAGAAATCTTCAGCTATGTCTACCCGCTTGGCGGCAAACTGTCTGGCGAACACGGCATCGGCTACAAAAAGAAAGCCCTGTTCCATGAATACACCGACCCTGTGGAACTGCAGCTGATGCAAGCGGTCAAAAAAGCCTGGGACCCAAATCTGATCTTGAATCCCGGCAAAGTATTCGACTGCTGAGTAACAACCCATATACAGTTAAAGGGCAGTATCAACGCAATTTCGCGTCGATGCCGCCCTTTTTCACAGAGACACAGCGTTGGTTTTCAGCGACTATGGCAACTCGGCCCGTTTGACAAACTTCGCCATAAATTGCAGCATCGGATTCTCCCTGACATACCCTTGAACATTGAATTCGCCAACCGCTATAGATCCTTTCATGATGATTGTACAGGTTTCCAATGGACCAAAAATCGATAATGTCGGACCAAAATAATGATTAGCGCTTACCGTAGCTGTGATTTGATTGCCATTCGAGATCGAATAATTTCCGGTGTAAAAATAGGTACTGTCGCCGCCAAAAACACGCAACGTTTCAAAAACAACAACTCCGCCGCTGGCGACCTCTTGTGGTTGATCCACCGTAGAGAATGAAATTGACCATAATCCTTCAATCATTTCAACAACCCCCAATATTTTTTACAATTTCCCCGTGATCCGCTGGCGCAACTTTTCCACGCAAACATAGAGCAACGGCACCAAAAACAACCCAATCAACGTAGCAAACAAAGTTCCGCCGACAACGGCCGTACCCATCGACGACCGGGCGCCGCCGCCCGGCCCGCTTGCCATCATCAGCGGCAAACAACCGATCAAAAACGCCAGCGAAGTCATTAAAATCGGACGCAAGCGCAGTTTGGCCGCCTCCAGAACGGCCTGTTCCGCCGGCATGCCGCGGTCGCTGCGCTCCTTGGCGAACTCCACGATCAGGATCGCATTTTTTGCCGCCAGGCCAATCAACATGACCAAGCCGATTTGCATGTAGATGTCGTTCTGAAACTGCCGGACCAGCTGAAATACAGCGGCGCCAAAAGCAGCCGCCGGCACTGACAGGATGACCGAAAACGGCACGCTCCAGCTTTCATATAGCGCCGCCAGACAGAGAAAGACAAAAACAATTGCAAAGCCGAAAATCAGCAGGTTTTGGCCACCCGACTCCTTTTCTTCTTTGCTAAGGTCGGCCCATTCATAGGCGTACGATTGCGGCAGGGTTTCTTTGGCAACCCGTTCCAGCGCGTCAAGCGCCTGCCCCGTACTGTATCCTGGCGCAGGATCGCCGCCGATCTGGATTGCGGGATAACCGTTGAAACGTTTTATACTGGCCGGCCCGCTGACTGATACCGGTTTAATGATCGCATTCAAGGGAACCATGTCGCCGCGCTGGTTGCGCACAAACAGATAGCGGATGGAACCCGGTTCGGCCCGATACTGGGCGTCAGCCTGCACAATCACCTTGTAGCTGCGGCCATAGGCGCTAAAATCATTCACCTGACTGCCGCCCATAAAGTACTGCAACGTCTGAAAAACATCACTGACCGACACGCCCAAGGTTTCGGCCCGTTCCCGGTCCAGGTCGAACCGGTACCCCGGCGTATCCATGCGGAACGTGGAGTAAAACATGCCGATTTCCGGCAATTTATTCGCCGCTTCGATGAAGCGCGCAGCCACATCGGACATTTCGTCCAGCGAGCCGCCACCGCGATTCTGCAGCATGAGCGACAGTTTTCCCTGACCGCCCACGCCCGGCAACGCCGGAGCATTAAAGGCAATCAGATTCGACTCCGCAACAGCAAACGACCGTTTAATCGTTTCATGGATGATATTTTGCGCATGCAACGCAGGATCTTTTCTTTCCTCCCATGGATGAAGCGAAACCACAACCAGCGCCGTATTGGGTTTGGCGGCTCCCGACAGGATATCGATCCCGGAAATTAAAATTGTTTCTTTAACGCCCGGAATCTGACGAATAATCTCCGCTATCCGGTGCCCCACTTCCCGCGTACGATTGACCGAGGCCGCTTCCGGCAACGACAGGGACGCGATAAAATAGCCCTGATCTTCATCCGGGACAAACCCGGACGGCAAACTTTTGAACAAAACCGACGTTGCCGCCAACAACACCAAAAACAGCAGCAATCCCCGACGCAAATTGCCGGTGGAACCAATGACCCCACGCCCGTATTTTTCCGTCAGTCGGTCAAAGGCCGCATTAAACCAGGCAAAAAACCGGTCGGTTTTCGAACCGCCCGACGCTGTGTGCGGTTTGAGCAGAAGTGCGCACAATGCGGGAGTCAGCGAAAGAGCAATAAGTGCCGATAATGCCATGGAAACAGCAATCGTGATCGCAAACTGGCGGTATAGTACGCCAACCGTGCCGCCAAAAAAAGTCACCGGCACAAAAACCGAAGCCAGAACAAACGCGATCGCCACCACCGGCCCCGATACTTCTTCCATCGCCTTGTACGTTGCCTCTTTGGGCGAAAGGCCGCCATGGCGCATATGGGTCTCGGCCGCTTCCACCACGACGATCGCATCGTCCACCACCAGTCCGATCGCCAATACCATCGCAAACAGAGTCAACGAATTGATCGAGAACCCGAGCAGGTAAAACGTGATAAACGTGCCGATCAGTGATACCGGTACGGCCAGCATCGGTATCAGGGTAGCCCGGAAGCTTTGCAGAAAAATGTAGACGATGACCAGCACCAGAGCCAGCGCCTCGATAAAGGTTTTTACCACTTCCTTGAGCGACTCCCGCACAAACAGCGTATTGTCAATGACGACGTTATGCTTTATATCGCTGGGAAACCGGCTGGCGGCATCATTGATCACGGCGCGGGCATTTTTCACCGTTTCCAGCGCATTGGCGTCAGGCGTCAATTTGACGGCGAACGATACAGCCTCCTGCCCGTTATATTCGCTAAAAAATGTATAGTTTTTCGCCGACAGCTCCACTCTTGCGACGTCTTTTATCCGTACCATCGAACCGTCCGGATTCGTCCGGACAATGATATTTTGAAATTCAGCCGGCAGTTGCAGCCGCCCTTGCGCTTTTGCCGTATATTGGAACTCCTGCCCCGCTACCGTTGGAAACTCGCCGATCCGTCCCGCCGGCGCCTGAATGTTCTGTTTGCGAACCGCTTGCTGCACATCGGTTGCCGCCACATTGAGAACCGCCATTTTATCGGCTTGCAGCCAAATCCGCATTGCATAATCGGAACCGTACTCGTCCACGGCGCCGACTCCCTTGATTCGCTTTAATCCTTCGATAATCTGAACGCTGGCGTAATTTTTTAGAAATATCGAATCAAACGTGCCTTTGGGCGAGTATAAGACAAAATACATCACCACATCCGGCGATTGTTTTTGCGTTGTGACGCCTACCTGGACCACTTCCTGCGGCAAACCGGACACCGCCTGCGAAACCCGGTTTTGCGCCTGAACCGCCGCCAAATCGGCGCTTTGTTCAATACCGAATATGACATCCAGTTTGTACGAGCCATCGTCGCCGCTGACCGAGGACATATAGGACATGCCTTCGACCCCGTTGACCTGCTGCTCGACGATTTGCGCCACAGCCTGCTCCACGACTTCAGCGCTTGCCCCCTGATAAAAAGTGGAAACCGCGATACGCGGCGGCGAAATCTGGGGATATTGCGCAATCGGCAGTGCAAAGCCGGCCAAGGTTCCACCGATGGTGATCAGTAAGGAAAGTACGACGGCAAATACAGGGCGGTCGATGAAAAATTTTGCCACACTGCTGCCCTCCTATTTTGCCTTCGTGTTGGTATACTGCTCGATGGAAACCGTCTCGGCCTTTACGATCTCGCCGGGACGAACTTTCTGGACTCCGTCCACAACGATTCGTTCGCCGCTGTTAAGCCCCTCTTCCACAAGCCAAAGTCGCCCAATCCGGGGACCGGTAGTAACTGCGCGCATTTCCGCTTTTTCCCCTTCGCCCACGACCGTGATCATCGGTTTCCCCATCAAATCCTGCACGGCCCGTTGCGGCACCAGGATCGCATCAGAACGGGTTTCCGCAATGGCCTGTACCCGGGCAAACATTCCCGGCAGCAGAAGCCCTTTGGGATTGGGGAACTGCGCCTTCAGGGTCAGCGTGCCTGTTCCGGACGCCAGGCCCCGGTCGCTTTGCACTACCTTGCCCTTGAACGGATAAACGCTTCCGTCTTCCAAAGCAATCTGCAATTGATGGTTGTCCGCTTGGGAAGATGTCGTTGATTCGCTTTTGACCAAACGCAAGTATTCATTCTCGCTCAGGCTGAATCGGACCAAGACCGGGTCGGGTGCCGATATGGTCACCAGCACGGTGCTGCCTTGCTGCACATAGTTACCAACCGCCAGGTTGCTCGTGTCCATCTGCCCTTCGATCGGTGCCAAAACCAGTGTTTCCTTCAAATCCAATTCCGCCCTGCTCAGCCGGGCTTTGGCCGAATGAACCCGGGCAGCCAGTTGCTTGTCTTCCGCCAGTGCATTGTCATATTGTTGCTGCGAAACCGCATTGGCGGAAAGCAGCTTTTCCAGCCGGGCCAAATTCTGGCGGTTGCGGCTCATCGCCGCCTCCGCGTCAGCCAGCTGCCCGCCGGCATCCAATACATTCATTTCATAAACCTGCGGATCGATTTGAAACAAGGCCTGCCCTTGCTTGACATATTGTCCGCCGGAAACAAACCGCTTGACAATTTGTCCCGACAGCCGCGTCCGCACCTGCACTTCATTGAGCGCTTCGACCTGACCGACAAACTCCAGGGTCAGCGGAACACGCTGCGGCCTTACCTCGATCACTTTAACCTGGGGCGGCGGCGCCGAACCGGTTTGTTGCTTGGCGCACCCCGAGATAATAATCAGGGTAACCAGCATGGAAACTGCAACTATCTTTTTGCCACTTGTCCAGTTCACAAAAACACTTCCTCTTGATTCGGAACGAAAACCGCCAACACTGACGGTTTTCGTGCGCTTTCATCCAGGTTATGCGACAGGGGAACTCACCGCTATCGACTGAAAACCAGCTTTCCATTCATCATGGTCAACACAACTTTGGTTGCGGCCAGTTCGTCAGGAGGCACTTCGAACAGGTTCTTCTCCAACACGATCAAGTCGGCCAGCTTACCTGCCTCAATAGAGCCGATTCGATCCGCCATGCGCATCTGACGCGCTCCCGCCAGCGTATAGCCATACAGCATCTGTTCCAGCGACAGCAGCCGGTTTGCGGCAGGTATTGCCGTGGATGCCGAGCCTGGGACACGTCCCGTAATCGCCGCCTGCATCTGATACAGCGGTGAAATCTCTTCGACATCCGTACCGGGTATGTCACTGCCGAAACTGACGTTAATCCCTGATTCAATCAGCGCTCTTGCTAAACCGTATTCCTGCTCGACCTTTGCCTTACCGAGAATCCTTAGCGCATCTTTATGTTGGTCTTTGTAGTCCACCAACCACACGGGCGTCATGTTCGCTCCCGCTCCCAGCGCCTTGAATCGAGGCAGGTCATCCGGATGAATCACCGTAAGATGGTGAAGCGTGGTCTGGCGTTGCGAAGGGCCAAACTTTTGCAATACGCGCTCCAGCGCGTCGAGACTGCGCCGGATGCTCATATCTCCTTCGCTGTGAATGTTCATATCAAATCCAGCGAGGTAGGTCTCTTCAATCCAGCGCGCCAGCACCTCGGCGGTCCAGTCGCTTTCTCCGCGCGTTTCCGGCTTGTCAACGTAAGGCTCTATCTGGACTGCGGTATGGGACAGGTACGTCCCGTCCGACCAAATTTTGACGCCGGTAACCTGAACCAGCTCCGAACGATAACTCTGGTTCCATTTTTTCAACACTTGAACGTGTTCTTGAGGCGATGCCTTGCCATCCCGGATTCCATACACGCCGACGACGCGGAACGGCAGCTTGCTGTCTTTCTCCAGATCGCACAGCAGCTCAAAGCCGAGATAGCCCTGGGGGAAACTCGGCGCCCATATCCCCATGTCGTGATACGCAGTGATGCCAAGTTTCGGAATCATCGGAAACACCACATCCGTGATCTCCCGCAGCATTTCCTTCCCACCGAGGATTCCGGCCCGGGAAGCCATTGCCATCCACACATCCGGCTCTATCGCGAAGCCGCTTGGCGTTCCGTCCGCTTCGCGTTTAAAATAGGAAGCGCCCGGAACAGCGTCAGGGGTGTCCTTGCTAACTCCGCCGACAGTCATGGCCTTGGTGTTGAACCAGAGATGATGACTGTCTTCGTTGAAAAACATCATCGGTTTATCGCTGCAAATGGCATCGAGTTCCTGCCGCGTACCCAGCTGTTCGCCAAACATCGGGAACTCCCAGCCGAAACCCATATAGGCGTCTTTTTGCGGATTGGCCTTCACATAATCGCGAATCCGCTGGAGCATTTCCTGTTTATCCTTGGAGCCAACGAGACTTACTCCTCTTTTGCTCGCTGCCCCGGCAACAAAGTGATTGTGCCCGTCAACAAAACCGGGCATGAGCATGCGGCCCTTGAGGTCAACCACTTTTGTTGCAGAACCGATCCAGTCGCTGATCCCGCTGTCCGGTCCGACGTATACGATCTTGTTGCCTTTGACTGCGACAGCCTGCTGCCAGGGGGCGGCAGCATTCATCGTATACACTTTGCCGTGAGTGAAAACATAATCGGCGAATCGCGTGTCGCTGCTGGCAGACACCACGGAAGTTACAGCACAGAGTACGACGAAAAACAGAAACAACGTCAGTGTCTTGCAATATTTTTCTTTCATAAATAAACCTCCAATGCTGATCAATTGCTGATCAATTTGATTGACTTATCCTCAGTGCGCCAGCTTCAGCCCAATCACACCGCCGATGATCAGCAATACCGACATGATTCGCATTGTTCCGACCGGGTCGCCATAGAGAAAAATCCCGAGCACAAAGGTTCCTGCCGCACCAATGCCGGTCCAGACCGCATACGCCGTACCCATAGGAATGTCTTTTTGCGCCTGGTAGAGCAAAAATCCGCTGCACGCCATCGAAACCACAGCGATGGCAATGCCGGTAATCTGCTTTCCTTCCACGTATTGGGCCATCTTCAGCCCAAGCGGCCAACCAATTTCAAACAATCCGGCCACGATCAAGTATACCCATGCCATACCCAAACCACTCCCTGCATCGAATAATGTACTGTAATAACTATAGCAACCGATTCTGGACATTTTCTGAACAAAGTCAACAGCACTGGTTGACTTTACACAAAAATAAAAACGGCTGATGACAACTCCTTGCCGCCAGCCGCTTCCACTCGTTATGATTTCAGAAATTATTCATCAAACTCTCATACAATCTTTTCAAGGAAGGACGGGGTTCAATCGCTAAGTCTCTCTGCAATGCGGTTTGGACGGCTTCGTAATACTTCATCATTCCCGGCCTGTCGCCTTGCAGCGAACAGATTTTCAACAATAGCTCGTACGCATCCTCATCGTAAGGCAGAACCTCAACGCTTCGCAGCATAACCTGCTCCGCCTTGCCGCAACTTCCCGCACCCATGTAATAGCGGGCAACCTGTTTGGCCAAATCAACAAAATACTTTTGCAGTCGGGTCCGCTCGGCCAGACACCAAAGATAATCCGCATACCGCAGATAGTCATCGCGATAGAGAACGGTCATTTTCTCGAATTCGCCTACATTATCCGCGTCCACCCGTTCCCCTTTTGCTGCGAAGGCTTCAAACGCCGCCACATCATACTCGACATTCGGGCCCGGTTCCAGTACGTAACCGCCGCCGATAAATTTCACGGCAATATCGACGCCGTTTTCCCTGAGGGTCTTTTTCAGCTGATATACGGAAGTATGCAAGTTGCCATCGGCGATTTTCGGTTCACACTCCGGCCAAAGATTCTCAATGATCGCGCCTTTGCGCACGATCGTGCCGCGGTAGTACAGCAGAAACGCGAATAACTCCTCCACCTTTGCTGTGCGCCATTTGACCATGCTGTCATCACTGATTTGGCGAACTTCGAGTTTGCCGAAGCATCGGATCTGCGTGCCGACGCCACCTGTGCCGCAAGATTTGAGCGGCTGTTGCTTGAGTTTGAGCACTCTGGCGACCGCCCGCTCCAACGTTTTGGGCGAAGCGGGTTTGAGCAAATAGTCAAGCGCATTGAGTTCAAAGGCTTGCACTGCATACTCGCTGTAAGCGGTCACGAAAACAATATTTGTATCCACGGCCTGGTCAATGAGGGTTGCCGCCAATTCCACCCCATTAATCCCCGGCATTTGCACATCCAAAAAAACGACGTCCGGCTGTAGCGCAGGAATCGCGCCGGCAGCTTCCGAAGGCTTGCAGTACTCGCCGACGCACTGTACTTCCCCCGTGCCTTCCAGCAGTATTTTCAATAAATCGATGGCCGGTTGTTCATCATCAACAATGACAGCTCTCAACATGTAAAATACTTCCCCACCTGTCACGGCTTACTTCGTCGCTGACGCCTGTCGGATTTATTATGCCAGAGGATTCTGGACAAATTCTGAACAGTTCACTGGGATTGTGATTGTCACTACCGTGCCATTGCCTGACGAACTTGTAATCAACAAACTGTTGCCAAAGCAGCTCAGCAAGCGGCGGTTAATGTTCTGCAATCCCACTCCGACGCCTTCCTGTTTGCTTGACAGCAAGTCCGGCAGTATATCGGCTGGAATACCAACTCCGTCATCATGCACGCGAATCACCACATTGTCCTCTTCCCTATGCGCCGCTATTACAATATTCCCGCCTGATTCCTTGCCCATCAGGCCATGCCTGACCGCATTTTCAACCAACGGCTGGATAATCAGCGGCGGAATCTTGCATGGCAGCACACTCGCATCTATATCATAGGCGACCTGCAATCGTTCACCAAAGCGGGCCTGTTCAATAACAACGTATGATTTCACCAGATTCAGTTCTTGTTGCAGGCTCGTGAACATTAAATTCTCCTTGATATCAAAACTGCTGCGAAGGTAATTGCTGAATTCGGTCAGCAAATTGCCTGCTTTTTGACTATCAGTGTAGCATAGCGAAACAATAGTATTGAGTACATTGTAGAAAAAATGCGGTTTGATCTGCGACTGGAGAAAAGCAACTTCCGCCCGAATCACATCACGGGCCGCTTTTTTCAGCGCCAGCTGCGTGGCGACCCGCGCCCTCAGTTCATCGGCGTTAAAGGGTTTGACTACAAAATCATTGGCTCCGGCCGCAAAACCCGCTGTCACCTCGTCCGGCAAACTGCGCGCCGTAATCAGCAATATGGGCAGTTCAAACAAGGAATATTGCTCCCGTAGTTTTCTGCACACTTCATATCCCGTCATGTCGCGCATCATGACATCAAGCAGCACCACATCGATGCTTGGATGTTCTTTAACGGCCTTGAGCGCCGCTTCGCCAGTAGCAGCAGTGATCATGCTATAGTTATTTTTCTTAAAAATATTGACCATCACTTGAAGATTGATCAAGTCATCGTCAACGGCCAGAAGTGTAAACTCGCCTTCTTTGTGAATTTGCGGCGCACTGTCCGGCTGAACGACCGGCAACAATTCATGGCCAGTTTGACCTGTAGCTTCCGTCCCGCCAACATGTGCAGAGTCACTAATCGGCAAGCAGAACGCCAGTACCGTTCCTTTACCGATCTCCGACCAGGCAACCCATACCTTGCCATTCATCCGTTCCACCAATTGCCGGGTAATCGCCAGTCCCAGTCCAGCACCGCCATATGTCTCAGCCCGTTCAGGGCTGACCTGCTCAAACGAATGGAAGATCGCCTCAAACTTGTCCGAAGGGATACCTAGTCCGCTATCCTTCACTGAAATTATGATTCTGTCATTATCAACCACTGTAGTGACGGAAATCTCTCCGTTTGCCGTAAATTTGAACGCATTGCCAATCAAGTTGTACAGCACCTGCCGCAAACGGTTTTCGTCCGCCATCACCGGCGGCAATCCATTCGTTGCCTGATTGGTCAGGAAAACCTGGCTGTTTTGGTTAATGTGCCGAAAAACGTCCAATACTGAATCAATCGCCGTGTGAAGGTCAACCGGTTTGAGAGCCAAGCTGATCTCATTGTTTTTTATCTTTTCAAAATCCAGGATGTCGGTCACCAGGAGCGAAAGTCGTTGGGCAACGGATACCACCAGGGAAAGTTTTTCTTGCTGCTGCGGGGTCATGCTCCCGGCAGGTTCCTCCAGAACCGCTTGGGTCATGTGGATGATTCCGTTCAACGGGGTGCGGAATTCATGCGAAGTATTGGTCAAAAAGAGATCTTTCGCTTTATCCTGCTCCTGCAGTTTGACTGACATATCCTCAATTTTGTAATACGCGTTGGCAAACTGAATGGCTAACATATAGGACATAAACAGTAAAAACAGCAGTAGTGCCAAATCGCCCAGGAAACGATAGTCAATGACCAAATAAAGCACATAGAGAACATTCACCATGTGATACATCCAGAGGCACCAAATTCCGAGAACAAGCAATTTCAGGCCGGTTCGGTCAAGGCTGCCGTAATTTTCAAGATATGCCAAGCGGATCAAAAGCAGAATCAGTATGGCAAATACAGCCATCGACACCGGAAAGAAAACCGGCTCCGCCAAACTGATAAATCCATGCGGCAACAACAGCGCCGTCAAAGCGTAGCCGCCGAAAACAGCAACAATGCTTTTCATGAATTTATCCGGCAACGCACCAAACAGAATCTGGCGAAGAAACAAAGTGATCAATACCGTCGCCAAAGCGGTCAATATATGCCTGAGCTTATGCATCGGCACGAATGATATGCCCGCAATAAACTGATTCAACAGTTTTTGTCCGAGTGATATGTCGATAATGGCAAATGCCAGGCAAAAAAGGCCGAAGTATAACAAACTCCGTTCGCGGCGTCGCCCGAATAAGAACACTCCGATATGATAGAGGCTGCCGCTGAACAAAAAGCCAAACGCAACCAATTCAAAACCGTTAATTTTACGAGTCAACGCCGATACGGCATCCTGCCCGCCAAATCGCAGCGGCACGGCAATCCCGCCATTCACATAGGCGTAATTGGCGACCTGCAATATGATTTCAATTTGATCGACCCGGGAAGTAAAGTAGGCAACATACGGAACATTTTCCGGCACATTTTTCCCCAATGCTTTTGCATCCTCCGGGCGACCGCTGCCACCAAGCGCCATTCCGTTTACCATGAGTCGGTTCGTTATGCGGATAATCTCCGTCTTAATGCCAAATGAATGCTGACCCGGTGGAACTTTCACCACAAGTCGATAGGTTGCGACTCCATGGCTTTGAAGTTCTGTTCCATTCACAATGCCTGGCCAAAGATGCGGCACTACAGCGTAGCCGGTTGGATTCGGCTTTACCGCACCAGCGCGTTCTGCAAAGTCTGTTGAAGTCAACAACTGGTTCCAGTATAATTCCCATTCACCATTCAGCGGGATGGTCGCATTCGTCGAAAAATTCCATTCTGAAAGATCGAGAATGCCTTTTTGGGCAAGCGGCAATGGGCGTTCATTGCCAACATACGGGATAATCAACAGAGGCCCTAATAAAAGGCCGATAGCAACCATGATATATTTTGCTTTTTCAACGAGTTGCTTCATGACTTATTCATCCTTCAATAATTTCTGTAGCTCGCCCATTCGTAACTATAACATGTTGAGACAATAAAGGTCACTAGTACATTCAACAGACCGCTCGCGAGCACCAAAGTTTAAGGGCGCCTCGGTTTTCCACCGAAGCGCCCTTAAACTTTATCCCGTTAACCTGTTTTCAGACGTGGAATTTGCCGACCGCGTCCCGCAGGTCGATCGCCAGTTGCGCCAGGCTTTGGCTGGAAGAAGCGATTTCCTCCATCGAAGCCGACTGTTCTTCGGTGGCAGCGGAGACATTTTGCGCCTGCGCTGCCGCCTCTTTACTCAACTTGTCGATTTTATTTACCGAGCCGACAATCTGTTGGCTACCGACCGCCATCTGCTCGATTGTGTCAGATACTTCTTTTACCTGATCCGATACCTGGGTAACCAGACCAACGATCTCATTGAACGCCTGACCGGCCGCATTCACCACTTCGGCGCCCAGTTTCACTTCGCGGGTTCCATTGTCCATCGCAGCAACCGCTTGATCCGTGTCACCCTGAATCCCGCCAATCAAAGCTGAAATCTGCTTTGTTGCTGCCTCGGACTGTTCAGCCAGTTTACGCACTTCTTCGGCGACCACGGCAAAACCGCGTCCCTGTTCACCGGCTCTGGCCGCTTCAATCGCGGCGTTGAGCGCCAGCAGGTTGGTCTGACCGGCAATCCCGGAAATCGTGGCGACAATCTGCCCGATTGCCTTGGACCGTTCGCCCAATTCAGCTACGACTTTGGCTGAGTTATTGACAGTCTGCTCAATCCGGTTCATTTGTTCGACAGCTTTGTTTACCGCTCGGTTGCCTTCCTGCGCCTGGTTGGCGGCGCGGGCCGACTGATTGGCCACTTCGCTTGTCGTAGCGGAAACCTGCTGAATACTGGCAGACATTTGCTGCACCACTGCGGCAGCGTCATTGGCTGCATTCAGTTGGGCCGTCGCACCTGCCGCCACTTCGGTAATCGATTCGGCGACCTGATTCGAAGCTTGGGCCGATTGGTCGGCACTGGCAGTCAATTCTTCACTGGAAGCGGCCAGATGCTCCGATTGCGCGTGCACTGTCGCAACCAAGTTGCGCAAGCTTGTCCTCATCTCGCGAAACCCTTTGGCCAACTGACCGATTTCATCTTCGGACGAAACCATGGAAGCTCGTTCTCGTAGATCGCCTTGCGCGAGCAGCAGGCATTCATCACGAATCAAGGATATTGGTTTGGCAAATCGTTTGGCGATAAACAAAATCAGAACGCCGACAATAATGAGGGAAAGTAGCGAAATGATTAACATCGTTTTCGCCAAAGCGTCGGTGTCGCGGGTGGCTTCCGCCGCCGGAGCAGCAACGGTCAAGACCCAGCGCTGGCCGCCCGGCAGGTCGAGCGGTGTAAAAACAGAAATCCGTGACACATCATCGACAAAAGTATAGTGACCCATCGATTGTTTGCCGGATTGGACCGCGGTTCTGAATAAATTGATCAATTGGTCGTCCAGTTCCGGTTTGGCCAGTTTCAACTGTGGATTGATCTTCTTTTCCTGCAAGTTTAGCTTGCCTGTCAGCTCGCCGCGCAAGGGATGGGCAATCAGCATACCGGAATCATCAGCCAATTGGCCATAGCCGGTTTCAAGAAATTTGAGCTCCTTAATCATCGTGCTAAGACGTTCCATCGAAAATGTTCCAACCAGCACTCCAGTCAATCGTCCCTGTTTAGTCACCGGCACCGCTAACGCAACCGCCAGTTTTCCAGTTGCTCTCGATACCAGAGGCTCGGAAACAGTGGGCTTTTGTGTCGCCATAACCTTCTTGAAGTATTCCCGATCGGCATACGAGGCAGATGCGCCCGCGCTGGTTATCCCTGACCCGTCAGCTGCAATCAATACCAAAACATCAAACTTTCCTAGACGCTTTTGCGTCTCGGCCATAATTGCCACGCTTTGCAGTTTATCTGTCCCAGTGCTGATTTGTGAAACGCTGGCCAAATCTTCCAACTGGGCGATCATGGTCTCCATGTCCGCCTGTACCCGCTGCGAATAGTCCATTCCCACCGCCATCGCAGTCTGGCCGATACTTTTCGCCAACGATTGTTTCGACAGATAGTAACTGCTTCCCGCCAACACACTCAAGGCTATCAGCACCAGCGGCAGCAGTGCCAGTAATAATCGGGTTTGAATACTTTTGATTTTCATTTCTCCTACTCCTTCAATCTTGTATTTGCAAAAAAATTCGTCAGGCTTGCATTGCGATCCTGACGAACTCATCAAAATATTCCGTATCGAATAGCAACCTGGCGATCATAGAAGCTGGCTTCTTTAGACCCATAGCTTTGCGTCCTTGTTTTTCAACAAGTTTGCCCATATGCAATTATTATGCCAAGCGACAACAGATGTAATTTTGCCATGAACAAAAAAACCTGTCAAGTTTTTTGAGATAGTCAGAAAATAGAATAAAAAACAAAAGACCAGCGACAACAAATTGCACCGCGGGTCAAATCACACGTCTGATAATGGTTCATCACCGACTGGAACCGTAACCTTGAAATATTTTGCTGAAGGGAATCCTTCACTATTGTCGAAATGAAAGAATCAGCCATTCATTACGACCAAAGGAGTACTATTTATAATGAACAATAGATTCCACACCGAATTTTGCGGCATCACACTGGAAAACCCCTGCCTGCTCGCTTCGGCGCCGCCCACCCAGAGCCGGGAAGGAATCGCCAAAGCGTTGCAGCTAGGTTGGGCCGGCGCTGTTACCAAGACTTGCGCCCCTGACGATCTGATTACGGCAGATCCCGCCAACCGGTTCGCCGTTTACCGCAGTACTGAAGGAAAAATAGCTGGGCTGGAAAATATCGAAGGACTGACCCGAAAAACTCTCGCTTACTGGGAAGCTACGGTTTGCCAACTGAAACAGGAGTTTCCCGCCAAAGCGATCATTGCCAGCATTATGGCCGATCCCCGGCGCGAAGCCTGGCAGGAGTTGGCGCGACGAATGGAGGCAGCCGGGGCTGATGCACTGGAACTGAACTTATCATGCCCCCATTTTCGCCTTGCCGACAACATGGGAGCCGCGCTCGGCAAAAACGAGGACACTTCTGCAGCTATCACCGCCTGGGTGAAAGCGGCAGTCAAAATCCCGGTCATTGTCAAACTCACACCGAATGTCAGCAACATCCAGACCGTCGCCTTGGCAGTGGAACAAGCCGGCGCTGATGCCCTGGCGGCGATCAATACCGTTCAATGCCTGATGGGCATTGATATCGAAACGTTCGAACCGCAGCCTGCAGTAAATGGCTATAGCAGCTTCGGCGGCTATTCCGGTAGTGCAATCAAACCGATTGGTCTTCGCTGCGTTGCCCAGCTTGCCCAGTCAACAAAGCTACCGATCCACGGCATCGGTGGAATCGGTAGTTGGCAAGATATCATCGAATATTTTGCGGTCGGTGCTAGTGCAGTGCAAATCTGCACTGCAGTGATGTTCAACGGTTACGGTATTATCAAACCGATCATCAGTGGGCTGGAAACTTATCTTGAACGCAAAGGTCTTTCAAAGATTGGCGCGCTTACCGGCGCAGCCATCCCCCGCATCACATCTCGCGAGCAGCTGGATATGCATTGGAACCGACATTCCACAATCATCGCCCCGGAAAAGTGCATCCATTGCGGCAAATGCATACGGGCCTGCACGGAATGCGGACAGTCGGCGATCCGATTTGTTAATAAAATAGTGACGATCGATAGCAACCGTTGTGACGGCTGTTCGTTGTGCAGCCATGTCTGCCCGCAAGGAGTGCTGGCCTTGCGCTGAGCCTTAACAAGAACGCCTTACATCCGGCCGACGACCGACGACATATGTCCGCACCATTCGGCTGTTTCGCGAAATACCGATTCAAGTAGCGTCATATACACGACGGCCGCCAAATCGGCCGTTTTTTGCTGTGTAAAATTCTCCAGGAGCGCCGCTGGCAAAGGTTCCTCCAGTTCGCTGCCAATAACCCACTCTGTTCCATCAACTACAACGATATGCTGATGATATTCAGACCAATGGCTGAGCAGGACCGACGCATCCCGCTTACACAGAAAGAAAACTTTGGGGTAACATATTTTTTGCTGATCCTCAAAATCAATTGTCGTTTGACTGTTCCTTGCATTTTTAGGATACAGCCAAATGATATCTGCATCTTGAACAATATCGCTTCTTGCAGGCTGTATAATATCAAAGCCGGCCTCTTGCCAAAGTTCCTGTTGCATCTGATCCATTCCACTTACCCAAGCGATGAATTTTTTCACGATTTCATCTCCCCGTCAGTAATGTTTCATGATTTCTTTGTTAACTTGACTTCTGGTAACAATTCATAGAAAATGATAAAATTGCTCTATTATAAACCCATCCCTAATCCCGATCTTCAAACTAATGTGCCGGAGGCGAAAATTGGACTTACGCACACTGTTCATCATCACGGTCTTGATCAATATTATCATTGCGTTTATAATGGCAATTTACTGGCGTACGCAAAAAACCTACGCCGGTTTCGGCTATTGGACGCTGGCCAACGTGGCGATGACAATTACTTTTTCTTTATTTGCCATGAAAGGGATTGCGCCGGAATTTGTCACCGTAGTCATTGCAAATACTTCAGCGATTACCGGATCGATTTGCCGTTATGCCGGAGTTCGCTTCTTCTGGGGAGCCGAGTCATTGACACACACCCGGTTCCATCAGGCAGTCGTTCTCTCCTGTGCGCTATTTCTCACTTATTTCACCTGTATCGATGAAAACGTCATGTATCGACAGATCGCTGTCAGTTCAGTCATCTCTGGCTATTTTCTGGCCACCGCACGCCAAATGTTAAAAGGTGCTTCAGCTGGATACCCCTATGAAGCCTGGACCGTGACACTGCTTAATATCGTTTACGCCATCTTAATGATGGGACGCGTGCTCGAATGGTACCTTTACCCGGAATCGCGGCATCTGTTGATTGCGTCTTCAATGAGCACGCTTTATTTCTCGTCGATATTGCTGCTTGAAGTAGCTAATGCCTTGCTGTTTTTGATGCTTAACAGCCAGCGCTTGGCCAAAAATCTACTTAGAGTGCAATCAGAACTCGAAAAATTAGCTTCTTCCGATATGCTGACCGGGCTATACAACCGCCGCAAACTGGAAGAAGTCTGTACAGCTGCCCGCACGCACGCCCGGGTCCACAATCGTCCCAGCGCATTGCTGTTGATCGATCTCGATCATCTGAAGCAGATGAACGACACTTTCGGTCATCCCGCCGGTGATGCCTTGATCAACACGGTAGTAAAGACCGTCCGCGCTCAGTTGCGCGACCAGGACATTCTCGGGCGACTCGGCGGCGACGAATTTGTCGTGGTGTTGCCGGCCACGCCGGAGGATGCCGCCAAAGCTTTCGCCGACAGGATTCGACAAGCGGTGCAAAGTCAGCCGTTCCGCTGGGACGACCAGGAAATGGCGATGAGCATCAGCGTCGGAGTCGCCGCCCTCAGCGATGCCGACTGCAACTGGCAGGACTGGCTGAAGCGGGCCGACAACAACCTGTATCAGGCAAAGAAAGGCGGTCGCAACCAGATCGTATAAGAATTGTCGACCCAAATAAAGAAGACCGGCGAACGGACGACAGATTTTCGTCTCCCTTCACCGGTCTTGTTATTTTTCTTCTATTTGCTCTGTCAGGCGAACGGATTCCACCCGATTCCGCCCAGCTGCCTTGGCCTGATACAACATGGCGTCCGCTTGCCCAACTAATGCTTCGACAGACTGGTGACCGCTGCAATGCAGCGAGGCGACGCCGAAGCTGGCTGTCACCCAGCTGTCAATCAATGATTTTTCATGTGGAATCGCAGCCTGCACTATCGCCTGACGGATGTGCTCCGCCACCGAGACCGCCCCTGACAAATCGGTGTCCGGCAGAATGCAGGCAAATTCTTCGCCGCCATAGCGGGCAGCCAGATCAGCCGGTCGCTTGGTCCACTGCGTGAGTATTCTGCCGACGCGCCGCAGACATTCATCGCCTTGCAGATGTCCATAATAATCGTTGAATGCCTTGAAATGATCGATATCCAACAAAATCAAGGATAAATCGGCGCCTGTTCTGCTATGTCTGGCGTATTCCTGCGACAACACCTCATCAAAATGCCGTCGGTTGCTGATTCCTGTCAAAGCATCGGTAATGCCGATCGCTTCAAGCTTTTGATTGAGTTTGGCCAGTTCCGCTTCGGTTTGTTTGCGTTGTGTAATATCGGTCGAGACGCCGCAGATGCCGCTGACAGCGCCATTTGCATCGCGAAGCGGAAATTTGATCGAAATGAAATAACGTGCGCCTTGCTCGCTTTCCAACACTTCCTCGATTTCCTGCACGCAACCGCACGCCATGATTCGCAGGTCGTTCTCGCGAAACGCCGCACCGATTTCCGCACTGAAAACCTCGACATCGGTTTTGCCGATCACATCCTCGCGATGCAGACCGGTTTCCCGCTCCCACTTGCGATTCACCAATTGATATCGCCCTGTCTGGTCTTTGGCATAAATCAACGCGCCGTTGTTTTCAATGACATCAGCCAAGAATCGTTGATTGGCTTCCAACTCCGCTGCTACTTTTTTCAAAACTGAAATATCCCTTATCATTGACACGATATGCGATGTTCCACCAAGCTCCATGATTCTGGCCGATATCAAAACGGGAATCACTCCGCCGCCTTGTTGCCGCAACATCGCTTCCATGTTTTCACAAGCGCCGGTTTGATGAACCAATGACAAAAAAACCTGTCGATCGGCAGGAACCTGCCAAAGATCGAGTTCCAGCGTGGTCTTGCCCAGCACTTCAACTTCTTTGAATCCTGAAATATTTTCAAAGCGGTCATTGACCGCTACGATTCGCCCGTCGGACATTTGGGAAATCAACGTAGCGTCCGGACTCGTTTGAAAGATCGTTTCGAAACGCGCCTGCGATTCCAGCGTTTCCCGGTGTAGTCGCTGGTTGACCAAGCTGATGAAGCCATAAGTCCAAAGATTGCTGACAGCAAATGCAGCCAATGTGGTCGTCACGCTAGTCGGCGCCCATTGCCCCTCTTTCGTTAGCAGCATTGCGACAACCCGAATGCCAAACAGACCGGCCATGGTTAAAAAAGCAGCAGAAGTCATCACGATTGGGCCGCGGCCAGTTGCCGGCAGATTGGCAAGCAGCAATAGGACAGTTGCAGTATCAATCAGCGCAGTAACGGCGGAAAAAACAATCGTGGCTGACCAGAGATCCCCTAGCAAGAGCGTAAAGTATCCGAATAGGCCGAGATATCCCATCCATAATAAAAATAAAAAGCGAAGATTGGTCGATTTGCCAAAAAACCGACAGATTCCTACGTAATAGCAAAAAGAAGCGCCGACAAAAAGCGCCCTACTGCCAAATAGCGTGACCGAAAACAGTACGGAATCCTCAAGAAATTGACTTATAACAAAACCGATCGCCAGACCGATGCTGCCGAGGGCCCACCAGCCGATTCCCCGGTAGTTGAGATGTTCGCGATACAGATACAACATTACGCCGGCCTGAATCAACAGCGCCAGCGTCATCAGAAAATATACCGTCTTAAGATCCAGCTGCACAGCCTTCACCCTGTTTCTGCAGATTTCTTCTCAATCGGTTATTTCCCTAAGCGAGCTCGATCATAATCTTCGTCAAAATGCTGTTGCGTAGCCAGCGCATAAACCACCGGCCCGATCTGCATACAGCCGTTAGGACAATAGAAACTGACAGTATTGAGCGAATTAACCTCGATCATTTTGCTGTCGCAAACATGGCACTTTACTTGCAACGGCTCACCGGCCACACAACTTGCCGACACCCCAGGGAGAGTGCCGCAAACCACGCGGACGAAATCTTCCGCCTTATAGGGCTTGACGATGAATCCATCAATACCCAGCGACACACTCTCTTTGACAAGTTCCGGCGCGCTGCTGCCGCTACACATCACGATTTTGGCGTTTGGTTGCCGCCGCTTCACTTCTTTCAGCACGGCGATCCCGTCGATACCTGTCATCACGATATCGAGGATGAACAAATCAAATGACTGATCCGTCAGCATCGCTAATGCCTCCGCACCGCTGCCGGCCTGCCGGATCTGGCAGGCATCTATTCCAAGCCCCGTGAGTTCCCGCACCATCATCGCCCGCGAAAAGCCGGAATCGTCGACAATCAGAATTTGCGCCAAAACACCCACACCCCAATTGATTCTTTTTCTTTGGTTGTTATTATACTATAGAAATGAGCATTAGCCCATCATACGATAACCAATTCCCGACTCTGTAACTATATAGCGCGGTTGCGTCGGATTCTCTTCAATCTTGCGACGCAACTGACCGATATAAACCCTGATGTAATGCGTGTCATCGTCATAATTATTGCCCCAGACCGTCTTCAGCAACTGCTTGTGCGTCACGACCCGTCCCCGATACTGCGCCAAAATTTTGAGCAATTCATACTCTGTCGGCGTAAGTTTGATTTCCCGCATTCCCACGCTGACCCGGCGTTGCACAAGGTCCACCGTCAAATCGCCGCACTGCAGGACAGGTTCGTGCTCCGGCGCTGCGGACCGGCGGAGCGAAACCCGCATGCGAGCCATCAATTCGCCAACGCTGAACGGCTTGGTAATGTAATCGTCGGCTCCCGCATCCAGTGCTTCTATTTTTTCCTGTTCCTGATCACGCGCCGATAGCACAATGATCGGCGCCAGCGACCAGTCGCGAATCGCTGCGACGACCTGCTTGCCGTCCATATCCGGCAGCCCCAGATCGACGATCAGCAAGTCCGGTTTGAGTAGCGCCGCCCGGCGAACCCCTTCCTCCCCGTTCAATGCCTCCTCTATTTCATAACCATGTGCGCCAAGCGAAACTTTGAGTAGTTTTTGAATCTGCGGTTCATCATCAACGACCAAAACGCGCATTCCTTTTCCCTGCACGGTCAGTCACCATCCCCTTCGTTCACAGACTTTGTCCGCCTCGCCAGCGGCAGACGAAAACGGATAACCGTGCCGCCTTCCGGTCGTAGCTCGGCCCAGATCGAACCGCCATGCGCTTCAACAATCCCTTTGCAAATCGACAGACCCAAACCTGTTCCGCTGACCTGTTTGGGTTGGCGGACCCGGTAAAACTTATCAAACACTTTGTTCAAATCGGCTTCCGGAATTCCAGCGCCTTGGTCGGCGATGGATACCTGCACGCAACTTGCTGCCATTTCAGCGATGATGTCTATTTTTGTGCCGCGCGGCGAATATTTCAGAGCATTGTCCAGCAAATTCAACACCACGAGTTCCAGTAAAACGCAGTCGCCTCGAACTAGCTGCAAATCATCTACTACGCTGATTTGCAGGGTATATTGCCGCATTCTTTCGCGCAACCGTTGCAAGGCTGTGCCAATAATGTCCTGCATGTCGCACCAGTCAATCTTGAGCTGCATCATACCACTTTCCAGACGGGCTGTATCGAGCAGATTGGCGACCAAACGTTCCATACGCATCGCCCCTTCCTGCACATTTTCCAGCAATTCCTGTCTGGCTTTGTCACTATACACGCCCTCTTGATCCAATAACGAGGATACGGATCCGACAATGGAGGCAAGCGGGGTGCGCAGTTCATGGGAAATTGAATTGAACAGCGCATTGCGCAATCGGTCCGCTTCCGACAACAATGCCGCTTCACGGGCTCGCGCCGCCAGACTCACCCGTTCGATGGCGAGCGACGCCAAATTGACCCAGGCATCAATCAACCGTTTCTCTTCAGGCGATACCTGTCGCTCGCCCTGATGCACCCCAAAGACACCGATTTTATCCTGTCCGGCAATCAGCGGTAAATAGAGATATTGAGCACTAGATAGGGTATCTGTCGAACTTCCTGTCGGTTGGCCATGTTCATAGGCCCATGTCGCCGCTTCAAACTCTGTTGCAACATCACCATCAAGCAACGAATCTTCGCCCCATGGGCTCAGCGCCATAACTCCGTTTCTTTCACCACGTTGCTCCGGCAACAGCACTCGCACCGGGCGGCCGATCGTATCGGCGGCTTTGCGGATTAAAGCCGGCAACACATGGTTCAAATCAACAACTGCCGCGATTTCCTTACTGAACTCATACAAAGCCCGTGTGCTTCGCTCACGCCGGCGGGCGGCGATCGCTTCCTCCCGCAGCCATTCGGTTCGACCGCCAATGACAAAGGCAACGATGAGAAAAGTGATAAAGCTCCAGACATAGCGAACATCGGCGACATTAAAGGTATATAACGGCGGAATGAACAAAAAATTAAACGACGCGACCGCGACTAAAGCAACAAAGTAAGAAGGCCAGCGCCCCCACCAAAAAGCGCTCATCATGACCGGCAGCTGATAAATCAGGGCAATATTGATCAGGTCGATCTGATCGCGAAACGGGACGCACAAGGCCGTCACTGCCGCCGTCATCGCAAAACCGGCCAAGTATTGCCGGCCACCGACCGCAGTCTGCCTGGCCTGGATTTTGATGCCGGACTGGTGCAGGACTTCGGCCTGTCCCTGAATCAAGGTAATCTGGATACCGCCACTGTTCCGGGTCAGTTGGTCGATCAGCGACCCTTTGAGATAATCTCGCCAACGCCGCATTCGGGGTTTGCCGATTACGATGGAAGACACGTTGTAACGCGCGGCCGCCTCCAGGATTTCCAGCCCCAGGTCGTCGCCGACCACGGTAACCGTGCGAGCGCCCAGTTCCTCCGCCAGACGCAGGTTGCGAGCGCCCTGGTCCCTTTCTTCATCGCGCATCGGCTGCCGACGCGTTTCGGCTTCCACATGCAGCGCGATCAGTTCCGCCTGCAATCCCGAAGCCATGCGAGTCGCGGCCCGGATAATCTGTGCGGCAAAAGGACTTGCACTGACGCAGACCAGTATCCGTTCAGCAGCAGGCCAGGGGCCGGCAATCTCATGCTCACGCATATATTCATGCAAATCACGGTCGACACGCTTGGCGGTAAACCTGAGGGCCAATTCACGCAAAGCATTGATATTGCCCGGACGATAAAACTTTCGCAACTCCGGGGATTCAGTCACCGACAGACCAGCATCGGAACCGTCAAAACGTTTGATCAGTTCATCGGCGGAAATATCAACCAACTGAACGCTTTCGGCTTGCTCAAGAAAATGATCCGGCACCGTATTCACTACAACCACGCCGGTTATCCTGGCAACGATGTCATTCAAGCTTTCGAGGTGCTGGATGTTTAATGTCGTATAAACATCAATCCCTGCCTGCAAAAGATCCTCGACATCCTGATACCTGCGCAAATGACAACTGCCGGGCGCATTGACATGGGCAAGATCGTCAATCAGCACCAGTTGCGGTCTGCGCTGTTCTATCGCGGCCGCATCCATTTCAAAAAAAAGCTGTCCCGGCAGGCGAATCTCCTGCGGCGCAATGCGCGGCAATCCATCAAGCAGTTGCTCCATTTCAGGCCGCCCGTGCGTATCTACCCAGCCAACTGCGACATCCATGCCCTCAGTCAATCTTTGCCTGGCCGTTTCCAGCATGGTATACGTTTTTCCTACCCCGGCGGCCGCTCCCAAAAACACGGTCAGCTTGCCGCGCGTTTCGCTGCTCTGCTCCGTCACGCTGCCCCTCCAAATCTGCTTGTCCTGTCTATGATACGTTCCACACAACAAGACAACATCCTCTCACTTTTCAGCAAATCACAAAAAAAGCCTCCCGGCATTGCCCGGTAGGCTCTGAAAAATTAGGCGATTAAGCGGCGGACCCCAGCGCGATAACCAGAAACAAGGATATGGGTATCCATAGTAACGTAGGGTAGGCCAAAAGCAACATCCACATCAGTGTCCCGAACAAAATCGGAGCGACTATGTGACGTCTCTTGTAATACGCCTTATTTAGCAGGAACATTACACCGACGCACGATACATATCCCAAAACAAGCAAAAATATACTCCGCAGATTCGCCAGCGCGACAGCTGCGCCTTTGGCATCGACCGGCATTGCGCCACCTCATCTTACAATGTCATTCGTATTTCTACTTATTGATATTGTAAGCCGGTGTAGTGTAAAAAATGTGTCAGAAAAAGCACGCCAACCGTAAAGATTCCGTAAAGATTTATCAGGAAGCTTCTGCCTCAAACCGCTGGATACCGATATTGTCGCCAACCAAAATCAATCGGTCGGACTCGGCCAGCTTATCGGCAGGGCTCGGCGACAGGGAAATCTTTCCGTTGCGTCGCACCGCAATTACAGTAATCCCGTATCGCTCTCGCAAATTTGACTCCATCAGGCTTTTTCCCACCAGATTGCCTCGCACATCCACCTCAATAATGCCGAGGTCCGGCGCCAGCTCAAAATAGTCGATAATATTCGTCGACATCAGGTTATGCGCAATGCGCTGCCCCATATCGCGTTCTGGGAAAACCACCTGATCAGCGCCGACTTTTTCCAGCATCTTGCCATGCAATGCATTGGCTGCTTTGGCCACGATATGCCTGACGCCCATTTCCTTCAGCAGCAATGTCGTCAATACGCTGGCCTGCACATCATGTCCGATCGCCACGACCACCATGTCAAAATTCCGAATCCCAAGCGCGGCAAACGAAGCCTCGTCGGTCGTGTCAACGACAACCGCGTGGGTGAAATGCTCTGCCACCTTCTGAATCCGTTCTTCGTCAGAATCGACCACCAATACCTCTTGCCCGGCATTGACCAGCGTCATCGCCACGCTCGTGCCAAATCTTCCCATGCCGATTACCGCATACTGTTTCTTTTGCATCTTGTCACCTAACCAATTACGATTTTTCCTTCAGGATATTTCAGGCGTTCTTTGCGCGGCCTTAGCGCCAGCGCCATAAGCAGCGTCAGTGTTCCTACCCGACCGGCGAACATCGTGAGCGTAATCAACACCTTTCCGGCATCGCTCAATTTTGGGGTGATGCCGGTGGACAGGCCGACCGTGCCAAATGCCGATGTCACTTCGAACAACAGAGAAAAGATCGGGGCCGTTTCAGTAAAGCTGAGCGTCAATGTCACCAATGAAATCAGCATGACGGAAATCGTAACGATCGTAAACGCTTTATAAACGGTCTGCTGGGGAATCTGGCGGCCGAATGCCAGCGGATCACGCTTGCCGGTAACCGAACCGGCCAAAGAAATGAACAAAATCGCCGCCGTCGAAGTTTTAATGCCGCCCCCCATCGAAGAAGGGGAAGCGCCGACAAACATCAGGAAAATGATCGCCAGCAGCGTTCCTTCACGCAACAAACCGATATCGACAGTATTGTAGCCGGCGGTTCGAGCCGTAACGGACTGAAACAGACTGGCCATTACTTTATCCGCCGTCGGCAAGTCGCCAAGCGTCTTGGCATTGCCGTACTCGGCAACGAAGATAAACCCGGCGCCGAGGACAATCAGCAAAACCGTCGTGGTAAGCACAACCTTGGTATGCAGAGAAAACCGCCTGGACTGACGACAGTTCCACAAATCGGCGACTACGGGAAAACCGATGCCGCCAACCACGATTAGCGATGCAATCACGCCATTCACCGTCAAATCGCCGACATAGCCGGTGATGCTGCGATATTCGCCAAACAAGTCAAACCCGGCATTGCAAAAGGCCGAGACCGCATGCCAATAGCCGAAGTATATGCCCTGCAGACCGAAGTCCCGAAACCAGCGTAGCGCCAGGATCGTTCCGCCGACCAGCTCCACCAGCAGCGTCGCACGGATAATGTATATCGTCAGCCGCACCACGCCAGCCAAGTCCAGTTGGTTGGTCGCCTCTTGAATCAGCAGCCGTTCCTTGAGATTGATTTTTTTGCCGCTGAGCACCGCAACCAGGGTCGCTACCGTCATGACGCCCAACCCGCCAATTTGGATCAACAACAGAATCACACTTTGGCCGAACACGGAAAAATAAGTTCCAGTATCGACAACGACCAATCCGGTCACGCAAACTGCCGAAGTCGCTGTAAACAAAGCATCAATAAAACGCAGGCTATCACCGCTTTTTGACGCATAAGGCGTCATCAATAGCGCGACCCCGCCTAAAATCAGACCGGCAAAACCCAGGACCAGAATCTGATAGGTTGACAAGTGCCAACGATAGGGATTAAGTATCCGTGAAACTCCGACAAGCATCTCCATGATGCTATTAATTCTAAGCCTGCGCCGGGAAAAATGCATGTAAAAATTTCGTAAAGATTTTCTAGCAACCGGCAACCAAGCGGCGTGCCACAATCAAGCGAACCACATCGCCAAACAGGTTCTCCGAGGATTCAATTTGAAATCCGGCCGTGGATATTGTCGTGCCGGTTTGACGGTTGATGTGGTCGCCCAACAGGTGAACGGTAATCGGATTCAGTCGATCCATCGCGCCACGCAGCCAGGAATGATCACTGACCATGTGTTCAAGTAAAATCAAACGGCCCCCTGGTCTCAGCACCCGCAGGCATTCGCGCAATCCCTGCAAGGGATCGGCAACGGTGCAAAACACAAAGGAAACCAACACGCAGTCAAACGAAGACGATGCCAAGTCGAGCGCCTGAATATCCATCTCTGCCAGAACGACCGGAACTTTGCATTGGGGAACTCTAAGAGCAGCCTGTTTCAGCATCGGTAGGCTGAGATCGATGCCGACAATTTCCTGACAACGGTCTGTATAATAAGGAAGATTGAGACCTGTCCCCACTCCCGCTTCCAGCACCCGGCCATAGGCGAGTTGTGTTGCCTTGACGCGCCAGTTGCGGGGAATCAGTCGATCCACCAGATCGTAGCTGCCGGCAATTCGGGCATATTGCTGTTTTATCCGTTGATTTTCTTCCTGTGCCATCATTTCGCTCCTGTGCTGACTTCACGCCGTTTTCTTCATTTTACATATTTGTTGATATTTTTGACAGGTATTTGCTGATTAATACCGAAAGTAGTTTTATATGGTTAATCAAAAACTCGATGAACATATCAGGAGGTGTTGAAATGAACCGTAAAACTTTCCTGAGACTTTGCGCAACGCTTGTATTGTTGTTGGCAAGCATCAGTATCGCTTTTGCAGCGGAAACCTGGGTAACCGACCCCAAGACTGGCGCCAAAATCGGCTGGTCAGCCAGCGATTGGACTCTTACCGCTGCCAGTTGGAGCGGTCCGTCGGTAGGTGGCAAGGCCGAAGGCAACGGGGAATTAAATGCAACACTCCGCTATAAAGATGGAACTAGTCTTCAAGCCAAAGGCGTAGTGGAAATGGTTGCCGGGCTACTAAACGGCAAAGCATCCTTCCAGTATTCCAATGGAGCTTCCTTTGAAGGCACCTATACGCAAGGCATTCGAACCGGCCAGGGAATCTATCGTTTTAAAAATGGCTCCTACTATGACGGTGAATGGAAATATGGAGATTATGAGGGCAAGGGCATCTTAAAATATGAGGATGGGCGGATTTATGAAGGCGACTTTGTCAAAGGGCAACCGGAAGGTTTTGGCGTCGGCAAAGATGCGGCCGGCAAAGTGATTCACGATGGTCAATGGAAAGACGGTGTGCCTTTTGAAACACTGAAGGCTGATAAAGTACTTGGCGTCCCCTGGGGCGCCAATGAAGCCGATACGAAAAAAATCCTGTTGCAACGGCCTAAAATGTCGGGGCCTTACTCATTCATGAGCGGCAAAGATGGTCAAAATGTCTGGAAAGGTTATTCCGGCCCTTATGCCGATTATTCTGACGCCTGGATCTACGTTTACTTTTATCAGGACAAAATGTGGCAGGTCAGAATTTCCTGGCCACTCAAAGAAGACCAAGTGATGAACCGGTTTGATGCAATGAAGCAAGGATTGACTGAGCGTTATGGAAAACCATTTGTTGATAAAGGAAAATTCCTTGACAATTATTTAGGCTGGTCTTTGGGCGGCGCTTATGTCGTCGATTTGGAAATCCGGAAAAACACCATCAAGCTGACCCCTGCCGATCCTACTCCGCAAACCCATCCTTTCCGTGTACAGATTGCATATTATGATAGCAACATCGCCAAAGAACTTGGCCTGATAAAATCACCAGGTAGCGGAACACACAAAGATTTCTAAGACTACGGTCATAATTGATAAAAAGGTCGGCGGATTCAGCAATGCTGTTCCGTCGGCCTTTAAAAAATTCGATTACATTCTCTCTCCTTCAACATTATGAATCATAGCTAGGCATTGGCGTGATGAAACTCCTCCGTCGCCGGATCATAAATGAAGATTTCGCCGGTTTCAATGATATAGTGCCAGCCGCTTAACTTCAGCCTGCCCGCAGCCACGCGTTCCCGAACATAAGGGTATGTGGCGAGATGCTTCAATTGCTCCACCACATTCGCCTGTTCCATCATCCACTCACGTACAGCCGCCTCTTCCGCCGGGACTTCCCGCAAAATCCGGTCGCGCACGGGATGGGCCAGTTGCAGCCAAGTTTTCGTATGAGGCAATCCGGCCAAATATTCCTCCGGTTTCAGGCAAGCGGCGCAACCGCCGCAGTTGGAATGACCACAGACGATGATATTCTCCACATTCAGCAAAGTCACCGCATATTCGATCGCCGAAGTCACACCGGCGTATTCAGCGGTTTCTCGATAGGGCGGCACCATGTTGGCAATGTTGCGCACGATGAATAACTCGCCCGGCAGCGTTCCGGTAATCAGATTGGGATCCACGCGTGAATCCGAACAGGCAATGAACAATGTGTGCGGATTTTGTTCGGCTTTCAAGGTGCTGAACAATTCACGGTGCGCTTCAAAATCTTCGCTACGGAATTTTACGATCCCATCGAGTAGTTTTTGCATAAATGTCAATTCACTTCACTGCGTTTTACGAATCGAACTGATATCAGTGCCTAGCCTCGAACCGATAAAGGAATGTATTCCCGCCGTCAATTCCATGGAAGTCCCCTTATAGTTCTGCACCCTATACACAGTTGCAACAGCGTTTTTACCCAGCTCCGCACAGGCAATCTTGTTGTTCCAACTTTTCACTCCCGGCGTAGATAAGTTGTGCAGAATCGGATATTCCATCACTCCCTGCATCAGCAGATACTGCGAGCCGGTGCAACTGGCATCCGCATAGAATACCGCATCATTATCGCCAACAATCCACTTGTTTTTCTCGGCGTCCCACTGCGCCTGACCTACCATCGGCGCTCCCGCAATCAGTACCGCAATCAAAACCACTGCAAACAATTTGTACATGTGCATCCTCCCTTACGTTCCTACGGTTTTTCCCAGTTCAAAGACTTCTTTTTCTTTGAGCACGCGGGTGATCATCAGCGTCAGATACTGCGTTAGGTCGATCTCCGTCTGTTCATTCAATAGCGTTCCCTGCCGATCCGTCAACAAGCGCACATATGGCCGGGTCTGCAGCCGCGGCAAAACCTTTGTCACCACGCCATATTGGCCGTTATCCAGCTGCACGACCGCCCCGACCGGATAAATCGCCACATGCGTCAGGAACAAATGCAGGATATCACGGTCAACGTAGCTGTCCGCCAACGCCATCATCACTTCATAGGCCTCATGCGGCACCATGCCCTTGCGATAGGGTCGGTCGGAAACCAACGCGTCAAACGTATCGGCCACCGCCACCACTTTGGCAAACTCAAGAATTTTGTCAGCGAACAGATTGCGTGGATAGCCCTTGCCGTCGACCCGTTCATGATGTTGGTAGGCGATGTGCGCTACGGTGATTGGAATCTCCCGAACGGTGCGCAGAATGTTAAATCCGTCTTCGGGATGCTGTTGCACCAGTTTCGATTCTTCCGGCGTCAAATTGCCCATTTTCAACAGCAGTGCATCAGGCAACATCATCATGCCGATATCGTGCAACATCGTCCCAAGCGCCAGATCAGTAAGTTTTGCTTCCGGATAATCCAGGTTCACAGCGATCAACACTGACAAGACGCATGTATTGACGGAATGAGCATAGATATAATCCTGATAAGTCCTCATATCCAGTTGGTGAATCATCGAATCGCGATTTCGGATGATTTCCACCACCAGATCCCGCAACACTTTTTTTAACGGTTGTATGTCAAGCACTTTAGTCTTTTGGTAAGCTGTGACAGCACTTTTCAATGCCATGACTGCCTTGCGCCGGTTGTCTTCCGTAACGACCTCTTCCGCCTCAATGTCCTGAAACAAAGGATTTCTCACATAAATCGAACCCAGCGAAGTCTTCTGGATGTTCGCCACCATCGCTTCGGACAGCACCGTATCTTTCGTTACCAGCAAGCGCCCTTCGGCGCTGTGAACATTGCGTGCCGCCACCATCCCGGCCTCCAGGAATCCCACCGAAACCCGCTGCATACGCTCACTCTCCTGTTGGTGAAATCTATCATTATTTTATTCCGCCGCGCTAGACAAAACTCCTGCAACTACAAAAAGAAAAACGCCGGGATCGTTCCGGCGTAAATTTTAATACGTTCACGTCTATTCAGACACAGATAAATTCAGCAAAATATATTGCCCGCGACTGACCGGATGCGGCATCGTCTGGCAAGGCAGCGCCGGTCCCCGGCACTCCATCAGACTCGTAACTTTGGGCATTTCCACGATCTTCACCTTAACTGTTCGCGGATTCTGCCGGGTACCGATTGTCTTGGTGAATACATCGCCGACATTCATTTGTTCGGATGATATTTTCGCGACCAATTCACCGTCTGCGTACACTTCACAATAGTTGATCGTCCATTTCCACTGGTTATCTTCCTTGTATCGCTGCATATCATATTTTTTGAATTCAAAGCGAACTCCAGCCAGTGTCACCGGATCGTTCGCATACAATGGAGATACTTTCACTTCCGCTGATTTCGTTGCAGTTGTGTTTGCCGGTCCTGAATCAGTCCTATTGGTGATTTCAAACTCATACCGGGCCAGTGGCTCCCACTTCCATTGGTCGGCAGCTCCAGTGCCCTTCAGATTCATATCCTTGTAAAACACAAGCTTCCATATACCGAACGGTTGCCTTGACAATTCACTCAATGGCTTCTGTGCCAGCGAATAGCCGCCTTGCAGTCCAGGTTTCCACAAGTGTTGCAGAGACGGCCCCGACCAGGAATAATTCTGCCAGGTCACGCCGATGGACAAATGCTCGTTGCGAACTTCCTTGTTTTCCGGATCGTACAACACAATACGCACATGGTATGGATAGACCGGAAATGGCTGTGCCTGCGCAATACTCGCGGACAGTTCGATTTGTCGCTTCCCATCCCATATCATTTTACCGAAGCCGAGGCCATGATCCGAATGCTTGAACGTCATCAATACTGGCCTGGCGACTTTACTCTGTACCGGAGGGTCCGAGTCGCCCAAATTCTGTTGGTATTTGTACCCCACCCATTGTCCATCGTTAAATAAAGTTCCCGGAGCAGCATCGCCCGGTGTGGCAATGCTCAGCAATATGAACCAGAGCAGTAGTAGTCCTATCTTTTTGTTCACGAGCCCCTCCTCAGCTTTGCAGCTTAAAACATCCTGCTTTATTATTCCCGTGGGTAGTGAAATAATCCTGCCATAGCAAAAAACTTTGTCACTCGGGAAACGGCAGTCCCTGCCCCGCTTCTTCATGAGCAACGCCGTCACGCAGCCGATACAGCCGTTTGAAGCGAGGAGTGATAATATCGTCATGGGTCACGACCATGATTGCGGTGTTGAATTGTTGGGCCACCCGCGTGAGCAGCTTCATCACGATCAAGGATCGCTCGCTGTCCAGCGGCGCGGTTGGTTCGTCAGCCAGAATAAACGGCGGTTGGTTGGCCAGCGCCCGGGCAATCGCCACCCGCTGCTGTTCACCGCCCGATAGCTGCGAAGGTTTGGCGTGGGCGCGGTGCTCGACTTCCAGCGTGGTCAGCAGTTCCATAGCCCGTTGGCGGGCAAACTCATTGGTTTTGCCGGCCAGCATCGGCAATAACGCTACGTTGTCCAGCACACTGAGGAATGGAATCAGATAAGCCGCCTGAAACACAAAGCCGATCTTGTCACGCCGCAAGGCCCTGACATCGTCGATCTTCCAACCGTCATCGTAAACCATTTCGCCATTCAGCTCGATACGCCCCGCCGTTGGGTCAATCACCGCCCCCAGACATTGCAACAACGTTGTTTTGCCGGAACCGCTGGGACCGAGCAACCCGACGACTTCGCCGGGGTTGACGTACAGCGATACGTTCTTGATCGCCCGTACTTCTGTCGGGCCGGCGCCATAGGTTTTGACCAGGTTGGTCATGCGAATCGCTTCCATGCTAACCTCCGATCGCCGCAGCCGGCTGGACTTTCAGCGCAGCGCGGATCGCCACCAGGCTGGCCAGTGAGCAAATCAACAGGATAATGAAGAAAGCAACTACACTGTCAAACGTCAACAATTCGACCCGCTTGGGAAACAAAGGAGCCAACGTGGCTGCCGTGACCTTGCCGACAAAAAAGCCGATAATGCCAAGCCCCCAAGCTTGCTGCAGGATCATCGCGATGATGGTCCTGTTTTTTGCGCCAATCAGCTTTAGAACGGCTATCTCTCGAATTTTTCCCATCGTCATGTTATAGATGATCAGGGCGATGATGGCAGTACTGACTATCGCCAGAATCACCATGAACATGCCCAGTTGCCTGAGTGCATTGATGATGACGCGCTGCTGCAAAATTTGCTGCATCTGCCCATAGGTATAGACTTCGAAATGTTTCCAGCGGCGAATTGTCTCGGCAACTGCATCGGGATCAAAACCCGGTGTCAGCCGGACGAGTACCGCATTGACCTTGTGGTTGGACTGCTGTGATTCGGTGACCGCCTGCAGCAGGCCGGGCGAACCGGGTCGGTTTAATTTGGGATTGGCACTCAGCCGGTTGCGTTCATTGTAAATCGTGGTATTGTCCTTTTGAAACTGAATGTCCTGCGCATCCTGCATGCTGACAAAAACGACCGGGTCGCCGCCTGAGGAGACCATGCCGCTGGTCAGCCCGACCACCGTGAGCTCGGTGCGACGAATGCCGATCCGGTCGCCGATCCGAAAACCGGTCTTGCTGTCGGCAATCGCTTCATAACGGGCTTTGACAATCGGCCGGCCGGCAATCAAATACGGCGGCTCACCCGGTTTGCCGAGTTCGAACCCCGCCACTTGAGCCCGTACATCTTTGTTCGCATGACGCACCTGCACAGTAAGATACGCCACGTTGCTCGCTTCCGCCACGCCCGGCAGACCGGCGATGTTGCGTGAAACATCATCATATAAAGTCGAGGATTCGGCATACGGGCCCATGGTGTCATCCTGCACTACCCATAAATCGGCATGCGTGCCGCGGATCAAGGCAACCGCGTCATCCATCATGCCGCGTACCAGGCCGGTCATCGTCAGCGTCACGCCGATCAGCAGACCCAAGCCGGCCGCAGTCAGCACGTAACGGACCCAGCTGTGGGAAATTTCCTTGACTGCCAGGTTAATCATGGCTGTTTCACAGCCCGGACTTTCATCCCGTCACTGAGCAACTGCTGGCTGTAGACGACCACATGATCCTGAAGGCTGATTCCTTTTAAAATCTGAACTTTGCCGTCGAGTGACTGGACGCCAATTTCCACCGGTTGAAACCGCAGCGCGCCGCTTTCGACCAGCCAGACACCGTTCTGCTTCCCCTGCTTTTTCACGGCGGCTGCCGGAACGACCAACGCATCGGCAACCGGCGGAAACTCAATCGTCACCTCGGCCAGTTCGCCGAGCGGCAAAACACCGGGGGCTTCATTGAAAGCCACATTCACGAACCGTTCTTCGGTCACGCTGTCGGCCTGGACTTCCAACCGTACGACTTTGCCAGCCAGTTGCTTGTCCGGGCGCGACCGCAGGACGATCGTCGCCGGCTGCCCGACAGCGATCCCATGAAACCGGCCCTGATCAATGCGGGTGCGAATCCAGAGCGTTGCCGGGTCGATCAGGCGAAACACCGACTGACCGGCCACCACCGTAGCGCCCGGTTCGGCGTCGCGCGAAACGACCAGTCCGTTGACCGGACTGACCAGTTGCAAGTTGTTGCGCTGGCTGACAAACGCCGCATAGTCGGCATTGGCGCGGGCCACTTCACCACGAGCCGCTTCCAATGCCGCAAGAGCCGACTCATGAGCCGACTGGGCCGCATTGGCCTCATTGTTTTTCACATCGACCGCTTCCTGGCTGATGGCATTAGCCTTGAACAGTGCATTGTAGCGATCGGCGCTGTTTCGCGCCAGATTGCGCCGGCTCGCCGTATCGCGCACCAGCGCTTCCGCCGCCAGCAGGGCACTTTTCGCTTTCGACACCGAGGCGGCTGCTCCGGTTACTTTTTGCTCCAGATCGACCGGGTCCATTTCCCCCAGCACTTTACCTGCCGCCACTTTGTCGCCCTGGTCGGCGAACACCTTCAAGACCCGACCGGCCTGCGTCGGCCCAATCGCATACGTCAGGCGGGCATCAACGGTACCAATACCGAAGACACCAGCTTTGAATGACTGTTGCTGAACTGCCGTAACCGTAACCTTCGCCGGCCCTAGCGGCCCTTTGCTGTACAGCAGCCAACCGACCGGAATCAGTACGACCAGCAGTAGAATCACGATTTTACTTTTCGGCCATTGTTTCAGCCAGGTCAGCTGCATGACAATCCCACCTTCTATCTTGCTGCTCTGATTTTATCGCATCACAAGCGAGAAATTGTGTCAATTTTGTAACAGAACTGGTAACTCTCTTATTCCGGTCTGAAGTTTTTCAGCCGCAGCGCATTGAGCACCACTGATACCGAACTGAAAGCCATCGCCGCTCCCGCCAGTACCGGCGACAAATAACCCGCTGCCGCGACCGGAATCCCCACCGAATTGTAAAACAGCGCCCAGAACAGATTTTGTTTGATGTTGCGCATCGTGGCCCGACTTAGCTGGATCGCCGCCACAACCCCGTTCAGGTCGCCGCGCATCAGCGTGATGTCCGCCGCCTCGATCGCCACGTCGGTACCGGTGCCGATTGCAAACCCGACATCGGCGGAGGCCAGCGCCGGTGCATCGTTGATCCCGTCACCAACCATGGCGACAATCTTGCCGGTTTGTTTCAACGCCGCGACTTTCTCCGCCTTGTGCTCTGGCATCACCTCGGCCATGACATTGCTGATGCCGATACTGGACGCGATGGCCTGGGCCGCCCGCTGGTTGTCTCCGGTAATCATCCAGACTTCAATCCCCATCGCCTGCAGTCGTTCAACGGCCTGGGCCGAATTCTCTTTAACCGTGTCAGCTACGGCGACCAGTCCGACCAGCGCCGCACCTACCGCCAGGAACATCACCGTTTTCCCCTGTTGTTCCAGCATTTCCACCGCGCTGACGAAGGTTTCAATTTCAATGCCGCTGTCACGCATCAACCGGCGTGTACCGACCAGGACCTGCCGGGTCTCAAACTCCGCTTTGATTCCCTGACCGGGAACCGCCAGGAAACTAACCGGCTCCGTCAGCGTCAGCGCCTGTTCCTGCCCGTGTTTTACAATCGCCTGGGCCAGGGGATGCTCCGAGTTTCGCTCCACACTCGCCGCAATCCGCAGGATCTCATCAGCGGACAACTCGGCTAGCGGCACGATATCGGTGACCTCCGGCTTGCCCTTGGTAATGGTGCCGGTCTTGTCCAGCACGACCGTATTCAGCCGGTAGGCATTCTCCAAATGTTCGGCGCTTTTGATCAGGATACCCTGCTCAGCCCCTTTGCCGGTACCTACCATGATCGAGGTCGGTGTCGCCAGTCCCAGCGCACAGGGGCAGGCAATCACCATGACGGCGGTAAAGTTCACCAACGCTCGCGAAAAATTGCCGGGATCAAGCAGAAAATACCAGATGACAAAGGTAATCGCCGCCAGACTCACCACTGCCGGCACAAAATAACCGGAGACGATATCTGCGAAACGCTGGATCGGCGCCTTGGAGCCCTGCGCCGCTTCGACGATGCGGACGATCTGGGCCAATGCCGTATCTTTACCGACTTTGGTCGCCATAAACTTGAACGCGCCAAGCTTGTTGATCGTAGCGCCGACGACCGGATCGCCGGGTTGCTTGTCGACCGGGATGCTCTCGCCGGTCAGCATTGATTCGTCCAGTGTGGAGGTTCCTTCGAGAATGGTCCCGTCGACTGGTACTTTTTCTCCCGGCCGCACCACGATGACATCGTTCAACACGACGTCGTCGATCGGTAGTTCCAGTTCAATTCCGTCACGAATCACCCGCGCCGTTTTCGGCTGCAGCCCCATGAGTGCCTTGATCGCCTCCGATGTCCTTCCCTTGGCTCTTGCTTCAAGGAACTTACCGAAGATTATCAGGGTGATCAAAATGGCCGAAGTCTCAAAATACAAATGCGGGTCGCCGGTCAGCATATTGGCGATACTGAAAAAATAAGCGGCGGAAGTCCCCATCGCCACCAGTACGTCCATGTTGGCGCTGCGGTTGCTCAGGGCTGTATAAGCGCCACGGTAAAACGGCCAGCCGGCGATAAACTGCACCGGTGTTGCTAATACCAGCTGCACGGTAGCGTCCATAAAAAAATTGCCGACGCTGGTCATGACCCCCAATGAATGCAGCAACATCGCCAGTAGCAGTGGCAGAGACAGTAGCGCCGATAATAGCAGTCGCAGTCGTTGCCCCCGTATGTCGGCTTCTCTCGCCGTTTTTTCCCGATCGGCATCTCGCCGGTTTTCAATATTATGCGCTTCAAAGCCCAGCTTTTCCACACGGTCCTGAATTTCAGCAATACTCAAGTCCGCGCTGTTATATTCGACGACGGCTTTTTCCGCCGCCAGGTTCACCACCGCATTGGCCACCGCCGGCATTTTCAGCAAGGCCTTTTCAATCCGGGCCGAACAGGCGGCGCAGCTCATGCCGGTGATTTTCAGTTCGACCGAAACAAGTCCGGTTTTTTCATTTTTCGTCGACATACCATTCACGTTCCCTTACTTATTAAACTGCTTCAATACGTTCATCAGTTCGTCGATGCTCTGATCGCCCCGGTCCTCTTTGACCGCCGCGACGATACAACTCTTGGCGTGGCTCTCGATAATCATCAGCGCGACTTTGTTCAACGCCGCCCGCGCCGCGACAATCTGCTGCAGGATGTCCACGCAATAGCGGCCTTCATCCAGCATCTTATCGATGCCGTTAATCTGGCCGGCGACTTTTTTTAACCGATGGCGTAATTCTGTCTTCTCTTTGTTTACGATCACTGCTTACCCCTCCAACGGACTCGATATACTATACCCCTGTAGGGTATATTTTGAGTATATGCCAAACTAATCTGCCAGTCAAGACTAAGAAAACTCTGAAATAAGACAAACAAAAACGGACCTTTCGGCCCGTCATGTAATGCTTGCTTATTCGATGCTGTCGATCAACCCTTCCGCCATGTTATTCAGTTCCGTCGCCATTTCATTCAGCGTCTGGCTCGCTTCGGCGACCTGCGTTGTCGCCTGAGCCACTTGCGCAATCATTGCCGCGATATGGGCCATCTGTTGATGGTTGTTGCTATTGTCGCTTTGGATGGCGCGAATTATCCCCTCGATATTTTTGATCGAATCCGCCGTCACCCCGGCCAGTTTACGAATCTCCTCGGCAACTACGCCAAAGCCGCGCCCCTGTTCACCGACCCGGGCTGCCTCGATTGCCGCATTCAGGCCGAGCAGGTTGGTCTGACCTGCAATCATTTTGATCAAACCCATCACCTGGTCGGTGTCTTTCACCAAATTCTGCGATTTTTCCAGCGTCGTCTTCATCGCCTGTCCCGCCGCCGCCATTTCTTCGGTCTGGGCCGATATTTCTTCGGCAGTGCTGGCAATCGTCTGAATGCTTTCGCCCATCTTGACCGACGACTGCTTCAACAACTCATAGCGCTGCGTCGATTCCGAAATAGTGACCGCTCCAATCACGTTGCCGCGTTCATCCTGAATTGGCGTACCGATTCCGACATAGGGAACCCCATACAGTGAAGCGTCCATCTTGACCGTCACCCGCCGACGCTCCTGAATCGCTCGATGCAAAGCACTCCCCGGTTTGACTGGGTCGCCCGGCTTTACCCGCAGGTCCAGTGTACGAGCTGGTCTATAAAAGACAACCTGTTCCAGATTGCAGATGCACACCCCGACATCGGCGACCTGCATTTCATTGAGTTTCGCCAAAGCATGGACGTAGTGGGCAATAATCTGTTCATTGGTTTCCTGATGTTCTGACATGAACGCACCTCTTTTCGTTTTGTCATCGTGCTACGATTATATTATTATAGAATATTCTGCGGATGCACGTTTTTTCCTTCGAACCCGGCTTTGTTCTTGCAGGATTCTGTTTTTTCATGTGGAAGGTTTTATTATCGGATAATTGGGAGGCAGCATGAGCAGTTTTCGCTTAAAACTGATCGTCATCATGGTGATTGCCGTCGGAATCGCCGTGATTAGCCTCGTTTCGTTCAGTGAAATCATGCTGGAAGGATTTTGCGCGAAAAAGCGCTGGATTCCCAGCGATACAGCGTCCATGCCATACTGCGGGCGGTAACTGACTTCACAAGGTATCATACTGCCGCCATCAGTTTTTCGGCCCAACAGGCTGAAACGCGGAACACCGCAGGCTTCGACCGGCGTCAAGATGAATTTCGCGGCTTGGCCGAACAAGAGCGCCCAGAACTGCGCCGTTCTTTGCGGGAGGTATTGCGCACCCATCCGGATTTCAGTTACCTGAACCTCTATACACCGGACAAAGCCCAACCGATCCTCGGCGAGCCGTTCCGCTGGCAACAAGGCACGCCGCTGGCCAGTTACCGGCAAGGTTTTTCGCATCGCGACTGGTATCAAGGCGTAACTGCGACCAACGCCGTTTATGTCAGCGAAGTGTATGCCACTGCCCAGGGACCGCTGGTGGTCGCCATCGCCGCCCCCGTCTTCGACACGGATGGTCCTGATCGCAAAATGGTGGCAATTCATGGCGGGATTTTGCGTCTTGAAGCCCTGGACAAGTTTTTGCAGTCGATTTCTCTTGGCCAGACCGGATTTTCCTATATTGTCGACCGCAAAGGCATGATCGTGGCCTATGGCGGCACAAGCATCGCCCGCGATCAACAACACAGTCTCGATCAAGACCTGATCCAGTTGGTGCTGCAAGAATCAGACGGACAGATCCGCAGCAAAGTCCTGGATAACCCCCATGGCGGCGCTCGTCGTTTCATCACTTTCACCCGGCTTGCCGTACCGGACTGGGTCGTCGTAACCCAGCAAAGTGAACCGGAGGCGTTGGCCGGCTTGGCGGACCTGCGGCGAAAAATCGGTCTGGCCGCGCTGATCCTGATCGGACTTTCCTGCTTTGCCATCCCGCTGATCGTACGTATCCTGACAAGTCCCCTGTCGCAAATCATGCAACATCTGCGCAACATCAGCGGTGGCGACTTTACGCATCAATTGCCTGCCGCGACATTGGCGCAACAAGATGAATTCGGCAACCTGGCCAGGGTCATCAGCGACATGCAACGCAGCCGCTGCAAAATGGAAACCGATTTGCAGGAACAGTTGCAACTGGCGGCACGGATTCAGGCCGGCTTCTTACCGGAAGATTTTTCCCATCCCCTGCTGTCGGTCCGCACGATTCACTCGCCCTTCCATCTGGTCAGCGGCGATTATTTCGGTTATGCCTGGGACAATGACCAGGCGAAATTGTCCGGCTTTCTGCTTGACGTGAGCGGGCACGGCGTCGCCAGTTCCCTGCAGGGCGTGGCAGTCAACGCCTATTTTCGCCATTCGCTTTCCTTCAGCTGGACTCTGCCGTCACGGCTGGAGTGGATCAACAAAAACGTCCTGCATTATTTCACCGACGAGACCTATGCCGCGGCGATTTACTTTGAATTCGACCTGGTCAAACAGCGTCTGACGTTTGCTACTGCCGGCATATACATGTTCTTGGCCGCTTCGGGAGAATTCCCGGTGTGCATAAAAAAACCAGGCTCACTGATCGGTATTAGTCCATCGCCCGATTTCGAGGAATTCAGCATCGACATCCATCCCGGCGACAACTTTTATTTTATGAGTGATGGGATTTACGAGCAATTACCTGACATCGACAACTTGCCTATCGCTTCATTCGAGAATATGTTTGACAAACTGCGGGAAATTGCCGATCAGCCTGGACGCCGCGACGACTGTTCGGCGCTTTGCATCCGCTTGCAACCAAACTGACAATTGCATTGGCAAGAAGGGAGCGAATTTTATGTTGAATCACCAAAACCGTTATTGCATTTTATTACTCGGCGCCATCCTACTTTTCGGGCTCACCGCGGCCACCGCATTTGCCGAACAAGTCTGGAACACCAACCAATCGAACGGTTGCCGGTTCAGCATCCCCGTCCACTCCAAAGAATTGAAAATCACCGAAATCCGCTGGGACGGTCCCTGCAAGGACAAACTGGCTGAAGGCGAAGGACCGATTCAGATCAAGTTTTATCAAATCCCCAATGAAAAAAACATAATTGTTATTGACGGGACCATGACCATGGTCGGCGGCGTACCAAACGGCAAGGCCTCGCTGCGCTGGAACTTTGGCGCCGCAATGGACGCGGAGTACAAAGACGGCGAACGGATCCGCGGCGTGATGCGCTACAATGGCGAGAGCTACGAGGGTGAATTTTATCTCGATGAATTCCATGGCAAGGGGATCTATCGCTACAAAAACGGCGAAGTCTATGAAGGCGACTGGGCGGCCGGCAAACGCAGCGGCTCGGGCAAGCTGATCGGGCCGGACGGCAAAGTAAAGTACCAGGGCGAATGGAGCAACAATTATCCGATCAATGATCCGTCGCTGAACCGGACACTAAAAGGCTTTCTCAATATCCCCTTCGGCGTCAGCCGAGAAGAAGCTGAAAAAGCAATGAAGGGCCGACCCGGCAACTATTTGACAGTAAATCTGTTTATGTTCAAAAACAGCGTCTACTGGGGCAGTGGTAAAGCAAACGACGGCACAGAATACACCTATTTCCTCAGCAAGTTCAACAATGAACCCGCCTTTATCTGGACCTACAGTTATCAGGACAAATTTTTCCTTGGCAAGGTTGCGCTTTTCAACACCGAACAGGATATCCTCAGCAGTTTTGAAGCCGTCAAGAAAGACCTGACCGAGCGTTACGGTCCCCCCTCCAAGGAAACCGGCAAATTCATGGACAGCATGGTCGTGTGGGATTTTCAGGAGGGCAATTTCATTGGTCTGAAAATCGAGTGCCTCGGCTATGACAAGGCTAATTTCTCATTTAACAACAAAGATGCGGTGCTGCGGGATATCGTCAAGCGCCCGTTCAACCTGACCCTGTACTATGGCTACGGCCCGGTTTACAAAAAGTTGTACACCTTCACGGCGACGACGACCAAAACCGATTACTAGTAAAAGGAGGGATACGAGGTGGATTTCCGAACGGTTTCGGCTAGAATTTGCCTTTTGCTCTTGATTGCTCTGGCAGTCTTCAGCCTGACGGCGTCGCTCCCCTTGGCCCAGGCGGCCGAACGCTCCTGGCTACGAGTCCAGTACGACCCGGACGTGCCGGCGCAGACCCGCGTCCATGTAGAGGCCGCTGTCGACCTGGTGGCTGACATGCTGACCGAATACAAGCTGCCGCTACGCAACCCGATTACGGTGTTGGTGACCGCCGATGCGGCTACCTATGAAAAACTTTTGATCCAATACGGCTATACACTGGAAAAAGCCCGCCAGACCGCCCAATCCACCTCCGGCATCAGTTTGTGGAACCGTCCGGTTATCCTGCTTAAGGGAACAACAGCGCTGCATACCAGACGGGAGGAAGTTTTCCGGGTATTGCCGCATGAAATCTTTCATCAGGTACAAAGCCAGTTTGGCCGCCAAACGACCGCTACTTGGATGGTGGAAGCCGCACCGGAGCTGTTTCAGGTGATTGCCCGCGAAAAAGCCGGGCTGGAGGAAGCAAAAAATTCTCTGGCGAAAACCGCAATGCGGGTTTTCGCCGCCAAAGAAATTCCCTCCGCCCAGCAATTGATGACTCCCAATTATGCCGATTTTTCAGCCCTATCCCGGCAAGGCTACCCGGTATATCAAATGTCTTTGCTGATGCTGCATCAATTGGCAGGAAACGATTTTGAAGCGGTGCTGCAATATTACCGCTTGCTCAACCAGGGAATGAGCGCCGACAAAGCTTTTGTCGCCCTGTTTCGACGGCCTCAGGCGTACTTCGCGACTGAGATGGACCAATACTTTGCCAAACTGCGCGAAAATAGACCAAAAACGATGCAACCGCTTTAGTCCCGGCGAGTTGGCTCCGGTTTTGCCAGCAGCCGCAAACTGTTCAGTGTAACCACTAACGTCGCGCCCATATCGGCCAGAATCGCCAGCCACAGTGTAAGCCAGCCGGGAAAAACCGCCAGAACCGCGACCACTTTGATGCCGATGGAAAAGCTGATATTTTGTCGAATGATCTGCAGCGCCCGGCGACTGAGCTCTATCGTGAACGGCAGATTTTTCAGATCATCCGCCATCAACACGATGTCGGCCGCTTCCAGCGCCGTTGCCGATCCCGCGCCGCCCATCGCGATACCGACGCTAGACAGAGCAAGCGCCGGAGCATCGTTGATCCCGTCGCCGACCATCGCCACCTGGCCGTATTGTGTCCGCAGCTCCCTGATTGCGTCGAGCTTGTCTTCCGGCAACAAATCGGCCTTAACTTCATCTACTCCGACTTGCGCGGCAATCGCCTGCGCAGTCTTTGGATTATCGCCGGTCAGCATGATCATATGCTGAATCCCGGCTTTTTTTAATTCCATTATCGTTGCGGCGCTATCCGGGCGGACCGTATCGGCCACGGCAATCAGCCCCATCACCGTTTCAGCCGTACCGACAATCATCACTGTTTTCCCCGCCTGTTGCAACCGGCTGATCTCGTCAGTCGCCAATGACAGGTCGACGCCGCGTTCATCGAACAGTTGGCTGTTGCCGATATAGAGCAGCTCTTCCCCAACAGTTGCCCGCCCGCCCCGTCCGGCAATCGCCAAAAAATCCTCCGCCGGCGTCACGACATGGCCCTGCTGCTCAGCGGCCCTCACAATCGCGGCCGCCAAAGGATGTTCCGACCGTGCTTCCACATCAGCGGCCTTGCCAAGCAGTTCATCCTGTTGCCAGTCCGAAACCGCAACCACATCGGTCACCATCGGCTCGCCGCGAGTAAGCGTGCCGGTTTTATCAAACGCAATCGCCTGCAGCGTTCCCACCGCCTCCAGATACAGTCCGCCTTTGATCAGCACGCCCTGCCGGGCGGCAGCGGCAATCGCACTGACAATCGCCACCGGTGTAGATACTACCAGGGCGCAGGGGCAGGCAACCACCAGCAACGCCAGCGCTCGGTAGATCCATTCCGTCCATTGATATCCCCAGACCAGCGGCGGTAGTAGTGCGATCCCGACTGCCAGCGTCAAAACCAGCGGCGTATACACCGCGGCGAATTTATCGACAAACGCCTGCGACGGGGCCCGTTCGGCCTGCGCACTTTCCACCAGCCGGATGATTCGGGCCAGCGTCGTATCCTGCACCAGTTTGGTCACACTGACTTCGAGTGCGCCCGGGCCATTGAGCGTGCCGGCAAATATCTCGTCACCAGGATTCTTTGTAATCGGCGTAGATTCCCCGGTAATCGGCGCCTGATTTACGCTGGATTTACCACCGACAATCACGCCATCCATCGCAATGCGGTCACCTGGCCGCACAATCATAATATCGCCTACGACGATCTCCGCCACATGAAGGTTTTGTTCCTCGCCTTCCCGTCGAATCCGGGCAACCCCCGGCGAAAGTTCAATCAGTTCGCGCAATGAACGACGCGCTTTCTCCATTGTCCAGGCTTCCAGCAGTTCCGACACCGCGTACAGAAAAGCGACCGAAGCGCCTTCTTCTATCTGCCCGATGGCCACCGCTCCCAGCACGGCAATGCTCATCAGAACGCTCATGTTGAAATTTCCTCGCGGCAATGCCTTTAGCGCCTTGCGAAAATTGCCCCAACCGCCGAGCAGGATCGCCGCGAAAAACAAAAGCTGCAACAAATTTTGCGGTCCGGCCAGTTTCTCCGCTGTAAAACCAAACACCAAGGCAGCGCCGGACCCGATGGCCCGCCACAGTTCATTGCCTGTTTGCCGCAAAGCCGGCGGTTTGGTTTCTGCCACAAACGGATCGACGATATAACCTTCTTCGCTGCCCAACCGGCGAATCGACGCCAAGTCAGCGGTTCCGGTCACGCTCAGTTTTCCGCTCAGCGGATTAAGCGTTGCCTGCACCACTCCCGGCAGCTGCCTCACAGCCTGTTCAAACTTTTGGGCACAGTCCAGACAGCTAATTCCCTGTACCTGAAATTCCGAAATGAATTTTTGTTTGTTTATATCGCTCAAGTTACGCCAACTCCCGCCGCATCGCCACTGCCGTCGCGCAGCAGCAAACCGTCACTGCCGGACTGGCCAGCAGCGCCGCCGGCACTTCCGTCCTGGGAATAACGGCAAATCCTCGGTTGGCAAAAAATGCGGCGGCGGTATTGGTAAACAGGTAGGCCGTGCGACAACCATCCTGTTTGGCCTGCTCAAGCGCCTGTCCCAGCAATCCCGAGGCCACGCCGCTCTGGCGGACGGACGACCGGACCGCCGCCGAACGGATCAACACTGCATCTGCCGCATACTCACTGCCGATCACGCCGATGATACCTGCTTGTTCCGCGACCAAAAACCGTTCCAGATTGGCGGCGAGTTCCACCGCCATCAAATCGGAATCGATCAACAGTTTTTCAATGACCGGCAGGTCTGCTGCTACGGCGGACCGGATTTCATATTGCTTCTCCAGCATGGTGAGTCCTCCCAACTTCATTTCGTTTGCATTTATACTACCAGATTAAACAGATATCCGGTGGCGATAACCGCTACTGCCAATATCCCGGCAAATACCATCACTAACTGGATTTTCAGCACCCGACGTAAAATGATCATCTCCGGCAGACTGATGGCGGAAACCGCCATCATGAAAGCGAGCGCCGTGCCGAGCGGCAACCCTTTCTCCAGCAGGGCATACACGATCGGCACCATGCCGGAACCGCTGTTGTAAAGTGGAACTCCTATCGCAACCACCAACGGAACGGCCAGCGGATTATTTCGCCCTGCATACTGCACGATAAAATCATCCGGCACATAGCCGTGTATCCAACCGCCAATGGCAATCGCCACAACAATATAAGGACCAATCGATTTCAGCAATGATACGGTAAACTCGCCAGCATCGCGCAGCCGTGCGCCAAAGCTTGGCTCCACCAGTTCGACGTCTGTCGTTTGGGTCTGGTAAACGTATTCTTCCACCCAGTGTTCCAACTTCAGCCGGCCGATGACCCAACCACCGATGATGGCAATGACCAGACCGCTTGCCATATATAACAGGGCGACCTTCCAACCGAACATCCCCCACAGCAACACCAGTGCGATTTCGTTAATCATCGGCGACGAAATCAGAAACGAGAACGTCACGCCGAGCGGCACGCCGGCTTCGATAAAACCGATGAACAAAGGAACCGCCGAACAGGAGCAAAACGGAGTCATAATTCCGACCAGAGCCGCCAGCACATTGCCGAATATCGTCCGCTTGTGGCTTAGATATTTCTTGGTCTTTTGGGGCGGAAAATATGATCGGATAATTGTGATGACAAAAATCGCCACTGCCAGAAGCACAAGAATCTTTGGCGCGTCATAAACAAAAAAGTGCAAGGCTTTCGAAAAATGCTGTTCCGGCGGCAATTTCAGCCATTGGTAGACTACCAGGTCGGCAAACCATTCAAACATGATAAATCCTTCTTTCTTGACCGGTAACGGTTGTTATAATAATGCGATTGGCGAGCAGCGCCCGGTACGGGATTTTTTATCCGCATCGCGTTGCAGTGAACAAAGCACGCCGCTTAATAAATCCAGAGTTGCCGGATTCAGGCTGTAGTAAATCCACTTGCCCTCCCGCTTGTCGCGGACCACACCGGCCTGACGTAAAATTTTCAGATGATGAGAAATGGCCGGCTGTGACATGGCAAATGAATCCAGAATATCGCATACGCAAAGTTCCCTGCCAACCAGCAGTTGCACGATGGTCAGCCGAGTTTCGTCGCCCAGCGCCTTGAAGATATCGGCTAGCTCAAGCGCGGTTTTGCCACTTAGATGCATATCCCACAGTTCTTTCTCCTTTTCCGGCTTTATCCCTGTCGCCATTCATCCACTCCTCCTTTCTTAGTTCAATTTTACATATTTAATTACGTTTATATGATAAGGTAAGCGGTTGTATTTTTCAAGTGTTTTTTGCACGGTTGTAAACAGAGACGGGTTCGATTGAATCGAACCCGTCTCTGCCGCTTTTATGTAAACGTTAGTCAACTTGATGCTCTATACCCGGACCAGTTTCACCTGGGTATCGTAAAACACGATGCTGCCGCCGATTACATCCTGCAGGCCGGTATTCTTCACCAGCGGGTCGGCCCGCATCACGGCATTGGCATGGATTCCCTTACCTCGCCGCCCGTCGCCCTTGATCACCTGCCCGTCGATTGAAACATCGCGCGAACCGCTGGCAAAGTGTCCGCTGCCAAGGCTAAAATCTACCACGCCGGGCCGGATGCCTTCGGTCACCTGTAGTTTCCCGGCAATCGGCATGTCGCCGAGCGCCCCCAGTTTCCATACGCCTTCGGGATTGGTAGCCGAAACGACCTTGACCCGGTCGCCGTCTTTGAAACCGAGCCGTTTGGCGTCGATCGGATTGATCTTCAGTCCGTTCTCCGGTTCCAGCGCCAGCAGCCAGTAAGAACCGTTGGTACGCGACTTGGTGTGCTGGATCGTCTTGCCGGTGAGCAGGGTCAGGTCATAACCGCCGGCTGAATCATCGACTCTCTTGCCGCTGCAGTCGGTGATGTCCGGCACATAGGTGGCGATTCCGTTGAAGTATTGCCCGTTCATCGCATTGCGTGTCGTTGCGGTCTTCTCGCAATACATGCTGGCATAGGTGCCGTATTTGTTTTTCACTTTTGTACCGTCCCAGGCTGCCGCATGTTCTTCGAACCGGCCGCCGCGATTCAGCACATAGATGACTTTGCGCCAGAACTTTTCGCCGCCGCAGGCCGCCTTCCAGCGTTCCGGGTCAAACACCGTTTTCGGCAGATGCTTGCGCGCCTCCAGGAAGATTTTTACCTCTTCGTCATCGGCATCCGGTACCGCCTTGCCGTCGGTGGCGATATTGGCGACCTGTTTCAGGTATTGGTGGTCGAAATGGGACAAGGCGACTCCCTTGTCGAACCCGTCCGGACCGAATCCCGGCAGGTTCATCTTTTCCGCCAACGCCAGCAACAACGCTTCAATCGAGCAAGGCATCTCCTGCCCGAACACTTTGACGGTCTCGGTGAGCGGAATCGCCGCCGGCTGACGAACCGGCTGGACCTTGAACGGGATGTTCGGGTGAGAGCCATGGAACTCCCAGCGCTCCAGATAGGTCAAATCGGGGAAAATATAGTCGGCGTACAACGAAGTTTCGCCAACCATGATGTCGGACGAGATCACAAGCGGCAGTTTTTTTGGGTCTGACAATGCGTCGATGATCCCCTGCCCCGACGGTACCGAGTAAATCGCCGAATTCATGTACATGATCAGGCATTTCAGCTGATACGGATACAGGTCGCCGGCTGACGTCGCCACTTCCTGGTGGATGTCGCTGGCCAGCGGGAACCAGGCCCGTTTGGCCGGATAGCCATTAAAAATAGTGGTATCTTCATACTTTATACCGGCCCGGATGATGTTCAGGCCAAAGCCGGACAGCTTTTTCGGATGCTTGCTGACATTATAGGATTGCCCCGCCTTGTCGCCGCGATGGCTGAAGGTGGAAAGCTTGATGAAGCCGCCCCGGTGGTCGAGGTTGCCGATCAAAAGGTTCAGCGTGTTCCAGGCCAGCACGTTGTAGTAGCCGCTGGTGTGCTGGGATACGCCGCGGTGGATGTCGACCACCGCTTTCTTGCCGTGGCTGGTGAACTCACGGGCCAACTCTTCAAGGTCAGCCGGTTTGACATCGGCTTCTTTGGCCCATTCCGCGATATTTTTTGAAGCCGCTTCTTCCAGCAGAATTTGCAGGGCCGTCTTGACCTTGATGCCATTGACTTCGCCCTGGAAGAACAGGTCGCCGTTCACCGCCGTCTTTTCGTCGTAGGGATCGACTGCTGCCGGCTGGCCAGCAGCCATCGCGACAAAGTTCTCCTGTCGATAGCTCTTGCCGTCCTTCTCCAGCATCACATCCGGCAGTCCCGCTTCATGGGCCTTCAGCAGACCGCGCGGCTTGCCGTCGACGATTTTTACCAACCAGCTGGCATTGCACCAGGTCGGTTCGCCTGCGGCTTTGGCCGCCGCCTTGTTGGCGCAGGACAGGTATTTCGCGTCATATTTCTTATTGTCGAGAATCCAGCGGATCATGCCGAGGGCAATCGCCGCATCGCGGCCCGGTTTGACCGGCAGCCATTTCCAGGCATGAGCCGTCGCCTTGCGGTACACCGGGTCGATGACCGCATATTTCAGCCGGCCCGAAGATACGCCTTCGGTGATCCGCTGTGTACGCATCGGCGGCCCGTAGTTGGCTTCAAACACATTGGCGCCGACAAAGATGACAAACTCGGCCCCTTCCAGTTCACCCTGCCAGTAGAATTTCTGGCCGCCGGTCCAGGAATAGGCGTTTTTCTTGGCATCATAGCGCCACTGTTCGCTCATCGCCTTACCGGTGAAATACAGCGAACCCTGGCAGACGGTAGTATGGCCGTGGGCATTGGTCGACCCCATCGAATCGAGCGTAAACCGCTTGATGATGTCGCCGCGTCCGTCCTTCAGTCGGCCCCACCAGAAGCAGAACTGGTTGTTTTTCGGTCCAAAGTCGGGATGCGCCGGGTCGATCATCGCGCCGAGGTGTTCTTTGAATTTTAGCTGAAACGCCTGTACCAGCGCCTGTTTCTTCGCTTTGTCCTTTTCGGCCCAAATTTGCGACACGGCGTCGCCCATATCCTTCATCACCTTGGGGTCCTTGACGGCGTACAAAGTCTTCAGACCTTCCACTTCGCGGTTTTCCTCGCCGGGAACCTTGGCGAACAGCTTACCTCCCTCGACGATCTCATTGACCGCCTGATCGAACGGCACCGTGACCCACTTATTCTCGCCCCGCTTGCCGGCGCGCTTTAGCACCTTGCGGATACGGTACGGGTCATAGTAAATCTGCAGGCTGGCCTGGCCCTTGGGACAGATCGCCCCGTCGATCCGGGCCGCGTCCTGCACCTTGCGGTTGTAGTCCAGATGCGGCATCATCGTCCAGGGTGAATAAGGATTGCCATCCACCTTCACCAGCCCGCCGTCGGCGATTTTGGCTTTGACGCCGCAACCGGTGTTGCAGTTGAGACAGACCGTATAAATCGTCCGCTCGGCCTGGTTCAATTTGTATTCATCAGCCGGCGTCAGGGTTCCGGCACTGGCTTTTTGCATCAGGCTCTGCCATTCCAGCGAACTGCCCACCAGCGCCGCACAACCTACGGCAGCGCTGCCAGCCAGAAAGGAACGACGGTCCAGCGATTGACCCAACACTTCATCGAGCAGTCCTTTTTGCTTATCCACGGATCATTCCTCCTTTCATTGCGCCGCTTTCGGCATCAGAATCTTTTCGACCGCCCACAGGATCACCCAGACAAGCCCTGCCAATAGGCCGACCGCCACAACCCACTCCACCATCGAGGGAAAATAGCGGGTCTGCAGCGCCGCGTCCTGGAAGGACTTGGCCAGTCCCGGCAACGGCTCGGGTACAAAGCCGTAGCGGACAAACGCATACTTGGAACCGACCGCGCCAACCAGCGACAATCCTGCTGCCAGCAACGTCCGTTCCGTCCGCAACAACAAGAACAGAGGAATCAACGTGCCGATCACGCCATAGAGCAGCCAAAATCCATAGGAGGCAATCATCCGTTTGACAGCCAACACTTTTTCCGGCGAGCCGGACAGTGCCATCGCCACGTCAATACCCTCCACAATCGCATAGGCGATAAGCGAAGCGGCCAAAGCCTTCCGCAGTTTTGCCACAGCCGCCGAATCGACCGTTAATCCGGTCCCCTGCCAAACAAGCAGCAACAGAGCGGCGCCTGCCGAGGCAGCGGCCGTCAAAAACAGCAGCGTAGTGAGCCAAGAGTTCCACAATGGGCGAGATACCATCTGGCCGAAGAACAGCGCTTCTGCCACGGTAAAGCCGATGGCGACGACCGCCGCCAGCAGCAGCAACGGCCTTTTCATCGCCGTCAGGAAATAGCCGGCCACACAGACGAAGAACAGTCCATACAACCAGGAAGCCCAGGCCAGCGGCGAAGCAAACGATGGATGCAGAAAAATCCGAAACCCTTGTAGCGGTTTGCCGAGATCGATGCCAACGAACGCCAGGCCAAAAGCCAGACAGAGGGCGGCAGCCAATAGCGCCGACCCAATTTCCGTCCCTTTTCCGTCGCCATTTTGTGGTGACAACCAGGCGCCCCATACAACAGAGCCGGCCGCAGCACCGACCAAAGCGATATAAATTCCGATCCATAGTCCCCAGGGCACGTACGCGCCGTATTTCGTCACGCTCTCGCCCCAAAGGAACGCTTTACCGAACGCCGCCGCAATTCCGGCAACAAACAGCAGGAGCAACAGGGTTCGCACTGTTTTCATCACTGCCTGCACCTCCTATAAGTAGTAGACCTGGGGGTCATTCCCGGTCTCTTCCTTGAATCGATACGGTTTGCCTTTTTTCAGAGTCTGGACCAACAACGACTGTTCATCCTTCAGGTCGCCGAAATAGGTGGCCCGACCGATGCAGGTGGTGACACAGACGGGAAGCAGCCCCTTGGTCAATCGGCTGGTGCAGAAATGGCACTTGCGGGCGCTACCGACGACAGCCGATCGGTGGTTTTCGCGCTTCCAGGCTTTGTCATATTCGTAAAATGTCGCCGCTTCGTACGGCTGCTTTTGTGGAGTGTCCTCGGTGTAATCGACGCCCCGGTCAAATGTGCGAGCGCCGTAAGGGCAATTGGCCACGCAGGAACGGCAGCCGATACAGGTTTCATAGTTGATCGACACAATTCCGTCGGCTTCTTTTTTCGTCGCGCCGACCGGACAAACGCTGACGCAGGAAGGATTTTCACACTGGAAACAGGGCCTGGGAATGAACTTTCGTTTCACATCCGGATAGACCCCCGACATTTGGTCGATCACCGGCCGATACACCACACCCGGCGGCAACTTGTGTTCCGAGATACAACCGATGGTGCAGGCATGGCAACCGACGCATTTCCGCGTGTCGATCAGCATTGCCCAGCGGCGCTGGCCTGCCGGTTTCTTCAGCGCCCGCTCCAGATCGGCTTGCATCACAATCAAAATATCTTGCTGAGCCATGTGCGCAATTCCCCCTTTTTGCAAAATAGTCGCAATATTATCTTTATTTTACATCCGACCAAAGAATTACGGTATCAGGAAAACTCGCATTGTTTGTCAGGAATATCCCTGACAATAATAGAAAAAATATGGGGAACCCTGAATACAATAAAAAAGCTGCGTGAGAACTTTGGCTTAGTTCACACACAGCTTTGCCGGTTCATACTCTTTTTACAACAACCCTTGCTCGATCGCATACTTGACTAGTTCTGACCGCTTGGTCACATTCAGCTTTTCCAGCAGGCGCGCTTTGTAGGTCTCGACCGTCTTCACACTGATCAATAGCTCCGCCGCAATTTCGGCGTTGGAAAAACCGCGCGCGATCAGAGTAAGCACCTTGGTTTCCTGCTCGCTGAGCGGTCGGCTCGCCTGCACGGCATCGCCCTTGTCATTGCCATTTCCTGACTGCCACAGTTCCGCCGCCATACAGGCCGGCAAAAACAGCTGTCCGGCCTGCACGCTGCGAATCGCCTGATACAGCACATCATCCGCCGCTTTTTTCATCACGTAGCCGGCAGCACCAGCCGCTACCCCTTCCTGCAGATAGCGCGGATCTTCGTGCATCGTCAGCAGGATCACCCGCACCGCCGCATGGTCGCGTCGTATCCGCCGCACACATTCGAGGCCACTGATACCCGGCAGTGAAATATCCAGCAGCACGATATCCGGCGCACATTCAGCCACTAAAGGCAGCGCCGCTTCCGCATCGCCCGCCTCGGCTACCACTTCGATGTCCTGACAATTAGCCAACAGTACTTTCAAACCGGAACGGATCATCGCATGATCGTCCACAATCATCACTCTAATTCTTTTCACACCAATTCCCCTTCCTGACAACGCACCGGCACTCGCAGATACACGGCGGTCCCCTGTCCCGGCGACGCTTCGACCGTCAGGCTGCCGCCCACCAGTTGCGCCCGTTCCTCCATGCCAAACAGACCAAGCCGGTCACCGGCTTCCTGCTGTTTCGCGTCGGTATCAAAGCCGCAACCATCGTCTTCGACCACCACCGACAACTTATCTCCTTCGCATCGCAGCAACACGCTGACATGCGAAGCGTTCGCGTGCTTCACGACATTGGTCAATGCTTCCTGCACGATCCGGTACACGGCGACTTCCACTTCGTGGCTGAGCCGTTCGGGGCATTCCCAGCGAATATGCATTTCCACATCCAGTCGGTGCAGCTCGCGCCACTGTTCCACGTAGCGGCTTACCGCCGCCTGAAGTCCCATGTCATCAAGTAGCGGCGGCCTTAGTTCCAGCGACAGCCGGTGCAAATCATCCAACGTTCGCCGCACGGTCTGTCGTAGCTCATCCAAATGACAACGACTGCCGACCGGCGAATTTTCCTCCAGGCATTTCAGTCCCATCATCAGCGAGGTCAGGGTCTGACCGGTCTGGTCGTGCAACTCACGGGAGATTCGTTTGCGCTCTTCTTCCTGTGCACCGATCACCTTCTGCAGCAGCAGGGTGCGGACTTCTTCCTTGCGCCTAAGTTCCTGCACCAATTCGGCCACATGTTCCGACATCGTATTAAAAGTCACCGCCAGTTGGCCCAGTTCGTCGCCGGACAAAACTTTCGCCCGCTGGCTCATGTCGCCGCGGGTCATCGCCGCAGCCGCCTGCGCCAGTTCGCGCACCGGCGCGGTCAGGTTCTTTGCCCAGAGAAACGCGGCGACTCCGCCCACAACCAGCACCAACAAAGTGTCCAGCCACAGTTGCCTTGTCGTATCAGCCAACACTGTTTGCAGGCCGCGGTCGCTGAGGCCTACATGCACCCGGCCAAGTCGTCCGTCCATGATCGGCGCTGCCACATCAAGCACCCGGCCTTCCTCGGTATCCAGTAGCAACGACTGCCCCTTTGCCAAAGTCGGCGGCGTGTTCGCGTTCAGCAGATCGACCGGAAATCCGCCGGAAAACGTATGCGCCAACACGACTCCATCCTGACTGATTACAAACAGATAGCGCACATCCGCGTTTGTCTGTTGCATATCGCGCAGCAGTTCATACAGATCATACTGGTTGTTGACCAGGATCAGGCTGGCGGCCCGCGCCGCCGCTAGCCCCGCCAGCGACTGGCCGCGTTGTCCCTGTTGTTCAAAAAACAGGCTGGCGATCGTCTGGCGGGTCTGCCAGAGTGAAATCGCGCCGAGAAACAGCAGTAGCAGCGACAGCGTCAATGCCATCCGGCTGAAAAAATTCAAACGACCGAGCAGTCTCATAATAGCCCCCGCACCGCCTGCCAGATTGGTTTTAGCGACTCATAAAGCTCCGGCTCCGGCAGGACGAATCGATCGTAATCCAAACGTCGCAGCGCTTCCCTGCCGGCCGGGTCTTCATGCATCTGCAGCAAAATCGCCTGGACCTTCTGCCTTAGCGCCGCATCGAGGCCTTGTGGCACGACTACCGGCGGATTGCCAACCGTCAGTGATTTCTCGATGATTCTCACTTTACCGGCCCACTCCGGCCGCTGGGCCAGAACCCGGTCATAAATCATGCTGTCCACCGCCGCTCCGTCCACCAGCCCTTCCACCACCGAACGAATCGAATTGTCGTGGCTGAAGGTAAAGAAACTGCGACTAAAATGAGTTTGCGGCGCAATTTTTTGCGCGATCAGCATCGACTGCGGCGCCATGTGGCCGGAGAAAGACAGCGGATCGGTAAAAGCAAACGAACGCCCCGCCAGTGACGTGAGCGAACTGGACGGCAGCGAACTGCGGACGATGATGTAGGACTGATAGGTCCGACGGCCCCGCACTTCCGGCATGGCAAACAGCTCCATCCCCTGCCCCGCCGTATAGCCGCCGCTGCAGACAAAGGCGAGATCGACGCCCCGCTCCTGCAATAGCTGATTCACTTCCTGGTAGGTTCGCCGCTGCAGCAAGACAACCGGACGGTCCAGCCGCGCTTCCAGATATTTCAGCAGCGGTTCATAACCGTCCAGTGTTTCCATTGGTGAAAGAATTGACGATACCGCCACGCGAAACGGCGAGACCCCCGACGCTTTTGGCGCGGTCTGCGGCATTCGGGCGTCAGGGTCCTGCAATCTGACCGTTTTAACGGCTGGCGTAGAACAGCCTGCCAACAAACCAGCCAGCAGCAAACAACCCATAACCATACCTATCCAGGATAACCGCTTCAAACGAATGCTCCTTCGTTACTTTTTGTTTTTCATCGCTTGGAAGAATTTTCGCAGGTTATCCGGCAGCACGAACGGTTCGCAAACTGCTGCTGCCACTGCAGCCGGCTGTCCATAGACTGCACGCAGAATCGCATCGACGATCATCGCCGGCGGCGGGCTGGTGTACTCTTTGCCCTGATACAGCCATATCCGGCAATCCACCTCGTCGCCGCACAAATCGCCGCAGGAATCGCATTTGCTCTCTTTGCCTTCCAGCTGGATGTCCCTGACGTTCACGCGAATCGTTGGCGAGCTGGCAAAGCGATGCGTCACCGCTTTTTCTTCGCTGTCGACATGAATCCGGTTCACCTTCACTTCGACGCCCGCGGCTTGCAACACTCCCGCCACCTGAGCCAATGCCCCGTCGAGATTTTCGCCGGTCCCCTTGCACCAGCTGCAAACCTCCAGGTCCAGATAGAGAAAATCGATGATGACCTGGCGTTTGCCAAACTCTTTCGCCGGTTCATCGCAGCAGCTCGCGCCGCAGCAACAACCGGTCTCGCCTACTTTGTTTTGTTCTTGTGACATAATACCCACACTCCTCTAGCCGAAAAGTTCGACGCTTTGTCATTCACTTCCTGCCATACAAAGTTTAGTACTTACTTAACCACCATTCTTTTCAATGCATCCACTTCTTTGCGAAGCGCCGCGACCTCATCAACCAAACCATTATAATGATTCGAGCGACTCCAACAAGCAGACGCTCTCCTCTGATCACGGCAAAATCCGATCCGGCAAAAGAAAAACATCATCGCAATAAACATCACTGGCATAATCAGCAGAAACCAAGGAAAACCAGGATTTACTCCCCAATAAGGAAAACCGCCCATTGTTCTCACCCCTGTTGCAAAATTGATTATGAATGCAGCTCCATTTTATTTAGTATTGTTGCTTTTGCAGAGTTTATTGTTGCCTTTTCCGGCCACAGTTCGGCGGTTTTGGCAAACCCATGGTCGGTCAGCACGATATGTTCACTTACTGGCACGTCAGCTGCCTCTAGTGCCTTCAGCGCACATTTAACTCCACAACCGTCCACAGCGATAACTGCCTCAGATTTTTTTGCTGTGTCAATAATTCCGGCAATATGCCCTCCTACCCCAGCTAGACAATAAATCTTCCCCTTTCCTTCGCGGGTCAGTTCGCGGCAGGCATCATTGGCCAGCTGTCCAACGCTTGAACCTCCCGCGCAGGCAAACAGTAGTGGCAAGTTTGTTACTTTTTCATTGTCCATTTTAATTCCCCCATATATTTATTTTTCTTTATATTTCTTTAGACGAAGCCAGCGGTCAAAAAGATACACCTGTGACAAATAAAAAAACCGCTGCAGTCATTTTCAGACGCAACGGCTGTTTTTCGGGTCACAGGTCAGTTCGTTTCGTTCATCGCGGGAAAACTGGCAGCGCTTTTGCAGTTCCTGCTTTAATCTCGCTTTGCCCCGGTGCAGGCGAACTTTTACCACGTCCTGGCTCAGCCCCAGCACTTCGGCAATTTGCTGATTCGGTAACCCCTGCAGTTCACTGAGAATCAACGGCACCCTATAGTTCTCCGGCAAACTGTCGATAACACCACGAATGCATTCATTGGTCGCCTGACGCAAAGCCTCGTTTTCTAACGACATCGCATCATTGGACAATTCGGTTTCCTGCTGCGAAAAAACGGTCTCCCGCCTAAAGTTCGGCTGTCGCATCCGGTCAATGGCCGCATTGGTTGCGATCCTGTAAAGCCAGGTTGAAACCTGAGCCTCATTGCGGAAAGAGTCCAGCGATTGCCCGGCCTTGATGAAAACTTCCTGAGCCAAGTCTTCCGCGTCTTTCTGCCCTACGAAGCGCATAAGGTAACGGTGAATTGGCGGAAAAAACTGCTGATAAATCTGTTCAAATGCTAAAAAAGTATTTTTCATGCTTCAACGCATACTCCACCGATTCTTATTGAACATTTTTATCCCCAAGCCAACATGCCGATTATTCCTGCCACAAGCACCAGCGGCAACGGATTTAACTTTGTCGTCACCACAAAAAAAGCCATTCCTGCTGTGAGTAGCCAACCGGTCCAATCTTTTCCCACTTCCTGAGCCACAATCCATCCACCTGCAAAAATCAATCCGATGGTAATCGGCGCCAGACTTTTTTCCAGCCGAGCAAGCCAATTTTGTTCCCGAAATCGTTGCCTGCTCCGTTCCACCAGATATACCAGGATAGAGGACGGTGTATACATGGCCAGTGTCGCGGCGATGGCGCCGGGCCAGCCGGCAATCCGCCACCCGATCTGCGCAACAAACAGGGAACTGGGCCCGGGCGCTGACTGGGAAATGGCGTATAACGCAACAAATTCTGCATCACTCAGCCAATTCATCACCAATACCACATGCCGCTGAATCTCAGGAATTACTGCATTGCCGCCGCCAAACGAAAGTAACGACAATCCGCCAAAAAATGAAATCAGCTCAGACAAAACTCCCATATTCATTTCGTTTCGCCTCGGATCAACAACAAAGCGCAAGGAACCAAAAACAGTAAGGACACTAATAGTGGAACCCGCATTATACCAATTAAAATAAAGGCAGCCGCCACAATCAACAACTCTATCAGGTTGCCAGCCCTTCGCATTAGCATCTTTACGCCCATCCCAATGCTCATGCCGGCTGCGGCAGCCGCCATCCCCGCCAATGCCGGCTGTACTTGGGGAATGTGCTGATATTCAAAGTACAACATTGCCAATAATACCGCCCCGATGAACGGAACCGCCAACAACCCGGCTAACGCTGCAACCACTCCGGGAAATCCTCGTAAACGCGAGCCAAGAAACACTGCAAAATTGACCATCGTCGGTCCGGGCAACATCCGACTCAGCGCCAGTCCGCTGAGAAACTCCCGGTCATCAATCCAACGCTGTTCCTCCACAACGATTTGCTGCGTCCACGCCGACAAACCGCCGCCAAAACTTGATAACGCAATTTTCAAGTAACTTCGGGCAATCAAAGGCAAGGATGGCCGCTCAATCATCTCGCATCTCCGGCACTACGTCTTTTTCTTTGGCGCTCAGGGCAAGCGCTTCCAAGGGTTCAGGCACATGATACAGTCGGGCAAGCTTCCAGTCGGCATGAAATTGGGCATGCAGCCGCTCCACGGCTTGCGGATGACTGGTGATCAGTCCGACTTCCCGCCGCAAATCAAACGCACTGCGGTCCAGATTGAAGCTACTGACCAACATGCTTTTTTCATCAGCTAAGATTAATTTGGCATGCAACTTCGGTTTTTTCTGATGCCGAATCCGAATACCGCAGCGTACAAGAATCCGCCAGGCCGAAAAACATTCGAGAAAATCCCAATGACTGAGACCACTGCCGCCACCGCAGAGAAACCGCACCCTAACGCCGCGAAAATGCGCCGCCAACAGACGGTCAAGAATCGATGCATCAACTAGTTTGGGATGCTGTACATCCAGTGTCTTCTGTGCTGAATCGATAAACTCTATCGTTTTCTTGCGTGAATTGACATTGCTCCATAACAGCGGCGACTCCGGCGCCGGAACAAACTCCTGTTCATCCCAATCCGCCTGAAAACATCGCCGCACTTCGTCGACAACCGCAGGATCATTGGTAATCAAGGCATAGTCGCGTGCTTTTTCAAAACAGGCGGTGCAGGTATTGAAGGTTCCAACCAACGCCTTCTTTTGGTCGACGAGAATGCTTTTCTCATGGGATACGACAAACAACGGATTCGTCCAACGCACCTCAATGCCGGTTGCTTGAAGCGCATCATAAGCCTGGTCATTTACTCGCGAACCATCGGAGCGCTTTGAATTCAGCATCACCCTGACCTTTACTCCTCTATGTTGCGCCATAATCAAGCCGTCAATCACCAACGGATCCTGCAACTTAAAGAACTTGCCTTCGATCGACTCCCTTGCCGCCGCGATAAACAGCATTATCTCGCCAATGCCATCGTGAGGCAAAACAATGCTTTTCCATTCAATCGATTCTTTTTGTTTCATATTCCACCCTTTTCCTTTGCGCAGCATCAGTAAACGACGAATTAAATTTGATAAAAAATATCATTTACAAATTTAGATTTGCGCGATATAATCAAATCAAGGAACAGCATCGCGAAAGGAAGCGATTATGATGTCGAAAACAATTTGCTATGAAGAAGTTTGCGGAGTTCACGATAAAATCAATTTTTTCTCTCTCGTGATCGTCACGTTGGCCGCTGCAACCGTTATCCTCGGAGTTATCACCTTAGATGCAGCCAGGGTAGGATTTGAATTCTTAAGTATACCGATGATTCCAACAGATTTTTTATGAGGGTTTTATTCAGACCTCCAGGACATTTCGTCGGGAGGTCTTGTTTTATTTCACGACATCGCGAAACATGCTGATGCTGTTCTTGCCGCTCGCTCACTCCGTCCGTTCCGTCCACCATTGCCAGTCTAGCTCAATCGCCTGGACGCCGTTCGTCGCGGATTTCTTACCTTCACATTTTTTCTGGAACCTTCGAAGCGTCATAAGCCCGCAGCGTTGGTAGAATCATGCCGGAAGTCGCCATATTCTGCGACCGCAGCTTCATCAGCGAAATATTGCCGCTTGTACCAATCGCGGCTACACCGGTCAAAACGGGCAGTTTCCATAACAAAAACCTCGGTCGTCGCCACACCATCTTTATTATAATCATCATTCGCTCAAGCAATTATAAATCCTGCCAGTAACAACAAATGCCATGACCCGCTTAACCAAACCCACCCCAAAAGACTCCGTGACTCGAACGTTTCTCCCTCCAGTTAATTGACTATAGTTATATGGATACGTTCGGGGTAAGCAGCTTGCCCCCCGGGGGTAAGCTGCTTACCCATGCCGGGCAAACGGCTTGCCCCTTCCGCAAGTTTATCCACAAGACTATTTATAGGACTCTGGCCAGCATCATGCCAGCCCAGGTGGCAAGCAGACTCAGGCACAGATTGAGTGCAATATTGCTAAGCGCCGGCAACAAATTCGCCGCATCGACCAACCGCAGCGTTTCATAGCCAAACGAAGAAAACGTCGTGAGCCCGCCGAGGAAGCCGACCGCGACGACAAGACGCCAATACGGGCTGACGATAATCCGTTCCGTGGTCAGCGTCAGAAACACCCCGATGATAAAGCACCCGACTACATTGACGATCAGCGTCCCGTAGGGAAAGTCGGCGCCAAACCTGCCGGCCGCCCATTGTGAAACCCAATAGCGGGTGCAGGCGCCGACCGCGCCGCCCACTGCAACTGCCAACAACTTCAATTCCATTTACACCTCACGCTTGCCCCGCCTGCGATGACCTCATCGTTTGGGCGGTTTTTTTCCGTATTTGATTACTTCGATATCATCCAGCGTGACCATGCCGCCGGTATCGAGCACTTCGTCGAGGAATGGCAGCAACCGGTTGATGTATTCTTCACTGTCGACCAGTTCGATCAAGATCGGCAAGTCGCCCGACAGATCGACAATCGACGCCGTGTGAATCCGGCTGTTCGCGCCGTACCCCATCAAGCCGCGAAACACGCTGGCCCCTGCCATATCCAGTTCTTTTGCCTTTTCCACGATGACCCGAAACGTCGGACGATGATTCCATGTATCTGATTCACCGATATAAATCCGTAATCGTTTCGCTTTCGAGGCAATTTTCGGCACAAAAAAACCTCCCTCTGCCATTAAAAACTCTTACCAACTCAAATATAAGGGCATAACCGCTTCACGTCAATCCAAGTCGCTGCTTTCATTTGTTCACACTTTCGTTACAGTTGCGTCAAACCTGTGAAACATCTTCCACCTATGATGATATGTAGAGAAGAATTCGGAGGTGTCACCAATGCGTCGCAAAGTATGTCTCATCGCAATCCTAGTCGTGCTGCTTCTATCGACCGGATCGCTGCAACTCGCTTTTGCGCAAAATACTCCCTCACCGGCTTCACTGCCTGCCGATTGTCTGCCGGTCGGCAAATTCCTCGGCGATGTCGGCTATTACGCCAAGAACTTAAAAACCGGTCAGGTGATCGAGTACCATCCCGACAACATTTTTGCCGCCGCCTCGACGATCAAGGTCCCCGTCTCCATCGTCGTCTACCGCCACTTCTACAAGCAGGCTGGCCCCGACCTGCGCGCCGTTTATGATACCGGCGTCGAACTGATGATGACCGTTAGTGAAAACGATTATTTCGCCGATTTTCTTGACGAAATCGAGGAATCAATCGGACCTGCGGTAATCCGCGAACATTTTTCCCGGCTGGGCATGCGGCACACCACGATTCGCGACAATCAGGCGCGCGAGGCATTCGGTTACTCCAACGTCACGACCGCCCGCGACATGGCGCTGATTTTCGAGCAACTCTACCGCGGTAATCTAATTGGTCCGGATAAGACGCGGTTCATGCTGGATGCGATGGCAAACTCGATTTTTCCTGATGAAATGGCCCGCTATCTGCAGCCACGCAAAGTCATCCACAAAATCGGCGAACTAGACGATGTGCTGGCCGATGTGGGAGTGGTCGAAGGGCCCAACGGACCGATTCTGATCAGCATATTCACTGAAACGCCGCAAGACGGCGACTATGCCAGCGACTTTATCGCCGCGCTGTCGGCCTGTCTATACAGTCGGTTGAGCGGTGAACCGGTGAACTTTTCCTGGCATGCCAATTAATTTCAAACCGTGCCTTGCAAATTTCACACTTTCGTTACAAATACGACATTCTTTTGAAACGCTTGACCGCTATACTTTGATTAACAGCCAAAAATGCTGCGGTCACAAATAAAAAATCAACACAAAAATATAAGGGGGATTATGACAATGAACAAAAAGACAATCGCGATTTTAGGAACAGCCGTTTTGGTACTCTCGCTGGCTTCGGTGTCTTTGGCTGGCCCGATGGGTGGAGGCATGGGCATGGGTGGCGGACGCGGTATGGGCGGCGGCATGGGCATGGGCCCGCAGGGTCAACCGCCGGCGCAACTGACCGAGCAGCAACTCGCCGACTGGAAAGTTTGGCAGGAAAAGAATTTTCAACTTCGCAAAGAGTATATCGGTAATCTGGTAAAATCCGGCTCGCTGACCCAGGCAGAAGCTGATGCAAGGATCAAGCAGATGGAATCGATGCATGCCTTCCGCGCAAAAAACAACCTGGTAGCGCCCGGTGCGATGCGCAACGTCAAGCTGACCGACGAGCAAAAAGCCGACATGAAAAAACTGTTTGAGCAGCGGCTGGCTACCCGCAAGGAAGCGCTGGCCAATGCAGTGAAATCCGGCCAAATCACCCAGGCGCAGGCCGACAACCAGATCCAGCGGATGCAGGATAATTTCAACTATCGTCTGGAAAACGGCATGGGAGCGAATAAAGGCGGACGCGGCATGGGCGGCGGCAAAGGACAGGGACGCGGCGGCTTTGGTGGCGGCGCGGGTGGCGGTTGCAACCGCTTCTGATAACAGCTACAATGGTCTTGGAATGACGAAGGGTGCTACGGCATTCTTCGTCATTATTTTTATAGCACGAGGAATTGTGTAATGGAAAAACAAAAAATCCTCCTCGTCGACGACGATGGCCGGATTCGCAACCTACTGAAAATCTATCTGGAAAAGGCCGGCTTTCAGGTGAGCGAAGCCGAAAACGGCCTAGAAGCGTTGCTTTCGCTGCAGAACAACCAGCCGGACCTGATCGTGCTGGACATCATGATGCCGGTGCTTGACGGTATGGAAACCTGCCGCCAGATTCGCAAGCTGGCAACCACGCCGATCCTGCTGCTCACGGCCCGCACAGAAGTCGACGACAAGCTGCTCGGGTTCGACTGCGGAGCGGACGATTATGTGGAAAAGCCATTCAACCCGCAGGAGGTCGTCGCCCGGGTCAGCGCCATCCTGCGCCGCCGTCCGGCTGCAGCCAAGCCGCCGCAACCGGTCAAAGCTCCAATAGTGTCCCCTGTCGTGCAACATGGCGCTTTGCGGATCGACCCGGCGGCTCGCTCAGTCCACTTAGGGGGCGTGGAAAAAGAACTGACTGCCAAGGAGTTCGATTTGCTGCATACCCTGGCCAGTCGGCCCGGTCATGTTTTCTCGCGCGACAATCTGCTGCAGACCGTCTGGGGAGTCGATGCCTCTGGCGATAGCCGCACCGTCGACATCCACATCCAGCGACTGCGGCAAAAAATCGATGATGGCAGCTCCGACTGGAAAATCGCCACCGTCTGGGGCGTGGGCTACCGATTTGAAATTCATTTGCCAAAGGAGTCCTTTTCATGAAGAAATGGTCGTTTCAAGCAAAATTGGTCGCCGCCTTCATGCTGGTCATCATCGTCGTGCTGGTCGCCGTCTTCTGGAGCGCCTCCTTGTTCATTCGCGACCGGATGCTGAGCGAAAAGCAGCAGGACCTGACGCAAAAAGGCAGCGAACTGGCAAAAAAAATCGCCGCTTTCAAGGAGAACCCGACGCCCAGAACAACGCTCGGCGATCTGCTCAGCGACATGGACCTGTATCTTGATTCACGAATCTGGGTGCTGGACACAAATCGGCAGCCGCTCGCCTTTTCACAGGGTGGTCACCAAGCCGGCTCGCCGCGCGGCGGCATGGGAATGGGCATGGGTCGCGGCGGTCAGGGCGGCGGCATGGGAATGGGCGGACGCAATGCTTCGCCGGGCGGCGGCCCGACGCCACCAGCAGCGCTGCCAGCCGCGCTGCGCAGCTTTGCCAATGAACTGGACACGGTATATCAGGGCAATCTGTGGAGTAAGGTGATTGTTCATCCGGTGTACGAAGAACAAATGGTGGTGGTCGGCGTGCCGATCCGCCTGTCTAACGGCAAAGTCGACGGCGCGGTGGTGATCAACTCGCCGGTCGTCGCCGTGAATGACTTTTTGCGCCATATCTATTGGTTCATCGGCCTCGGGGCGGTGGCCGGGATTCTACTCTCCTTTTTGGTCATCCAATTGCTCACGCGCAGCTTGGTCCGGCCGCTACGGGCGATGCAGGATACTACAGGCGCGATCGCCAAAGGCGATTATGGCGCGCGGGTACACATCGACAGCGCCGATGAGATCGGTCGGCTGGGAACCTCTATCAACCAATTGGCCGCCGACCTCGGTCAGTTCATGTTGGAAGCTGCCAAGACTGAAAAATTGCGCCGCGATTTCATCGCCAACGTTTCGCACGAGCTACGCACCCCGCTCACGATCATTCGCGGCTATTCCGAAGCCATACTGGACGGCACGGTCGATGACCGCAAACAAATCGACAGTTTCCTGCAGATGGTCCGCGATGAAGCGGTCCGACTGGAGCGCCTGATCAAAAGTTTGCTGGAGCTGAGCAAGCTGCAAACCGCCGAATCGGGTAACCGCTTTTCGCCGCAGGATTTAGCCGAAATCCTGCGCCATGTCGGGCAGTTGGTGCAGCCGCTGGCTGAGGCCAAACAGATCGCGCTGCAGATCGAATCAGGCGAAGCCTTGCCAAAGATTTCGGGCGACCGCGACCGTTTGGTGCAGCTGCTGCTGATTTTGGCAGACAACGCCGTGAAATATACGCCGTCCGGCGGCAGTGTGACGTTGTCCCTGGCGCAGACAGAAGCCGGCGCCCTGCGGTGTACTGTGCAGGACACCGGCATCGGAATTCCGGCGGAAGATCTCCCCTATATCTGGGAGCGTTTTTACAAGGTGGACAAGTCTCATCAGCAGGACGAAGGCGGCGCAGGTCTAGGCCTAGCCATCGCCCGTCAGATCATCGACCTGCACAAGGCGCGCGTCAACGTCGTGAGCGAACCCGGCGCCGGAACGCGGATCGAACTGGAATTTAAAACTGAAGCTGCGGACGTAAAAGCTCAAGACACAAATTAATACCGAGGAGCCGGATGAAAACTGTTGTTTCGTCCGGCTCCTCTTATATTTTCTGTTACATTTTTCCGTTATGTGCCCATGAAAAGTTTGATATCCTCATCAACTGTGCCGATTCCGGCGATGCCAAACGTCTCCACCAGCACTTTTGCCACATTGGGTGACAGGAAACCCGGCAGCGTTGGCCCGAGGTGGATGTTCTTCACGCCTAGATACAAAAGCGCCAGCAGTACGATGACCGCTTTCTGCTCGTACCAACCGATATTGAATGCGATCGGCAGCTTGTTGATATCATCGAGACCGAACACTTCCTTCAGTTTCAGCGCGATGACGGCAAGTGAATAGGAGTCGTTGCACTGACCGGCGTCCAATACGCGGGGGATACCGCCGATATCGCCGAGTTTCAGCTTGTTGTAACGATACTTGGCGCAACCGGCCGTCAGGATTACCGTATCCATCGGCAGTTTCTGGGCAAACTCGGTAAAGTATTCACGCGACTTCATTCGACCGTCGCAACCGGCCATGACAAAGAATTTCTTGATCGCGCCGGACTTGACCGCCGCCACCACTTTGTCGGCCACGGCAAACACCTGTTCGTGGGCGAATCCGCCGACCAGCGTGCCTGTCTCGATCTCTGTCGGCGACTTGAGCGTTTTGGCCATGGCGATGATGGCCGAGAAATCCTTCTTGCCGTTTTCGTCAGCTGTGATATGCTTACACCCAGGGTAACCGGCGGCGCCGGTGGTGAAGATGCGCGCCCGCACTTCTTCGCTCCGCGGCGGGACGATACAGTTGGTCGTGAACAGGATCGGCCCGTTGAACGTGACGAATTCGTCGACCTGTTTCCACCAGGCGTTGCCGTAATTGCCGGCTAGGTTGTCATATTTCTTGAATGCCGGGTAGTAGTGCGCCGGCAACATTTCACTGTGGGTATAGACATCGACGCCGGTTCCCTTGGTTTGCTCCAGCAGCTGCTCCAGATCAGTCAAATCGTGGCCGGAGATCAGGATCGCCGGATTGCCGCGCACGCCGAGGTTGACTTCCGTGATTTGCGGATTGCCGTATTTCGAGGTATTGGCTTCGTCCAGCAGCGCCATCGCCGACACGCCGAACTGGCCGGTTTTCAGGGTCAGCGCGACCAGGTCCTCGGCTGTCAGCTTGTCGTTCAGCGTTGAGGCCAGCGCTTCGTAAACGAAGGCGTAAAGTTCATTGTTTTCCTTGCCGATGTTCAGCGCGTGAAGAGTATATGCCGCCAGGCCCTTCAGTCCGTAGGTAATCATTTCTCGCAGCGAACGCACGTCTTCGTTCTGGGTCGCCAGCACGCCGACGCTTGCCGCTTTTTCCAGCATGGCCTCTTTCGAATCGACTTCGAAGGTCACGGCGTCATGCCAATCGGCTACAGCCACTTTGGCTTTGAGCATTTTCCGCAGGGTCAGCATCTTCTTGATTTCTGTTTCGAACGCTCCCGCGTCAAAATTGGCGTTGGTGATCGTCATGAACAGGCCTTTCAACACTTCGTGATTGACGGGGCCGAGTTCCTTGACGTCGAGTTTGCCCTTGACCACGATTTCGGCGATACCTTTCAGCGAGTAAATCAGCAGATCCTGGAGTTTCGCCACCTCTTCCGTTTTGCCGCAGACTCCGCGCACCTCGCAGCCAGTTCCTTTGGCGGTTTCCTGACACTGGTAACAAAACATGCTCATTTTTCGCTTCCCCCTTTTCTTTACGTAAATCATCACTATGATAAATTTACCACGAATTTCTACCGGCAGGCAACCGATACCATGCAATTTTTATGATAAAAATCTGACATTTTTACTATTTGTCAGATTTTTTCGTCATTCCTGTTTATTTCGGCAGGAATCCCTCTTTTCATGTAGAAGGTGAAAGATAGAGCTTGTAAGATCGGCGGTGATGTGGAATGAACTGCTGGAAATTGTTCTTGCTCGGCATCGTAGCCGGCATGGTGCTGCTGCTGGTGATGGGGACCGGCTATCAATGGGCCGGCTCCCCCGGTTTTTGCGGCTCCTGCCACAGCATGGAACGGGTCCATCGCACCTGGAATGCAAGTACCCACAAGCAATTCGCCTGCATCGAATGCCATCTGCCGAACGGCAATTTCGCCGAAAGTTTCCTCTACAAGGCCAAAGCCGGCCTGCGCGACGTGCGGGACGAATTCGGTCGCAATTATCAGGTGGTGACGCCGCTTTCGGCGGAAGCGCATCAGATTTTGCAAAACAACTGCCTGCGCTGCCATTCGTCAAGCGTCGGCGATACGCGGATGAATAAGGGCGAAGCCCAGTGTACTACTTGCCACCGGGAACTGGTCCATGGCCGCGGTGAACCGAAAGGAGTGCTGCAAAAATGAACAAACGGATGAAAATAGTGATCGGCTTGTCTCTAGTTTTGCTGCTGGCATTCGGGTTCGTCGTGATTCGCACTTTTGTCGCCAAACCGCAGGAAACGGTGAAGATCAAACCGATTCCCGCCGGCGAATACGATCCGGCGGTCTGGGGCAAAAACTATCCGTTGCAATACGCCAGCTACCTGAAGAACCGCCAGATGAGCCCGTCGCCGACCGGTTACGGCGGCAGTGAAAAAGTGCAGAAGTCGATTATGCAACCGGAACTTCTGACCAACTTCAAAGGCAATCCGTTCAGCAAAGATTACACGGAAGATCGCGGCCATCCCTACGCGGTCGAAGATTTGCTGGAAACCAAACGGATCGGCCCGACCAGCCCCGGCGCCTGCATCACCTGCAAAACGGCGCATGTCGAGACATTTTTCAAAGATATGGGCTGGGGTTACGCCAAAGTCCCGTTGACAGAGCTGACCGCCAAAACCAAGCATCCTGTGGTTTGCGGCAACTGCCACGACCCGGCGACGATGGATCTGCGGGTGATCAACCCGGCGTTCATCGAAGCGATGTCGCGCCGCGGCGTCGATGTGAAGAAAGCGCCGCGCGAACAAATGCGCAGTTATGTCTGCGGTCAGTGCCACGCCGAATACTATTTCGAGCCGGGCACGAGCCGGGTGGTCTTTCCTTGGGACAAAGGCCTGACGCCGGAAGCGATGTACGAGTACTATGCCGGCAAACCGTTCGGTTTTGTCCAGGACTGGCAGCATCCCGACTCCAAAACGCCGATGCTGAAGGCGCAGCACCCCGAATTTGAGACCTGGAGCGAAGGAGTGCACGGCAAAGCCGGCGTCTCCTGCGCCGACTGCCATATGCCGTTTATGCGGGAGGATGGCCGCAAATATACTTCCCACTGGGTGACCAGCCCGCTGAAGCACATCAAGAATTCCTGCCGTACCTGCCACACCCAGAGTGAAGAATGGCTGCTAGCCCAAGTCAAGACGACTCAGGACCGGACCTGGCAGCTAATGCATATTGCCGGCCAGACCATCGCCCGCGCCCATGACGCGACCGGCCGGGCCGGGCAGAATCCAGCCGCCGACCCGGCGGCGCTGGCCAATGCACGTGAATTGATCCGCAAGGCCCAATGGTACTGGGATATCGTCGCCGCCGAAAACGGCATGGGCGTACATAATCCTGGCGGCAACATGAACACCCTCGGCCAGGCGATCGACCTGGCGCACCAAGCGATCGAAGCCGCCGTACAGGCTGGCGGAACCACGAAACAGTAAGAGATTCGGCTAGATTGCATCTACAAAAAAAGTCCTCCGATCTTTCGATCGGAGGACTTTTCATTTGACTAATCTTTCTTACAGTGCTCCGGCTACGGTGTTGAACTGCGCCAGTACCTGCGGTCCGAGGAGAATCAGTCCGGCCATCCCGACGACTGCCACCAGCGCCAGAATCAGACCATACTCGACCATTCCCTGGCCTTTTTTATTTTGCAGTACCGAAGTAATCATTGCGAACATTTTGTTTTCCTCCTTCATTTTTGTTTTTATTTTTTCCGGATTCGAGGGTTTTGCGTTGCTTGCTTTCTGACCTTATTGTAGCAAGTCGCAACAGGAGGAACATCGTCCGCAAGTCTTATCTTATCTAGGTATATGGTCCTAATTTTTCAGCTGCAGGCAGATTCCTGTGGCGTCATCGCGCAAATCGCCGGTCTTCATCATTTTCTCCAAGGTATCGACCACCACGTCAAAATCTCCGTCCAAAACCGGTCGACCGCGTTCCTTGCAGACAAGGCAATCGGTAAACCCATCGGTAAGGAAGCAGAACGAGTCGCCGGCTGAAACCGATATCACGCCCTGCTCAAATTCGGCGTCATCCCACAACCCCACGAACATGCCCGGCGTCTCAATTTTTCGGCCGTTGGCAAGAAACTGGGTAATCCCCGCTCCTACATAGCGCAATTCCTGGTGCGACAAATCCAATTCAAAACCGATAATTGCCGCATAAGCACCGTCGGTAAAGTATTTGGCTGCATGGGAATTGACCTGCTGCAATTGGTCCAACAAAGGCAGTTTGCTTGACGCCGCTTCGCGTAGCAACACGTTTATCGCCGCCGTCTGAATGGCGGTAGCCAGACCGTGTCCCGATACATCAATCAAGAATCCACGCAGCATCGCACCATCGTTTTGCCATTCCAACAGAAACGAATCGCCACTGACAAAATTAACCGGATGGTAGAATGTACGAATCCTGACTTGCGGCGAATCGGTAAGCACCGGCAACAGCTCACGCTGTACCCGGCGGGCAAACTCGACATCACGGGTCAGCTCAGCCTGTCTGCGTCGCTCTGCGGTCATGTCGCGCATGCTTGCCAAAAAGACGTCGCGTCCCTCGATGTTGATGACGGTACCGGCCCGGTCCACCAACACATCCACGCCATTCTTATGGCGCAGGCGTCTCGGTTCGGCTGGAATGAATCGTTGCTGCGCCAATGTGACATTGTATAAATGATCCAACTCTTCCTGCGATGAATGAACAAACTGCTTTACATAAAGCGGTGCATCCTCCGGCAGCGAATATCCAAGCAGCTCAGTAAACCGGCGATTCACTTCCAGTACTTGCTGCGTCTGTATTTCGACCAGCAATAGCGCTTCGGTGGACTGCTCCATCAGTGTCTGATACCGCACCTGATTGGCGCGGATTTGTTCCTCGGCCTGTTTTCGCTCAATGGACAGCGAAACCTGTTCGGCAATAATCGCAAAAATTTCGACATCATCCGGAGAAAACGACTGATCAGCCTCGCGAGCAACCAGCGCCATCACACCGAATCCTTTGCCCTTTGCATCAAGCAACGGGGCGCCGAGCCACTCGTAAATTGGCGTGGCGTTGGGTCTGACGACCTCTCCGATCTCCTGCAGACGCTGGATGTCGGTCCGTCTTAGATGAGTAATTCGCCCCTTCTTTAGGGCATACTCGGTAAGCCCTTTGGCCAGTGCTCTGCTGCGTGGAATAGCGCTACGAACATCCACGCTGTATCCGTCGACAACTTGTTGCTTTGCTTCATCGATTAACGCCAGATTAAAGTACTTGGCAGGCAGCGCTTTGCTAATGCTTTTATGTATCACAGAAAAAAGTTCTTCCGATGATTTTGCCATTACCGCTGCCTCGGCAATTTCCCTCAAGATCGCCTGCAAACGAATGCTGCGGCGCTGAGCGAACCCGACCAACAAAATCGCGACGAACAGTACGATCACCACACTGATTGCACCGCAAACCCAATAATACAAATTGACCCGTTCATTCAGATCCTTGTACACCTGTTCTTCTGACACGCCTGCCACAACAACGAGCGGATATTCCCGCAGCGCGCGGTAACTGTAGATGCGGTGAATGCCATCGACGGGGCTGCGGGCTGTAAAACTGCCGACATCGCTTGTAGCCAAACGCCTGATGACCTCACTGTTGCGAAAATCCTGGCCAATGGCAACGTCATTGCCGGACTGCCGTACACGCACGATTTGGTCACGCCCGACCACTGCAATCGACGAAGCCTCCCCAAGATTGAGCTTTTGATAAAACCCTGCAAAATAATAGGGGTCAATCGACGCCACAGCAATGCCGCCAAACGAGCCATCCGCCTTGTTAACCCGGCGACTCAGCTGAATCGACCATTTGCCGGATGCCCGACCAACTAGTGGTTTACTGACAAATATTTCGCCTGTGTCATTATGTTTGTGCACCTGAAAATGTTCGCGATCAGCGACATTCGCCTTAACAAACGGCACGATGTTGGTCGCCGTCAAATCACCGTTTTCATCGGCAACCCCCAGTTGTACGAACGGTTGGCCTTCAAACCTTTTTTCGTTGACAAGCCGGGGGATGTCCACGCCGCCTTCTTTTTCCACCAAATGTTTGAGTAACAGCACGACTTGGTCCAAACCCTTGATCGTTCGCACGGTATGTTCTTCAAACATCATCGCGTAGTGCGCCGTTTCCTTGAGCGCATCCACCTGCTCGGATTGTCGTTCATTCTGAATCTTGAAGTAGAGTCCACCCCAAATAAAGCAAAGCAGAACCAGTCCGAACAGAATGGTCAGGGCGCTGATATAGCGAATTTGTGGAAATGGTTTCATGTTCATCGCGCCCCTCCTTTGCTCGGACTACTTATTGGATTTGTTCGCTGTTGCCTGTAAGTAATCCTCTGTTTGAACGCCTATTCATAAAAACGACTATGGGAAGACGCAATAGCGTCTTCCCATAGTCGTTCCATCCAAAAATATGAAGGGTTACCGCATTGTGCTTTCGTATTAAGCCGCGTGCATCAGTCAATCGTGACATTAACTCCGGTAAACGTAATCTCGGCGGTCGAGCCGGGCCGCCCACCCACTACCAGCGCATAATAACCAGGTCCGAGCACTAGGTTGCCAAGGGCAACCGGCGAATCAACCTTGCCATTCCAGCTACGCTCAAAGACCGTAACAGTTTTTTGGTTGCCAGTCCCAATTCTTTCGATGTGAAAACCATAGCCGATCGCTTGGTTTTGCGCCGAAGAGATTACATTGGCGCCGCCCTGGAATGCACTGGCTGAACCATTGGGTCCCACCCGGAAATGACCGATCTCCTGGGTGGCGCCGTACTGGGTGCCGCCGATCTTCGAACTGACTCTGTAACGTGGCGCCGCATAAGCGATTAGGCTGAGCAATAACATTGCGATTAACACTAGGGCGATAATCAGGATACCGCGTTTTTTCATCCTGCATTCCTCCTATATTTATTCCAATTATTCATCAGCGCCAAATTACCGTCATTTCTGCCCAGCTGCCGGAACCCGCGTTAGGAGCGATTTCGAGTCGGTATTTTCCCGGTTTGATAAAAATGGAACGATAATCATTCGGACCATCTTTATTTCCTTGAACATAGCGGTAATAAATCTGTCCGGCGTATGTACCCCGGCCATAGTCATAGTTGAGGCCGAATTGCATTGGTCCTGAAGAGTTGGGATTTGCGACAAACTTTGCGTCTACGCAGTTGATAAAGTACCCGGAATACCCGTTCGGCACAACGAATTCGGCAGTCTCCTTCCACACCTGACCTGACTTTTCAACCCGGACCATAACGCCGTGTTTTGCCTGTTCAGACGTTATACTGCAAGCAGAGGCGACAGGAGGGAGAAACGCAAGACAAACCAGAAACAACCAGATCGCCTTAACAAGTGCCGACTGCATATGCTACCCCCTTTCTATGTTTACTATTATTTTACCATATCCAGCTTCGCTTTAACAGAATATTTCGAACCAATCAGGGATGTTCTCGATAGATACCTTGTTATCACTGCATTCATTTAACTTGACTATGCGACATTCCTATTCTACGATTATAAAATATACGACGCCTAATCAAAAATCTTGAAAAAATCTCCGGAACGCCTTCCGGTCAGGAGGTTACTTGAATGAAACTTCATTTGACTGCCAAGGATGCCCTGCTTGTCGTCGATGTGCAAGTCGATTTTCTGCCTGGTGGAGCATTGCCGGTTTCAAACGGTGAAACGATTCTACAGCCTTTGAATCGCTATATCCAGATGTTTTCGCAGAGGAATTTGCCGATATTTTTCCTGCGCGATTGGCATTGCCGCAATCATTGTTCATTCAAGGAAAACGGGGGAAATTGGCCGCCGCATTGTGTTGCTGACACGTCAGGCGCTTCATTTCACCCTAAGCTCGTAATGCCGCCAGAAAATCGGCATATTGTTTCCAAAGGCCAACAGTTGGACAAAGATGCCTATTCCGGGTTTCAGAATACTGAGTTATTGAAGCTTCTAAAGGAACAAGGAATCCGACGCGTGTTTGTCGGCGGTGTGGCTACAGAATATTGTGTCAGGGCTACAGTGATGGATGCATTGGAGGCAGGGTTTGCTACTGTATTGCTTAACGATGCGATTCAAGGGATTGACTTGCAGGCGGGAGACGGGGAAAAAGCAGTAGCTGAAATGCTGGACGGCGGCGCTTTTATAGTCTCGCCCGAGTGGACATTGACTGATGAGAAAGAGCGGATTGCGCTGGACGATTACTTTATCTGCACCGACAAGGCGTTGCTCGACTTTGACGTCATCTTGCGGTTCATCAGTGAGGAATCCTATTGGGGCAAGGGCAGAACGGCCGAGGTGATGAGGAAAGCTATCGATAACAGCACGATTTGTTTCGGCTTGTATCAGCAAGCTACGCCAACCCCGGTTCTGGTCGGTTTCTGCCGCGTAATTTCCGACCTGACGGTGTTCGCCTACTTGTCTGATGTTTTTGTGCTAAAGGAGCATCGCGGCAAAGGGCTCGGCAAATGGCTGATCCGCACGATATGTGAACACCCCTGCCTTCGCGACTTGAAAAACGTCTGCCTGATTACCCGTACTCCTCAGTTTTATGAACCGCTGTCTTTTTCTGTGTTGCCGACGACGGATGTGCGCAAGTTCATGCTGCAAAAAAAAATGACCGAGACATAGCTCGGCGAGGAGGTTCCCGATGGATGCCACTATTGTGCAAATCCTCATTCTCGTTTCGCTCGCTTTATGCACATCTGTTATTACACTATTCACTGGTTTTGGTGTCGGTACGATCATGATGCCGGTTATGGCGCTGTTTTTTGACATAAAAGTCGCGATCTTTTTGGCTGCAATCGTCCACCTTTTCAACAATCTGTCCCGCATCGCCTTATACCACCGGTTTATGCGTTGGGAAATCCTTCGCCGTTTTGGCATCGTCAGTATTGTTGGCGCCTTTGTCGGCTCATTCGCCCAGCTAACCGTCGACAGCGGCTGGCTGAAGAACGGTGTCGGTTTATTTTTGGCCCTGTTTGCCCTCCTGTCGCTGCGCCCTGGCGCAATCAACTGGAAATTGCCAGCGATCATCGATGTTATCGGCGGGTTTCTGTCTGGTTTGGTCGGCGGCCTGATCGGCAATCAAGGTGCGATCCGATCATTGTATCTACTGAACTACAAGCTGGAAAAACAGGAACTGATTGTTTCCGCCGCGCTGATTGCAGTCGTCATTGACCTTACCCGTATCCCGGTGTATACCTATGCCAACTACCAATATCTGACGGATAATTTGCTGTTGCTCGCGCTTGTCATCCTGGCATCAATTGCCGGAACATTGATTGGCAGTCGCATTTTACCGCAGGTATCTTCCGAGCTTTTCAAGCGGATAATTCTAGTCGCGGTTTTGCTGTTGGGTGTTTTGATGCTGCTGGGACTGATATAGAATAGGCAACGAATTCTAGGAGGAAATGCAATGTCCAATCCATATTTTATGGCGGCTCTAGCGATGTTGTTTTGGGGGCTAGCGCCGATTTTCGGCAAACTAGGTCTAGCTAGCGCCCCTCCTCTCGCCGCGTTGACGATTCGTAGTCTTGTCATCAGCACGATTCTGTTGGGCGTCACAGTAGGAACCGGGCAATGGAAACTGCTGCTACAAGTTCCTTTGCGTGAAGCGTCCTTCTTGGCGCTAGAAGGAATTTGCGCAGCGCTGCTGGGTCAATTGGCATATTACCATGCGCTAAAACTCGGTGAAGTAAGTCTGGTTGCGCCGATTGTCGCTGCATTTCCGTTTGTATCGATACTGCTGGCAGTTGCCGTATTAGGCGAACAGATTTCCGCAGCCAAAATTCTGGCCGCTGTTTTGATCTCGGCAGGTATTGTTCTGCTCAGGTATTGACCGACGCTTCGCACTGACTCGCCAGATAACGAAACGCAGTAAGGTATTCAGCAAAAGGAAAAGGGTTCTGAGACAAATCTCAGAACCCTTTTAAATACTGGTCGGAGCGACACGACTCGAACGTGCGGCCTCTACCACCCCAAGGTAGCGCTCTAGCCAAACTGAGCTACGCCCCGACTAACGAATACCATTGTACCCATTTTCGGGACCGAAGTCAAGCTGATTCCACGACCTTTGCGCCTTCATAGTCGACATCCAGGCACAAATACCTGGAAACAATCTGTTTGGCGGCAAACGCGGCGACCATCGCCTCGCCAACCGCTTGCGGCCGCTCTGCCGTATACGCCATCAACGACGGGCCGGCGCCACTAATTGCCACGCCCATTGCACCTGCTGCCCTGCCTGCGGCAAATATCTCCGGCATGCCGGGAATCAATGAGGACCGGTACGGTTGGTGCAATTTATCGTTCAGCGCCTCGCCTAGGCAATCCAGGTTCCCGCTGGTCAGCGCCCCGACCAACAATGCTGCCCGGCTGACATTGTACACCGCATCCTTGTGCGGCACCATTGTCGGGATCGCCTGACGCGCCTTGTGGGTCGACAGTCGGAATTCCGGGATACAGACCACCAGCTTCAGTTGTTGCGGCAATGGCAGTCGCAGACAGGTAACTTGCCCTCCCGTCATCACGGAAATCGTGAACCCGCCATACAACGCCGGAGCCACATTGTCGGGATGGCCTTCCATCTCTGTCGCCATGTCAAGGATCTCGGCCTGATTGAACCGGTTGCCGACAATCGCGTTGGCTGCCGTCAGCCCGCCGACAATCGCCGCCGAACTACTGCCCAGGCCGCGTGACAACGGTATCGCATTAACGAGCGACAGCCGAATACCGGTCTGGGTTTCGCCCACTTTGTCCAAGACGGTCCGCACCGCCCGCAGCACCAGGTTGCGTGAATTGGTCGGCAAGGTCTCCGCCCCTTCGCCGCTCACGCCGATTTCGACCTGCCCGGCCGGCCCGGTCAGTTCCAGTGCGACTTCATTATATAGGGTACAGGCGATGCCCAGCGTATCGAAACCGGGACCACAGTTCGCGGTCGTCGCGGGGATCCTGACCCGTACCTGCTTGTTATTCCGCATCGTCGCCGACCACCCGGATCACCGTCGAAACTTTGTTGACCACCGACAGGCCGGCCAGCGTCTGTACCGCCAGTTGCAGGTCCGCATCATTGACTTTGTAGGTAATCAGCACGATTTCGGCCCGGTTGCCGACCCGCCGCTTTTGAATGACCGAGTTCAGGCTGACCTGCTGCGAACCGAACGCGCCGGCGATCGCCGCCATGACGCCGGGACGGTCCTCGGCCAACAGGCGGATATAATAGGGCGACTCGGTTTCCGCGATGCTGAAGATCCGCTTTTCCTCAAAACAGGTGCACAGGATATGGCTGCTGGAGTGAAAGCATATCTCCCGCGCCGCTTCCATCACATCCGCGCAGACCGCGCTCGCCGTCGGCATAGCGCCGGCGCCTCGGCCATAGAACATCGCATCGCCCACCGCGTCGCCGCGGACAAAAATCGCGTTGAACACATCGCGCACCGCAGCCAGCGGATGCGATTTGTGGATGAAGGCAGGATGCACCCGGGCGTTGACGCCTTTCTCATTCTCCTGGGCAATCGCCAGCAATTTGACGACATAGTCCAACTCACGCCCGTAGTCGATATCTTCCGGTTCGATCCGGGTGATGCCTTCCACCGAGACATCCTCCAGCGAAACCCGCGTGCCAAAGGCGATCGAGGCCAGGATGGCAATCTTGCGGGCCGCGTCCCAGCCACCGACATCGGCGGTGGGATCGGCTTCGGCAAACCCTTTGGCCTGGGCTTCGGCCAGCACGGTGGCAAAATCGACGCCATCGGTGGTCATCTTGTCCAGCATATAATTGGTCGTGCCGTTGACAATCCCCATCACTTCGGTGACGCGGTTGGCTGCCAGACAGCGTTTCAGAGGGCGGATGATCGGGATGCCGCCACCGACGCTCGCCTCAAATAATAGGTTTACACCATGCTGCTCAGCCGCCGCAAACAGTTCCCGTCCATGCCGGGCGATCACGTCTTTGTTGGCGGTCACCACATGCTTGCCGTTTTGCAGCGCAGCCAACATCAGGCTGTGCGCCGGTTCTTCGCCGCCCAACAGTTCGACCACAATCTGAATATCCGGATCGTTGAGAATCTCCGCCGGGTCGGTCGTCAGCTGCGCGTCGCATTGAACAGCCCGCGGCTTTTTCAGATCCCGCACCAGAATCTTCTTGATATGCAAATCGGCACCGATCTTGCGCGCCATCATCGCGGCATTGGATTGGAAAATCTGCGCCACGCCGCCGCCAACCGTGCCGAACCCGAGCAGACCGATCTGTATTGTATTGTCCATCATTAGCCCCTTCTTTCCTTAGGCCTGACCGAGCACTTCCAGCCGCTTCACGCCTTCGATCACACGCACTTTGTCCAGCAACGCCTCCAGATCGATGACCAGTTCCACCGTTTCCAGCGACAACGTCGCATTGGCGACTCCCTGCAATGGAATTCCCTGATTGATCGTTAGCACACTGCCGCCTTCCGCCGCCAGCACATTCAATACCTTGGACAGTACGCCGGAGCGATGCTCCAACAGCAATGCCAGCGTGACGATTTTTTCCTTGCTGGCTTCATAGAACGGAAATACATAATCCTTGTACTTGTAATAGGCGCTGCGGCTCAGGTTCAGTTTTTCGACCGCCTCGTTGATGGTGCGGACTTCGCCTTTTTTTAGCAGCTCTTTGACCTTGATTGTCTTCTTGATCGCTTCCGGGAGGATTTCTTCGCGCACCAGATAATAGTTGGAATTCTTTTCTGTCATGTCGTCACTCCTGCCCCACGTATTTTTCAATAGCAATTTATCCACTTATAAAAGACATTATACCATTGATAGCGGACCATTGACAAGCATTTACAGCCATTCCCGCGGCGGAACCACTAGAAATTGGGCCTGCGGGTTCTGCTCAATCGTCCAGTTCATCTGCCAGTTGCCGACAAACAGGACCACTGGTCGCTCGTTCCGGTCCATGACCAGCATGTTTTCGTCCATATACTTCAGCGGCTGCTTGTTTTGCGGGTCCTCGACCAGCCAGCGGGCCGCCGCATACGGCAACTGCTGAATCTCGACATCGACGCCGTATTCGTATTTCAGCCGGTAGGACAAGATTTCAAACTGCAGCTGGCCGACCACGCCGATGACGTAGCCTTGGTCCGCTGCGTTCGGCAACTGGAAGATCTGAATCGCCCCTTCCTGGCCGAGCTGGGTGATTCCCTTGATGAAATGCTTGCGTTTCAATGATGTTTTTGGTTGCACCTTGGCGAAATGTTCCGGCGGAAACACGGGAAAATCTTCAAACGTCACATCGACGCCGCTTTCGCACACCGTATCGCCGATGGCAAAAATGCCGGGGTCGAACAGACCGACCACATCGCCGGGATAGGCCTCGTCGACGATGGTCCGTTCCTGGGCGACGAACTGCTGCGGTTGGGTCAATGCCATCGTCTTGCCGGACTGCTTGTGCGTCACCGTCATGCCGCGGCTGAACTTTCCGGAGCAGATGCGGACAAAGGCAAGCCTGTCGCGGTGGGCCGGGTTCATATTGGCCTGAATCTTGAACACAAACGCGCTGAAACCTTCCGTTTCAGGGAACACGATGCCTTCCTTGGCCATGCGCGGCGAGGGGGACGGCGCCAGTTTAAGGAATTCTTCCAAGAAGGCGCGCACGCCGAAATTGGTCAATGCACTGCCGAAAAACATCGGGCTGAGCTCACCCTTCTGCACCAGTTCCTGATCGAACGAATTGCCGGCCATGTCGAGCAGTTCGATATCATGGCAAAGCTGTTCATACGCCTCCGGCGCAAGCAGTTTGGCAAACTGTTCGTCACGATAATCGCCGACCGTCGATTTGATGATATCACTGCCATGCGACCCATCGGCCTCGAACAGTTCGATCTGTTGCTGCTGTCGGTTGTATACGCCTTTGTAACTGCCGTTTAGGCCGACCGGCCAGTTCATCGGACAGGAATGGATGCCCAGCACTTTTTCCAGTTCGTCCATCAGCTCGAACGGGTCGCGGCCGTAACGGTCGATCTTGTTGACAAAGGTAAACACCGGGATGCGGCGCTGCCGGCAGACCTGAAACAGCTTCTTGGTCTGCTCCTCGACGCCTTTGGCCGCGTCGATCAGCATCACCGCGCTGTCCGCCGCCATCAGGGTCCGGTAGGTGTCTTCGCTGAAGTCTTGGTGACCGGGAGTGTCGAGAATGTTGATGCAACAGCCGTCATACTCAAACTGCATGACGCTGGACGTGACCGAAATGCCGCGTTGCTTCTCGATCTCCATCCAGTCCGACACGGCGAATTTCTGGGCTTTGCGGCCTTTGACGGTGCCGGCCAGCCGAATCGCTCCTCCGTACAACAGCAATTTTTCCGTCAATGTGGTTTTGCCGGCGTCCGGGTGCGAAATGATCGCAAAGGTGCGACGTTTTTTAATTTGTTCAAGAGTCTCTGAATCCTGCATTGTTCTCCTCCATTTTGAAACATCCAATATAGTATACCTGTATTTTATCCATTCGCAAAGGTCATTTGCACATTTTGCAGCAAACCCGTAGGAAAAAACTAAAGCCATGGCATCATTGCGCCATGGCAAAAATAGTTGTAAGTGATGATTATGATTATAGGAACCGTTGAAATAATGAAGATTGCCTTGGATTGTGGCCGTAGCATTCGCCGATGAAGGGACGCAGTTTTGCCTGGTCAAATCAACACGGATGTTGATTTGAGGCCGGATGCGACGGATAATACGAGACTTGCTGACAAGGAGCTTTGCGACGCTGGCAGCGTAGTCGAGTAATGTCGAGCTACAGCCTGTTAAGAAGAATTATATCTACAGGCTGTGCGAAGACCGGAGCATTATGCGCGTCCGGCAAATTGCAGTCACAAATCGATGCGAATCAAGACCGCAATCTTCAGCAATCGGAATTATTCAGCGGTTCCTTAACAATCGGAATTATTCAATGGTTCCCTAAGAAAGGATAAATACCTAGTCCAGCAGTTCAAGCAGTTCTGGCAAGCCGGAAATCCGACGCACCGGCAAATCCGCCGGCGCCCGCCAGCGCCCGCGCCGGTCCCGGTCGATCCAGACTGGCCGGATGCCTGCCCCCAGCGCCCCTTCCACATCTTCCTGACTATCGCCGACATGAATCGCCTGTTCCGGCGACAGGTCGAGCCGCTGCAGCGCCTGCTGGAAAATCCCTGCCTGCGGCTTCTTCACGCCCACCGCATCCGAAACCAATATCGTGTCAAACAGTGGTTCAAGTTGCCAACGAACCATCAGGTCATGCACATAGGGCGCGTAATCAAAATTTGACACCAGCGCGAGTGAACGGGTCCTGCCGATTTCTGTCAATACATCGTGCGCCGCCGGATCAATCGTCACATAATCGTGCCACACGTCGATCGACCGCTCGATCGCCTGCAGCGCCAGCTCCTGCGGCACGCGGACCTGCACTTCCCTAGCCAGTCGTTGCAGCCGGCGCTCGACAACCGTACGTTCCGCCGCTTCGCTGCTTGGTTCAGGCCGTTCAAAAAAACCTTCGCAATACGGCCGGAACTCGTCGGCAGAAAGCGCAAGCCCACTGTCGCGAAATGCGCCATAAATCACTTCATACCAGGAATTCCATGCTTTCTCCATGTCACCGTAAATAATCAGGGTTCCATATAAATCAAACAGGACGCCGCGTGTTTTCAAATCCGGTTCACACTCCTGAATCTTTTCCTGTAGCTTGCGGCGACCGCTGCGCCAGATAGGCGAAAAATCGCTCGGTCAGCTGCGGATCGTCGCCGAGAAAATCGGCCACCAATTTGGAACGCACTACAGAGCTGCGTTCCAGTTTATTTTGATACATCCTGTCCTCCGCCTGCGAGAACAGGTCGGACAGTCCACGCAACTCGCTCCCGCCTGTCGCTGAGCCCAAAGCCGCGCTCAGCTGGATCGGCGTCTTGGGGGCCGCAGCGCAGGCAGCAAGAATCCGGTCGCAAATCTGCCCGCATTGCTCGGCATCGGTATCCGGCAACACTACAAGGAACTCGTCGCCACCCCAGCGGGCCACGATATCGCTGCGGCGGCAGGAGGCGACCAATACCTCGGCCATCGCCGCCAACAGGCAATCACCTTGCTCGTGACCGAACATGTCATTGGTAATCTTCAATCCGTTCATGTCGGCCACGATTACGCTGAGCGGCAGCCGTGCCTGGTTGATCAGCTCCTGGGCCGCTTTTTCCACATAGGGCCGGTTAAAAAGCCCGGTCAGTTTGTCATGAAAACTGAGATAGCGGATTTCCTGTTCGGCTTTCAATATTTCGGTGATATCTGTCAGCATCATCATCAACAGCGGCTGCTCGCCAACCTGGATCGAATGAAAGATGAATTTGCACTCGACCCGGATATCCAGCGCGCCGATTTTCACCACCGAAGGGATGCTCTTCAACGCCGTCCCGGTTTGCTCGCCCGTCGCGGCAAAAACGTCGGCAAAGCGTTGCCGCCATAGTTCCCTTGCTTCGTCGCCGTTTGGCGCCATCAGTTCCAAAATCGAAACGCCTGCGGGATTGCGCTGGAAAATCCGGCTGCATTCGGCGCTGAACTGCCGCCCCACCCGCAGATCCGGACCAAAAGTAAGGAATCCTTGATTGGCGTTGTCGAGCAGGGTTTGCATCTCTGTCTGGTGCTGATGCAGCACCTTTCCCTGATTGTCGCTGATGCGGAAAATCTTGCGGGTCAGTCGCAGCAGTTTGTCGTACTGCTCGGTAAGACGCAACATCGCCGGCAACAGTTCATTCGCCTGATACCGATCTTCCGTCGCAATGCTTTGGGCTGTCAGCAGGGCCTGTTGTTCTTCTTGAAACAGCTGACCGTCGCTACTGGTTTTGTTCATCTTGAATTCCTCCCGGCAAAAATGCAAAGCCGAATACCGTGATATCGTCGCGTTGCAGCTCCTGCCCCATATACTCCTGCAGTCGCAGTGAGAGGTCCTTTTGCTGACTTTCCAGCGATTGCCCCTGCAAAGCGCCAAGCGTTGCCATGAATCGCTGGCGACCGAAGGGGTAATCGCGCTCACCGCCGTTCTGGTCGATAAATCCGTCGCTGGTCAGGTAAAAGACGTCGCCGGGTTCGACCAACCACTCGTTGTTGGCAAAGCTCAGTTCCAAGCTGGAGCGACGGTAACCCAGGCTCTTGTTCGTTCCGCGGATCAGCTGCATCTTGCCGTCACGTCCGATAAACAGCGAGATTTTGGCGCCGGCGAATACGATACGGCGATTTTGCTCCAGATAACACAGTCCGATGTCCAGGCCGTCGTCGGATAAGCCTTTAGGATCGCTGCGGTGCAGAGTTTCCTTGACCCGCCGGTTCAGCTCCGCCAAAATCCGCGCCGGGTCATCCTGCACCGTGGCTGTAATGTGGTCGAGGATCGAGTTGACCGCCATCGTCATGAATGCGCCCGGCACGCCGTGGCCGGTGCAGTCGATCACCGCGATCAGGCCGCGGGTTTCATCCAGCCGTCTGGCCCAGTAAAAATCGCCGCCGACTTGGTCCCTCGGCTGCCAGATGACGAAGAAATCGGCAAACATCGCAGCCAGATCAGACCGGGCCGGCAAAATCGACTCTTGCAGCCGCTGTGCATAGTCGATGCTATCCATGATTTTTTGGTTCTTCTGTTCCAGTTCCAGCGTGCGAGCCGCCACTTGTTTTTCCAGCTCCTGGCCAAGCAAGATTGCCCGTTTCAGCGGGTTGGCGATGCGCGCCGAAATGAAGTAAAAGATAAAGATGATGACAACCAACGAAATCACGCCTGCCAATATCGTATGCAGACGGATGTTGTTAAGAATCGCGATGCTTTCTGTCCGCGGCATCTGGAAAACCAGTTTCCAGTCGGTCGATTTCATCGGCAGATACACCAAATCGATCGTTTCGCCCTGCCGGTTGACATATTCCAGCACCTTCGGCCTGGCGCCGACATTGCCGGACTCGGCCACGATCCGCTCCGATAGCTCCGGCGGCACGAAATCATTCAGGTACAGACCGATCTGTTCGACATCTTCCGCCAGATGGATTTTGCCCAGACTGTCAGCCAGCCACAGATTACTTTTTTCACCGATTTTGTAGCGCTGGAACTCCTGGGCGATTTCCTGCAGGCTCAGCCCTACTCCGACCACCGCTAGCGGTTTGTCCTGCTGTCGCATCAACGCATTAACAAACACGAACGTGCCGCCACGTTCCTTGTTGGAGTCGATGTTCAGCTCGACCGGCTGGGTGACCTTGAGCGATTCAAAAAACCAGTTGTCGTCCGGGTCGGTCTCCGACATAACGTCGATCAGGCGACCGCCTTCGGCCCAGTAGTGACGGGTCACCGCACTGACGACAAACGCGTTGGAGTAATCATGGTTCCAGGCCATCTTGGTAATCTTGTTCTTGACATGCCGCCCCAGCGCTTCGTCGCGTTCGCCGCCGGCGACCCATTCAATGACTGCAGGGTCTTCCGCCAACATCAGCGCCGCTTCTTTGGCCCGTTCCAAACGTCCATCGATGCGGGATGCAATTGCGGAGATGATATGGACCATATCACGGGTCTTCAATTTTTCCAGCACTTCGCCTTGGGTAATGAAGTAACTGCTGACCCCGGTGAGTACTACCGAAAAGACAATAACCACGCAGGCCAGCACGATCACCTTCATGGTTCCCTTATCGTACATCAGCCCCCGCGTATTCATGCGCGTACGTCTTCCAGTGGCTGCAGTTCAAACGGCAATGTCAGATCTTCTTTGAAATCTTCGGCGCATTCCATCGCGGTTTCATTTTCCGGGTCATAATACCAGAGCACGCCGACCTGTTTCCCCTTTTGATGAGCAGTTTCCAGTCTTTCCAGTAACATCATCAGACATTTGGAACTGCTGGTATTGATGTAGGGCATGTGAAAATAAATCCGCACCGTCACCTGCGTCTCCACTGAAGCCAGGTACTCATCCAGCCAGGCGAACACCGGTTCATAAAACTTGAACGAATTCTCCGGGTAGGATTGCCCTTTGATGCTGAGCAGGTTGTTTACCGGGTCGAAGTGAATCTCCGGCGTCGATTTTGTCTGTTCTATCACTAACGCTTCCATCGTTCCTCCTAGACACATGCTTTCAAGGTAAAAAAGCAAACGGCCCCATCCAGTTTCATGATCGAGTATTCAAGCGGCCGACTGGCCTTGCGGGCCATGTCGATCAAGCCAAGACCGGCGCTGTTCGAGCCGGGCGGGACGTCCGCCTTGAGTTGCTGCTTGTAATATTGCTTCAGTTCCTGTTTGTCCATCGCGATGATCGCGTCCAGCTGCGCGGCGAATTTCGGCGCATCGGCGGCTTCGATCAGGTTGCCGGCCGATATATAGTGGCCCTGCTCCGTTTTGCCGATCGCCACAATGCCGGAATTGGCGATCCGGTCAAGATAAGGGCTGTTGGCCTTTTGCCCGCAATAGTTCTTGATGTTCTGCGTCTGCTCGATAAATACGGAAAACACATTGTAGGTCTCGGTCTGGGAAATCGACTCGGTTTCCAGATATTTTTCACTGCATCACCGAGTTCTTCGATGATTTCCTGGGAAAAACGACCGGAAAAACTGATCAGCACCCCATGCTGTTGCAGGATTTTCTGTAACTCGAGCAGGTTGGTCTGCATGGATACGGTCCCCCTTCACGGAGATTATTCTCGCCGGTGAAACATCGACCAGCAATTTGATTAGTAATAGATATTCTGCCTGTTTGCCGGATTTCCTGCCGCTGCCGAAAATGAAAAGCCCTGCAGTCTGAACTGCAGGGCTTAATTTAGCGCCGCGCTGTATCTTTGCCCACAAAACTGTCAATCTGCTTCTGCCAGACCAAATACGCCGCATCGTTTAAATGAAGCCCGTCATATGTGTACTGGGGCAACAGCCGTCCATCAGGGCCGGTGAACGAACCGGTCAGGTCAAGATACTTGTAGCCGTGCTTTTGCGCCAGCAGTACGATCCCCTTGTTCAGCTCGCGAATGTTGTTATTTTTGCGCAGCCCGTTAGCCGGAAATAGTTGGTCGTTGAACGGCAGGATGCTCTGCACAAAAACCGGCGTATCCGGCAATTCACGACGAAACCGCTGCAAAATCAAGTCATAGTTGGCCAGCACCTTGTCCGGGGTCCGGTTGAAACACAGGTCATTTGTCCCGATCATCAAGAAAATCTGGCGCGGTTTCAGTTCGATGATTTCTGCCTGCCGGTTTAGCAAGCCCAGCGTCGTGTCGCCGCTGATGCCGCGATTGACCACCGGCGTGTCGGGGAACAACCGCTGCCAGTCGGCGCCGAACGTGATACTGTCGCCAAAGAATACCACCGGGTTTTGCTTGCTGTTCGCAGTCATTGTAAAGTACAACCGCCTCAATCGATAGTTCAATGTCAGATAGGCGGGGTCTTCCGGCTTTCTGCCCAAGGTGTTTACCCATTCGACCGCTGAACTCACCTGTTCATTTGCCAACACCTTTTCCAGAGACCCCTGTTGGGAAACAAAAAAAATCCCGCCCAGTAGCAGTATGCTCAAAACCATCTTGCGCACTGATCCAACTCCCTTGCCATGTTGTCATTCTGCGTTCGTTGCTATTTTGTTATTTATTTAACTTTCATAATTAAAATTCCTGCTAACTGAAGGATTTTTTTGAAAACAATTGCCTAGCTGCCAAAGAAAAAAAGAAACCGCACCCTAGAGCACGGTTTCAGTCAATGTTGATTTGGATTTCGGTCGCTCAATCAAGCAGTTTCGCGGCATTCTGCAGTTTTTGCCGGGTTTCAGTCATGATCTCATCAATCACCGCCTGCACCGGTTTGATCGCCTTGAGCGGAATCAGGCTCTGCCCTACCTGGACCAGCCCGTTTTCCACATCGCCGTCGACTGCCGCCAACCGGTTGGTGCCGGTTGCCAGACTGTCCAGTTCCGCTTGCGGCGCTCCCTGCACTTCCAGCGCCAGGAATTTTTCGGTGAAACTGTTTTTTAGGCCACGCACGGCATGACCGCGAGAAACTCCGGTCGCAATCGAATCCGTATCGGCAGCGGCAATAATCTGCTGTTTCGCATTCGGGTGCAGGCCGCATTCGTTAGTCAGCAAGAAACGCGACCCCATTTGCACGCCATCCGCCCCCATCAACAGAGCCGCCGCCATGCCGCGCCCATCGACGATTCCGCCGGCAACGATCACCGGCAGATCGACTTCCGGAATCACATTGGTCAACAGGGCCATTGTCGTAAGCGAACCGATATGACCGCCTGCTTCCATCCCTTCGATGATGATAGCGTCCGCTCCTGCCGCCTCCACCCGCTTCGCAAGTTTCAGGCTGGGGACGACCGGTATCGCCTTGATGCCGGCCTGATGCAACGCGTCAAAATATACAACCGGGTTGCCGGCCCCTAGCGTCACGAACGCCACTTTTTCCTCGCAGATCACTTTTACGATGTCGTCCCGGTTCGGAGCCATCAACATCACATTCACGCCAAACGGCTTATCGGTCAGCGTCTTGGTTTTGCGGATCTCGTCACGCACCCACTCGGTCATGCGACCGCCGGTCGCAATCACTCCTGCACCGCCGGCGTTCGATACCGCCGCCGTCAGGTTCGCTTCCGATACCCAGGCCATCGCACCTTGTAAAATCGGGAGCTTAATTCCCAATAGTTCAGTAATTCTTGTTTTCATCGTTTGTCCTTCTTTCCGTCCCTTGGCTTTTCCACCGCAGAGCACTTCTTTTTTTCAGGGCTGAAGCTTTATCACCTGCACTTTAATTTTAACACAATTTATAATAATTATTAAGTGCATAAAAAAAGACGAGTTCGATTCAATCGAACCCGTCGCCAAATGACTGAACTTACTTGGTTAGCGTCACTACCGACAACCCGTAGTAAGGCACCCCGTTGCTCGATTCCCCCGGTGTCACCATTTCACGGAACTTGCCATACACATAGCTATCGTTGCCGCCCCCGCCGCTGCCTTCTAGGAAAAACGCCGCAAAACCAACCACCAGCACGTCGCTGCGACCATCAACCAACAACGACTCCAGTACCGGCACAATGATAATCCGGCTGGAATTGGCCGCCACATTATCAAAGGTCGAAGCCGGATCGAGGCCGATCCGGTAGGACACGCCGGAAGCCGTCGGTCCGGACATATTGCCGGTCTCGGTCAGAATCCAGTCGCCGATTTTAAACGTTCCCTTGTAGCCATACTTAATGTTGTTGGTGTAGGTCGCTGCTCCACTGCCGCCGAGGGCCAGCGCCTGGAAATTACCGTTGTAGCCGTCGCCGCCACCCAGTTTCAGCTTATAGGTCTGACCGAAGACAAAGTTCTGTTTGACGATGCCGAACGGCACGATGCCGTTGGTTCCGCCGGTATAGGTCTTGACTTCCGCCGTCGCCGTAGCGGTGACCTGCGAAGATGCGAGGCCCAGCACTTTGGCGAAATAGAGCGGAACGTTGCGGCCGATCGTTACGGTGATCGCCGTATTGTTGTTGGATAAAACCGGCTGGATATTGTCCGGTGTGCCGCCTGGCTTGCTGTTGGCTGCAGCAATGCTTGACGCCGTGGATACCGCTTCGTTCGGCCTTCCCGGTAGTTCCTGCGCTCCTGCCAGTGCTGCCGCATCTGCGGCGTTGGCCAGCTGATATTTATTGAGGTACAACATTCCGGCATCGACTGCCAAGGCTGCCATACCTGTCAATCCGACCACGGCGGCGGCCATCAGCACGACGACAGCGCCTTTGCGGCAACGCATTATCTGCTTCAGCGTTTTCATACTGCACCCCTCCTATCATTATTGTAAATGTTGCAGCGAAGGTTCGCATCGGCTTACAGTCTTATTTTATCGGTCAACAGTCCTATTTTTTCTAGGTTCAACGTCCTAACGCAACAAAAAACAGGCCGACCTAAATCACGTCGACCTGTCAAAATTCGTACAGATTATTTCAATAGGTAAATTCAGAAATCCGCAAGTGTGTCGACTCCGGGGTAAAGCAGCGGCCAAAATCATCCTGCAACACCGGTTTGAAGTGGTCGTCGCCATCAATGAACACTACCCGGGCATTGCTACCGTTGCTCAGCACCACCGAGCTACCGACCAACAACTCCTTGATCCGCTGGCGGAACACATAACAAATTTTCGGATCCAGCTTGGTAAACATCTCGCCAAAGATCTGCTCCAAGACATCAAACGGCGTCAATGCACTGCGATATACCCGCTCCGAAGTCATGGCGTCAAACATATCGGCTACTGCGATAATACGGGCAACATAAGGAATTTCCTTTTCACTCAGACCAAGCGGATAGCCGGTTCCGTCCAGGCGTTCATGATGATATAGAATGCCTTGCCGCACCTGCGGTGAATAGGCATCATTGTTTTCTGTCAAATAGTAGCCGAACTCGGCATGCTTGTTCATCGTCATCTGTTCTTCCGGCGTCAGGCGTGACGGCTTATTGAGGATTTCCAGCGGGATTTTGGTTTTGCCGACATCGTGCAGCATGCCTGCTAAAATCAGCAGCGGCACATCAGGCACATTCAGCCATTTTCCGATCAGTCCCGACAAGACCCCGACATTGACGCTGTGAGTATAGGTATAATCGTCCATCACCTTGACGTTTTGCAGCGTGGTGAGGATACTCGGCGTATTCACCATTGTGCGGGAAATATCGGTGGCAATTTCAACGAACTCATCCGGTGGCAACGAATTGGTCAGGCGAATGCGATCAAAACTGTCCTTGATCTTTTTCGTCATCTGCGCATGCTGTGTAATCAGCTTCCGCTGCTCTTCAGCCATCGATGCCGCAAAATCCGTTTCCAGCATGATCAGGATATCGACATACGGCACGCCGCTGTCAATGATTCGATCAATAATCGGCTGGGTCAGACGGGTTCGTTCCGCCACCAGCAAGGCATTGCGGTCCGACAGGACGGCATTGGCGATAATCATGTCCGGCTTTAAATTTCGCACTGATACGCGACGAATCGAAGTGTTCATTTTGCCCTCCCTGGCTTGCGCAATGCCAATGACTCCATCAAAATTTCAAAATATATAATTTATATTCCGCGTCACTTGTCATTCTCCTGCAAGTGGGCGTTAACGATTTCACAATGTTGTCACAAATTTGACACCGTTTCGTAATAATCTGCTTCTATAATATGAATTGAGGGCGGGATAAGCCGCCAAAGTTGAAAGGAGCAGATGAAAATGAGCAAAAGAACAATGATTATTGTCGGCGTGGCCGTATTGGCACTGACTGTTGCTGGAGTCACCATGGCCTCTCCGATGGGCATGGGAATGATGGGAGGCGGGCGCGGCATGGGCGGACCCGGCATGGCCGGCCCAATGGCAATCCAGGCCCAGCAGTTGACGGATGCGCAGCAAGCCGAATGGAAAGCTTTGCAGGATAAAAACTTCCAGCTAAAAAAAGAGCGGATTCAACTGATGGTGAAAACCGGTTATTTGACCCAAGAACAAGCCGATGCAAAACTGCAAACAATGCAAAGCTCGCATTCCTTCCGGATGAAAAACAACCTGGTTGCCCCCGGTGCCAGGCTGAATGCGCCGCTCACCGATGAACAGAAAGCCGACCTGAAAAAGATGGCTGAGCAACGTCTCGCCATTCAAAAAGAAAACCTGTCCCGTTTGGTAAGCGCCGGTCAAATCACTCAGTCGCAAGCGGATGCGAAAATCGAGTGGATGCAAAAACGAATCGATGCCGGCTTTGAAAAAGGCTTTGCCGGACATGGCGGGCCGGGAATGGGCAGTGGAAAAGGCCCTGGCCAAGGACCTCGATTCTAAACAATACACTCCTCCACTCCTCCTCTTTTACCCCTCCGGTGTACGCCGGAGGTTTTTTTTGCAGGATTTTCCCGATTCAGGCTGAATTTACTAAGATAGAAGCTCACGTCGTTTCAGTCGTCCAGGTCGCATTATGGGGAGGATTCGCTTGAAACGCCATTTATCTCCGATTGGCTTATTGTGGATTGTCACATTGCTGCTTTGCGTCATTTCGGCTTATACCGTGTTCGAACGGGTGCAGGTCGACCTCAAAGAGGCCTTTGCCGATGCACAGCGGGAAAATGAAATTTACTGCCGCGCCTTCGAGCAGGATGTGACGCGCAGCATCGCCAGCATCGATACAGTGTTGTTGTTTCTCAAGGCGCACTACGAGAAAGATCTGCGGGTGACCGGCGACATCCAGGCGATGTTGCAGGTACTGCGGCAGCGACGGATTTTCCATATCGTCGGGCTAGTCGATGCAACCGGAACGACCATTGCCAGCAGCGAGGCGGTCCTGCGTCCCGTCAACATCGCTGAAATGCCTCACATTGCCGTTCACCGAGCCAGTAACCAGGCTGACCTGTTCATCGGCAAACCGATTCGCGGTCGAACCACCGGCCAGACGTCGATTCATCTAACCCGGCGAATGAACAATCCCGATGGTTCGTTTGCCGGAGTCGTGGTAGCCGCGGTTGACCCAGAATACTTCTCCTCGTTTTACGAAGGCTTGAAACTCGGCGACAGTCACGGCGTGTCGCTTATCGGACTTGATGGCGTCGTGCGGGCCCGCTATATGAACGGGGCCCGTGAAGTAGGTCAGTCGGTCGCCAGTTCACAGATATTTCGCATGCTACCGACGCAAACTTCCGGAAGCTATGCCAGCCCCGGCGTAATCTCCGACAAACGGCGCTTGATATCCTACCGCAAGTTGCCGCTACATCCGCTGATCGTCACCGTGGGCGTCGATGAATCTCATGCACTGGCTGGCGTGGAGCGCCGAAAAACCCGTTATTATGCGACAGCCGGACTGTTCATCTTACTATTGCTAGGCTCCGCCGCGGGCTTCTCACAGCTACTGAAACGCAATCAAAGACTATTGCAACAAACCGATGAATCGCTGCAGGCGATCCGCAGATCTTCGGCGCAAACAATCCAGACACTGGCATCAATCACAGAAAAGCATGATCCTTATGCCGCCGGCCACCAACGCAAAACGACCGAACTGGCGGTAGCTATAGGTCGCCGGCTTGGGCTCGACCCGGAACGTCTGGAACGCATCCGGATATCGGCAGCGTTGCATGATGTTGGAAAAATCGCCATTCCCGGCGAAATCCTCAGCAAGCCGGCCGTATTGTCGCCCATTGAGCATGACCTCGTCAAGCTGCATGTCAGCGAAGGGGTAGAAATCCTGCGCGCCGCCGATTTGCCTAAACCGGTCGTCACAACGGTGCTGCAGCACCATGAGCGTCTGGATGGTTCCGGTTATCCGCTCGGTCTTGGCGCTTCTCAGATTTGTCTGGAAGCGAAAATTTTGGCTGTGGCGGATTCGATGGAAGCAATGTTGTCGCACCGCCCCTATCGCGTTGCACTCTCGGTGGAAAAAGCGCTGGCGGAAATCCACTCGATGCAAGGATCTGCTTACGATCCGGCTGTGGTCGAAGCCTGCACCGCAGTTTTTCACGAGAAGCTCTTCAAGTTCAGTCCTTAAATCAAGAACCCCGGCAGATTGAATCTGTCGGGGTTCTTGATTTAAGGAAAAATGCAATCAGCAATCCGGCTAAAATGCAAATTGTTGATCAACAAACAATGCAACACACGCATCCACTACCAACCGGTCATAGCGGGTTCCGCTGCCGTTCTGTATCTCGGCCAGCGCGGCATCCTGTCCCAATGCCATCCGATAAGGACGATGCGACATCATCGATTCGACCACATCCGCCACCATGATTACCCGAGCCTCCAACATGATTGCCTCGCCGGACAATCGCTGGGGATAACCGCTGCCATCCAGTCGTTCATGGTGTTGGTAAATGATTTTGGCAAGCGGCCAGGGCAGAATCAAGTTTTTCAAGATCTCATAACCGGCAGTGGAATGTGTTTCAATCAAGCGACGCTCGATTAGATTCAATTTTCCCGGTTTACTGAGGATTTCACCGGGAATGTTTATCTTGCCGATATCATGGATTGCACCAGCCAACGACAAAATCGACTGCACTTCATCATCCAGACCCAGTTGCCGACCGATCGCGGCGGAAAGTTGGGCGACACGACGCTGATGCCCTGCCGTATAGGGATCTTTGGCTTCAGTCGTATTGGACAACACTTCGATAGTCTGCCGCCACGCCTGCATCAACGCCAATTCATGTTGTTTGATCTGGGTGATGTCCGACGTAATGCCCAGTACATTCCATCCCTGCCCATCCAAAGAACGAATCGGTCTTTTGGTACGCGAAAGCCAGACTTCTTTGCCTTGCCGGTCAACCATCATAGCATCCGACATCACGACTTCCTGCAATGATTCCAAAACTCGCACGTCGGTTTCGTCCAATTGTTTCACCATTGCCTGGTCAAAATGGATGTCCACGTTGGTCTTGCCGACAAACTCCTCAATCGGAATGCCCCACGCCTCGGACATAGCCTTGTTGACCAACAGGAACCGACCGGCTTCATCTTTCACATAAATGCGTTCCGGTAAAGCATCCAGCAAGCCCCAGAGAAACTCACGCTGACGCGCTGACGCCCGTTCGGCCGCTGCTATGCGTTTTGTCAGCTCTGACCTCACCAGTTCCAGTTGTTCCTGCAAGCTTTTGTTTTCGGCGATCAACAATTCGATATCCGGAAAATTCATGACGGACTCAAGCCGATCAGTGAGCTTGTACGGCCTGTTTCAGTTGGATCGTTTCCTGACTGGTCATCACCCGGTCGATGTTCAGCAAAATGACCAACCGATCTTCCATTTTGCCGATTCCTTCGATATATTGCGCTTCCAGAATGAAGGTCGGCGGCGGCGGCTCAATCGAGGCTCCCGGCATCTGTACGACTTCATTGACGGCATCGACAATGATGCCGACGGTTTGTCCATCGATATCAATGATCATGATCCGGGTATCGTCTTCATGCGGTTTTGCAGCCAGTCCGAAGCGTTTTCTCAGGTCAACCACAGGAATGACTCTGCCGCGCAGATTGATGATCCCTTCCATAAATTCGGGCGTCTGGGGCAACTTGGTCACCGGCACCATCCGGTTGATTTCCTGAACCTTCTGGATCGGCAATCCATAGTCCTCGTTGGCCAATTTAAAGATTACCAGTTGAACATCTTGCGCCATATTAATCGCTCCTTTCTTTCCTTACGATTTTGCAGTGTGCTCTACGCTGTATGATTCTTGCACGGGGTTCAGCCCGGCGGCCACTCCATATAACGACCGCCGAGGATATGCCAGTGCAGGTGCATCACCGTTTGGCCGCCGTTTTTTCCTGTATTTAGTACGATGCGAAACCCGTCCGCCGCCAGTCCGATCTGTGCAGCTATTTTCGGCAACATCAGCATCGCGTGGCCAAGCAGCGCCTTGTCTGCTTCTCCGGCCTCCGCGAGGGAGGAAAGGTGCTTGCGCGGAATCACCAGTACATGCTGCGGCGCCACCGGATTGATGTCGGCAAACGCTACCAGCTGATCATCCTGATAAATTGGTTTCACCGGGATCTCTCCCGCAGCAATTTTGCAAAAAATACAATCTTCCGGCATCAACATTCCCCGCTTTCCGTATATAATCAAAACAGTTTCTACTATTGAAAATTCTGTCAGACCCTGCCGGTTTCCTGCTAAAAAAACAGGCGGTTGAACTTATTTCTTCAACCGCCCGCTTAACCCTTCATCACAAATTCCGACCAACTCTGTCTGGACCAGCTGATTCTCCGTCAATCCGGCTATCTCTTCAGCAATAAAAACCCGCTGATAGTTCGGCGTAAGCCCTTCGGCGATACCATCGACAATCCTTTCCAGCAAGACCGGCAAAGTTTTTCCCAGCATCCGTTGCCGGAAATTCAGACTGCCCTGCTCGCTGACCTGCATCAAATCCGCCACACGGCATTTCTTTTCCGCATCGCCGACCTGCCCGGCAAAGCTCGCCGCCGGCGTACCACTGCGTTTGGAATAGGGAAACACATGGATCTTGGCAAACTGCATCGCGCTGGCAAATTCCAAGCTGCGGGCAAATCTGTCGGCGCTTTCGCCGGGAAATCCGACGATAATATCGGTCGTCACCGCCAAATCCGACACGCGACTGCGCAATCGTTTCAATAGATCCGCATAATCGCCTGTGGTATAAGGTCTGCGCATCGCCGAGAGAATCGCGTCGTCGCCGGCCTGCAGCGGCAAATGCAGATGCGGGCACAGTCGAGAGTCTTGTTCCATCAATTCTATCAGTTCCGCCGAGATTTCCAGCGACTCGGTGGAGCTGAGCCTTACCCTGGCGATCCGCGGCTCCGCCAACACGGCGCGCACGGCGTCGACCAGCGTGTGCCGACCTGTTTCCCGTCCGTAAGTGCCAAGATTGATTCCGGTAAGCACGATCTCACGATAACCGGCGTCAGCCAGAAACCGAGTCTCTTCGCTGATGCCGCCAAGGGAACGCGAGCGCAAATGGCCTCTGGCATAAGGGATGATGCAATAAGAACAGTAGTTGTCGCAGCCGTCCTGGATCTTCATGAACGCACGGGTCCGCCCCGGCGAATCCTGCAGCGGAATCTCCTCGAACTCGCGCATCGACATGATGTCGGAAACAGCCTGTACCTGTAGCTTTTGTTCGCGGGCCTGCTCTACATAGTCGACGATATGCGAACGATTCTGCGTTCCCACCACCACATCGACGCCCTGGATTGCCGCCGTTTCGGCCGGCGAAAGTTGGGCGAAGCAGCCGGTCACCGCCACAATCGCGTCGGGATTGAGCCGACCGGCGCGCCTGACCATCTGGCGCGATTTTCGTTCGCCCAGGTGCGTCACCGAACAGGTATTGATCACATAGACATCAGCTTTTTCAGTGGCATCCACCATCTCGTAACCGCGATGCCGGAACAATCCGCTCATCGCCTCAGTCTCCGTCTGATTCACTTTGCAGCCTAGCGTGATAAACGCAACCGTTGGCATCAGTTCCCTCCCAAATCGCCGCATTGGTACATGATCGCCGACAACGCGGCCAAGCCGGCGGTTTCGGCCCGTAACACCCGCGGTCCGAGACCGGCAAGCACCGCGCCGAACTGCTCGGCGCGACGGACTTCGTCCGCCGACAGTCCACCTTCCGGGCCGACGACAACGAGCCAATCCTTGCCGGGGTGCTGAGTCAAAATTCGGCGCAGCCCTTGCGTTCCCCCGCCTTCATACAGAATCAGCAGTTGCGTCTGCGGCGTAACACGCCCAAACAATTGTTGCCATGTCAAAAAAGGGCCTATGACCGGCACGATACCCCGTCCCGATTGCCCCGCCGCTTCCAGCGAAATCTTTTGCCAGCGACGCAGCTTTTCCGCCTGCTTGGCTGGTTCATATCGCACAATGCAGTGGGCGGTCTGCAACGGCAATACGCCCTGCACTCCCAGCTCCACTGCTTTTTGCACGATCAGGTCCATTTTGTCAGCTTTCGGCAGCGCCTGGGCCAGCCACACAGAAACCGGTGGTTCCGGTGATTCCGTCAATTCAGTCAGTCGCAATGTCACCATACTCGCCGTAATACTGCTGATTTCAGCTCTGCCGCACTGCCCGGACGAATCAGCCACACCGATGGAATCGCCAACCGCCATCCGCAGCGACAAACCGATATGACGAGCCGGCTCGCCGCTGACGGTCATCGTGTCGACAAGCGGACCGTCAATAAACAGCCGACGCATATCAGACCTGGCTACGACAGGCGATTACAGCCGCCCACTCGCCGGCCTCATTGACTTTGGTAACATGCAGGCCCTGCTGCAGCAATGCGGCGGTCACGTCAGCCAGCCGGTCCTTGATGATACCGCTGGCCAGAAAACAGCCTTCAGTTTTGAGACGGGAAGGAATCGCCGGCGCCAGCTGCAAAATCAGATCCGCCACCAGATTGGCGACAATGATATCGGCCTGTCCGGTCAGGTCGTCCATCAGGTTTCCCTGCGAAACCGTTACCCGGTTGCTTACAGCATTGGCCGCAACATTTTGCAGGGCGGTTTCGGTCGCCATTTTGTCATACTCGACCGCTTGCACCGAAGTTGCCCCCAGTTTGGCGGCGGCAATCGAAAGGATTCCCGAACCGGCGCCGATGTCAAACACCGTCATGCCCGGTTCAACCAGCGTTTCCAGGCTTTCCAGGCACAGGATGGTCGTGCCGTGCGTACCGGTGCCAAACGCCATCCCCGGATCAAGGTCAAGAATGATGTCATCCGGTTGCGGCGTGTAGTCTTCCCAAGACGGTTTTACAACGAAACGCCGCCCAATGCGCGCGGTGTGAAAAAATTGTTTCCAGGAATCCGCCCACTCGGTTTCGCGAACCTCACGCCAGTGGATTGTGCCGCGCCCCTTGTCCAGCGAATGTCCGGCCAGTTCATCGATCCGTTGCGACAGAATGCGCAATTTGCCTGGCAACTCCGTATCTGAAGGCAAGTAGCCAACCACAGTCACATAATCGACAGCCGGTTCATCGGGAAAAATGCAGTCGGTCCAATTACCGGAACGACGGTAGGACTGAATCAGGTCCGGATCCTCGATCACGACGCCACCAGCGCCCAGTTCATGGAAAACAGCCGCCACCGCTTCCGTGGCTTCCTGGGTCGTGTGGATACTGATTTCTGCCCATTTGTCCTGCATTCCGTCGCCTCCTAGCACTAAATTCAGCCGCCCAACGCTTCCTTGACTTTTTTCACAAAACTGGGGCTTTCGCTTTTTACGGTTTCACCGCCAAGTTTGGCAAACTCCGCGAGCAGCTGTTTTTGCTTATCCGACAGTTTCTTCGGCGTCACCACTGTGAGGCGCACTTTGAGGTCGCCTTTGCCTTTGCCGCGCAGATGCGGCACGCCTTTTTCCTTGATCGTCAGAACAGCCCCTGTCTGCGTTCCGGCCGGGATTTCCAGTTTGGTCATTCCTTCCAGCGTCGGCACTTCCACTTCATCGCCAAGTGCGACTTGGGCAAAACTGACCGGCAGTTCATAAATCAGGTTGTCGCCGTCCCTGCCAAAGGTTTTGTGGCGTCTCACCGAGACATATACATAGAGATCGCCCGGCGGACCGCCGCGCGTACCGGCTTCGCCGCCCTGCGAAATGCGCAGCCGTAGTCCGTTGTCGGCGCCAGGCGGAATCGTGACCTGGATCCGGCGATTCTTGCGGACTTTGCCGCGACCACGGCACTCGCCGCAAGGAGTATGCACGATTTTGCCTTCGCCACGACAACGGCTACAGGTAGTCACGTTGACCATCCGGCCGAACGGTGTATTCTGCACGACCTGCGCCTGGCCGGAACCGCCGCACTGCGGACAGGTTTCCGGGTGGGTGCCGGCAGCCGCGCCAGTCCCCTGACAAGCTGTACAATCTTCGGTGCGCGGAATCTCGATTTCCTGGTTAAAACCGCTTGCCGCCTGCTCCAGCGTAATCTCCATGTCATAACGCAGATCAGCGCCGCGCTCCGGACCCTGGCGTCTTTGTCCGCCACCGAAGCCGCCGCCAAAAAACATGTCAAAGATATCATTGATCCCGCCGCCACCGAAGCCGCCGCCGCCACCCGACGCCCCGTCAAAGGCGGCGTGACCAAATTGATCGTACTTGGCCCGGTTCTCCTGGTTGGACAGGACCTCGTAGGCCTCATTGATCTCCTTGAATTTCGCCTCCGCTGTCTTGGGGTCGTCCCGGTTCACATCGGGATGATACTGCCGGGCCAGTTTGCGGAATGCTTTTTTGATTTCCTCGTCGCTGGCATTGCGGGCTACGCCCAGCAGTTCATAGTAGTCTTTTTTGTCCGCCACTTCTTCACCAACTCCAGAAAGGAAGCAGCGCTGCACACCGCAACACTGCTCCCTCGCTTATATTTCACTTGGTCGGGTTCGTCATCCCGTTTATTTTTTCTCGTCGTCCATCACTTTGTATTCAGCATCGACGACCTTTTCGTCGGTTTTGGCGCCACCGGCAGCCCCGGTCGGGCCAGCTTGCCCCGGTGCGCCTTCCTGCGGTCCTGCTTGCTGATAAACGGCGGAAGTCAGTTCGTAAAGCGGCTTGGACAGCGCTTCGGTATCGGCTTTGATTTTTTCCGTGTCAGTACCTTTCAGACTTTCCTTGAGTACGTCGATCGCCGCCTGAACTTTGTCGGCCAGCTCTTTGTCGGCCTTGCCTTCAAAGTCTTTAAGCGTCTTCTCCGCTTGATAAACGAGCGAGTCGCCGTTATTGCGGGTTTCGACCTCTTCGCGGCGCTTCTTGTCTTCCGCTGCGTTGGCTTCGGCTTCTTTGACCATCCGCTCGACTTCTTCCTTGGACAGTCCGCCGCCCTGCGACGCCGAGGTGATGGTGATTTTCTGCTCCTTACCAGTACCAAGGTCTTTGGCGCTGACATGCACGATGCCATTGGCGTCAATGTCAAAAGTCACTTCGATTTTCGGCACGCCGCGCGGCGCCGGAGCGATGCCGGACAGTTCGAACCGTCCGAGAGTCTTGTTGTAGGCGGCCATTTCACGCTCGCCCTGCAGCACATGCACATCGACCGAGGGTTGATTGTCGGCGGCGGTGGAGAAGGTCTGGCTCTTGGCGGTGGGAATCGTCGTGTTGCGCTCGATGATTTTGGTGAACACTCCGCCCAGCGTCTCGATTCCGAGCGACAGCGGCGTCACGTCCAGCAACAGTACATCTTTGACTTCACCGACCAGCACGCCAGCCTGGATCGCCGCGCCAACGGCGACGCACTCATCCGGGTTGACGCCTTTGTGGGCTTCCTTGCCAAAGAATTTTTTGATCGCTTCCTGTACGGCAGGAATCCGGGTGGAACCGCCGACCAGAATGATCTTGTCGATTTCTTTCGGGCTAAGTCCGGCATCGGTCATCGCCTGCCGGGTCGGTCCCATGGTGGACTCGACCAGGTCGGCGGTCAACTCGTCGAACTTGGCCCGGGTCAGGCTGAGATCAAGATGCTTGGGCCCGCTGGCATCGGCTGTGATGAACGGCAGGTTGATGTTGGTCGTCAGCAGCGAGGAAAGCTCGATTTTGGCTTTTTCCGCCGCTTCTTTCAGCCGTTGCAACGCCATTTTGTCGTTGCTCAGGTCGATGCCGGAATCTTTCTTGAACTCGCTGATCAACCATTTCATGACTCGCTCGTCAAAATCATCGCCGCCCAGCCGACCGTTGCCGCTGGTGGATTTTACTTCAAACACGCCATCTCCAAGTTCGAGAATCGAAACGTCGAACGTGCCGCCGCCGAGGTCGAACACGAGGATGGTGTGGTCATCGCCTTTATCAATGCCGTAAGCCAGCGAAGCTGCCGTCGGCTCGTTGATGATCCGCAGCACTTCCAGACCGGCGATCGTGCCGGCGTCTTTGGTTGCCTGACGCTGGCTGTCGCTGAAATAGGCCGGTACGGTGATGACTGCCTGACTGACTTTCTCGCCCAGATACGCCTCCGCATCAGTCTTGAGCTTTTGCAGCACCATCGCCGAGATTTCCTGCGGCGAATATTTTTTATCATCGATGGCTACCGTATAATTGCTGCCCATTTCCCGTTTGATCGAGCTGATGGTGCGATCCGGGTTGGAAATCGCTTGCCGTTTGGCTACCTGACCGACCAGGCGCTCGCCTGTTTTGGAGAAACCAACGACTGAAGGCGTCAGGCGACTCCCTTCCGCATTGGTGATAACAACTGGTTCGCCGCCCTCCATCACTGCTACGACCGAGTTGGTTGTTCCCAGGTCAATTCCGATTACTTTTGCCATAATTTGTTCCTCCTCCAACAACTACCGACCGCAGCCGGCTTTTTCATTTTTATTTGTCTCATGAACTTTGCTTGCCGACCCTATTTGCCAGCCACTTTCACCAGCGCCGGTCGAATCACTTTGCCGCAGGCGGCGTAACCTTTTTGCAGCTCGGCAACAACCGTGCCTTCCGGTTGATCTGACTCCTCGTCCCGCATGATTGCTTCGTGCTTGGCCGGGTCGAACATCGCGCCGACCGTCTCCACCACGCTGACACCCTGCTTTTCCAGCACCGTGTAAAACTGCCGGTAGATCATTTCCACTCCGGCGCCAAAGCCTGACGGGTCTTCCGCCGGTTTGCTGGCCAACGCCCGCTCAAAATTATCGATCACCGGCAGCAGATCCTTGATCAGGTTCTGCGTGACGTATGCGCTGAGATCGCACTGTTCCTGGCGGGTCCGGCGTCGGAAATTGTCAAAGTCCGCCTGAAGCCGCTTTACCCGATCCAACATCTCCGCCTTGACCGCTTCGAGGGTTTCCGGCGAATCCTGTGTGACTTCCGCCGCTTCGGCCTCAACGGATACGTTCTCATCTACGGTCTGGCCTGTCGTCTGGTTATCGATTTCGGTTTGTTCTGTGTGTTTTTTGTGTCCCATAGTGTTCCCTCCCGTAATTCCCTGCTCAATAATCCGGCGCGCCGGCTGGCGAATCGCCGCCGACCGGGCGACCGGCCTGTTCGCCTTCATCTTTTTTGCGAATGATCGTGTCGATGCGCAGAATCGCTGTCGCCACTTCACCAGCCGCCTTCAGCGCATGCAGCTTCACCAGCGTCGGATCAATCACGCCGACTTTGATCATGTCGCTGACCTCGCCGGTTTCACAATCGATTCCCAGCGTATCGGCTTTTCGTTCCGTTTGCGCCGCCACGACATTTTCGACTTTTTCCAGCGGATTGTAACCGGCATTTTCCACGATATGCGCCAGTGGACGTTTCAATGCACTGACTACGCAATCCAGACCATACGCCGACATCCCTTTCAGGCTGCTGCGAGATTTTTCCACTGCCCGGGCCACCGCGATTTCCACCGCGCCGCCACCGGCGACATAACCGCCTCGCACCGCCGCCTGCACGCTGGATGCCGCATCTTTGGCGATACGTTGCCGCTCACCGACCACTTCCTGTGTGGCCGCTCCGACCAGAATCGTCGCCGCCGGCTTGCCGCGACCGCCCATGATCCGTACATGCTCCAGCTTTTCGTCTTCATATATCTTTTCCGCATAACCGAGCGCTTTTTGCAGCTCGGCCAGTTCTTTGCGCAAACCAGTCCGTTTGATCGTCCTGGCGCCGACATGTTCCGCCACCCGGCGCAGTTCGTTGGCAGCCACCCGCTCTACCACCATGACCTGACCGTCGGTCAGTATTTCTTCAGCCCGGGCGTGTACACCGCGGTCCGTCATTACCACTTTAACGCCCAGATCAACGATTTTGCGCACATTCAGTTCAAACTCGTCCTGCAATTCACGGAACCGCCGAAATCCGGCTTCGGTCCCGAGCGCCTCATTGTCCAGTTCCTCCGGTTCCAGTGCATCATCGATAATCAGCACCGTCGCCTGTTCAACCTGCTCCGGCATCTCTTTGGACATCCGTTCCTTGTCGACGATCACGCCGAGGAACACCTCATTGTTGGCATTTTCCTCCGCCACAATGATATCCGATAGTTTATAGTTCGCTTCCAGCAACTTTTCCCTGCCGATCAATCGAGCGGCCTGCACCACCAGGTCGGCGATGTCGGCGTTTTCACGCCCAGCCACCATGGCAATGTTCGACAGTTTCGGATCCTTGATCTCCTTGAATGTTTTGGCCCGCTTGGTCAGTTCAGTCTGGGCCAGTGAAATGCCCAGCTTGATCCCCTCGATGACGCGGGCCACCGGCACGCCGCGCAGCACCTGGCCAACCCCTTCATTCACAAGCGCACCGGCCATGATCGTGGCGGTCGTTGTTCCGTCGCCCACTTCATGTTGCTGGGCTTTGGCAATATTGATCACCATCTTGGCGGCAGGATGGTTCACGTCCATCTTGTCGAGGATCGTCACCCCGTCATTGGTAATGATGACTTCGCCAAAGCGATCGACCAGCATCGTATCCAGCCCCTTGGGACCGATCGTTCCCTGCACGGCGGCGGCGATCGCCCGCACAGCCGATGCATTTGTCATCAGCGCTGCCAGACTCTCATCCGCTTCATTGCCGCCCGACTGTTTAAAATTCATTCTGTTTCCCCGCTTTACCGTTGATATTTTTTCAGGACGTTGCCCAAGTGGGCCTGCATAAACTCAATCACGGCCATCGTCCGCGCATATTCCATCCGGGTAGGCCCAAGCACGGCCAGCGTGCCGACCATCTGTCCATCCAACCGGAACGAAGCCTGAATCACACTACAGTCCTTGATGCCGGAAAACTTGTTTTCCGCGCCGATGGTCACGATGACGCCATTGCCGTCCTGTGTATGCAAAATGTCATACAGCAGCCGGTCTTCCTCCAGCATCGACAGCAAGGTCCGCACCTTTTCCACATCGCGGAACTCCGGTTGATTCAGCAGCTGGGTCGTGCCGCCAAGATACACCTTGTCATTGGCATTGGCGCAGCCGGTTGCCTCCCGGATCAGTGATAAAGCCCCTTCCAGCAGCTCAGGCCGCGGCAGGACTTCTTCCTTGATTTTTTCCAGCACAGAGGACTGGATTTCCGTCAGGTGCAGCCCGCTCAAACGATGATTCATTACAGCGGCAATGCGTTGCAATTCTTCAACGGATGTGCCGGCAGGAATCTCCATCAACCGGTTGTCCATGACCCCGGTATCGGTGACCACGATCACCACGACCCGTGTATCGTCAAACGGCAAAAACTGCAGGTATTTGAACTGACAAGACGACGTTTGCGGCGTAACCAACAACGACACGTTGCGGGTAATTCGCGACAGCACCTTGACGGTTTCCTGAAACGCCTCATCCAGTCGACGCACTTTCTGGTCGAACCATTGATTGATCAGCAGCGCATCGCGATCCGACAACTGCTGCGGACCCATCAGACAGTCGACATAAAAACGATAGCCTTTGGCCGAAGGTATCCGGCCGGCCGACGCATGCGGCTGCTCCAGAAATCCCAGCGCTTCCAGATCCGACATTTCATTGCGGATCGTGGCCGGACTCACTCCTAGCCCGCATTTGCGCGCAATGGTCCGTGAACCAATCGGTTCAGCGGTTGAAATATAATCGTCAATGATGGCCTGCAATACTTGTCTTTTTCGCTCGTCCATCCAAAACACGCTCCTTGTTAGCACTCTATGAAGCAGAGTGCTAACATATACAAAACATACCATGCAACGGCGCTCGTGTCAAGCCTTCGCGCTGCTGTGAACTGGCGTTCTGACGGGATATAGACAAAAATCACGGTAAAAATTCCGCAAACACCCGATTGCCAAATTTCATGCCGCGCGGCGTTAAAAAAACCGCCTGATCGGTTTGCACGATCAGTTTCTTTTGCAATAGTCGTTGCAGCTCTGCCGCATAGATTTGGCGGAAATCACGGTCAAACCGTTGGCGGAAATCATCGTAACTGAGTCCTGTGGCAAGCCGCAGGGCAGTAAAGGTATATTCTGCGATCAACGTAGCTTCGTCCGTTTCCTCCGGTGGCAGTACCACCGACTGACCGGCTGCGATTCGCTGCAGATACTCCGTCAGGTTATCGGTGTTGGCAAAACGCTGCGTTCCATCAAACGAATGGGCTGCCAGGCCAAAACCGCGAAACGGCAACGACCGCCAATATTTCAGATTGTGCCGGCACTGCCGGCCTGGTTTGGCATAATTGGCAACTTCATAGCGTTCGAAACCTGCCATAGGCAAAAAATCATTCAACTTATCGTACATCGCTTCTTCGTCTGCCTCCGACGGCAATATTTCACGACCGTTCTCCACAGCTACGGCAAGCGGCGTCCCGTCTTCCAGTTTCAGTCCGTAAGCTGACAGATGGTCCGGATTCAGCATGATGGCGTGCTCCAGCGTAGACTGCCAACTCGCTTCGGTTTGCTGCGGCAATCCATACATCAGGTCGAACCCGATATTGTCAAAGCCTGCTTGCCGCGCCAAGCCAAATGCGGTTTCGGCATCTTCAGCCCGATGAATCCGCCCGGCGGCCGCAAGAACCCTATCATCAAAGCTCTGTACGCCAAGACTCAGTCGGTTGAATCCCAGCTGTCGCAGCGATGTCAGCGACTGGGCGGTTACGGTTCCCGGATTGGCTTCGATGCTGATCTCCGCGTCTGGCGCGAGAGAAAAAGTCTGCCGGATCGTCTGTAAAATCAGCGCTAGCGCATCTGTCTGCAGCACGGTCGGCGTACCGCCGCCAAAAAACAGCGAATCGACGCTATGCGCGGAGAAATCGCCGCCCGCTGCGGTGATTTCCCGGCAGAGAGCGGCGACATATTCCTGTTGCAACTGTTCATTTCCGACCTGCGACACAAACGCGCAATAGCTGCATTTTGCCTGGCAGAACGGGATATGAACGTAAATTCCCCAAGCTGCATCCACCAGTCCTGTCATCAATCGCGCTTGAGAACCGCCATGAAAGCCTCCTGCGGCAACTCGACGCTGCCGACCTGCTTCATCCGTTTCTTGCCTTCTTTCTGTTTTTCCAGCAGCTTGCGTTTGCGGGTGATATCCCCGCCGTAACACTTGGCCAGCACATCTTTGCGCAAGGCGCTGATCGTCTCGCGGGCAATGACTTTATTGCCGATAGCTGCCTGGATCGGAATCGCAAACATGTGCCGCGGAATTAGTTTTCGTAGTTTTTCCACCAACTGGCGGCCACGGTACACCGACTTTTCCCTGTGCACGATGACTGATAGCGCATCGACCACTTCTTCATTTAATAGGATATCCATCTTGACCAGATCCGATTCCTGATACCCCTCCAGTTCGTAGTCGAGCGAGGCGTAGCCGCGGCTGACCGTTTTCAACCGGTCAAAATAATCGTAAATGATCTCGGACAAAGGCAGGTGATAGGTCAACATTACCCGCGTGGTGTCCATGTACTTCATATCTTTGAATTCGCCGCGTTTTTCCTGCGACAGCTCCATGATCGCGCCGACAAAATCGTTCGGCACGATAATCGTTGCCTTGACATAGGGCTCGCCGATCGCATCGATCACCTGCGGCACCGGCATCCTTGACGGGTTGTCGATCAAGAGGACTTCGCCGTCGGTCTTGCGCACCTGATAAATAACGTTCGGCGCCGTGATGACCAGCGACATCTGGTATTCGCGTTCCAGCCTTTCCTGCACCACATCCATGTGCAACAAACCGAGAAAACCGCAACGGAAACCGAAACCGAGCGCCGCAGAGGTTTCCGCCTCAAAAGTCAGCGCCGCATCATTCATCTGCAATTTTTCCAGCGCTTCGCGCAAGTTGTCGAATTCGCTGGTTTCCACCGGGTACATGCCGCAATACACCATCGGCGTCACCTTGCGGTAACCCGGCAGCGGCTCCTTGGCCGGCCTGGCGGCGTCAGTGATGGTATCGCCGACCCGCACCTCTTTAAGGTTTTTGATGCCGGCCACCATGTAGCCGACCTGTCCTGGACCTAGTGCAGGCATCGGCGTCAAAGAAGGACGAAACACACCTACCTCCGACACTTCAAAGCTGCGACCGCTATGCATCATCTGGGCTTTCATGCCGTTAGCGATCGTGCCGTCCATCACCCGGATGTAGGAAATAACGCCGCGATAGGCGTCAAAATGCGAATCGAAAATCAGCGCGCGTGTCACGGCAGCCGCATCGGTCTTGGGCGGCGGAATCCGTTTCACGATCGCTTCCAACACCGCCGGCACCCCTTCACCCGACTTGGCGCTGACCAGCACTGCATCACTGGCGTCGATTCCGATCACTTCTTCGATTTCCCGTTTGACTTTGTCCACATCGGCGCTCGGCAAATCAATCTTATTGATTACCGGGATGATTTCCAAATCATGATCGAGCGCCAGATAAACGTTAGCCAGCGTCTGCGCCTCAATGCCCTGAGATGCGTCAATCACCAACAGCGCACCTTCACAGGCGGCCAGGCTGCGCGAAACCTCATAGGAAAAATCGACATGGCCCGGAGTGTCAATTAGGTTAAGCATATACGCCTCGCCATTTTCCGCCAGATAATCGAGCCGCACTGCCTGCGCCTTAATCGTAATGCCGCGCTCGCGTTCCAGTTCCATCTGGTCCAGCAGTTGGTTCTCCATCTGCCGGGCGGCAACGGTGCCGGTAATTTCGATCAGGCGGTCAGCCAGCGTCGATTTGCCGTGGTCAATATGGGCGATAATCGAAAAGTTGCGGATGTGGGAAGTGTTCAAGTCGCAGCTCCTTCTCCATTCACTTCATTTATAATATACAACGCAATGCAATCAGGTTCTATCTTTATTAATTATATTGAGTTTGGCGCTTCGGTCAAGTCCTGTTGGTTACAACGCAAGGCCCGAAGCGAGTCGGGCCTTGCAGCAAAAGCAACACGCAATGCAACTATCGGCGAACGCAGCAATCAAGGTTTGGGCAGTAACTCCTCCAACACCAAATCGGGGTTTTCCGCCTGCATCGCAACAATATTGCGCAGGTGGGTAAACGATTGAACATCGGATTCGACAATCCGGAAGCCGATACCGGTATCGGTATTGCGCATCACTTCCGCCCGCAAATGAAATTCCAGCGGTGGATTGGTCAATGGCATACGCAACTTAACCTCGACCACGTCACCGACTTCAAGTTTCTTGTCGGTGTAGACGAACAATCCTTTCAGGCTGAGATCTACGACCCGTCCGCTGATCGTTTCCCCCTGGCACTGGATCTCGGCGTATACATGAAAATGCACCCGGGTAAATTGTCGTCGTTCGTCTGACATCGGCAACCCTCCCGTTTCAATAATGACGTCGTGGGTAGATGACAATTAGAGATCGCAATAGCAGGCCACATTGTTCTTGCAGCTGAATTTCACCCGGTACATCGCGCGATCCGCCAGATCGATCAATGCCTGGGGGTCCTGTGAGTCAGCCGGATACATGCTGAAACCGATACTGGCCGAAATCGTCAGTGAATTGCCATGCAAGTCATATGGCGCCAGCAAGGACAGCCTGATTTTTTCTGCGACTTCACGAACATTTTCGGCTTCAGTAATATTGGTCAGGATGATTGCGAATTCGTCGCCGCCAAACCGGGCCACTGTGTCGGAACTGCGGACGCAAGCCTTCAGTCGCCCGGCGACTTGTTGCAACAGAAGATCGCCAATCGCATGACCGTAGGTATCATTGACTGCCTTAAAGGCATCCAGATCAAGAAACAATACGCTGACCAGCTTTTGATTGCGATCGGCCTGCTTCATATCGTGGCGCAACTGGATCATGAACATCGCCCGATTGTATACGCCGGTAAGGTGGTCATAATACGCCTGTTTTCGCATCGATTCACCACTGGTTCGCGCCTGTTCGTAATCGGCGCCCAAGTCGCGAATCAGGTGTTTTAAATGAAAGACGCGTTCAAAATGATCGCTGATATCGGTGATCTGCAACAGGACATAATATTGGCCGCAGTCTTCCAGTCGCTTCACCTGCAGGTTTTGACGACAGCGAAACTGGCGCAAGGGGTCTTCCGGCAATACAAACGCCGAGTGAATCATACCGGAACAAAACCGCACTTGCCCGCGTTCCAGGCATTCGCGCAGAATATGTTGATAGCGAACTTCGGCAAAGCGGGGAAACACTTCGCCGACCGGTTTGCCGCAAAGCTCTTCGCACGCTTTATCGGCAAGGTTTTTGAGCGCTTGGTTGCACTTGACGATCCGCAGCGAAGAGTCGAGCAGCAGAATCCCTGTGTCAATCCTTTCCAACACTTGTTCAGCCAGCATAATCAGAAAAATCCTCTGTCATCGCATTGATTTTTTCCAGCAGCAGGCTGATCGAATTCATGCTGAACGCAATCATGATAAAACCTTGCACGGAAGCAGCATCAAGGAACAATTCCGTCTTCAACAGCAAGATATTCTGCTGATTCGACAAAAACTGACGTTGTTCGTTATCTGGGGCGAACAGCATCTCGATTTCCGGCACGGAATATTCCAGACAGGTGTCCAGCAGTTCGCCAAAGCCACCCATAATTGAGTTCAGAATTACGTTGGCGACTTCCTTTAGTACATCAAAGTCAGTGTCGAGCAGGTCGCGCGATTCAGAAAACGATGTGCACAATTCCATCTCGCCCAAACAGGCATTGACCAGTGCTTTCGCCTGCGCCGCCGGAAACATCAAAAAGGTCTTGCCGTGCAAACCCTGAGAAAACCGAAGCGAAGAGGACACGATATGCCCCTGCGACCAAATATCGTCGGTAACCCGTGGATCGAGAGCGATGGCATCACCGGTTAGAAGCAGCACCTGCGGAACATTCAGACGAATTTCCTGGCCGGTCATTTCCGATAGCAAACTGGCCGCCTGGCCAATGTAGACATTGACCATTTCACCCAGGATATCTTTTTGCAATTCAGTCAGCATGCAAACACCCCGCCAAAAGCGATCGCAACGTTTTGATACTGTCACCGATTACCGGCTTGGTGACAAACCCGGTCACTCCCAGCGCTTCGACCTTTTCTCTTGCCGGTTTTTGAATATTGGCGGTCATGACGATGATCGGCACTGTCGCATCAATCTCGCGAATCGAACGAATCAATTCTTCACCGGTCATATTGGGCATCAGCAAATCGGTCAGCACCAACTCGGGACGCATCGTCTGGAACAGGGCCAAACCGGTTTTTCCGTCAGCTGCTTCAAAAAACTCCGCCTGCGGCAACAATCCGCCCACAACTTTAGTCACTGCCATCCGGGCAAAAGACGAATCTTCGACCACCAGTACCTTCACCAAACAACCCCCAACCCGTCGATAATAAAAAACTCAGTTCTTCACAACGCCCTTGATTTTTTCCGCCGCTTCGATATGTTCAAGATAAGTATACAACGAACGGCGCGATATTTGCAGATATTCGGCCGTCTTTTTCTTATTTCCGTCATTTTTTCGCAAGGCAGCGGCAATGATTCCCAGGATGTGGTTATCCAGTGGAAATGTTTCCGCCGGCAAATTCAGCAGGGCCTCTCCTGATGAACCGGCGTAAGTTGTCGCCACACCGATCGGTAAATGAAGCGGCTTCAATTCTATATCGTCATGCATAAACACCGACCATTCGATACTGGTCCGCAGTTCCCTCACATTGCCTGGCCAAGGATAGGACAACAAATGGCTCTCCGTTTCCGGCGCCAGCCGACAAAACCGCTTGCCTTTGGTTTTGCTCAGTCGCTCGAGAAACTGGCGTGCCAGAGTAACAATATCTTCCGGGCGTTTGCGCAGCGGCGGAATCTCCAGCACACCGCCTTTCAGGCGAAAATACAAGTCGCGGCGGAAGGTTCCCTGGTTCACTTTCTCGGATAGATCCTGATTGGTCGCGCCGATCAGGCGAATGTCCGTGTGCACTTTGGTCAGCCCGCCCACCCGGTAATATTCGCGCGCCTCAATCACCCGCAGCAGCTTTGCCTGCAATTCTGCCGGCAATTCACCGATTTCGTCAAGCAGCAGAGTGCCGCCGGCCGCCAGATCAAGTTTGCCCCGCTGGCCCTGGCTGCGACTGCCGGTAAACGAGCCGCCTTCATAGCCAAAAAGTTCGCTTTCAAACAATCCGGGCGAAATCGCCGCGCAATTCAGTGCGACAAACGGCGCCTGCGTTCCTTCCTCGCCGTAATGGATCAAGCGGGCCATCACTTCTTTGCCGGTACCGGTCTCGCCCTGAATCAGCACCGGAATTGAACGGTCGCCATGATAAAGCAGCGCTTGCCTGACTAATAGCTGCATCGATTCCGAAGCGAAAACCAGTTCGTCCAGTCCGGCCGACTGGCGGGAGATTTTTTTCAGGTCGCGCCGCAACTGTCTGTTTTCCGCCAGCAAAGCCTGATGTTCGGCGATCCGATCGACGAGCGCCGCCAGTTCTTCCACATTGAGCGGTTTCAGGACAAAATCATACGCACCCAGCCGTAGCGCCTCAATCGCCGACTGCATGTCACCATGCCCTGTAAACAAAACAACATCAGGAGCCGGCTTGCGGTCTAGCTTGCGCAGCTCTTTCAACAAGCCGATTCCTGAACATCGCGGCATCCGTAGGTCACTCATCACCATTTCAAACTGACCGGTTCGATAGATCGACAGCGCTTCGCTGCCGTTGTTTGCCTCTGTCACCGTATGGCCGGACGCACGCAGGAACTCGGCAACCGTTCCCCGGCTGTCCACATCATCGTCTGCCAATAATATACGCAAAAAACAGTCCTCCCCGGAAGCTATCGCTCCAGACCAAGAATCACATCGATCACGCCGGCTTCAGTCACGATCTCCACAATCAGGCTTTGCACCTGGGAAATTCGCACTTTTACGCCGTGGCCGATCACCAGCGTCGGCGGCGAAATATTCACGCTGATTCCCTGTGACTCAAGCGTCATCGCTGCATTGGCAGTAATCATGTTCGAGGCTTCTGAGATGGCGCTCTGCGACATTTCGTCCAGCTGCTCCACCGGCATGCCCATCATCATCACCGAAGCAAATTTTTTCGCCGTTTCCTGCGACATCGCATAGGCAACGTTGCCGCGCAGTTGCTGCGACAAGCCGACTACCGCAATCACGTCGAGACTGACTGCCATTTTTTCCGAAACCCTCAGGTTGCCCCGCTTCACCTGCTGAAAACCGAGCTGGGGCAGCAAATCAAAAAACGCCTTGATAAAGGGAGTCGCTAGTGCTGCATCCATTGGCTACTTCCCTCCTTCAAAGCCGATACTGAGATTGATCGGGCCAAGCGGGGTGGTGACGGTGACCACTTCCGCGTTCAACTTCGGACTGACGATTGTCAGTTCATTGCCGATAAAAATGCTGGGCGGCGTCAGCATCAGCCCCATGCCGGGATTGGCGTTGTTGACGGTGGTAATTCCATTGCCTGAAACGATATTGGTCAGTTCGGCCATCGTATCGAGCACGAACTCCTCGTCACACTCCTCACCGTTGATCGTATTGCTCAGCGCACAGGCCGTAGCCTGCGTAGTGTCCAATATAATCCGGCCCGGTCGTTTGCCGGTGATACCGATAATGACCGAGAATCCCTGAGAGGCAAATGCCGTTTCCTGACCGGTCGGTTGGCTGGCCGCGGCTTCCATGCCTGCCATTTCCTGCAGGTTTTGCAGCATCGAAGCGGAAAAGTGCTCCAGATAATTGGCGCTCATGCTCCGCTCGCCCCCATGACCTGAGCAATCGCCTTCATCATTTCGTCAGATTTGAACGGTTTTTGCAAAAACACCCGGATACCGATTTCTTTGGCGGATTTCATCAGTTCTTCGTCGCCCATGGCGCTGAGCATGATGATTTTGGCCGATGGGTCGCTCTTCATGATCGTTCTTGCCGAATCGAGCCCGTCCATGATCGGCATCGTGATGTCCATCGTCACCAAATCCGGTTTTAGCTTTGCGTATAATTCGGCCCCTTCCTTGCCATTGGAGCCGATGCCGCAGACTTCAAAATCGCCGTTGGCCAGGGCGCGACTAATTGCCTTGTGGATAAAAGGCGAGTCATCGACAATCAGAACCCGGATTTTGCTCATACTGTTTCCTCCCCTTCCTCTTTGCAAGTACTGTCTTGGCATATTATGAAACCAAAAAAAACGCCACCTCGATAAAATCGCCGTCCGCATTGAACACGCAATGGATCTCTGCGCTCTTGCTGTCGATATAATCCGCTTCGGTCGTATCCGGCAACCCCAGTTCGTACGGTTGACTTACATCGGTGATCTTGCGCATCCAGGCGCCGGCCATCGTGTTCAGCATTTCCGCCAGCACGTCAGACTCCATGCCGGCATCGACCTCTTCCGTATCGATCCCCAGCACATTGGCAGTCACCATCTGCATCATCGTCGGCGAAATCGTCATGACCAGCGTCCCCTGTATCGGTGAATAAATCGTCATCGTCGCCTGGCGGAACGACCACAGCACCGGCGCAGGCAAAGGGTTCTGCCCGATCGGCGTCAGTTCCTGAAACGCCATGTTTTCAAAGATTTCCGACACTGCCTGTTGTAATGCCGTCTTATGATCCATCGTCTTCACTTCGCTCCACAGATTTTTTGCCACGCCGCATGCAGCACCGCCGGATTGACGGGTTTGCTGATCACCGCTTCGGCGCCGACTTCCCGCAACGCTTTTTCCCGCACATCATTACTGGTGCTGGTTATGACGATGACCGGGATTTTCCGCCAGGCTTCCGCGCCCTTGATTTCCAAAAGTAACGCCTCGCCGTCCATCACCGGCATGTTGAGGTCGGTCACCACCAGATCGATATTGCTTTGCTTCAAGACCTCCACTGCATCCCGACCATTGGAGGCTTCCAGATATTTTTTGTCTTTTAGGCCGATGATCGCCAGACACTGCTTGATAATCATCCGCGCCGTGCCCGAATCATCCACCACCAGAATGGTTTGTACCAACTCCGAACTAATCAAATGTCCCATTCTCCTTTCCTGGGTGATGACACGGTCACGATTCCGGTGTCCACCGACACGGACATCGTCCGACTGATGACATCGCCAACATCTTCGGCGACCGGCCCCAGCCGGTACCGCCAGAGGGTTTTCTTCACAGCCAGGATATTGCGTTTGCCGATTTCAAAGGTCGCTCCGGGATCCATGACGCTTGCGCCGCCGGCGATCTTGATCACCATATCGCTGATACTGCAACCGAACCGTTCCATCTCCTGCAACAGGAAAGGGATTCCCGTATCCGCAAACATGCCTGGCTGGTCTTTTGCCAGCTGCAGGTTGATTTTTGACTCCGGCAACGCCACATGCAGCATGCCGACGGTGCGTTGCCGGGGCGCCAACACCACTAGTCCGATACAGGAACCAAGCCCATAGGACCGCAGGACATCTCCGGCAGCATTCGATACTTTCAATTCGCCGATGCCGATCGGTACAGCTCTCATCGTTTCTCTCCGCCAAGCGTGGACACAATCATCTGGGGAATAGTGTCCAACGGCCCGATTTTTTCGACTCCGCCACGATCAATCGCCACTTTCGGCATGCCAAAAACGACGCAGGTCGCTTCATCTTGGGCAATCGTCCTGGCGCCGGCCTGCCGCATCGCCAGCAGTCCCTCCGCCCCGTCGCCGCCCATACCGGTCAGGATGACCCCCACCGCGTTGCCTGCCACATAACGGGCGACCGAATGAAACAGTACATCCACCGAAGGACAGTGTCCGTTCACGTTTTCGCCTTCCTGACAATCTACCAGGTAAATCCCGCCGGATCGGCGCACCGTCATATGCTTGCCGCCAGGTGCAATCAACACCCGACCCGGCATGACCCGATCACCGGTTTTGGCCTCCTGCACGTCCATCTCGCAAATCTCATTCAGATTGTCGGAAAAATGCTTGGTAAATCCCGGCGGCATGTGCTGGACAATCACAATTCCCGGCATATTGGCCGGAAATGCGCTGATGACCCGACGAATTGCCTCCGTACCGCCTGTCGATGCGCCGATCGCAATGACTTTGTCTGTAGATTCACTTAACGCCGTACGGACCTTGACCGGCCCCGGCGACTCCCGTCGGACGGCGCGATTCTTCCAGGCTGAAAGGTCGACTTTGGCCGCCATTTTGATCTTCTGCCGCAGATCGGCCAGCATCTGGTTGAGACCGCGCGCCACATCGGTGCTGGGCTTGGTGACAAAATCGATTGCGCCGGCTTCCAACGCCTCCAAGGTTATCTGCGCTCCCTTTTGCGTCAGGGCGCTGACCATGATGACCGGAATCGGATACTGCGGCATCAGCCGCCGCAAAAAATCCACCCCGTCCATGCGCGGCATTTCCACATCCAAGGTCAAGACATCCGGGCGAAGTTCCACAATTTTATCACGGGCGATATATGGATTGGCAGCCGATCCGACCACTTCCAGTTCCGGATCTTTAGCCAGACCGGCAGTCAACAACTCACGCACCAACGCCGAATCATCAACGACTAGAACCCGAATCCGTTTCATCATGTTTCCGGTCCATCCCGTTCCTATATTTTTTGGTAAATCGCAGGGCGAATAAAGCGGAAATATTTGTTGTCCCTGCCGATCGACTCCGAGTGTCCAATAAACAAATACCCGTTCGGTTCAAGATACCGGTGGTAGCGAGCCAACAGTCCTTCCCTGACGGGTTCATCAAAATATATCATCACATTACGACAGAAAATAATCTGAAACTGGCCTTTAAATGGATATTCTGCGTTCATCAGGTTCAGGCGGCGAAACATCACCAGGTCTTTGATTGCCGGCGCAACGCTGAACAACCCGTTGCCGGCGGGTCGGAAATATTTACGCTTGTATACGTCAGGCACCTGCTCCAACTGCGTGTCGGAATACATTCCCGCCTGAGCTTTTTCCAGCACACTTGTCGAAATATCGGTCGCCAGGATGCCGATATCCCAGCCGGCGCCATCCAGTTCAAACTGGTCCGCCAACAGCATCGCAATGGTATAGGGTTCTTCGCCGGAGGAACAGCCAGCCGACCAGATACGGATGTCCTTTTTCTTGCCTGCAGTCTGGGCTGCTTTTTTCATTGCCGGCAACCAGGTGGTCTGCATAAAGACAAAATGATCTTTTTCGCGGAAAAAATGCGTATGGTTAGTGGATATCCGGTCGACCAGCTCGAGCAGGGCTCTGCCGCTGCGGTCGCTCACCACATAGTCGTAATAGGCGCGAAAACTGTCAAACTGACCGGTGCGCAAGGTTTTTTGCAACCTCTCCACGACCAGACTTTTCTTTTGTTCGTTCAAATGGATGCCAAACCGGTCATAAACCAGTTTGCGGATCAGATTGAACTCTTCCATCGAAAGTTGCTGTTGCCCGATTGCCACGATAAGCCTCCCTACAGGACAGGATAAGGCAAGAGAACCTCGCCTTATCCTGTTGACGCTATCCTATGAACCGAGACTATCAGAATTTGCCGAAGTGTTGGTCGTCCAGTGAAATGATTTCCTCTGGTTTTACTTCGCCGCCACGCGAGTTTTTCCTGCCTGATTTGGCCGGAGTGCCACCCCAGGGAACTTCAACTCGCTGACGATTGCCGGATTGGCGCGCAGGCGGCCCTGCGTCGAAATGGTCTGCGCCGTATCCGCCGCCGTATCCACCGCCCAGGTGGGATCCCACGGCCTTCTTCAGCTGGAATTTGGCCAGCATTTGTTTAAGCTGCAACGACTGGCTGGACAGCTCTTCACCGGCAGACGCCATCTCTTCGGCGCTGGCGGTATTCTGCTGCGTGACCTGATCGACTTGACCCAGGCCGTTATTGATCTGACCGATGCCTTGCGCCTGCTCTTTGGAAGCTGCGGCAATCTCGCTGATCAAATCGGTTACCTTGGTAGCGCCGACCACGATCTCTTCCAGAGCCTTGGAGGTGTTCTCGGCGATGGTGGTACCGATCTCGGTGCGTTTGATCGAGTCTTCGATCATTTCGGTCGTCTCTTTGGCCGCTTTGGCGCTGCGTTGGGCCAAGTTGCGGACTTCCTCCGCCACCACGGTGAAGCCTTTGCCGTGCTTGCCAGCCCGGGCTGCTTCAACTGCGGCGTTCAGAGCCAACAGATTGGTCTGGAAGGCGATCTCGTCGATGACCTTGATGATCTTGGAGATATTGTTGGCGGATTGATTGATATCGCCCATCGCCTTGACCATCTGGGCCATCTGGCCGTTGCCTTTTTCAGCGTTGTCGCGGGCCAGTACGGCCAGTTGGTTGGCCTGGGTGGCATTCTCCGCATTCTGGTTGGTTTGTGAACCCATTTCCTGCATCGACGCCGAGATTTCTTCCACGGCGCTAGCCGACTCGGTAGCGCCTTGCGACAACGCCTGGCTGGAAGTGGCGATTTCGCGCGAACCGGCCGAAACCTGTTCTACGGCGACGCTGACCTGGCCAAGGATGTCGTTCATGGCATCGATCGTGCCATTCAGCGCGTCTTTGATGATCGCGTGGTCGCCCTGGTAATTGCCTTTGACTTCGACGTTCAGGTTGCCATTGGCCATTTCCTTCAGGCAGTCCGCTGCCTCTTCAATCGGTTTGAGCACTGCGTCCAGCGTATCGTTGACGCCCTGGACGATTTCACGGTAACCGCCTTCGAACTTATCGGCCTTGCCGCGGGTCTGCAGACGGCCTTCCACAGCCGCTCTCGACAGGGTTACACTTTCTGCGATCAGACCATTCACGGCTTCAATGCAACGGTTCAGGTTGTTCTTGATCGTGTTGAAATCGCCGTTGTAGCTGTCGGTGATCACAGGCGGCATGTTGCCGCGGGAAATCTTGTCGACATAATCAGCCGCCACATTAAGTGGCCCGATGACCGAATCGAGGGTCTTGTTCACGCCTTCGACGATTCTGCGATAGTCGCCCTGATGCTTCGTTGCATCGGCCCTAGTCGCCAATTTGCCTTCCACCGCTGCCACCGATAGCATTGCTGCATCGGCGACCAGCGCATTGACTGCATCGATGGCCTGGTTCAGGTTGTTCTTAATTGTATTGAAGTCGCCATTGTAGGTGTCGGTGATCTTCGGCGGAATCTCGCCTTTGGAAATCTTGTCGACATAGTCGGCCGCCACGTTCAAGGGCCCGATGACCGAATCCAGTGTCTTATTGACGCCTTCGACAATCTTGCGGAAGTCGCCGCCATGTTTGGATGCATCGGCCCGGGTTGCGAGCTTGCCTTCCACAGCCGCCACCACCAACATGTTGGCGTCGATGACCAGCGCATTGATGTTGTCGATCGCATTGTTGAGGTTGTTCTTGATTTCGTTGAAATCGCCATTGTAGTTGTCGGTGATCTTCGGCGGAATATCGCCTTTCGAGATCCGGTCGACATACTCGGCTGCTACATTCAAGGGTCCAATAACCGCATCGAGAGTCTTGTTGACACCTTCGACGATTTTGCGATAGTCCCCCTGGTGTTTGCTGGCATCCGCCCGAGTATCCAACTTACCGTCAACTGCCGCCATTGCCAACATTCCCGCATCGGCTACCAGAGCATTGACCGTGTCGATACATTGGTTAAGGTTATTCTTGATGATGTTGTAGTCACCGCTGTATGGATCGGTAATCTTGGGAGGGATATTGCCTTTGGAGATTCTGTCAACATAATCGGCCGTGACATTCAAGGGATTGACGATGTTGGTGATCGCAGCATTGACACCCTTAACCAGCTGATTCCAACCGCCCACGAACATTTCGGCATTGGCACGCTTGTCGAGTTCACCGTCAGCCGCACCCTTAATGATGATATCTGTCTGCGCCAGCAGGTCACTCATCATTTTGACCAACGAATTGAGGTTCTCTTTGATGATATTGTACTGTCCTTTGTATTCCGTCGTAATCACCGGCGGGATAATCCCTTTGGCGACCTTGTCCACATAGTCGGCGGTGACGTTCAGCGGGTTCACGATATTGGTGATCGCTTCATTGACACCTTTGACCAATTGATTCCAGCCGCCCACGAACATTTCGGCATTGGCCCGCTTGTCAAGCTCACCGTCAGCCGCCCCCTTGATGATGATGTCGGTTTGTGCAAGCAAATCGCTCATCATCTTGACCATGTTGTTGAGATTGGTTTTGATCACGTTAAAGTCGCCATTGTAGTTGTCGGTGATAATCGGCGGAATGACGCCCTTCGAAATATCATCAACATATTTGGCTGTTACGTTGAGCGGGTCAATAACGGCATCCAATGTCTTGTTGACTCCGTCGACAATCTTGCGGAAATCTCCGCCATGTTTGGATGCATCGGCCCGGGTCGCCAGTTTTCCTTCGACCGCAGCCACCACCAGCATGTTCGCATCGGCGACCAGCGCGTTGATGTTGTCGATCGCATTGTTGAGATTGTTCTTGATCTCGTTGAAGTCGCCGTTGTAGCTGTCGGTGATCTTCGGTGGAATATCGCCCTTCGAAATCCGGTCGACATACTCGGCTGCCACGTTAAGTGGCCCGATCACCGAGTCAAGGGTCTTATTGACGCCCTCTACGATCTTGCGGAAATCTCCGCCATGTTTGGACGCGTCGGCCCGGGTGTCGAGACGGCCTTCCACTGCAGCCACAGACAGCATGTTCGCATCGGCAACCAACGCATTGACCGCATCGATGGCCTGGTTCAGATTGTTCTTGATTTCGTTGAAGTCACCATTGTAGCTGTCAGTGATCTTCGGCGGGATGTCGCCCTTCGAAATCCGGTCGACATACTCGGCTGCCACGTTAAGTGGCCCGATCACCGAGTCAAGGGTCTTATTGACGCCCTCTACGATCTTGCGGAAATCTCCGCCATGTTTGGACGCGTCGGCCCGGGTATCCAGCTT
>JAHDPL010000048.1 GCA_018434355.1 Sporomusaceae bacterium | reverse complement strand
AGGGTCTTATTGACGCCCTCTACGATCTTGCGGAAATCTCCGCCATGTTTGGACGCGTCGGCCCGGGTATCCAGCTTGCCGTCCACTGCCGCCTGCGACAGCATTCCCGCATCGGCAACCAGGGCGTTGACCGCATCGATAGCCTGGTTCAGGTTGTTCTTGATTTCATTGAAGTCGCCGTTGTAGTTGTCGGTGATCTTCGGCGGGATGTCACCCTTGGAGATCCGGTCGACATACTCGGCTGCCACGTTAAGTGGCCCGATCACCGAGTCAAGGGTCTTATTGACGCCCTCTACGATCTTGCGGAAATCTCCGCCATGTTTGGACGCGTCGGCCCGGGTATCCAGCTTGCCGTCCACTGCCGCCTGCGACAGCATTCCCGCATCGGCAACCAGGGCGTTGACCGCATCAATCGCTTGATTCAGATTGTTCTTAATCTCATTGAAGTCGCCATTGTAGTTGTCTGTAATCTTCGGCGGAATGTCGCCCTTCGAGATCCTGTCGACATACTCGGCTGCCACGTTGAGTGGTCCGATGACCGCATCCAACGTTTTGTTTATCCCCTCAACAATTCCACGGAACTCAAAGTTAATTTTTCGGACATCTCCTCGGGTATCAAGTTTTCCCCCAATAGCCGCCTGAACCAATCGTTGAGTTTCTTGCAACAAACCACCTATAATCTGATTAATTCCGCGCACAAAGAAAATCCCTACAACTAAAGCAAACAGAATTCCAAAAATGATACTTCCAATTAAAATTTTGTTTGCCATTGTTTCTTTTTCGTGAGCCGCAACCGCAGCTTCAGCCGCCAGTTTAGAGTTAAGCGTTACAATCTCAAGCAACAATGCTTCCGCATCATAGAATGATTTTGCCTGCTTGTCCATTGCGTGCGCGTACATTCGTGCATAGACAACAGGACTGTTACCGCTTCTCACATATTCATCATACAGACGCATTGACTCCTGATGATCTTTTTTCCATATCTCCCAAGATACAGCAAATTTTTTCCACTGCGCCTCACCAGCCTGGGACTTCGGCATGCTGTCAAAACTTTTCCAAGCTTTATCGATCCGGACCCAGGCATCTTTGATTTGTTGAAGTTGCCTGTCAGAACGCTGTCGATCAATACTTGGAATCAATAGCGTGCGCTCCGTTGCTTTTATAGCCGTTTGTCCTTCGCTTATGGTCATCAGATACTCCGATTTGGGTAGTCTGTCTTTGGCAAGATCATCGGTGATTTTACCTAAATCACTGAGCCCTTTGTACCCAACGCCTCCAATGACTATTGAGATAATAGTCAATACAACAAATGCGCCAATCACTTTCGTTCCGAGCTTCATATTCCCAAACACTTTGATTTTCCCTCCTTCTCAATCATCCTTGATTATTCCGGTTCTGCTTTCCTATACCATGTGACTTTTTCTTACGTTGCGCAGGGTTTCCTGAATCAGTTCTTTCGCTTGATAATCAATGATATCGCCATGTCCCGGATAGATGACCTGAATATTACGCGATGCCAGATCTTCCAGTTGTTTTTCAAACACTGCCGAATACGATCCTCCTGGCGTCTTTACGGTGAGCGGCGTGTCTCCTGAGAACAGCACACCGCCTGTCGGACAATAGAGACAGATCGAATCGTTGGAGTGACCGGTAACGTGTATCACTTCAAAATACTCGTCGCCGCAACGGATCAGCTGGCCGTTCCGCAGAATCGCCGTAACGCCGGGAAAGGAAGTGAACGCGAATACTTCCGGTTGATACTCCTCTTTGAACCGCCGCAGTCCGCCGACATGGTCGAAGTGGTTGTGAGTGCAGATAACCCGTTCGACCGGCCGTTTACCGAATCCAGTCGACATTCCGCGTATATCTTCAGCAATCGATCCATCGGTTCCAACATCGACCAGGCAGTTGATGTCCTCCAGCCGGTTCCAGTCGCCGAGAATCAGGTATGAATTGCAGCTATACACAGAACTGCTTGATTTGAGCGGGTAGATCCTCATATCGGTCCGCCGATTTTGCGAAACATCTGACAGTCCGGCGAGACCTGTTCAAAATAGGGCTCCAATTCGGGAGGCAGTTTCTGGGTCTGTTCGGTGGCGAAGAAGCCGCCAGGCACCAGTGCCCGATGAAACATTTTCATCACTTCCACCCGTTCGTGCGGCTGAAAGTGCAACAGCACGTTCTTGCACAGGACCAGGGAGATCTCCGTGGCGGGCGGTTGCAATTGCAGCAGGTCCTGTCGCTGGAACTCCAGCCGGCTGCGAACCTGGTCCACGATTTGATGATGTCCGGGCTTGGTGGCCGGAATAAAATACTTGTCAAACAACTCTCGTGGAATTCGCTCCAGTTCTTCCGTCGGGTAGGTGCCGCTGGCGATGATGTCGCGAAACAGGTTGCTACCGTCGATGTCCGTCGCATAAATCTTCAGGTTACGATAGGCAAAATGGTTCATCGCTTCCGCTAGTAGAATCGCCATCGAGTAAGGCTCCTGCCCCATGGCGCATCCGGCGTCCCAGACCCGGACTTTGGTCGCCCCTGAAGAAAACGGCACCAGGTATTTCACTGCCGTATTGAGTGTCTGCAAATCACGAAAGAAGTATGTGAACGCCATAAAAGATTCCCTCTTTTTCTATTTTGTCAATTCCGCTTCCGCAGCTTCTTCGAAAAGCATGTGCTCGGCTTCCAGCAACATCTTCACTTCATCGCCGACTTTGCCGAGTCCCTTGACAAAACGATTGCTGCGTCCCTTGCGCAATTCGGGCGTCGGTTCGATCTCGGACGCCGGAATGTCGAGCACCTCGGAAACACGATCGACTATCAGTCCGATCGATTGCTCCTTGACATTGATGACGATGATACAGGTCCGTTCGTCGTATTGACGTTCCGGCGCGCCGAACCGCAGCCGCACGTCCATCACCGGAATGACCTTGCCTCTGAGGTTGATGACCCCCCGGATGTAGTGGGGCATATCCGGCACTACATTGATGTTTTGCAACCCGATGATTTCCGTTACATAACCGATTTCGATGCCATACTCTTCTTCGTTCAACTGAAAGGTCAGAAATTTGCCTTCTTGCGTGTCTTCATTCTCGTCATCATCTTCCAACAAATCTTCATCTACTCTTTCCTTCGCGCACATAACCTCACCTCCTCATTTGCTATTGCTCTGCTCCGTCGTATTTGGGGATCAATGCCTGACATCTGCCAACAATCCCTCCATTGAGCCTACCAGCCCTGCAATATCCAATATCGTGCTGATTTCACCGTCGCCGAGGATCGCAAATCCCGAGACGCCACGGATCCGGCCGAAGTATTCTGGCAGTCCCTTGATTACGATCTGATGCTGCCCGACCATTTCATCCACGAACAGGCAGTATTTTTTCAAATCATGTTCGACGACGATCAAGATTCCTTCCGTCAGTTTGGTTCTGGCATGTTTCACCTTGTATATCTCGTGCAGCCGGATGACCGGCAACAACTGATGACGGACGTTAAGCAATTCCAGTCCTTCCGGAGTCACCGTGATCTGGTTCTCAGCCGGTCGCAGCGATTCATTGATCGAGGTGATCGGAATCGCGTACTTGATGTCGCCGACCTGTACGATCATTCCGTCGATGATGGCTAGCGTCAGGGGAATCCGCAGGATAAATATGGTCCCGGCGCCTGGCGTGCTGCGGATGTCAATCCGGCCGCGCAGCTTCTCGATATTCCGTTTGACCACATCCATACCGACACCACGTCCGGAGATCGAGGAAACCTGCGCCGCCGTGCTGAGACCCGGCTCAAAGACCAGTTTATAGACATCTTCGTCTTTCCAGCCATAGGCGTCCTCGTTGGTGATTCCGCGTTCAATCGCTTTTTTGATCAGCTTGTCCCGGTTGATGCCGTTTCCGTCATCCTTGATCAAAATCCAGACTTCGCCGGCCGAGTGTTTCGCTTCCAGCGTAACTCTGCCGGTTTCCGGCTTGCCTGCCGCTACGCGCGCAGCCGGTGATTCGACGCCATGGTCGACGGCGTTGCGGATCAGATGCACCAAGGGGTCAGAAATCTGCTCGATGATCGTCTTGTCGACTTCGGTTTCTTCACCGATGATTTCCAGATCTACCTTTTTGTTTTCCTTCATCGCCACGTCGCGTACCAGCCGCACCATTTTTCGGAAGACACCGGACAGCGGAATCATCCGCATCGACATCGAAACATCCTGGATATCGCGGGTGATTTTCGTCAGATGCATGATTGATTTTTCAAACCGATCCAGATTGAGACCGACCAAATCAGGGCTATTCGAGACCATCGATACCGAAATAACCATTTCGCCCACCAGATCCAGTAGTTGGTCCAATTTTTCGACATCGACGCGCAACGCCATTTGGGAAGCAGCCGCAGATTTTTTATCAGCGCCGCCGGAACGCGCGCCGCCCGCGGGAGCATCCTGCCCGTCTTCCTTGTCGGCTTTGTCAGAACCCTCGTTGTTCTTCTGCTGGACGGGTCGTTCAATCGGTTTTTCCAACTCTTTGCTGGTAATGTCGGGAAAAATTTTCGACTCCGCATCGACTATTTCAACCGGTCCAACTTCTACTTCTTCCATCGACCGCAACAACTGCGGCAAATTCGGAATCGAAACCAATTCACCTTTTTCCAGTCCATGCACACCGATTCGCAAGACATCGACCACCGACAACAAAATGCTGATGATCGCCGGACTGGCGCTGCTGCGGCCGTCGCGGACCGAGTCCAGTAGATTTTCCGCCTTGTGACTTAGTTTTTCAAAATCAGCGTAGCCAAAGAAGCCGGCATTTCCTTTGAAGCTATGAAAACTGCGGAACACCTGCTCAATCAGCTGTTTGTCGTTGGGCCGCAGTTCCATTTGCAGCAAGGTGCTCTCCGCTTCTTCAAAGGTATCCATCGCCTCGTCGGTAAAGCGTTTGATCATTTCCGGCGTAATCGTCAGTTTGAATTCGTCGGCAAACTCCAACACTGGTTCTGAGACTACAGATTCCGGAGAAGCAACTTGTGCGATTTCGTTCACAGTTTCGCAGACTATGGTTTCTTTGGGGGCTTCCACTCCCTTGTCAGGATTTCGGCCATCATGTATTTTCGTCTGAATCTCACCGATGATTTTGCCGGCGGCATCCTCATATCCGTTGTCACTCAGTCGTTGTTCGATCACGTCAAGCAACTCGCGGACAAAATCACTTGTCCGGCAAAGCAACTCAACATGTTCGCCTTCCATCGGCATCTGCCGTTTGCGAAAAATATCCAGCAAGGTTTCGGCTTCATGGGTGACCTGCATTACTGTCTGCAGATCAAGAAACGAAGCCATCCCCTTGAGTGAATGGAACAAGCGGAAAATCGTATTCAGGATTTCGTCATCGATGTCGCCCGATTGGGAAGCATGCTTCTCTAGAGCCAGGATTTGCGGCTCGATGTCATCAAGCATTTCCCGGCTTTCGGTAACGAAATCGTGCACCATTTCACGTCGTTCGTCCAGTTCCGACGACATGCCCTCATCCCTCCAGTTTCTTCGAACGTGTGCAATCTAGCAGCTTGATCATTTCGTCATGGGCTTTCTTCAATCGCTGGTATTCCTGGGCCATTCGCTCCTGTTCAGCTTTAGACAGTTTTATCTGCTCCTGTTCCTTGCCCACCCGTTCCAGCACTTCAATCAGTTCCACGATATTCACCGGTTTGCCAAAAAATGCATAGGCGCCGTTGTTCACTGCAGCAATCGCAGTCTCGGCATCGCCGTAACCGGTCATGATAATCACCCGCGCTTCGGGATCGATCTGGCGGATTACCCGAAGCACTTGTATCCCGGTCATGCGCGGCATCCGCATGTCGGTTATCACAACGTCATAATGCCCCTGCGCATACTGCGTCACGGCATCAGCCGGTGACGAGAACATCACAGCCTGATGCCCTGCCGGTTCGAGCGCTGCCGCCAAGCTTTCCATGCAGTCCCTTTCATCATCAATCATCATGATTTTCATCATTGTTCCCCCGTTGTTGCTCTAACAGCAAGATGTATCAATATATAGCAAAAAGCGTGCCAGAGTATGGCACGCTGCGAAAAACCCATTATTATCGGTCCTTACGAGATTTATTCCGTTTACTGTCTCATACAAATTCAATTCAAACTGTTCAATATCGCACATTCCAACTGAGGAAATTGCGTGGAATCGAACACTCACCTTGATTATTCGTCGGACTCCTTCGTTTCTTCCCACGGCTTGAGCGTAACCGCCAGAAGCGTGGAAAATCCGTCCGTCGGCTGCAGCAATTCAATTTTGCCGGAAAATCCGGTGACAATCGAATGAACAATCGAAAGCCCCAAGCCCAGCCCTTCCGTTTTCGTTGTGAAAAACGGTCGAAACATGTTGTCCAATGCATCAGCCGAAAAACCGGTTCCGGTATCGGCGACAATCATACAGATGCCTTGTGAAGTGCTATAGGTCTCGATCAGAATCTTTTTATCGTCGCGTTCGGTTAAATCGAGAGACTGCCTGGCATTGGTCACCAAATTGATCACGACTTCTTCGATTTGCGTTTCATCACCGGATATCGCCGGAATATCAGGGTCCAGTTTCAGCACCAGCTCAATGCCATGAGACATCAGTTGGTGTTCGATCATTTCCAGCCCGTCGCGTATTGCTTGGTTCAAATCGACCGCCTTGGTCTGGGCGATGGCCTGTCTGCTTTTGACAAAATTTCGCACCCGCTGAATGATCCGCTGAATCCTGTCGGAATTTCGCGAAATCAGTCCCAATGCCTTCATAATCGATTTGGGATCAAAGGTCTTCTTTTTTTCAAACCAATAGACGATACTGTCTGCAGAAAGTTTGATCGCCTGCAGCGGTTGGTTAAGTTCATGGGTGATGCCTGCGGCCATGATGCCCAGCGAAGCCATATGGCGTGCCTCCAGCGCCGTATCGAGCGCCGAGGCCAATTGTCCTTCCAGTTCTTTGCGTTCCGTGATGTCATCGCCCACCCCGGCAATCGCTATCACTTCCCCTTTGCTATTGATGACCGGACTCAGACGATATTCGACCCACACCTGCCTGCCGCCAACAGACACCAGCGTCTGCTTTTGCAGAGACGTACCGCGCAGTGCAACGCGTTCCTCATCCGCTGCAAGCTGGTTTGCCGTCGCTTGATCCCAGATGTCATGATCCGTCCGGCCCAGGACATCGTCCACGGAACGACCCACCCAGTCGCAAAAAGCCGGGTTGGCATATTTATATCGTCCCTCGCAGTCTTTTTGCCAGACAAATAGCGGAATGACCGATAGCAAGTCTCTTTCAATGCAGTCCATCTCCAGCCCTCCGTTGGTTTATCTTACCTATTGAAATTTCGTGGCTTGACGATTCTTTTCCTGCACAGGAAGAAATTCAATTATTTTTCAAAAAATTTGTTGACGCCACCCTAACATTCTGTTAAAGTAAATATGCGCATTACTATACTTACTATGCGCCCCTGCCCAGGAATCGTTCCCGCGACCGTGCCCCTTCTCCTCTTCTCGTTTTGCCTGCGGAGAGGTCGAAAGCCACGTTGTCCCGAGTCCGCGAAGCAGGATGACAGAGGAGGAAATTCCATGTTTGAAGACAAAACCCTTAAATGTAGAGATTGCGGCGTAGATTTTGATTTCACCGCGCGTGAGCAAGAGTTCTATGCAGAGAAAGGCTTCCAAAACGAGCCAGGCCGTTGCCCGACCTGCCGCGCTGCCCGTAAGCAAAGCGGAAACTTCGGCGGTGGTCGCAGCCAAGGTGGCGAGCGCCAAATGCATCCGGCTATTTGCGCCGAGTGCGGTTGCTCTACCGAAGTTCCTTTCGCCCCGCGTAGCGATCGTCCGGTATATTGCCGCGATTGCTTCCAAAAATCGCGCGGTTTCGGTCAATAAGACCTAACTAGCGTGTAGCACTACGCGGAAGCAGGCTCCGGTAAAGTGCATAAGCGAAACATACAGGCCGTCCCTTTTGGGGACGGCCTTGTTTTGTTTATTAGCGAACGCAGTTTTTCCCTTCATGTTTTGCCATATACAACGCTTTATCCGCCGCTTCAATCAAAGCCTGTGCCTCATTAGACTGAACGGGTGTTATACTTGCGATTCCCAGACTGATCGTCACTTTGCCAAAAGGCGACTTGCTGTGCTCAATATCCAGCGCTGCAACCTGCTCTCTGACCCGTTCGGCAAACTTACTCGCTCCAACGGCATCAGTATCAGGCAAAACGACAATGAACTCCTCCCCACCGTAACGGGCCACAAAATCGGCCGCCCGTTTGGTATGGTTCCGCACGGTGCGGGCGACCTGTTTCAGACAGTCATCGCCAGCCTGATGTCCATAAGTGTCATTAAACGCCTTAAACCAGTCGATATCAGCCATGACAACCGAAATCGGCGTCCCCATCCGCACCGCCGTCCGCCAGCTGCGCTCATAGTAATCGTCAAAATAGCGCCGATTGGCGATTCCGGTTAGTCCGTCCATCATCGCGATGATTTGCAGTTCCATATTGGCCGCTTCCAGTTCCGCAGTCCGCTGGTCAACACTTTCCTTTAGTTGTTGATTCATCTGTCGCAACAAATACGCCGATTGCTCCTGTTGCTCCAACAAACGCATCAACAAGGCAAAGAAAACCGCCACTGACAACGTTCCCAGCAGCGCCAACAACCAGTTGCGGTCCCGCAAGCGATAATAATCGGCAAACGCCGCCTGTTCCGGCACAGAAATAAATAAAATCAGTGGATATTCCGGCATCACCCGATAGGTATAAATCCGGTCAATCTGATCCAATAATGAGAATGCTGTGTAAGAGCCGCTTTTTTGTTGCTTTATCAACTGGAAAACCTGCAGGTGACTGATATCTGTCCCGACATCCAGCCTATCTGCGGTCTGACGGACTCGAATCAGGCCGTCCAATCCGACGATGCTGACCGAAAATCCTTGGCCAAGCTGCATTTTTTGATAAAACCTGCCAAAATATGCCGGATCAATGCCTGCAGTCACAGTTCCGCCAAAACTGCCATCCGGTTTGTTCAGACGACGACTGATATGGAACAGCCACTTTTGCGTTTTTTGGCCAATGACTGGTCGCGCTAAATAAACACCATCCTCATTAACCCGTTGAAAATGTTGAAAATATTCACCGCCAGATACATCCAGCCCGAGCAATTCCGTTCGCGTGCTGTTTACGATGTTTCCTCGCGCATCCGCAACCGATACATGGATTAACGGCAGCGAACGCGACCGCTGCATGCGTGCCATGGCCTGAGAGGACACACCACCGGTTTCCTCGAATTCGGTCTTAATTTCACGCAACACTTCATCCACGCCGTCCAAATCGCGGCGCACATTCTCTTCGAATGCCAGTAACAGGTTCGTCCCTTCACGGTCCACCATGTTCCGATAATGGACATACTCATGCCTGTCGAGTCGTATGACAACAAAGCCGATCAACAGGATGAGCATCCCCGCTGAAACGGTCAATATCAGGCGGATTCGCCGATAGTTCAACCCGGCGATAAACCTGTCGATTCGTTGCCGCAGACGACGAAACAGCAATAGAAAGCCTCCAAACTTAGCCCTTTATGACTACGTTCGTCATCTATCTGTCTATTCCTGCCTGTTATGCAGTTCTCACTTGATCATGCGCACGACTTATTGGGCCCGTTTAATTGTAATACAGATTGCCGTAGCGTCGTCTTTGGCCTGCGATGCAATCTCACTTTCATAAAACAGACGGCAAACTTGCTCGGCACGCATATCTGTCCAGAGATCTGTCGCATCAAAAATATCGCTGATTCCGTCGGTCAAGAAGCAAACTGAATCGCCTGTTTTCATAGCGACCCGGCGAAGCTCATACGCTTCCGTCTCACAAATCCCCAAATATAAACCGGGTGCTAACACTCGCTCTTCATTTAACAGGAATTGATTAATTCCTGCCGCCGCATAACGCAGTTCCGACTGAGTAAAATCCAGTTCAAACCCAATGGCGGCAACGAAAGTGCTCTCATCGACATAACGTGGGATCCGTCGATTGAGCCAGTCCAGCTGTCCGGATAAATCAAGCGGTTGCGGCAAATCCATCAGTTCGCGCAACAATACGTTGACCGCTGCCGTCTGCAAGGCCGTTGCCATACCGTGTCCAGTGATGTCGAGCAAGAAACCCCGAAGCACCTGACAGGACTCCTGCCACTCCAGATAATACAAATCGCCGCTGACAAAGCCTTTGGGCTTGAAAACCGCAGCAATGTCAAACAATTGTGACCGCGGGATCTCCGGCAGCAACGCCCGCTGTACCTGTGCGGCCAGCAGCAGTTCGCTATGCAGTTCCCGCTGTTTGACACGTTCCTGTGTCACATCACGAAACGTGGTCAGTTGGTAGCTGCGCCCGTCAATTTCGATTAAGGTCCCCGTACGTTCCACCTCGCGGCATCCGCCACTGCGGGTACGGATTTTCCTCAAATTCGGCGGCAGAACACCATTGGTATGAACCTCTGCCAAATATCGCAAAATATTAATCTGTTCGTCGGCAAACAATTCAAACGCATGCAGCGCTTGTTCCAACGGGAATGTATAGCCGGTCAACCGCTCAAAAGCCGGATTGGCTTCCACCACTTCCAGTTTCTCGATATCGATTAAAGCGACAGCGTCATAACCCTGCATCATTAACGCTCGGTATCTTTGTTCACTTGCTTGCAACGTTTTTTGGACCTGTTTGCGCTGCGTGATGTCACGGCAAAAACAGACCATCAGTGGTGAATCTCCGGCAACCAAGGTCGCTGTAATTTCAACATCGAATACACTGCCATCTTTGCGGCGATGCCGCACCTCGAACCGTTCCGATCCGTTCTGCATGATCCTTTCAATGCGGGCTACCGTTTCTTCATTCGGCTCATCGGCATCGACATCATGAATGTGAAGGCCAAGGAATTCTTCGCGCCGATATCCACTCATCCGGCAATAGGCTTCGTTCACATCCGCCATCCGCCCGTTGGCATCAACCACCCAGTACCCATCATCCGTCGTCTGCAAAATCGTCCGGTTCAGTCTTTCACTTGTCAGCAGCGCCTGATTCGCCAGCTGACTGGCAATTTGCCGCCGGTATTCCATGATGGAAAAGAATACTACAAGCAAGGAACCAAACACTGCAATCCAAAGAAAAGTATTACGCCGTCCGCGATACTCGGCCAATGCAAATTCAGTTTCATATCCCACCTGTACAATCAGCGGAAAATCGTTCATTGCTCGGTAACTGAAGAAACGATCTACACCATAATGAATACCTGGCGACTGATAGTGACCGCTACGATGTTGCCCCATTGCCTTGAACAAAAAACCGCCGGCGACATCCTGTCCCAGTTCATCCATCCTTCCGTTCCAACTGGCCCGGACAATTCCATCCTCACCGACTACCCTGACCAAGCGACCGGTCTGTAGCTCCATTGATCGATAGAAACGCGAAAAATATTCCGGATCGACCGCCAACACTACCACACCGGCAAACCCACCCCCCGGCGTCTCCAATCGGCGACTGAGATAAATCGAGTTTTTTCCGGTAATTCGCCCCAACATCGGCGCGCTGATATACAGTTCTTGCCGGTCGGATTGCTGATGGAACTGAAAATAAGAACGATCGGCATAGTTTGCCTCAATAGCGCCGTGATAGGTACTATGCACAACCTTGCCCTCTGCATTCATAATAAGGCTCTGCAGCAATAGCAGGTTGGGCAACACCGATTGCATGGCAGTACCGACCGCCGGGGTAAATCCAGCCCGTTCATATTCCGATTTCATCAGCAGCAATTTTGCATCTGCAGCGATTAACGAACTGCGCACATGCTCTTCCAAGCTGCGTGTCAGTTGATCGTTGTTGCGGTTGATTTCGCGAATTTCCTGCTCGTAATTCTGGTTCACAATCCCCGCCGTTGCCAGCAAGATAGCAAATACCAATATCACACCATATGCCAGCGGTGCAAAATCTCTTTTCAGCATTTGAGACATCATGGTTTATCCTCCCCATACAGCACAGGGATATGAAGATTCCAAGCCAGTAAAATTTCCGTGCCTTCCGCATTATAGGTCATCCGGTCCGTTATCGAAAGCATGATTGGAATGCCGCGACCCATTCCAGCATCCTCACCGAACTCAAACATCGCTTCCGGATGTGACCGGAGCCGGCGCAACAGTGCGTTGCCGGCAAAACCGATCCGTGACGTTTTCACCCGGATGATCAGATAATCGCCAATACGGTTGAATTTGATCCGGGCTTTGTGACTGCGCGCCTTACCGTCCCGGCATTCCAACGCGTTGGCAATCGCCTCATGCACTGCGACTTCCTGTATCGAATGTGGCTTTCCAGTCACTTCCGCCAGTACTTTGGCAATCTCCGCTTTAAGCCGGCGATAATCATCAAAACCATTTAAACGAAGAGTTTTCGGCCAAACATCAGTGAGCAGCATCGCCGGCAGCGACTTGATCCGAATGCACAGTAGCGTCGCATCATCACGCAGGGGCAGTTGTCCCAACAGCAACTGCGAAAACCCGCAGACTTGGTCGCAGTTTTCAATAGCTACGGGTTCTGTTTCCGCCACAGCCTTATCCAGCCCATCAGTGGCAAAACAGATCAGATCGCCCACCGAGATCGGCAGTGTTTGCAGCATGTACTCCTGGTTTGGATCAATCCCAAGGTATAATCCCGGCGCCTGGATTTTACCGGCCATATTGGCAGTCCGGACCCAGAATCGGGTGATTCCTGCGCCGACATAACGCAATTCCCGCATTTGCAGGTCAAGTTCAAAGGCAATTGCCGCCGCGAAGGCTCCGCTGGCGAAACGAGCGGAAATCTGACGGTTCAACCACTGGACCTGTTCCGACAGCGATGCGTCGAGCTCCGCCACTTCATGCATCAGCACGGTAATTGTTGAAGTATACAGGGCTGTCGCTAAACCATTACCGGCGACATCCACCAGATATCCTCGCAACAGTTGCCCATCATTGCGCCATTCTAGATGATACAGATCACCGCTGATATCTCCGCTCGGATAGATTTCAGATTTAAAAGCCACATACTCCGAATCCTGCGGCGACCGCAATTGCGCCTGCTGGATTTGCCGGGCAATCAACGCGTCTTGCCGGGCAGCCTGCTCCTGTTGCAGTTGTTCGGCAATATTTCGGTAGGTGACCATAATCAGCCTTTTCGATTTATGGGTGATCAGCTTGGCGCCGCGCTCCATGAACAGTAGCGTACCATTTTTGTGGCGAAACGTCCGCCGGGCTACCGGTAAAATTCCCTCGGCAAAAAGAATGGCGTCATGGAAATTCTGTCCTTCCGCTCCATCCAATACGATCGCTTCACGTGACAACGGCGAATCTTCCGGCAGGTGATAACCAAACCACTCGCTAAATCGCTGATTGATTTCCACAATTTGGCCGTTGTCCGGGTCAATCAATGCGACAGCTTCAAAAGCCTGTTCAATCAGCGCTTTGTATTTTCCCTGACTGTCGCTCAGCTCCTGCTCCGACCGGCGCAGTGTTTCATTCACCTGCTTTTCTTCATGGATGTCGGTGAGGGTTCCAACCACTCGGATGATAGAGCCGGCTTGATCGCAAATGGCAGCCGCCCGACTGCGTACCCAGCGATAATTGCCATTTTGGCAACGCAACCGGAATGTCTCGTTGAATGTTACCGCCGGATTTTGTATCGACAGGTTTCGCGCCTTTTCGACGCGGTACAAATCATCCGGATGGACCCGCTGCATCCAGTCCTGCCAATCCCTGACAAACTCCGCTTTATCTTCATAGCCGACAATTCCTCGGTATCGTTCAGAATAATAGCGCTTCCCTGTTGTCGCATCCCAGTCCCAGATGCCATCAGCCACCCCTTCCACGACCAGTTTCCAGCGTTCATCTTCGCCCCGTTTTTTCGCTGCACTACGGATTGCCCATACTGTCAGCAGCAAAATCAGTAAGCTGGCTACCCCTGCGCCGCCCAGGTATCGATCGCGTCGCTCCCGATACTCGGCAAGGGCCGGCTCCACGTCGATTCCGGCAACAACAATCATTGGATAATCGGCCATTGCCCGATAACTGACAAACCGCAATACACCTGTCAAAGGAGAAATTGGTTTGAAGCTGCCGTAAGTTCTTGTTGACAATTGTTTGCTAAACAGTTCACTCTCGGATACATTTTTACCCACCATGGAATCATCGATGTCCCAGCTAAGCCGAACTATGCCGTCGCGGCCAATCAGACGGACAAATTGTCCTGGTCTGAAATTCATCGTGCGATAAAATTGGTGAAAATAGTCCTGGTCGAGGGCCATGACGACCACCCCGGCAAACTGGCCTTGCGAACGATTGACTCTTTGACTGAAATACACGGCGGATTTCTTTGTCAACAATCCAACAATCGGTTCGCTAATAAATGTCTGTCGCTGATTTTTCAACGTATGCGCCGTAAAATAGGATCGAAAAGCAAAACTCTGTCCTGGCGCACCGGGAATCACGCTTTGTACGATCTTTCCCTCGATATCCAGCAGCAGTACCTGCGCCAGTAGCGGACTTTGCCTGGTCTGGTCCAAGATCGTCCTGATAGCTGGCGTGATTCCGGCCCTTTCATATTCTGCGCGAACCAGCAGCAACTGCTGGTCAACTGCTAGGAAGGAACTGCGGACATGGGCTTCGAAAGCTCGCACCAGCTGATCATTGTTGTGTTCAATTTCATCGACGGCCTGTTTATAATCCAGATGGACCATCGTTGCGACCGCTAGCCAAAGCGCCAGCAGCAAGCTGATTCCATACCCGAGCTGTGAAGAAAAACGGATCATACTTTGCCCAATCTTCCAAAAGTGACTTCGCTGTTTCATCAGCGTTGTTATCCCCTTTGCTTTTAGATGCCTCAGTCCATTTTACTTGAATATTCTATTGGTATTCGTTGCTGTAAAAGCAATTTCCTGTTGGCAATTCCTTGTGAAACAAAAATTCGATTCAACGCGGCAATAATAAGGACCTGAGCAATACACCCAGGTCCCGCTTTTTCCCATTTATCGTTAGCACTACACGTGAAACTTGGACATCGCTTGCTGCAAGCCTTCGGCCAGTTTGGCCAGCGCCTGGCTGGATGCCGCAATCTCCTGCATCGATGCCGACTGCTCTTCTGTTGCCGCCGAAACATTCTGCGATTCTGCTGCCGCATCTCGGCTCAGATTCTCGACTTCCTTGATCGAGCTGACAATCCGCTGGCTGCCGATCGCGGCTTCATTGACCGCTTTGGCAATCACAGCCACTTGCTCCGTTACCTGGTTGATCTGGCTGTTGATTGCGGCAAAATTATTGCCTGCCACGTTCACCAGGTCAACACCCTGGGTAATGTCGCGGATCGCCACGTCGATCGCGCCAACCACATTGCCGATACTGCCATGGTTCTTGTCCACCAGGCCCTTTATCTGATGCGCCGCTGCTTCCGATTGCTCAGCCAGTTTGCGGACTTCTTCGGCAACCACGGCAAAGCCCCGGCCTTGCTCGCCAGCCCGCGCCGCTTCAATCGCCGCATTCAGCGCCAGCAGATTGGTCTGTCCGGCAATCTGTTTGATCAGGCCAATGATTTGGTTAATGTCGGCCGAATTTCTGGTCAGCGCCGCCACATTTTCGTTCATCGCGCCGACGGTCTTGTTCAGTGCCATGGTTTCGGCTACGACTTTTTGCGTTTGCTGCCGACCGCCGTCAGCCTGTTGCTGCGATTCCTCGGACAGCTTGGCCGTATTCTGGGCATGACCGGCCATTTGCCGCATGCTGGCGTTGATCGTGCCGATACGGCCGGAAAAATCCTGCATTGCCTTGTCCTGGTCGGTGGCCTGACCGGCGACTTCTGAAACCGCCTGCGCCACCTGTTCGACCGCTTTGGCGCTTTCCGAGCTGGCTCGCGATAGGCTTTCCGACAGCGTCTTCACTTCCACGGCGGTGGTTTGGGAAACTTTGATGATTTCCTGCAGTTT
>JAHDPL010000040.1 GCA_018434355.1 Sporomusaceae bacterium | reverse complement strand
TCTTCGGTTACAAATCGGCGGAATATATTTTGCATCGCCTGGTTCATATGGATATATAGCGCCATATTGGGCTCCACTACCATAATCGGTGAACGCTTGGGAATTTCAAAGAGTCGGTTTCCGGTCTTGATATTATATTCCAGCTTAACCTTCGGGCTACTGGCCAAGACGACAGCGCCGGTTCGCCTTAAATCCGATACTACAGCAATATAGGCTTCTAGTGGGTCAAGTCCCCGCCGAACCGCCTCTATGGATGCAAAAAAAGATTTTGCGTCGATACATAATACGCTTCTGCGAGGAAAGCGAGAAAAATCAACGATCCCCATCGTGATTTCCTTCTTGCTCTTTCATCTGCTCATTATGCTCAGACAGAAGCATCCCCGCCCACTTGACCATACAACGGTCAAAGTAGGCTACCCGATCCATCTGTTGGTAAATAGGAATACTCATTAAATCTATAGTAGGTTCGCTCATCACTATCCACCTCTATAGATATATTATCAGAACATACGTTCTGTGTAAATGTCATAGACTTACCATTTACGAGCTTGAACGGAAATTAAAAAAGGCGGCAAAGATGGTTCACACTCTCACCCCCACCGGCCTTTTTCGTTTCTATATTCAATAGAAGCAGTTTTACGCCCTATGTCGTTTTCGGAAGTCTACTGGACTTACACCACGCTGCGCCTTGAAAAACTTTGTAAGACTCGCTGGCTGCTCAAAGCCCAGCATGTTGGCAATGCGATATATGGGCTCTCTTGTTGTCAAGAGCAAATGCTCTGCCAACTCAAGCACTCGCAGTTTTATGTACTCCTGCGTGGTTTTACCGGTTTCTTTTTTCAGCATATCCGAAAGATAATTGGGTGAGTATCCCATAGCCTGTGCGAGGCCTTTTACGCTAGGCATGCCAGCTTTTTCAATAATTTCAACGATGCATTGTTCCTGCAAAAGCTTTTCAAATTTCACAACCGACTCTTTATAGACATTGGCTCTGGTGATGAATTGCCGGCTATAAAAGCGTTTCGCGTAGTTTAATAGTACTTCCAGATTGGAAAAAATCAGTTCGTTGCTGTAAGAATCCAGGTTCCCGCTATACTCCACCTGTATCTCTCTTACAATACGCTCAACAATCTCTTTTTCCCGATCAGAAAGATGCAGCGCCTCGCTAGCTTCATATTCAAAAAAACTGTACTCAGACATTTTTCGCCATAAAGAGCTGCCCCGTATTAAATCTGAGTGAAAACAAAGCATCCAGCCAGTCGGTTTTCCGCTTTCGGACTGCTCTCCTCCGGCCTTCAGCACTTGCCCAGGGGCAGTGAATATTAAGCTACCCTCATTAAAGTCATAATACCGCCTGCCATATTTCAGTTCACAATCGGGACTGTTTTTAAGCGATACCATATAGAAATTCAGCAGCAGTTCATTGTTAAAGCATTCTTCAGTGGGGTGAATCGCATCAAAATCAATCAATGTAATGAGCGGATGCTTGGGTTTTTCGCAGCCAAGCAATTCGTGTAAAGCCGATATCGAATCAATATTCATCATCAGCACTCCTTCTCTACGTCAAGTTTTACGAAGGTATCCCTAGCTAGTCCCTCGGTCCCTAATCAGGGCAACCATGTCTCGATACAGCAGGCCTGCTAGATAATAGGATGCTGCTCAATCAACTTCCATTGCTGTTCCGGTGAATCTTGTTTTGGCATTAAAATAATGGAGGAGTCATTTTGATCGGAAGAAACAGTGATGAATAGCTCCGTGCCTTTTAAACGTATCAGATATGTTTCATCAGGCTGCTTCATAAATTCCCAATACTGAAGTGGATTCCCTCCCAACGTCTGCTGCCATAACGCAACCCCAGGACCTAGCGCTGCCGAGGGCTGAAAAGTCTTTTGCGTATACAGATTTTTGAGTAGATAGGTATCCTGTTCCAATTGGATGAATTGCCAAGTCATGCATTCCCAATTATGGTGCTCATAAAGAATGATTTTTTGCCCGTCATCAATACCGGCATTATATACTCTGATATCTTTGCCTGTTTTTACGTTTTGTATGGCGTAGGTATTTTTGGTATTTTGCTTTTTTACAATGTCCTTATAGACTCTTGGAATTAAGATCACAATGCAAGCTATCACAACAAAAGCAATGGAATATAGCAAGTATTTCATATTCAATCTCCCCGCTGCCAACTATTGGGTTGGCAGTTTTTATATATTTTTCAGATACCCTAATTCAAATCAACTAGTTCTCTGCGATCTCCACCAGCTTGCAGCAGGGAAATCAGCAGCACCAACGACCACTGGTTCGCCAATCCTGGGAGTGGTAATTCGGACCTGGCGATCCTTTGCCGCTTTTAGCGCACGTTCGACAGGTTCGCTCCAGTAGTGGAAAGACAGGCTGAAGGCCGCCCAATGTATAGGAAGCAGCAGCCTGCCAGCTAGATCAAGATGCGCTTGCACCGTTTGTTCCGGCAACATATGAATGGCCGCCCATCTTTCGTCATATTGGCCGCATTCCATCAGCGTCAAATCAAAAGGGCCATATTTTTTGCCAATCTGCCGAAAGTGAGAGCCGTAGCCGCCATCGCCGCTGAAAAAAACTTTTTTATCGCATCCGATAAGCGCCCATGAACACCACAGTGTCTTGTTACGGTCAAACATGCCCCTGCCAGAAAAATGCTGAGCCGGTGTACAAGCCAGAGTCAGTCCGGCACAATCCGCCTCTTGCCACCAACCAAACTCCTGAATCTTCCCTGGATCAATTCCCCATTTTTGGAGCCGTCGCCCCACCCCGGACGGAACGCAAAATAGCTTGGTCTTACCTTTGATCTGCATGATTGTCTCATAGTCCAAATGGTCATAGTGATCATGTGACAAAAGAACAATATCGACATAATCCAGTTGTTCCAGCTTAATTGGCAATACCTCGCTGAAGCGTTTTCCCCCAATAAAAGGTACGGGAGAAGGATAATCAGAAAAAGTAGGGTCCAATAATAGCCTTTTCCCTTCCATCTCTAGCAAGACCGAGGAATGCCCAAGCCAGATTGCCTTTATTTTTTTGCCTTCTGGCCTGAGTAAGGTATCAATATGATGAATTGAAATCGGCTCATCCGGCATTCTTGTTCGTCTGTTTATTATCAAATCCCGCAAGATTGTCAACATATTTTAAGCTCCATATCCTACTTATTGAAAATGTTGTAACACGTTTAGTAGTTCTCGTAATTGTGCTAAAAAATTGGTTTTGCTTCAAATCTGCTTGTTTTATTTATTATTATAAGCATAGTTCTTTGTCTATAACATAGCCAAATCCACGATAAATTTGTTCGAATCACAGATATGATCTACCAGTAATTTAGACAAAACCATCTGTAATTCGGATATGTATTTCTATACGGCAATGGTATAACCTGATAACAAAATAGGATGCTTGCTGGATGACAAACCGGCAGTAACCGTGAGCCCGCCGGATATTGGTTTCTATGTCCCCCCTCAGTGAGGAACAAACATACACGAATTTCAATTTCCCACCTGCTTTTTACGAAATGGTTAGGCTGGCAAGTGTTTGATCAGGGAAAGCCCTGAGTAATCCCGCCAGCAGTTTACGCCCAGCGCCTCTCCTGCCGGCCAGCGCGTTCGATAGCGCCCCCGGAGTGATGCCAATTTTCTGGGCGAGCTGAATTTGCGACATGTCGTGTTCACCCAAAAGCTCTTGGATTCTGGCGTTGTTTAGTGGCACCGCTTCTGCCTCTCTTTCAGGAGCGGCTCCAAAATTTTTCTAAGCTCCGCCTCCGCCGATTTCTTTTGGGTCGGCTTTTTCTCCGTAACCTCAATGGAGTCGACCACGCCGCTGGAAAACACAACCCGGATTTCCGTTTCCATTTTTTCGCCCCCCTCGTTGATGTTCAGAGGCCATGAAAAGTGCCTCTACTAAGGACAACTTTCAGAGGGCTAAACACAACCCTCTCGGGGCAATTTTTTTTGTGGCAAATAATGGTCACAATCAATATCTGGTTTTATGAGGCTCTTCGTCGCTCAGACTTTTTTTGAGCTGACTTAAAATCTTGGTTAAGCGATTTTGAATTGCCTGATAGCTGACCCCCTCTTCCTTTGCGATCTCCGTGATGGTCATACCCCGGAAGTAGATTTTGTCGACTAACTCCTGTTGCCGAGGCAAAAGCTTACTGATCGCCTGGTAGAGGGCATCGATTTTCTCCTTCCCCTCTAATAAAGAAGGGAAGTCTCCACCGGTTACGGTGAGGATCTCCCCCTCCTCAGCCATTTTAATTGCTTTTTTGTTGCGCCTGGCTTCGACGATGTTTTTAACACGAAATATGAGTATAGATTTCTTAATTTCATCCGCATTTTCGATATCGTCCGGCAGTTCAACCACAATCGGGGTTTTGCTGGTAACGGATTTGTACCTAATTTTCATCTTTTGTTCCCTCCTTTTCGGTTAGGAGGAAACAAAAAAAAGCAAGCAATTCGCTACATTATTTAGCAAACTACTTGCTTTAGTAATTTATTGAGTTGTAGGCTATTATGTATTTTTTAACTTCTGCGTTTACGCGTATACGCATAATTGCTGAATTGAGCAAAATAAACCAAGGAATAAATAAAAAAGCCTTACTGATCGATGATATTCTCAATCAGTAAGGCTTTTTTGTCCATTTTGGAGCTGTATTTTATTTTTTGAATTCAGAACCGCAATAATTTGTTTCCAGTCTTTTATGGTTGCAGCGTTTTGTTTTGCTATTCGAAGCGCAGTCCTAACATAAGGTGAGACCTCCGAATCCATAATATACTCAAGCAAATCCGGAGATATCTCTTTTCTCTCTTTGCCTGCTAAATCGTTGAGAAGTGCCTGCTCTTTAGGTAATAACCCCAGTAATTTGATCAGAATGTTAATTTTGCTAATTACGGGATTACGCCTGTTCTTTTCAATATCGCCCAAATACGTTACAGATTCCTAGCATAGCATCGTTCGAAGAATACGCCGTAAGTACTCAAGGTTAGCTGCTCTTCTATCGACATATCTATCGTCGACCATTCGGGGTGGGTAATCACAATTTTGCGCACGCCAAGCTCTTTGGCCTTGGACACAACGAGCATTGTTTCAGCCGGAGCCAGGTGACCGGTACCAAGGATTACATCGTGCCGCGCGATCAACTCGAGTATTTCCATAAGCGGTGGGGCAATACGGTTTCCAACCACCACCTCTATGCCATCGGTTTTGCCAAGGCGCTTACGTTCGTTCGCCGCGTAGCCGGTAGGCAGCCAAACGATTTTTGCCTTCATCTTTATAGCGTTTTCTACAGCGGCAAGGTTTAATCCGCCAACTTCCGGATTCAAGGTAATCCCACCGAATACACGGATGCCCGGAACCACTTTCTCGGCGATGTATGCCCGATCCATCGTTGGAACGACATGAGATTTGAGGACAATAGCCCGTGCTCCCCTCCTCAGCGCCGACTGGGCTAATTCAATATCGTCCAGGCACCGTTCTCGAACGTCCGGTGCTGTATGGACATGTAGGTCGATGATGCCAGAAAGCATAGATATCGCTCCTCCGAACTTTTGCCGACAGAGGAATAGGCCTGTTTATCCCAATAATCGATCCCGAGAAGTTTGGCATGGTAGAGAATCGTTTTCTTCAACCCTTCAAGCAAGTCGGATTTTGGTTCTCAGCCAAAATCTTCGCGGCAGCGACATTGTTGGCGACTGTTTTCAGCTTGACTTCGCCTGTTCTCACGGCAAATATTCAATCTCAGATTACTTTTGGTAAGATTAATAATCGTTTCTGCAACCTGATTCACGGTCGAGACAACGCCGGTACCGATTTCATATATCTTGCCGACTGCGGATTCGTGCACTGCCCTGATGCAGGCGTCGACCACAGGCCCTTGTTCGCCGTCGCCGAAAACCGGCAGAGGTTCGCCCTTCAGGGCGGCTATAAAACAGATCGCAAGCAGCTTATTCCCTTCTTTCGGGGCTTACAGAAGTTAGGATTAAGAACCGATCTTTCCCTCAGGGCCTTGGCAATATTCAGGTTGATAGTCGCCCATTTTTCAATATTGCTATATAGCGTTTTATTCTGAACAAGGGCGGGGCGAATACTATTATTTAAAGAAAAGCTTTATTTCCCGAGTAGCACTTTCAACTGAATCAGAACCATGAATGATATTTAAGCTCATATCATTTGCAAAGTCTCCACGGATTGTGCCAGTTAGGGCGTTAATCGGATTAGTAGCACCCATCATTTTTCTAAATTCACTGACCACATCAGGGCCTTCCAAAATCATAGCCACTACTGGGTTGGAAGAAATGTGCTCAACTATACGGGTGAAGAATGGTTTCCCAACATGTTCGGCATAGTGTTCTGATGCCATCTCAGATGTTAAACTTAGCATCTGCAAGGCGACAATTTGGTAACCTTTTCGTTCAATACGCATAATTATTTCCCCAATGAGGCCTCGGCTTACCCCTTCCGGTTTGATCATAGCAAAAGTACGCTCCATCAAAAAAACTCCTTTCATTACTAATGAAAAAATTATTTGTTAACCTCAAACAGTAGAATACTATGTACTTTTTTCCCGCCCAAATCCTCTAGAGTACTTAATAGAGATTCGTCCTTCTTGGTTATTCCGGAAACTTGGCATTGGCTTATATTAAAGTTCGAAGCCATGCAACTCATTGCGTCATGCAAAAGACTTCTTTCAATAAGCCTCCGAAGTTTTTGATTAGTAGTTGAAATAGCTAGTTTAAAAATCTTTGCTTCTTTGATTTCTTTTTGGAGTGCAGCTATTTTGTCCCGAGACGAATAAATTGAGTTTCGTCCATACTTTTGTGCCATACGATAGTTGTTTGGCCACCAATGGACAAACCCTTGCGAGTTGCCGTTTAACTCGGCAAACAGCACAAATTTGTCGTTACTGATTATTGGACTAAAATCCTCATACCAAGGTCGTTCTTCATACCACCGGGTTATTCGGGTACCCGCCGAACAAAAGAACGGCAGCTTGCCGCTGTCGGCCCACAGACGATAGTATTCCTGTCGGTCGATATCAGACTTAGAATTGATAGGGCGAACAGAGATGTTGGTTGATTGGTATTCGGTATAATCGATCGAGTCCAAAGAAAGACCGTAAGTCAGAATGGTATTTGCCGGGACTAAGCCCACCGCTCTTAAACACTGGGCTAAACTTGGGTCATTACAAACGTCAATCGAGCAATTTGAGGAAGGGAAAAATATTTCTGCATTGATTGTTTCATATACTTCAATCTCTATTTTGCGGACTTGAAATCCTTGTCCTAAGCCCTGTAAAACCCGAATTAAGGCTAAGCAAAGCTTTTCATCCCAACTACCTGTTAAGCTTAAAATGCGGGATACTCTCAGTACAGATAAAGCCCCTATTCTCATTTTTCTTATGTAAGGCATTGCATGAAAGGCCATCAAGGGTCGGGCTGTTCCATGGTCGAAGACAACAAAACCTTGGGCGGAAGTCGGGAATATGGCCATATCTGGAATAAACCAACTAAACTTCGAGAAAAGAAAGTTAATGGTATCGGAGTCTTTGGCGTCCAAGAGATAAACTTTAAGATTTTGGGGATTATACAAAGTCGAGCACCCCCATTAATCGACCCTTTGATTTTGCGTAAGCTAAGCCGGTAGTTTCCACTCCAGCTTCATTGATAAACATCCAATGGTCAGGGACCATTGATTTATATTTTTTAAGCAGGCTTGAATAAGCATCCCGAGCGACCTCCGAAAATACGTCAAACTGGTTGAATTCCTTCCATCTATCTATTTCACCAATCATATGCCCGAATCTCTTTACAATATCTGTACCTGGGTAGGGAGTTAAAATCCAAAGTTGCGTTTTTACACCGATTGCCCGCAATTCTGCCAGAAATTCGACGGTAGATTGCATTTCCTGCTCTGTCTCGGTTGGGATGCCGATCATGGCTGATACTGTAGGGGCAATTCCACTAGCTACCTCGAAATTGAGAATCTCCTTGATGCGGGTTAAATCGACATCAGCCGAGACATCTTTCTGTAATAGCTTTAATAATCTGGGCGAGGCACTTTCCAGGCCGTGATACACCTCTGAGCATCCAGCACGGGCTAGTAGTTTTATCACAGCTTCATCGAGTGAATCGAAGCGTGCTAGACAACTAAAGGGGACGAGGTGCCCCTCTATCAAGGTCAACAGTTTTGATAACCACACTTTGTTGATAGCAAAATCATCGTCTTCAAATCTGATGAAACCAACCTCAGTCCATGATTTTAGCCAGCTTATCTCTTCAATTACGTTTTCTGGACTTCTCCAGCGTTGGTAACGCCAAAACGCGTGCCCGGAACAAAATTGGCAGTGATGGGAACACCCTCGACTGGCCACTATTGAAAAAACAAACCTTTTGTTCAGAGGTTGATAAACATCAATTGGCGGCAATAAGTCATAGGCTGGAAAAGGCAGACCGTCCAAGTCGGCAATTAACTTTCTTGCTTTAGTCGTAACAATGTTTACTCCTTGTCGGAAGGATATCCCGCTCACTTGTTTCAAATCGCGGCCATTAGAAATAGTCGTAATTAAATCAATAAATGTTTCTTCTCCTTCCGAATGTACTATTATGTCGGCTCGACACATCTGCATTATCGCGGCAAATGAGGCTGACGCTTGTATGCCGCCAAGAATAATAGTTACCTCAGGATGGCGCTTTTTATATTCGTTCACAAACTCTAGAACAAAAGGAACCTGGACAATCCAGCAGATGATCGCTACAACATCCGGTTTTGTGCTCTCTACCTGGCTAACAGCTCGCTTAATTATATTTTGAGGTTCGTTAATTGTTACGTTCAAGTCAATTAAACTAAATGGGTGGCACTCATGTTTTCTCAACACTGCTCCTAGATAGGATAAGCCTAAGGGATATAACTTTATTGGGTTATAAAACTGCCAGGGTGGATTAATAATTGTTATTCTCATAACACTCTACTCGCGGGCGATACTCGCCAGTATAGCCGCGACCGCCAGCAGGGCGGCGCATAGTCCCCAAACAAGTGTCCAGTTACCGGACGAATCTAGAATACCGCCAATTATTATTCCTTGTATACCAGCTCCGAGGTAATTGAAGAAGTTAATGGTACCAACCGCAGTACCTGCCATCTTGCGTCCTCCAAAATCGCATGCCGCGGTAAACAAAACTCCACACATGCCTAATACCAGCAATCCCGCCAGTATTTGGAGTATTACCCCGGCTGTCAACCCCATTATTTTGATCGGAATGAAAGCCATGGTTAACAAAATTACTATCGACAACAAGCAATACATTACAATCACTTGCCAGCGCTTAGCGCCAAAAAAACGATCCGAAATCCAACCGCCGACAACCGGTCCAATTGCCATACCGATCGGTGTGCCGAAAGTCAGAAGAGGTACGTTTTTCATACTAATTCCAGCTGTTTTGGCGTAATAAAGCGGAATCCAGGTGAGTAGACCATAACGCGCAACATAAGCAGCGAAAGAAGCGAGACATAGAAAGAGGAACTTCCAATTGCCAAGGAGATACTTCCAGGCTTTAACCCCTGATATTTGGTCGTCGCGCAGCGCTTCCGCCTGTGTAGATATTCCTTGTGTCGTTTCCTTATAAGCTGGAAATCCTGCCTCTTCCGGCTTATTTCTTGATACAAAATAGAAGATCAGAGTAAGAGGTAATGTGAGAAAGATTAATGGCCAAGTAAAAGCCCACCGCCAGCCGTAATTTACTACAGACCATCCGGTCACGGCCCAGGCGATGATTGTCGAAATACCCATCGAAGTGGCAAAAATGCCGGTAGCTATTCCGCGGCCTGCTTTGGGATACCAGTTACAAATCATGCCGTTAATTGGTGCGTATGCCTGACCTTGTATGAACCCGTTTATTGTCCATGGCACGAAAATCGCTGTCAGGCTTGTTTGTAAAGCTACCAAGCAATTCATTACCGTTGTGCCTATGCCGCCCCAAAGGCATACACGGCGTTGACCTAGCCGTTCCCCGAAGCGTCCGGATAGAAAAGTACCGACGGCGTAAGCCCACATCAATAAAGACGCCCCAACTCCAGCTTGAGTGCTGCTTATGGAAAGGTCTTCAATAATCCAGGGCATACAAATTCCCCAGTTTAGCCTGCCCAAATAGTAAAAGCTATAGAATACTGAAGCAGCAATGACTACCCGCCAAAAACGAAACTTATTAAATTCGTATTTTCCTTCTTCGCAAAGGCCCAAACCTTCAAGCTCCGGCCATTTGCACTTGGCCATGTTGGAATCTTCCGGTCTAGTGTTCATTACTGTAGCCCCCTATAAAAATGTAGTTCGACGAATAGCAACGCCACTATCAAGCAAACGCTTGCCCGCGCGATCCGCAATCGTTAACTAAACAGGATGCACGCGGGCGCGTCTGCTAAAGAGATATTTTATACTTTCGGTTACAGTATGTTGTAAATTATACGGGGGATTTAATCCCGAGTAGTTTTGCATAGTAAGGAATCGTTTTTTTCAGGCCTGCCTTTAAATCATGTTTGGCCTTCCAGCCGAAATCTTTGTACGCATTGGTACTGTCGGATACGGTCGTCAGCTTGGTTTCGCCTGTTCTCATCGGTAGATACTGGATAACTGATTTGCTTCCAGTGAGTTCAATAACTGTTTTTGCAACTTGATTTACCGTAGATACTACTCCAGTGCCTATCTCATAAATTTTGCCGATGCCGTGATCGCCTACTGCGCTGATGCACGCCTCGACCACGTCGTCGATGAAAACGTAGTCTGCTCCCTGTTCCCCATCACCAAATATCGGCAGCGGTTCCCCTTTAAGAGCGGCCGTAATGCACGTCGCAACTAGCTTTTTCCCTTCGCCAGGTTTAGGGGTGTTCGGATTAAGAACGGACCGTTCCCTGGGACCATAGCAGTTGGCAATGTTCAGGCCAATGGTCTGCAACCCGTAGGTCCGGTGATATAGCTCGGTGAACTGGGTTTGCGCGATTTTGCTGATAATATAAGGAGTAAGCCATTGAGTAAGCGCAGGACGGGGAGGATGGACAAAATATTTTACCCCTGCATCCAGGGCTGCGTTTAAAACATTCAATGTACCTATTACGTTTATTTCTACAGTCGGAATTTCAAGTTTGAAGCGAGCGCTGGTGCCCATTACTGCCGCAAAATGATATACAACCTCGGCATTCTTCATCGCCTCCGCGACAGCGTCTTTGTCGCGGATATCGCCCTGGATGAATTTCACGTTTTTTTTCTGAATCAACGCTTTCATATCTTCGTTCATATCATGTTCTTTGAGGTTGTCGAACAGCACGATGTTCTTACCCGCCTCGGCCAGTCTTTCCGATACGTGGGACATTATGAACCCCGCACCGCCTGTAATAAAAACATTCTGTTCTTTAAACATAGAATCGCCTCCTTCTAATTTTGGCTATGATTTAGGGAAACAGTGACAAACTTAGGCGTCTCTCCTTTCCTTATAAATTGCTTCAAAGCAACGAACAGTCTCCCTGTTGAAATATTAGCAATAATGTTATATAATAACAACATGATAATTATTATATTTCTATTATGAATGATAATAGTTGGTGATTTTGTGGATTTATTGCATCATATTAAAACCTTTGTCTGTCTGGCAGAAAACCAGACTATGGCAAAAACAATGGATATTTTACTTTATTCTCAACCTACAGTTTCAACGCATATAACAAGCCTGGAAAAATACTACAATTGCTCACTTTTAGAATTTAAAAACAAACAATATTTTTTGACCGAAGAAGGGACCTGTCTTTATAATTACGGGGTACAATTATTAGGACTGGAGTTAGAAACTTCGAAAGCGATGGCTGATTTTGGAAACCTTGAACGAGGAACTTTGTGCATTGGAGCTAGTAGTAATATCGGCATCTACACTTTACCCCAAGTACTTGGTGTGTTTCACAACAAATATCCTAACTTGAAACTACAAGTCCTCCTTGATAGAAACTATGTGATCGAAAAAAGCCTTCTGGATTATAAACTGGGTATTGGCATAATTGAATCTGACGTGTCTGATACTTATTTAAAGATAGAATTGTTTAGAAAAGAACCGCTTACGCTAATTGTTTCCCCATACCATCCTTGGGCGACCAAAGATTGTGTAGAAGTCGATGATCTTTTTACACAACCATTTATAGTGGGGGAGCCAGGCTCTGGTACTCGACGTGCTTTGGAACGACAAATTGGAAGCGTGGCAAATAAAATGCAGATTGCCTTTCAGCTTGGAAGTACCGAGGCCGTAAAAAAAGCAGTTGAAAATTCTCTGGGTATCTCGATAGTTGTAAGTTCATCTGTTTCGCGTGAACTAGATATGAACACCTTAGTTGCCGTTCCAATAAGAGGGGTAAAATTTTACAAAGAATATAAAATAATTTATCGTAACGATAAGTATTTAAGCGAGGGTGAAAAACGGTTTATCTCATTCCTACATTCCTTTTCCAATATGAAACATCCCTGAGGTGATATTTGTGTGTTCAATTGGTCAAGCATCCCAAAAGCCTATCGTTTATTACACTCATCAAGTACCTTCTGAAGGGCCAGCATTGTTACATTCCTGCTTTGAAGTGATAATAAATGCATCACCATATCCACCTCAACATTGCGAAATTTTGGAGGCGGCTCGTAATGCGTATGGGCTTTGCATTTCTGTCCGCGATCATATAGATGCGTCCATAATTAGGCAAATGCCTAATCTTAAAGTGATTTCGAGTTATGGACGCGGACTGGATAATGTTGATTTAAATGAAGCTGCTAAAAGAGGAATAATTGTTACACGAAATGACGGTTTCTTAATGGGAGAAGCTGTTGCAGATCTTGCGTGGGGACTTCTCCTAAGTCTGGCGCGAAAAATCTATTTGGGTGATAAGCTGGTTCGGGCACAACGCTTCAGCCGATGGAGCCCGGCTCCTATTTTCGGCTTGAGCGTATCCGGGAAAAAATTGGGGATTATCGGCATGGGACAGTTAGGGAAAGCCGTGGCTAGGCGGGCAAGCGGTTTCAATATGCAATTGTTCTACTATCAACCCGAGCCATTATCGGACGGACAAGCATCAATCACCGGCCTTGCTTACTTGCCCTTGGATACATTGCTTGAACAAGCGGATTTTATTTGCGTTTGTTCTCCTTTAACAGATGGTACTTTTCACCAAATTAGTGCCAGGGAACTTAGCCTGATGAAATCTTCTTGCATTCTGATTAACATTAGCCGCGGATCGGTCGTAGATGAAGAGGCTGTGGCGAGAGCATTGGAGAGGAATACTCTTGGCGGATATGCTGCTGACGTTTTCGAAATGGAAGAATTTCATCCGAAAAAACAAACTGCCAGTATCCCCGTCAAATTAATTGAATACCAGGATCGGACATTGTTTACTCCACACCTTGGAACAGCGGTTTTAGAGACAAGGGTGCTTATGGCGCAAATACAGGCTAAGGCAGTTTTAGAGGTATTGGATGCACGATGCCAAAAAATAACAAAAGACTAAATACAAGGAACAACCTGTGGCATTTTAAAATTCACTATATCTGTGATGCATTATTTTCACTTGCGTAACCCCCGACTGCTACTCACTGTGCGTGTATCGGAGACGTCAATTAAATTGGAACTCCCTCCATTGCAAAAAGAAAGAACCTTGAACCTGCCTTCCGGTAAAGGAGAAGCAAATCCAGGGTCTTCTATGCAAAAACAGCCTATAAACCCTTATGAACTAAGGATTATAGGCGCTTTCTATTTCTACCCTTGATGTGTTAGGTCAATATTTAAGATGTTTAACGCCAGGCACGAAAACCTGATGTTTTCTAATCATGTCCACGGAAACATAAACCATTTTTTCTCACCATCCTCAAACCCGGCAATACCTGGCTTCAAGGCATGTTTCATTGGCCATTGGCGAGTTTAAAATCCAAATAGCCTTCTAAAGTGGAGTATACTGGCTTCCAGTATACTCTTGTGCTTTCCATGACCCCATGGGTACATTCCTCTTGCTGTAACCATTCCAGAAGCTCGGTTAACCCTTTAGACATCGTAGAGAACGTCCAAATTTGGTTTCGTGGCTTCTAGTCTTATGGACCGACTAGCATGCAGGCTAGACAGTGTCCCGATGAACATCAATACCACAACATCGCTCAATAATGGCATCCAATACAAATCCCTCCAAGTTTATGACTTAGGGGTATATGTGATTGCAAGAGTTAAGTAGTAATTTTTTACCCGTGCTCGTTATAAACGGCATAATTGGTTGTACTCTGACGCAGGCACTTTCGGTTTCTTTCACAGGATTAGTACTACCACTAACTTACCCATTCTTACCCCTTCTTAAATAACTCAGTCATATATTGGTCCAAAATATCAAGGCTCTTTTTTACGGAAGGCTTAATGTGCTTGTGTGTAATCTTATAACAGACCCGTTCCGGCGGCGGATCCAGTAATTGCTGAATAACAAACTTCCCCGTTTTGACGAATGCAGTGGCTACGGATTGAGGTAAAACAGACCATTGTCGAGGATCTTGCATGAGCGAAAAAACTAATCCTACAACATCGACCGGAATGTGTGCGGCGCGAACCGGGTCCCACCAGCGGTCATGCCACATTTGAAAAGTCGGTCCCCAATTGCAGTATGTTTCATACTCACAGTTCAATTCAGTCGGGTGAATTGGTTGTAATTCGCCAGACTCAGGCGTTGCCGGTCTGAGCAATACGGCTCTATCTACAAAGAACGCTTCTGCTTCGATGTTAGGCACCGTTCTTTCCATCTTTACAAAGGCTACGTCTATTTCCCGCCGCTCCATTGTTTCCCAGAGTTCCACCGAATGTTGCGTGCGAAATTGGAGCCGTATCCTTGGGCTATGTTTGGTCAAAGCTCGATAAAGCGGCGGAAGAACATACGTATTTAAACTATTCGATCCACCGATGGAAAGGCTTAACTGGGGACCGCTGGCTTGCAGTTTCTCGGTATCTCTTTTTAACTTGCTCCAGCGTTCGGCAATCGTAACGGAATTCTCTCCGAATGGGGTTAAAGCAATCTTTTGGATGCCTTTGCCCCGCTCAACGAGGACAGCCCCCATCTCCTGTTCCAAAATCTTCAGCCGGTAGCTGACGGTGGCTTGGGTCAAATTCAACAATTCGGCCGCCTTTTTTAGGCTTTGAGTTTGAACAATAGCCAGGAACGCATCGATTCCCGCAACATACATAAACTCCGGCCTCCTTAAATATAGAAACCTTCAATAAACATTGCAAAATTTATTTGATTTACAGCAAACGTTTCTTTATTTAAAATTAGCATGAAAGGAAAATAAACTCAACATGAATTTTGCTATGCCGAAGGCAGCAAATTCTAAGGAGGAGAGTTGCATGGGTAAAGATGCACAGACGGGACAGGAGACTGAAAACAACTCGAAGTCAACACCAATCAAAACCGACGACAATGACTGCACAACAAAAGAAACTACGGACAAAAACTCTAAACATGTCGCAACTGACAAGCAGCTTCCAAAGGATATCACAGAAGACCCGGCCTTTTGGTATAAAGCGGTTCCATCTTAAAGCGGCGTTAGATTTTGTGGAGATTTCAGACGAGGTCAGCCCCATCCCCTGCTCCAGAATCTTCAGCCGGTAGCTGACGGTGGCTTGGGTCAAATTCAACAATTCGGCCGCCTTTTTTAGGCTTTGGGTTTGAACTATAGCCAGAAACGCATCGATTCCCGCATATACATAATTCGGCCCTTGAAATATAGAAGCATTAATTATATATTACAAAATTTATTTGATTTACAGCAAATGCTTCTTTATTTAGAATTTAGCATGAAATTTACAAAGAAACAATGCTGCAACTGGGAGACGGAAAATGGATAAAGATACTGTCATTGGAAAGCCGCAAAAAGAAGAGCCAAAATGGCAGGCACTATTAACAGGAAATCTTGCCCATTTCATTCATGATGGTTTCACTGACATGCTTTATCTTTTTTTCCCGCTCTGGCAAGCCCAGTGGGCCTTGACATTTACCGAAGCAGGTCTCCTGAAAACTGTTGTTTCCGGTTCCATGGCCATGTTTCAGCTTCCCGTCGGGATTGTTGCCAATCGTATTGGTCAAGTAAAATTATTGCTCATCGGGACAGTCATCACCAGTTTGGCGATTATGCTCTGGGGATTGGCAGTCAGCCCCATTCTATTGGGCTTGTTATTATTACTGGGCGGCTTGGGGTCCAGTGTGCAACATCCTGTGTCGTCTTCCATCATATCGGATGCTTATTCTGATATCAGAGCCCGGCGAACGGCATTAAGCACTTATAATGTCGCCGGCGATATCGGAAAAGCGGTCTTGCCTGCTTCGGCAGCTTTTCTCATCGCCTATTGCGGCTGGCAAACGGCAAGCCGTTTGCTCGCAACATTCGGCTTACTGGCCACGGCGATACTTTTCATTGGCTATTTTGGCTTCCGCAGGCCTGGTTCTTGCTCGCCGCAAGAAAAGAACCAACCGACCGCAAGGGCTTTATTGCTGGGGTGGAACGGCTATCAGGCCTTCTGGTCTCTGGCGTCGATCGGAGCAATAGACACTGCCACACGAACGGGTTTTTTAACCTTTCTCCCTTTTCTTCTCCAGGGGAAAGGTGCCTCGGTCACCCAAATCGGCTTTGCCCTTACGCTTATTTTCGCCGGAGGGGCAATCGGCAAATTTGTTTGCGGCATACTAGCCACACGGCTTGGCGTTTTGCGTTCGGTAGTAGTTACGGAAAGCCTTACGGCGATATGTATTGGCGGCATGATCAGCCTGCCCCTGGGCAATGCATTGCTACTCGCACCTTTTCTCGGCATAGCGCTGAACGGTACCTCCTCTGTGCTTTATGGCAGTGTGCCTGAATTAGTTTCAGAGGAACAGAGAAAGCAGGGTTTCTCCATTTTCTATACGATGACGATCGGGGCTGGGGCGGTATCGCCACCTATCTACGGCTTAATAAGTGATTTTGCCGGCATAAAAATCACTGTCATATTTATAGCTATTGTCGTCTTGTGCACCATACCATTAACATTTCCCCTGCGAGGAAAGTTAGCCAATTGAGCCTTCCCTTAACACCGATACAGAAGTGAAAGATAGCCTCAAGGATTCTTTCGTATAATTGGGAGCGGGATAGGGAAACAAAAAAGGCGGGATTCTTTGAACTGAACCCCTAAAAAGGAATGTGCAAAAGAAAGCCCCCTGTTGTAGGATGAAATTACAATAGGGGGCTTTCACATGGCTGGCAAAAAAGGCATGAAGTCGAATCAATTTTCGCAAGAAACGAAGCTGGAGGCTGTCCGGGCGCATCTGGAAGAAGGCCAGAGCGTACTGGAAGTGATGGCTCGGTTCGGTATTTCCTCAAGAAGTACGCTACAATTGTGGTGCGCTGGGTATCGCAAACGAGGCGTAGCCGGATTGAAGGCGAGACCCAAGGGCAGGCCGCCGGCGGTTTCTGAGAGTGTCGAGGAAGAGCTCCGTCGGCTGCGGATGGAGAACGAGGTACTTCGGGCTTTTCTCTCCGCGGTGGAAAGGAGGTGAAAGCAAGCTTGAAATACCGAATCATAGCCCTGTTTACTGACAAGTACCCTTTGAAAGATTTATGCCAGGTGCTAGGTGTTTCATATTCCGGCTATTACAAGTGGAAGCGCAGGCGGGATCTTCCCGACAAGGACGAAACCTTGCTAGAGCTGATATCGGTAATATACGGCGCGTCCAAGGGGAGCGCCGGCTACAGGCAAATCACTTGTCAGCTTAAGATTAAGCACGGGCTTCGTATCAACCCCAAAAAGGTCCTTAGAATCATGCGCAAGCTCGGTATCCAGTCCGTAGCACGCAGGCGGCGTCCGTACACTAAGTTCTCCGATGTCGTCCACCGTTACGGCAACTTGCTTGATCGAGAGTTCTACGCCGATAGGCCCAACAAGAAATGGGTGACGGACATCACTTATATACATACTCGACAAGGAGTTCTCTACCTGTCGGCGATAAAGGACCTTCATGACGGCTTCATCGTGGGGCACCGCACCGGAACGGAGCACAACATAAGGCTCGTCACTGACACCGTGCGGGACGCCTTAAAAAGAGAAAAGGTCGCTGGCGGACTACAACTCCACAGCGACCAAGGCTTTGCTATCTTATAGGCCTCCTCCATAAACTTGTGATAAATTGGCGGGGCTTGTGTACCATCTCCAGTAGCTTCCTCTTGATATGGAGGGTTGCCAATCACGACATCAAACTTGAATTTATCCGACATTCTCTTTTTCTTCCCTCCAAACCTGCTCAATATCAACAATCGCATACCGTTGTAACTGCGGGGCAACTTCTTGGTCATTACCAACCATCGTGCAATTGCCAAGTTGCTCTTCCGTTTCAAACAAACTCATCTGTGCGCCGCTATCTTCTTGTCTATCATCAGCGTGTAGGGATGAGTAAGCAAAAGGCTTTCTCTGCACCTTACAAGGTGTATCCGGAACGAGTTATTGATATCATTTCCTTGACCGCAACGCGGACATGCGAAATAGTTCTTTTCAGCAGAATAAGCGCCTCTTACTCCCATCATCGCCCCCAGGCCAGTCCCAACGCCTGGCAAGACAGATCCAGCCACTGCGCCGACCGCTGCGCCAGCGGCAATCGTTCTCCATCTAACCTGCGGATTATCTGGGTCTATCTCAAATGTTTTCCCGCAATTATGGCACCTTATTTCTTTCATGTTCATTTTCCTTTCTGTCAAAGTTGACGATACTGAAGTGGCTGCTGAGAATATTATCGGACTAACCGTTCAACAATTATCGCCAACAAATATGTTTTCTCTACTTGTTTTGTTTTACATAATTTATTTGTTTAACAATTATCACAGTCACAACTTTATCATTAAGATTAACATACGTCAATAGTTTTTCAAAAAAAATCCACCACTATTTATGTGGTGGATTTTTGGGGTCATTTATTATATAAATCTTATATTTTAGTTCCACATTCCGCGCAGAATTTGGTTCCTTGTAGCACAGGTGCTCCGCAATTAGAGCACTGAGGTTGCCTGGTAGTTCGATATTTTTGGCGTAACAATGCAATGTGTATAACACTGGGCACGGTTATTCTGTAGGCTGGGCCAGCAAGATCTACTGCCATCCATGCAGTCCCCAATACCCAACCAACAGGGCCTGTTGCGACCGCCAGACTGCGAGTAAGAAGTGTATTGGCACCAAAAGTGAGCCCGCGACCTAAAATGAATCGTGCGATAGCGTTCGCCGCGATCGCGGATAAACGAAAAATTGCAAAACCGCTTAGATTTGCCGCCAATAAGCCTGCCAGCACAACCGGCGACACTTTTAATAAATCCATGTTCTCAGCTCCCAAACTTGCAAGGACTTCTTTTTGTTGTGCAGGATCCATTTTGCTAAACTCATCCGTAATCATTTTCTTAATTATTTCTAACTCAAGGAAGTCTGTGTCTGGGGGCTTTTGACTATTAAAATTAACTTTCAAATGTTTTGCAACATCCCTTACGATTTCATCGTACTCAACTCCGTTTCCACGAATCAAATTTGCAAAAGTATTTCCGCCGTTGTGCCTAATTTCATTTATCAAAAAGGATATCTTAAGTTCTTGACTTGAAACAGTCTGATATTTTGTTAGCTCTTTTTGGTATTCTGCTAATACCTCCAGGTCAGCAGCAGATGAGTTCATGAGTATTTCTCGGAGTGTTTCCATCTATTCATTCCTCCCATAAACTTTTTCAAAATTTGCTACCATATGTTCCCAAACGATTTTGGGAACTTGAAGGTCCTCAACATCTATTTTGTTTACGTCATAGTTGTGAATAAATTTTACCTTTTCGTCATCGCTAAGCGTAAAAAAGTATACCAACGAGCTTTCAATAACACTAGAAATTGGAATTCCAGTCTCTTTTAAGAGATTCACTAAATGCCTGTTGACCCTCGCTCCAACAGATACAGTTATACTTGGTTTTTCTCTATTTCTCTTTGATAATTCTACAAGTTCATGTGTAAATTCAGCTATTTTTGTCATAAAATTCTTTCCCCTTTTTCAAAATGTAAAACAATTAAGTTTAGTTAAACTATTATGATTGTATAACATTATAACCTAGTTAGCGAAGAAAAGAAAGTGTAAGAAGGTGAATTGAGGAGATAGCCGAATGGGTAACGGTTTCAGATGTGATTCAGTCAATAAAATTGTCTTTGACGAAACCGGCAACTATATTATGGAATAGAAAAACCGATCAAGATTGTACATGCAGCAATCTCGACAGGCTTTTTTACATCATTCACTTTTCCCTCTATGTCCGCCCACATAATCCGCCCGTTCAAGGAAAGTACCCCCAGCCATCGACCCGGCATAAAAAACCGTTTTTTTGCCAAATCGCCCCCGAAGATCATCTACTACTCTATCCATGGCATGTTTCTTTTCTGCTCCGTCAAAAAACAGTTCCAACTGCTCCAGTCCCTGCGGCACGATTTTCCCAGCAGTAACATTTACCGAGCGCACTGGTTCACCATGCCACCGCCGAATAAACTCCTTGCGTGTCTCCTCACT
>JAHDPL010000038.1 GCA_018434355.1 Sporomusaceae bacterium | reverse complement strand
GCGCATTGATGAAATCCGGCGAACATGGGACAGACCGATTCAAAATTGGGGACAGGTCTTAAATCAACTGGTGGTTCTTTTCGGCGAGAGAGTGTCCAGGCATATCCGGTTTTAGTTTACACAAATTTCTTGACAGGTCCGGTTAATGCAGATAATTCGATTGTTATCAGTTACGGTGTAAGGATAAAAATCAAAGTGATCTGAGAAGAGCATTGCAGGTCGCCATTCATTTGCAGAATGTGCCCAATGCCTCAACAATGTGCTAATGGCGCATAAATTGCGAAAGGCAACAAGGGCTTCATTGGTAATGGCACCTTCAGGTGCGCCAGATAAAACAAGTAATGCTGCCGGTTTGATTTGTTTGCTGCGACGATTTATAAAGCCTGTTAATAGGCGCGTGGCGTTTGATTTTCTTGATATAGCTTGTTGTGTTCGTGGGTCATCATAAGGAGCAATGATTGCGTATTTTGATTCAAATGCTTTGGAAATCATGAGGGACGGGAGAGCATAGCGAAATACCCATTCCACAGATAAAACTCCTTTCAGACATGAGATAAGGAAGAATATTGATTTATAATAGTCTCTTCAACAAAAAACAATTAATGCCTGCAATGTTACTTAATCATAAGCGAATGAAAGTGCAAGGGTGCCAGATGGCGCTTTTTCGCAAATATCAGTCACTGACAGAGGGCGCTGTCGCCGGGCTAAATGTTGTGATAATATTAGCTGAAAAGCTTGCACAAATATAACTGAAGCAAAGGGGCTTAGTATTGAAGGCGTTGCAATCATGCCTCATTCGCGACACAGTATTGCCAATCAACATATCAGGCAGGTGCAGCATGAGAATAGAACTCACTCCATCACAGGCGCGGGCATTGTATAAGTTTCTGAATAACACCGGGCGAATTTCAAAACCATTGCCGGTCAGCCAAGAGCAATTAAACGATCTGTTTTCATCGATGTTTAGTCAGGTTCTTGGATGGAAGAATAATATCTCGAAAGAGAAACCGGAGCTATTGGAAAGACTGAACGAACTAAGAGCGAGCACTGTATCACATGTAGATTACTGCCCGTGTGAGTTGTGCAACGAGAAGGAAAATATTGTTGAGTATCTGATGACGAAAATGGAACTGCATGAAGGGTAACTGAATAGCAAAATCGCGACCGCCGGCCTTCGGGTTTGGCGGTCTATTAATGTTATTTTTCTGTTAACTGCCTTGCCGATGTAGCGGCATATGAGCGACAATGAAGACGAAAATCGACAATAGCAAGAATGAACAGGTGAAAACCGGGAGGAATTCCGTATGCAGGAAATTAGCAAAGAAAACATCTTGATCCTTTGTTTGCAGAATAGTGCACGTAGCCAGATGGCGGAAGGGTTCTTAAAACATTACGGCAGTAAATGGTACCAGGTTTATAGCGCGGGTTTTGATCCTGCGCCGGTGAATCCGCTGGCGGTGACCGCGATGGCTGAAGTCGGCGTGGATATCTCTGGTCAGGTCTCCAAAAGCGTTCGGGAGTATCTGGGCAAGTTGTCTTTCGGGCATGTAATCGTCGTGTGCAAAAAAGCCGAAGAGCAGTGTCCGGTGATTTTTCCCAGTGCGCTGAACATTTTGGCCTGGCCGTTTGATGATCCGGCGGCTTGCCAAGGCTCGGAGGAAGAGTGTCTGCAGGAGTTCAGGCGGGTGCGCAACGAAATCGAATTACAGGTTATCCGCTGGCTGGCAGAGCGGTGCGAACAAACTGAAAAGAAAAGAGTGCTGTTTCTTTGCACTCACAATTCCGCCCGGTCACAAATGGCGGAAAGCCTGATGAATACAATGCTGGGCGATCTGTACGAAGCCCACAGCGCCGGGATTGAACCAGGCAAGCTAAATCCGTACGTTGTGCGGGCCATGGCGGAGCTGGATCTCGCTATTAGCGGCAACCGGGCGAAAAGTGTCGATGAATTTTCCGGCCAGGAATTTGATTATGTGGTAACAGTTTGCGATAAGGCTGGGGAAGCCTGCCCGTATTTCCCCGGGGCAAAAACGCGGTTGCATCAGGCATTTGCCGATCCGTCGCAATTCACTGGCACGGATGAAGAAATCATGGAGCAAGTTCGGCAGGTGCGTGATCAGATTCGACGGTGGTTGGTGCAGACCTTTCCCTGCTAACTGTTTAGTTGCCGACGAGCTTGGCATTGACGATCCGTTCGTATTCGGTGTCCATCAGCGGCGAAGAAATGATAAAGTCCGCGCTCGCCCTGTTGCAAGCGGTCGGGATGTTGTATACGACTGCAATGCGTAGCAGAGCTTTCACATCAACGTCGTGCGGCTGTGGTTCAAGCGGGTCCCAAAAGAAAATGATGAAGTCGATGTCTCCTTCAACGATTTTGGCGCCGACCTGTTGGTCGCCACCGAGCGGACCGCTGGCAAAGCGGTGGATGTCCAGATTCAGTTAGTTAAGTCCGTATAATTGTGTAAAATAGGGAACCATGTTCCAAGACCCGGTAGAATGGAGTTGCTGAGACAACATTCTATACGGAGGTGCTTGCAACATGGCTCAATACCAGATTACCTTAGATTCGTCCACATTGCATC
>JAHDPL010000046.1 GCA_018434355.1 Sporomusaceae bacterium | reverse complement strand
GCGCATTGATGAAATCCGGCGAACATGGGACAGACCGATTCAAAATTGGGGACAGGTCTTAAATCAACTGGTGGTTCTTTTCGGCGAGAGAGTGTCCAGGCATATCCGGTTTTAGTTTACACAAATTTCTTGACAGGTCCGTGAGCGACACTATTGCTCAATCTATTTGTTATGATTTCAAACATGAATTTATTGGCAAGGTTGGTAGTGGTGCGTTTAAAGATACATATAAAGTCATCGGAGAAAACAATCAAATAAAAGCTTTAAAAGTTTTTAGGCACGGACATTCACCGAAAAGGTCTGAACGTGAAATCGACGCAATGGTAATGTGCAACCATTGTAATATTGGAAAATTGTTATATGTATCGGAATACAGATATGACAATATGCTTTACCTATTTACTTTTGAAGAGTTTCTTTCGGGCGGCACCCTGTCATCTCGGTTAGAGGCAGGGTGCTTTTCTCGCGATGAAGTTAGATTTTTTGGGGAACAGTTAATTGATGCTTTGACACATATTGCTGAGAAAGAAATTGTTCATCGCGACATTAAACCAGACAATATAATGTTTCGTGAAGACCTGATAACGCCAGTAATTGTTGATTTTGGATTAGTACGAAATTTGTTGGATTCTTCCTTAACGCAAACATGGCTTATGCAAGGACCGGGTTCTCCTTATTATTCGGCACCAGAACAGCTTAACAATGAGAAAGCTTTGATTGATTGGCGAACTGATCAATTTGCACTTGGTATAACTCTATCATTATGTTGCTTTGGCATTCATCCATATGAAAACGAAAATGAAGCACCAATCGAAGTTGTTGAGCATATCAGCCGTCGAGATCCAATCAGTGCAAGATTTATTTTAAAATCGAAAGAAACCCAAATGAGTGTGTTAACAAAGATGGTGTCGCAATGGCCAGTTCAAAGATTTAGGACCCCGGAACAACTGATGCATGCATGGGCAAATACTTTTTATTAGAAGGAGCGATTAATTGCATGAGTGTATATCATCAGATGGGGCATGACTCAAAAAATCTTTTGCGGGCACCAAATCTTGAATTGTATAAAGGGGCTATATTGAGCCCGGTAAATTATTGTGAAGAAGAGGTCGTTGAACAAATATCATTAATGAAAGAAGACCCTTCTTTTGAAATGATATTTGATCCGCAATTATACTCTCCCAAACAAGGTAATGCCAAACTGCGCCAATGGACATATTTCCCCGACGAAGCAGATACCTGCGATATGGCGTCAGACAATTGGTGGAGAGGGGTTATACAAGAAGTTGTTAAAGCCTGTTTAAGAATGCATGTTTCATCTGCATGTTCCCCGGCATTTACCCCTAAAGCTTACTCTGACGACTATTTTAAATTTATTACTTGTGTAGGAACTGCATTTAGTAATATGTTGTCTGGTACAAACATTAAGCCATTACAAACAGTTGTCTGTGGGCTTAATGAGCTAGCCGGAGCAAATAGGGCACATCAAATTGCTTCGATTGTTTCTCAAACACAAGCTGAATCAATATACCTTGTCTTGGTGAGTAGTGTTTTACCTAGACGCGAACTAAGTGATGTTGAAGAATTAATTGGAGCAATGAAACTGATTTCGTTGCTTGAAGCCACAGGACTACATGTGGTTGTTGGTTTTTCTTCAACAGAGATGGTCTTGTGGAAAGCGGCTGGCGCGACTGCATGTGCAACTGGAAAATATTTTAATGTCAGGAGATTCACACTATCTCGTTTTGATGAACCGAATGAAGGTGGCGGTGGGCAGCTTCCCTATTGGTTTGAAGAGTCATTTATGGCGTTTTTGAGGGAGTCCGATCTTGTTCGAGTTAAGAATGCTGGCATGATCAGCGCAGAGAGCCTAAAAAATCCTTATAGCATTTCTATTTTGAATCAAATGGCGACTTCTCCAGGAAAAGCTTGGTTAGCGTTAAGTTGGAGAGCGTATTTATATTCTTTTGCTGATCTTGAGAAAAGAATTGGCAAAAGTTCTGTCGATGTTATGCAATTGCTAAAAACTGCAGAACAAAATTGGACTCAAATTGAAAATAAAATCCTGATGGAAGAAATCAAAAACAATGGAGTTTGGCTCAGAAGTTGGCGTCGCGCATTGCTTGAATACACAAAATGATATTCGAAGATTGTTGTGAATTATCTACCATCCAGTGCATCAAAGATGGTTGTTTAAGGGAAGAGAGCGTAAAGGGATCTTATTGAGTGTAATAGTATTTTAAATTTATCCGCAACTAGAAAAAGACTGCGTATTCGTTGTGCATATCCCCGGTTGCGACCGATAAACGGATCGAGAAAAACATGCCGACATTATTTGAGCAGATGTAAGTGAATAGATGACAATGAACGAAAAAACATAGAGATGCCTCGGTCAAGCGGTCGGGGCTTTTTATTTTTCAGGCAGGAAAAAACAGCTGATAACCCGAAGAATGCTGTATTTGGTAGGAGGTGTTAAAGTGACAAAGCACCAAGAATTATGCGCACTATACGAATCTATCATCAACAATAATTCCAGGTATAAAAGCGCCGCTGTTGAACTCATTCAAAGAATCAGGCGTGGGTTGATTGATTACCTTTATTGCGATTCAAGTCATCTATTCTTTGCTGATATAAATGCAGAACAGAAAACAAAGTTCGCCCAACTTGAAAGCACAATCGCCTTTGATCAGAACAATGGTTTTTGGCAATGTTGGCTGTGTATTAAGTTGCTTAAAGGGAACGCACTGCCACTTTATCTGATGATAAGTATCGGAATAAAAAAGGTCACAGAAAGCGAATACACCGTTGCGATCGCCGATAGAGATTTTGACGTTTCAATTGATAGCGATGATTCGATTGCCAGTTTATATCCAGAAGTTGCCGAACTGATAGTGGATTGGTTAAAAACCAAAGACAAGGCCGTTTGCCTGGATCCGATACCAAAGGAGTTAATGTTTGGAGTATATGGCAAGTGAACTGTGAAAAAATCCCTGGCCTCATGGCCGGGGATTTTGTGTGTCATATGATAATTGTGTTTTCGGGAAGAAAAAATTATCAAGCTATTAGGGTTTACCTGTAGTAGGATACCCGGTTGCGACCGTCTTTTTTGGCTCGATACATCGCCATGTCTGCTTCCTGGAGAATATCAGAAACGGATTGTTTGTTGTGCTTTTTTGTTGCTACTCCGACGCTAACAGTAACCTTGATGCTGTTTCCGTCAACTTGGATTGCAGTTTTTTCGATGGTTATTCGCATTTTTTCAGCAAGTGCCAAGGCGCCATCGAGATTCGTTTCCGGAAGAAATGTTGAAAGTTCCTCGCCTCCAACCCTGCCGGCTATGTCACTCTTGCGGCAACTTTTCAATATGCATGCTGCAACACTTTGCAATACGGCATCACCGGCGCTGTGACCATATGTGTCATTGACGTTCTTGAAATGATCGATGTCGATAAAAAGTAACGAATATGCGGTATGGTTGCGGTTAGACAGATCGATAAGATTTTCGCAGGCGGAACGATAGGCCCGATAGTTTAGCAGCTTGGTAAGTGATTATTACGGTGTGGCGGAGCCACGATTCCGTTTTGAAGTGAGCCATCCGTCCGGTCGGAATTGAGCCAGTAGGGTCTGTCAATAATTTTGTGTAAACATTCCTACTCCCGGACACAGGCTATCGAATATATCCAGCCAAACGATCTTCAAAATAGATTGAAAACTGGGCTAATATCAGCCCCCAGTTTTGAATCCGGCCGGTCCACTTTT
>JAHDPL010000002.1 GCA_018434355.1 Sporomusaceae bacterium | reverse complement strand
TTTTGGGTAAACTTCATCTTGGGACGCCTCCTCAATATTTTGGTTTTGTGCCTTTCTTGCCGGAGTCAGCACATTGCCATTGTATTGCCGGGCGTCTCTTTTTTCAAAGTCTATTTTTACTCGCTACAGGAATGCTCCTTAAGCTTTGTGTTTGTGATAATTTGAAAGAGGCTGTTGTCAGGTTATCAAATGAAGTCGTTCACCTCCAGCTTAGTTGATTTGTCAGTTTCTGAATCGCAAACTAAACATCCCCTTTCGGCTATAGTGGGTATTATGAACAGAATGAATAATGCTATTTTGCATTAAAATATTCAAAAATGATTTAAAAAAGGCAATAAAAATCCCGTCATGTACAAAACGCATTTAACGGGATTGTATAAGATGCAATAATTGGCTATTTCTTTTCTTTGGGGACGATTGCGGCGATAATTTTTTCAGCATTGGCCGGGTTATTGATATAGTGGCTAGCTGAGTCGATAAGAGGTTGCAAGTTATAAACGAAAGGTTTGTTCTCGAAATGCATTGGGTATTTTTCACAGATCAATTTAAGAAGCTCGATATCTAAATACCCTGCTTTATCGCCAGGGACTTTCAGTTTGCGCGAAAAAAATGACTGATCTTTTCCTAAACTCTTGGCCAATTTCTCTTGCGTGTCGAGTCCAGTCTTACTCATGATTTTTAATATCAACTCACGGTTCAGACCCGGTGATACCAAATCTTGAACCGAAATTTTACCGGTTACGAACAAATCATCAATAATTTGTTCGGCAGACCTGCGGCCTGATTCTGATGAGATGTTAGCTATGTTAATTCCTCCTCGCAATACCCTTCCTCATACACTATTATACCACCAAATATGCATAAGTCAATATTAAAATGCAAAATAGCATAAAATGACTTTGTTTTAAATGAAAGTTTGATCAGACAATGCCGACTGAGACAAACCGACTTACTGTAATTACCCTTTTGTTATTGCTCGGGTTAACAGTTAAAGATTAAAAAAAGATAGTGAAAAAATATAACGAAATGCGAAGGAATATTCAATTTTGGCGCGAAAGCATAATTTAGATAAAATTGGGAGCAATGTATGCTTTGCCAAGGAGGACGAAGTAATGCCTCACGACTACTCGAGTTTTTTTCGAACGGCTCTCAGAACGGAGGGCAACCCATTTGGTTATCAAACTCGATTGGCAAAGCAAGACTGGCCTGATTTGATTGAAATCCCTACCGGTTTGGGTAAAACTGCAGCAATAATCGTTGCATGGCTCTATAAACGACTTGGACACGAATCGGGTACGCCGAGGCGATTGGTCTATTGTTTGCCGATGAGAACTCTGGTAGAGCAAACCGTGGATAATGCTAAGACGTGGATAGATAATCTGACTGAAGCCGGTATTTATGCTAAGAGTAATGCGCCAAAGGTTGCAACGTTAATGGGTGGTGTGTGTGACAAGGATTGGGATATTGATCCTGTAAATGATTCTTTGATCGTAGGAACCCAAGATCAGCTTATTTCCCGGGCTTTGAACAGGGGATACGGGATAAGCCGCTTTCGTTGGCCGATTGACTTTGGTCTGTTAAATAACGATTGCCTATGGATTATGGATGAAGTGCAGTTGATGGGAGCCGGTTTGTCCACGACAGCCCAACTGGAAGCATTCCGACGTTCAATGGGCACGGTTCTTCCCTGTCGGTCAATCTGGATGAGTGCGACGATACAGGCAAACTGGCTAAATACGGTTGACTTTAAGGCTTATCTGCCTCATTTGACGAAAGTTTCCTTATCGGACGAAGAGTGTCAAGAAGATGCTGTTAGACAGAGGATAAAGGCAGAAAAAGTGCTTTATAAAGCAAAGTGTGATCTTGCCAAACCTGTTTCGGTAGCAAAATTCGTGCTTGAAAAGCACCAACCGCATTCACTAACGCTTGTCGTCCTTAACCGTGTGAAGCAAGCACAGGCGATTTTTGAGCAATTGGTAGAAAATACGTCCAAGGACAAAACCCGACCGGAAATAATCCTGATACACTCCAGATTTCGTTTGAAGGATCGCATCCGCTTGATGCAACGACTTCTTGAAAAACCAAACGAGACAGGAACAATTTGTGTTTCGACTCAAGTTGTTGAAGCGGGCGTGGACGTTTCGGCCAAGACCCTGATTACAGAACTAGCCCCATGGTCTTCGATGATACAACGTTTTGGCAGGGGCAATAGATATGGAATCGAAAAAGAGTGCAGGGTTTATTGGATCGATGTCCAGCTTGGTAACAAAAGCCAATCGGTTCCTTATGATGCCGAAGACTTGGCCTATGCGCGCCAACTGCTTGAAAGCTTGGAAAATCAGAGCATCGCATCCGCTGATCTTCCTGGTGTTGAAGAAACAAAAGAGTCGCGCCATGTGTTGAGAAAGAAAGACGTTTTGGATTTGTTTGATACTACTCCCGATTTGGCTGGGCTAGATATCGATGTTTCACGTTTTATTCGAGATGAAAATGAACTGGATGCCCAGGTGTTCTGGCGCAATATCAGTCATGACCAAACGCCGCAGCCTTCCCAACCAGAAGCGACAAGGGCGGAGCTATGCAAAGTTGCGATAAGTAGCATCAAAGAGTCCGAACGGGACTGTTGGATTTGGGATCATATCGACGAGAAGTGGAACAAGCCCAAAAACATTTCTCCGGGAATGACATTGATGCTTCGGAGCTGTGACGGCGGCTATTCGGAATATCTCGGTTGGACTGGAAGAAAGACGGACATTCCAGAAGTGCTACCCATCAATAATGGGCATAGCCCGGAAGGAATTGCAGAAGATCCGATGGCTTACAGCCGACTGCGGGAAACATTGGTGGAACATACCGATAAGGTGGTTGAAAGACTGAAGGACATTACGAACCGATTAGCGATTGATATGCATATTTCAAATGAGCTGATTTCAGCCGGCAGATGGCATGATGCTGGAAAATCACATGCGATATGCCAAGAGGCTTTGAATGGAAGCCAGACTGCGGCGTCCTCGGAGGTCATTTGGGCAAAGTCAAATCAACCCAACATCCGTTACAGGCGAAAGGGGTTTCGTCATGAATTGGCTTCAGGGTTGGCGATGCTGCAATCTGGCTGTTCAGACTTATCTATGTATCTTGTGATGAGTCATCATGGCAAAGTGCGTTGTTCCATTCGTTCTCTGGCTAAAGAGTCAAAACCGCCGGACCCTTCCGCGCGTTCTGCCCGAGGAATCTGGGAAGGCGACTTATTGCCAAAGACTGAACTGGGTGATGGAATTATCATGCCAGAAACAATATTGAGTTTAGCAAGCATGGAAATCGGACGGGGAAGCTATGTATCTAATGTGTTGACGTTATGTGGAACGCAGGGTCCTTTTAGATTGTCATTTTTAGAATCATTGCTGCGTTGCGCCGACTGGCAAGCAAGCGGTCAAGCGGAGGGCGTCGAATGAACACAATCCATTTGACCGGATGTACAAGTACACCGCTGGCTTCATATTTGAAATCGCTGGGTGTCTTTCGGATTTTGGGTGAGCAGGCAGGCCTATTTGTTGAAGGCTTTTGGCTGAATTCGGTATTTGCACTAACTACTGAACTCGGCAAGGAGCAACTAGAGGAATTTTTCTGTTCAAGTTATCGACCTACTGCTCTGGTAGCACCTTGGAACGGGGGAAGTGGATTTTTCCCCGGCGACAATATGTCTGGGATTAACGCGATTGCAAATAGTTCCGAACCCCGGTTTAAGGCTTACCGGGAAGTTATCCGAGAAATTCGCTCATGGCCGGAAATCCTAGTAGAACCGACTACGGTTGAAGAGGTTATCAACCCTTTGCAGACTCGTATCTCGGGCATGAGCGCAGGAAATCAAAGGGACAGGCTTGAAGACCTGATCAATAGTGTTATCCTTGCTATGAGCAAAGTGGCGAATACTACTGACGAAACATTACGTTTGTCTGTAATCGAAAATGAATCTAAGGCCAAGAACCCTTCAAAAGGAAATCAGGCAGATTGGATTGAGCTCAAAAAGACCATCAAGAAAGCACAGACGGAGGTTGCAAAGTTTAGAAGAACGGGTAGCAAGGAAGATGTTTTAAATATCTGTCGAAATCGTTTGCCTGATGAAGTTCTTGACTGGCTGGATGCAGCCTATGCGGTAACGACAGAAAAGCCGGTTTTCTCTCCCCTGCTTGGCACCGGAGGCAATGAGGGGCGGTTGGATTATACCAACAACTTCATGCAACGCGTGTCAGACTTGTTGATAGACAAAGGACTAGAAGAAAGAAGGCTGTTGCTGCAAAGCTCTTTGTGGGGGCAACCAACGCCAGGACTAAAACCGGCGAAAATCGGTCAGTTTGATCCAGGCAAGGCTGGTGGTTTTAACCAAGGGATGGGAATCGAACATAAAGATATTCCGGGGAATCCATGGGATTATGTATTTACCATGGAAGGAGCCTTGATGCTTGCGGGTGCAATATCCCGGCGTAGTCCGGTGGACTCAAAGGCGAAGATGTGCGCCCCTTTTTCGGTACATTATTCTTCGGTCGGATTCGGTTCAAGCGCTTCATCTGAGCAAGGCCGGGGGGAAATATGGCTTCCGTTATGGCGAGAGCCGACAACGTTGTTGGAAATCAAGCAGGTCTATTCCGAAGGGAGAAGCATGGTCGGCCGGAATCCAGCCCGAAACGGTCTTGAGTTTTCGAGGGCGGTAAGTACCCTTGGCGTTGATCGGGGAATCGAATCGTTTGAAAGATACGCGTTCCTCGAACGTAGGGGGCAGAGCTACGTCGCGCTGCCTGCAGGTCGATATAAGGTCACAAACCAACCGACGTTAGAATTATTGGGGGAACTTGATTATCCTCTTGGAAAACTTGACTCTTTTCTGCGAGAGTTTGAAACTGTGCCTGCATCATTGGAAAGAGCAAGACGGCAGATTGATGAAGCCATCTTCTTATGTAGCTTGGATGCAGTTGCTGAAAACTTTCGTAATTTGGTGCGTGCCTTGGGGCGGATGGAGCAGCTGATTGCGCGAAGAGACCGCTCCAAGAAACCACTGCTGGATAAGCCTCTGATCGGCCTATCCCCTCGATGGATAAGTTTGAGCGGAACAGAGGTTCTGGAAGTTCGAATTGCTGCTGCCATCTCTTCGATTCAAGCGACAGACAAAATTGGGTCTTTGCGGTCGACTATTGCGGGGACTGCAGTAAAATCTCCTTACCAATGGTCAGAAAGCATAGGTGCGGGGCGTTGGGAAGGGGTTGATTTTTCTGCCCGATTGGCGAATGCGTTGATACGTCGCGTGATGGAATCTGAGCAAATGAACGAGAAGGGCTTTCCAGGACAAGCAAGAATCGAAGTTTCTCCGCATGACGTCATGGGTTTTCTTTATGAGGAAACGGATGACGAAATGCTGGAAGAGCTGTGTTGGGGATTTATGCTGATTGATTGGAAGCTTGCTGGTGTGACTGCAGCAAAACAAAGTATCAGTGGCTTTTCGCGCAGAAGCATTTTGTCGCGCACATGGTGTCTGCTGAAACTGCTTCACACGCCGGGACTTGTCAACGGCAAGGAAATACCTTTGGAGCCACGGATACCCCATCTGCTCATCGCTAATCGATGTGATGAAGCATGTAATATTGCCGCCAGAAGACTCAGGACAAGCCAAGTTTCTCCTATCAACATTGCGCTTGAAGATAGCGGCTCATGTGTTAGGTTGCTTGCATCGTTGATGATTCCAATACATGGTCAGGAGCAAATTCAAGCGCTGGTGTTAAAGCCAGCAGAAAAGGGTTGAACGAACCAGCAACGAAAGGGGAGAAAGATATGGAAATTTTCAACATCCCTAAAGGAAACAGAATTTTATTTGAAGCCGAACTGAAACCGATCCAAGGAGAACGGTTCCAGCCCACAGGTTTTGCTGATGTTGGTGCAGGAACGTTTGTCCTGCCCGATGGAAGAAGAAAGCTGTTGGTGGAATCTGTCCAGTCCGTTGCGAATAGGATGGAGTCAGCCCTGATTGGTGATGACAATCGGTTGAAGCCTGAATTTGAAGGACTCTCCTATATTCATGTGCAACTCACGGGCGAATCCAAGTCGCAAACAAGCTCGCTTGTTGAAGCTCACCGGATAAATTCGCCGTTCATAATTTCTGATGAAAGTTTCCGTCAAAAATTTTGTGTTGCAGCAGAGTATGAAAAAGGGAAACTTCTCGATTGGAAGAGGATCGCTAAAGCTCTGTTTTACTATGACATCAACTCGCTTCTTCACGGAGTTTTTCTGGCAAATTTGGAAGATGGAAGGGTTAAAGTCGCAAGAGCGGTGTCTGGCTTCATTGAAGCTGATAATGTCCGCGAAGCAGTAAGCGGCGGGGTGAAAAACAATCCTTTGGATCCAACGGGAACTCTGCGGGCTGCTAACTACGACAAGGATGTATATGGAAATGTCCCTTACCAGCGGGTTGAATATACTGCAGAAAAAATCATGGCGTATTTCTTGATTGATTTGGGATTGTTGCGAAGCTATAAATTGGAGCCCGAGGCTTTCGAGTTATTGGTCAATTTATCTCTGTACAAAATACAGTTCTTTCTATCCGAAGGGTTGCGTCTTCGTACGGCCTGCTCTTTTGCTGTTGAAGGGAGAATAAAAGTTGCTGAACCTGATGGAATGGCGATTCCTTCAATGGAAGATTTGACATTGCTTATACAAAGAGGAATTGAAAAGTGTCGACAAAAAGAACTCCTGGGAGAATCACCGCTCGAAATCGTAACGAATACAAAAATAAAGAAAAAAGAAAATTCCCCGGACAAAGCGGCGGTCGCCCCGTCGGACAGCACGGAATGAACCATGGTTACCATTGAGTTGGAATTCCTTACAGGGCGTTTCCATGCCACTCCATGGGGAAGAAACGTCAACGAGGGTGATGTTGAATGGCCGCCGTCACCGTTTAGGATAGCACGGGCAGTAATTGATACGTGGAAACGCAAGCTGCCGGATTGGCCGGAAGAACGGATAGAAAAGGTTCTGGAAGTCTTTTCGAATAATCCCGTGTATCATTTGCCGGCGGCAACCCAAGGACACGTGCGATGTTTCATGAACAGTAATGAACGAGATGCGACGGCACGGCAAAAAATATATGACGCTTTCGTGGTTATGGAGCGTCAGGCTAAAGTATATATAAGGTTCGAAGGGGAGTTTGGCAAAGAGGTTCAAAACGATCTGGAAGAAATTTTGCAAGAGGTTGGTTATCTTGGCAGATCTGAATCTTGGGTAAAGATGCGGTGCGTCGAGGAAGCGTTCTTTGAGCAATGGAACTGTTTTCCGATTGACGAAAGAGACTTGTTGAAATCTACTTTAGAACCGGTAAGAATTGCAGGTCTGGTGTCCAAGGACAAATCACTTGAGCCGGCCTACCGGACTGGAGATCATCAAAAGAGGCCGGCAAGCTGGGTTGAGGAAATCGGAATGTCAACCAGTCAACTTCTTAAGGAGGGATGGAGCAATCATCCATCAATCCGTTGGGTGACATACGCGCGTCGTGCTGATGCGCTCAGGATTAAACCTGCGCCTGCGATTAGAAGAAAACATGAAATCCGAAGCGTGCGATATGCTTTAGCCTCTAATGTGCTTCCGCTTATAACGGAAACGGTATCAATAGCAGAGCGGGTCCGAGCTCATCTTATGGGAATTCATAAAAGGGTAGTTGGTAATAATCCTGCCTTGGTGTCGAAACGATTTAGCGGAAAAGACCAACTTGGCAATCCAGCTGCCGGACATAAACACGTGTTTATATTGCCGATGGACGAAGATGGTGATGGCAGGATAGACCACGTTATAGTCCAATCACAGGAGCCGTTTGCGGATGATGAGCTGATGACGCTGGATAAGTTGCAGTCCGTCTGGCAAAGCGGAGGCCGTGATGATTTACTATTTGTTTTGGTGGCAATGAATGGGTTGATGCGTCCAAAGACGGCAAGCGCTTGGATTAGCACAACACCTTTTGTGACGGCAAGGCATTTTCGTCAAGGCCGGGGAACTTATTTTTCCTGGATGATTGAAGAAATTAGCCGTGAATGCAAACACCATGGATTGCCTGAACCGGTCAACGTTCAATTTACTGACGCGACGATGCACACCCGACACCCTTATCATTGGTGGGAGTTTCAGCGAAATCGAAAAAATCAGCCACCACATGCAGGGGTAGGAGTTTTTGTGGACTTTGCCCAACCGGTACAAGGGCCGTTTTCAATCGGTACTCTGTGTCACTTCGGTTTAGGCGCTTTTTCGCCGGCAGACCAGAGTGCTGAATTTTCAAGTGCGAACCTTAACTGCCCATGAATTCCTGGAGCCTTTCGCACATCAATTAATACAGGCGTTATGGGAGTTTACGCAGTCAAAGGTTCTCTAGTATTTCCCGCTGTTTTTCAGGTTCGCGAAAAACTGTTTGATAAGCCAAAAAGTTAAACACATTCAATCGATACCGTATCACCGGACTTGCAAGGTCCGGCTCCATTGAAGCGTGTACCAACTTGGACTTGAACGCAAACTCATCGTATCACCGGACTTGCAAGGTCCGGCTCCATTGAAGCCCCGTGTATGCCATTTCGGTGTCTGTACGGGCGAGTATCACCGGACCTGCAAGGTCCGGCCCCATTGAAGCAGCCATGTTGCCGGATATGGCACCAACTTCCCTCGTATCACCGGATCTGTAAGGTCCGGCTCCATTGAAGCGATTTGGGCATTATCAACGACAGGATGTGCCAGGTATCACCGGACCTAAAGGTCCGGCTCCATTGAAGCGCGGCGGCGAGTTGCTGTTCAAGTTCAATTTCATGTATCACCAGACCTGCAAGGTCCGGCTCCATTGAAGGAGCCTTGTTGCCGGATGCGGAACAAATTTGCCGCGTACCACCGGATCTGCAGGGACCGGCTCCATTGAAGGGTGCCTTCAAATAGAAAAGGATACAGAGTAACAGGTGTCACCGGACCTGCAAGGTCCGGCTCCATTGAAGCAATGGTGAGCAGATTGAGCCGGGTGATTTTACTGGTATATCTGGACTTTCCAAGTCTGGCTCCATTGAAGCATGTCGGTGTCGACCAGGTTCATGTTTGGATCAACTATCACCAGACCTGCAAGGTCCGGCTCCATTGAAGCAGTTTTTCCACATCATCAATACCGGCAAACAGGGGTGTTACCGGACTTTCCAGCCCGGCTCCATTGAAGCTGTTGCTTTACTCCGGTGCCAAGTGTCGGGTCAGTATCACCGGACTTCGAAAGTCCGGCTCCATTGAAGCGTTGTGATGACCACTGGCAGGTAGTTTTCGTACCGTATCACCGGACCTGCAAGATCCGGCTCCATTGAAGCGGCTATCAGGAGCGCTATGCTGAGTATCGTTATTTATCACCGGGCCAGAAGATCCGGCTCCATTGAAGCGACAAGGTTCTTACGGACTGCTGCGACAACGTCAATATCACCGGACCTTTCGGGTCTAGCTCCATTGAAGAATGAAACCGACGCAGGTCAGAGGAACCGAGGGGGGATCATCGACCGGACAAGGTCCGGCTCCATTGAAGCATTTATGCGTTTCTGTACGGGGCAGGGGATGCCAGTATTACCGGACCTACAAGGTCCGGCTCCATTGAAGCATCTGCCAAGAAGTAACCGAAAGAGGTGCAAGAGTATCACCGGACCTGCAAGATCCGGCTCCATTGAAGCTACGCGTGGTGTACCAATTTTGTTTGGACTCGCGGTATCACCGGACCTGCAAAGTCCGGCTCCATTGAAGCGAGTATAAAGTCCGAATTGATGCCGTTGCAAAAGCATCCCCGGACCTTCTTGGTTCGGCCCCATTGAAGCATAGCCGGCTATTTGGTTACTGAATGTCATGGGAGTAAATATCCGATCATTTATGGTCGGCTCCATTGATGCGGAAATAGTTGTTTTTACTCAAATTTGGGACAAACTTCAGTTCATATTCTTAAGAATGGTCGTGATGAAAATGAGCATGCGAATACTTATCCTTACAATAAATATAATCAGTTTCGTAGTAGCTGCAGGAATACCTGTTTTAAGTTTCTTGTACTATCATAGGAATGCTAGGAAAAAGATAATTAGAGAAGAAACCTATAATAAGCGGCCAGAACTAACCGGAGAGGGTGTGGCCATTCCTCTTATGTTGATATTCTCAATAATCGGTATTGTAAGCCTTCCGAAATATGATATTATACTTGAATACTTTGATGCTTGGTTCTATCCGGGTTTGTTCTTAATGGCTCTTACTCTTTACTATAAAGCGGTTAATGGTCCGGAAAATCCAGACGAATGGCGTGAATTGAAAACTCGATTGATCTCACAATATGAGCGTTCAAAAGGAGGTATGCCAGAACTGCACTTTGTAAATCGAGACTATTGGCCTGAAGCGATGAAGCTTTGGAGCAAAATTTCAGGGATAGATGAAGAAGAGTTGCTTTTGGCTTATAAGGATGAAAAAGGCCGAAGTTTAATAGAGTATGAACGGCACGACCGAACGACGCGAGAAGTCATACACAAAGCTTATATAATATTTTTCTTGTTTACAGTTGGGGTTGGCATATGGACCTCTTTGGTTTTTTTGAGAGAGATGATATTTTTTCAAATGGGCATATACTGAATGGATTCGAGTAGTTGTAGCTGCCCAGCGGGATTTGTTCAGATTTTTTGCAAGAAAGAATCGGTTACACAAGCTAATTCCGGTAGATGAAAATTGATAAGGGTAGCATTTGCTAGAGAGAGTCATCATCTGTCTAAGAGGGCTGAAAGCACTTACAGCAAGGGAAAGACAGTTGCGGAAGGTGCCTGGAAGACTGCGTTATGTAGCAAGTCTATTGTTTTTGATTCTCAAGGACGTGGCCAAGGGAAATTTCTAAGCTCGGCGAAACGAAAACAAGTCGTTGTGGGCTGTCCCCCGAAAGGGGGCCCATGCTTTAAGTGGTTTTTCTATAATCATGAGGTGTCCCCCGAAAGTTGGTCCAGATATAAAGTGAATTTTTTAATCTCTAGACGGCTGAACCCCTTGCAGTTTTGGCAAAGTCAGCCGGCGTCCGGTATTTTAGTCCACTGTGAGGGCGGTACTCGTTATAGTCTTTTCTCCAACATTCGATTTTGCTTTTGCTGTCCTCCAGAGACAGGACCCATTGAACATTTTGGCATTCCTCACTTTGTTCAGATAGTCCTAGGCATTCAAAGCGCGAGAAATAAATTCAGGTCCATTGTCCACTTTAATTTTCTCGGGCAAGCCGGTCCGGATTTTCAACCCGTCCAGAAAATCGACAACCTGTTCACCCTTGATTGATTTCTCAACGCAGGTAGCAAAATGATTTCGACCGTGAGTATCAATCAATGTCAGCGCTCTGAATCGTTTGCCATTGTAGAGTTGATCTGATACAAAATCAATCGCCCAGCATTCATTGAGATGGCAGGTGCGATCTAAGCCGGTAACCTCGGGGTAATGATCTCCTTGCGCTTACTCTTGCCGCGTAGTTTTAAGCCGTCTTCCCGATACAGTCGATATACGGGCTTGTAGCTGATTTCCCAACCTTCCCGCTTGAGCAAAACATGGATTCGCCGACAGCTGTAACGAATCCGCGCCGCAATGATTTCCTTGACTTGCATGCGTAAAAACGATCGGGGACCTTTTCCCGACTTGCTCCGATATAATGACCGATGGAGTCGCAGCAGCCTGCAGGCGCAAAGTTCGTTTGCCTGATAGATTTATATAAGATGTTTGAACCTCTTTCGTTTACCGGCAGGCTTCAGGTCATTTTTGTTAGCACATCCTGGAGCATGATCTTGTCCAGGCTCAAGTCAGCAAACAGTTGCTTGAGCTTGCGGTTTTATTCCTCAAGTTGCCGGAGCTTTTTCATGTCACTGGGCAACATGCTGCCGTACTTTTGTTTCTAACGATAAAAAACTTGTTCGCTGATGCCCACCTTGCGGCAAACTTCGTCAATCGGTGCACCGACTCTCACTTGCTTAAGCACAAACGCAATCTGTTCTTCAGTGAATTTTTACTTTCTCATTTCGTTCACCTCTCTGTTTATCGTAGCATTTTTCGCTTTGATTGAGGGTTGGTTTTCAGAGTGAAGATCACTTTTGTTTAAAAAATAATGGAGGTTAATCGCGATATGAATAATCTCGCAAAGGAACTGAGCAATCCGTTCTCTACCGGTGGCGGCGGGGGCAACTTTGAAACCCGTGTGCAAGCAGCTTTTGTTGTTCTTATGCTGACGGGTAGGCTATCGCCATGTTTACCACCGTGGCCAATTACGAAAATAAAACTTCAGGGACGCTATGCTGATTTTAATATAGATGATTTTATAGTTTTTGCATCAGATATTGAAACAGGTCAAGAAGCAAAGCTGTTGGCGCAAATAAAACACACCATTAGTATTACTGAGGGGAACGATACATTTGGTGAAGTCATTGAAGCTGCATGGCGTGATTTCAATAATTCATCTCTTTTTACAATTGGATTAGACGCTTTAGCGCTGATCACAGGACCCCTAAGTGCAAATGAAATCAATAATACTCGTTCTTTATTGGAATGGGCGCGTCATTGCGATAATCAAAAGGAATTTCTAAACAAAGTCAACATGGCTAATTTTAGTAATGATTCTAAAAGAGCAAAGCTAAAAGCATTTCAATTTCATCTAAAAAAAGCGAACGCGGGCATAGATGTTTCTGACGAACAACTTTGGCGATTTCTCAAAAGCTTTTATTTAATTGGGTACGATATCGATACGGAAGATGGCAGCACCATTTCGTTAATTCAGTCGTTAATCGCTCAAACTTCGAATGAGAACCCAAACTTACTCTGGGCGCGGATTGTTTGCGTGGTACAATCGTATAATCAAGATGCAGGCACTCTTTCTTTAGAAAACCTATCGAAAGACATTCGTGATGCTTTCAATACGAAGCAAAACCCCAACTGGATTTCTGATGTCAGAAAACTTGTAGATCATAGCAAGTACATCATTGATGGGATTAGAACCGACATTGGAGGGGTAAGTATCCATCGCCCTGATTATGTTAGACAACTGCTGGATCGAAGCGAGGAAGAGGCATTTGTATTATTGTCTGGAGAGCGGGGCTGTGGAAAATCTTGTATTGTACGTGAGTTCGCTGAATACATGAAAAATCGTGCTCCAGTATTCTGTCTTCGCACAGAGGATCTGGATGAGGCACATCTAGATCGTGTATTTTCCGCTATTGGCTTAATAAGCTCGTTAAGCGAGCTAGAGGCGTGTTTTGCACTGATTCCGAAGAAGTATCTGCTGATCGAGTCGCTCGAAAAGCTACTGGAACTAAATCACACAAAGGCGTTTACAGATTTGATGCAGTTTGTCAGGAAGCATCCCGGATGGACAGTCATTGCTAGTTGTCGTGACTACGCATTTCAACAAATCTCTTTCACTTTTTTACGAACTACTGGCGTGCGGTATTCTCCAGTCTTTATTAGCGGATTTGACGATTGTTCTATTCAATATCTGTGCGAACAGCTTGAGATTTTACAATCACTTGCTACAAACAAATCGTTGAAACCATTACTAAGTAATCCGTTTTTTGCAGATTTGGCATTTAGGGTGCTAGAATCTGGAACTCAATTGTCAAGTGATGATGGAGAAATAGAATTTCGGGCAGCAGTCTGGCGAGATGTAATAGCGAAAGAGGATGAGCGTTCAGAAGGGATGCCTTTGAGGCGCAAAAAGATTTTTATTGAAATTGCGTCCAAGAGGGCAAGACTTATGGTTTATGGGGTTCCAGAAACCCCGTTTGATCCAGGTGCGTTAGTAAAGCTCGAAGAAGATAATCTAATCCGAAGGGATTCTAGAGGCTTAGTATCTCTGGCACATGATGTTCTTGAAGATTGGGCGCTCGAGCGTTACATTGATGAAACCTATCAAGCAAACCCCATAGACATCGAAGTGTTTCTGAATGCAGTAGGGCATGAACCTGCAATGAATAGAGCATTTCGATTATGGCTTCATCAAAAAATTAGATTTGGGGAGGATGTCACTAGTCTCGTCATTGGCATATTCGGCTCCAACGAGTTGTCGAGATGTTGGCAGGATGAAACAATTTCTGCAATTCTTTTAGGACCTAATGCGTTTGAATTTTTGAATAGGCTGAAAAGCGAGCTAACCGAAGGTGACGGTGAACTTCTCAAACGCTTCTGCTTTATTCTTCGTATTGCATGTAAGGAACCTGATCAATTATTGACAGGCGCATTGAGTACTCTATGCCTAAAACCCTGCGGTTTAGGTTGGGAAGCAATAATTCATTTTATTTATGAGAATAGAAATTGCATCTACCCAAAACTTATGCAGCACATTACCGCAGTTCTATATGAATGGACTTCTTTGATTCATATCGAAAAAGAATTGCCTTCTCCAGCTCGTGAAGCAGGCTTGATTGCGCTTCATTTGCTCAATATGGTGAAAGATGCTTACGGAGACGGAAAGGATAGGAATAAACTGATAAGTATCATTGTTAAGCTCATTCCGGCCGTTCTGGATGAATTTAATGCAATGATTGAAGCTGACGTATTCAAAACCGAAGATGAAGGGAAGCGGTTGCCGTATGTAAAAGAATTGTGCGAAATCGCGTTGACGGGTATAGAAACCGCTTTCCTATGCAAGTATGTTCCCGAAACACTAATCAGATTAGCTTTTCATGAATGGCTAATAAATGAATCCAAGGCAAGGCGACAATTTTATGGTGGTTTCAATGACGTGGATGAATGTTTTGGTCTTCATCGACATAGCTCGGGGGCGGATTTCTTTCCGGCGAGTGGTTTAAAGGGTCCGTTCAGTAGCCTTTTACATTATCACCCGCGAAAAGGCATGGATTTTATAATCCGTCTTATCAATTTGTCTGCTGAAAAGTATGCATGTTCAGACTTGGACTTGCCTGAACGATATTCTGGTTTGTCTTTTCAAGACAGGCAATCCGCGCGTGCGAAACTTGATGTACCGCTAAATGATGGAACAATTGTTAAGCAATATAGTTCAGCACGTTTATGGCTTGCATATCGTGGGCACTCGGTTACCCCATATTTGCTCCAATCGGCACTAATGGCAATGGAAAATTGGCTGATTGAATTGGTTGATATTTTGCCAGCGAACAAACTTGAAGAGTATTTTGATTATATTCTTCGAAGCACCAATTCCGTTATGCTCACGGCGGTGTTGGCGTCGGTTGCAACGGGCTTCCCCAAAGTCATTGGAAACGCAGCGCTACCCCTATTAAAAACACCTGCACTTTATAATTTGGATTTATATCGAAGCGTTCAAGAGCGCGGGGGTAGAGAAGTTGATTGGTTTAACTCTGGCTTGCATCGCGAGCCGTTGGCCGAAGTATACTCGCGTGAAAGGCGAGAGGCTGCACTACGTCCGTGGAGGCACGCGACATTAGAGTCAGTAATCGCGCAACTGCAGTTATCTGATATGAGAGAAGAGATGCTAGCGATCATTGACGAGTTGCGTTCAAAAGTCCCAGTCACTGATGAAAGCTGGCGTTTCCGATTTCATAGAATCGATAGTCGAGGCTGGAATCTAATAAAGGAAAAGGAAACTAATCAAATTATTGTTGCGCCAAGTCTTTTAGAACCTGACTTAGAAGAAACGCAACAAAAAACACAAGAAGACATGGCATTAACAAATCGTTTCCTCAAATTAACGCTATGGGTTGATAAGACCCTAAAAAAAGAACTTTTAGATATTGATCATTACGCCAGTTGGCTTGATGCACTTGCGGAAGCAAAGAGTCTCTTAACTCTTTTGAAGAGCGAGCCTGTGGATGTTTTAACCCAGATGTATTATTCCGGCATTGTGAAAACAGCAGTTATATGCTTGCAAGACCATCTTGCTGAACTGAGTGACGCCGATTGTTCATGGTGCGCTGAGCTTGTCAAATCAGCTGTTGTAGATAATGCGGATGCAGCCGACAGGGATATTTGGTCAGAAAAAATTGATCGAGATGGTGCTTCTGCGGCAGCATTAGTGCTTCCTGTCTTATTGGATAAGGCTTTAAGCGATGAAGAAAAGAAATGTGTCAAAATGATTATTGTGAAAGCCCTTACGCATGTCAATCAGGATGTTCGGACGCAAGCGGCAAATGGTATAAGAATATACATGTGGCAAAGAGATCATGATTATGCCCAGAAATGTATTCTAGGTTCAATTGAATATGCTAGATTAAAATTGGTGTATAGTACAAGAGAAGTTAAAAAAAGGTTGCATCCTACGCCCGATAACTCTGATGAAGAAATTAAATCTGAAGCATGGTTAGTTGATTTTAGAGAGCACCTTGCCTGTGCAGAGCTTCAAGTTGGCATTCCGCAAATTTCTTTTGAAACACATAATTCGTGGCATATCTTGAGCCCATGCTTAATGATACCGGATGGATCAACAGAAACATCGCACGTTCTAATTCTTTCACAAGTTCTTAACCTTATTATTGAGGCTGAAGCCTCTCGAGGTAGACGTGATGAAGAGAAAATGCGAGATATAGATCATGAACTACCAATGAACTTTGCAAAAAGATTTTCTGTATATTTTGTAAGTTTATCCGAGCAACAAGCCCAACCGTATATTGACCAGTTGCAGCTTGGGTGTAATACTGCACCTGATTTTATTAATTGGTTGTTGCTTTGCATAGCATTTGAAACCGAAAAAACAGGAAATCAAGAACCCTACTGGAGGCTCTGGCAAAAGTTGTCTGCCAAAGTTCAAAAAATAGCGATAGCATTATCCAAAAACTCTGATCGACGGAGCAGAAGTGATGAAAGAAATAAGCTGATTCGCAGTATGTTATTCGTTGATACTCCGTGGCAAAAGGTCGATTACGAAAATCAAACTATTGCCCTTGGCAAAGACGCCATTCTAGAATTTGTTGCAAATGCTGGCATGAATACTGATGTTTTTGAATCAATGGCTTCTCTTATGTACCATTTTCCGATTATATTCCTTGAATCGGGATTGCGAATTCTTGCAAAACATCAAGAGGAAACTGGTGGAACGCATTTGGTATCAGGGAACGCGGCGTTCTATTTAGAGAGAGCTATTCAACGCTATTTGTTAATAGATAATACTCAACCCCTGTCTAAAGAAATGCATCATAATTGCTGGGTATTACTTGATGGAATTATTGAAACTGCCTCTTCTGTGGCTTATTATCTTCGAGAACATTTGATGAGATCGTGCAGAATTGAAAATACAGGTGTGAGAAGTTAAGCTGAAGCAAATGAAACGGCTCCTTATCTTGCAGGGAAATTTTTCATTTGTATAAGCGTCGTCCTCTACTCTTGGTATTGGTCAACTAATCGTTTTCTGCGAAACATGTTGTATACGGTGGTGGAACAAGAAATAATATTAATCAATCTATTGGTTTCAGTCACTGGATTGTTTGATTGCGACAGGAATATGTTTTATTGCATGGCCTTCTTTGCGATGCGAAACGATGGTTTCATAGAAGGTAATACATAAAGAGAGGCACTCATAAAGATGAAAAAATGTCAAATCGAGCAAAGTTTGGGACATATCAATCCAGAGTTGGCACGGCAATGGCATCCGACTAAAAATGGCAACTTAACGCCATTCGATTTTAAGCCTTTTTCCAACCATAAAGCATGGTGGATATGTGACCGAAATTCCGAGCACGCATGGGACGCCGTAATAGCTAAACGCTCTAACGGGCAAGGTTGCACCTACTGTAACGGGAAAAAGGCTTGCCCAGATAATTGTTTGGCTGTAATTAATCCTGCTTTTGCAAGCGAATGGCACCCAACAAAGAATGGCAAACTTACACCTTGGCTGGTCAGACCAAACTCTCACTTGGAAGTATGGTGGTTGTGTTCGCACGGGCACGAATGGCCAGCAAAGGTTACTGATAGGCATAGCAAGGGAAATGGTTGCCCATATTGTAGTGGGAGAAAAGCTACAGAAGAGAATAATTTGGCGGTTGTAAACCCAGACCTGGCAAGGCAGTGGCATCCGACAAAAAACGGGTTGCTCAGGCCTTGTGATGTAAAACCCAATTCTGCAAAGAGTGTTTGGTGGATTTGTGACACAAATCAAATCCATTCTTGGCCGGCGCGCATATATAGCAGACATAGAGAAAACGTTGGCTGTCCAATATGTGCCAACCAATTAGTAAGCATGGATAACTGCCTTGCTACAGTTGCACCTGAATTGGCGGAGGAGTGGCATCCTACATTAAATGGTGCTTTGTCGCCAAAAGATGTTGTGCCTGGATCTAGTAGAATTGTCTGGTGGCACTGCAAAAAAAAACCTGAACATTATTGGGATGCGCCAATCAACGATAGATATTCAAAAGGCTTAGGGTGTCCAATATGTAGTCACCATCGACCGTCCAAGGAATACAATCTTGCAGTGGATAATCCCGAATTGTGTAAGGAATGGCATCCTGTGAAAAATGGAGAGCTTACTCCTGACGTAGTCACTCCCAATTCTAGCCGCATCATTTGGTGGCAATGCCGACGAAACCCAACGCACGAGTGGCCGGCCCGTGTAGTTAAGCGAAATAAGATGCGACAGGGATGTCCATTTTGCAATCCCCAAGTTTCTCGCCTAGAAGTCAGGCTTTATAGTGAACTGTCAACTATCTTTAAGGAGATAACCCATCAAAAAGATATTGATGGTACCAGCTGTGACCTTTTTATCCCTGAACTGAATGTTGTTATCGAATTGGATGGCGTTGTTTGGCATAGAAATAAAGCTGAGAAGGATACTGCCAAGAATGCAACATTGGAAAAACAAGGAATTCGGCTTATAAGAATTCGAGAAGTCGGCTTGGAAAAAATTCGGAATACCGACATAATATTTACTCCGCAAAATGAGTCTGAACAATACAGCCTCTTATGCATGCTTCTTGAGCTTCTTGAAAGTTTTGAGGAGATAACATCAGACCATATTCGGGCAATACTTGAATACAAAACGGGAGCAGGCTTTCAGAATAATGAAAGATATCTTGAACTATTGCAGGCGCTGTCGGCACCAACTTCCGGGAATAGTCTTGCAGAAAAGTTTCCCGACATTGCAAATGAGTGGGATTGTGAAAAGAATGGAGCACTTACTCCTTCAGATGTAAATTACGGTGCAGCTATTAATGTGTGGTGGCGATGTCCGACAAATTCAGAACATGTGTGGAGAACCAGTGTAAATAGTCGGACCACTCCCAAAGGCACTGGGTGTCCTTTTTGTAGAGGGTTGGCTGTTTGCTTGAGCAACAGTTTGGCAACATTGAACCCGGCACTTGCAAAAGAATGGCATCCAACACTAAATGGCGCACTTACACCGCTTGACTTTACACCGAATTCAAATAAAAAAGCTTGGTGGCTTTGTCGGTTTGATTCTACCCATGAATGGTTAGCCAACATTGCGAAAAGAAATAGCGGCAGAGGTTGCCCAATTTGTTGGGCCATAAGAAGACGTCGCAAAAAATGAAATCCCACAGAAAGCGAGAAGATTATTAGTTCTATATTTAAGCGAGAAAAAGTTGTGTTCATAGACTGAGCAATGAACAGTAGGTGGGGATATTTATGGGGATAGTCCAAAAACAAACCTATATTAATGATTAAGTCCAAATTTTAATAGTGATAGTGCAAATCACGGAACTAGCTGTTTTTTTGCACATAATTACAACTGTTGATAAATAGGTAAAAATGGTAAGTTCTGACTTCAAAACCGTGTGTGGGGCGGTGACCCCGTCCTGGGTGGGTTCGATTCCTACACGCTCCCGCCATATGAAATATAAGGGATTCCAGCTATTTGTGGTTGGAATCCCTTTGCATTGGTTAGGTCGATTTTGAAGTTTTGGCGATCGGTTTGGTGATTCAAAACAGCGCTGGAAAAAGTTTAAAAATTGTTTAAAATTGGCGAGCTTTGCTTCTGTTATAATGGGGCTGAGATAGGATGTCGCCACACGGGTTTTTTATAATCAAAATATCGGAGGGATGCGCAGATGTCGGTTGAAAACGTAAAGAAATTCTATGAAGCAGTAAGCCAAGATGAAGCATTGAAACATAAGTTTATTGAGTTGTCGCAAAAGTATAAAGGTCAGCAAATGGATGAAGCGAAAGCAATGGCAGCGATGGAACGGGAAGGTTTGCCTTTAGCGGCACAAAGGGGGTATTCATTTACTATGGCTGATTTGAAGGCTTATAGCGAAGAAATGAAACAGTCTGATATAAGCCGCGAATTAAGCGATGAAGAATTGCAGGCTGTGGCGGGAGGCAATGGTGGTGTAGTTCAATGTCCATTGATTGGAGTTGGATCTGGAGATATAAGCGGATTTTGTTTTGTAGGTGGAAGCTTTCGAAGTAGTAGTGGAAGTCACTTAACCTGTGTGCTTGTTGGCGAAGGCTTGTTATATTAACCATTAATCGAGATTCGAATAACTACACCTGTTTAAAATTGGCGGGCTTGGCTTCTGCTATAATGAGGCTGAGCAAGGAGCAAAAGAAATCCGTATTCTGTAAAACACCAAAATATCGGAGGGATGCGCTCATGTCAGTTGAAAATGTGAAAAAGCTCTATGAAGCGGTGAGTCAGGATGAATCCTTGAAGCAAAAATTTGTGGAATTGTCCCGGCAGTATCAAGGGCATCAGATGGATGAAGCAAAAGCCAAGCAGCGGATGGAACAGGAAGTGTTGCCGATTGCAGAGCAGATGGGCTATTCATTTACTATGGACGATTTAAAGGCTTATAGCGAAGAAATGAAACAGCCTGATATAAGCCGCGAATTGAGCGATGAAGAATTGCATGCGGTTTCGGGTGGAGGAAGTACTGATACATACAATGGATTTTGCATAGTGATTGGTCATGTCACGCTAACACATACATGGGATGGCGATTGGGGGAGTGGCAGTAAGCAGTCCGAATGGGACATGATCGGCTTTTGTGTAGGACCGGGTACTAATACTGGTGGCATATGGTAGTAAGCACTCCGAATTAGACATGATCGGTTTTTGTTTTGGAGTTTGCAGTTTTGGTGCTCTTTTTTTAAAAAGTGCCACTCCTGATGCCAGATAAAGAGGGCATCCTTATGCCCAGTGCTTGGCGTAGTACACGCAATAATTTTATTCTGCCCAAGCCTGTTGTTATGACAGGCTTTTTTGCTCGGTTGATCAAGTTTGGGCAGTTTGGCGATCGGGTTGGTGATCAATTCGATTTTTGTGTTGGGGCAAGTGGGTTTGGGGCAGTGGGCAGGTTGGGGGTGATGGGGGCGAGTTTTAAAATATTGAGACCTTTGGTTCATTAGAAATAGGACTACAAGCTCAAGGGATGGACAGTTGAATAAGGAAATTTATACGGTGACAATTTTTATCACTTTTCAGATTCGGCTGTTTGTGGTGATAAATTAAAACCGCGGGAGGAACTCATGTATGGAATCAGATAAGGGACGGAAATTGCTAATTGGATTAAATATTATACTCTTCGTGGTGATAGCATCTCTGTCAATCCTAATGCTGAAACCTGCAGTTTTCGCTAAGAATGATTTGACTAAAGCCAATGAATACTTAAAAAGCCAAGATATTAATAATGCCGAAACTGCTTTTTCGCAGCTGATACTAGAAAATCCCAAATTAACGGATGCATATGTTGGTCGTGCAAAAACTTATCTTTTTGCTAAACGATTTGATGATGCCCTCTCCGATATTGATACTGCCATCGGTTTGGGAGCTGATGATGAAGAAATTCATTTATTGCGTGGCATCGCCTTTGCCGGCAAGGGAAACCATTCAAGAGCTATTTCAGAGTACGCTATTACTTTGAAAAAAAATCCTTCAATTATCTTGGCGCACTTTAACTCAGGACGTTCTTATGAAAGACTTGAAGACTTCCCGAACGCTATTGAATCCTATAAAAAATTTATCCAGTTAGCTCCCCCCGGTGACCCAAACATAGCCCAAGCCAAAGAATTTTTATCGAGAGCAGAAACCGGCATGTTGGTAAAAGCGGTAATAAATCATAAAGAGGGGTATAAGCAATCAACATTACCCTCAAACAATTCTGCAATCGCTCCAGAGGAAAAAGAGTTGGTTCGTGGACTCTTGCCCTTCTTTTCTGCCATCAATACAAAAAATTTCCAAAGCATGAAAAAATTGAATTTGGGGATGAGAAATATTTCGGAATCCGAGCTAGCGACCCAACTAGCTTCTATCAATAGCTATACTTTACAAGGAGTAGAGAATGTCTCACAAAAAGGCAATACGCTTATGGGGTTAATTCTATATACCGGTGATCTATACAAACCCAATGCCATTGGCAAGAATATTGCTCCCTTTATGTCAAATGTTGAATTGATTAAAGAAGGAGAGGACCTGTCAAGAAATTTGTGTAAACTAAAACCGGATATGCCTGGACACTCTCTCGCCGAAAAGAACCACCAGTTGATTTAAGACCTGTCCCCAATTTTGAATCGGTCTGTCCCATGTTCGCCGGATTTCATCAATGCGC
>JAHDPL010000009.1 GCA_018434355.1 Sporomusaceae bacterium | reverse complement strand
TCTTCGGTTACAAATCGGCGGAATATATTTTGCATCGCCTGGTTCATATGGATATATAGCGCCATATTGGGCTCCACTACCATAATCGGTGAACGCTTGGGAATTTCAAAGAGTCGGTTTCCGGTCTTGATATTATATTCCGATTTAACCTTCGGGCTACTGGCCAAGACGACAGCGCCGGTTCTCCTTAAATCCGATACTACAGCAATATAGGCTTCCAGTGGGTCAAGCCCCCGCCGAACTGCCTCTACGGATGCGAAAAAAGATTTTACATCGATGCACAGGATGCTTCTGCGAGGAAAGCGAGAAAAATCAACGAGCCCCATCGCTTTGGCCTTCTTGGTCTTTCATCTGCTCGTTGTGCTCAGACAGAAGCATCCCCGCCCACTTGACCATACACCGGTCGAAGTAAACGATCTGCGCCATCTGCTGGTAAATAGGAATACTCAGCAAATCTATTGTATGTTCGCTCATCACTATCCACCTCTACCGATATATTATCAGAACATATGTTCTGTGTAAATGCCATAGACTTACCATTTGTGAGCTTGAACGGAAATGAAAAAAGCCGGCAAAGATGGTCATCAAAACCACCCTCGCCAGCTTTTCTTTCACTTCACGCCACTCATACGCCATCTATTTTCTGCTATCCAATGCCGTGGCTCTTATCTACCTAGAAACTCGTCGCATCACACTCCACTTCGGTTCCGTCCAGCAAACTGACAATCATTTTTCGGCGCTCCATAACCGTTGTCTTCTCGACGAAGGCACAATACAGGTCAATATCAAACTCGTTAATTCGCCCCGCGTCAGTTATAATGCCGATAAACTGCCTCGCCTTGTATCGTTCCAGCGCATTGCCGCTCTTCAGCCGCTCACGCCACTTTTCCATGAAGTACTCCTTGTTCTCGACCAATGCGTTAAACACATCCACAAAGCCCTGATACAGCACCCCATCGTCAATATGTTTATTATCGCAGCCCTTCCTTCCCTTCACTTCATACTTCGCGCTGCACTGCCACACCACCCGTCGCAGCCGGTCATCCGTGGAATTCCAGATTCGCCTGCCAAAGGCCCGGCCGCACAAACCGCAGACGACCCTGCCGGCAAACGGGTTTTTCAAAGAGGCGTACTCAAACATTTGGATGCCGTGCTGCAGAACGTATGCCTTCCTGCGCTCCATCTCCAGCTGCGCCGCTTCCCACATTTCCTTATCAATGATCGCCGGATGGCTGTCTTCCACATAATACTGCGGCACCTGACCGGTATTGTCGGCCCGCTTTTTGCTCAAAAAATCCACCGTGTAGGTTTTCTGCAAAAGCGCGTCGCCCATATATTTCTCGTTCGTCAGCATATTCCGGATGCTGCTTTCGTACCACTTGGCCCTGCCATGCCAGTTCGGCACCAGGTCTCTCTCCAGTTCCCGCGCGATCAGGTTGGCCCCTTTGCCGTCCAGAAACTCGCGGTAAATCCTTTGCACGATTTCCGCCTGCTTTTTATTGATCACCAGATTGCCGTTTTTGTCTTTGTCATAGCCTAAAAACTTGGTGGTGTTGATGAAAAGCCGGCCCTGCTCAAAGCGGCGACGGATTCCCCACGTACTGTTCTCCGAGATCGACCTTGATTCGTCTTGCGCCAGCGAGCTCAAAATGGATAAAAGCACCTCTCCCTTGCTGTCGAGGGTGAAAATATTCTCCTTCTCGAATGTCACGCCAATGCCCAGATCTTTGAGTTGACGGACATAGTTCAAGCAGTCCAAGGTATTTCTGGCAAACCGCGAGATAGATTTCGTAATGATCCCGTCAATCTTGCCTTCTTTGCAATCTTCGATCATCCGGTTGAACTGTTCGCGCTTTTTGGTGTTGGTGCCGCTGATCCCTTCATCGGCGTAAATGCCGGCGCATTCAAAGTCCGGATTTCGTTCGATGAAATTTGTGTAGTAGCTAACCTGGGCTTCGAAGCTGGACAACTGTTCTTCCTGATCGGTGGATACCCGGCAATACGCAGCGATTCTTTTTTTCTGCGGCTGCAGGTCTTCCGCCAAGCTGGTTCGGCTCGGTCTGGCGGGTATAACGGTAATGTTTTTCGCCATGTCGCAGTACCTCCTCGACCACGGTTTTCTCTTGTATATTTAGCCTGCTCACGGCATCATCGTCAACCGATATGCCGGGGCAGGCTTTTTTGCCGTTCTTCACATAGTTGCTGCATTGCCAGACGATCTTTTTGCAGGTGTGGTTGCTGTTCCAAGTCCGGCGGCGAAGCGGCGAACCGCACTTGCCGCAGATCAGCATCCCGGTCAATGGGTAGCGGTTCTTGTATATCGCATTTTTTCCCGTCACGTTCCCTTTAGCTGTTCCGCGAAGCGCGATCTGACGCTGCGCTTCCTCCCACACATCATCGCTGACGATGGGCGGATGGTTGTTCTCAATGTAGAAGCTTTCTACTTCACCATGATTCCGGCATTTCTTTTTGCAAAGATGATCCTTGCGGTAGGTCTTTTGCAATTTGGCGTCTCCCCGATATTTCTCGTTCTTCAGGATGCCGAGGACCGTGCTGGAATGCCACTTGCCGCCGGCTACGGTTGGCACGCCTTCTTCGTTCAATTGCCTGGCGATAACAAAGCTGCCCTGGCCGACCAGAGCAGCCTCAAAAATCCGTTTGACCACTTCGGCCTGCGCCGGATTGATCACCAATTCGCCTTGTTTGTTTTTGTCATAACCGAGGAATCTTGTCGCGTTGATCGCCAATTCGCCGTTTTGGAATTTTCGTCGGTAGCGCCACTTCTGATTGTCGCTGACGTTTTTGCTTTCTGCTTGAGCAAAAGAAGAGAGGACGGTCAGCATCAGCTCACCGTCCCCGCTCAGGCTGGATATCTGCTCTTTCTCAAACACTACCTCGACGCCCAGCCTTTTCAGTTCCCGCACCAGTTCCAGCACAATCGTCGTGTTTCTGGCAAACCGGGAGATGGACTTCGTCAGAATCAAGTCGATGTGTCCTTTTCTTGCCAGTTCCAGCATCTTCTGGAACTCTGGCCGAGCTTCCTTGGTACCGCTGATGCCCTGATCCGCAAACACGCCCGCAAACTCATACTCTGGATTGGATTCGATCAGGTCTTGGTAGTAGGTGGTCTGGTTTTCCAGCGACTCTCCTTGCGCCTCGCTACCGGAAGATACCCTGGCATAGGCGCAGACTCGTTTGCGTTTTTCTTGCCGGGGTTTAACCGGCTCAATGATCCTTACCCTCATTATACTGGGTCCTTTCTATCAATATTCAGCTATACCATTCATCACTCGAAAGGCTTTGTAAGTCAAGATAATAGAAAAACCGCCATTGCTGGCGGTTTATAAAAGATTGATCCCGTTAACAAATCTCCACTTCAAATCAAGTAGGCATTTAGTTCCTCAACAATTTTATTCGCTTCATCAGCGGTCAAATATGGAACCTTGATAGTCCGTGCCCAAAAAAATGTTTTTCGAGTAATTTCCGACACCTTACTGAACGGCATTGCCTTTTTTATACCTTCTTTTCTTGTTGGTATCGGAGTTAGAAATCGAACATCATGGTATTTTTCTTCCGATCCGTCATTTTTTACTGGTCCTATTACTTCGGCAGCAGCGACAATACCAGAGTATCGGTGAGAATAAATGATTATATCTTTTGGGTGAACATACTCTGCAAAATAAGATACTGGTCCATAAGCAGAGACCCGTTTCTTCTCAAACATTTCCCATATTGAGTTCTCATCGTAACTTCTGTTTGTATCAAATAGCACTCCTTTTTTTTCACCAGCATTTCGGTGTATGTCATATGGTTTTGAAAAAAATTCAAAATACCGACACCCGGAAATCTCAAATACTCTGTAGGGTATGAAATCAATTGGCAACCCTTTACTTTTCCAGTAATCAATTGCGGTTATCATATCGGTATTTGCAGCATTACCTACGACCCATAATTGTTGGTTATTATTAAACTGACTTGCAAGCAATTCATGTTCAAGTTGAAATGCTTCCTTATGTGCCAAAACCAGCGATTTATTTTCATTATCAGTACCTTTTGAATATTTTTCGAATCGCTTTTCCAATTGTTCAAACGACCACTGCCCAGCTTCTTGTGTATATCTCAAAATTTGAAGTACTGCGTCACTACCAGCCTGCCCCCGTTTTAATTCAAATATAACTAGATCCCCAGCTTCATTGAGAGCGTATAAATCCGCTTCGCTTTGATAGTTTCGTTCTTGGAAAATAGGCATTAAGGGTGCTCCTTCAAAAAAGACACTCAACAAGTTGTCTGCAAGAAGGTTCTCCAAATCTTTTTCCATTTTTTTCAACGCTGAAAAACTCAAATACGGAATTGATTCTATACGTGTCTTTTCGCACATCTTGTAAAGCATCTTCTATCCACCTTTTACATTAAATACCTTAACCCTTAGTTCAAACCAAATACGCTTTTAACTCTGTTCGCATGCGGATAATTCGCTTCAGTCGTAGCTACAAGGTCAAGGCTAAGAGTCACAATTTGCCCATTTGGCAAACATAATCCATCTGGAAAAGCTTCCATCATCGCAAGGGCATTCTTTTTTACGCCAAACGCCACTTTAACTTCGTCAGCCCATTTCAATCTTGAATCGAACAGTTTTTTACGGAAATAACTGTTTGCGCACATTCCAACCAGTTCTTTATATGCTTTTTTACTTCGTCGATTGTTCGCACTATAGTTTAATGCAAAAGGCATTGTATCTACCAACAAAAAATCCCTCTTTGCCAATTCAGTTAATTTTTCTTCGATATTGGTTGGTACTTGATACCATGGAATTATCCCGTCAACAATAGCCTTGCACCAATTCCCATAACAATTATTATAAAAATAGCTTACTGCACCACTGATCGTTTCTGGTGCCGCCTCGCCAATCATAAGGTATTTTATTTCACTCTTGTTCTTTTCCATGCGCAACACATTTTCTTCCCACTTTGTTTCAGTCACAGTATAAATTCTATTCAAATATTCTGGCAGTGCTTCTGCATAAGTACCCCCGCATATTTTAGCAAAAATATTTGCTTCCATGGGATAATCATTTTCAAGTATTGCTGCCATATTTTTGCTCCCCCCTACATTAAGAATCAATGCTTTACTTTCTCCAAAAAGTAAGCAACTCCTTTTTTTAACACAATTGTAAAAATTTCTTCACTCACTAACCCCCTTGATCTTGGACATTCCGTTTAACGATACTTGTTGCTATCTATCTCCGCACCGCCAAAAAGCCGGCGATTACGACCAGCACATTTCGCTGCCACTCAAGGCTTTTTATCTTTTGCTTGGCCTCGCTGGCGGATTTCTTGTAGGATTCGCTGGCCATTCTCAATTCTTCGTTGGCTTTCGCCAAGGCGGACTGCGCCTGACTCGATTCGGCTTTGAGCCCCTGCAACTGTTCTTTCAACTTCGTCAACTCGTCCCGCAATCGCTTCAACTGTTCGCGCGCTTCGATCAAGTCCCTGGCGGATTGATTCGACTCTAACAGCAAGGTCTCGTTGACCGTCCTCAATTCGTTGAAGATGCTCTCCAGTTCGGTCAGCTGGGCTTCCGTCACGGAATAAGCGGAAGCCGAAGATACCGACGGCAACAAGCAAAACAGCAGCAATAGCAAGCAAGATACCGCTTTTCGCATTCATTGCTTCCCTCCTTTTAAATTGGCATACTCCGCGATTCCCCGGGCGATCGCTCCCGCCTGCCGGCTCTGCCACCGGGCGTCAGCCAGCAAGGCCGCTTCCTCATCGTTCGAAATGAACGCCATTTCCACCAGGCAGGCCGGAGCCTCGGTGTGAACCAGCACATAAAATCGCGATTCCTTGTCCGGGTCGCCGTCCGAATAGTCAGCCCTTCCCGCCCTATCCGGAAAATCCATGGCGATTTGCGCATAGATACAGGTTGCCAAAATGTCGCCCTCCGTATCCCCCGGCGACGTCCAAACCTCATAGCCTTTCGCACTCGGGCTTGCCGCGCTGTTGCAATGGAGGGAAACAAAAAGATCGGCCCCCCAGTCGTTCGCAAGCAAGGTCCGGTATGCCAGATCATCCGTTTCCGGCTGCTCCCACTCCATGCGGGTGAGTTTCACCTCGTGGCCCGCCCGCGTCAGTTCGGCCTCCAGGAATCGCGACACCGCCAGCGCAACATCGGCTTCCTGCAAGCCGGTCCCCGGGTTCACCGCCCCCGGATCCACGTTTCGGCCCGCGTGGCCGGGATCAATGACAATTTTCACAGAGTTCCCTCCTTCTTTCCGCATAATTTTTCCGCCATTTTGTTTAGAAACATAAAACATTTGGCAGAATAAATCTTGGTGTCCTCCCACTCATTGACCGTTTCGCAATGCCGCCTTTTCGGCGCGAAGCTGCGCCAGCTTGTCGCGGATGAAGGAAGGAATGTACTCGCCATAGCCCATGCGGTCCAGGTTCTCCAGAATGCTGAGCCCCTCGTTGCCCAGATACGCAAAGATCACCATGGAGCGGAAGGTGCTGACCCCGAACAGGCAGGCGTCGATCCAGTGGGCCATGATCACGATCAGCAGCATGACCACCTTGCGCTTGATTCCTTCAAACCCCTTTTTGCTGTCCAGCGTCGAAGTCTTCCAGGCGGCGAGGAGGCCGGTCACATAGTCCAACGCCACGAACACCAGCAGCGCGGAGATCAGTTTGTCGACGCCGCCCACCAGAAAGGAAAAAGCCGCACCGACGGCGGAGAATATCGCCATGATGCGCAGCTCGATTTGCGTGTACTCGATCACTTTCCTTGTCCTCCCTTCTACACCAGTCCGTAGCCGGCAAGCGCCGCTTTCAGCGCCCGCACGTCATCGGCCAGTTCCTCGCATTTGTCCCGCAGCGCCTGCACCTCCGCCTGCGAATAGGCCGCGCCGATGGAAAGCCCGCCGATTTCATTGTCCGTGTTCCCCAAAGTGACCGTGGTTTTCGCAACCGGCGCCGCGCCGAAAAAACCGACGACGGCCGGGTTGACCGGTATCCTTATCCCAACGGGATAAAAGGCGTCGCTGGCGCTGTTCCTATACCCCAGCACCAACCGGTTATAGGCCTTCGTCGGGCTGGCCGCAGCGGTCGTTAATCCAGCCGTATACACCGTAACCGATGCGTCGTTGGTTTCGGACAAGTCCACATAAGCCATCTGGTTGTCGCTGAGCATAACGCCGCCCGCCGCTACGGTGTTTTGGATCAGCTGACCGTCAGCGCGGACAAACAGGATCCGCAGCGCGCCGCTCCAGGCAAGCGCTCCGCTGGCCGACGAATAATTGATGACTCCATCGGAGTGGGCAATGACATTCTTGGCATAGGAAATTGCCCGGTCCAAATCCGAAAGCGGCACCTCCATCGACGATGCCGCAAAGATTGTCGTTCCATCCGCATAGGCCATATGAAAATTGGCTCCCATTTCATCTCCTCCCTATAGCTGCAATAGCGCCTGTCCGACGGCATAGTGCTCGCCCTGAGCCAGTGTGATCTCGATGATGACTAACGTTCCGGCCGTGCCTTCGGTATAGGTGAATGTGAAAGCGCTGCCGCTGCCGGTATTGCCGCTGGCCGGCGTGAGGGCGCCGTCGCCGCTGGTAATGGCGGCCGACAGGTTCCAGCCCGAAAACGTGATGATGGCGTTGCCGTACTGATCCTTCACGCTGGCGGCGATGGTCCAGGCAGTCCCGTTGTCGGTGGCGACTATGGCAATCGAGGATGGCGCCGGCGCGGACCAGACCTGGGAGATATCGGCTGCAGTAATGACCGTCTGTCCGCCGCGCACCAGCAGGTAGCCGATCGCCAAATGGCCGCTGGGCAGGACCGGTTTGCTTTCGACGGTGGTGAACGCCGCGCCGGCGGTCTTGGTGAGGACCATCGTTGAGGAGAGACTGAACAGGTCGTAGCGGAACTGCCCCGCGCTCGGCGCTGAAACGGTGAACACCCCGGCCACGTCGCCCATGGCCATGCCCATGTTCATTTTGAACAAGCTGCCGGCCGCCATTGCGATTGCCGGGACCGCAACCTCCATACCGCCGAACCGGACCCAGCCGGTCGTGACATACACGCTCATGCCGGGAGTCTGGGGAATGGCCTTCAACACGAAGCCCGCCAGAATGGTATCGGCCGGCGCAGCTGGATCCGGCGTGGCGCTGCCGCTGACCGGCGTAGGGATGGCCCGGCCGAACCCGACCACCTCGATGTAACCCCGCACACCGCCGCGATGGGCGATCCGCACCGCCTGCCCCGGCTTGGCCCATTCCGGCACACTCGCCCAGTTCTGCGGAAAGCGGGCGATGACAAATTCACTGGATCCCTGGATCTTGCAGCGGCAGACCCGCTCGTTCAGTAAGATGTCCCACAGCACCGCGTCCCGGCTTTCGGACGCCTGTTTCACCGCCTTGTCCGCCGCGCCGCGCAGCAAGCGTTTTCCGTAGGTTCTCATAGCACCCACCCCTCGATACTGTCCGTGTAAGCTCCGCTGCCGCCGCCGGCGGGAATGGTCATGGTCCGGGTCAGGTTAGTGACGAACAGTTTCATCGGCGCGCCGGTATACGGGTGGGGCAGCTGCAGAGTATCCCCGGCGTCATCTTGCAGATGGGCGGTTTTGGTGAATTTCACGCGGCGGCGCTGCGCCCGCAGGATCCATAGCTCCCGATCCGCCACTTGCCTCGCCTGGCTGGCATCATACACCAGCGGATCGTCGATGCGGGTTTCGATCACAGTCCCCCGCAAATCGCTCTGCAGATCGGTATCGTCGGCGGAAGCCTCGAAGGTCTGGTAGACTTGCCCGATCGGGCAGGCGTAAATGGTAAAGGCGTAATTGCCGACCGCCGCCAGGCATTGCAGGGCGATATACAGGCCGGCGTCCTTCATCCAGCTTCCCCGCTTGGATTCCGCCGGCTCGCTGATCGGCCCCACGGCAGGCGGCTGGCTTTTGCCGGCGACAAACAGAGCCAGCGCCGCAGCAAGCACCGGCAATAGATCGGGTCCCTCCGACGTCACCTCCACCCAGTGTCCTGCCGGGTCGACCGCCGAGATCCACTGCCGCATCCGGCCGCCCATCTTGAAGCCGATGGACGAGACATTTTGCGTAATTTCCATTCTGGGCCGCGCCGCCCGTTTCTGGTGGTCGTCGCTGTAGTAGATGCGGTGGACCTGCTTGTGCTGGAAAAAGCCCAATGTTCCGGATTCGCCGCCCACGCTTTCCTCAGGCGTTTCCACATCGACCGGATTTCGCCCCTCCCCGGCGACAGTGACCCGGTTCGTCAGGTTGCTGTAGCTGTCGTCCGGCGAAAACTCCATCAGGTTCGTCGCGGAAGCGTAGATGTGGTCGATGCTGTTACCGGAAGAAATCCGCCGCGCCCGGATGGTGTCGTCAGCCAGCGAAACGTCCAGATAGCAGCCGTAGCGGTTGGTGATGCTCTCCACCGCCGCCTTGACCGTCGTGTCGAGCCACTGGTAATATAGCGCGTCCTCGCCGCTCAGGGCGCTGAGGTCCAGTTCCGTCTGGGCTACGCCGGCATAGCTTTGCAGCAGATCGCCGAGCGCCGCGTCCGGGGTTACGCCGCTATAGTAACGGCTGGCGACGATGCCGAGATTCTCCCACAGCGTCCGCCGGTCCTCGCATTCCACCGTGAGGACCGGATAAGTTCCCCTCTGGTAAGACAGCCTTACGCCGGTCAGCACGTACACGCTGGCCCCTTCCTGCCAAAAGTCGACGCCGGCGATTTTCTCTCCCCAGCGCAAGGTGATCTTCTTTCCCTTTTTCAGATAGCGGGACAGCAAGGACGCCTGGTTGTGCGGATCGTAGAGGTGGCCCTTGTCAAGGGTGAATGTCAGCTTGCCGGGCGCGCCGTCAATGCCGCGCGTCTGCTCGATCGCCTGACCGCGCACCAGACCCGCCGACAAATCTAGCATACCGGCTTCCTTGTCCCAAACCAGCTGCTGGCCTTCGCCGGAATTCCAGCGCGTCCAAAACGCGTACAATCCGCCGGTACCCGGATCCACCGCCAGGGCGGCCGCCGAGTCGCGGCTGCCTCGCACCAGCGGCGCCGGTGCGCTAAAATTCCACGTCCCGCCGGAGTATAGCGCGGTGAAGTACTGCGTTTGCTCGATTTTTCCGCTTGCCGGAAACGCGACCACGCCGGTGAAGGCGTTGGTTCGAACGAAAACTCCCAAAAACAGTAATTGGGACGCGGCATCATAGGCCAGCCAGGACCCTGCGAACTCGTCGATGCCGCTCGGGAATACGCCCGGCGTAGTCTCGTTGCTGACCAGGCTCCAGGTTTCGTTTTCCGTGGCCAATAAAGCGACACCGGCCTTGCAGGAGGCAGCGATGGTCCCGTTTTCCGCTATGGTCAGGTTTCGCATCAGGGCATCCTGCGGCCCGCCGGCGATGATGGAGGAAGGCAGGTGCCACTTTACCGCCCCGGTGGAGAGATCTACCGCCACGATCCCCCAATAGTTCCCCTGTCCGAAATCTGTCGTGTAAATCCACTGCGCGGCGTACAGTTTGCCGCCGGCAATCACCGGCTGGCCCGCGCCGTAATACGGAAACGCAGCCATGCTGTCCTGGTGGTAATAGTGGCGGTAGAGACCGCCGCCGTTCAGCAGGAAGATCCGGATGCTGCCGGCAAGAACGATCCCGTCGGGACTGCCCTTGGTGCAGTAGATCAGGAAGCCGTTTTCCTTGTCCAGGACCAGGCTGTCCGCCATGGTGTCGATCATTTCCGGGAGGGCCGGATCAAAAATGTTGGTGGTGAACGAGGCGAACACCGAACAGGCCGGAGCCGCCTGCGTATAGTCCAGGGTGAGGATCTGGGCCACGGAGTTGTTGCCGGATTTCATGAAGCCAAAATAGATCGTGCTCGTTTCCGCGTCCACCTGCACCCCGACCAGATACTCCCAGTGGGACGAGCTGCTCCAAGGCACGCCCGTTACATTCTGCGCAAGGCCGTAGGTGCTGTTGTCTTCCAGCGACAGGACCCGCAGGCTGTTCGCGGCATCGTCCAGAATGAGAATCTGCGCGTCCATCGCCAGCATGGCCAGCACCGGCCCGTCGCCGTGACAGTAGAACACATGGTTCTCGCGGAAAAACCTCGGCACCGCCGGCACCGTGTTTCCGTTCCAGAACCGGTCGATCGCCCAGGTGTCCGCGTCGATCCGCACGATGCCATAAACGGTCTTCGTGCCGGTGGAGGTGTTGCCATAGACCGCGTACAGCTTGCGCGTGGCGGGATTGAAATGCAGGCACTTGACGGCCTGGGTACCCTCGTCCGTCCAGTAGGGGCTGGACTTGTCCATGGTGAGCGAGGTCCGCACCGAATCGTAGGCCAGCACGATCTCCGTCGCCAGCTTCTGGACCGCCGCCGGCCGCCGGGAGATTTCCGAGGGCGCGGCAAAACTGGTCAACCCGGCCGCCGCGCTCCAGGTCGTCCCGTCGTCGGTGCTGCGGCTGTAGTAGAGGTTGTAGACCGCAGTCGCGTCGATGTCGCCGGAGTTCATGTAGGTGAAGAACAGCCAGAGACTCCCATCCGACTGCCGGAGCAAACAGGTGTCGAGTTTTTTACGGCTGCCCAAAACCCCGGCAATGGCCATCTCCGACGGAGCGCTCCACGGACCGGCCGGTTCGGTCGCCGTCGTCCGGTACAGCTTGCTCCCCGGCGTCCACTGCAGCGTTCCCAGCGCGGAGGCCGCGCCGCCGCTGAAGGCGGTCTTTCGAAGCCGCGTTCCGTCGACCGTCAGGGTCAGGAGATTTCCCGCTGTACCCGCCGTAAGCGCGGTCAGGGTGAGCGTTCGGTCATTTCTGGCCGAACTCGCCTTGGTATTGGCGGTAGTTCCGGTTCCATAGCGCACCCCCGCGCCGCTTCCCTCATAGGTTCCCGCCGTGATCGCGCAGCGCAGGTTCTCGGCGCAGATCTCGCGGCCCAGCGGATCGATCTTGACCTCATTCACCACGGCCGGCGTGGACAGCGCCGCGCGCCAGGTATATGTCTTGTCGCCCACCACCACGGTATCGCCGTCTTGCGGCATCCCTTCGACGGTGATCGTGCCGGTGGCATACTTCGCGGCCGTCACCGAAACCCAGAACTTTTGCCCCGTCCAGTAGGCGCTGGCGGCGAAGGTGACGCTCGTTCCCTCGGTGATCGCTTGCGCCGTTCCCGTCATTGTCATCTCGCCGGACCAGCTACCCTCGTCCTTGCGCCAGTGGAACTTCGCGGTCTTTTGCGTGCCGTCCGCCGTCACCTCCAGCGTCACGACGCCGTCCGCCGCGCCGGTATACACCCCGCTTCGCGACGCCGAGATGGCGATCTCCTGGATGCCGGCCAGCAAGTAGCCCGAGCCGGTCCGGCAAATCGACGGCGAATGGATCGGCAGCGTCTGGCCGGACAGGATGCTGTATTGGAGGAGGCCGGACCCGTCATGGGCAAAGACGGCGATCTTTAGACTATAGGCACTGCCGTCTTTGAACACATAGGCCAAAGCCAGCCGGCCGTCGGCCATCTCCGCCAGCGACAGGTCATAGAACGTACCATTTCCGCTGGCTTGAAACAAATTCGCGTAGTGAAACTCCACCCGGTCGGGGTCGGTATATGCCAGCTTGACCGACCGCGCCGGGTAGGTGATGGGGTCCGACGCTTCATCCTGGGTATAGACGGCGATCAGGCGGCCGCTGGAATGAAGAAGGCTTGCCGCGCCGGTCTGGTCGAGTGTTTCGGCGTTCAGCCGCTGCCCGGCAAGCGGCAGGTCGGCGGCGAATTGTCCCGCCTTGATCTCCACCAGCGGGTAGCGGCTGGTGCTCTCCTGCGCGGCGAGCAATGCGGCGCTGATCACATTGGGCATTACGTCACCTCCTCCAGAAGGATTAGCGTCATCGCGACGTTCAGCATGTATTCGCCCTTCCGGTCAAAGAGAAGCGCGCCGTCGAAGGCGGTGATTTTCACGCGGTAGACCTTGCCGTCGATGCCGCTGTTCCACACGATGGCCTCCCCCGCCTGGTACAAGATGTCCAGCGCTTCAAACAGGGAAACCGTCATCGACTTCCAGGCCAGCTTGATTTCCTTGCCGGCCAGGCTGCTGCCCCAGTCAAAAATTGCAACTCCGCCGTAGGTGCTAACCACGGCGGTGGTTCTCGTCGCTCTCGGCTTGGTGCATTCGAGCGGCGTATACGCTTCCGGCAAGAGAATGCCGCCGATGATCATGCCCTCGCCTCCTCGTAGAGGATCCGCTGCACCAGTTCGGTGATCTCGGCGCGGAGCCGTCCGGCAAGCCGGGGACTCGACTCGCCGGCCACGCTCACCGGCACGCTGATCTGATGGTAGGTATCGCCGCTTTCCATGAGCCGCTTGGTGTCCTGGGCCGTGTAGACATAACCGCCGCGATGAAAGTTGATCAGCTCCGGCCCTTTTTCGCCGACCAACGCAACCCCGCCGGAATAATTGCCGCCGGCAGCAAACCCGGGAATATTGTTCCTGCTGAAAAAGCTGCTGCCGAACAGCCCCATCATGAGCTTGGCGGAGAGCCATTTGGCGATCATATCGTTAATCATCTTCAGCACGCTTTTGGCCAGATCCCCGAAGGCGTCGCCGATCGACTTGGCGCCGGAGAGAATGTCGGAGAAGAAGGTCGAAAACCCGCGATACAGGCCGTCGGTCATCTCGGCCATATACGACAGTGAGGTCCGGTGCGCTTCCTTCCAGATGCTGTAGAAGGAGTCGATCATCTCGCGTCGCCCGGACAAATCCCGCTCCTGCAGGGCTTCCTCTTTGCTCAAAAGCTCCTGAAAACGCTGGATATCTCCATCCTCACGCGCCTTGTCCAGATCCTCCTGAAACTTGACCCGCGCAAAATGCAGGTCCTTGATCTTCTGCAGTTTCTCCTGTTCGATCGCGATTTGCTCGGCCGCCATCTGCCGGGAGAAGTCGACCATCCCGGACTCCGTGATTTGAAACTGGAGGCCGTTCGCAGTCCACGCTGCCCGGAACTGTTCCTGCTGCGCCTTGGTCGCGAGCGAATACTCCATCGCCCAGTCGCGGTACTTGCGCCGGAGCGACTCGATTTGGCCGGCGGCGTCGGTTTCGATGTCGAACTTCTGCTGGGAAACGCCGGTCAGGCCGATCGCGCCGAGCTTGGTTTGCAGCGCCCGCGCGGCATCGGCCGCCTGGTCCCAGATGCTGTGCTTCTTCTTTTGTTCGTCGCTGAAAATTTTGAGCCGGCGGATGGAATACGTCGCTTCCAGGCGCTCCAGGTCCCGCTGGTAGTTCTCGTTGGCCGCCTTCGTTTCCGCCAGCGCCGCCAGCTGCTGGCTGCGCCACAGTTCGAGCTGCTCCATCTCCGTCTTGGTGGTCTGCACCCACTGGTCCTCAATCGACTTGCTGACCTGCCGGGCTTTTCGCTCCAGCTTCTCCCACTCGTCCGCGCCGGCTTTCCCGCTTCCGGCAGTATTGCTGCCCGCGCCGCCGCTCAGGCCAGTGAATGTGGTGCCCAGTTTTCCAGCGCTATTTTTCAGCGCCTGAACGCCTTGCGTCAGTTTTGCCTTGACGCCGTCAAATGCCGCCTTGATACCGCCGGTCGCCGCTTGCACCCGCTCGGCTGCGGCCGCCGCATCGCTGCTGGCAACAGCCGCGCTTTGCGAGAAATCCGCGAGCCAACCGGCCGCCGCTTCCTGGATCCCGCCGCCAAAAAGTCTGAGCAGCGTCATCACGGCGGCGATGATGCTGGCGACGCCGCCAAACACCAAGGCTTTCAGCTGCGCCCACTTTTCCTGGGTGTAGGCCACGGCCACGGTCCAGACATTTCCGAACAGATCCCCGAGCGGCCCCCACGCCTGCCAAATCGCCCAGGCCACCGCACCCAGCGCCGCGCCGGCGGCAATGAAGGGGAGCAGCGGCGCCAGCGCCGTCCACAAGGAAATCCCGAAGGCGACGATCGCCGGGATCGCCGCGCCGACCAACGCGCCGGCCACGGCAAATATCGCCAGCGACAGTTCCTTGGGGATCAGGTCGCGAAGCGCCGCATTGATACCGTTCGTCTTGACATAGGCGGCAAACTCCTCGAGCGTGTCGGCCAGTTGTTTCATCTTCGCCTTGATGTCGAGCGCCTCGATGATCTTGTCGCCCATCTCCCGCATGACGGCGGCGACATTGTCCTTGATGGTGGAGAACAAGCCGGGGATTTCCTGCGACAGCCCGGCCATGCCGCCCTTGAAGCGGGTTTGCATCCCCATCAGGATGGCGTTGATGCCGGTGGTGCTGTCGATCGCTCCGGATTCGGCCAGTTTCATCGCGGTCGGGATATCTTTGCCGATGGCGTCGGCGAGGAATTTCCAGGCCGGCACGCCGGATTCGGCGAGTTGGCGCATTTCTTCCCCGGAAACCTTGCCCTTGGCCTGCATCTGGCCGATGGCCAGGGTCATGCGGTCGATGCCTTCTTGCCCCATGCCGAGCATCGCCGCCGCGTCGCCGATCGCCGCCATGATGGGGATGATGTCGCGGGCCGCAAAGCCATACGCCAGAAGTTTTTTCGACGCCGTAACGAGGCCCGGCAGCTCAAACGGCGTTTCGGCGGCGAAGCGGGCCAAATCGCCCAGGAATTTCTCGGCTTGCTGGCTGTCGCCGAGCAAGGTGGCAAAGGCTCTTTTATTCGCCTGCATCTCGCCCGCCATCTTCACGCTGGCGATGCCCAGCGCCCCCATCGCGGCGGCAGCGGCGGCAAAACCGGTCGCGATCGACTGGGACAGGGCCATCGCTTCTGTTCCCAGTCCTTTTCGCAGCGCCCGCTTCGTGCTTTCCCATTTTTTCAGGAAATCTGAGTTGTCCCCGCCGATGAAAATTGTCATGGACGCGTGTCCGGCCATATGCTCACCCCACTTCCGCCAATAACGCCTTCATGTCCGCCTTCGCTTGATCGCTCGTTTTTGTTTGTTGCTTGGCTGGTTCGCGTCCCAGCAGCATGTCCACCGTAACCGCACTTTTTAGATCGCGCGTCGAGCAGGTGTTGATCAGGGAGGCCACAAACCCCGCTGAAAGCACCTGCTCCTGCTCTTTTCGCCACTGATAGCCCTCCGCCAGGGCCTGAAACTCGCCGAAGGTCAGCCGGCCGAATTCCCAGGGTTTTAGACCCAAAGGCCCGTAGGCCACCGGCGCGGCGCGCTCGATCCACTCGGCTACGGTGGTTACCCGTTTCCCGCGTCAGTCTCCTCCGCCGGTTCTTCGCCGGCATCGCTCTCGCCGATGATCTTGGAGTTTTTCAGCGCCTCGCCGATCCTCTCGGCCAGTTCGCCGAGGTTGCCGCCCGCTTCCATGTATTCTTGCATCAAGAGACCCACCCGCTGCAGGGTCAGCCCTTTGTCCGCGTGTTTCAGGCCGCCCCACAGCAAGACGCGGATGGCGGAGAACCCCGCCGCCATCGGGCTGCCCAGCACATAGAGCAGGGATTTGCCGCCCATCAACTCCTCCATCTCGGCGGCGGCGTTGATATCGTAGCGAAGGCGGCGCTCCTTGCCGCCGAGGGTAATGAACACCGGTCCTGTCATCGTTCTTTCCTCCGTTTTTATACTGCCGGCGCTACCCCGGCGGTGGTGTTAGCCGAAACCGGAGCCGCCGTTAAGCCGGCGCAGGTGCCGTTGGCGATGGCGATGTTGAGCGTGCCGTCGTTGGCCGCTGCGGTAAGCGCCGTCAGTTCGACCATCGTTCCATAGCCGCCGACGCTGAATTTGGCAGTGACCGCGCTGTCCGCCCCCAAGGCTTCGCGGGCTTTCTGGGCCACCACCGCTGCCGAATCATTCAGCGCCACAGCGACGCTGATCGCTTTGGGCGAGCCGGTCATGCCGGCGGCCGTCACGGTGAAGGTGGCATTGCCGGCGGTCGTAATGGTCCCGACAACCTCGGCCGTTTCGACCTGCTTGGTGCCGGTGACCTCCTCGGGCGCGCCCGCCCCGGCCAGGGTTATTTTATAGGTCGCCACGCCGTCGTGCGGCGACTCCTCTGACAGATCGGTAATCGCCGCGTAGCCCTGAAACTTCGAGCCGTCTTTGCGGACGTACCGCACATGCACCAGCTCACGGCTGGCGAATACGCTGAGCAGCTTGGCCCGACCGGCATCGATGCTAAGACCGGACGCATCGGTCAGCATCACCGCGTCGGCGTCAATGCTCCAGGACATCATGCCCGGCACGCTGGTTTTCCATGCCCCTGACTGTTTATTGGAGGCGTCGATCTGTTCGGCCGTCAGGCTGAGGGTTGCTCCCCGCTGGCCGCCGATGACGGTCCAAACCGGAATTTCCGCTGTCCCGGTGTTCACTTTGAGTAAAAAATCTACGCCGTCGCTAGGAATTAGTGGCATCTGTCATCCCTCCTCGGTATCAATAATCGTAAACTTGAAGGTCACGGCAGCTTCGCGGCAAGACTCCAGCCGCTCCACGGTGTGGCTGTCCACGCTGCACATGACCACTTGCCATCCGTCAGTTAAGGTCAGCGATTGCGAGCGGATTGCCGAAATCGCCCCGTCGCAAAGCTGGGCCACTTCTTTGTCGCCTTGGTACTCGCTGTAGACTTTGATGGTTGCCATAACTTCCGAGCCGGAAACGGTTTTAGTGCTCCAGCTTTCTGCCGTCGTGTCTGTCAGTACCACATACGGTGCTTTTTTGCCTACCGGCACATAGTCATAAATTGGAGCGAACATCTGGCTTTTTAACCGTTCAAAGAGCGCCTTGTTCAGCGGCGACACCGGCGATCTTTTCATCTCTTCACCTCATTTCGCACCGCGTCACGGATCTTCTCCTGAATGCCGGGCATCAGTTCACGGCGCGCCCGCTCGGCAAAATGTTTGCCCTTAACACCCCGTTTGGTGCCGTATTCCTGCAACGGCGCGTGCGGCGCTTTGGCCCGGACCATGCGGGAAATCCCATATTTCCCCTTGCGGTTCACGATGCTTTTGCGAAGCAGCCCGCTTTTCACCGGCGCCAGCGACCGTTCGCGCTTCTGGATTTCCTTGGCGCCTTGATCGGCTTCCCGTTCAATCGCCTGGCTCACGTTGGTGGCAACGAGATCGCCGAAGGAAACGCATTGATCAATGCCTGAAACTTTAATCACCGGCCGCATCGGCCACCACCTCCCGACATTCCAGCCTGAGATAGGCGTGTTTTTCCTCCACATCGACCGGCGGACCGATCTGTTCGAACAACCGCTGCCCGTACTGGACGCGATCCGTGACCTGGACATCCCGGCGATGGCGGATGAGGATCCGGTGGATCAGTTCCGGGGTGATCTGTTCGTATTGGTCCAGTGCTTTTGCCGCAATCGTCGTGATCTTGCCCCAAACGGTGATGCGCGGCACGTAGCCTGTGCTGTAGCCACCCTGGCCGTCCGGCGTTTTGCTTTCCTCCAGCAGGGTAAGACGGCAATTGAGCTCTCCCGGATTCATATTTCTCACCTACCAGTGAATGTTGCGGTATGGGGAAAGCAAGGTATATACGACCGGCGGAATTTCCTCGCCGGCGCGCTCTTCATAGAAGTGGCAAACGAGGACAAGCAGCGCCAGTTTCATGGGTGTCGGCACTTCCGCCGGCAGACTGGCGTTAAGATAGTTCTCGCAGTGCTCCCGGGCGATCGGAATCAAGGCGGCGAGGAGGGTGTCTTCCTCCCCGCCGTCAATACGCAAGTATGTCTTGATTTCCGCCAGCGTTACCGGTTCAGCCATCGCTGCCCGCCATCAGCCCGGCGGCCTGTAATTTGGCCAGCAGCGCGTTGAAGTCCGTCTTCAAGTCTGCGATGGTGGTCGCGGTGCTGTCCGCCTGATTGGGTGCCGGAGCGATGGCCTTGCCGCCCAGGATCAGCTGCCCTTCGCCGCCGATCTCGAGCGTGCCGTTTACCACCCATCGGCCGCCGCCTTGTTCGGTGTAGTTCTTGATGTTACTCATGCCAACTCACCTACGCTTTCATCTGCAACACTTTGACGGCTTCGGCCAGGATCAGCTTGCCGTCCACCCGCTGCGTGGCCTTGAAGCCGACCTGGCCGGTCGCGGCAAAGAGCTCATTGAGTCGCTGGAACGAGCGGCCCTGCCGGTCGGCGATCCAGTAGTAGGAGAAGTCGCCGAACGCGACGGCTTTGGCGCCGGCTGCGATTTCCGGGACATAGACCGAGGTCTTGAGCGGACGGTTGAGCAGCGTGTCCGGTTCGCCGAGGCGCACCGAAGGCTGCCACAGGTACTGGCCGTTGCCGTCCTTGAGTTTGCGGATCGCCTTGACGGTAGCGTCGTTGGTGACGAACACGGCATTGTTGCGGTAGGGGGCTTTCAGCGAGTGGTACAGGTCCACCAGTTCATCCATGGCAACCGCGGTGGAACTGGCCGCCGTAACGCCCAAAGCAGCGCCGCCGGTCGCGTTGAAAATGCCTGTGGGCTTGCCGGTCCCGTTGCCGACAAAGAACGCTTCTTCTTCCTTGGCGCCGATGCGGCGGGCGAACTCGCGGGCGATATACTGTTCCAGATTGAAGATGCTGTCGTTTAACAGTTCCTCGGAGATCTTGATCATGGTGGCCAGTTTGTACGCGCCGATAACCACTTGGCCGAACGCGTCGTCGGATTCGGGAATGACTCCTTCTTCATCCACCCAGGAGGCCGATCCCTTACTGGCTACCACCGGGATCTTGCGGTCGCCGGAGGAGGTGGTGATGATCTTGGCCAGTTGCCGGAAGATGTTCTCCTCCTGCAAGGCTTCCACGAGCGTTCGCTCGAATTCGTCCGGCACCAGATAACCACCTTCGGAGTCGGTGCCGACCTGCAAAGCGTTTTGCACCTCAAAGCCGGTTTTGTTCCGCATCGCTTTCCAGAAGGCCGCTTTGTATTCACTGGATGCGCGACCGGTTTTCTCCGGTTCCTGGTGCTGGCTGGGTTTGTTCGTAATGGCGGTCGCGGTCGGTTTGGCGAGTTCGAGATCCATCACCGCCTGGCGCTCCAGCCGGTCGATCTCCTTGCCGAGGCTGACCACGTCGGCTTCCATGTTCTCGTAGGTTGCCGTGTCTTCGGCGGAAAGCACTCCCTGGTCGCTCCGCCGGGAGTCTAAAAAAGCTTTGGCGCTATCCCAAAGCTTGGCGCGTTTTTCGCGCAGTTCGAGTATTTTGTTCATATCCGGTCCCTCCTGCTGTGTTATTTGAGTAGCTCGAGTCGTTTCAAGAGTTCCTGGTGCGGCGTGCCGATCGGCGCGGCGGCTTCTTCCCGGGGTTGCCGGGGCAGCTTGCGGAGCAGCGCGTTGGTCACGGTGAGCCGGTCAAATAAAAAACCCTCCGGCGCTTCCTGGGGTTCAGGTGCGTAGAGGATTTTATCGGCAAAGCCGAGCTCGACCGCTTTCTGGGCGCTGAACCACGTTTCCGCATCCATCATGCCGGAGATTTTGCCGCGCGGCAGCTTGGTCCTCTCTTCATAGGCGTTGATGATGCTTTCCTTGACCTCGCCCAGAAGCTTGATCCCGCTTGCCAGATCCGCCGCCTCGCCGAAGACGACGGTGGCCGGATTGTGGATCATCATCATGGCGACCGGCGACATCACGATCTCATCGCCGGCCATGGCGATCACCGAGGCGGCGCTGGCCGCGATGCCTTCGATCTTGACTGTTACCTTGCCCTCATATTCCTTGAGCATGGTGTAGATCTGGCTGGCCGCGAACACGTCGCCGCCCGGCGAGTTGAGCCAGACGGTAATGGCGCCCGTATCTTGGTTCAGTTCAGCTTTGAACTTTTTCGGCGTGATGTCGTCGTCCAGCCAGCTGTCCTGGGCGATGTAGCCGTCAAAATACAAGGTGCGTCCAGCCTCGTTTTTGACCCAGTTCCAAAATTTTCTCATGCGCTTTCCTCCGTTCGGTTGGATTTGTTTTGGGCAAAGATTCCGGCATCCGCCAGCTTGGTCATGTTGCCATTGACGAGGTACAAGTCACCGCCAAGCTCCGACGGAATCCGGTTGAGGTTTTCCAGTTCACGGATGTCGTTGGCGGATAGCCAGCCGTTCTGCCGTCCCACCGCATAGCCGTTCATCCGGCTCTGGTAATCGCCGCGCAAGAGGCCGTCCACATTGAACTTGACGAAATATTGCCGTTTTTCGCTGCCTGACAACAGCGCCCGGCTGATCGCCTGTTCCCAGCGAATCACCCACGGATCGAGGGTGTACATGACAAACTCCAGCGACTGCTGTTCAATGTTGGAGAAGCTCGATTTCTCTAGGTCGCCGATCATGTGGGGCGGAATGCGAAAGATGCGGGCGATCTCGTTCAGCTGATACTTGCGGGTCTCCAGAAATTGCGCTTGTTCCGGCGGGATGCCGATGGGCTGGAACTTCATTCCCTCCTCCAGCACCGCTACCCGGTGGGCGTTGCCGCTGCCCTGGTACACGGCATTCCAGCTTTCCCGGATTTTCCCCGGGTCTTTGACCACGCCCGGATGTTCCAGCACACCGCCGGGGCTGGCCCCGTTGGCAAAGAACTTCGCACCGTACTCCTCGGTAGCGATCGCCATGCCGATAGCGTTCTTGGCCATGGCAATCGGCGAGTAGCCGACCAGTCCGTCAAAGCCGAGTCCGGGAATGTGGAGGACATCCGTATCCGGGAGGAAATATGTCCGGCCGTCTTTTTCGTACTGGTAGAACAAGATTCCCTGGTCGGTGCGATTCACCAGCATCTTGCTCGGCAAAAGCGGGTACAGGCCAAGTACCCTGCCCCGCCCGTCCCGGATCACTTGGGCATAGGCGTTGCCCCATAACAACAGATGACCCATCAGCGTTTCGCGAAACACGAATGAGGTCATCTCCGAGTTGGGTTCGTTATGCAGGAGATAGTACAGGGGGTGATCCAAGGCTTTTTCCTTGCCGCCGGGGCTGTACCGGTACGTGTGAAGCGGCAGGGAAGCGATGGTTTCAGCCAGAATCCGGACGCAGGCATAGACCGCCGTGGTCTGAAGCGCCGTTTTCTCGTTGACTGATTTGCCGCTGGAGCTTGAGCCGAAGAAAAAGCTGTACGGACTGCTCCAGAAGCTGTTTTTCGGACTGGCCCTTGTGGGAAAAAGGCGGGATATGAAGGGTATTTTCATGACTCACCTCCTGAAAATGGGCGCAAAAAAGCACCTGCGGGTGCAGATGCTTAAAGCGTTGGCAAAATTATATCAACTTCGTGTAATCCTGCGCGCTGTAGAAAAAGCGCATAATGCTTACTGTTTGGGAGGCTTCATCCACTTTATACACCAGCACGTAGTTCTTGATGACCGCTTTCCGGTAACCCTCTTTCCCTAACCGTTCATCCAGGCATCCTGCATACATCAGCGGATTGCTTTTCAGAAAACTGTAGCAGGCTGTCACTTCGTCAAGGAAATCTCCGGCCGCTTTGGGGTTAGACAATTTTACGGCAATGTACGAAATGATATTGTCCAAATCCTGATGTGCAAGTTCCGTGACGAACAGCTTATACATTGTACTTTTCTCGTAAGCTGCGTAAAGAAGCCTCTCCGTCAAGCACTTTCCCTTCCGACAGCTGTTTCTCCGCTTCGGCAAGTTTTTTGTAAACGTCCAGCATAAACATCTGTTCTTCATAGGTTTTCATACTCATGATCACCATATCGCCATAACCATTCTTGGTAATGAAAACAGGCTCATTGGTTGCATGGCACTTTTGAGAAATTTCACTGGTATTTTTCAAATCTCGAATGGGAATAATTTGAGGCATAATCATCAGCCCTCCTTTGCGGCTTTATTGTACCATAATTATGCCCCGTTCTCAATCTGCCCTGAATTTCATCCCTGTTCTCGCCTGTCAAAACGTTTTCATCCCAAAGGGTCACTCGTATCGCTCGCTATTGCACGGATTAAGCGTTTAGTGAAATAAGATCGCGGATTTCTTCGAGTTATTTCATTTTCACAGCACCAATATCCCCCTGCCATCATACACGCTCCCCGGATTCTCGTTCCGGATCGCCCGGTCGAGCGCCATGATCATCGCCACGGCACCGTCAATCCGCTCGGTGCTTTTTTCTTTGTCCGGCTTGATGTTGCCGGCCGGGTCAGTCCGGACGTAGACATTGTCCATCATCCAGCGAAGCACCGGATGGCCGCCGTGGGCCAGCTTCTTTTCCAGCGTCAGCTTCATCAGTTCCTTGGATGCCGGCGACATGTCCTTGTACCCTTGCCCGAACGGCACCACGGTAAAGCCCATTCCTTCAAGGTTCTGCACCATCTGCACCGCGCCCCAGCGGTCAAAGGCGATCTCCTTGATGTGATACCGGGTATTCAGTTCCTCGATGAAGGTTTCAATGAAGCCGTAATGCACGACATTGCCTTCGGTGGTTTTGAGATAGCCTTGCCGTTGCCAGATATCATAGGGAACGTGGTCGCGTCGGACCCTGGTGGCAAGATTGTCCGCCGGAATCCAGAAAAACGGCAAAACAACAAATTTGTCCTCGTCATCCATCGGCGGGAACACCAGCACAAAGGCCGTGACATCCGTCGTGCTGGACAAATCCAATCCGCCATAGCAGAGCCGTCCGCGCAAGGTTTCCGGTTCCACCGCAAAAGCGCATTCGTCCCAAGCGTGCATCGGCATCCAGCGCACCGACTGCTTGACCCATTGATTCAGCCTAAGCTGGCGGAACAGATTTTCCTCCGCCGGGTTCTCCCGGGCGCTCAAAAAAGCATTTCTCACCTTTTCGATGTCGATGGTTTGCCCTAGTGAGGGGTTGGCCTTGTACCAGTTCTCCTCCTGCCCCCAGTCGGCGTCGTCTGGGGTGCCGTAAATCACCGGATAGAAGGTCGGGTCGATTTTTCGCCCCTCGAGAATATCCATCGCTTTCTGATGAACTTCCCAGCAGATCGAATTGCGATCGGTGCCGGCGGTGGTAATCAGGAAAAAAAGCGGCTGCAGCCGGGCGTCGCCGGAGCCCTTGGTCATGACGTCATAGAGGTCGCGGCTCGGCTGGGCGTGGAGTTCATCGAACACCACCGCGTGTACGTTCAGGCCATGCTTGGTGTAGGCCTCCGCCGAAAGCACCTGATAAAAACTGTTCGTCGGCTTATACACCAGCCGCTTCACCGACATCACCGGCTTGATCCTTTTTCGCAATGCCGGACATTGATCGACCATATCCACTGCAACGTCAAAGACGATCGAGGCTTGCTGGCGGTCGGAGGCGCAGCCATAAACTTCCGCGCCCCACTCGCCGTCGCCGCAGGTCATGAGGAGAGCGACCGCCGCCGCCAACTCGCTCTTGCCATTTTTCTTGGGAATCTCGATATACGCTGAATTGTACTGCCGATAGCCATTTTCTTTTACCGTGCCGAACAGATCGCGGATGATGCTGTCCTGCCAGGGGAGAAGATCAAACGGCACGCCGCGCCACTGCCCCTTGGTATGCTTCAGGCAGCGGATGAATTCCACCGCCCGCTGCGCCTTGTTCGCGTCAAACACTCCGGCCGCCGCCCTGGATCAGCATCAGTTCCATCGGATCGTCGTTTTCACTCGTCTTCTCGGCGATGATCCGGCTTCTGGCCGAGGGAGTCAGGCCGAACTGCTCACAGAACTTGTGCATGATCTTCAGATAGGTCTGGGCGATCGAAACCTGCGGCACCTGCTGCCAGTACCCGGACGGGGTTTTGACGATGGTGCCGTGGCGGGAGATGAATTCCTCGGCTTCCTTCCAGCGGGCATATGCCTGGCAATAGCCGGCAAAGGCGGCCATGTCGACCTCGGTCAAAATGCCGAGCTCCTCCAGCTGCCTGGCCGTCCGGCGCCATTCCTTCTTGGCTTCGACTTCAAGCCAGATCGGGCATTTCGGCGCTTTTTTCGCCGGCGTGGGTTCTTGGTCATTCAGTTTGCGTTTGCCGGGATTGCCTTCCAAGCGTTTTATCGCCGTTGGTTTTGGTTTTCGTCCTGCCTGCGCCATCATCTTCACCTCCTTCCGCGTGGCATAAGTAAAGAGCCTGCCGATTGGCAGACCCTACGTTTGCGTTAACTCTATCCCTTGATCCCCTTGTAGTTCAGGTTTCCCTTTCTCACTTCGTCCAGTTCCGCCTGCGCGGCCTGTTTGTAGTCTGCCCGCGCCCTCTCTTTCTCCTTGCATTCCAGGCAGATGCACTCGGCGCTATACATCGACATGATCCGCCCACCGGCAAGACTGCCGCCGCAGCGGTCACAAGTTGTTTGCGTAAAGAACCGGTCCATCAGAATCCCTCCCCGCCGCTTGCTGCTGCCGGTTTCGGGCTGCGGAAGGAGCTGTTGCCGGCAAGATTCGCCAGTAGCACTTTTCGGGTTGCTTTGAAGTCGTCGCCGTTCAGGCCGAGCCGGATGAGCCAGGTCCGGAAGGCAAATTTCGGATTCTCTTCCTGCGCCGGCTTGAGCGAGCAGTGTTTCAGTTTTTTCGCGCTCGCGTCCATGCCGATGGCAAGATCGCGAAACGCCGTCATTTCCTCCAGTGTCGGTTTTTCCTTCGGCAGTTGAAGAATCAGCGTGCGCGTTGCGAGGTCCAAGTTCAGCCCGGGAGCTCGGCCCTGCTCCAGGTCGCGCCAAACCGCGGCGAAAGAATCCATGTCTTCGTTCGGGATCTGGTCCAGTTCTTCGGCCAGCGCCCTTTCGAGGAGAGGTTGTTCCAGCCCAAAGGCAGCGCTGATCAAGGCTTGTTTGCTGGCCAGCATGTTGACCATGTTGCGTAGGCTGATAACCGTGTGCCCTTCGAGTGAAAAGGCGTAGCCCTGAAAATTCAGCTCGCCGGTTTCGACAGATTCGCTTTCCTCAACCGACTGCGCCGGGGCATCCGCGAGCAGTTCTCCGATTCCGTGCTCGCGTCCCTCCGGGTCAAGAATCCGCCCCGCCTTGTCGATCTGAAAAGTTCCCTTTTCGCCAGTGATTTCATAGGCGCAGCTTGGCATGCCCAGATACTTGGCCTTGACTGCCCATTTTGCCTCCAGCGCCTGGACCATTTCCTTGCGGTTCACTTTTTGCACCCCGCTTCCCGCAGCCATTTCCGGCTGTTGACCATTTCTTCGATTTCCTCGCTCATGTAGATCAAGCAATCGTTGTTGTCCTGGTCCACCGGGGCCAGCACCCAGTTGCCGCCCCATTTCCCGGCGATCTGGTAGGTTTGTTTGGAGTAGGTTGCGTAAAATCGGTCGCCTTTTTGGATTCTCATCTGGTTTCCCTCCCTGTGTTTTTTTGGTAGTCTATATATCACTCTAAACACAGGTAATAGCAAGTGTTTATGCGGCTTTTCAGCGATTTATCTCACTATTTTTTTCGGCCGTTTCTTCTGAGTGCTCATACACCATTTTCAGTTGCAGCAGGGAGTATACGATCCTGTCCATCAGCCGTTCGTCGCATTCATTTACCGCAAGGCCCTTGGCGAGCGCTACGTTATGCTTGTCCACCAGCGTTTCGGCAACCAGAAACATCGCTGCGAAAGGTTCCTTTGTATACATCTCCGGATATAGCCGCTCGGCCGTCTGGCGGAAATTCCAGAACAGATCGTCGGTTGCGCCATAGCCTTTGTTTTTCCTGTCAAAGAGCTTTTCGATTTCTTCAAACTTGTCACGGATAAACAGGACAAAATCACTTCTGCGGCTCATTGCCAACTGGTCCCACCTCCTGCCCATGCTTGGAGACCACTTCGGAATAGTTTATCTTCTCTCCATCGCGCAGCAGAAACACCTGATCTGCTGTGCCCACAAAGTCAAGGTAGCGCTTCACAATGACGTCAGCATACTTTTCATCTAGTTCCAAGGTAAAACAGATCCGGCCCGTCTGCTGGCAGGCGATGAGCGTAGAACCGCTGCCGCCGAACGGATCGAGCACAATGCAGTTGCTCAAGCTGCTGTTGGTAATCGGGTAAGCGCACAAGGCAACCGGCTTCATTGTGGGGTGCAGGTCGTTTTTCGAAGGCCGGTCGAAGTTCCAAATCGTGCTTTGCTTACGATCGGCATACCAGTTATGTTTTCCGTCTTTCCGCCAGCCATAGAGGATCGGTTCATGTTTCCACTGATACGGGCTGCGCCCCAAGACCAAGCTTTGCTTGGCCCAGATGCACACGCCAGACAGGTAGAGTCCGGCATCGTTAAAAGCTCGCCGGAAATTGAGTCCTTCGGTATCGGCATGAAATACGTAGACGGATGCATCCTGGGCCATGGCGCTTGCCATATGAGTAAACGCCTTGCGCAGGAACTGATAGAATTCGTCGTTTTTCAGGTTGTCGTTTTGAATCTTGCCGGCTTTGGCCTCATACGACACGTTATATGGCGGATCGGTCAGCACCAGATTGGCCTTCTTGCCATCCATGAGAAGCTCCACCATCGCCGGATCCGTGCTATCGCCACAAACGAGCCGGTGCGGTCCCAGCAGCCAAACGTCTCCTTTTTGCGTCATGGCCGGTTTTGCCAGTTCGGCTTCGACGTCAAAGTCGTCTTCTTTGATCTCCTTGGAATGCACTTCACTGAAGAGTTGCTCGAGTTCCGGTGGGTCAAAGCCGGTAAAAGATACGTCATAGTCGAGCGACTGCAGCTCCTGGATCAACTCGGCCAGAAGCTCTTTGTTCCATTCGCCGCTGATTTTGTTCAGCGCCACATTGAGCGCTTTTTCTTTGGTTTTGTCGATGTCGATGACCACGCAGTCGATCTCGCTATAGCCCAGTGCTTTCAGCACCGTGATTCGCTGATGACCGCCGATCACTGTAAAATCGCGGTTGACGATCACCGGATCCACGTAGCCAAACTCGGCAATGCTGTTTTTGATCTTTTCAAATTCGCTGTCGCCGGGTTTGAGTTTTTGGCGTGGATTGTAGCTGGCCGGCACCAGACTGTCGATGGGCAGTTTCTTAAATTCCATCTTCTTCTCCCCAAAATCTTACTTTGATATAGCAGTCGTGGCTGCAGTATTTCCGGTTCTTGTTGCCGTAGGCCGTGCACTCTTTGCCGCAATATTGGCAGGTATATTGGTAGATGGCCGCATCCTTCTTTTGGCGCGCTTCCGGATGCGCCTTCCACCAACCGTAGCGACAATCATCTGAGCAAAACCGCTTGCTCCGGCCGCGTTTTTTCTGCCGAATCGGCTGTTTGCACTGCGGGCAAAGGCCATGTCTTTCTTCGATCACCTGCACGTTTTTCCGCACCGCTTCGGGTGGACCAATTAGGTGATGCCGCTTGCAATAGCTTTTGACCGCATCGACGCTGAGCAACAGTTCTCGGGCGACGGCCTTATATCCGAGCCCTTGCAGCCGGAGCTTATATATATTTTCCTTTTGCGCCGGCGTCACCAGACAGCCTCCTTTTTTGCTTACTCTCCGCCACACTTTTTCGCGCAATAAAAAACGCGCAACCGCCTTATACTTACAGGGTCTGCGCGCTCTAATTCCGGAAGAAATTCCCTCCCCCGGGCCTATTGATTCCGCGAAATTTCGCGCGAAGGGGGGCGGCGGTCTTGGCCCTTGCGCCTGTAGAGATTTGACCCGCCCCTCCCCCTTGGTTTGCAGGCATATTCGCGTAATGGTTAGTACCGATATTCAGGACGCTGATCTTCGAGCCGTGTTTTTCGATCGTGACACTTTTTGCATAGTGGTTGCCAATTCTTCTCATCCCAGAACAGTGCCGGATCTCCCCGATGCGGCTTGATATGATCCACAATCGTTGCCGGGGTCAGTTTTTCGATCCGCTCACACTCTGCGCAAAGAGGATGGTTGGCTAAGAACTGCTTTCTCGCCGCTTGCCAGCGATGGCTGTAGCCACGTTCAAACGCGCTGCCACGGTCGCTGGTGTGCAACGCAGCGTGAAGCTCGCAATATTGACCGCCTGTCAAACGTGGACAGCCGGGATGTTTGCACGGACGCTTAGGCTTCATTGGCATGTATATGATCCACCTTTGCGTAAAGAAAAACCCTCAAAGCCTCTGCTTCAAGGGTCCTCTGCATTTTTCGATTCTCCCATGATATGATTCTACACCCTAAAAGCACCCCAAAACGGACATCGGCGGACATTTTACAAATTTATTTGTCACGCCTTGGTCAATCTTTGCCAGCGTCCGCTATCAGCAACCTCAGCCAATCTTGCAATCAAAGGAACATAGGCAAGAAATCAATTCATTTACCCATATTCCCTCGACATAGGCAATACTTTCCTATTTCACTTCAATAGGCACGCTATTTTTCGATCAGCGAGTAGCTGGTGCTGCGCCCACCGCCCGGATCCTTTTGAAGGATTCCTTTGTCCATCAAATCCTTGATATCACGGGTCGCCGTATCGTGAGAACACTTCGCCAGCTTGCCCCATTTCATCGACGTCAAGTTCCCTTCGAAATCCTCCAGTAAGCGACCGATCACCAATCGTTGCCGATCATTAAGCGTCACACCAGCTATCGCGTTCCAGAACCGATTGCGGTGAAGCACGCCGTTCAAAGTATGATCTACGTTGGCCAGCGCCCGCAAGAAACACTGCAGAAACCACTGAATCCATTCCGTGATGTCCAGCGAACCTTTTTGCGCTCCTTCCAGCACGTCGTAATAGGCTTTGCGGTCATGGCAAATCTGGGTCGAAAGGCTGTAAAAACGGCACTCGCTGCCTTCCGCCTTGGCCAGCATTCGGTCGGTAATGGCCCGAGCTAACCGGCCATTGCCATCATCAAACGGATGAATGGTCACAAACCAAAGGTGCGCAATCGCCGCTTTCAACACTTTGTTTTCACCGTCGTCGGCATTATACCAAGTCAGGAACGCCGCCATTTCTTGCGGAATGCGTGCGGCAACCGGCGCCTCAAAGTGCACCGTCGGTCTGCCGATCGGCCCGGATACAACTTGCATAGGACCGGCAGCATCATCGCGCCAAGCTCCCACCCTGATGGACCCCAACGGACCAGACGGTACCGGAAATAGCTGCCGGTGCCAGAAAAACAGCTTTTCTTCCGTCAGCTCTTCGCGGAAGCTGTGCGTCGCATCCACAAGCATTTCAACGACGCCGTCAACATTTCGACTTGATGGAACCATGCCGGCGGTTGCCAGGCCCAGCCGTCTGGCGATCGAAGACCGAACCTGCTTTTCATTGAGCGATTCTCCCTCGATCTCGCTGGACTTCAGCACATCTTGGGTAAGGGTATGCAACACCGCTTCATCCCGCGTCAACAAACCGGCCGTCTGCATTTGACCCAGCAAGTAACCTTGCTTGCGTGATACTTCCGCCAGAAGCCCTGTTATGGTCTTATAGTCCCAAGTGAAATGCGGCCAATCAGCCAGTTCATGGATATACATATTCAACGCACCTCTTGCGTAGATTATAGCATTGAATCGACGCAGAAGCAATTATAAACGCAAATCATGCGTAGATTAAGGGAATTAATCTACGCATGATTTGTTCTGCTACACCTTTATTGCTTTACCCCTTGAGACTACTCCGCACGTTATGTTTGTCCCATGATATAATCCTACACCCTAAAAACACCCCAAAACGGACATCGGCGGACATTTTACAAATAATTTAGCTCTGCCGCTACCAAATACACGATATGCTGCTTCCAGCGCCGGATCGTCCGCTCATCTACCCCCAACTTATAAGCCAGGCCCGCATTCGTGTATCGGCTTTGCCAATACTCCTCCATCACCGACTGCTTGTCCTGACAGAGCCGGTGATAGATGGTTGCGATTGCTTTTTGGCTTTTCTCCAGTTCGGATATTTTCCGGTCCATACTCAGTTTCACCGCTTTGGCCGCCGTGCTGTCGCCCAGACCACTGCTGCGGCCATTTTGTTTTTCCGGCGTTTCCTGAATGATGTCATTCTTAATCCGGCTGAGCTCCTTCAGGTTGTTTTTGTACTGCCGGATTTCCTGTTCGACATACTTGAACGTGTTTTTGCTGAGTCGATGCTTTTTAATGCAAGCCGCCACATATTCTTCATGGTCAATATTCAGTCCATCGCAAAGCGTCGCGCACCAGGCGGAATGAATAAACCGCTTGGCATCGCAGTGCTCTGGATCCACGTGGCTCAAGTTGCAGGAGTCCTTAAACGCACACCACTCCGGGCATCCTTTGTCGCCAGCATAATCCTCACAGGCTTTTTTCAATATGTTGGCCATGAGTCTTCTGGCCCCAACATCATCCAAGCTCATTGTTTATTCCTCCCCACTATTGCTTTTACCGCTTGCAGCAGCGCCGCCTGGCTTGCATCTTTTTTCGCCAGCGCCGCCATCACATCTTCGTCAATCGTGTCTTTGGCAACCAAATGATGAATCACGACCGTTTCCTTTTGTCCCTGCCGCCAGAGTCTTGCATTGGTCTGCTGGTATAGTTCCAGGCTCCAGGTCAGGCTAAACCATATGAGTGTGAATCCCCCCGCCTGCAGGTTCAGACCGTGGCCGGCTGAAGCCGGGTGGATCAGCGCCAGCGGAATCTCGCCGGCATTCCAGCGGCGAACGGATTTTTCACTATCCAGCTGCTCTGCCGGAAAACGCTTGAGGATCCGATCCCGGTCATGTTTGAACCAATAAGCGATGAGAACCGGTTTGCCGTTCGCCGCTTCGACGAGGTCTTCCAGCGCGTCCAATTTGCGGTCATGAACATGGATGACGACACCATTTTCACCGTACACTGCGCCGCTTGCCAGTTGCAGCAGTTTGCCGGACAGGGCTGCGGCATTGGCGGCATCAATGTCCTTGCCGTTCAAAGACAGCACCATCTCAGCCTTGAGCGTTTGGTAGTGCTGCCATTCTGGCTCAGATAACTGCACAGGGATTTCGTTCAGCACCAACTCCGGCATCTTCAAATAGTCCGTGTTCTTCATGCTGATCGTGATGTCGGCGATCAGGCGGTAGATTGCCTCCTCCGCACCGTGCTTTGGCTTGTAGGAAAAGATCACCTGTTGATTCCGTTTGTCGGGAGTGAAATAGGTCTCACGAAAGTTTCCGATGAAACGTCCAAGTCGCTGCCCCAAATCCAGCAGCCGAAACTCTGCCCACAAATCCATTAAGCCGTTCGCCGAGGGAGTCCCGGTCAGTCCGACGATTCGCTTCACTTTGGGCCGGACTTTCATCAGGCTTTTGAAGCGTTTTGCCTGATGCGACTTGAACGATGACAGTTCATCGACCACCACCATGTCATATTCAAATGGCAGTCCACTTTCCTCAATCAGCCACGGCACGTTTTCCCGGTTGATGAGGTAGACTTGGGCTTTTTGCATCAGCGCCATCTTCCGCTCCGCTTCCGTCCCCACAGCGACGGAATAGTTAAGTCCCTTTAGGTGATCCCACTTGGTCACCTCGGCCGGCCAAGTATCCCTGGCAACCCGCAGCGGAGCAATGATCAGCACTTTCCGGATTTGAAAACTGTCCAAGGTCAGGTCAAAGATAGTAGAAAGGGAAATCACCGTTTTCCCGAGACCCATGTCAAGGAATATCGCCGCGACCGGTTTTCCCAGCAGATAATCGATCGCATATTTTTGATACTCATGCGGAGTGAATATCACTTGCCCTCACCGCCTTTCATCAGGCTTGCGACCAGTTCCGGAATCCGCGCCGCATCATCCAACACATAGACCTTGCATCCCAAGCGCCTGAGCAGTTCATGTCGCCGGATTTGCAATGGTCGAGGCTTCAATCCAGGCGCCTTTACTTCCACGAAAGCAACATGACTTTCCGGTAATATCACCAAACGGTCCGGCATTCCAGACAGACCGGGGGAAGTGAACTTGATCGCCAGCCCGCCAGCCTTCTTCACTTCCTGGACTAGCTTTTGTTCGATCACTTTTTCTCGCATCGGAGCCTCCTCTTTGTGCCGATCGTTGTGCCCAAGGGTTTTAAACTCTATACGCGCGTATACGTGTATAGCGTGCCCACCCGTTCTCTCTTTCTTTATAACCCACATATTCATAGTAGAAGCAAAGGCACAATGGGAACAGGCACAGCGTCGTTCCTTAAAAAATGGCGTTTCCAGCTGCTGCCGATTCGACGTGCTGAAGTTGTGCTGAATCACTCCGGCACATCAACCGTTCGAATAAAAATGCGCTGTGGGCCGTACAAGGACAAGTTTTTCTTTCCGGTCTTGTTGCCGGTGAATTTCGTCCAGCCGCCAATTCGATTCAGGATCCCCTCAATTTCGTAAGAGTCCGCTTTCTTGAGCGCCTCACGGTTTTTGCCGAAGCATTCGCACCAGATTTCCATAATGCAAACCTGCTCGCGCCGCACCGAACCGATGCGCGTATCGCCGCCGAATTCACTGCCGCTTAAAAAACTCCGTCTGGCGTATAAATCGAGCTTGTCCCAATCGTCCGGCAGTAGCGCATCGAGGTATTCCGTCACCAGACCTTCGCGATCATCACCTTCTATCGCATCACGCTGCTGGGTGATCGCTTCTTCCGCCAGACTACCTTTAAGAAACAGTTCTTCACCAGACTGATACCGCTTGATCGCCTCTGCCCAGATTTGATCTACCTCTGCCAGATCCCAGGCCCGATTTTTTCCTGCGCCGGTGACGCGTACAGGCCAAAACCGACGATTGCCGGTAATATCGCGCAGGAAGCCACCGTCGCTGTTGGTGGTGCCGACAATAATGCAGGAACGCGGGTGACTTTCCACCGTGACCCCGTAGGACTGGCGATACTTGTCGTCGACGCGAGTAATGAACGATTTCACCGTTTCCACGTCCAGCTTCTTGATGCCGGCCAGTTCGCCCAGTTCCAAGATCCAGTATCCTTGCAGTTTTTCGGGTGCGGTTTTGTCTTTCATATCCGAAATAGCAAGGGAATCGGAGTACCATTTCCCGCCCAGCCGGGCAAACAGGGTCGATTTGCCGATTCCTTGCGCGCCGTTAAGCACCAGGATGGAATCAAATTTGATTCCCGGCTGATAAATCCGGGCAACCGCCGCCACGAGGGTTTTTCGCGTCACCGCTCGTACG
>JAHDPL010000050.1 GCA_018434355.1 Sporomusaceae bacterium | reverse complement strand
TTTGGGTAAACTTCATCTTGGGACGCCTCCTCAATATTTTGGTTTTGTGCCTTTCTTGCCGGAGTCAGCACATTGCCATTGTATTGCCGGGCGTCTCTTTTTTCAAAGTCTATTTTTACTCGCTACAGGAATGCTCCTTTTATGATTGAGAAAGTTCTCGAAACCAATATTCCTCGTAAATGATTTTTTGAAACACATTGGGTCAATCGGTTATCGTCCAGACATACCCATTGCTCGTCAGATTTATATCCCGCACAAGATACTGCCCCTTCGGATTTACGGCTTTTAACTTGTGCGGCCCAAGAGTCGCGACGGCAAAAACATAGTCTCCCGGAGGGCATGCGCCTGCAGCTTGCTCATCAATATAGAAACGAGTATAGACCGAACTGCTGTTAACAAATTTAATTTCACCATCTGCTGCCGCCACAGAGGAACAAAAGGCAAGAAGAATCAGTAAAACTAATACGGGTCGACAAATCAGTATTGACATGCTATATCCCCCCTTTGTTTGTTTTTCTTCCACCTCTGGAAAAACAAAAACCCGCACCTGTAACAAGACCGAAGTTGTCTCTCCGTCATGCCGGGATGCGAGTCGTGTTTTCAGTTCATTTCCGCCTTCTTTTGCCGCGAAATTTATCGTTGCTTTTTACTTCCACACAAAGTTTCATTCTCCTGCAATTTCCCCCGCCGCGTGAAAAATCCCCTCTTTCGTGATAAAATAGCGCTGAAACAATGAAAAAGGAGCTGATCGCTATGTTGATCAAAAACACAATGGAGTCTGTGAAACGCCGGGAGGTGTACGCAGACTAGTTCTCCGGCGCCTCCCGGGCAGTGGTTTTGAAAAACTACGGGAGGATTGAAAAATTGAACCACTCAGCATTATCAACATTATCATCCGTCGGTCTTGACGAGGACCTGCTACGGCAAGCTTCGCAATACCCGGATTGTTTTCTGGCCCGCGTATCGGTCCAGCACAAGGAACATTACCGCGTCATCGGCGAAAATGGCGAGATGCAGGCGGTAATCTCCGGCAAGCTCGGCTATCTGGCCGCAGATGCGCCGGACTACCCGGCAGTAGGCGACTGGGTCCTGGTCGACCGCCAGGACGACTCCGGCGGCAACGCCATCATCCGCCAGATCCTGCCGCGCCGCACCGTGTTTCGCCGCAAGGCCGCCGGCGCTGGCGTCCACGGGCAGATCGTCGCCGCCAATATCGACCACCTGTTCATCTGTATGGCGTTAAACCAGGATTTTAGCCTGCGCCGACTGGAACGCTACCTGGCCATCGCCTGGGACAGCGGCGCCATCCCGGTCGTGGTGCTGACCAAGACCGACCTGTGCGACGACCTGGACGCGCGACTGGCCGAAACCCGTAACAGCGCCCTCGGCGTCGACATCCTGCTCACCACCGCCCTGGACGATGATGGATACCTGCCGGTCGCCCAGTATCTGCAGCCAGGCAAGACCGTCGCGTTCGTCGGTTCCTCCGGCGTCGGCAAATCAACCCTGATCAACCGGCTGCTCGGTGAAAACCGGCTGGAAACTCTGGAAATCGCGCAGGATGGCACCGGTCGCCACACCACGACGTATCGGCAATTAATCGTCCTGCCGGGCGGCGCGGTGGTCATCGACACCCCGGGCATGCGCGAGCTGCAGCTGGACAGCGGCGACCTCGGCCAAACCTTCGCCGATATCGAGGAATTTGCCAGCGAGTGCCGCTTTGCCGACTGCAACCATGAACGGGAACCCGGCTGCGCGGTCCAGCAGGCCATCGCCGCGGGTCGGCTGGATGAATCCCGGCTGGCCAGCTACAAAAAACTGCAGATCGAGCTGGGCTACCAGGGCCTCAGCGCCCGCCAGCTGGAACAGGAAAAAATCAGCCGCATGATGAGCGGCGTGGGTGGCATCAAACAGTTCCGCGCAATCGTGAAAAACAGGAACAAGCGCTAAGCAATCCAAAGCAGAAAGACCGTTGCCGCAACTGAAACATCAGTTAGGCAACGGTCTTTTTCATGTGGAGCCTCCGAACTAGGTCAGCGACGGGATACTGCCCTGACCCGTCGGCGAAGAATCAATTGGTTGGTTGGTCGCGTTCTGCAATACCTGCCGCGCGAACCTTTTTTGCGCCTCGCTGGGGTTTTGGGCAAAAAAAGTAATCACCATCATCGACAGCCTGCCCTTGATAACGCGACTCAACGTATAGCCGGCATTGCCGCGGAGTTCCACGTAGGTTTCTTTTTCCGATTGGTTGGAAACATTTATCACGACATCGCCGCGTTTTTGGCTCGGTTCGATAAAGGCCTGCGTAAATTGCTTGATTGTCATGTCTTTCTCTTTGGTGATAAAGGAAACAATGTATTTTTGCCTAGCTCGCTGGACCGTCTCATTTTCGCGCAGGAACTCATAATAGTTGTTGTTGACCACTCCGATAACCCAACCGGATTCGATCAGATTGAGATAAATGACATCCTTGGTTGACCCCTCGGGAGAGGCAAGAGTCAGTCGCGCCCTGTTTACCGGCGTATTGACCAGCGCTTGCGGCGAACTGGGTTTGCTGACCAGTTTCCATTCGCCATCCCCGGCAGTTGTTTTGGGAGCGCTTCCCATCACCGGATCGGCGGGCAGGTTGCTTCGAATAAGCTCTGCATCGGTGGCAATTGGCTTTAATTCCGGCGCAGAGGGTTTGTGCTGAGTCGGCCTAACCGTACGGGGATTCATTACCAGAAACGACAGCGTTACGACCCCGAGGCAGAGGATGCCAATCAACCCGATCAACAGCTTTCGCTCCTGCAATGTCGACATGCGCACTTCCCCCATCGTTTTATTTATTACTATAATAATAATGATTTCAGCAACTCACGACGGGCTTCCTTGAGTCGTTGGTCCTGTTCTCGCTAGGCCGCAAGACTCAATTATTTTTCATTTTGCGGCGATCGTCATTGGCTCGCCGCAGTAGCGACCTGACGACAGAAATGGTAGAATGGTAGCAAATCACAGCAAAAAACTCGGGGGAGCCGGACGAGTCCGGCTGAGATTTCTTCGCGATGAGGAAGATGACCCTTGTACCTGATCTGGGTAGTGCCAGCGTAGGGAGAGGAACTCGTCGCCTGTCAAACCTCTCCTTTGCCGGAGAGGTTTTTTTGCGCCAAGAAAAAGGGGGGAGAGAGCAATCATGAAACCAATCGATTATAGCGTTTACCTTGTAACAGACGACTCCTATCTGAGCATGGACGGGTTTTACCAAGTGGTCGAGCTGGCTTTGCAAAACGGAGTCAGCTTGCTGCAATACCGGGCCAAAGAGCGTAGCGGCCGGGAAATGCTGCGAGAGGCAAAGCTGCTTAGGGAATTGACCCGCAAGCATGATGCCCCGTTCATCATCAACGACAGACTGGACATCGCCCTGGCGGTGGATGCCGACGGTCTGCACCTCGGGCAGGAGGATCTGCCGCTGGAGGTGGCGAGAAAACACCTGGGCAAAAAAATAATCGGCGTTTCCGCCACGTGCTACGAGGAAGCGCGGAAAGCCGTTTTGCAGGGCGCCGACTATGTGGGGGTGGGGCCGGTTTTTCCGACCCTGACCAAAAAGGATGCAAAACCGCCTTGCGGCCTGACAGAACTCCAGCGGCTGAAAGCGGAGTTCCCGGCAATGCCGTGGGTCGCCATCGGCGGGATTGATTTGAACAATGTACACGAAGTCATCCGGGCCGGGGCTGACGGGGCGGCGATCATCTCGGCGATTTTGGGCAGCGACGACCCGTGCGGGGCCGTCAGGCGGTTTGCACAACAATTTGCCGAAAAGAAAGGAATGGAAACAGCACGATGAGCGAAGTAGCGAAACTTTGGCGTTTTCTGCAGCAAGTCCGCGCGAAAAGGCCGTTGGTCGTCAACATCACCAATAACGTGGTGACCAATTTTACAGCCAATGTCCTGCTGGCCGCCGGCGCATCGCCGATCATGTCCGAAGGGATGCAGGAGATTGATGAACTGACCCGGTTGGCTGACGCGACCGTGCTGAACATCGGCACCTTGCACCCGCGGCAAGTCGAGTATTTCCTGGCGTCAGGCCGCTGCGCCAACCAAGGGCGCAAGCCGGTGGTGCTCGACCCGGTCGGCGTGGGCGCGACAACCTACCGGAACAGCGTTGCCGCAAAACTGCTGAGCGAGGTCGAACTGGCGCTGATCCGGGGAAATTATGGCGAAATCAACTTTTTGGCCGGACTGGCCGGCGCGGTTAAAGGGGTGGACAGCACGAGTGACGGGATTGAACTTGCCCCCTTCAAAACCCTAGCCGCAACGCAAAAAACGCTGGTAGCGGCAACCGGCAAAACAGACTATCTTACCGACGGAGATATCGTCAGGACAAACTCTACCGGCCACATTCTGTTGCAGTCCGTGACCGGGACCGGTTGCGCCCTGTCTTCTCTCTGCGGCGCTTTTCTATCGGTGACCGATGACAAATTGTCTGCGGTCTTGGCGGCGCTTGCTTTTTACGGTGCGGCAGCGCAGAAGGCCGCATCCGCAAGCGCTGGGCCAGGCAGTTTCTCCGTTCAGTTTCTGGATGCGCTGGCCAACTTGCAGGAAAAGGAGTTTGCCGGCTATCTGCAAGGATAAGCTTTCACCAACCTGCGAGACGGGTTCGATTCAACCGACGTCGTCGCTATCGCCGAGTGCCTCGACTGCAAAAACAGTCTACAATTATTATTTAAAAAACTTCAGCCCATCCTGTTTTATCTTCGCTTCCGCCCACTGCTTCGCAGCGTCGAACGTCCCCTTGATCGCCGACAGCGGTTTTCCGTCCACGTAATAGGCAATCGCGCTGACCCCGATCGCGTAGGTGCCGGCAGCGGCGATCGAGCCGGACACCGCCCCGCCGAAGACCGGCGCCAGAACCCGCGCCACTTCCCGCAAGGCCAGCGCTGCCGGCACATGCAGCCCCAGTCCGGCAATGAACTCCCTGACGCCCTTTGCGTCCAGATCGCGCCCGCCCAGATACGAAACCACCGTCACCATCACGACCTGCAAGCCGGTCAGCAGAGTGATGTCCGCCACCGGCAACGGACTGCTGCCGACCGTCCCCGCCAGCGCGGTGCAGGAACGGACAAACCGTTCGGCAACCAGGTGCGCGGCCTGCTGGGTCCTGGCCTCGAGCGCCAGCTGCAGCGCCGCGTCCAGCGACACATTGTCGAGTATCAGGTCCATCAGTGCATCAATGTTGTATCTCCCGTCAAACAGGATTGTTTGCCTGTCTTCCGACCAATCCAGGTAGGAGCAAATCGGCAGCACCGCCAGCGGCGTCAGATTTGCTGCGCGGGTCATCGCCTCGACCTGCTCGCGGAACAGGCGGATATTCTCCTGCTTGCGCGGGCTGTCCACCGGCTCCTGCGGCGGCGCCATCTGGTCCGCCTTATTCAGCAGCACGATCACCGGCGTGACGCCGCCGAAGTATTTCTGGCGAATCTTCTGCACGGACGCGATGTCGTCATCCAGATGCGACCGATCAGTGAGCGGGATCATCAAAATCATCAGGTCCGGCAAAAACTCGCCGAGCGCCTTTTCCAGCGCCTCCTCGGCTCCCGGCCCGGCATCGGCGATCCCCCGGGTATCCACCACCTCAAACAACACGCTGTCGCCGTCTGCGATGCTGTGCTTTTCCGCCTGCTGCTGCCCCGGCACCGGGTCCGAAACTTCCGCCAGGTATTTGCCTGTCAGGGCGTTGATGACACTGCTTTTTCCCGCGCCTGTTCGCCCGACGAACACGATGCGGAGCGGCCTGGGGTTTTCAAACGCGTCGAGTACCGCTTTGACGCGCGAATCGGCGTAGATATAGTCTAGCACCGGCCCGATGATCTCACTACCCAGCGGCAGGTCCGTCAACCTGCGGGTGATTTCCTCCCGCAGGCCCAGCATCCTTTTCAGTCGCAACGGATCAAGACCGGCAGCGCCGTCTAGCGGGTCCTGTTCGTCGCCGAGGGGAACGTCCTTTTGCGGATGCGACAGCAGCTCGCGCCATTTTTCCGAGGCAGTCGCTTTCACACCCTGAAACAACTTCTTAAACTCGGCCACATCACTGGGGCAGTCAGCTTTGATCCACGCCTGCGCCGCCTTGCCCACCGCATAGGTCACAGAAACGCCCACCGCCAGCTGCATCGGCGGAAACGGCAGCAAAGTTGCCAGGGTCTGACCGGCGAACGCAGCCCCCAGCGAACTCAAAAAACCCATCGCCGCAGCCTTCGATACCTTCACATCATATACTTGCCCCAGCCGCACGATCATATACACTTCATTGGCCATCAAGGCCATCGTGCCGATAGCCGGCAGCACGACGATCGCCCCGGCGCGGGCTGCCCCCCACAGGCACAGGTTTTCAGCCTTGTTGTCCAGTTCGGCAGTCCGGTTCTCGATGTTGTTCACGTTGCGGCCACCCCTCCCGCCAGCTGCTCCACAATCTCAACATCGGCCGGGCAGAAGACAAACCCTTTCAGCTCCGCCGCACTCACCCAGCGAATCTGTTCATGCACCGCCAAAGTCAGCGTCCCGGCCACGATTTCCGCCTGGAAAAAGGTAAACACCAATTCCCATTGCTTATATGGATAGCTCGTACGACCGAACTGACCGCACACCCGGATATCGACGCCCAGCTCTTCCTGACACTCGCGGATGATGCACTCCTCCAGCGTCTCGCCCGGCTCCAGCTTGCCGCCGGGAAACTCCCACAAGAGAGGCAATTCGTCGTCATGGGCCCGCTGGCAGATCAGATATTTTCCTTCTTGCTGAATAATCGCCGCCGTCACCTGCACCTGCACCTGCAATTCATCCCACCACCAGTTTTTTGTTTGGCTACAGTTCTTCTCCCTCTTCTTGCCGGTTTCCTGCTACATTTTAGGGCAACATTTCCGGAAATGACAAAACCCCCGCCAACTTATCTGTATTGGATAAATTGGCAAGGGGTTTTGTGTTTATTCCTCGTCGTCTTCCTTCAGTTCGATCGTTTCGCCGTCGAGCTTGCCGTTCCACGGTTCCTCGCGCAGCGCGTCGTCTCCGCCAGCCTCGTCCCGGCCTTCCTCCATCGCCAGGATCGCGGCGATCCGGTGAATGATGTCGTGCGCTTCTTCCACCCGTTTTTCCGCCACCGTGGCATCCTTGTCCTCTTCGGTTTCGGCCACGTCTTCGACCGCGCCGATCACCTGACCGATCTGGCCGATCCGGCGCTGGGTGAGATCGTCTTGCGAGGCGACTTCCTCAAACGCCCCAAGCAACACCCGGATAATTTTCGTGATATCAGTAAGCAACATAAATTCCGCCTTCTTTCTATGTTTATTTTAATTGGGGAATGTCCCCAATTATTTGGTATGGTAGAATATCTGCAAAGGGGTGCTTGTTATGGGTCTTGTCTGTTATTGCATGAACGTCACGGAAGAAGAAATCATCGACCATGTGGCAATTCGCCGCTGTTGCTCCTGCATCGAAGATATTCAGCGCCACACCGGGGCCAACACTGGCAACCGATGCGCGGTGATGAACCCGTCGGGCCTCTGATGTTATCCTGATGTGCAATCGGTGATTGCCAAAGCCCTCGCGATGCGAGCCGCCAAAACGGAATGAACAGGACCGGGATTGAAGATGGTTTCTCTTTCCCGGTCCCTTGTTTTTTGCCTGTGGGTCGTTCGCCTTTCCCATGCTGGAGTGGTCGTCCAGCCTTTACGCCGTCTTTTCGTTTCTCTGGCGCCACTCGCGGCATTCATTGCAGCGGTTCGTCTGGTCCTCCAGCCGCTGGCAGATCGCCACGGCGGTCTTTTCAAACGCGCCGAGACGATCATCCAGCTTCACGAGAAGCCAGGCCGAAACTGCAATCGGGAATCCCACCTGCGATACCAGCTGGGCCCAGTCCATGCCTAGGCCAGTACGCCGGTATCCTGGATCAGGATCGACGGTTCGAGCGCGCTCACCAAGTCGCCACCAGTGGTGGCGAACAAGTTCTTGGCGATGATCAGCGCCTGCGTCGCCTGGACCTCCGCTTTGGTCAGGCCGTCTTTCGGGTTGGCCAGGGTAAGGTTCACTTCTTTGCCGGCAGCGTTGCGAAACGGCATTTTCAGAGTCTTGGTCATCGGTTTGTCCTCCTTTCGTTAGTTTCTGGGGCTACCGAGGTTACTCGTTCGACAGGTCCGCTTCGTCGGTGCGGATGATCGCGACCAGCGCCGCGCCCTGCAAACCGCCGATGCTCGCGCCCACGTCGAACAGGTCCTGGTCGGACGATGCCGGTTTCACGTTGGAAAACCGCAGCGTCTTGTACTGGGCCGCGCCGCTGGCACTGGTGCCATTGGCGACCTTGATGCCGATGCGGGATTCCTGGGGCGTTTTCACAACAGCCATGAGGTTCCCTCCTTTCGAAGCGCGTGCAGCGCTTCATGCTATTTATCAAAAAGCGCGAGGCTTTCTGAATCGAGTAGGAGGCTACCCATTAATTGGGTAGCCGACCTCTCACACCACCGTACGTACCGTTCGGTATACGGCGGTTCAACAGAATTAGTGGGCTAATGAATACCTTTCGGCAACTGTTATGAAACCCATTTTCCTGAGATGTTCCTTGGTGAGTGTTCGCGAAAGGATTGGGCTATTGGCGGAGTGCCAGTAGCCCTTTCTTGTGTTGGCATATCCCCATGCTCGGTGGTTTTCTATGCCGAGTTTCACAAGATTGTCGTGTTTCGTGCGGATTTTCTTCCACTGTTTCCAGAAGCACATCCTTATCCTTCTTCGGAGCCACTCATCCAATGCTTGGGCCACCTTCTTCATATCGGCCATCCCAAAGTAGTTCACCCAACCAACGATACATTGCCTGAGTTTCTCGGCTCTTTGATCCATGCTCATGGCATTGCTTCGTCCGGTTATTTTCTTGAGCTTTGTTTTGAATTTCCTCAAAGACGCCGGATGAACCCGGATTCCCATCCCTTCCTTTTTGGCGTAGAAAGAGAACCCCAGAAATTTCAGCTTCCACGCTCTGTCTACTGCGCTCTTTTCTTGGTTAACCTTGAGCCGTAGCTCCTGTTCCAGAAATCTTGTGATACTATCCATGACCCGATCTGCCGCCTTTTTGCTTTTGACATAGATATTGGCGTCATCTGCGTAACGGCAGAATTTCAAGCCTCGCTTAGTTAGCTCAATGTCCAGCTCGTTCAGCATGATGTTGCTCAGTAGCGGCGAAAGATTGCCGCCTTGCGGACAACCCTCTTCGGTTTCCTCGATCACTCCATTGATCATAACGCCGGATTTCAAATATTTACCGATCAGCGACAGCACCCGGCCGTCCTTGATCGTTGCTGAAAGCAGTCGCATGAGCTTGGAGTGATTTACGGTGTCGAAGTACTTGGCAAGGTCGATGTCTACGGTCCATGTGTATCCCGCTTCGATATATTCCTTGCATTTTAGTATCGCTTGCTTGGCGCTTTTTCCGGGTCTGAACCCGTAGCTGTACTCTGAAAATTGCTTTTCATAAATGGGGCTTAGGACTTGGGCTATGGCTTGCTGTATCACTCGATCGACTACAGTAGGTATCCCGAGCAGTCGCTTCCCGCCGGTAGACTTGGGTATTTCCACCCGCCGGACGGGTTGGGGACTGTAGGTCCCCTCCAGTATGGATTGCCGGATTTGGTTGCCGTTTTGCTTCAGGTAGGGTAAAAGTTCATTTACGCTCATTCCATCGACCCCATGGCTTCCCTTGTTTTCCTTCACTCGCATGTACGCGTTGTTCATGTTATCCCGGTGAAGGATTTTCTCCAACAGTCCGCTGGCGTACTCATTGCCACCGTTTCTTCCTTCTTCTGACGTGGAAGAGATGCTCCGCGCTCCTACATATTCTCCGGGTTCCACCCGTAGAACATGTAGGCAGCCTTCGCAATGAAGTTGTCTGCTTTCATCGCATTTCTTCGTGTCTTTCAAAATTCGGAAACCTCCCGTTGTTCGGCCCTTCCCAGAACGTATATATCCGCTCTGGTACTATGACCTCGGCTGACTTCTGACAGTTCAGCCAAACATTGCTGCTTGGGTTGCTGTTTCTAAATTCATGTCTACAGCGGGTCTGTCAGATCTCCCCAGGTAAGAGCGCTTACTTTCACTCCATCCACCTGCACCATTTACACCGCACGCTTCGGATAGTTTTGGGCTTCGTTTTGTTGTGCAAACTCACCCAGCGAACATATGCCTATATGGTGTTCGTGTTCCTCAGGCCGGAACTTTGCCGCCGACTTCCTTCAGATTCCGCCTCGCGGTGGACACCCTTGTCTTAAGCTAACGGTTGGCACTATCAGCCCCCGTATCGGACTTTCACCGACTAGTAAGCGCCCATGCTGGGCGCACACAAAAAAAGGGACACGTCATGACGAACGTGTCCCCAACTCCGGGGATGGAGTGTGTATGGCAACCGCAGGAGAGTGTCCTGCGACAGTGCCCGGTATTACTTGCTCCATCCCCACAGAGCGTATTCAGTTGTTTGTCTACATCCTTATTATACTGCTGCTTATTCGTCCGTGAACGCGCTCGGCGCAGATTTTTTCAGGCTACATCAATTCCTTGCTGGATACCGCCATCCGCTATATAATTTAAATCAACAAGGAGGGCGAGTTCGCATGACATATATTCGAAAAATCGCTTCCGGACATTCCATTGCAGGCATTATTGATATTCCGGAGAAGTGGAAAAGCAAAAACGTAGAAATATTGGTATTTCCATTGGCGGAAACAAAATCCACCGCTGCGAAAAAAATGCATGGTTCCATAAGCCTGCATGGCGCGCTAAAAGCCTACGCTGCCCCGCAAAAAATCGCGTCCGAATCTACCGCTTGGCAAGAAGCTATCGAGGCAAAACATGGTCATCGTTGACGCCAATATCATTTTGCGGTATCTGCTTGCCGATTCTGCTGATGCTTCGGTCAAGGCGCAGGAAATCATCGAAAGACAGCCTTTCTTTGTACCTACAGAAGTCTTAGCCGAAGTCGTCTATGTTCTGGAGCGGGTATATCACGTTGAACGAGCGTTGATTTCGAAAACCCTGCTTGATTTTCTTAACAACCCGCACGTTAGCGTATCCAATTTATTGGTTCTGCAAACCGCACTGGCGAAATACAAAACCAAAAAACTCGATTTTGTTGACCTGTTACTTTATGGATACCACAAAGTCGAACAAGCTACCATCATGACGTTCGATCAAAAATTGAACAAATTGCTGCAAGGGCGCTGACACTTGCGCAAATTCGATCATTCAACACATTAAAAGATATTAAGGGGACTCGCGGCATTTCGCCATGAGTCCCCTTTTACGCTGCGTGAACACGCTCGGCGCAGATTTTTCAGGTTTTTTCGCTAGCCTCCTCTCCCCGCTCCCAGTCCGCCAGCCCCTCGGCAATCGCGGCGGCGATCCGCCACTGTTCCAGCGGGTCGGTCAGCATCGCCCGGTCGATCGGGTTCGAGATAAAACCGCATTCGACGAGCACAGCCGGGCAGTCGGTCTCGCGCAGCACCTGGAAGTTGTCCTGCTTCACGCCGCGGTCTTCGGTGAGCAGCGCATCGCAAATGCGAAACTGGATGGCCCGTGCCAATCGTTCGCCGGCCTCGCTGCCGGGATAGTGGTAGGTTTCGGTCCCGTCGGCCTCGATTTTGCGGAAACTGTTGCAATGGATGCTGAGGAATGCGTCGGCCCCCCATTCATTTGCCATCGCCGCCCGCCAGTCCAGTTCGTCGTCCGCCACCGGCCCGTCGCGCGTCAGCAGCACTTCGTGCCCGCGTTGCTGCAGTTCCTGCTGCAAAAACCGGGCGATCGCCATCACCAGCGCCGCTTCGCTAAAGCCGCCGGCGCAGGCCCCCGGCTCCACCGGGCCGCTGTGGCCGGGGTCGATGCACACCCTCATGATCCGCTTTCCAACAGCAGTCGCTGCAACCCGGCCAGCTGACGGCGAATGAACTCGACACCTTTCTCCCTCACCCGCGTCACCGCTTTCACATGCAGCGTGCCGTCCGCCGCAGCGAAACCGGACTGGACAACCCGGAAATAGCCGCGGTCCACATAGCGCTGTTTGGCGATGTTGCCTGCCATCAGGATGCCCCGCGCCCGCAGGAACCGGATCAGGGTGTTGCGACCGCAGCCCGGCAGTCCGATCAGCTTGGCCGTTTCGCCGAAAGAGAACGAATCGCCGCCGTCGGCCACCGCGTCAAAAAACTCGGCTTTCGGTCGCAGCAGCTCGTTTTCCTGCCGCAACCGGTCGCATTCCAGCGAAGCGTCCAGCGCCAGATTCAAGAGCCGTCGGCTGCCCAGCGCCAACTGACCGCCTTTCCGCTCGCCCGCCGGTTTGTCCGGCATCCGGTACACGCCGCTACGCCGCAAACTCGGCAGCACCTCGTGCGTCACCCAGTGGCCAAACGCCTTGGCTTCGGGTTTGCGGCTGCTGAGCACCAGGGTGTACAGGCCCGCTTCGTTGATGATGCGCATTTTTTGGCGACGACCGCGCGAATCGACGAGTTCGATTAAACCGACGTCGTCGGAAGCCAGTCGCGATATGGCGTCCCGCGTGTTGCAGATTTCCAGCGCTTCGCAGACATCGATGACAACGAACCAGTGCTGGTCGCCACGTTGCAGTGTCCGCAACCGCCGGTCGTGGTAATGGAAAATCCGCTCCAGCGTCGCGATGTCGTACTTGTTGTTCATTGGCAAGTCCCTCCCTAAAGTTTTTTTGTCAGTCTAAAATCCCGGTCCGGCGACCGCCGCCGCTTCTGCCGGTTGCACCTTTTCTGCCTGCCACGGCGCCTGCGCCATTTCCTGCCGCATCGCCAGCTGCTGCTCCCCTTCGCTCACCAGCAGCCGGATCAGCTGGGCAGATGTGGCGGTCAGCTTGGTCACCGCCTCGGCGTTGTCGATGAACACCGGCGCGGTCACGCCATAGTGGGCGGACAGCGTGTTGATGATGTCGAGGCCAGTGTTGATCTGCGCCGCGTGGTTGAGCCCGCTGTTGAACGGCACCCGGTCGGAGCCGAGCACTTCGCAGACTTCACACAGCGCCCCGTTGACCTGCTGCTCGAACAGCCGGAACCGGGCCAGGCGAAAACAGCCGTTGATCCGCGCCTCCAGCCGGGCGACCTTCACCCGCAGGAATTCTTCGCCGAGGAACTGCTGCCGCTCCAGTTCGGCGTATTCTTCGGCCAGACTTTGCTCGCGCCGCCGCAGTTCGGCGATGCGGGCCTCGGCCTGTCGGCGCTGCGCCGCTACTGCTTCGCGCCGGGCCTGACGTGCCGCTGCCTGCCGGGCCGCCGCGAGGTCGTCCGAGTCCGTCGCAGCCATTTGCAACCGGGCGATTTCGGCTTCGACTTCGCCGACAGCCGCCTCCAATGTCGGCAGCGAAGCAATGGTGCTCTGCAATTGCTGCTGCTGTTCCTGCTGTTTTGCCAGCAGCGCCTGTCCCTCAGCGGTCAGTCGCTGCAGTTGTTTTTCCTGTTCGGCGGCAAACCGCGCTTCTGCCTTTTGTCGCGACGCTGCCGCCAGTTCGGTGGGTATCGCCTGGCCGCAGCTGGGGCAAACCGCCGGGTTGTCCCAGCTGAAAACGCGGCTGTTTTGCCGGTTCCATTCGGCCCGTTTTTCCGCAAGCCGCGTCGCCAACCGCTCCAACGTATCCTGCAGCTCGCGCTGTCGGCGCTGGCTGGTTGCCAGGTCGGCGCTTGCCTGTTGTCGCCGCTGCATCAGTTGCGCTAGCGCCGCCCGGTGCGCGTCGGCCTCGGCCTGTAGCCGCGCCAGCTGCGTCGCCTCCACCTCGGTGCCGTTCTCCGGCTCGTTCTCCGCCTCGACCTCCACCGCCGCCGGCATCGCCCGGCTCACCTCATCCACCCGCACCGGAATCGCCTTCAGTTCGCTATTCAGCAGCGTCTTGCGCGCCGCCAGCTGACGCCGAAAATCCTCGATGCTGCGCCCGGCAAGTAGCTCCGTCAGTTCGCTCAGCCGCTCGTCGCCGCCGATCAGCTCCTCGTCGCCAAGGTCGCCGCACAGTTCCAGCAGAATGCGGCGACGCTGTTGCCAGGGCAGTTTGGTCGCAAAAAACAGCGGGTCGGTCAAAATCCGCAGCAGCGTTTCGTCGCACATCGCGGCGATGGCTGCGTCATATTCCTTTTTCTGCATAGGCACATGGTCGATCTCGTAGGCGGTGCGGTGGCCGCTGAACTCGGCGGTTTTCGCGCCGCGCGCCTTGACCCAGTTTTCCGACAGGGTCTTTTTCAGCTGGCGGCGTCGCCCCTGGTGCTCGATCTCGATCTCGACGCTGTGCTCCAGCATCGGGATCGCCGCGCCGGAGGCGTCCAGCGTCTTCAGCTCAAAGTCGCGGTGTCCGGCCGAGTCCCGGTCCAGCAGCACCCAGAGGAAGCCGTCCAGCAAACTGGTTTTGCCGCTGCCGTTGTCGCCGCTGACAGATACGCTGCCGCCCTGCGGCGAAAAGGTGTAGTCGCGGATTCCCTTGAAGTTGGTGAGCGTTTCGCGCAGTAGTTTCATCGGGTCGCCTCCTGTGTTGTTTTGCCGCCGGCCAGCGCCCGGATCAGGTCGCCGACGCCGGCGATTTTCATCACCTGTTCGATTTCTCTCGCCTCTTTGCGTTTGTTTTTCATCGACTCGTACAGCCGCAGGAAATGCGCCCGGTCCGCCGCCGGGTTTTCACTGCTGCACAGCTGCAGCCAGCCGATGGCGCGGGCCGCACGCCGCACCAGTTCGCAGCTGAACACCGGCGGTTTGTAGACGCCGGCGGCGCAGATCTGCTGCTCGACTTCCTCCCAAGCTTCGGCGGCGCTGGGCAGTTTTTCGTTTCGTGGGTCCAGTTCTGCGGCGGCGGCGACGATCTGCGCCACCGAGGGAAAGAACTCCGATTCGCGGCAGACCTTCAGCACTGCCGCCTGCAATATCTCCAGCGGGATATCCGCCAACATCAACGACCAGGCCGAGACGATCGGCTGCGGGTCTTTGTTTTGCATCGACGGGTACGAACTGGACGCCAGCACCACCAGCGCCAGCATTTTCACTTCCTGCGGCGTCAGTTCCCGCCGCATATTCTGTCTGTTCATTTCTGCCACCTCAGTTCGTTGGTAATCTCATCATTTTCGGCTGTTCAGTGTTGGCACAGCATTGCTTCGGCCTTTTCGATGAAGCTGCGTGGCCGGTCGCGCGCCGAGCGGTGCTGCCTCTCCCGCTGCTCGATCAGCCAGGGCAGTTCGTCCGGTCGGTATTTGGCCGACCAGGCCCGCAGGATGGTGTCGACGTAACGCAGCGAACGGGCTTTGCCGAGCGCCGCCTGACGGGCCGCCTGCATCACCCAGCCGGGCGGCATATTAGCCAGCCAGTCGCGGATCAGGTCGGTTTCGGCCTGACTGCTGACAGGACAGATATTCCTGCCGAGGTACTCCACCACCACAACAAACTCGTCTTTTTCAGTCGGTTCTGCCAAGGCTGCGGCCTCGGTGGTTGTGGTTAGCAGACCCTGGGAAGGGGAATCAGTGTTAAGGGAAGGGGATTCCGCCCGGCTCGGCAAGTCCAAGGCACTACCCAGGCATGACCCTGCCGGTTCAGGGATGGTGCTGGGCGCTTCGCGCGGGTGCGGGTTCTGGTGTTTGTCGAAATGGACGATCTGGATGTAGCGCTCGCATTCAGCCTCGTAGCGGAGGATGAAACCCAGCCGGGCCAGCTCGCCGAGAAACGCATCGACATTCACCTCGTCATAAGGAAATAGTTCCGCCTTGATTTTTTTCGGTCGGTCTTCCAGCCGCCCGGCCCTGTCGGCGATCCCCCACAGGCCGATGAACAAAAGGCGTCCGGCGAAATCCAGCTCGGCAAGGGTATCGTTCTTGAAGAATCCCGGTTTGATATTGCGCGCACGCATTACGCCATCACTATTCTTTGCTTGGCAGTAAGCAGCAAGGCCGGCGCTTGGGCTGCCGCTCCGGGTTGCTCCTCGGCCGGAACTTCCGAACTCATCGCAGATTCCAGATAGCGGACCAACTCCCAGCGGGGAATCATCTGCCGACCGCGCGGACAGGAGTAGGCTAGATGCCCCTGCGTCATTTCGTCGCGGATGTACCATACGGAAACACCGATTGCGTCGGCAGCTTCTTTTACGCTGTAGGCCAGTTTGTCACCGGCGGTGCGCGGGTCTTTTTGCCAGGCAGTCGACTCCGACCGCAAACGTCTGGCCCCCTCTGTCGGTTTTTCCGTTTTCATCATAACCCTCCCAACTTTCGATTTAACTATCCTATATGAATAGTTAAAAATTAATTCGATGTCATTCTACGCCCATTAAAATAGCATGTCAACGGTTATTTTATAAATTGAAATATGTGTGAAGATATGTATTGATTTGTCAAAACTAAAAGGATATACTAATACACGAAGGGAGGTTTTCCATCATGACAAGAACCAAACCCGCAGCCGAGTATCCATTTCGTGCTACGTTGCAACGCTTGCGCCTCAAGAAAAAAATGACACAGCAACAGCTTGCAGAAAAATTGGGCGTCTCTCCTGTCACGGTTTCCGGCTGGGAACTGGGCAGACGCGTGCCGGAGCCTCATACATTGTCCCGTATCGCTCAGCTCTTCGGCACTTCCGTGGACAACCTCCTGGGGTATTCAAAGACCGCCGAAACGTTTCTGGCCGGCGACATCGCCTATGTTCCGATGTACGGCTCGGTGGCCATGTTGGAAGGGAGGTTAGCATTTTTGGATTTCCACGGAACTTATCCCGTTCCGGCCGAAGCCGCCAAGGTTTCCCGCGGCGAGCAGGCCGTCCTGATCACTGTGCCCGATTCGTCCATGGCGACGGCGGGCATGGGAAAAGGCTGCATGGTATTGACCCATGTCAATGCCAAGGTGAACCCTGGCGATATTTGCCTGGCCATTTTTGATAAAACTCAACCCCGTATCCGTTATTGCAAGGAAGCAAGCGCCGATCGGGTCGTCTTAACGACATCCGACCCGGAAATGCCGCCGGAAGTGTTCGAAGCTGCCGAGCGCAAGAATATCCACGTCGTCGGACCTTGCATCGCGGTTTATCATCAACTGCCGCGCGGCATGGATTTAAAATAGGAAAAGCGGCCCCGGTCCTTTCGGATCAGCGCCGCGTGAAAGCCGCAATAATTTATGATAAGTAAGCAAAACCGCCGGGATGGAATGCAATCCGTTCCGGCAGTTTTATGTGGTGAATCAATGTTGCATCGGCAGACGCATCCCTTGCGCCAACTTATCCCTTCTTGTGTTCTGCCACTCTCCAATGAAAAAACATGAAATAGGACGCGATAAGCGCCCATGCCAACACATAGGCAACCAATTCCTGCGGAATCTTAGTCAAATTCCACTTAGCGATTAGAGCCGCCGGCCCAGTCAACGTAATAAATCGGATCAGAAACAAGTTTAGCTTGGCCGCAGCTCTTGCGGTTTCATCCAGTCTGAGGATCAAATTCCAAGCCCAGTGATATCCTACCAATCCCCAAATATTTGCCGCGGCAAGTACGGCGTATATGTCCCAGCCAGCCTTTCCCCGGGGAACCGGAAAATAGAAATGCTCCAAAAATATCGGCCCGGTAATGCCTGCGATACCGAGTGCCAAGGCAAGACCATACTTCCACCCAGTTACTTGTTGCATTGAACATTCCTCCTCACCTTGTTCGATTTTATAAAAGTCCGATATTGGTTATTCTTTTCTACCCAGCCTTTTCTTCCCTTGAATCGCAGGTCCTATTTCCCATGAAGCGAAAGTCTCAATTTTTCCAAGCACCCTGCGCCACTGTGATCGTCGCAAACAAAAAACCACCCACCAAAAGGTGAGTGGCGGATATTTTAGTGCAGGAAATTACCATTCTGCCACGAATTCACTTTAACAAAACACGCCGAGGAGGTTCCCATGATGCGAAAGCTACTATTACCATTCATAGTATTCATGTTTCTGTTTTCGTCATCTTCCCTTGCGGCCCCTTCGCCAACTCCAGGACCTGTCAAGAAATTTGTGTAAACTAAAACCGGATATGCCTGGACACTCTCTCGCCGAAAAGAACCACCAGTTGATTTAAGACCTGTCCCCAATTTTGAATCGGTCTGTCCCATGTTCGCCGGATTTCATCAATGCGC
>JAHDPL010000042.1 GCA_018434355.1 Sporomusaceae bacterium | reverse complement strand
GCGCATTGATGAAATCCGGCGAACATGGGACAGACCGATTCAAAATTGGGGACAGGTCTTAAATCAACTGGTGGTTCTTTTCGGCGAGAGAGTGTCCAGGCATATCCGGTTTTAGTTTACACAAATTTCTTGACAGGTCCTTTTTATCATCATGCGCCCTTTGCAACACAACCCATTTCCCAAAACTTTTCCCCGTCAAATCATTCAGCCTCACCGCTTCTCTCCTTTCTTCGTGAAGGAATATCGACAAGATCAGGCCGCGTTTTCTCAAAATGTATAGCCCAAAGCAAGTTCCAGGCTGCTGCAACGGCGTGCTTTTCGTCGCAATCTCCTTGCATGTAGCGAGAAATGTGCCGAATTGCAGAGTCAAGGAACGAATGAACCGGAATCCCTTTATCTACGTTCCGCTCGCCGTATTTCTTAGCGCCCTGTTCACAATGAATCGCCAGCTCGTGGATTGCATCCCAGGGCAACAGGTCATAGCGGCCTTTCCCTTCGTGCATATCCCTGACGGCTCCGGTTGGGAACGAGGTGCGCTGGCCGGAGTCCTTGATTGCCGCCGAATACGTTGTGCAAAAATGTTCAGGCGAGCTAACGTGTCTGATTGGGTTTCCGACATATTTACAGCTACTATCGAACTGAGCTTGGCAGCTCCTGCAAATAATAGGCAGTTCCGATTTTGGGAAAAAGTTGCCGCAAATCAACTCCGTCGCATCGCTGTTAGTATCCGGCAAATATTGGCATCCGTCCTGTTTTTGGCAGTCGTCGCAGATCATGGCTTTTCATCCAATGCGGCCCAATCCACAAGCTTGAACCCGGCCTCTGGATGGTCGCACGTTGCTTGTGGCGGCCTATGCCCTTCATAATCGTGATAACATTTCACTTTTTCGTGGCTGTAGTCTCGGCATAATCCACACCGTTCCAACGCCTCCCGCATCCGCTTGTTGTCAGCGAGGATTGCTGTACCAGCGTCTGTAACTTCATCATTGTATTCTGCTTCCGGGTCATAAGCAGCAATACACTCTTGGCAAATCTGGTGCGGTTCATCAAAATTCTGACAATAACCCCCGCATTTCCCTTCAACCTCGTCGGGCTTGTCAAGTCCATCTGCTACGCTATGCCGGATAAGTTTGCAGTTTCCCCTGACATACTTTTCGAACCGTAACCGCATCGCCGCGCACTGTGCTTCTGCTTGCTCGGCTTTCTGCTGATGCAACTTAATGAGTTCCCGCCCGTTTTTGGTAAACCATGTCAAATCATTTTCCAACTCCGCTATCCGCGCATTGGCGGCGGCTAAAGCGTTATCCCGCCATTCCGCTGACCACTTAACTGATTCTACTGCCTGTTGATATAGTTCTGGATTATTTTCTCGTAAATATGCAAGCCATTGTTCTTCCATTCATTGCCCCTCCTCCGCTTCTTTTTCGAGCCATGCGTGCCAGCAGGGTTTGCAGTCAAAATTGTTGCCGTACTTTTCAGGGAAAAGGCATTGCAGATTCATGCACATTCCGCGCACGGGAAGTGCTGGCGAACGCCGAACGGATAATATTCCCTACGGATAATGTTAAATATTTCGACAGTATCGCTTGCCCGTTGCTCGACTACGGGGATCGCCTTCCGGATAACTGCAGCCGATTTTTCACGCCAACTCATGTCACGCCTCCTTCACTGATATTTCATCAAGCCATTTGTCAATACATTGCGTACTTGTATACACAGAAACAGGCTTTCCGTCCGTGAATCCCGATTCCAATAACGCATAATCTCCCTTGCCGATTTCAGTTTCGCACCCACAAACACACCGATGCGGCTTTCTGCACTTAACAACTTTTGATTTTATGTTTTCTATGTCGCTGTCCATGTCACCACCATAAAAACCGCTGTCGATGTATTCTTCGGGCTTGTACTTCATCACTCACCCCTCCATTCCGCTAATGCTTTGTCGATGCACTTCCGGCAATACATCTGCAACGATGGTGTTGATTCTTTTTGACATTCCATACACTTGCCGACAGCAGAGCAGTGCATCCCTGTGTTTTGCCACATCATATTGCACACTTTTTCTGCTCGGTCGATGCGTCTGCATCATCAGCCAACCTCCGCAATTCCTGCAAGTCTGTATGCTTATCTGCCATAATCAATAACACCTTCCTCTTTCATCAGCCTTTTAAGATGCTCGATTTGTTGCTGTTGTTGCTGAATTTTCATTTCCTTTTCTACCAGATAATCCTTTACGCACATCAGTACGCGAATATCGTCTGAATGGCAGCGATTATCTTCCATCACGTCTAATGCTAAGTCAATCGCGTCCACAGCCTCCTTCATTCTTCCTGTTAATTCCGATTGTTCTTGCCCTGTCATGTCAAACCTCCTTCAGCATCTCGCTAATTATTCGCTCGCCTCATCTTTGGTCATGGTTGCAAAGTTGTATTCGTCCGGATCGTAGCCGGTCTTGGCGCAGAGTGATTTTATATAGTCAATCTGCTTTGCGGTTGCGTTCATACACCCACTCCCACCCCGGCGCGACTATCCAAATACCGTCGAATAGCACTACCGGCACTTCGTATCCTTTGCTGTTGATGTAGTTTACAGCTCCGCGCTGGTGGACTTCGCGCTCGACCGGCTTTGATCGGTTAGGGAATTTGATTTTTTGTCGCATGCTGCACCAACTCCCTCAAATAAAAAGTCTGGTCAATCAGATATTCAATCGTCCTTTGATTTGCGTCCTGCTGCTGTTTTAGATAGGCTATTTCGGCATGGTAGCTGTAGAGTATCGAGCGGGCAGTGAAAGCGGCATCAATGGCAAGCAGGGAAAGCAGTAGCCATATTGCAAGGAATATTTTGATGGCTGTTTTCATTGTTCATCCTCGATCTTTGTTATTTCGCTTAGGTAATATCTTTCTTCTTTTGCCAGCCGGCTCATGTGCTGGCGAATCTGGACAATCTTTTTGTAAAACACATTCAGCCTGGTCTGTTTTTCTGCCGATTCTTTTTTGACCGGCTGGCGCTCGGTCATTTCGGTTTTGGGCGGTTTGTAGTTTCCCCGAAACGTGACGCCGTGCTTTTTGCAGTAATGCTGCGCCGAGTTGTAGGTTATGCCTAAGGCCGTTGCGGTGTCGGCGAGAGTATGCCCGTTGTCGCGGTATTTTTCAAGCGTTGCCTTGTCAACCATTTCGCATCGCCTCCAGATACGTTATCCCAACAGCATACGCGCTCCAAACGTCTGCCTTGAATCCGTAAAAATGCCCTTTTTCTTTTTTTGTCCCTACAGGACCGAACCGATCTATCAACGCTTGCCTGATGTTTGCGTCTTTGGCTCTGGTGTTTCCGCAAATGTGCATCTTCACGTCTTTGCGGTAAACAAGTTCTGCCGGGTTCGCGCTGGCGTGGTCGAATCGGCCTATCCAAAGACAGGTATCAAATACTTCCTTACCGACAGCCATCCCGTAACTGGCAATCATCTCGATAACGGTCTGCATTTCATACGTTGCTACTTCCAGCATCATCATCAATTCTTCGTTCTTAACTTTGGCAAACTCGACCGGCTTTAGGTCTTTGTCGATGATGCAGTAGGCCGATTCGATGTTTCCGGGGTCGATTGCTATAATCATTTTCCCTCCTAAAATGGCATATCAAGCCAGATTGCACGAAACCTCATTCTCCATCGCGGTGGCATGGTGTCAATCGGTCCCATAAAATACCTGTCAGTCCAATGACACTTTGCTTTGTACCATTTCTTTGGATACTTCATTGCGCCACCCCGTCAAATCTCCGCCCCTTGTAATTAAACGGTCTGACGATGCCTGTCTTTTTGTACCAGTGAGCAACAACCTTGTCAGTCACGCCAAGAATCTTTGCAACAACCGGCATCGGAAATGCTTTATATTTTTCCAGCACATCCCGATGTTTCTCGCATTCAAGGCTTCGCCGCTTGTTCATCGCTTTCAGGCTTTTCAGTAGTTTTCCAGAGGTTCGCGGCTGGCCGTAGGTTCTACGGTACTCCCAGATGGCTTTGGTCAAATCTACTTTGTGGCCGGATTCTTTGGCGTTGTCGATGGAGAGCAGCCAGCCAAAGAAGTGGTTCATTTTATCGCAGTCTTCGGGCGATAGCACGTCGCGCATATTCATTCTTTCCGCCTCCATGATCTTTCTGCCCTCTGTTCAACCTGCGCCACCGTTTCGCCCTTTGGCACTTTGAAACCCTGCTGGCATGGCGACTGACAAAGAGTTATCACGCCGTCAGCGTCAAGCCTGCCGCTTGTCCTGGTCCCGTCAAAGGATGGGCACTGTTCGATACTGACGCAGAGTTGGCAGGAGAGATAATATAGGTGCATACGGTCCAGTGTTGCGAGGTTGCGCCAGATTAGATCATCTGAAATGTTCGGCCATTTGTTTTTTGCAAAATCGTAAACCCGATCAAACATATCATTGCCAGCTTGGACAATATGGCCGTAGGTTACGCCGCTGGCTTTCAGCCTGTCAGATATGAGTTTTTCTGCCGACGCAAAGTCATTTTCCATCTTCCCACCGTGCCTCCTTGAGCCACTTAATAGCCTTAGGAACATATTGACCTTCGTCCTTTGTCCAGCTCACTGACTCAATCTCGCTAAAAAGCTTCTTCATTATTTTTTCCATCAGTTCATCATTCATTTTTAGCGTTTTCCAATATCGAAGCACGTCGGCCTTAACCCCTTTGCGATGTTTCGGATACTCTGCCCAAAAGTCTGAAAAATAATCATATGTTTCTTCTTTTACCTTCTTAATCTTCTTAGTATTCTTGGTTGTGTCCTGTTGTTGTCCTGTTGTTGTCCTGTTGTTGTCCTGTTGGCTGTCCTGTTGGCTGTCCTGTTCATCTTCTCCGGATTGGTACAACGCCCAATTTATAATGGTTATGACGCTGTATTTGTTGGTTGATTTGATGGTTAAAGTGTTGTTCTGTTTTAGCCAATTTATGCAATTTCTTATCGTGGATTCGTGCAAGCCTGTTTCTTCGCTGGCTTTCAGCCTTCCGTATACGAATTGCCCAGGCTCTAGTTGGACTTTCGTCATTCCTACTATTTGTTCATGATGGTTCCAACTGGCTTTTAATAGGCACCAACTAAACACGCGAAACAGATTTTGATTTTGCCATATTGGTTTTTTTAGCAAACACCGATGCATCTTTACCCACATTGTTTATCTCTCGCCTTTTTTGGTCTTTGCGCCTTCCTCGAAAGCGTCAACAATTTTTTCACTAAATAGACAAGCTATTCTCATGGCTTCTTCTGCACATTGTTTTGCCGACAAAAAAACTTCTGTTCCCATAAACCTAATAACTATATACCCTTCTTTTTGTAGGTATCTTTCCCGTTTATAGTCGTAGTCGCGCTGCTCTTTGGTTTTATGAGAATCGTGTCCGTCAATTTCAATAACAGCATCACCATATATTAGAAAATCAACCTTATATGGACCAATCACCTTGCCGCTTTCAATGGTTTCTGGTTCTTCAGAACTAATCCGCGCATCATAAAAATTCTGCTCGATCTCGTTCATCATCTCTCACCTCCACTTGACACTCATAACTCCCATCTACCGCCTGCCAGATGCGCGGCGTGCCAATAATTTCGGCTTTGGCATAGATTTTCTGGCAGGCTTCGTCGCTGGATGATGCAGTAACCCTAAACTGCCGGATTAACATTTTCAAAGTCGAACAGCGATGGGATGTTTTGCTCAAATTCAACCGCCTGCAAATATCCCAGCCCGTCGCGGAAATAGTCGCTGTTTAGCTCTACGGCGGTTCCCTTGCGGCCCATTTTCAGCGCCATGTAAGGGACGGTCATCAGTCCGCCGAACGGGTCCAAAACAAGGTCGCCCGGATTGCTATAGCGATTAATCAACCGCTCTACAATATCAAGCTGCAGCGGGCAAACGTGCATTTCCTTGCCCTTTCGCTCCTGGTTCATGTTAAGGGTTCGCATCCGGTTGATGTCATCCCAAACAAGGTCAGTCCATGATCCCGGCGCAACAACCATGAACGACGCAGGCAGCTTGCCGGTTTCGTCCAGCTTCTTTGCAAAATCAACATGGTCCTGATAGCTGTATGTGTTTTGGCGGCTGAATTTGCGATAGACGGCCTGCAAATTATCAACAGGGATATTCTCGATATCTTTCTTTGTCAACAGACGGTCGCCGCTGGACCGCCAAAAAGCATGAGCGTCAAGCTGCCACTGCGCGCGGGTGTACTGCTCTTTGGTTTTCATCACCGGATTGTCGGCGTAGGCGGTTGACGTGTCGGATGGCAGCTTGCGGAATAACAGAACGTACTCTGGACACCCGACGCCCATCTTTGAGCCATCCTTGCATTGTTCCGTCCAGCCGAGTCTATAAGTCTGGTTGTTCTCTCTCACAACATCTGTTACGACAGTAATCATGCCAAAGAATTGAAAGCCATGCTTCATGTAATGGCTGATGGTTAAAGCGTGGAACGGTTCGACTGTCGGCATTCCGGTACCGGTAGCGTTTCCGAACAGAATACGGTCTTTAACGTGGCAGGCATAAACCCGGCCCGGTTTCAATGCCCTAAGCAAATTCGGCGCAAGATAGTCCATCTGCTGAAAAAACATTTCTGTGTCTTTGTTGTGCCCTAAGTCGTTGTATGATGCGGAATATTCGTAGTGGTTACCGAACGGGATCGACGTAACAATCAGGTCAACGCTGTTATCAGGGAAATTCGCCATTTCCAAAACACAGTCATTGTTGAAAATCTCAAAATTCTTGCCAGATACTTTCACTCGCTCGCACCCCATGCTTCTTCTGATTTTTTCCAATATTGACGTGCTGGACAGGCCGTGTTTCTTGATGATTTCGGTCATTTTGTCGGCCAGTTCATTATGCTGTTGCCATTTTTTCTGTAACACTTTCAGTATTTGCTGCTCGGTTTCGACGTAAAGAATATCTATGATAACTTCTTTGTTTTGTAGAAACCGATAAATCCGGTGGATGGCCTGAAAAAAGTCTGCAAATTCATAGTCAATGCCGAGAAAAATTGCTCTGTGACAATGCCTTTGGAAGTTGCAACCCTGCCCGCTGATTTCTTTTTTTGTTGCCAGCAGTTTGAATTTCCCTTCGGAAAAGTCTATTGTTCGCTGCTCCCTGAGTTCATAGTCTTGCGTTCCGTATATCTCGAGCGATTCCGGCAAGGCTTTTTTGATTGCCGCCCGTTCCGCTTCGAGATCGTGCCACAAGATAAAGTGATCTTCGGGATTCGCTTCGACAATCTCTTTCATCTTGGAAACGCGCAAATCAATGCTGTTTCGCTTTTCTGCCGCCGCTTCTTTTAGTCCGGTCGCCGCGTCCCGGATCAGTTTCATCTGCCCGTCTTTTTCAATAGGCCCCGATAGGTTCGGCACCTTGATTTCGACAAAATTAATCTTCATCGGCGGCAATGCGTATCCAGTATCGTCATAACCGAGGTCAGACGGCTTAGTGACGAACAGCGCCCAAGATGACAGCCAGAGCCAAAATTCATTTTCCCGCGCCGGGTACAATGTCAGATTGTTGGCCTTTGTGCTATCCCGCTGAAAGAATCTTGTAAGCGCCTGCCCGGTATCCATGATTTCTAAATAACCGCCGTAGTGAATCAGTTCTTTGTATTTGTTCGGCGATGGCGTTGCGGTAGAAACCAACTTGTACGGAACGCCTTTGAACTTATCTAAGAACGTCTGATATGTCTTTGAGCCGAACGAACGGAGAACAGCTGCTTCGTCAAGGCTGGTTGCCGTAAAATATGCCGGGTCAATGTCGCCGTCGCGAACCCGCTCGTAGTTAGTAATCATGATCGTCGCCGAAGTTTCTTTTGCCTCTGCCATCGTCCGAACGTATGGCGGTTTTTCCAACCCGAGAATCTCCACCGCATCGCGGGTGAACTCCTGTTTTACACCGAGCGGAAGAACAACCAGCGCCTTGCCGCCAGACTTCGCAAGAACAATCCTGCACCATTCGAGCTGCATAACCGTCTTGCCGAGTCCAAAGGATGCAAAAATAGCACGCCTGCCGCCCTTTACCGCCCACTTAACCGCGTCTTTCTGATGCGGCTTCAAGGCAGAATGGACCTCTGAAATATCTATGTCAAATCCGCTGTCACTGGCCAGCGCTATCTTGTTGATTAGAAACTGTTCGTATGTCATCTCGCACCACCTTTACCCTGAATCGGCTGTAATTCTCCTTTAGCCTTTTTGCTTACTCGCCCTTATGCTTATCCCGGTCGATTGTGTAGGCTATTGCTTTGATTGGCGTCATTGCATCGCCCCATATATGCCGCCGGTTCTTGGTTTAACCTTCCCGGCTTCGGCAAATTCATAAAGCAGACAGAATATCTCGATTTGCTCCCGGTTCATTTGTTCGGCGATGTAATTAATTGGCACGCCGCGTTGCCAGAGTTCTTTTGCCTGCTCGACCTCGTGTTGATAAAACGACAGGTCATAATCTTCGAGTGCAATATGCAAAGGCTCTGGCGGCTGCAGTTTTTGCTTATCACGCGCCTGTTGGCGCTCCCATCGTTGCATGATTAAAAAGGGATCTCATCGTCTGGCGCTACATCATGCCCGAACTGGCTGGCATCGGCGGGCGGCTGAACTGCTTTTTTATCCAAAAACTCGACTGTTTGAGCGACAATCTCCGTCACCCATCGCTTTTGTCCGTCCTTGCCGTCGTAACTGCGGATTTGCAATCGCCCTTCGACCATAGCACGCTGGCCTTTAAACAGATAATCGCCGCAGATTTCGGCCAACTTCTCCCATGCAACAATGGAAATAAAGTCGGTGTTATCCTTGCCGCCGCCGAACCGATCAACGGCCAGAGTAAACGACGTGACCATCTTTCCGGCTTGCGTTGTGCGAATTTCTGGGTCGCGAGTGAGGCGACCGAGCAAAAATACCTTGTTCATCTGTTTACCCCCTTGAATGCTTTCAGCTCCTCGATCTTCATATCCAGCGCCTTTTTCGCCGCCTGGAACCTTGCTGTCAGTCCGTCAAGTTCTGCCTTACCTGTTGTTAGCACCGCAAACGCTCTTTGCTCTACATCCTGCGCCTCGATAACAAGGCCATCAGAATCAGCCATGATTTTCAGCACCGATGGAGTAGCGACGCCTTTCTGTCTGACGGTGAATTTGGCAATAGCCCGTTTTGTTTCAATTTGCGCCTGCCTGAATGCGATTTCATACCCGGCAATGGTAAGGGACCGGGCTTCGATTTCTTCGGCCAATTTGACGCAGTAGGATGATAATTCACTGGGTGATTGGTCCATATATCCCCCTTAAATATCCGACAATCTTCTGCCGGTATTCTTCCTGTTCTCCGTCCGGGCATCCGATCCGGCCAGTCCGGCGAGAATGGCAACTCTTGCATAAAGTGACCAATCTCTCCGGCCTATCGGCCTTTTTATCACCGCCCATCCCTTTCGGCGGTTCGTGATGCAAATCTGTGCCGCACCTATAGCACAGAATGCACCGTTCGCCGTCCCGTTCAAGAACCTGTTGGCGCAGCTTTTTGTTCATCTTCAGCCTTTTTCTTTTCAATCAAATCATTTAGGCTTTTAATCACCATCACCGCGTCCGGCACGCTAAGCAAAGAAACCGAATCGACCTTGAAAGTTTTCTGCAATTCTTTTTTCAAAGCCGACTCCGTCCGGCCTAGCTCCTGCCATAGTGTTTCGATGCGTCGCTGCTGTGATTCCGAGCAGGGATTTTGGGGCCCAGAATTGGCATGAGCAGGGTTGTTTGTGTTCGCCGGAGTTGCTCTGTTAGCCGCCCCGTTTCCGTCGTCACAATCATCGCTGGCGATTCCTAGTAGTGCAGAAACGGAATATCTTCGTGCATACGTCAGCGCCGACCCAAGTCCTTGCATATCCTGCTTGCCCATAAGCAAAGGCATCTCTGTTGTTAAGAACTGACCGGACACGTGCAAAAGTTTTGTTGTCAAAACCATGCCAAAAACTTCATGAGAGATTGCCAGTCCATTTGCTGAAAGCGGCTCCCTAATCGTGTCAATTACGTCTTGCAAATCGGCGTATTTATTTTTCAAATGCGGATTTTCTTTTGTTTTTGGCGGGGCCTTAACAGCCGACTGAAAAGCGACTAAAGCAGGAATCAACTTATCAAGCGGCATTTTATACTCGCTCACTTCACTTCCCCCATCTCGCCAAGTGTGTACCGATACCCATTGGAATCAATAATCTTTAAAAACTGTTCGCATTCAAACTCTGTGCCAAAAACTGTGACTGTGAGTTTAAACTGCTTTTCTGTCGGAACATACTCTTTGCCAGCTTCTACCGCAGCTATGGCCGCTGCCGCCTCTTCCTGTTGTGCCTTTTTGATTCTGGCCGCTTCTTCGTCAGCCAACCGCTTTGCCTCGCGTTCTGCCGCTTCAGCCTTTTGCCGTTCCGCTCGTTCAATAGCGGCTTGCTCTGCCTCCCTTTGCTTTGTGACTGCTGCGGTGATCGCCGCTGGCAGTTCCATCAAAGACAAATTGGCAATGCCGAAAATGTCTTTGGGTTCGATTGGCTTCGCCAGCCCGGCAGATTCTGATTGGAGTTTGCACATCATGACTGCCATTTCGTTTTTCTGGCGTTTCAGTTCTTCGGCCTGATCGGCAGCGGATTGCATTGCCATCAGTGCAGTGGCTTTGGCTTCGATTTCAGCCTTTACCTTTGACTTGACCGCTGTTTTGTTGGTCCATGCGTCGGCAACATCAATCATTCTTGCAAATTCTTCCCGCAAGCCGACAGAGTGAATAATTTCATCCATCCATTGCCGGACAACAACTCGGCGAGCCTGCCGCTGCTGTTCTTCAAATCCCTTTACCTTTTCCCATAGCGGATCGCGAATATCCGACATGACTTTTTGAACTTCCTTAATGTCGGCATAAAACTGATCAAGTGGCGCTTTGAATGCGCGGCCCTGTTCCAGCCTGATTTCTTCAAGCCGTTTGTGCTTTGCCGACAAGTCCTGGCAAACCGCTTTGACCGATTCGACGTTGTCATCAGTAAAGACAATATTTTTGTATTGCTCTGCATATTGCTTTGCCCAGGCAACAACCATGTCTTTGTTCCATTCAATGCAGGCCAGCGACTTTTCAACCTTAATTTCCAGGTTGTCGCCGCCTTGCGCGTTGTTTACGATCATCCCAGTCCCTCCAAAATTTCTTCCAGCGTTGCTGCCGGGTCATCGCGATTAAACAGGTACCATTCAATAACCTCTGCCACTTGCAGCACCTGTTCTGTTGTCAGTATCAAACTGACAGAATCAGCCCCCGACGAAAACACAAGGCTGTGATTCTCGCCGACAGATGATATTGATATTGACGGGTCTTTCCGCGCCGCGAACGGCTCGACAACTAGCATTTTCACAACTCCGATCATCGCGACACACCGCGACCATTCTTTTACCGTTGTAGCTGACTACCTCTTGCAACTGGCTTTCTTCCCTGATTTGTCCGCATCGGCAGCAGCGCATGTTGCACCTCCCGGCCTTGTCTGTTAAAATAGACATAGAGGCCATAATCTTGATAGGGTTTTGACTCACCGACCGGTTGACGCGCCAACGTCAGCCGGTCATTTATTTTGCCGCGCCGCCTCTCTGGCGTCGAACTCGGCATTGTCCTTGCGAAGCTGGTCCATCAGTCCGTATCGGTTCGCAGTAGCCAGCAAACATTTGATTGCCAGCTTTTTGTCTGCCGCCTCTTCCGCTGCCGCTATCCCGCCCAAAAGCGACATAATGAGCATGTCTTTGGCGTGATCGGTCAACTCGTCGAGAATGTCTGCCGCTGTCATGTTGTCACCTCCTCCAGTAAATGTTTGCAGCCCGGAATTTCCTGACAAGGCTGGTCGCAATTTTCCTCAAAAAACTCGCAGTCCCGGCAACAATCCGCGTGGCTGTGTGGGCAAAGTCCGTCCGGGCAAATCACGCCTTCACCGCCTTTATTGCCGATCTCAATTCTTTTGTCACGCAATGAACGTTCTCGAGTCCTTCACAATCCTTGATCTCCACCTCACACGATTCGCACCACTCAACTGCTGCCTTTGCCGCCAAAAACATCACGTTGTCCAAGCGCAAAATCATTTCTGCCATTTCTTTCCGTTCGTCAGATGTGAGCCACCGCCCAGTTTCTAAAACCGCGATTGCTTCGTTTGGTGTCATGTTTCTTCCTCCCATTTTTCGCAAGTATATCTCCGCAAAACAGAACGATTGTTCATAGAGCAGCAGTCAAATGTTTGCATCCACTTTTTGCAATTCCCACAGACTTTGAGCCTGTAAATATTGTTTTTCAGTTCGTCAGTTTCTCTGCTTTTATTCACGACCTCGACACATTTTTCAGACAACATCTTATAAAGCAAGTCCATTTCGTCAAACAATTCCAACGCAAGTTTCGGCGACAGCTTGTTATAAAAGCGATTTGCGGCGCGTTTGTCATTGGCCATTGCCATCTCTGCGCTTAATCGTAGTTCTGTTAGCTTTTGCAGCCCATCAAAGCGGGCAGTTCCCGGCATCGCGTTCAGTTCTTCCACTTCCTCACCTCCCCGCCCCATCGATCCAGATCAATACCGGCATCAAAATTCGTACAGCTTCGTACAGAACCCACACCTCCCCGCCCCATCGATCCAGATCAATACCGGCATCAAAATTCGTACAGCTTCGTACAGAACCCACAGCGCCCCGATGATCGCCAGCACGCCGATGATGATGGCGCAGGCCATTGCCGACTGTACGTCGCTGTCGCGCATCATACCGGGTCAAGCCAGGCTGTCAGGACGAACAGCGCAATCAGTATGAGCAGGGCGGCGGCTTTCTCGTGCCGGGAAGGGTCGCTGCCGTGGATGAGGATGTTGCGGAATAGGTAGCGGGTCATGCCGTGGCCTCCTTTACAATTTGTTTTGCTATGATTTTGGCGATTTGCTTAATCCATTCATCGTCGCCGGGGCGGGGTCCGTGGTCTACGACGGAGGTGATCTTGCCGGTTTTGAGTGAGGCGGTTATTGTTACCATGATGGGGCCTCCTTTCAATCTTCTTTTTTAATATTTCCAACCCACGCTTGTTGTCCAATCCCGACAGCGCCAACAACGGCGGCAAGTTTGTCTTCCAGATAGTCAAACAGTTCGCCGATTTCAAGGTAAAGCTGCTCGTCGCCTTCGGAATAACTCACCGTTCCCACCCTGTCGCGAAGCAATTCGACCAAATCTGTAATAGTCGCTTTGCTCATTTTGTCCGGGTCTATGCTGCATGGCGCATTTTTGTCTATGTCCCATCGCGACTGGCATTTTTGATATTGTTCGCAGTTCCCGATTTCACGCCTGACCTTGCAGGCGAATTGTCCAAGTGCATTTATTTTGATTGGTGTTTGCAATTTAAATCCCCCTCGTTGTTACTGCGTGATGAATCCTGCCGCCGACGATTGAATGAACATTAGCGCAGTTTTTATTTCCCCGGATGTCAGCTTCAAGAATCCTTTCCGCGCAAACATCTTCTGTCAAGGCGATTTCAAGCAACTGACGGCGGCTCATATGGTCGCGAATTGGCGTAGATTTTGCCAGTTGTTTTTGCTCCCTGTACTCGGTCGAGTCCATCCCGATAATTGCTCGATTCGTGGCTGTGCTACACATGGCATAAATATTGCCGTCGCCATCTTGCCTGTTGGAAAGAACGCTGTTTCTGTTCTTGGTTGTCAACTTGCTTTTCAGCCGCGCTTCAATCCAAGAATCATCTTTCCCTTTGCGCCGGTATCCGTCGATTGCTCTATCCATTTTCAAGCCGGGATTGTTTGCTTCTTGGACATATTCCATAAAACATTGGTTGACAAACCGGTGAAGGTCTGTCGAAAGATATTGAGCATACGCAAGGCCGATTTGCCAGTGCGCCCAAGTGCCGCCGCCGATCTTACCGCGACGTGATTTCCAAATACGGTTTTTTGCCGTATTTAAACTTTGGGCCAAATCATTAATAAATGTTTCGCCGGATCGTCGCGCCCACTCGTTCGGGTTTTTGTTATCAACACTTCCCGCCGCTTTCCAAAGGTCAGTCAGGCTTACTTGCTCTTTTCCTTCAAACGCAATTTGTATTCCGTGAAAATCTCGTTTGATGATGTTGCTCATCGCTAGGCTCCCTTCTTAGTTTTTCGTATTTTATACGAGTTGTCGATCAAAAAAATAGAATCGTCTTTGCATCGAACCGCTTTTTTAATTTCGATAGCTAGATTCACATCGACATTGATTTGCCGACCGACCTCAATATTGCTGTACTTGTCAAGAGAAATACCGACAGCATCCGCGACCTGTCGCTGGGTAAGCCCGGCTTTTTTTCGCGCAACCAGTAAATTCAACCTCATCATTCATCACCTCGCTTTTTCGTATTTTCTACGCTTATTATATATCGTATTTTTTACGATGTAAATAGCAAACCCGTTATTTTTACGAAAATATTGCACCTGCGGTTTGGTATCCCTATACTGATAGCAAAGGGGGTTCGTATTTTGAGCGAGTTCAAAACAATTTTTCGTAATTTACGCGAAGAAAAAAAGCTCTCTAGAAAAGAACTTAGCGAGCTTATTAATGCGTCCCAAGACCAGATATATAACTGGGAAACTGGTCGCGGCGAGCCGGAAACCGCCATGCTGCCGAGAATCGCCAGTTTTTTTGGAGTAAGCCTTGAGTTTTTGTTCGGGAAAAGCGATAATCGACACATCGGAACGGTGTTTGTTGGTGTTGATACCGTGAGGGAGACTCCGTTGGCTAATGAATATAGCCCGGTCAGCAAAAAAGACACTGTGCTGCTCCCGATCATTGGCACAATTCGGGCCGGATTGCCAATTCTTGCAGAAGAAAACATCATTGGATATGAAGAAGTTTCGACGTCTTGGCTAAACGGTGGTGACTATTTCTTGTTGAAAGTTGCTGGCGAAAGCATGATAGGCGCAAGAATATTCCCCGGCGATACAGTTTTGATTCGACAGCAGGATGATTGCGAAAACGGAGAAATTTGCGCCGTGCTTATTGATGACGAAGCAACGCTAAAAAGAGTTTATAAAATGAACGGGAAAATCGAACTAGTTCCAGAAAATCCGCTCATTTCCCGCATGGTTTTTGATAAAGGGAAAATCCGTATTCTTGGAAAAGTAAAAAAGGTAATCTTTGACCCTAAATAGTGGAGGCGATGTCATGCACAAATTTTTCAAGCTGCTTGCCATGATCTGGACGATGCTTTGTGTGGCAGGAATGCTGCATGGCTGTTATAGCGCAGCGATTAGCTTGCCGACAAACAGCAGCGGCGCAGTTTCTACCGGCGCAACCGTTGGAATAGTTATTGGCATGGGCGTTTGGTTTATAATATGGATTGTCCCTGTAGCTATTTTGTTGGCAATGTATTGGTTTACAAAACCAGAACCACAGCCTGCGGCGGCATATTATCCGCAATATTATCAACCGGTAGCACCGACGGAAAAACAGATTGCAGAAAGAAACAAAGATCAGAAAATTAAAGAAACCGCGCTTGTTGCCGTTTTTGCAATACTGATTGCGGGAATTATTTTTATAAGGTATTGGAAGTGAAACAATGATCGCCGCCATCTATGCAAGGTTTTCGAGCGACAAGCAAAATGATTCGTCCATTACCGCGCAGCTCCGCGCCTGTCAAGCCTACTGTTTAACCCACGGCTACCGAGTATACCAAGAATATATAGACGAGGCTATTTCGGGGCGCAGCGATGAAAGACCAGCATTTCAAAGGATGATTGCCGACGCCCGCGCAAAATCCTTTGATGTTTTAGTCTGCCATAAAATCGACAGGTTTAGCCGCGACCGCTACGATCATAGCCATTACAAAAGAATCCTGCAAAAAAACAACATCAAATTAGAATATGTTGATCAGCGCATTGACGACACGCCGGAAGGCGCTCTCACCGAATCGCTATTGATTGGGCTGTCCGAATACTACAGCCGCAACCTTGCCCGAGAAGTTATGAAGGGAATGAACGAGCGAGCGCATAAAGGATTATTCAACGGCGGCACTCCCCCTCTCGGCTACTCTGTCGATGCCGACAAAAAATACATCATTAACGAGCATGAGGCGGCAGCAGTGCGGCTTATTTTTGAAATGTATACATCAGGTTATGGCCTGTCGAAAATATCAGCAGAATTGAACAAGCAAGGCTACCAGCCAAAACGGGGCGGCGTGTTCGGGAAAAACTCTTTGCATGACATCCTGCGAAATGAAAAGTATATCGGTGTCTATAAGTTTGGCCGGGTCCGGGCGACGCCAGACGGCAGAAGGAACAGCCACAAATCAGATGAAAGCGCCATCACCGGAACCATTCCGGCCATCATCGACCAACAAACATGGGAGAAGGTGAAGTTAAAAATGGCAGTCAACAAAGAAAAGGCCGGACGTTTTAGCGCCCGGCGGGAATATCTTCTATCAGGATTATTGTATTGCAAATGCGGCGCGGCAATGACTGCACATTGGAAAGCTGATAGGAATAAAGCCTGGTACGTTTGCGGGGCCAACTCTCGCAAAGCCGGAACCTGTGATTGCAAATCGGTCGAGGTTGACTTGGTGGAAAATACCGCGATGTCTATTTTGACAGAAACCTTTGCCGATCCTGCAAACCGCGAAGAACTCTGCAAAGAAATAAACGCTGCTGTTTATGCCGAGGCGTCGGAACTCTCCGGCAGAATCAACAGCCTTGAAACAGAGTTGCAGTCGGTTAAAACAAAGAAGTCCCGGCTGATGGATGCGCTGATGGAAGGCCTGCTCGATGACGATGACAAGCTGACAATCAAAACACTGAACGCCAGAAAAGAAACTATTGAGCACGAATTGTCTGTTGCCGCCCGGTCGATTAAGTCTCGGCTGATAACCCCGGCAATGGTAGAATCATATACTGCCGACCTCGCCACTGCATTAAAAGAAAAAGACCCGGATAAACTCCGGGCCGTGCTGCCTGTGATTGTTGAGAGAATCGACTACGACGGGGAGAATATCGCGGCGCGTGTGCGTGTGAACTCTTTTGTGGTGCGGGTGGCCGGACTCGAACCGGCACGGCCGTGAGACCGACAGATTTTAAGTCTGTTGTGTCTGCCATTCCACCACACCCGCAACAAAAAATATTATACAGGATACGACGGAATCTTTCAAGGAAACCGAAGGAAAAGCTGTGTTTACAGGATCATGCCGCTAAACATCAACGGCAGATATGTCACCAAAAGCAGTACAATCAACAAACCAATGACCATTGGGACGACCGCCTTGCTAATCTCTTCGATGGACAGACCGGACACGGTGCTGGCAACATACAGATTGATCGCCACCGGCGGGGTTACCATGCCGATCGACAACGCCAACACCATGATGATGCCAAAGTGAATCAGATCGATGCCCAGTTGTTGCACCAGCGGCAAGAATACCGGCGTCAGGAGAATCAGCGCGGATGCGGTTTCCATAAAGAATCCGGCTACGAAAATCACCGTATTGATCAATAGCATCAGGATAAATTTATTGTTGGAAAACTCGAGCACGCTCTGTGCAATCAGCTTGGGAATCTGCCAGTTGGCCATAACCCAACCCATCGCTGCCGACGTTGAGATGATAAACATGATGATCGACATCGTAATGGCTGAACGCATGAAAATCTGCAGGATTTCGCGCCATTTCATGTCACGGTAGATAAACAGTGATACTAAAAGCGCATAGTCAACCGCAATGACCGCCGCCTCCGACGGGGTGAAGTAACCGGAGAAAATCCCGCCGAGAATGATCAGCGGCGTCGCCAGGCCCCAAATCGCATCGCGGAAGGTTCGCGCAATGTTCTTAAGCGAAAACTCGGCGCCATGCGGATAGTTGTGCTTGGTCGCTATATAGAGTCCAATCGCGATCAGGATCGCGCCCATCATCACGCCAGGCAAAAATCCGTTCAGGAACAACCGCGCCACCGATTGGTCGGCAATAACACAGTACAGCACCATCGGAACGGAGGGAGGAATAATGACGCCGATACAACCGCCTGCCGCAATCAGCGCCGCAGAACGGGCCGGGTCATAGCCCTTTTTCTTCAGTTCCGGCAGAAGCGGCGTAGCCACCGCAGCCGTCGTCGCCGCGCCGGAGCCCGAAATGGCTGCGAAGAACATCGAAGCCAGAACCGCCACCACCCATAAACCGCCTTTGACAAAACCGAGCAAAGCATCGGCAAACTGAACCATCTTTTCCGACACTTTGCCTTTCGCCATCAAATCGCCGGCCAAGACAAAGAACGGAATCGCAACCAGCGGAAACGAATCAGTCCCGGCGAACATGCGCTGCGTGGCGACAATCAGAGGGATATCAAACGTATAAAGTACGACAATGACAGTCAATCCGATCGCGATAGCGATTGGCAGGCCCAGGACGAGCAGCGCGAAAAAAGAACCGAACAGCAGAGAAATCATCACGCCGCCTCCTTTTCCGCTTCATCATAGAAGGTCTCAAAGATACCGGACAGTGCGTGTATCGTCATAACCAGCAGGCTAAGCGGAATGCTCAGATACACATGCTTCATCGGCAGGCTCATTGCCGGTGAAATCTGGAACACCTGCATCTGAATCATTTTCATCCCTTGCACGGCAATAATGACAAAAAAGACCATTGAGAGCAGATAGGACAGGATGCGGAACGCGGTCCGCACCCTGCCTGGCAGTAAGTCCACCATAAACGTCACGGCAATGTGGTTGCCGCGTTTGTAGGCCAACGTGGCGCCGAAGAAAGTCCCCCACACGAGCAGATAGCGGGATAGTTCTTCGCTCCAGGTCAAAGCATTAAAAAATACGCGAAACACGACCTGCAAAGTGGTCACGATGACCATTGCCGCTACCAGCAGAAAAACCATTCCCACCATCGCCCGGTCAAGTCCATAACTTAGCCTTCCGATTAACAAACCAATCTGTTTCATAGAGCCTCCGCGCGATTATTTTTTGGCTTTTTCGATGTCTTGCAGCAGTGTGCCGAATTTCGGACCATATTTGTCATAAACTGGTTTGACCGCTGTCTGGAACGCAGCGATATCAGGTTCGGTGATTTGCATGCCTTTTTCTTTCAGTTGCTTGATCATGTCAGCCATCTGGTCGCCGTTCCATTTGCGTTCATGAGCTGCTGCCTCTTGGGCCGCTTTCACCAGGATGTCCTGGGTCGCCTTGTCAAAGCCGGTGAACACTTTCTTGCTCATCAGGAACAACGCCGGTGCGTAAGAGTGTTGGGTCATCGACAGGTGTTTTTGCGTCTCGTTCAGTTTGAACGAATAAATCACGTTGATCGGGTTTTCCTGGCCATCGATGGTTCCCTGTTGCAACGCTGTCAGCGCCTCTGTCCAGGCCATCGGCACCGGGTTGGTGCCCAGGGTCTTGAAGGTGTCGATATACACCGGGTTCTCCATAACGCGGATTTTCAGGCCGGCCATATCTGCAGGCGTCTTGACCGGACGCTTGGAGTTGGTCAGGTTGCGGAAACCACGTTCGGCATAGGCCAGACCTTTCAGGTTGATCGCATCCAGCTTGGCCAGCACTTTTTGTCCGACTTCCCCGTCCAGCACCTTGTAGGCCTGCGCCGGCGAATTAAACAGGAATGGCATCTCGAACGCAGCAATCTCCGGCAGGAAATTTGCCACCGGTCCGTTGGTGATTACGCCCATGTGCACGGTGCCGATCTGCATCCCTTCGATCAGAGTGCGCTCATCGCCCAGTTGCGCATTGGGGAACAGTTCGACTTTCACTTTGCCCTGGGTCCGTTGCTCAACCAGTTCTTTGAATTTCATCGCCGCAATATGGAAGCCATCCTTCTCATTGACAACGTGCGCCAGTTTGATTGTTTGGGGACCGGCCGGCTGAGCCGGTTTCGCCTCCGGTTTCTTGTCGCCGCCGCAACCGGTCAGCGCAAACGCGGCAAGCATCATCAAGGACAGGCCCAAAAGCCAGAATTTCTTGTTCATCAATAATTCCTTCTTTCTTCACTCTAAATTATTAATTAATAATTTTCGCCAGTCTATTTGAGTACCGCGCCGGTATTGGCTGATGTCACCATCCGGGCGTAACGGGCCAGATAGCCGCTTTTCACTTTGGGTTCCGGGCAGACCCAAGCTGCTTTGCGCTTCGCCAGTTCTGCGTCATCTACTTTAAGTTCCAGTTTGCGTCCAGGAATATCGATGCTGATTACGTCGCCCTCTTGGATCAACGCAATCGGCCCGCCGTCCATCGCTTCCGGCGATACATGACCGACGCAGGCGCCCTGGGTCGCGCCACTGAAACGGCCGTCCGTCATTAGCGCCACTTTCAGACCCATGCCGGTAATAACCGCGGTCGGATTGAGCATCTCTTTCATGCCTGGGCCGCCTTTGGGCCCTTCGTACCGAATAACCACCACGTCGCCATGAACGATCTGCTTGCCGGTGATTGCTTCAATCGCCGCATCCTCGGAATCAAATACGCGAGCTTTGCCTTCAAACACCAACATGTCTTCGGCTACAGCGCTCTCTTTGATCACCGCGCCGTCCGGCGCCAAGTTGCCGCGCAACACGGCCAGTCCGCCGGTCTTGCGATAAGGGGCTTCGACCGATTTGATTACATCCGGTCGTTGAATCGGCGCATACTGGATCCGATCGCCGATCGTCCCTGTTACGGTCAGCGCTTCCGTGTGAATCAGGCCAAGCTTGCTGAGCTCTTTCATCACGGCATTGATGCCGCCGGCTTCATTCAGGTCTTCCAGGTGGTGACTGCCCGACGGACTCATCTTTGTCAGGTACGGCGTCTTGGCAGCGATGGAATCAAACAGGCTGAGCGGCAATTCCAGCCCGGCTTCGTAGGCGATCGCCGTCAGATGCAGCACTGTGTTCGACGAGCCACCGATGCCCATATCCACGGCGATGGCATTTTCAAACGCTTTCATCGTCATGATGTCGCGAGGTTTGATGTTTTTCTCCAGCAGTTTCATCACAGCAGCTCCGGCATCGCGAGCCAGCATCCGGCGGGCGCCGGTGTGAGCGGCCGGAATCGTGCCGTTGCCGGACAATCCCATTCCCAGCGCCTCGGTCATACAGTTCATGCTGTTTGCCGTGAACAAGCCGGCGCAAGAACCGCAACCAGGGCAATTTGCCCGTTCCATCGCATCCAGTTCTTCGCTGTTGATCTTGCCGGCCTCAAACAGTCCGGCCGCTTCAAACGAAGTGCTGACGCTGACGTTTCGTCCTTTGTAATGCCCAGCCAGCATCGGTCCGCCGCTTACTACCACACAGGGAATGTTCAGCCTGGCGGCCGCCATCAACATGCCTGGCGTAATTTTATCGCAGTTCGTCACCATGACCAAAGCATCCAGTGCATGTCCGTTCGCCATCGCCTCGACCGAGTCGGCGATCAGTTCACGGCTGGCCAGCGGATAACGCATGCCGTCGTGTCCCATCGCGATTCCGTCGCAAATACCGATGGCCGGAAATTCGACCGGCACGCCGCCGGCCTGCCACACGCCGTTTTTCGCCGCGTCAGTGATTTCCCGCAAGTGCATATGCCCGGGAATCAATTCGTTGAACGAATTGACAACACCGATCAGTGGTTTTCCCAATTCCTTTTTCCCCAGTCCCAGGGCATTGAACAAAGAGCGGTGAGCGGCTCTGGTCGAGCCAAGTTTGACGGTTTCGCTGCGCAATGTGATTTCCTCCCCCTACTGTTACTGACATTTCTTCCCGCAAATGTCTCAGTGTAACTTATTTATATATGGTATCAAAAATTTGCCGAAAAATATATCAGATTTACAATATAAATTTGTATACAATATCCCGCTATATTTATTCAAGTGATTTTGAATTACGGACACAAAAAAGCGCCAGGCTACAATACCTGACGCAATTTAATGAATGGAGCGGAAAACGAGATTCGAACTCGCGACCCTCGCCTTGGCAAGGCGATGCTCTACCGCTGAGCTACTTCCGCTTATGAAATGGTGCCGCAGGGCAGAATTGAACTGCCGACACGTGGATTTTCAGTCCACTGCTCT
>JAHDPL010000039.1 GCA_018434355.1 Sporomusaceae bacterium | reverse complement strand
TTTTAGAAACTCGTAGATACCCGGCTTGACCGGCGCCACGCCCAGGGACTTCAAGAAGGACATGATAAAGGGGATGTGCATCTGGTCAATGGTGTTCAGCAAAGCAGCAAAGAACAAAGGGACAACCATCAGACCGCCGGGGACTCTCTCGATCGATTTCTTGATTTGCACAGATTTCACTCCTCATATTTTCCTTCATTTTTATGCCGGTTTGACGATTAAAGCTTATACCCGTAGGCTTCGATCCAAGACAGCGATTCGCCGGTGTTTGGTTGAGGAATGTACTCCAAGCCGATTGCGCCTTTGTAGTCAAGTTGTTCGAGCAGACGGAACAAAGCTGGATAATCCATTGTGCCGCTGCCTGGTTGGTGACGTCCTGGCACATCGGCAATCTGGATATGACCGATCCTGGCAATGTTTGCTGTCAGTACTGCAGGAATATCTTCCTCTTCGCGACAGGCATGGAACAAATCATATTGCAGGAAAGCGTTCGCGTGGCCGACTTCATCCAACACCGACAGCACCTGGGCGGCCGTATTCAGGTTGAATCCTTTCATGTCAAGATGGTTGATTCCCTCGACAACCAGACGGACCTTCCTTTGCTCGCAGGCTGTCGCAGCGAACCGGATATTTTCGACTAACGTCCGGCGTTGTTCACCGGCATCAACCTCAGGCAACGCCAAGCCCGCAAGGCAGTTCAGCGTCGGGACCTGCAACACGGTCGCATACTCCAGCGCCCGCTGCACACCGGCGCGAAACTCATCGACTTTGGCCGGATTTGCTGCAATCCCTCGTTCACCGGCGGCCCAGTCGCCGGCCGGCAAATTGAACAGCACCTGTTTCAGGCCATACCTTTGTAATTGTTCAGCCAGTTGCCCCGGTTGATATTCATAAGGAAACAGAAATTCGATTTCATGCGCACCCGCCTGCGCTGCCAGAGCAAATCGATCCAAAAATGGAACTTCCGTAAACAGCATTGTTAAATTGGGGGCAAATCTAAGCATATTGTTTGTTTCCTCCTTTAGATCTCGCCTTTTCTTACCGCTTCCGCCACCAGCTCAGTAATATGTTGGTCTTCTGACGGGGCAAGCGCGCTGACGCCGATCCCGCCTAATATTTCTCCGTTTGCGCCGCGCACCACATAGCCGCCCGGCAACGCCGTCAGCTGCGGGTCGGCGAAATAGGATACCTGCACATTATCTCTTTGCACTCGAGCGTAAAACTCATGGGTATGCACGCCCATCCGCACCGCAGTATATGCCTTGCTCTGCGAAATCGCGATGCTACGGACCGGGGCCCCGTCCATACGGGCGAACCCCTGCAAAAATCCATACGGATCGCAAACGCAAACGCACATCGGTTTGGCAAACTCGGCCTGTGCAATCTGCATCGCCATCTCCAGCATGTTTTGAACGGTTTTTTGACTTAGTCCAACCATTTCCAACACTCCTCCCCTTTTTTTGAGCGATTTGCGATCAACTTAAGGTTCAAACCCCGCCTGCAGTCAGAACCTTTTTCGTCATTGGGTCGCCTACTTTCGTGCCAACACTTTTTTTACTGCTCTGACCAAATCTTTAGCAGTAAGGCCGTATTTGACAGCCAGTTCTTCCGGCGTACCGCATTCCAGAAAGCTGTCTTCGATACCGACCATTTCCACCGGCGTCGGACATTTCCTGGCCAACACTTCCGCCACGGCGCCGCCCAGGCCGCCATACAACTGCGCTTCTTCCGCCGTTACGATCGCCCCGGTTTCCCTCGCCGCCGCAACAACAGCGGCTTCATCGAGAGGCTTGATTGTGTGCATATTGATCACCCGCAGTGAAATTCCTTCGGCCGCAAGTTGCTCATGCGCCAGCAGTGCTTCATAGACGATCGGCCCCGCAGCAATGATCGTCGCGTCCGTTCCCGGCTTCAAAATATTGGCGATGCCGATTTCAAAGAAATCGCCTTCTGTGGTAAACACCGGCGTTGCCTCCCTGGCAAAGCGTAAAAAACAAGGCCCCAACACCGTTCCTGCAGCCACCGTCGCTTTTTTTGCCTCGATGGCATCGCAGGGAACCAGCACCTTCATGTTCGGCAAAACCCGCATCAGGGCGATATCTTCCAGCGCCTGATGCGTTGCACCGTCGCCGCCGGCCGAAATCCCGCCATGCGCACCGGCGATTTTGACATTCAGGTCCGAATAGCAGACCGTTGTCCGAATTTGGTCCCAGGCGCGTCCGGCGACAAACACGCCGTATGTGGTGGCGAACGGGATCTTGCCGCCTAGCGCCAGCCCTGCCGCAGTACCGATCATATCCTGTTCCGAGATTCCGATATCGAAGAATCGTTCGGGATATTTGGCTGCGAACCAGTCGGAGCGGGTCGACTTTGCCAGGTCAGCATCCAGAACCAGAACATCGGGATTCGCTGCGCCGAGTTCCAGCAGGCCGTATCCATAGCCGTCACGCGTCGGCAACATCATTATGCTCATTTTCCATTCTCCTTGCCGTAGATTTCAGCCAAAGCGCTTTGCAACTCTTGCTGATTCGGTGCTTTGCCATGCCAGCCGGCCACGTTTTCCATGAAGGAAATGCCTTTCCCTTTGATTGTTTTCATAATGATAACCGAGGGTTTTCCCTTGGTTTGGGCCGCCTCAGCATAGGCGGCTTGCATTTGCTCCAGATTGTGTCCATCAGCTTCAATGACATGCCAGTTGAAAGCCGTCCATTTCTGCGCCAGCGGCGCAATGCCCATCACACTTTCCACATCGCCGTCAATCTGAAGTCCGTTATAATCGACAATGGCGCAGACATTATCGAGTTTGTAGTGCGCCGCAGTCATGATCGCTTCCCATACTTGGCCTTCCTGCAATTCGCCGTCTCCCATCAGGCAATACGCCCGATAAGGTTTGTTGTCGATTTTGGCTGACAGGGCAAACCCATTGGCGATGGAGAGTCCTTGCCCCAGCGAACCGCTCGACACCTCAATGCCAGGCAGTGTTTTGCAGGAAGGATGTCCCTGCAACCGGGTGCCGCATTTGCGCAGAGTAAGCAGTTCTTCCACCGGAAAATAACCACTGCGAGCCATGACCGAGTAGGTGACCGGACAGGCATGCCCCTTTGACAGAAAAAAACGATCCCGCTCCGGCCAGCCCGGTTCCTGCGGTCGATGATTCATCACATTGAAATACAAAACTGTCATCGCTTCTACAGCCGACAGACTGCCGCCCGGGTGTCCCGACCCCGCAGCGGAAGTCATCCGGACTATATCGGCGCGAACGTCTTGGCAAAATTCCTTTAACCGCTGCATACTTTCCATCCTAATCACGCAACTCCTTTCCTTATTCGCCGAATTATACTTTTTCCCAGGCCAGGTTCAAAACCCGCTTGGCGCCGGCTATCACCAGGTCAGGGTCCTCATCGCCAAACGGTTTCACTTCAAAACTGACAATCGGCCTTTTTTCTTTGCTTAAAAATCCGATCGACAACAAAACACGCAGATACTCCGCCAATTCATCGACATCGTTTTCCCCGCCCGGGAAGCCGAAACGCGGGTGGGCATCGCCATAGCCGGGTAATGCCGGATCTCGCACCACACAGTTTCCCATGTGCGCATGAATAATATAATCCTTGACTGGCCGTAGCGATTGTTCGGCGGTTTCGTGCAATAGCGGCAAATGACTCAAATCGACCATCAGACCGAAATTATCGTACTCGACGCAGATTTGCGCGGCATATCGCTTGGCCAGGTCCACCGGTCCAATCAATGACTTCTTGTCGACATCGTAATCAAAGACTTCCAGAGCCACCTTCATATCGCCTTTGGTTTTGGCATAACTGCAAAGTTCTCGCGTAGACGTTACCAATGCAGCGTAAGCTTCTTCCACCTTATCAAGCGGATATTTGCCGCTCAGAAATGCAAAGCCCAACGCCCCCATTTCATAAGCCTCATCAATCCCTGCTTTCAATGCCTCAACGGCTTTTTGCCGGCCGGCTTCATCCAGATCGTTGATATTCAACCCGGTTGTCAACAGCAAGGGTTGCCCGCCATAAGCGACTTCCATATGGGATGTCTCAATCATTTTCTTCACGTTTTTCCGTGCGGCGGCATCCTTGATCCAGGTAATTTCCGCTACTTCAAAATAATCGTCCAGGGCGATCTTGCGAAAGGTTTCTTCAATCGGCCCTTCACCTTTGATCACGCTGGGATAGGCCATGAAATGGATTAACCCCGGCTTCATGTACTTACGGATTGAATCATTCACTTTTTCCTGCCACCTTTCATTTGAATTGTCGCAAAAACAGCTGGGTAGGTACTGAGAATTCACGAATGGGCTATCGACGATTACGCAGTCTAACTTTCGCCTTGCTCGAAACTAAAGAAAGTCAATTGCAAGAACTATGCCAACAAATCTCTTGCCGTTAGATCAACGATTGACGGTTATGGAATACGAGGAAACACACAATACAATGTCATAATAACAGAAGAATTCTTCTCACATTCTTTTATTCAAATGCCCAATTGGCTATAATAAACACAACAATATTGCGGAGGCAAGCTATGAATACGAAAATCTGGATTGTGACTCCTTACGATGCAATGCAGTCTCTGGCCGAGCAAGTATTGGAGGAACAGGCTGCCCAACTCATAGACTGCGACTTTACCGTCACCACTTCCCACACAGATATCGCCGGGTTTCAAAACAGCCTCACCGAACTTCGCAAAGCAACGGAGTGGGGCGCCGAAGTCATCATCAGTCGTGGCGGAACTGCAGTATACATAGCGCAACACACCGATATTCCAGTCGTGGAAATCCAAGTGACAGCGCTCGACATCCTTCAAGCTTTCCGACGGGCAAAGCTTGAACCGACTTCCGTCGGCATCGCCGGCAGCGAAAACATCACTTATGAATGCGACAGCCTGTATGACTTTCTCGGCCTGCGGCTCCGCCAGATCAGCCTTCGTGATGACCAGGACTACAGTGGAATGCAGCAAGCCATCAACGAAGGGGTCCGCGCCATAGTCGGAGACGCCGTGGCCATTCGCTTCGCCGCCTCAGTCGGCATTCCAGGTTACTTGATTGAATCCGGCAAAGCCTCTATCTACAAAGCAATTCGCGAAGCCGTTTCCCTTGTACAGGTCCGACGCAAAGAGCAGGCTCGCTCCGAACTGCTGCAAACCGTCATAGACGCTTCTGTTGACGGCATCGTGGCAATCGATGACAGTTGCAACATCACGCTAATGAATCAAGTCGCCGAAAAGTTGTTCCGCACCAGCCGAAACGACGCTATCGGACGCCCGGTCGAATCGGTGATTCCCAATACTCGACTGCCGCATATTCTTACGACCGGGCTGGCAGAAATCGGCGAAGTTCAGCGGATCGGCGCCGGGACGATAGCTACCAAACGAATTCCGATCAAGACGGGGCGCAGCGTTACCGGAGCAGTCGCCACCTTCCAGGAAGTATCTCAACTGCAAAGCTTCGAACATTCGGTCCGCCGCAAGCTTCACGATAAGAGTCTTTCTGCCAAACACCACCTTCATCAAATCATCGGCGAATCGGCAGCCATCAATAGCGCCAAAGAGCTGGCCCGAACTTACGCAGTGACCGATTCTACCGTACTGATCACCGGCGAGTCCGGCACCGGCAAAGAACTGTTTGCCCAGAGCATCCACAATCTGAGTCCCCGTCGCAAATCCCCCTTTGTTGCAATCAATTGCGCCGCCTTGCCGGAAAATCTGTTGGAAAGCGAATTGTTCGGCTACGAAGAAGGCGCTTTCTCCGGAGCAAAGAAAGGCGGCAAAACCGGACTCGTTGAACTCGCCCACGGCGGAACGCTGTTTCTGGACGAAATCGCCGAAATGCCGCTTCCTTTGCAGGCCAGGATTTTACGCATGTTGCAGGAAAAGGAAGTCATGCGGATAGGCGGTCACAAAGTCATTCCGATTAATGTGCGGATTCTATGCGCAACTAACCAGGACCTCTATTCACTGGTTGAGTCCGGACGCTTCCGCGAAGATCTTTATTATCGGCTGGATGTCTTGTCACTTCACCTGCCGCCACTACGCGAAAGGCCGGCAGACATCGATTTATTGGCCAAACACTTCATCGCCCATTTCACCGCCGAACGATCCATTACTGCCAAATCATTGTCCGAGGACGCCCGTCTATTGCTGTTGCAGCAGAGATGGCCCGGCAACGTCAGGGAATTGTCAAACGTGCTGGAACGTCTGGTTCTATTGTCACCCGGTACCATTATCGATCGTAGCGCATTAGAAAAAGCGCTGCCGTCAAAAAAACGTCAACACGAATTCAACAACGCCAAACAGCAAGATCCCTGGTCCATCGTCGAGGAACTACGCCAAGCCGGTCTGGGGGCCCGTAAAATCGCCAAACTGCTTTCCGAACAGGGACACGATATCAAATACTATCAGATCGCTTATCGAATGGACAAAGGGGGCTCCCGTTAGGAAGCCCCCTTTGTCATATGCTCCAGGTTATTTTGTTACAGCCATAATAACTCGGCACAATCTCGCCGCCGCCGGCTCGATCAGCTGCGCGCCGGCTGTCATGCATTCTTCCAGCGACAGCGGGCGATCGCAGATGCTCATCACGGCATCAATCCCCTGCGCCAGCACATCGTCGGCCCCCTCACCCAAGCCGCCGGAAATGCAGAACACCGGAACCCCGTGAGTTTTGGCGACTTTGGCCACGCCGACCGGCGCTTTGCCGAACGCGGTCTGAAAATCGGTCCGTCCTTCGCCGGTGATCACAAAATCAGCATCTCTCACGATGTCGGAAAAACCGACGGCGTCCAGTACGATTTCCACGCCCGGTTTTAGCTGGGCCGGGGTAAAGAACATCAACCCCGCCCCCAACCCGCCGGCTGCTCCGGCGCCGGCCTTTTCCGCCACATCGCGCCCGGTCGCCTGCTTTGCACAACTTGCGTATTTTGCCAGCCCGGCATCCAGTTGCTGCACCATTTCCGGCGTCGCGCCCTTTTGCGGCCCGAACACCGCCGATGCGCCGCGAGTTCCGCACAGCGGATTATCCACATCGCAGGCAACTACAATCTCGGTATTTTTTAAGCGAGGGTCCAGACCGGTCGTATCGATTTGGCATATTGCGGCCAACGAACCGCCGCCTGCCGCAACTTCCCGTCCTGCTGCATCAAGAAAACGCACGCCGAGAGCCCGGGCCATCCCTGTTCCGCCATCATTGGTGGCGCTGCCGCCGATGCCGATAATGATTTTGGCCAGCCCTTCCGCCAATGCCGCTTGAATCAGCTCTCCCGTGCCATAGGTCGTCGTAACCCGCGGGTCACGTTTTTCTTTCGGTACCAGCGGCAAACCGGACGCCGCCGCCATCTCGATCACCGCTGTCCGCCCGTCACCCAGTACCCCCCAGTGCGCGTTAATTTTGTTCCCCAACGGATCCGTCACTTCCGCCTGCCGCAACTGGCCGTTGGTAGCGGTCACAAGCGCTGCCACCGTTCCTTCGCCGCCATCGGCAATCGGGATTTTGCGGACTTCCGCCGCCGGAAACACCGACAGAACGCCGCGTTCCATCGCTTTCGCCACCTCAAGCGCCGACAGACAGCCTTTGTAGGAATCCGGAGCAATCACAACCTTCAACCGAACTCGCCTCCTTGTTCAAGAATCGAACCGTACGCTGTAAGATTCGACATCTCCGGCGTACGGTTCCTCTATTAAGTCAATTAATGTTTACGGGCGCCGCAAAAGAATTACGTTTCAATTTCCCCGCACATAGGGGATCGTCAGCGGTCCTAACGGCAGCACGGCGACACGGACCTGCGGACCGATCTTTTGGCATAGTTGCAGTAGCGTCGCCTCCACGCTGTCAATCGGCGTGAATTTGGCGTTTTTGACGATTTGCGGGTCAAGCGTCGAAAACAGATAACAGTCCGCCTTCATTTGAACCATTGCCTGCACCTGCACCTGCCACTGGTCGAACAGACAAAACTCCGGATCACAAATCATTTCCAGCAATTCGCCTGCCGTATCTCGCATTTTCAGGATTTTGGCGTAGTTGCCGTGATCCGGCACGCCGTCGGAGCACTCCGACGCGCTGATGATCGCGCCGCCCTGCTTGACAATTTGAGCGGCGGCGCTCATCCCCTTGACCGTCTGATATAGATTTTGATCAAGCGGATAGCCGGAGTTCGTTGTGACCACAATGTCAAACGGTTCATCGACGGCGTACATCGCCGTTTCTTTGACAAACTTGCAACCCTCGCGGTGCGCAGCGATCACATCGCCGGCAACTACGCCGGTAATCTGTTTTTCACCGTTCAGCGTCACATTCAGCATAAAGTCCGGCTTGGCCATCAGACAGTTCTGGGTGGCTGCATCCTGCAAAATATTGCCTTCAATCACGCCCCAAGTGCTGAGTGGATGCCCGATCATCTCGGCATTGTGGAAATCGAGGATCGTCTTGATTCCGGCGACTCCCGGATTGATTCCCTTAGGCCCGCCCGAGAAACCGGCAAAAAAGTGCGGCTCGATGAAACCGGTCACAATCTTGAATTTTGCTTCCACATAAGTTTTGTTGAAATAGACTTCCGAGCCATAGCTGTTCCGCCCCACATGCACCAGTTTGGTATCGTCGAACGCATCATGATTTTCAATCCGCACCGTGTTGACGACGTCCCAGCCGAGCATGCCGGCCAGTTCCTCCTGCGTATTCGCCCGATGCGTCCCCAGACCATTGATGATGACAAAATTATCGCGCGGCACATGGTCAAGTTCTTCCATGATCCAGGGCACCAGTTTGTGATTTGGCGTCGGTCGTGTGATGTCGGAGATTACGATTGCCACCGTATCGCCTTTGCCAACCATGCTTTTCAGCGGCGGCGTTCCCTGCGGGGTCCGCATTGCCGCAACGACGGCCGCTTTATCATCGGCCAGCGCCGGCAAATGTCGCGGCTCAATAACAATTGCCGAATCAGGAACATTAACCGGCAAGCCCGTTTTGCCGTAAGCCAGCTGCACTTGTTTCATCAGTTTCCCTCCAGTTCTGCTACACTTTCCGTCTTATTCCGCTTTAGCGTCAATCCCTCGACTCTTTTGCCATTTATCCATCATAATAACGGCGAACGGACAAAGAATGGCTGTGGTCAGCGTGGACAACGAAACCTGCAATGTGGCGATTTCCACCAGGTTCTTGTAGGCCTGCGCTTCTGCCGGGCTCATCATCCCGGCC
>JAHDPL010000013.1 GCA_018434355.1 Sporomusaceae bacterium | reverse complement strand
CCGGAGGTGAGATGACCGGTCCAGAGTCCATGCCGAATGGCCCCGCGAGCTGCCCGCCGAACTAATAGTAGGCCGGGCCGGTTGCCTCCGTTAACAGGCTTAGGGTATCGGCGCAAGCCCGTACCTGAACCAAGGGAAAACTTTTGTTTTCCGAAGTAGGGTGGTACCGCGAACCATTTCGCCCCTGTCGGGTGGAGTGGTTTTTTTATTTGACAAAATGATTTTCAGCAGGGATAAGGAGGATGGGGTCATGTTGAAAGAAGTGCTAAACCAAGTCATCGGCGGCGAAAACCTATCCCGCCAAGCGGCGCAGGATTCAATGCAAACGATCATGACAGGCGGGGCCAGCGAAGCGCAAATCGGCAGTCTGCTGACCGCGCTGCGGATCAAAGGAGAAACCAGCGAGGAAATCGCCGGATTTGCCGAAAGTATGCGTAGCCACACCGTCAAAGTCGCCTGCCGACAGTCCGGCTTGCTCGACACCTGCGGCACCGGCGGCGATCGCAAGGGAACCTTCAATATTTCTACGGCGGTTGCTTTTGTAGTGGCCGGAGCCGGGGTCGCAGTCGCCAAACACGGCAATCACGGAGTTTCCAGTTCCTGCGGCAGCGCCGATGTTTTGAAAGCCTTGGGTATTCGCATCGACTTGCCAGCGCAAACTGTTGCAAACGGCATTGAGAACGCACAGATCGGGTTTCTCTATGCCCCCACTTTTCACCCGGCGATGAAGTACGCCGGAAAGCCGCGTCGCGAACTCGGCTTCCGCACCGTGTTCAACGTATTGGGTCCGTTAACCAATCCTTTGGCGGCCGAGTGCCAGTTGATGGGTGTTTACGAGCGGTCGTTGACTGACAAGTTGGCGAATGTGCTAATGCAGCTCAACACGCGTCGGGCGATGGTAGTGCACGGGCTAGACGGACTGGACGAGATCTCCACCTCGGCGCCCACGCAAGTGTCAGAGTTAGTCGACGGCCAGATAACCTCCTATGTCATCGAACCGGGTGAATACGGAATTCCAGCCGCTGACCACTCCGCGATCAGCGGCGGCAGTCCCGCCGAAAATGCTGAAATCATCAACAACATCCTGCAGGGAGAACGCGGCGCCAAACGTGATCTGGTAATGCTTAACGCTGCGGCTGCCCTGGTGGTGGCAGGAAAAGCTGAAAACATCCGGGAAGGGCTGAAATTGGCAGCCGGCAGTATCGACAGCGGAGCTGCCCGTAGCAAGTTGGAACGGTTGCGCCAGCTCAGCCTGCAAAGCCAATGCTGATCAAAATCTGCGGCATCCGCTCATTAACAGCCGCGCAAACCGCCCAGGAATCTGGCGCCGATTTGATCGGATTCGTGTTCGCTGACAGCCGGCGTCAAATCGATGTCGCCAAGGCAGCCAGCATTTGCAAATCAGTAGCCGGTCCCGGCAAAGTCGGTGTTTTCGTCAATCAGCCGCTAGCCGAAGTCAATACGATTGCCGCGCAATGCCAATTGGACTATATTCAGCTGCATGGCGATGAATCGGCCGAATATCGGCGCAACTTAATCCGCCCGCTGATCCGCGCCGTTCGCGTTAGCCCCGGTTTCAACCCGGCGGAGCTTCAAACAAAAACCGACAGTTGGCTGTTGCTGGATAGTTTTGTCGTCGGTCAACCGGGCGGAACCGGTGTCACGTTCGATTGGCAAGCTATTGAACGCCCCCGGCAAAAATTTTTCGTCGCCGGCGGCCTGAACGCGGACAATGTCGCGGACGCCATCCGCATCCTGCGCCCCGACGGCGTCGATGTTTCGGGCGGCGTGGAAACCGACGGAGTCAAAGATCTGGAAAAAATACGCCAATTCATCGCAGCGGCCCGCGCCGCAGAAAGGAATTTTTCATGCTGAACCAAATTGTTGCCGCAATTCGCGAACAAGTCGCAACGCTAAAACAAACCCGGCCGCTGGACCCGGCAGCAATCCTGCCCTCGAATTTTGCACTCAGCCGGGCCATGCAAGTCGCCGACTGGACGTTAATTGCCGAATGCAAGTTGGCGTCACCTGCCAAAGGGCAGCTGTGCAACTCACGCAGCGTGCCGGAACTTGCAAAGATTTTTACCGACAATGGCGCATCTGCATTATCCGTGCACACCAGCGCGCCGTTTCAAGGCAAATTGGCCGATATTGCCGCCGTGCGGGACGTCAGTCCGCTGCCGATCCTGCGCAAAGACTTCATTATCGACGAATACCAGGTCTATGAGTCCCGCGCCGCCGGAGCCGATGCCATCCTGTTGATTGCGGCTATTCTGACTGACGCTGAGTTAAATCAGTTCTTGGCAACTGCCAACCGGTTCGGCATGGATTGTCTGGTCGAAGTGCACAGTCTGGCGGAGCTGGCTCGCGTCAAAGGCACCAGCGCCAGCCTGGTCGGCATTAACAATCGCGACCTGACCACCTTCACCACCGATACTGCCAACATATTTTCACTATTGCCGCATTGCAATCCGCGTTGGCGACTGATCAGCGAAAGCGGCATCGGTAGTCGATCTGACGCCCGTCAGCTAAAGCAAGCTGGGGTCCATGGCATTCTGGTCGGCGAAAGTCTGGTCAAGGCAGTCGACATCGCCGCCCACTGCCGCGATCTGGCCTTGCGGTAAACAGTTTCCTGAATTTGCATCGAATGAGGAGGAATCAACATGCCTGATCAAAAAGGACGTTTTGGCGACTTCGGCGGCCGGTTCGTACCGGAAACCGTTATGCCTGCGCTGCATGAGCTGGAAGACTTCTATACAAGGATAAAAAACGATTCGGAGTTTCAGGAGGAATTCAGCCGCTATCTTCAACAATACGCCGGTCGGCCGACACTGCTCTACTATGCTGAGAACCTGACCAAATATTACGGCAAAGCCAAAATATATCTGAAACGGGAAGATTTGCTGCACACCGGCGCCCACAAAATCAACAACGCGCTCGGACAGGCGCTGCTGGCCCGCCGCATGGGCAAAAAACGCATCGTGGCCGAAACCGGCGCCGGTCAGCACGGCGTGGCCTGCGCCACAGTCGCCGCCTTATTCGGCCTGGAGTGTTGCGTATTCATGGGGGAAGAAGACATGGAACGGCAGGCGCTGAACGTGTTTCGCATGAAGCTGCTTGGAACCGAAGTCATCCCGGTGACCAGCGGCAGCGGCACCTTGAAGGACGCCACCAGCGAAGCGATCCGTTACTGGGTGACCAACATCCGCGACACGCACTACATTATCGGCTCGGTGGTCGGACCCCATCCCTATCCGATGATTGTCCGCGATTTTCAGGCGATTATCGGCCGGGAGATTAAGCAGCAAGTCACAAGTTTCAGCAGCGCGCCGCTGCGTTACGTTGTCGCCTGTGTTGGTGGTGGCAGCAATGCGATGGGCACTTTCTATGAATTCCGCAACGACGCGGCGACTCGCAAAATCGGCGTTGAGGCTGCCGGCAAGGGGCTGGGCGCTGAACATGCCGCGTCGCTCACACTCGGTCGCCCCGGCGTGCTGCATGGCGCACTCAGCTATTTATTGCAGGATGATGACGGTCAGGTTATCCCGGCCTATTCGATCTCCGCCGGCCTCGACTACCCCGGCGTCGGCCCCGAACATTCTTTTTTCAAAGATACAGGCATCGCCAGTTACGTTTCGGTAACCGACAACGAAGCTCTGGCGGCATTTCAGCGGTTGGCCCGCAACGAAGGAATCATCCCGGCGCTGGAAAGTTCGCATGCACTGGCTTATCTGGAAATCCTGATGCCCGGGACCCGGCCTGATGAGAGTGTTGTTGTCTGCCTGTCCGGACGCGGCGACAAAGACGTCCAGCAAGTTTCAAAAGTACTGGAGGGATTATAATGTCCGTTCTGGCTGATAAATTAAGCGCCAACAAGGCGCAGGGACGAAAAAGCCTGATTGTCTATATCACCGCGGGTTATCCGGATATGGATACAACCCTGGCCGCCGTACTGGCGGCTGAGGCGGCGGGCGCCGATCTGATCGAACTCGGCATCCCGTTTTCCGATCCGATCGCCGACGGCCCAGTCATCCAAAAAGCGGCCGTCGCTTCGCTCGCCGCCGGAACCACGCCGCGCAGCTGTTTGGAACTGGTCCGCCGCATCCGCAGTCAGTCGCAGATTGCGCTCGGCTTTATGACTTACATCAACCTGATTCTTAGCTACGGTCCGGAACAATTCGCCCGCGATTGTCGCGAAGTCGGCGTCGATGCTCTGATCATTCCCGATCTGCCGCCGGAAGAAAGCGACTTGTTGCAAATCCCCTGCAATCAACATGGCCTGGACCTGATCCAGTTCGTCACACCGACCAGCACCGCCGAACGGGTCGCCATGGCTTGCCGCAGCGCCTCCGGCTTCATTTATTGCATTTCCAACACCGGCGTCACCGGGGTTCGCGCAATCGATTACAGCGCTGTCGTTCCCAGCGTTGAACTGGTCCGACAGGTTACCGACCTGCCGGTAGCGATTGGCTTTGGCATCGGTACGCCGGCGTCGGCCTGGGCAGCCAGTCGCTTCGCCGATGGCGTCATTGTTGGCAGCGCGGTGGTGCAGCTGCTCGAAACCAAGGGCATTGTCGCAGTAAAGGATTTACTCAGCAGCATTCGCCAAGAAATCGACAAGGAGGGGCAATCCGATGCGTCTGTATCCTGACAAGGAAACTTTCCAGCGCCTCGCCGCCAGCCACAACATCGTGCCGGTGTGCGCCGACCTGTCCGTTGATCTGGAAACACCGGTATCTCTCTATTACAAAATCGTCGGCGACGCCCCCGGCTTCATGTTGGAAAGCGCCGAAACCAGCAAAAATTTTGGCCGCTATTCGTTTATCGGCGTCGAGCCGTTTCTGACCGTAGTTGCGCAAGCGGATAGCCTGCAATTATCCGGGTTGAACAAATCCGAATCAATTAAACACGAGCCGCTCGCAGCGCTACAGTCGATCTTGAGCAAATATTGCTGCGCCGACTTGCCGGGATTGCCTCCATTCAGCGGCGGCGCGGTCGGCTACCTCAGTTTTGAAGCAGTAACTACCTGGGAACGAATTCGCGGTTTAGAACTCCCGGTCGATATGACTCTCGGCGAATTCATGTTTTGTCGGCTAATTGTTGCGATGGACCACCTGACCCATTCCGCCAAACTGATCTATCTGGCCGAGATTCCCGCCACTGCAACAGATAGAGACCGCGATGAAATTTTTGCACAGGCCGCCGCGCGGATAAGTCAAGTCAGCGACCAGCTCGCAAAACCATTGCAACTGCCGGCTGACGAACCTGTTCCCTCTGCAGGGAAACCGGCCGAACCACCGGAAGATGAGGCAGTTCGCCAACAATACATGTCTAATGTGCTGAAAGCAAAAGAATACATTGCGGCTGGCGACATTTTTCAGGTCGTACTGTCCCACCCCTTCCGCCAGCCGCTGAAGAAACCGTCGTTTTCACTATATCGCCGTCTGCGGCGGATTAACCCTTCGCCGTATATGTTCTATATAAACTTCGGCCCACGACAGTTGGTTGGGGCCTCGCCGGAAATGTTGGTCAAACTGCAGCACGGCGAAGTGTTCACCTGTCCGATCGCCGGCACCCGCCCGCGTGGCAAAGACGCCGCCGAGGACGCCCGGTTGGCAGTTGAACTGCTCGCCGACCGCAAGGAATGCGCCGAGCATGCCATGCTGGTCGATCTGGGCCGCAACGACATCGGTCGGATCAGCCTGCCGGGCACCGTCCAGGTCACCAAAATGATGGAAGTCGAAAACTTTTCCCATGTTATGCATATTGTATCGGAAGTCAGCGGCAAACTGGACCCGCGTTATACGGCGACAGATACGTTGAAAGCCTGTTTCCCGGCCGGCACCGTCAGCGGCGCGCCGAAAATCCGGGCGATGGAAATCATCAATGAACTGGAACCCCAGCGACGCGGACCCTATGCCGGCGCAGTCGGTTACTTCGATTTTCGTGGCAATATGGACACCTGCATCACGATCCGCACCTTCAGCATTGACGGTGATGAAGTGACGATCCAGACCGGGGCCGGTATCGTAGCTGATTCGGTACCGGAAACCGAATACCAGGAAATCCGCCACAAGGCCAAAGTGCTGTTTCAAGTGTTAGGAGGGAACTGAGTCATGATTCTGCTTATCGATAACTACGATTCCTTCACTTACAATGTGTACCAAGCAGTCGCCAATCTGGGCCATCCGTTGCAGGTGGTCCGCAACGACCGGATCAGTCTGGCTGAAATTGCCGCCGCCAAGTATGCCGCGATTATCATTTCGCCTGGCCCCGGCACGCCGGATGATGCAGGAATCAGCAAAGAAATCGTGCGTGAATTCGCCGGAAAATTGCCGATTCTCGGCATCTGCCTCGGCCACCAAGTCATCGGCGAAGTGTTTGGCGGCACCGTAGTGCGAGCCCCGCAGCCGGTGCATGGAAAAACGACCGAGGTTGCGCACCAGGGCGACGGCTTATACACCGATTTGCCCCGGCCATTTACCGCCGGTCGTTATCATTCGCTGATTGTGGAGGAGTCCAGTTTGCCGGATTGTCTGGAAGTCACAGCCCGCAATGAAGAGAGCCTGATCATGGGTTTGCGGCATCGCCAGTTCAATGTGCAGGGGGTGCAGTTCCACCCCGAGTCGATATTGACGCCGGTCGGCAGCAAACTGCTGGCAAACTTTCTGTCCGGCGTTGCAGCGGCATAGTCTACTCTTTCAACAGGCCTGCCATCCGGCCCAGCGGTTCGCTTAGATCCATATGGCCATAAAGCGTCGCAACTTTTTTGCCTTCGATCAGGATCTGTACGCGTTCCACTTCGGGAAACTCGGTCAGCGTATATATTATCGCCGAAACAGCAAGGATTTCCTCGGTCGAGCCGCCGCTTTTCTTCGCTTTCAGTTCGGCGGAAAAATCTGCTTGGGCGATTTTATCTTTGACTACGACGGATCTCACTTTTGTCTCAGCCGGCAATACTGGCCAGAGTTTTTTGTTTTTTGGTCCGGCAATCAGCGTTTCCATTGCCCGTTGCATCAGCAACGAGTCTTTGGTAATTTGATTGCTTTCCGCTGCTAAATGCTCTGCGTCCGGCGCGCCATAATAAACCTTGACTGTAACAGTCTCCAACGGCTTCGGTTGCGACTCAGGCGTCGGCTTCCCTGTCAGAGCGGAGCAACCAGCCAGTGTTAATACCAGACAGCCCATCAGAATAGCCCTGGAAAATCGCGCCTGGCACATCATTGTTCACCTCGCATTTTGGCAGCCTGCAGGAAAAATTGTTCCAGTCCGTCAACAATCGCTTGCGCAATTTTGTCTTGAAATGCCGGATCGTTCAGTATCTGTTCCTCCTGCGGATTGGACATGAAACCTACTTCCAGCAACGCTGCCGGCATGACGGTATTTTTTACCACAAAGAAATTGGCGGTCCGAGCCCCTTTGTCCAGCAAACCGCCGGACCGCACCATCGCATTCTGCAGCGAGCGGGCCAGTTCTCCGTCAAAAATGGTCTTGGCGTAAAAGTAAGTGGTTGTGCCAGTTGCCTCTCGATTTACCGACGAATTATGGTGGACGCTGATGAACACATCCGCGTTATTGCGGTTGCCCACTTGGGCCCGTGCCGACAACTCTTCCCTGTCGGTCGATTTTGCCCCAGCCACGTCAATGTCGGAAATCCGGGTCATCATCACCTTGGCGCCGGCTTTTTCCAGCTTCGCTTTGGCCAGCAACGACAAATCCAGATTCAGTTTCTTTTCGTAGCTGCCGCGAACTCCCAGTGCGCCAGGGTCCGTGCCGCCATGTCCTGGATCGATTGCAACAATTTTCCCTTTCAGTCCAGGCAGAAACTTCAGGTTTCCCACCGGCACGATCCGTTCCAGCTCGATCACGACACGATTCGGTCGCTTGGCTTTGCTATCGGCCGCCAATGTCGACACTTTATACTGACCCGCTTTCACTTCGTCGGGAAAATCCAAAACCAGGCGGGCGTTTTGCTCCGACTGGACTGCGCTGAGCTGGGTCACGACCACGCTGTCCGGCGACAATCCCGGCGTCCACTTGTCAATGTTAGTTCCTTTCAATGTTACTATCAACCGCCAGTTGGGCAGTTTAGTGATAAAGCTCTCCACTTCCGCCGGTTTTGTTGTTTCCACTTCCAGTCGGACTTTAATCAGTCCGGTCGTCGCATCGACACTGCGCGTCCATCGTGCACCGGTAATCTTAGCGACCGTATCCAGCGGCGCAGCCAAAACCAACGCCGGCAAACAACTCAGCCATAACAACACCATCAGACTTGCCCAATAACGCAACCGCAAACGCCGAATCCTCCTTGCAAATATTATATTGCCATTATACCACAGGCCAGCTTTACGTTTGCCAGAGGATTATTGCGCATTCAAGACCTTCGCAGCCACCGGCCCGCTGAAGGCATTAATTTTGAGGGGTTACTAAAAGTAACCCCTCAAAATTAATGCCATATTGATTAACGAACCGCCACAACAGCCTACTTGTCGCTGCGCACTACCGCCAGCACTTCTTCGATATCCGGCAGTTGCGGAATGTCATAAATTTTGACCCAGACCACTTTGCCGGTTTCATCGATCAGAACGTTGGCCCGCTCGGAAAATCCTTCGACGTCGCGGAACAGACCGTAATCTTGAGCCACTTTGCCATGCGGCCAGAAATCAGCCGGCAGTTTGACATTGGCCACGCCCAGTTCTTTGGCCCAGGCGTTCTTGCTTGGCACTGAGTCGATGCTCAGGCCCAGCGGCACTGTGTTATGCTTTTCAAACTCGGCCAAGTTTTCTTCCAAAGCCTTCATTTGACTGGCGCACACTCCGGTCCAGGCCAGCGGATGCCAGGACAGCAATACTTTTTTTCCACGCAGGTCCGACAAACGGACCTCTTGTTTCCGATTGTCCAGCAATACAAAATCCGGCGCCATATCGCCTACAGCAATTCTTTTCATCAAAATCCCTCCGTTCAGTTACGGATAATATTTATCCACTATAAATATAATTAGCGATTCCAACCAAAAATCCTGCTGATTTTTCAGCAGGATTAAAATATTTTGATCATTATTTTTTCTGGTCAAGCCAGTGATAGATTTCGCGCAAAGCCGACGCCGCCTCGGCATGATACAGGCCGCAGGCAGAACTCAGAACCAGCGGTCCGGCCGAAAGCCACCCACGCAGAATCTCGCCTTCCCGATTAGGATAAAAGCCGCCCGGCATCAGCCAATTCGCCGGCAGCCCGGAAAACAAAGGCCACTTTTCGCCAAGAATATCCCAGGCGCGCAGCGGATCGGTCCCTTCCGGTTCCAATGAAAAAAACCGAAATCCGGCCTGCCGCAAACCGGGCAACAATAAATCGACACACCCATCACTGTGAAAACCGACGGGAAGTCCGGCTAACGCACCGATCGCTGCGAGTTCGCGGTAATGCGGCAGCAAGAATCGCTCCAGCTGTTGAGGTGACATATACGGTCCGACTGCATAAGCGATGTCATCGGCCAGCAATACCAACTCGATGCCGGTCGCCTGCCAATCGGCGATTTCTTGCCTGGCCCCCTGCGCCGCCGCCGCCAGCCCCTGCCGCAGCAGTTCACTATCCTTGGCCAGTTGCAGCATCGCTTCCTGCCAGCCGACTTCATTCAGCCAGCGTTGCCAGGGACCATTCACCACGGCGCCCGCTGCCAGCCCCAATGCCCGCGCCTTGCCGCCCGCACCCGGCAAGCGGTCAAAAAAGCAGAAATCGGCTTGCAGTCCTTTAGCGGCAGCAACGATTTCATCAGCATCCCCGCCACCCGGTAACGGCCAGATTTCACCACGCAGCGTCCGCTCGGACATATCTCCTGCCAACAGCTTCAATAGCCGCTCCCGGCCAGGTTTCCCGCCGACGCTGCTCATCGCTCGCTCACACCAATTCCCGCTGGATATGAACCAAAAAATCCTGAATATTGGTCACGATTGAAGTCACTTCCAGCGAACCGCGGTCTTTCAACTTGTTCACGGCAAACTCGGAAACATCGACGCTATAGAGGAAAACCGGTCGCACACGACCCTCAATCACTTGGTACGCCGGGGTCATGTTGCCGGAAGCGATCGAATGCAGTTGCGTTGCCAGGCAAATCATCGTCGTTGCCTGTCTGGCATGCCGGCGCATCGCGTTCTGCGCCGCATAGGCGTCCGCCAACACTTCCGGCAGCGGACCGTCGTCGCGGATCGAACCAGCCAACACCATCGGCGTTCCGGTCCGTACACAGGCCGCCACCACGCTGTCGCTGATATTTTTAGCCGCGACAAATTCCGCCAAGGTCGCATGTTCACGGGCCTGGTTCAACACGTCCAAATGGTGGTAGTGACCGTTGCAGCAACTTTCCTGCGTGTAAATGTCTTGCCCGAGCGCCGTCTTGAAGATCGCCCCTTCCAGATCATGCGTCGCCAGCGCATTTCCGGCCAGAATCGCATCGACATAGCCATTTTCGATTAGGGAAATCATCGCTTGCTTGGAGTCGGAGTCAAAAACGACTGCAGGCCCCAGTACCCAGACGATATAGCCGTGCTCCTTTTCGAAGCGCAATAGTTCATATAGACGGTCGTAATCGCGTGAATAAGCGGTTTCACGCGACCGCCCGGTGCGAAAGGCAAAAGTGTCGCCTTCGCAATCGTTGCGACGAAAGCCGGTCGCATGAACATAAATTCCTTCGCTGCCGTCCTCGCTGCGGCCTACAACCACGCGGTCGCCTACCGCAAGACGTCGAAACTCCTTTACTTCAAGCCGGTTGTCTGCCGACAGCACGACCACTCCGTCCATCCGGCTCTGTTCCAACAGCAGCCAATTACCACCAATCCGAAAGTATTCCGGGAAAATCGTCGTGGCATGGAAATTTTCCGGTGCAACACCTGGCTTCACCACAACACCAACCTTTGCATCGGCAGCATTGCGCAGGCCAAGCGCGTCAAAATCGGGGGTGATATATTTCGGCATCGCAAATTTCATCGAAAGGCCCTCCTGTTAGCTCGCTCCCAGCAGACGCTGCACCGTCCGCCACAGAATCAGCGGCATGGCATCATAAGAATAAAATGTATCGACCCGCTCGGACAGCTTGTGAGCATCTTTGCCGTAAGGGCCGATATTGACCACCGGCATGCTGATCGCTTGAATCGCTTTCACCGGCAAGCGGTAGGTCAGCTGCCAGGCCGGCATGTTTTCAGTCAGTTTGTCCATGTGTTCGGCAGCGGCGATTCCGCAGTAACTGAGATCGGAAATATAGGGATAGAATTTGCGGGTGACAATAGGATAGTCAAAGTTTTGCCGCGCCTCCGCCACCGCCTGCCTGACCGCGGCCAGCAGCCGGTCGCTACGCGGGTCGCCGTCGCGGACAAAATTATGCGGGTAATAGGGTGGCGCAAAGTACACGACAATCTTCGAATCCTTGTCCGAACAGTGCTTGTGGACTTCATTGACAATCGCCATCGACACTTCACGATCATCGGCCCGCCGCTCGCGCAGGGTTTCAATCAGTTCCGCCAGAATCCGGTCAATCTCCTCGCCTCGTTCCCGCTTCACCATCTGGTACAGTTCGTCGTATGTCATCACGTTTGACTGCCAGGGCAAGCGCCGGAACGGAATATGACTCAGGGCGCAGTAGCGTTCATAATCAATATTCAGCCGCACAATCACAGCAGCGAATGCTTCCGCCGCCTTGACGCGGCATTTTTCCAGCACCTCGGCCGGCTCGCTGCAATGGGTCGGATAGTTGAAGTACAGATTGACCGTATTGGCTGTCTGGACCGAATACTCGGTCTTGTTGTCGCGCTGATGCAGGCTGATTGGCGGCAAGGCAACTTCGCCATCGGCGATGTCGCAGATTTCCGGGTTGAGGTCGATCCGCTGCAGAACTTCCGAAGCTAGCAAGTTGGCGTCCAGTCCGTTGAACGGCTCGCCGACGTGGGTCTCTTCGCCATAGATATAGAAGCACGGCAATAATTTTCCGGTTGTACCGACATAGACATAGCGATTCTCGTCGCCCGGATAGCGAAAGGTCATGAAGTCGGTATCGATGGCGGCGATATAATTCCAGCCGCGTTTCGCCTGCAATGCGGCGAGATCCTCGACCGCCGACAGCATCCCTGCCGAATTTCCCTCTTCATCGGGCACAGCAAAAAACACCAAATTCCCCGTCAACGCCTCCGGTTGCCTGGCATAATACTCCATGAGCACCATCAGCGCCGCTACGCCGGTTTTCATATCCAAAATGCCGCGGCCCAAAAGCCAGCGGTCGGATAATATCTCCGACAGCGCCGGTTCACTGAATTTAGTAGCCGCCGCCAGGGTTTGCTTCAATGCAGCCGGATCGGTCGCCAATTCTTGAAGCCCGCCATAATCGGCTACACCGACTGTATCGATATGGCCGATGCACAACAGCGTATCCTGCGTTGGTGAGGGCTTGCCTTCAATCATCGCGAATACGTTCATTCGTCCCAACTCGTCATCCCTTACGGGAACCAGCCGCAGCCGGTCGGGATGCTGCCGGAAATAGTCGAGCTGCGCCAAATATTCATAGATTTTTTCGGCGACGGCAATTTCGCCTGTCGTTCCGACTACGCTGCGAATCCGGGTCAGTTCGATCGCCAGCGCCTTGATTTTATCCCCGATTTGCGCATTGAACTCCACGTTATGGCCCCCATATTCCCTGTATATTTTTCTTTCGAAATCTAGCGGCCTCGTTGGCCCAACCGCTCCTGCAAAAACGCCGTCACCGGCGTATGGTAAAGTAGCCAGGCAATCATGCTGCCGCCGACTGTGCTGACCAGAAACGGCACCACAAAAAACATCGCACCGACGCCCGAGCCTAGAAATACTTTTGCCACCGGATAGGCGACCAGTCCGCCAATAATACCTGTACCGATGATTTCCCCCACTACCGCGCCCCAAATGCTGCGTGTCCGCGCATAAAGGATACCGGCCAGCGCCGCCCCGATCATACTGCCGGGAAACGCCAGCAGCGAACCGGTGCCGAGAATATTGCGCAGCACAGACACGCCAAACGCCGCCCCCAACGAATAACGGGTTCCCAGCAGCACCGCCAGCAGCACATTGATCGCATGCTGCACCGGAAAACACTTGGCTACGCCGACGGGAATATAGACCAGATGGGCCGATAATACACCCACGGCGATAAACAGTGCGGTAAACGTCAATTTTCTTGTTTCCATCGTCATTCCTCCGTTTCACTCGGCCCATAAAAACAAGCAGCGCATCCCGGTAGGAATGCGCTGCCAAATGTCGTTGCAAGTTGTCGCTGTTCCTACGCTGGTATTATCCAGATCAGGTCAAGGGTAACAGACAACGGTCTGACTCTCAGCCGGCCCCTCCGGCTCCCCTAGCTTCACTTCTTTTGTTACGGATCCATGATATCATTTCGGTCGGCTCTATGCAAGCCGGTCCACGTCGCGCAACGCAGCAAGAATTTTTTGACTGATCAGCGGATTGCCGGCCACGATCGAAATTTTTCGGTCATCACGAAACGGCACTACGTCACCGCCGGCCTCCGTCACAATCAGAATGCTGGCCGCAACATCCCATGGCGACAGGTTCATTTCCCAGAACCCGTCAAACCCGCCGGATGCCACGCAGGCCAAATCATAAGCCGCAGAGCCCATCCGACGGACTGCCCGTGTTTTCTTGGCCAAGCTGGTAAAATAGTCGATGTTGTTGACCGGATGAGTGGCGATGTCATAAGGAAAGCCTGTCGCCAGCACGCATTCGATCAATTCGCTCTTGCCGCCGACCTGGAGTCGCTTCCCGTTGCGGTAAGAACCCTGTCCCTTGATTGCGCTGAACATTTCATCTGTCACCGGAGCATATACAATCCCCAGAACTTTTTCACCGCGATGCTCCAAGGCGATCGATACGGCAAAAATCGGCAACCCCTGGGCATAATTTGTCGTGCCGTCCACCGGGTCGATCACCCAGCGGTACTCCGAATCCTGCCCGGAAGCGCCGGATTCTTCGGCCAAAATCGCATGGGCAGGATATTGTTGCCGCAAATAACCGACGATCATATCGTCCGAACACCGGTCAATCTCCGTGACCAGGTCGATGCTGGTCGTTTTGCGGTCCATTGCCAGATCCAGCCGACCGAGGTTTTCCCGCTGCATTGCACCGACTTTGCGGGCAACCACCTGCATCTCCTGCATTGCTTTTTCCAATGAAAACATAGAGGCGCCTCTTCTCTTTATTCCTTATCCCTTGCGTGCAATCAGTTCGATCTCCACCTGAGCCCCGAGCGGCAGTCCCGCCACTGCAATCGTGGATCGGGCCGGATACGGCGCTGAAAATTTCGTAGCGTATACGGCGTTCATCGCCGCAAAGTTGGCCATATCGGTCAAAAACACATTGGCTTTGACGACATCGGCCTCTGACAGGCCGGCTGCTTCCAGCACCTTGAACAGGTTTTCAAAGCATTTTTCCGTCTGGGCGGCGATATCGCCTTCGACCAGTTTGCCGGTGGCAGAGTCCAGCGGTGTTTGTCCGGACAAATAGAATAACTCCCCGGCCTGCACCGCGTGGGAGTACGGCCCGACCGCCACGGCGCCGGCTGCGGTAAATGCTGTTCTTGGCAAGATACATCGCTCCTTTCCCATCAAGCTTTTGTTTAGATTACTTTGGTTGTCCAGTCTTCCACGTTCCAGATATCGCTGACCCAGTCTTCATAAAAATCCGGTTCGTGCGACACCAGCAGAATCGTTCCTTTGAACTCGATCAATGCCCGTTTCAGTTCCGCCTTGGCATCAACATCGAGGTGGTTGGTCGGTTCGTCCAGCACCAGCCAGTTGACTTCCTTCAGCATCAGTTTGCACAGGCGCACCTTCGCATTTTCACCGCCGCTGAGCACTTGCATCTGGCTGGTGATATGCTCGTTGGTCAGGCCGCAGCGGGCCAGCGCCGCCCGCACTTCCCCGTTGCCCATGCCGGGGTATTCCTGCCAGATTTCTTCCATTGCGGTATTCGTGTTGTCACGACCGGACTCCTGCTCAAAATAGCCAGGGAATAGATAATCGCCCAACTCGACCTTGCCGGCAAAAGCTGGCAACTGCCCCAGCAACGTCTTCAACAGCGTGGTTTTTCCCAGTCCGTTGACGCCGCGTATCGCGACTTTCTTGCCCCGTTCCAGCTGCAGTTTGACCGGACGGGTCAGCGCCTCGTCATAACCGAGAACTAGATTTTCCGCCTCCACAATCACCCTGGCCGGTGTACGCGCCTCGCGGAACTGGAAGGTCGGCTTCGGCTTCTCGCGCGGTTTTTCCAGCACTTCCATCTTGTCCAGCCATTTTTGCCGGCTGTTGGCCATGCCGCGCGTCGCTACCCGCGCTTTGTTGCGGGCGATAAAGTCTTCCAGTCGCTCGACTTCCTGCTGTTGCCGTTCAAACGCCCGGGACTCCTGGCTCTTCTTGATTGCGTACAACGCCTGGAATTGCTCGTAGTTACCGGTGTAACGGGTTAGCACGGTGTTTTCCACATGATAGATGACATTCACCACTTCATTGATGAAGGGAATATCGTGCGACACCAAGATGAAACTATTTTCATAGTTGATCAAATAACGTTTCAACCATTCGATGTGCTCTACATCGAGAAAGTTGGTCGGTTCGTCAAGAATCAGGATCGACGGATTTTGCAGCAGCAGTTTGGTCAGCAGCACTTTGGTCCGCTGACCGCCGCTTAGGTCGCTGACATCCCGGTCCAGGCCGACATCGCCAAGCCCCAGCCCGTTGGCCACTTCTTCAATTTTGGCATCGAGCATGTAAAAACCGCCGTGTTCCAGAAGATCCTGCAATTCGCCGACATCTTCCATCATTTTATCTAATTCATCCGGCGCAGCTTCGGCCATCTTGTCGTAAATCGCCAGCATCTCGGCTTCCCAGTCGAACATCTGTTGAAAAGCGGTCCGCAGGATGTCGCGGATGCTTTTGCCTTTGGCCAGCACGGCATGCTGGTCCAGATAACCGACGGTCACGCGGTTGGACCACTCGACCTTGCCTGCATCGGGCTGCAGTTGCCCGGTAATGATGCTGAGGAAGGTGGACTTGCCTTCGCCGTTAGCTCCGATCAGGCCTACGTGTTCGCCTTTGAGCAAGCGAAACGAGGCGTCTTCCAAAATGCGGCGGGCGCCAAACCCGTGCGTCACGTTTTCTACATTTAATACACTCATGTCTTGTTAACTCTCTCCCCGGTTATAAAAAATAAGCAAGCTTGAAATTCAATCTTGCTTATTTTATCGCAGAGAAAGGGGCTACGTCAAAATTCCTACAGGTAGTCCTGTCGCACCGGATAAAACACTTCGATCGCTTCGGCCCGTTCAATTACTTCTGCCTTGTGCTCGACGCCGCCGGGCACCGCCCAGCTGTCTCCCGGCTCCAGCGAACATGCCTCATCACCGATGGTCAGGACGATCTTGCCGGAAACCAAAAAGCCAATTTGCTCATGGGGGTGTTTGTGTAGAGGCAACTCCGAACCGGCTTCCAGGACAAATTTTGACATCAGAGTGTGTTCGCCCACAGCCAGCGTCTTTCGCTGTACTCCGGCGACAACGGAAACCAATGGTTTTGCGGCATCTTTGACAAACATGGTAAACCTCCCTCATCTTCATTAGAATGGTCAACAATTTGCTATACAGACAGATACTCAGCAAGTATAATTGTATCGGAATATTTTCGAGACACTGCATGATTCTTCCTGCCAATTGACGGCAGTCCGGCAAATTTGTCCGTTGGGAGGCCCCTTATGAACCCCGTTCCACCAAAAAAAGTTCTGGCTGTTCACGATTTGTCATGTGTCGGACGCTGTTCGCTCACCGTCATCATGCCAATTCTGTCCTGCCTGGGAATCCAGGCTTGCCCACTTCCCACGGCGATTCTCAGCACTCATCTCGGTGGTTTTTCCGCTGTCGCCTTCAGCGATTTTTCTTCGCATATCGCTGATTTTTCCGCGCACTGGCGACGGGAAGGCGTTCAGTTCGACAGCATCTATAGCGGGTTTCTCGCCTCAACTGAGCAAATTGAAATCGTGTCGCAGCTAATTTGCGATTTTTCGGCCAGCCGCCCGTTGGTCCTGGTTGATCCGGTCATGGGGGATGAAGGGAAGCTCTATTCCGTATATACCGGACAGATGCAGGAAAAAATCAAAAAACTAGTTCGCCAGGCCGACATCATCACGCCCAATTACACTGAAGCCTGTTTTTTGTTGGGCCAACCTTATGTTTCGCCAATCAGCCGCCCCAAACTGCTGGAACCCTGGTTGATGAAGCTGTCCGGACTGGGCCCGCGACAAGTCGTTATAACCGGCGTGCCGCTGCGAGACCAACAGGTTGCCAATCTTAGCTACGACCGTATTACGGGCCATTTTCATCATTGCACCAGCAATCTGATTCCGGTAAGGTATCCGGGTACCGGCGACATATTTGCCAGTATCCTTTTGGGAGCGTTGCTGCGAGGTGTCTGCCTGCCGGAAGCGGTGGAAAAGGCCGGTTCGTTTGTATTTTCAGCGGTCTCCCGGACCTATGCCGCTGGTTCGCCCGCCCGCGAAGGCGTCCTGCTCGAACCCTCGCTCAAGAACTTGCTGGAGGGGAATCATGAATAACAAACGTCGCCTAACAATCAAAGATACCGTCACCATCGGCGTGCTGGCCGGCATGTGCGCGATTGCCACCTCGTTGAAGATTCCGCTCGGCGTCGGCGCGATGGTTCATCTCGGCACAGCATTCATGTTTACCGTGGCAATTGTGCAGGGCGGCGTGTATGCGGGGCTGTCAGCTGCCATCGGCTCAGCTTTCTTTGATTTATTGATGGGTTTTTCACCCTATACTCCCTGGTCTTTTTTTATCAAAGGCATCGCCGGCCTGCTGGCCGGAACCATCGCTCACGGTCTCTGGCCGCAAGAACAACTGAAATACTCTGACGCAAACCGGCGCTGGTTGTTGCGCGCCGTAATCGGCTGCCTGGTTGCAGCGGCCTGGACCCTTGGCGGGTATATGGTAGCCTGGTGGCAGGTCACCGGCAGCCTAGCTGTGGCAATCAGCAACATGCCGGCTTCGCTCTTGACTTCCGGGGTCGGGTTGCCGATTGCGCTGTTACTGGCGCCACGACTTCGCAAAGCGATGAATCGTTAGCATCAGAACAAGGATTTCTTGAGGGGAGGATGCAGTTTTGTCGATAAAAATCGCCGTAATTGGCGCCAACCCGGCCAATGTGGAAGAGATCAAGGCAGTGGTGACCGCCAGTCTCTATGGGGACATGGAAATCGTTACCGCCACCGTTGACAATTACCATCACCTCATAGCACACGCCAATGATCTGGTAGTTTGCCTGGTCAACCGCCGCGTCGAGATGGAGACGGCATTCGGCGTCGATAAGGTTGTCGCGCTGGAGTTTGTCCCGCCCACCGAATACTTCCTCACACTCAGCAAGATTCCAGCCGGAGCCGCGATGCTGGTCTTCAACAACAGCACCGCCGGCACCGATGTCTTGATGCGTCATCTCCGTCACTACGACCTGATGCATATCAATTATGAAATCGTGGCTTATGAAGAACTAAGCCGTGACGCAGTAGCGGCAAAAATTGCTACGGCAGGCTATATCACCGGCGGCATTTCCTATGTCGGCCCCGGCAAGGCGCTATACGAGCTGTTCGGCTCACACTTGTCGCCCCAGACAACCGTCATCGTCAGCCCACCCCGCAATGCATCCTCCGATTCGATCAGCCGTTTGTGTCATGCCTTCTCCCGCCTGCAAACGCAACATATTGTCACTACGCTGGAACGACTCGCCGCCACCGACTACCTGACCCAGATTCCCAATCGAAGGACCTTCGACGAAAGGCTGGTCCAGGAGTGGATTCGGGCGCAACGTGACAAAACCCCGCTATCACTGGCAATGTTGGATCTCGATTTCTTCAAAACTTACAACGACCACTATGGCCATAGCGCCGGCGACCATTGCCTGCAGGCAATCGCCAGGGCTATCCAGCAACCGCTGCGAAGGCCAGCCGACTTCTGTTCCCGCTATGGCGGCGAAGAGTTCGCAGTAATATTGCCGAACACCGACTCAACAGGCGCTCAACATGTACTGGAAGAAATACGCCAGGCCGTACTCAACCTGGCGATTGCTCATGGTTTTTCGTCAATTGCGCCTACACTCACCATCAGCACCGGCTTCACCACGGCGGTTCCCACCGCCGGCAACACGCCGGAACAGGCTCTCCGGATCGCCGACAACGCACTGTATCTGGCAAAGCTGCAAGGCCGCAACCGGATTGTTTTTCACTCGTTATTTGGCGACGGAGACATTTAAGCCGGGCAACCGGCTTTTTTTAATGCTCAAAACCGAGCCGGATCTGGCATTTGCCGTCCTTTTCTTCAATCTTGATTTTCCGCGCATATTTTCGCACCAAGAATCCCGACAACTGGACCAGGGCGCCTTCTTCTTCCATCAGTTCGGCATCGCTCGGTCGGATATGCGATAACACCGGCGGCAAACCTTCATAAATAACCAACGCTTCCATGTTGAACTCTTCGAAACTGATGTCGAGTTTTATCGGGCTTGTGGCCAATTTTTCCGCTTCCAGCAGTTGAAACAGTTCTTCGAGCGAAAACAGCATCCGGTGGATTACTTCCCGCCGCGCGCCCCAGGCCTCGCCGCTTTCTTCCAAAAACTGCGCCAGTCGTGCGGGAAACTCTTTCAGTTCCAACTCTATCACCTGGTGGCTGGCGATGCCGATACGAAACAGCAAGGTCAACAAAATCGCCGTGATCGAGGCAAGCGCAATCGGTGAATTGAACAACTGGGCGAGCCAATCCGGCCAAGCCTTGCCCATTTCCGGCACTATGTCGACAGCCATGCCAAAGGCGATTGCCAGTCCGAGCACAAACATTTTGCGAAAATCGAGCATCCGTGAAGTGCATACTTGCATACCGGCTGGAAAAATAAACGCGATTTCCACAAGCAAAATCACGCCGATTACCGGCTTGGGCATGATCGCCAAGAAAGTGGCGATCTGACTAAAAAAAGACAATGCAATCAAGACTCCGCCGACGGCAAATCCCAGGTATCGGCTGGTAGCGCCGGTTGCGACTGACAAACCGACGCTGCCGGGACTGGTCGTCTGCGGCAATGCCCCGAGCATTCCGCTGACCGACGTCGCCAATCCTTCGGCGAACAGGCCATTGCCGGCAGATTTCAGGTCCAGGCGACGCCAGTCCAGTTCATTGACTTTTTGGCAGGTGGACATGTTGCCGATCGTAATGATGCTCGAGCATAACGCCGCCACCGCAAATGCCGGCAAAAACCGCAGATCAAACGACCAACCGCCCTGCACATTAGGGAAAGTAAAAACCGGCGCTGCCGCAACCCGTTCAATCGCCGCGTTGTCGATCACGCCAAAAAACCAGGCGCCAACGTACCCGACCGCCATTCCGGCCAAAATCGCATACTCGCGCATGCGTTTGCCACCCCAGATATAGAGGGAAATAATCACCAGCAAAGTGACGAACCCCACCGCGATTGCCTCCGGCGTGGCCGGAACCGCTTTGTGATGTTCGCCTCCTACTCCCCAGAAAGCTTTCATGCCGTATCCGATATAGGAAAACGCCATCATGACGATAATCAAACCGATGATTTCCGAGGGAAACAAGATGCGAAGCCGATGAACCAATCGGCTGAACAACATCTGCAGTACGCCGGAAAGCAGCACCATCCCGCTCATCAGACCGATTCCGCCTGCCTGAATCGTTGCGATTACCGCCGGGAAATAGGCCGTCCCTGTTTCATGCGCGCAAAAATAGCCCGAGCCAATCGGCCCCTTGCGCCAAGCCTGCAAAATCGTACCGATACCCATCGCGATCATCATCAGACTGACGGCATCCCTTGCCATTTCGACCGTACCACCAGCCATCGTAACCACGATCACCGGAAAAACCAATTCTACCGACAGCATCGCCACATGCTGCATCACCAGCGGAATAACCGAGCCGATCGGCGGAACGTCTTTTACGCCGTAGATTATGCTGCCCGGTTTTGCTGCCCCCCCATGCATGACTACTCCCCCTGCCCTGTCGCCGCTCCTGCGGAAGACTTGAAAATTTCAACCATTTGCTTTTTTTGTGCGCGGGTCATTTTTTTGATTGCCGCTTCCTGCCGCATCGCCGCCTGCTTGTCGGCGAATTCCAGCCAATACACAAGCCGAACCGGCAACCGGGAGCGGGTGTAACGCGCCCCGATGCCGGAATTATGCGCGGCAAGCCGGGCGGACAAGTCAGTCGTCCAGCCGGCGTAATATGAACCATCGGCGCACTCGACCAGATAAGTGAACGCAGCCATCATTGCCAATCACGCCAGATATCAGGGCAATAACCAACCGTAGCCTGCAGCCCGTTTCGCACGATTGGCGTATTGAGCAACATTGGGTGCTTCAGCATCATTTCTTCGCGGTTATGCACGATGTACTGCATGTTGAGCCGGTTATACTCCTTGCCGCTCCGGTTCAGCAGCGCCTCCACTCCTACCACCGCTTTCACTTTTTCCAGTTCGCCTTTGGATAGTCCTTTTTCGGTCAAATCCACAAAGTGATAGGCAATCCGCCGTTCCTTGAAGTAGCGTTCGGTCTTCTGTGTCTCCCGACATTTTTTCGTGCCAAAAATCTGGATATTCACGCCGCATCCCTTTCATCGATTTTCTCTGTCATAAAATACGCCATGCCGGATAAAAAAGCCTGCTTTCCGCACAACGGAACAGCAGGCTTTTTGAGTTTCGTACCACTGGCGTTGCTTGTTGCGCTTATTTGATCATCAACTTCGGCATCATTAGCACCAAGTCAGGGTAAAACGTAATCAGCGCGACAAACAGCATCATAATCCCAAACGAAGGCAAAGCATACTTGGCAATTGTAAATAAATCATCATGCACCAACCCGTTGATGACAAACAGGTTAAAGCCAACCGGCGGCGTGATCTGAGCCACCTCAATCATCACCACCAGATATATGCCGAACCACAAGGGGTCAAATCCCGCCGCCTTGATCAGCGGCAACGCAATCGGCAGGCTCATGACGATCATCGAAAATCCGTCAAGCAAGCAGCCAAGCACCAGATACATAACCGACAGAATTGCAATCAGCAGATATTTGGACAAGGCGAGCGTGCCGATAAACGCAGTCAATTGCGCCGGAATTCCCAGATAGCCCACGGCCACCGACAGAAATGAGGCGCCGCTGACAATCCACATGATCATGCAACTGGTTTTGACCGAGCCCATCAGCGCTTCGCGAAACACCGCGTAGTCAAGGCTCTTGGATATCCAGGCGAAAAACAACGAACCGATGACGCCGACCGCCGCCGCTTCCGTCGGGGTCGCCCAACCCAGATAAATCGCGCCTAACACCATGATAATAAGCGAAAATACCGGTAACAACTGAGGAATGGTTTTCAGCCGGTCAGTCCATGAGTAAACCAGGTCGCTTTTCGGCGCCAACTGCGGATTGATCAGGCAACGCAAAAAAACAAATCCGCTAAACGCCGCTGCCAAAATCAGGCCGGGAATGATTCCGGCAATAAACAGTTTGCCGATACTGACATCAGCCAAGATTCCATACACCAGCATCATCATGCTCGGCGGAATCAAGAATCCCAGCGTGCCTGCACCGGCCAGCGATCCCAGAACCAAGCCGCGGTCATAGTTGCGCTTCAGTAGTTGCGGCAACGTTATTTTGCCAACCGTCGCCGTGGTAGCCGCTGACGAACCGCTTACCGCCGCAAACAAGGTGCAGGCGACGATATTTACATGCACCAGCCGGCCAGGCAGGTGATCCATCCAGGGCGATAATCCGTTAAATAGGTTTTCCGAAATCTTGCTGCGGAACAAAATCTCCCCCATCAGCACAAACAAGGGCAATGCCAACATCGTCGAACCGCTGATGCTGTTCCACATGATGTTTGACAATATTGCCAGAGTCGGGCTTCCGGTAAAGAAGAAGAAAGCTACCAGTCCAACCATGAACAAAGATATTCCCACCCAGACCGTACCCAGCAAAAACGCCGCCAGACAAGCTAACAAAGAAATGGATACCGTAAATAAATCCATGTCGTTCCCTCCCTATCGGCCCAGCATGCTGGATTCGGCTTCCACTTCATCCACCCGACCGGCACGGAGCAACATGATTGCCCGCATAAATTCTGCAGCAAACTGCAACATCATAACAAAAGTGCCAAACGGCATAAAGAACTGAGGAATCGCCAAATAGGTCTGGGATATCTGCATTGAGCGACTCTTCGTGACTACGGCATCCCAGAAAAAATCCGTCGTGGTATATGTCAACAGCGCGCAAAATGCAAATCCTACAGCAAACGCCATCAACTCCACCCAGACTTTGGCCCGGCCTTTGGCTACCGTATGCAGGAAAGTCATCCGGATATGACTTTTTTCTTTCAATGTGTAAGCAAGCGCCAAACAGGTCAACGCCGCCATCAAGTATCCCGAATATTCTTCGGTAATGTACAGTGTCTTGTCAAAAGCGGTCCGCGCCACGATTTCAGCCGCTACCAACAGCGTTGAAAACACCATCAGCAAGCCAGACGCTACACCGCAAACGACCGACAGACGGTCACTCAGGCGAACGAAACTCTCCATGAGAACTGCTCCCTTCCGACTGATTAAAGCATATGCGAGGGTTCACATAAAAAGAAGGAGACGACGAGATGTGCACCCCGTCGTGCTCCTCCATTTTCCACTTAAAGATTACTTGCGACCAACCTTTTTATTGAACTCGTCAATAATAGTTTTGGCTTCCGGCGGAGCGGTTTTCAGCCAATCTTCGCGGATACCCTTGGTCACGACAGAAAGTTCATTGAGGAATTCTTTGGAAGGCGCCACGGTTTTGATGCCGTTCTTGTTGCTGATCGCTTCCTGGTCTTTATCCAGTTGAGCGACTTTTTTCCACATCTCGGCTTCCATGTCTTTGCCAAGTTTCACCAATGCAGCCTGGGTGTCTTTGTCCAGTTTGTTGAATTCCTTTAGGTTAACCGTAACAATATCGGTTGCCATGGTAACATTGACCGGTGCATAGAATTTGAGAACTTCCCAGAACTTCGCATCGACCGCGGTCGGTGTCGAGGTCAGTACCGAATCAATCAGACCTGTCGCCAATGAAGAATACACTTCACTGAACGGCAGGGGATAAGGCGTTCCACCGACAGCCTGCATGACCAGTCCGCCGTTTTTGTCATAGGTGCGGGTTTTGAGCCCTTTCATGTCAGCAAGCGATTTGATCTCCTTTTTGGACCAAACGCCGGCCGCAGGCCAAGGCGATACATAGAGGAGCTTTTGGCCCCACTTTTGTTCGACGACTTTTTCAAAATGCGGACGGGCAATATCACTGAGGATTTTGCCTTCGTCAAAACTTTGAATCAAAAACGGCAGGGTAACGACATTGAACAGGGGCTCGTCACCGGCCACGCCGCTGGTCAACATGTCTGATACCGGCACCAGTCCGTCGCGGACGACTTTCAGCAACTCAGGTCCTTTATAGCCCAGCGCGCCGCCGACTTGAACCGTCATCTCAACTTTACCCTTGGTTGCATCTTTGACCCGCTTGGCAAATTCGACCAGACCAACGCTTTGATGATTGTTCGGCGGCCACACGGAGTTAGCGACCCATTTTACAGGAGGAGCATCTTTTTTTGCCGGTTCGGCCGGTTTACTGCCGCCGCCGCAACCTGCGACTACGAGAGCGAGCACGAGCATGCTGGAGAGTACAAGAGCTAATAGTCCGTTTTTTTTGCACCAATTCATGAACAAACCTCCTACACTTTTTGCTTGATAAACAAACAAGGTTTTGGGCACGACAACCCTGTACATTATTCTATGCCAATCCGCATCCCATGTCTAGCTCTGTAAACCACACAACGCATGTATACATTGCCGGCCACTGCCGAATAGTCTTAATTTTTCGCCATTGCGTCGTTGCGTGTTGCAAAAAAAAAATTTGCACTTTTGCACTTTTTACAAATGATCCACCTTCAAAAATTTATATGTGTAACATTTCGGCCATTATTACAACGAGTGCCGACAGCTTTCGCATTTTCGTATCGTTGTCATAAAACAGCAAACACACTTGCTATTTCGTCTATTGATTTTGCTATAGCTTTTATTTTCGCAGGCTGCTAAGATAACAACATCGTTCACAATTCATTATAATTATTATTAATTAAGAGGTGTAAATTCAATGGAAAAAAGCTTACTTCTGGCCCGAATCAGCAAGCTGGCCGCTCTGGCGCACAGCGAAGACCTGAATCAGTATTCTCTGTCCGAGCAGGCAATCAACGAAATCAAAGCCACCCTCGAAAGCCTGACCGAACAATACGTCGAAACTTACTGCTAATTTTCGTTCATTAAAGGGCGCATCGTGATTTTCACGATGCGCCCTTTTCTTGCGTCCGTTTGCTTTTATCTTGCGCTACGAATCCATCGAACGGATCGCCGCCGCCAGTCGTGCAACGCCTTCGCGGATTCGATCTTCCGGCATGTTCGAATAGTTGAGCCGCAAGGTGTTTTCCACCCCGCCGTTTGGAAAGAATGAATCGCCCGGCACAAACGCCACGTTCTGTTCCAGACATCGCTTTAGCAGTTCGATTGCTTTGATTCGTTCCGGCAACGTGACCCACAGGAATAACCCGCCTTGCGGTCGGGTAAAACTGACTCCCGCCGGCATCATCGTTTCCAGAGCCGCCACCATCGCATTGCGCCGCTGCCGGTATAGTTCTGTCAATCTCACCAAATTACCTTCAAAATCAAATCGGTCCATAAACAAGTCGATTTCCATCTGGTTCCGCATGGAAGTGCACAAGTCGGCCCCTTGCTTGATCAACACATATTTTTCAATCACCGGCGGCGCTGCCACCAGCCAACCAATCCGCATGCCGGGGCAAAACGTCTTGGAAAACGTGCCGGTGCCGATAACCAATCCTTCATAATCCATCGACTTGATCGAAGGCAATATCTCCCCTTCAAACCGAAGTTCACCATAGGGATTGTCCTCCAAAACCGCCACCCCGTAGCGACTGACTGTTTCAATGAAACGCCGGCGACGGTCCAGCGACCAGGTTCGCCCGGTTGGATTCTGAAAATCGGGGATGACATAAACCAGTTTCACATTGCCGGTTGTTGCCAATATCCGTCCCAGTTCCTCAATAATCATACCGTCGTCATCGGTCGGTACAGCGATGAACTCCGGTTGATAAGCCCGAAACGCGCTAATCGCCGCCAGATAGGTCGGACTCTCGCAAAGAACTACATCTCCTGTGTCCAAAAACAGTTTCCCAGTAAAATCCAGCGCTTGTTGCGAACCCGAAGTAATCATCACTTCTTCGGCGCTGGCCTGCGTGTGAAATTTGCAACCGATCCTGGCGGCAATTTTTTGTCGCAGCGGCTCATAGCCCTCGGTCGTCGAATACTGCAGCGCCACCCGACCTGATTCTTCCATCAGTAGCCGCGATATTTCCTTCATTTCTGCCACCGGAAATAATTCCGGCGCAGGCAGGCCGCCGGCAAATGAAATGACTTCGGCCCGCTGGGTGATCTTCAGAATCTCACGAATATCCGACGCACGAAGTGAATCAATCCGCTTGGCAAATGTCATCCTCATATCGGCAACCCTCCCATTCTTAGCAGCAACATCACTGCCATGCCGGACCCCATCGTCACCGCCGGCGGTTGGCGTCGCCATGCCATAAAGGCGGCCACTGCACCTGCCAGCAGATAATGATTGCCCGGCCCGATCTGCAGATATCCCTGCGGCGCCAGCAGGGCCGGAGCGATCAGCGCCGCCAGCATCGCAGTCGGCACATGCTTGAGCAGGCGTACCATCCAGCGGGGAACCCCTGTCCGGTCCAGCAGCAATGGACTGGCAAAACGGGTAAAATAGGTTGCCGCCGCCATGCACAAAATCGTCAAAACCACCTCAAGCCGCATCCGATTCCTCTCCTTCCAACAAAGCTCCCGCCACGACCGCCGTCAGGCAGGCCACAATGATATACCACTTGCCGGGAATCAATAGCGCTACCGCCACGCTTGTCACTGCCGCCACCAGACAGACGGCCATGCTGGTTTTGTCAGTCAGTCGGGGAATCAGCAAAGCCAAAAAGGTCGCCGGCATCGCAAAATCGAGTCCCCAGGCCAACGGGTCGCTGATGTGGCTGCCCAGAACGACGCCGAGCACGGTCGAAACCGCCCAGGTGACATAGCCGGTGGCGTTGCAGCCGAAATGATAGTCTCTGCTATAGCCTACGGCCTGAGCCCGGCTGATGGCTACCGCATACGTTTCATCCGCCATCCCGAAGCAGAGAAACGCTTTCCATGGCAGCGACAGTTTTTCCATGTAAGGGACCAACGAGGCTCCCATCAGCAAATGCCGCAGATTGATCAGCAAAGCAGTCAGGCTGATCATCAGCCAGCCAGCACCGGCGGCAAACATCGGTAAACTGATGAACTGAGCCGCACCGGCGAATACAGTCAACGACATTAAAATGGTTTCTCCCGGCGTGAGTCCGACCGACTGGGCAAATATCCCATATGCGAGACCAAAGGGAAACACCCCCAGCATCAAGGGCAACGTATCACGGACCCCGGTGCGGAATTCCACAGCATTGGCGATCATGCGCATCCGCCTTTCCGATTGTTTTGATTTCTTCTATCTTAACTGGCAGGATTTTCTTTGTGAATATCCAATATAATAATATCAAGATACCAATTCGCCGAATTGGGAGGTGTTTTTCATAATGGACATTACCAAAATGTTAAGTGGCATCCGCCTGAATCCCGCACAATCAACGCCATTATATCTGCAAATCGCCACTGCGCTATCTGCCAAAATCAGCGACTTCTCAATACCTGTCGGCGCAAAGCTGCCGCCGGAGCGTGAATTGTCGCGTCTGCTCGGCGTTAGTCGCACTACAGCAATCAACGCTTACAGTCTGCTTGAAGAACGCGGATTGGTATCTACAAAAATAGGCAGCGGCACTTTTGTCAGCGCCGGTTCCACGCCCAATCAGTCGCAATCAACGCAGATGCCCTGGGATCAGTTGTTTGCCCCCGGTTACAAAGCGCCCCTGTCTTCGATCATCCGCTCGATCATCGCCTCTCCCACCGCCGATGATATGATTTCAATGGCCGCCGGTATGCCGGACCCTGCCTTTTATCCGCTGCAAATGATCCAATCGGCCCTTGACAGGAACAAACGCGCCATCGACGCGGCGGATTTCGGCCTGATCGCGACCGAAGGCTATCTGCCGCTAAGACGTTCACTTGCAGCCTGGCAGACCAGTCTGGACAATCCGGCGACTCCCGATCAGATCCTCATCGTGTCCGGTTCACAACAGGGGCTTTATTTACTTGTCAAGTCTTTCATCGAACCGCGCGACTATGTTATTGTAGAATCCCCGACGTATCTGGGAGCGATTCAGTTGCTCGAAGCCGCCGGCGCCAGGCTGTTGACTTTGCCTCCCGGCAACAAGCTTGACCTGGCGATGCTGGAAGACTACCTAATCCGCTATCGGCCCAAACTATTCTATACCATGTCGTCGTTCAAAAATCCTACCGGCAGCGTGATGGAACTGGCTGAGCGGCGCGAGTTGCTCCGCCTGGCTGAAAAACATCGGCTCACAGTCATCGAAGACGACCCGTACAGTCTGCTTTATCATGGTTCACCGCCGCCGCCTTCGTTGAAACAGCTGGACAGTTTTGGCGGGGTGGTCCAACTTGGCACCTTTTCCAAAAACCTGTTCCCTGGACTGCGGACCGGTTGGGTCCATGCCGCGCCGCCGGTCATCAATCGCCTGGCCCAGGAAAAACAGTTCGTCGATTTGCACAGCAACAATCTGGCCCAGATGATCGTCCACGCCGCACTGGAAGAAAACAGCCTGCCGCTGCATCTGGCCATGGTCCGGCGTGAATACAAGAAACGCCGCAACGCCATGGCGGCGGCGATCAAAAAGTATTGCGGCGCGGCGATGCGATTTGAACTGCCGGAAGGCGGCCTCTACATCTGGGGACGTTTAAACCCGACCATCCTGCCGACCGAGTTGCTGCGTCGCGCTGCTCCGTTCGGCATCTCCTTCATCCCCGGCGACGCCTTCTATGCCCATGGCGCTGTCAGCCATGAAATCCGCCTTTGTTTTGCCACCCACGATGAAGAACGGCTTGCTGAAGGAATCCGCCGCCTGGCCAAAGCGTTGAATGTCGCAACCGCGGCAGAATCGCTACCTGCCGCCAGCGCCGGACGTCCCATCATTTAAGAAAAAGAGGTGCATTCCCTTGAAATTACAAGACATTCCCGCCATGATCGCCCGGGAGCTCGGCATCCGTCCCGCCCAGGCCGAAGCAACCGTAGAACTGCTGGACGCAGGCAACACACTGCCGTTTATCGCTCGTTACCGCAAGGAAGCAACCGGTGATCTAGATGAAGACAAAATCCGTTCTTTGGAGGAGCGGTTGCAATATCTGCGCAATGTAGCCAAACGGCAGGAAGAGATTCTGGCCTCCATCGAGTCGCAGGGCAAACTGACGCCGGAACTGACCGCCGCGATCGAGGGAGCGCAAAAATTGCAGGAGCTTGAGGATCTCTATCTGCCTTATCGACCGAAAAAAAGAACCCGAGCTCAAATCGCGCGGGAAAAAGGGCTGGAACCATTAGCCGAACGAATGCTGGCCCAAACCGACCCCGCTTCGGCGGATCGTCTCGCACTGACCACAGAATTCATCAATCCGGAACTCGGCGTCGAAAATGCCGAATCCGCTTTGGCAGGAGCTAGGGATATCGTGGCGGAAGTCGTTGCGGAACGGGCCGACCTGCGGGCCTTACTGCGCCGGGAAACCTGGAAGTCAGCGGCAATTTCGACTTCGTTAGCGGTGCCGGAAGCGGAAGCTCCCGATTTTCTAACCTACCGGGAATATCGCGAACCGATCAACCACATGCCTTCGCACCGGATTCTCGCCGTTAATCGCGGTGAAACCAAGAAAGCATTGAAGGTCCATTTCGAAATTCCGCAGGAAGCGCTCATCGCCACCATCCTGAAGCAAGTGCAAAAATCGCCGTCGCTATGGAGCCAGGACCTCGCCGATGCCGTTCAGGACAGTTGCAAGCGCCTGCTGTTCCCTTCGATGGAACGCGAAATTCGCAGCGCCCTGACCGAGAACGCCGAAAAGCAGGCGATAAGCCTGTTTGGCCGAAACTTGCGCCAACTGCTGCTGATTCCGCCGCTGGCCGGTCACACCGTGCTCGGCCTGGACCCTGGTTACCGCACCGGCTGCAAGGCAGCCATCGTCAACCCGCAGGGAACCGTGCTGGCGACCGCCGTATTTTACCTGACGCACAGCGAGTCGCAGCGCCAGTCGGCAGCTAAACAAATGCTGGAACTGATTCGCCGTCACCAGGTAAGTCTTGCTGCGATCGGCAACGGCACTGCTTCTTACGAAACGGAAGAATTTCTTGCCGGATTGATCCGCGACCACGAACTAACGCTGCATTACGTCATTGCCAATGAAGCCGGCGCTTCTGTTTACTCCGCATCCAAGTTGGCCAAAGACGAACTGCCTGATCTCGACGTATCGCTGCGCGGCGCGGTATCGATCGCCCGCCGGGTCCAGGACCCTCTGGCCGAGTTGGTCAAAATCGAACCGAAAGCGATTGGCGTCGGCCAGTACCAGCACGATGTAGACCAAAAAGAATTGCTGCAGGCGCTGGATGGCGTGGTGGAATCGGCGGTCAACCATGTCGGGGTCGACCTGAACACTGCTTCAGTGGAACTGCTGCGCCATGTCGCCGGTATCCAGGGCCCGGTCGCCAAAAACATCGTCGCTTGGCGCGACGCGAACGGTCGGTTCAGTCGCCGCAAAGAACTGCTAAAGATTCCTCGTCTCGGACCGGCAGCATTTGTCCAGTGCGCCGGATTTCTGCGGGTCGCCGACGCGACCGATCCGCTCGACAACACTCCCGTGCATCCTGAATCCTATGCGTTGGCCGAAGCATTGCTGGAGCGTCTCGGATTCAAGAAGGCCGACCTTCGCTGCCGCGAAAAGCTTTCGCAACTGCAGACGGCCATCCAATCCATCGATGTTGCGTCCCTGGCAGCAGAGTTGGGCGCAGGCGAACCAACGCTGCGCGATATCCTGTCCGCATTGGTCAAGCCGGGCCGCGATCCGCGCGAAGACCTGCCGCTACCGGTAACCCGGAAAAACATCGTCAAGCTTGACGATTTATTGCCTGGCGCGATTGTGAAAGGCACCGTGCACAACGTCACTGATTTTGGCGCCTTTGTCGATATCGGCGTAAAAATAAATGGTTTGCTGCATCGTTCCGAGCTTAGCAACAAACCGTTCCGGCACCCGCTGGACATCGTTTCTGTCGGGGATGTGATCGAGGTCATGATCCTGAATGTGGATGCCAGTCGCAACCGCATTGGCCTCAGCCTAAAACAGGCGCAAAAAAACCAGTCGCTGTCTGCAGGCAAGTGAACGCGCCCCCGCCGTCCGCGGACTGGAACGCCAAGCTTAGGCAGTGGCAACGGCAGCGTCTGCTGATCTGGAGTACGATTGCCATCGCCTTCTTGACCGGCTATTTTCACCGCACCGTGATTGGCGTGGTGGCCGATAGCCTGATGCGGGACTTTGCCATCGAACGGGCAACCGACCTTGGCATTCTGGCTTCGATTTATTTTTGGACGTACGCCGCGCTGCAAATTCCCGCCGGAATTTTCGCCGATGTATTCGGTCCGCGTCGCGTCATCAGCCTTGCGTTGCTGATATCAGGCCTCGGCGCGCTACTGTTTGCGATGGCCGATAACCTTTCGTTGTTATATGCGGCCCGCTTCATCACCACCACAGGGATCGGCGTCATTTTTGTCAGCTTGATCAAAATCCAGTCCAACTGGTTTCGGGCGCGCGAGTTTGCCACCATGTCCGGACTGATTGTACTGATTGGCAATTCAGGCTCTTTGCTGTCGGCCTCGCCGATGGCATTCATCGTGGAGTCGTGGGGCTGGCGAACCGCGTTTCAGTTAATCGGTTTTTATTCATTGCTGATGGCGCTGGTCTGCTGGCTGGTTGTGCGCAACCGGCCGCAAGATTGCGGATTGCCGGGCGTAAATGAAATCGAGACCAGCGAAGGACACCCGCCGGTCATCTGGGAAAATTCTGCCTTATGCATCAGCGACTGTGTCAAGATTGTATTGAAAAATCCGCTGACCTGGCCGCCGGTCATCGCCGCCACCACGCTGTACGGGGTTTACATGGCGATCGCCGGGGTCTGGTGGACGCCTTACCTGATGCAGGTCTACCATATCCCGCGCGTCGAAGCGGCGCATCATGTATTTTTGATGGTTATCGGCAATATGATCGGCGCACCGCTGCTTGGGTTCCTGTCGGACCGCATTTATTGCCGCCGTTGGCCCTACATCGGCGCAACATTGCTGTTTGCCGCATCCCTTGCATTGCTGATTTTTGGTTTTGGCGCCAAACCGCCGCTACTAGCGCTCTACCTCATCGCCCTTATGCTTGGGGTGGGAATTTCCGGCCTGACCTTGACTATCGCCTGCGTTAAGGATGTCAATCCGCCGCAGGCGACCGGCATCGCCGCCGGAATTACCAACTGCGGGCCATTCATCGGTGCTGCGCTCATGCAACCGGCATTCGGCTGGGTACTCGATCGAAACTGGACCGGCCTGACGGAAAACGGCATGAAAATCTACCCGCTGGCCGCCTTTGAACATGCGTTTCTGCTTTGTCTGTTTGTTTTGCTAATCGGCCTGACCGCCACTTTTTTCATCCGGGAACGCCGCAATAGCAGATAATCGCTGCCGGATCGAAATGAACCGGAACGAACGCAATATTTCCGTCAGCTTTTGTTTCGTCCCGCCTACGTTGTAATACTGGATGAACGATTCCAGCAGCGGCAACTTCAGGCGTTGCTCGCTCGGGTCCAGTTCGCGAGGATGCAGATAGACGATACTGTGACGTCCAGCGGCATTGCCGGACCGGATGACCCGTTTGATTAGCCAGGTCGGCAACAGGCGAAAATAGAATCCGCCGGAGTAGCCGATATTGCGACTGCCGATTCGCGCCACCGACATCGGGACTTCTAGTAGATCGAGCTGCCGCCCGTTTACTGTCGGATGGTGAATTTCGGTTGGCGCATCCGGAATCCCGTAAAGAAAAGTCTTGACTGGAAAAATGCTGGCGTCATATTGCAGCCCCAGCTCTTCCAGTGCCTCCAGATAATGATGGTTTCTTTTCACAATGGACCAGGAAGGCGCCCGGTAGCCCCATACTTTTTCTCCAGTTAAAGTCTGCAGAATCTCTGCAGACTTTTTCACGTCCGCTTTAAACTCCGCATATGATTGTTTATAAGCTAATTGATGTCCGTAACCGTGCGAAGCGACTTCGTGTCCGGCCTGGACAATCGCGCGCACTGTTTCCGGATGCTGCTCGCCAATCTGCCCCAAAACAAAAAAAGTGGCCTTGCAGCCGGCATCGCTGCAAAGTTGCAGCAACATGTCCATGTTGGCCCGAAAGTGCGACTCGCCGGCCCTGGCAACCGACAAATCCACACTGTCATAATTGGCATGATACCAATCTTCGATGTCAAACGTCAGCAAATTGACGACCTGACTGCCGCCGCGTTCATTCACCGCGTTTGATCCCCCTGATCGCAAAAGAAGTGCAGAACCAGTCACCGATCCCGCCGAAACTATCACTCGAGTCAACGGTCTTGAACGGGTGGTACTGCTTTAGAAAGGATGCTTCGCCAAAACCAAGCCGGTCAAATTCATCCCGCAGTTCAGCCATTTCATACATCCGGTCGAATTTTTTGCTGCGCTCCACCAACCCCAGCAGTTTCCGCTGCAGCGAACCCCGGTGCAACGTCTGCACCAACAGCATGCCGCCCGGTTTCGTCACGCGGGCCAGTTCGGCCAGCACCGGTTGGAAATTTTCAATCAACTGGATTACGCCGATGCACACTACCAAGTCAAATGAACCTGACTCGAACGGCAGTGCAGTCAAATCGGCCGACAACGTCTGCAAACCGCGCTTCGCAGCATACTCCAGGCTTTTTGCCGAAAAATCGACGCCAACAACCGTATTCGCCGGAGTCCACGGTTCGCTGAACGCCCCCACGCCGCAACCGGCGTCCAAAATCCGTTTGCCGGCCAGCGGGCCGATCCATTGCAGAATATGGTCGCGCTGGACGAAGAAGCTGTCATCGTCAAAGTAGTCCGATGATTTAACCGATGCGCCGTGCGTTGCGGCCTTTTGGTCAAAATATTGTTGCCACTGGGAATTTCCCATGAACCATAGCCTCCGCTTCTAAAATGTCAGATCAATTACGGCAGTAAATAGGGAATCAGCCACCGCCCCGCCGGATCGGTCACGACCCTGGGCAGACGCCGCCAAAGCGCAATCGCCAGCTGAAACTTGTCACGCTGATTCGCGACCGCTTGCCCAGCCGCTGGGCCGCATCGCAGATAATGGAGCGGAACTGCCTGGGCGCCCCACTGCGATTTGTAACGATAAGTGCCGGACCCGGTCTGCGACCGTCCGAGGTCGAGAGTCTGCAATCCGCAGCGAATGCCATATTTCGCCGCTTCCCAGTACATGAAATTGTTCAGGTACTGATGGTTATACTCAATCAGGTTTGCCCCGTATGGATAATATAAAGTTTTGTCACCAGGACTTTTTAACAACAGCATGCCGCCGATCACTTTGTCCGTTTTCGGCTCGAGCACGCTCAGCAACGTTGTCAGTCCCGGCAAATAGTGAAAAAATCGCTGAAAGAATTCCAGACTGGGCGCAGGCGAACCCAGTTGTTTCATCCGCCTGACGTAGACTTCGTAAAACTCCGGTAAACGGTCTTGTTCGAATGACACCCGGAACCAGCTATTCTTGTAAGTCTTGCGCACGTGGTTGCGACAACCCGCCGAGGCCTGGGCCAAAGTCTGCTCCTCGTCCTCCAGCAACGGCAATACAAAAGTGTGATTGGCCTGATTGTCCCGCCAGCAGTCAGCCGCTACCGACTGGTCTTTCAGCCGAATTTCCAGCGCCGACAATCCCAGTTTTTCTTGCTGCTCAGGCAATGTGTCCAGAATATGGCGAACCTGTTCGTTCGTTTCGGCGCAAATATCCAGCTGATTTACAAACGGTAGCGCAACGCCGGTTCGCTGCAAATTCAGACCCCGTCCGACAATCAACGGTAGTAGGCCGCAAAGGCGGTTTTCCTCGTTGACCAGAGCCTGATAGCCACACTGGTACGGGAACGATTCCAGCAAGATCCGACGAAATCCAATCGTATGAAACACTGTCCCCTGTCGCAGGGCCAGCCGGTCCCACTCCTGTTGCATGATGTCTTCATAGGGAGTCAGGCGGAACATCGCGTTCAGCCCTTCAACCAACAGATTACGCCGATCAGGATAAATCCGCAGCCCACCCATTTCAGCAGACTGATCTGTTCGTTAAACACAAAAATCGATACCGCCAACAACAAGATGTACTGAAAACTGGCGACAAAGGTGACATAGCCCAAGTCAAACACCGACAGACAATAAACCCAGAGGACCGCTGCCACACCATAGGAAAGGAATCCGGCAATTACGCCGGGAGACGTCAGATAGCCCATGGCAATCGTCCAAAGGCCACCGTCAAAATTTATCGTCCGGCTACCGATCTTGAGCAGGGTGCTGGCCAGCGCCGTCATTGATACGCTGCCAAACAGCAGTAGCAATTTCATCATAGGTCAGTTCGGGTCCTCGCTTTTTCCAGTTCTTCCACCCGTAGCCGTAGCAAACCGACTTCTTGCGTTATCGCTTTATTTTGCGCCTTCAGTCCCGAAATGCTGACACTCAAGTTCAGCAGCAACAGATAGGCGAAAGCGATCAATAAAGCAAAAAAAGCCGATGGCGCATAATCCACGCCAATCAGCGCCGAGAATCCTTCCAACAGACCGCGAAACACCGACATCACGAAAACAAATAAACCGATAAGCAGCCATACTAGTGAGTATTTCTCCTTGATCAGCCGCTCGCGAACCAAAAAAATCACCGAGATCAGGATAATCAGGCTAAAAATGATCCCCAGCCACTGAATTTTATCGAACGATCCCGCCGGCACTAATATTTCACCGCCTTGCCCTGGCGCAGGAAAACAGGATTGTCAAAATAACCTTCGCCATATAATAAGGGCTTTTGATCGGTGTGATCGACGATTCTCCATGCTCACGCTGCCGCATTTCCACTCCGACCTCGGCGACACGCAGGCCATGTTTCTTCAGCAGCACGATCGCATCAGGCTCGGGATAGTCGCTGGAGTAAAACCGGGCCAAGACTTGCAAGCTCTTTCGGTTATACAGACGAAACCCCGATGTGCCGTCTGTAATCCGGGTATTGACCAACGCCCGGAACAGGCAGTAAAAAACCTTGATCCCCATCCGGCGGCACCAGGTTGTCCGAAAAGAGTCGACACCCAAAAAACGCGACCCGATTACCATGTCACAGCGTTCCTGCTGCATTTTTTCAAACAAGGCGCCGACTTCCGATGGCACGTGCTGTCCATCGCCATCTACCTGTACGACGTATTGGTAGTCTTTGTTCAACGCATATTTGAAACCGGTCTGCATCGCGCCGCCAATCCCCAGATTGCAGGGGAGATCAATCACGCACACTCCGTCAAACTCTCTGGCAATCACTGCAGTTGAGTCATGCGAGCAATCGTTGACCACCAGAATATCGACCTCAGGCAAACTGGCCTGTATTTCCCGCAATACACCACGGATATTATTCTGTTCATTAAATGCCGGCACGACGATCAGCGTGTCCGCTATGCCGTTATGTCGTTCTGGACCAAGTTTTTGCAGCAAGAATCCGACCTCCGTTGATCATTCTATCCAAACCGTACGCTGCGATAATGCCGATAAAGGGCATGGCCGGGAATCGGTACCGATACATGGCATCAATGAATAGCAAAATGCAAAACGCAAATACCGCCAGCGTAATTCCCCAGAGCACCGCAGCGCGGCCAAACGTCCCCGCTCGAATTGCCGCCATCGTCCCTGCTGCAAACAAAATTGCCGGCAGTAATTTATATAAGTAAAACAGATAGTCGGCCGCAGTCCGCAGCGGCGTCATCCAGGCCCAGACACCGAGAAAAGCGACGGTCCGACGAACATACAACACACTGACAGAGTCCCAGTTGTTTACGATAAAACTCAAACTCAAGCTATTCAACTTATCAATCGAATAATCGGGCCGATAAAAATAGTCATAAGCGGTAGGAATGTCATAAATTTTCCCTTTGGCGTATACGTTGTAAATCACCAATTTCACATTATACTGCAGCGATTCGATGAATCCATCAAAAATTTTTCCAGCATAGCCCGCAGCAAGCAGCAAGACAATCACTGCCGCTGCACCAGCCAAAACTCTGCGATATCGCAGCAAAAACCGCCGCAACCGTGCGCGCCCCAATTGCACCAAGATATGCAACAGCATCACCGCCGCCACAACAACGCCGGTCGGTCGGAAAAACAACATATACACGGCGGCGACCGCAAATAAAGCGATATCTGTCTTTTGCCGCGAATCGACAGCCTTAGTCAATAGATAGACACATAAAATCAGCAAACTAACGAAAAAACTATCGGACAACACATAGGTCGACCACAACGTAACGTCCCAGTTGTATAAGTAAAACAGTCCGGCAATCACGCCAGTCCGCTTGTTGAACAAAATCCGCCCGATCTGATAGACCAGAATGATTGCCAGACTCGCCACCAACGCCTGCGCATATACGATTGCCACCGGGTCCCTGAACAGAGCCAACAATCCCGCCAGCAACAGATTGTACCCCAGGTAGAGAATCTCGTCGATGTTCATCTGAATCGAAAAATTCGTCAGCAATCCTTGTGCATAGTTTAAATACCAGTCGCTGTCCTGCGACCGGGGCAGACCTCTGCCGCTCAGCACCAACCACACCGGATGGCTGAGCGTCCGATACAAGGAAAGCACGACCAACGAAACGATTGGCAGGTGCTCCCACGACCAGAGTTTTTGAAAAATTTGGCGCACCCGGCAGTCTCGCTCCCTGTCTTCATTGTGCTTAATTACTTTACTTATATTACTACAGAAAATCATCGCTTAACAGGGGGCAACGGTACAAACCCACCGCAAAAGTTCACAGTTTTGTCACAAATTCGCCATCTTTCCGTAAATTTTCCACACTATAATTAATTATGTAGCCGATTCATCAAGCCTGACACTCCCGCATCATACAGCGAAATGGAGGAATGACTGTTGAAAACGAATACACCAAAAAAAATTGTCTGCTCGGTGCTGATCAGCCTACTGCAATTAGGCGGCAACGCCTACATTGCGGAAGCGGCTTCCGGCCCGGACCAGCGTCGAACCCATCACGAATCGCGTGATACTCGCGATAGTTTTGATCGCAGACATCACGAAAGGGTGTGGCAAGAAAAGCGCGACGTTCAGGAGCGGGAACTCGCCCATTGGCGTCATCAGTCCGACCAGCGGCGCGAACAGGCCCTGCGACGCTACGAACGGGAGAACGAAAGGGAGTGGCGGCATCGCCAATGGCTTGAAGAGCAGCGCCTGCAACATCAACGGGAAGAAATGCGCCGCCGCCAGTGGTGGGAACATCAGCGCCACGAGCAGGCACTGCGCCGGTTGTCGCACGAAAACGAGCGAGAATGGCGCCACCGTCAGTGGCTGGAAGAACAGCGTCACGAACATGAAATGCGGCAGATTGAGATCCTCGTCCTGTCATTACTTCTGGTCACCCGCTAATATCGCTACAGCCATCAAATTTGATTGAACTATACATATAAAAGTGGAACCGGCATTGCTTCCGGTTCCACTTTTCTTGTCATGCGCTACCAACTGCCGCCAGACTGAACTTTTCTTCCAACAACAATACAAGACGTTCCGCTGTCAGGCCTGATAAGATTTCGCCATCAAGCCGAATATTCGGACCCTGACGACAACTTTTCAAACAGTCGACCCTCTTCAACACAATGGATTCCCGCCATTTTTCCGGCAATGCCAAAACCGCTTCAAACAATTCCTGCGATCCCAGCAGGTGGCAGGAAGTTCCCTGACAAATTTCCAGTTCGATCTTTTTCATTACCATCCCTCCGCCTACCGGTCAAGCGCGAGGCCCGACGAGCGGCAATACCTGCTTGGCAAAGAAGTCGCGGGCTGTCGCACCGGAAACGCTCTGCACCTCGCCATCGCCGATCCGCACCGAAACCGCCTGCGTACAATGGCCCAGACAAAAAGCGGCCCGGGTATCGACCCGATCGGTCAGACCATACTCTTCCGTCAGTTGCTGCAAAGAGTTGATAACATTGTAAGACCCTTTGATGTGACAAGCGCTGCCAATACAGACATTAATAATGATCATCGCATTCACGCCTTTCCATGGTAATGCACGTGCAATAGTTTATGCACCTTGCCCTTGAGCAATCCGCCATAGAGCGCCATGATCACCGGATTTTCTTCGGAACGCTTGATCGTGCTCATCCGGTCTGTTTCATACAGCCCTGCACTGCGTCGCTTCTTGCCTTCACTGTCGGTGACCGGCTGTCCCGCGCCACAGATGCATCCGCCCGGACAAGCCATCACTTCAACGAAGTCATAGTATTTTTCGCCGCGCTGCATTTTCTTGATCAGATTCTCAGCGTTTTTAATCCCGCTGACAATGGCGATCTTCACTTCCCGTCCATGGTAATCAAGACTGGTTTCCTTGACGCCCTGCAAGCCGCGTACACCTGAGAAGGGAATCGCTCGTAGCGCCGGAACCGACTTGTCATCGGAAATTCGCCGGATCACCGCTTCGGTCACGCCGCCGGTCACGCCGAAAATCACACCGGCTCCGCTGGTTGCGCCAAACGGCATATCGACCGCTTCCGGCTCAATCTCTGAGAAGACAATGCCGGCTTCGCGGATCATCTGCACCAGTTCCTGTGTGGTAATGACATAGTCCACATAAGGAACGCCCGCTTCTTTGAACTCGTCGCGCGCCGCCTCCTGTTTCTTGGCCGTGCAGGGCATGATCGCCACCACAACCACCCGGCGATTGGAATGACTGTAGTGCTCTTTCAATACCGCACCAAACATCTGCATCGGTGAACGACAGGTCGAGATATTTTCCATCAGTTCCGGATGGTTCAGTTCGGCGTATTTTACCCAGGCCGGGCAGCAGGATGTGAACAGCGGCAGTTTTTCGCCCTTCTGCACTTTTCCCAGGAACTCGCCTGCTTCCTCAAGCACCGTCAGATCGGCTCCGGTCGTCGTGTCAAACACTTCGTCAAAACCAAGCCGGCGCAGCGCTGCGACAATTTTCCCCATCACATTGTCGCCTTCCGCCAACCCCAGCTCCGCACCGACGCCGACCCGCACCGCCGGAGCGATCTGCACCACAACTTTGGCATTGCGGTCGCTGAGGTCTTTCCAGAGCTTCGCCGTATCATTTTTAACCACGATGGCTCCTGTCGGGCAAACCGCCGCGCATTGGCCGCAACCGATGCATTTCGTCGCCGCGATCGGCTCGTCAAATGCCGTGCTGATCGTCATCTTGGAACCGCGATGAGCAAAATCGATCGCGCCGATATTCTGCACTTCCTCGCACATCCTCACACAGTCGCCACAGAGAATGCACTTGCTCTTGTCGCGGACAATCGCCAACGAGGATGTATCCAGTTCCGGATCTCCGGCAGTGTTGCTGAACCGGACCTGCTTGATGCCAAAGCGTTGGGCCAGTTCCTGCAGCTTGCATTTGCCGTTCTTCTCGCAGGTCGTACAGTCGCGACAGTGGTTGGCCAGCAGCAGCTCCAGAATCATTTTGCGGTACTTGCGCAGCCGCGGCGTATTGGTGCGAATCTCCATGCCGGCTTGCGGCGGCGTCGAGCAAGATGCATGAATCTCTCCGGATTTGTCTTCGACCACACACATCCGGCAGGCGCCGTATACTGACAACTCGGAATAATAACAGAAGGTCGGCAGCTCGATACCGGCTTTGCGAATGACCGCGAGGATGTTTTGCTCGCCCGCGATCTCCACCGGCATATTGTCTATCATCATAAACTCTGTGCTCACGGTGTCAGTCCTCCCTTATCGCTTTGAACGGACAAGTGTCGATACAGGCGCCGCACTTGATGCACTTGGCCTGATCGATTAAAAACGGTTCCTTGATTTTGCCGGAAATCGCGCCAACCGGACAAGCGCGCGAGCATTTGGAACAGCCGCGACAGAGAGCCGGGTCGATCAGAATCGTTTTCAGCTTCTGACAGTTTTTCGCCGGGCAGCGCTTTTCCCGTACATGCGCTTCATATTCGTCACGAAAATATTTGATCGTGCTGACCACTGGTAGCGGCGCCGTCTTGCCCAGTCCACAGAGCGCGGTGGAAGAAATCGTATCTGCCAACTCCAGCAACATATCCAGGTCTGCCATCTCGCCCTGTCCGGCTACAATCCGTTCCAAAATCTGCAGCATCCGTTTGGTCCCCTCTCTACAGGGAACACATTTGCCGCAGGACTCGTTCTGGGTAAAATTCATGAAGAAACGGGCCACTTCCACCATACAGGTGTGTTCGTCCATGACCACCAGACCGCCGGAGCCGATCATCGCGCCGGCTTTTTTCAGCGAATCAAAATCCAGTGGCAGGTCAAGGTGCTCCCTCGTTAGACAGCCGCCGGAGGGTCCACCGATCTGCACCGCCTTGAACTCGGCTCCGCCACGGATACCACCGCCGATATCAAAGATGACTTCGCGCAGTGTCGTTCCCATCGGCACTTCAATCAAACCGGTATTCTCAATGTTGCCGGTCAGTGCAAACGCCTTAGTACCGGGACTCTTTTCCGGTCCGATCGACTTGTACCAGGCCGACCCCCGATTGATAATCAACGGCACATTGGCAAAGGTCTCCACATTGTTCAACACAGTCGGCTTGCCATACAAGCCTTGCTCCACGGTACGCGGCGGCTTGACCCGCGGCATGCCGCGCTTGCCTTCGATCGAAGTCGTCAAGGCGCTGCCTTCGCCGCAAACAAATGCGCCGGCGCCTTTGCTAATTTTTACATCAAATGCTCTACCGGAACCGAGGATATTGTCACCAAGCAACCCAAAGCTACGGTTTTGGGCAATCGCGGTTTCCAGCCGCTGGATCGCCAGCGGGTACTCGGCCCGCACATAAATGTAACCATACGCCGCACCGCAGGCAACACCGGCAATCATCATCCCTTCCAGCATCCGGTGGGGGTCGCCCTCCATGACGCTGCGGTCCATAAATGCGCCCGGGTCTCCTTCATCGCCGTTACAGACGACAAATTTGACTTCTGACTTCTGCCGCTTTACCTGCGACCATTTGCGCCCGGCCGGGTAGCCGCCGCCGCCACGTCCGCGCAGATTCGACTCGTCAATCACTTTGACGATCTCGTCGGGCGTCATTTCGAACAAGGCTTTCTCAAACGCTTTATAGCCGCCAATCGCCAAATACTCCTGCAGCGAAGTGGCGTCGATGTGACCGCAATGCTCCAGCACCAGTCGGGTTTGTTTTTTGTAAAACGGAATTTCTTCCTGGGTCGGATACTGCTGGCCGTCTTTTCGGTAAGTCAACCGATCCACTACCTGGTCGCCGACGATCGACTGACTAATGATTTCAGCGCAGTCTTCCAACTTCACTTTGATATATAGCCAACCCATCGGCTCGATCCGCACCAGCGGCCCCATCTCACAGAACCCATGACAGCCGCTTTTTTTCACGCCGACCGAATGGTCGTGCGGTTCTTTCTCCAAACTGACCGCACAGGCAATGCCGTTTTGTTCAATCAACCGGACCAGTTCCGCGTAGATCTCCAGCGATCCGCCAGCCACGCAGCCGGTCCCGGCACAGACGAGAATCTTCTTTTGCTGAAAATCCAGCGCTGACTTATAGTGACTCCGGGCATTTTGCAAATCTTGCCTAGTTAACAGCATCGCAGTCTTCCTCCCTAAGCTTTGCCAGCAATTCACTTGCCTTATCCGGCGTCATCGACGGATAAACCTTATCGTTCACAGTCAGCACCGGGGCCAATCCGCAGGCGCCCAAGCAGGAAACCGTCTCCACCGTGAACAGCAAATCGTCGGTCGTCACTTTTGTTTCACTGAGTCCCAGTTCTTTGCGCATCCGCTCCAGCATCGGAATCGACTTGCGAACATGGCAGGCGGTGCCATCGCACACTCGGATCACATACTTTCCCTTGGGATGCAGCGAAAAATTCTCGTAGAAAGTTGCCACGCTATAAATTTTCGCCGTACTGATGTGGAGTTTTTCGGACAAAACCGGAAACACTTCCCTGGGAATGTAACGATACTTGGCCTGAATATCCTGCAAGATAGCAATAATGCTGCCTGCAGAATACCGGTATCGGGCCAGAATCTCATCCACTTCCTTGAAATCGACCGTAGCGTTCACGACAAGACCTCCTGCATTTTGTTCTTCAATAATTCATAGTGTACAGCAACAAATTTCAAAATTCAACTCATTTGTGAAAAAATTCTCTTTTTATTAGTGAATTTTTTACCATTTAGTTTTTTTACGAAGCTGTCGCGATTTTTCATAGCATCTTAACAATCAAAACCAACAAACCTGCGATAATGACAATACAAAGAAAAAAGGAGAATCGCTTATGACTACCGGATTGATCACCATGCAGGGGCAGAAAAAAATTGCCATGATTGCTCATGACAACAAGAAGTTCGCTTTGCTCGAATGGGCCCGCTACAATCGAAAACTATTGGAAAAACACAAACTGTTCGCGACAGGAACCACAGGGCAACTACTGGCAACCGAACTGAATGGTCAAGTCCATAATTATGTGTAAAATGCCCGGCAGCTATTTTGCTGTTATCGAAGTCGGACCACTTTAGCAGAAGGAGCTCCAGAAACTGTCCGCCAGGCATGGTATTCCTCCATGCAGAGATATCGTTTGCCACTAAGCCATTTCTCACTATGCTCCATGAATAATGCCCCAAGCAATCTCTGCGCCGATTCCTGGTTCGGAAAAATACGGATTACGCGTTCCCTCCGGCGAATTTCTTCGTTTAACCGTTCCACGCTGTTGGTTGTCCTCAGTCGTTGGCGATACGATTCCGGCAGCACCATCACCGCCATCGCATCTTCAAAACCGGCTTCCAAGATACTCATCGCTTTTGGCGCCTTTTGGGCAAACTCGGTCAGGATCTGCTGCTGGAGATGGCGACCGGTATCCAAATCTGTTGCATGCAGCATCGCCTTGAGACGCCCGTGCAGTTCCTGGGTCACTGATTT
>JAHDPL010000053.1 GCA_018434355.1 Sporomusaceae bacterium | reverse complement strand
TACTGGAAATCAGATGGCATGGCCGGGGCGGCCAGGGTGTGAAGACAGCAGCCTTGCTGCTGGCGGATGTGGCCTTTTTTACCGGCAAGCAGGTGCAAGGTTTCCCGGAATACGGTCCGGAGCGCATGGGTGCGCCGGTAACGGCCTATAATCGAATCAGCGATGAGGAAATCCTGATTCATTCTAATATTTATGAGCCGGACTACGTGGCGGTGGTGGACGAGAGCTTGCTGTCCACCGTCAAGGTAACCGCAGGCTTAAGTAAAAAGGGGGCCATTTTGGTCAACACAGCCAAATCCCCCGCCGAGGTGGCCGGCCTTCTGGAGGGCTATCCAGGGAAGGTTTTGACCATCGACGCCGGCAAAATCTCCGAAGAGATCCTGGGGGCCAGCTTCCCCAATATGCCCATGCTGGCCGCCGTGGTCAAAATGACCAATTTGCTGCCGGAAAAGATTTTTATGGAGAATATGGAGGATTCCCTGAAGCACAAGTTTGCCACGAAACCCAAGATGGTCGAGGGCAATATGCAGGTGCTGCGGCGGTCCTTCGGGGAGGTACAGGGGTTATGAAACAAAAAGGCATTGAAATCAACGACCAGGTGAGCTGGCAAAAGATCACCCTGGCCGGCGCCGTTTACGGCGGCGGCACCGCCAAGCAGTTCTTTACGGGCGACTGGCGGAGCATGAAGCCGGTGATGGTCTGGGACAAGTGCAAGCAGTGTCTGCTCTGTGCGCCGGTTTGTCCCGACAGCTCCATCCCCGTAGAGGCAGGAAAGCGGCTGGACTTCGACTACGACCACTGCAAGGGCTGCGGCGTCTGTGTCCAGGTCTGTCCTTTTGACGCCATTGCATTTGAGAAGGAAGAAAAATAGAGGGAGGAGAGCCGAAACATGGGAAAAAAAGACAGGCTCAGCGGCAATGAAGCCATTGCCCTGGCCATGAAAGCGATGAATCTGGATGTGGTGGCGGCCTTTCCCATCACCCCCAGTACAGAAATACCGCAGTACTTTTCACAATATGTTGCCAACGGCGAGACGGAAGCGCTGTTCATCCCGGTGGAATCGGAACACAGCGCCATGTCGGCCTGCATCGGCGCCCAGGCGGCGGGAGCCAGGTCTTCCACGGCCACCAGCTCCTGCGGTTTGGCCCTGATGTATGAAATGCTTCACGTGGGGGCCTCCCTGCGCCTGCCCATCACCATGGCTTGCGTAACGAGAGCCCTGACGGGGCCCATCAATATCCATAACGACCACGGCGACGCCATGGGCGCCAGGGATACGGGCTGGATTCAGCTCTATGCGGAAAACGCCCAGGAGGCCTACGACAACTACATCATGGCCGTCCGGGTGGCAGAGGATAAACAAGTGCTGACGCCGGTAATGGCTTGCCAGGACGGGTTCATTACCAGCCATGCCGTGGAAAACATCGAGCTGCTCAGCGATGAAGAGATCAGCGAATTCGTGGGGCTTTATGAGCCGGCGGAATATTTGCTGAATGAAGAAGAAAAAGTGGCCATGGGGCCTTATGATGCCCCCGTCTATTTGATGGAGCATAAGCGGCAGCAGGCCGAAGGCATGCTGCAGGCTCTGCCGGTGATCGAAAAGATAGCCGAGGAGTTTGGCAAGCTCAGCGGCCGTTATTACGGCCTGATCGAGGAATACCGGACGGAGGATGCGGATAGGATCCTGGTGGTGCTGGGCTCCACCGCCGGTACGGCCAAGCAGGTGGTCAAGGATCTGCGGGCCAAAGGGGAGAAGGTGGGCTTGGTCAAGATTCGCTCCTACCGGCCTTTCCCGGCGGCGGCAGTAGCCAAGGCCATTAAAAACGCCAAGGTGGTGGCGGTGATGGATAAGGCCGAGGGCATGTCGGGGATCGGCGGTCCCTTATTTGGCGACGTCTGCGTGGCCATGAACGGCCTGGGCGGGCCGCAGCTGATCGACTACATGTACGGCCTGGGCGGCCGAGACGTAAGGCCGGAGCATATCGAGGCGGTCTACCGGGATTTGGCGGCGGCGCAAGCCGGCAAGGACAGCGAAGAGCAGCTGATCAAAGAGGCGGGGGCCTACTACCGTTATCTGGCCTTAAGGGAGGAATAGAAATGGCATATAACCTGAAAGAAGAAATGAGCAAACCGGAACGGTTCAGCAGCGGCCATCGCATGTGTGCCGGCTGCGGCGCTCCTTTGGCGGTACGGACGGTGCTGCGGGCCTTAGAACCGGAAGATAAGGCGGCGATTGTCAGCGCCACCGGCTGCCTGCAGGCCTCCACCTTTCCTTACCCCTATACGGCCTGGGAGGATTCCTTTTTGCACAGCGCCTTTGAAAATGCGGGGGCCAGCATCGGCGGCGTGGAGACGGCCTACCGTGCCTTAAAGAAACGGGGCAAGGTAAAGGGCAACTACAAATGCATTGCTTTTGGCGGCGACGGCGGCACCTATGACATCGGTTTCCAATCCTTGTCGGGGGCCCTGGAGAGAGGCCATGACTTTGTCTATGTCTGCTATGACAACGAAGCCTACATGAACACCGGCATCCAGCGGTCGTCTTCCACTTCGCGGTTTGCCGATACCAGCACCTCGCCGGCGGGGGAAGTGGTACCGGGCAAGCCGCAGAACAAGAAGAACCTGACGGATGTGGTGATCGCCCATAATATCCCCTATGTGGCCCAGACCACCTTTATGGGCAATTTCAGCGATCTGCACCAGAAGGCGAAGAAGGCCATTTATACGCCTGGTCCGGCTTTTATGAACATTCTGGCGCCCTGTCCCCGGGGCTGGCGCTATGAAACCCAGGAGCTGATGAAGATCTGCAAGCTGGCGGCGGACACCTGCTTCTGGCCGATGTTTGAGGTGGAGGCGGGCAAGTGGAAGCTGACCTACGAGCCGAAGAAGAAGCTGCCCATCGAAGAATACCTGAAGCC
>JAHDPL010000032.1 GCA_018434355.1 Sporomusaceae bacterium | reverse complement strand
GGCCGGGATGATGAGCCCGGCAGAAGCGCAGGCCTACAAGAACCTGGTGGAAATCGCCACATTGCAGGTTTCGTTGTCCACGCTGACCACAGCCATTCTTTGTCCGTTCGCCGTTATTATGATGGATAAATGGCAAAAGAGCCGGGGGATTGACGCTAAAGCGGAATAAGATGGAAAAGTGCTTCAAGAAGTCTGCGATAAGTTGACAATCCATCGGTAGCCGGCTATATTTAGAATGCAAACTGTATTAGGGCAAGACCCGTCCTGGCCAAGGATGGGCTTTCCCTTTTTTTCGCAGTCGGCAGCCTGAACACAGAGGAGGGTTTTGCATTGTCTGTATTGGATACGCTATATGAACGAGGATTCGTTCATCAGTTGACGCATGAAGAGGAAATCCGCGAACTGTTGGAAAAAGAAAAGATCACCTTTTATATCGGCTTTGACCCGACGGCGGATAGTCTGCATGTCGGTCACTTTTTGGGCATGATGGTGATGGCGCATATGCAGCGGGCCGGACACCGGCCGATTTGCCTGATCGGCGGCGGAACGGCGATGATCGGCGACCCTTCCGGCAAAACCGATATGCGCAAGATGATGACGGCGGAAACGATTGCTCATAACGGCGAATGTTTCAAAAAACAGATGCGGCGGTTCATCGATTTCACCGATGACAAGGCGCTGATGATGAACAACGCCGACTGGTTGATGAAACTGAACTATGTGGAGCTGCTGCGCAGCGTGGGGGCCAGCTTTTCCGTCAACCGAATGCTGACGGCGGACTGCTTCAAGCAACGGCTGGAACGCGGCCTGTCGTTCCTTGAATTCAACTATATGATCATGCAGGCGTATGATTTTCTCGAATTGTACCGGCTGACCGGCTGCGTCATGCAGATGGGCGGCGCCGACCAGTGGTCGAACATTTTGGCCGGAGCGGACCTGATCCGGCGCAAGGAAGCCAAACCGGCGTTCGGCCTTACCTTTACCCTGCTGACAACCAGCGATGGACGCAAGATGGGCAAGACGGAAAAAGGCGCGCTTTGGCTCGACCCGGAAAAAACATCGCCCTACGATTTCTACCAGTACTGGCGCAATGTGGATGACGCGGATGTGGCAAAATGCCTGGCGCTGTTAACCTTCCTGCCGATGGAGGAAGTTCGCAGGCTGGGCGCGTTGCGGGATCAGGAAATCAACACGGCCAAGAAAGTGCTGGCCTACGAAGTGACGCAGCTGGTGCATGGCAAGGAAGAAGCCGAACGGGCCCAGCAGGCGGCCGAGGCTTTGTTCGGCGGAGCAGGCGCGCTTGATAATGCACCGACAGTTGCGATTTCGAGGTATCTTGTCGGCGGCAAGCTAGTCGACATCCTGACCGGCGCCGGAATCTTTGCCTCTAAGGGAGAAGCGCGGCGACTGATTCAGGGCGGCGGTTTGTACGTGAAAGATGAGAAAGTCACCGATCCGGAGGCGCTACTGACGGCGGATCAGTTCGAAGCGGACAGCCTGTTGATTCGCAAAGGCAAGAAAAGCTTCCATCGCCTGGTGCTGGAATAAACCGATGAAAAAAGCGCAGGTGGCGGAAATCGCCGCGGCTGCCGAAAAGACTCGCTGGATTGGTCCATTTGCCGAAACCGTCGGTTCGCTGGCAGTCGAAGCGATGTTGTATGAAGTGACCTGTACGCCATCGCCGGGTCTGGTGGACCGGCAGAATTCCGGCGCGCATACGGACATGGACTTTTATTCGTTTATGTCCAGTTCGGCGGCATTGTCGGTTTGTCTGGCCCGCTGTGTTCAGGCCGGACTGAACCATCAAGGCGAATCGCCGGCCTTGTTGCCGGTGTTGCGCCAGATCGGTATCGAAGGTGAAGTCCGCATGCTGAAGGCTACCGGCGGGGTCAACACACAAAAGGGGTTGTTGTTTTCACTCGGGATCGTGGCGGCGGCGGTTGGCTGGCTGCGGCAGACGCTGGGAAAACCGGATAGTGCAGCGATATTGCAAAGCGTCGCTGAAATGACGAACGGCCTTGTGGCGCGAGAGCTGGGCAGGATTGAGCGGCCTGAGACGCACTGGACTGCCGGTGAGCGGCTCTACCGGTTGCATGGCGTGACCGGCATACGCGGCGAAATGGAGCAGGGGCTGCCGGCGATTGGTCAACATGGCTTGCCTGCACTGCGCAAGGCAATGGCTGATAACTTGGGGGTAAACCATGCTTTGCTACAGACATTGTTGGTATTGATGACTGTCGTAGATGACACGACAGTGATGAATCGGCACCACCCCGACAAAATGCGGCTGTGGGCAAAGGGAAAAGCGCAGGAAGCCTTGCTGGCCGGCGGTCTGTATACTGTGCAGGGGCATTCGCTGCTTGCCGACATGGATAGAGAATTCATCGAACACAACGTGAGCCCGGGCGGCGTTGCCGATTTGCTTGCCGTGACCTGGTTTTTGTATCGACTGGAAAACACTCCGCAGTCTGCGCTGGATGAATAATCGTGAATCGAAGATACAGAGGTGAAAAGCTGAACCGGCTTCAAATGAAAGCAGGGACCGGCTTTTTCTTTTTTTGCTTTAGTATTTGTGCAATCTGTATTTGACATGGGCAGGAAAAAAACCACTTCGCTTAGAAGTTAGCGTCAGGAGTCTGTGCGTTTTCAAAAAAAGGGGGCATCATCATGTCTGAACAGACAATCGCAAAAATTCATGCAGCGATGCAGCGAGGAGACTTGACCAGTCGAGAACTGGTGGAAAACTGCCTGAAACGGATTGAAGCATACGATCAGTATGGACCGAAACTGAACGCGGTTTTGCGGGTCAATCCACGGGCGATTCAGTTAGCAACAGAACGGGACGAGACGCTGCGACGACAGGGAATGATCGGTCCGTTGCATGGAATTCCCATTTTGCTCAAGGACAACATCGAAACCGCCGACATGAAAACGACCGCCGGTTCGGTTTGCCTGAAAGAGCACCAACCGGCGCAGGATGCTTTCCTGGTGCGAAAGCTAAAGGACGCCGGAGCGATAATCTTAGCCAAGGTCAATCTGCATGAATTCGCTGTCTGGGGTGAAACCGTCAGTTCACTGGGCGGACAAACGCTGAATCCATACGATCTTAGCCGGACTCCCGGCGGTTCAAGCGGCGGAACCGGCGCTGGCGTTGCAGCTGGATTCGGTGTTGCCGGAATCGGCACCGATACTGTCAATTCGGTCCGCTCACCGGCTTCCGCCAACAGTTTGGTCGGGATCCGACCGACAACCGGGTTGGTCAGCGGTAGCGGATTGATTCCGTATTCCGATTCGCAGGATACGGCAGGCCCGATTGCCGGAACCGTCGGCGATGCGGCTTTGCTCCTGGATGTAATGGCCGGCTATGACCCGGATGATGCAAGGACTGCCTATGGCTTCGGGCAACCCGGTCTGGGCAGCTATCTGGCGGCAACCGTAAACCCGCAGCTGACAGGGCGACGGATCGGAGTGTTGCGCAGTCTGTTCGGTGAAGGCGAGGAGCCGGCGCAGGTTAATGCGGCCATAGAAGCTTGCATTTCCGCCATGCGGTCATTGGGCGCCGAGTTTGTCGAGCTGTATGAAAATGTCGATTCCGCTGGCCTGGCTCGGGATGTCAGCGTTCATCTGCATGAATTGGAGCGCGATCTCGATAGTTATCTGCGCAGACTCGGACCCGAAGCGCCGGTGCACTCGCTGCGCGACGTGCTGGCTAGTGGTCGGTTTCATCCCGGTATCGGCGACAACCTGCGACAGGCAATTTCGTTGAATACGGAAAGTCTGGATTATTTTAAGCGGCTGCAAAAGCAAGAACAATTGCGAGGGAAACTACTGAAAATCATGGCGCAACACAAGCTCGACGCCTTTGTCTTTCCCCATCAACAGGGACTGGTGGTGAAGATCGGCCAGACTCAGGTTGGCCGCAACGGCGTCCTGGCTTCGGTTGCGGGATTCCCTTCCATCACTGTTCCTGCCGGGTTTTCTTCTTCCACAGCCACTGCGCCATTGGGCGTGCCGATGGGTATCGAGTTTGTCGGACGCCCCTGGTCCGAACGGCGCCTAATGGAAATTGCCGCCGCTCTGGAACAGGCAAGGCCGGTGAGGTTGCCGCCGCAACTGTAAAGGGAGAGTTGGCGAGATGCACGAAAGCTGGCTGAATGTAATTGAAGACTTGCTGCTGAATATTGCAGGACTATTCGCCTGTGTGTTCTTCTTAAGCAAGACTCGGATGTTTCGGCGCATCATGGTCCGAGGCGAATCCTCGATTCAGGCCCGGATTGCCATGGCGGTGCTGTTTGGCTTATTGGGGATCTGGGGGACGCATCATGGGATTCCAATTGAAGGCGGTTTTGCCAATGCCAGGGCAGTCGGTGTAATAGCCGGCGGTTTGTTCGCCGGACCGTTTGTCGGCCTTGGCTCCGGTGTGATTGCGGGGGTACACCGCTATCTGCTGGGTGGGTTTACCGCAGAAATCAGTGCCTGGAGTACTGTGTTGGAAGGGTTGGCCGCCGGACTGTGCGGGCCATACCTGAGAGAAAAACGCTATAGTTGGCCATATGCGTATACCGTGGCGCTAATACTGGAATGTTTGCATATGTTGCTGCTATTTGTTGCGCCGCCTCTGGAGCAGTCGCTGTTGTTGGTGAGATCGATTGCGCCGGCGATGATTATTTTGAACCCGCTGGGCGTGGCGGCAGTGATTGCTTTTTTGCAGTCCGTTCATGATGAACGCCAACGTCTGCGGGCGACAGCTGCGCAAATTGCCCTGCAAATCGCCGACAGGACCTTGCCGTTGTTGCGAAAGGGATTGCGGCGTTCTTCATCGACGGAAGTTGCCGACATCATTTTGTCTGAAGTCGCATCGCTTGATGCGGTTGCCGTTACATCCCGCGACAAGGTGCTGGCATTTTCCGGTGTAGGCGTAGACCATCATTCGCCGGAACAAACCGAAAGCATCATTACCGAAAGCACACGGACCGCAATCGACACAGGAATGCCGCAAATCGCTCAGAACCGTAAAGAAGTTGGCTGCAAACACACGCACTGCCCGCTGGGTGCGAAAATCGCCGTTCCACTGAAAGAAAATGACGAGACGGTGGGCACGCTGGTTTTGTATAAGACGGCAGAGAACAGCATTACCGCGTTTGAAATTGAATTGGCGCTTGGTCTCGGTCGCTTGATGTCGACCCAACTTGAACTGAGCCGCGGCGAATTTCAGAAGCAGTTGCTTAGCCAGGCCGAAATCAGGGCGTTACAGGCGCAGATAAACCCGCATTTCCTGTTTAATGCACTGAACACGATTGCCTTCTATTGCAGGACTGACTCGGAAACTGCCCGTAACTTGCTGATTGATCTGGGCGATTATTACCGCAACAACATGAATCGGTTTGAGGGACTGGTGGACTTGGAAACCGAGATTCGCCACGTTGAATCCTATGTCAGCATCGAGAAAGCAAGATTTAGAGAAAAGTTGACTATCGAATACTCTTTTTCACCGGAAACAAAAGAAGTCGACGTTCCGCCCCTGGTATTGCAACCGCTGGTAGAAAACGCTATTCTGCACGGATTGTTGCCGAAAAAAACCGGCGGCACCATCACTTTATCAAGCATGCGCGACGCCGATGAAATCGTTCTTTGCGTTGAAGATGACGGAGTTGGCATGGATGAGGCGACATTAAAAACGGTGCTGGTCACGAACCCTTTGCGCCGTTGCATCGGCCTGTCGAACGTCAACGAACGGTTGCGCAGCTTATTTGGCGCTCGTGCAGGACTGGTGCTGGAAAGCATACCTGATCGTGGAACCCGGGTTTCGTTTCGGGTGCCGTTACGGGGCAATGCCGTGCGGGAGAGTGATAACTGATGTTGAAAGCTATCGTGGTTGATGATGAATATCCGGCTCGCAAAGAACTTCGCTATATTCTGCAACTTACTAGGCAGGTTGATGTTGTCGCAGAATTTGAAGGTGGCGAAGAGGCGTTGGCCTTTATCGACAAAGAGTGTCCTGACGTGGTCTTTCTTGATATTCGCATGCAAGGAAGCGATGGGCTTCGTGTGGCCGAGCTGATCAATGCACGGGCTAAACCGCCACGCATCGTGTTTACTACAGGATTTAGCGAATATGCAGCCCGTGCGTTTGAACTGAATGCCGAAAACTATGTGATGAAGCCTTATGCGCCGGAACGTCTGCAGGCGGTGGTGCAACGCCTGCTTGATGATACTGCGGAAAAAGCAATGCTTTTGCCGCACAAAGTCGCGGCGTCGTTCAAGCGGTTGACGGTTTGGAATCAGGATCGCATGGTGGTGATCAATCCGGATGACATTTTATTTATCAAGGCAGACGGCATCCATCTAGCGGTGATTGTCACAAAACAGGCGAATTTTGCTAGTCGCCAGAGCTTGCGAGAATGGGAAGACCGCCTTGGTGGGACACATTTCATGCGTGTGCACAAGAGTTTTCTTGTCAATATGGATCAAATCTCAGAAATATCACCTTGGTTTAATTCGACCTATTTGCTATCGATCAATCATTCGACGGAAACGATTCCGGTAGGCAGAAAATATCTGAAAGACTTTTGCCGAATCATGAAAATTTAATCGATTTTGTCGTTTAGGAAGGATTTTTGCAGGTTGCGAAAGCAACCTGCATTTCTTTTGTCAACCAAGCTATGATTATCCTATAAAATTCCGACTATTTTGAAAGGTGGGATGATATGAATGGATGAACTGCTCGTCGGCATCGTAAATCTGTCCTGGAAACACGTGGCGATGTGGGTGGTCGCCGGAATCCTGATCTACCTGGCAATTCGGCACGACTATGAACCCCTGCTTTTGCTGCCGATCGGGTTCGGCGCCATCCTGACCAACATTCCCTTCTCCTCGGCCGTCGGCCACGAAGGTTTTCTCACCCGACTGCTGGAAATCGGCATCTACAGCGAACTATTCCCTGTGCTCATCTTTATTGCCATCGGCGCGATGTGCGACTTCTCTCCGCTGATCCGGCGGCCGATCGCCATGCTGTTCGGCGCTGCCGCCCAGTTCGGCATCTTCGCCACCATCGTCATCGCCGCCATGCTCGGCTTCAATCTCAAGCAGGCCGCCGCCATCGGCATCATCGGCGCAGCGGACGGGCCGACGACGATTTACGTCGCCACCCGCTTCGCCCAGGACCTGCTCGGCCCGCTCTCGGTCGCGGCATATTCCTACATGGCGCTGGTGCCGATCATCCAGCCGCCGGTGATCAAACTGCTGACCACCAAAGAAGAACGGCTGATCCGGATGGAATACGAGGAACAGGAACCAGTGTCCAAGACAACACTGGTGCTGTTTCCGATCATGATTACGCTGATCGCCGGTATCATCGCGCCGATCTCGGTTGCCTTGATCGGCAGTCTGATGTTCGGCAACCTGATCAAAGTCAGCGGCGTAGTTGAACGACTGTCCCAATCGGCCCAAAATGAACTGGCCAACCTGGTGACGTTGCTGCTCGGCATCACAATCGGTTCAACGATGTCGGCGGAGAAGTTCCTGGTTGTTGAAGTGGGCATCGTGCTGGGGCTAGGGCTTGTGGCCTTCATCTTCGACACGGCGGGCGGCGTGCTGTTTGCAAAAGCTGTAAACCTGGTGGTGAAGAAGAGGATCAATCCGATGATCGGAGCCTGCGGGATTTCGGCATTTCCAATGTCGGGGCGGGTAGTGGCGAAGATGGCGCTGGCCGAGGACCCGACGAACTTCATCATCATGCATGCGATCGGGGTGAACGTCGCCGGGCAGGTATGCTCGGTGGTGGCCGGCGGGGTCGTGCTGGCGCTTGTTAAGTGAGACAAGGAGGGATTGAAAAATGACGGATACAGTTCAACAAGCGATGAGTTTGATGGCGATCGCCCTGCCGGCGATGTTCGCCGTGATTTTGTTGTTCATGGGCGCTACGGCGCTGCTGCACAAAACCTTTCCCGTCAAAGAGGAAAAAGCTGCACAAGACTGAACAGGTTGGCTATTCTTGAGTTTTTATCGCACTGAAATAATAAATGAGGGGGACTGTTTATGGATTCAATTTCCACGGCTGCATTAGTGTCCCTGGCTGCTCTGATTGTTGTGGTTATTATCAGTTGCGTCAACGAAGAACTTAACCCCGGTTTCCTCAGTATCGGTTTTGCCATTGTCGTCGGCGGTATTTGGGCGAATCTTAGCGGTACCGCAGTGATGCGGCTGTTCCCGACAAATTTGTTTATGATCCTTGCCGGAATGACCTTTTTGTTTGCCATGGCGCAAAATAACGGCACTATGTCAAAATTCACCGCCTACGCTGTTAGGCTGTGCGGTGGCAATACCCGGTTGATTCCGCTGATCCTGTTTTTGCTGACTACGTTTCTCACGACGATCGGACCCGGCAATATCGCTTCGGTGGCGCTGATGGCGCCGGTCGCCATGGCACTGGCGACCCGCATCGGGCTGTCGGCTTTCCTGATGACGCTGGTGGTGGTTGGCGCTGCCAACGGCGCTGCTTTTTCTCCGTTTGCTCCGACCGGCATCATTTCCAACAACATCATCGCCAAACTGGCGCCCCAACTCGGCCTGACAGACTTGACCGGCCTAGCCTGGAAAATTCACTGGAACTCCGAAGTTGCCCAAAGTATTGTGAACTTTGCCGGTTTTATGATTTTTGGCGGGTGGGCCTGGCTGGGCAGGCAAAAAGGGGATGTGATTCACATTGATGAAATAGCTCCAAAGCCGGAACCGTTTACGACGAAGCAGTGGCTGACTCTCGGCAGTGTAGCTGCATTGATCCTGATGGTCGTATTACCGGGATTGCCTGCGGTGAAGCCGCTACTGCCGAAAGCAGTCATAAACATGTTTTCTAATGTCGGTTCGGTCGCGTTCATTCTGGCCACCGTACTGATGTTGTTCCAGGTGGCTGATGTAAAGGCCTCGATCCGCGCCATGCCCTGGGTCGCGATCATGATGGTTTGCGGCGTCACCGTGCTGATAGAGGTCATGGACAAGGCAGGTGGCCTAAAAGCATTGGTAAGCATGATCGCTTCGATTTCCGGCCCAGTTACGGTCAATGCCTGGTTGGGTTTGTTTACCGGAGTCATTTCCGCCTATTCAAGTTCTTCGGGCGTGGTTGTACCAATGTTCTTGCCGCTGGTGCCCGGACTGATCAAAGAAATCGGCGGCGGCAATCCGGTTGCGCTGATTTCGTCAATCAACGTCGGAGCTCACTTAGTAGATTCATCGCCGTTGTCTACATTGGGGGCGCTTTGCATCGCCTGCGCCGGTGAACATGAAGACAAGAGCAAGCTGTTCAAAAACCTCTTGCTGTGGGGTCTCGCCATGTCGGTTGTCGGTGCGTTCGCCTGCTGGCTGTTCTTTGGCGTGCTCAATCTTTAAGAGATAAAGGAGTCGATGAAAATGAAAAAAGCGTTACAAGGGCTGCGCGTTCTAGACCTTAGCCGCGTGTTGGCGGGGCCGTATTGTACGATGATTTTGGCTGATCTGGGTGCGGAAGTGATCAAGATCGAGCCGCCGGGAGATGGGGACGATTCAAGAGCGTTCGCGCCATTCATCGGCAATGAGAGCGCCTACTTCATGAGCCTGAATCGGGGCAAGAAAAGCATTGTGCTTAATCTGAAAAATGAAAAGGACAAAGCAGCTTTTCTTGAACTGGTCCGTATTGCGGATGTATTGGTTGAAAACTACCGTCCCGGCACGATGGAGAAACTGGGACTGGGTTATGAGGCGCTCCGCGAAATCAACCCTCGTCTGGTGTATGCGGCGATTTCCGGATTTGGCCATACTGGTCCTTATAGTCAGCGTCCAGCCTATGACATGATTGTTCAAGCGATGGGCGGCATCATGAGCATAACCGGTGAACCGAACCGCCCGCCTACCCGTGTGGGAACATCGGTCGGCGATATTACCGCTGCGTTATTCGGCACGATCGGAATCATGACAGCGTTGAATGTGCGCAATGAATCGGGGAAAGGCCAGAAAGTAGATGTCGGTATGCTGGACTGCCAGGTCGCCATTTTGGAGAATGCGATCGCCAGATATGAAGTTACCGGACAGGCGCCAAAACCGATGGGCTCTCGCCATCCTTCGATTGCACCTTTTGAAGCGTACCCAACCAAAGACTACTTTGTGATCATCCCTGCCGGCAACGATGCACTATGGGCAAAACTGTGCAACATCCTGGGAATCACACAGTATATTGATGATCCCCGCTTCAAAACCAACCGCGACCGGGTGGCGAATGTCGAGGTTCTATATGATTTGTTGGGTGAGGTCACCAAGACCCGAACCACTGCTGAATGGATGGAAATTCTGGAGTCTGGCGGCGTGCCGGTCGGACCAATCAATACCATTGATAAAGTCGTCGAAGATCCGCAGGTTCTGGCAAGGGAAATGATCGTCGAAATCAGTCACCCTGTGGCCGGTCCGATGAAAATTGCCGGCAATCCAATCAAACTTTCCGACACGCCGGGCAAAGTCAGTGAACCAGCGCCGCTGCTAGGACAGCATACCGAATGGGTTTTGCGCGACGTGCTTGGCTGGAATGACGAAAGAATCGCTGCTTTCAAAAGCGAATAACTAAAATAACTAAAAAAAAAGGCCGTTGTGATCTGCTTCTGCAAATCACAACGGCCTTTTTGCTGTTTGGCGATATAGTGGCTTAATCCAGCATGAGTTGGATTATCCGGGTCGGTCTGCCGGCGGCGCCGAGGATTCGTTTTCCCACCAGTTTGCAATATCCCTTGGCCTCAAATTTTTCAATGATCCGATTCATCGTACGCGCTGTAACGCCGAACAAGGGGGCCAATTCCTTGACGGTAAACTCGTTTCGCCCGAGCTGCGTGGTGATGCAATGCAGTTTATACGCCGTATTGATACTTACGCCGACCTTTTCCGCAATGCGGAGGTATTTCTCATCGATGATAGGGTTGCTCGCTTCCTTATTCGGCGCGCTGCTTGCCAGCGGGCCGATTGTTTTTTTGCCGTCAAACACGATGAATGCTAAATTGCCGCCCTTTTTTGCGGCGTGAAGCATGCCGCGGTTAGCGCCGGCTTTTGCCGCATTGGCGGTCCGGCCGTAGCCGATCCCTACGCTGACAGTGCTGTTGGTATTGGACTGGACGGCATGCAGCAAATCGAGGTTCTTTAGATTGTTCGTCTCGTTTTCCAACAGTTGCATGGTGGTGAACAACAAATATTTTTTTTCGCCAGTCTCGATCACTGCAGCCTGAATCCGTTGGGCGAACAAATACACCTGTTCCGAAACTTTCGTGCGGTTCAGGGCGGCCTCATACTCATCGTCGGCCATCAGAGACAAGTCATTGGGAGGATCGATTTGGATATACAGCGATACCAACTGACTTTGTTGACTGAGTTTGACCAGATACTTGAGCTGCAACTTGTAGATGGTTTCCCGCATCACATTTGCTGTAGGTTCCAACAGCAAACAAGGAATACTGCCGGCTTTCAACTCGTCGTATACGGCCTGCAATGCGGTAATGCAACAGGAAACCTGACGGTTGGCATAGTTCTTTCGGTGGAAGTCGCAGATTTGGCGATGGTAGTCGCCGGGGATCATGTTTTCCTGCGAGATGAAGATTTTCAATTGATCCACAGGAATACCAATCTCGCGATAGGCTTCGTGCAGCAAATCCTGATTGTAAGTGTCAAAACTGATATTACAAATGTCATAATTGGTCCACATCTTGGCGTACAACAAAACCCGCAACAACGAACTGCCGCTACGGGGCACATATTCCCAGGGAACGATTTGTTTTAGTTGCTTGCCTGCGAGCGTATACGGCGTTTTTCCGGTGAACAGAAGCGCGTCAACTTCGAGTTGGTGATATTTGAGCATGGCGGGGGTTTCAGTATAGATTGCATAGACATATTCGACCGGCTCAATCTGCGGGAACTCTTTCCTGATCAGCTGGACGGCCTTGGCGACGATCTGGCTGGGTCCGATGACTCCAACTTTCACGGTTGCACTTCCCTTCGAATTATTGACACATTAAGGACGATATTAGGTCGATGACTTTATCCGTATAATAACACTAATCGGACTATTCGAAAAGCCGCAATGGGACGAGAAGAAGAAAAATATCATTAGGAGGCCTGTGAGAATGGAGAAGCTATTGCAAGCCATCGAAACTAAACATGAAAAAATGGTTCAATTTCTTGAAAAAATGGTGAATATCGATTCGGGGATTGACAGCCCGGAAGGAGTCGCGAAAGTTGCCCGCATAATCGGCGACAAGCTTGCGGAAATGGATTTCGCGGTCGAGTATCTGGATTATCCGGGCGCTTGCACACATTTGCTGGCGAAAAAGCAAGGAACCGGCAATAAAGAGGTAATGATCATCGGTCACATGGACACGCTATTTCCGATCGGGACCGTGGCCAAGCGGCCTTTTACGATAAAAGACGGCAAAGCCTACGGACCTGGCGTCCTCGATATGAAAGGCGGCATCACGATTGCGTTGTTTGCATTGGAAGCCTTGTATGAATCGGGCTGGAACGACAAGAACGTCACCGTGCTTTTTGCTGGCGACGAAGAACCGGCTCACCCCAAAACTAATGCGCCGGAGCTATTTGAACAACATGCCAAGGGGAAAGACGCTGTTTTCAATATGGAGACCGCCAGTGCCGGCCAAGCGGTGTTGGTGGGGCGCAAAGGCAATATTCATCCCGAACTGATTGTCAAGGGGATTGCCGCGCATGCCGGGGCTGACTTGGACAAGGGGGCCAGCGCCATCGTCGAGTTGGCGCACAAGATTATCGCAGTCAACAAACTGACGGACAAGGACCGCGGCCTGACCTTCAACTGCGGCGTGATTACCGGCGGCACCGTGGCCAACGCGGTAGCCGATTCCGCTTCCGTGGTCATTGACATGCGTTATCTGACTGCCGCCGACGGAGCGGAAGGACTGGAAAGTCTGCGCAAGATCGCCGCCGAGAGTGTAATTCCCGGCACATCCTGTGAAGTATCCAATCTGCGTGAACGATTCACACCGATGGAAGTGACGGAAGGCAATCTGAAGTTGTATGAAATCGTCAGACAGCAAGGCGAGAAACTGGGACTGGCTGTGGAAAAGAAAGTGGGCGGCGGGGCTTCGGATGCAGGCTGGACGGTGCGGGCCGGCGCTCCCTCGCTTTGTGCGATGGGCGCACGGGGTTCTTTCAACCATAGTGACCGGGAATTTATCGAACTGGACAGCCTGGTCGAGCGGACCAAACTATTAGCGCTTTCCATCGACGCAGTTTAAAGGGATGGGCCGGACAAGACCGTGCAAATGAGTTCTGAAGAGGTGAGAAAGCGATGCAAAAGGCGAAGATAGCGGGACGGACACTGGCAGAGTGGCAGGCGGAACAACCGTTGCTGCAGGATGTTATGGCTACGCGGGAAGTATGGTGGACAAATCTCGCTTACGCCTCGTCGGTTGACGGACTGCCAATGAAACTGGGGATAACGGATGTTGAGGCGGCCGACAGGCGTCTGCGGCGATTTGCTTCTTACATTGCCAAAGTGTTTCCGGAAACCCAGTCGACGCAGGGCGTGATCGAGTCGCCGTTGCAACCGGTTCCCCGGATGCAATGTGAACTGGAACGCCTGTATCACAAGAAAATATGCGGCTCATTATACGCAAAATACGACAGCCATTTGCCGATTGCCGGGTCGATTAAGGCGCGCGGCGGCGTGTATGAGGTCCTGAAGGTCGCCGAGGAATTGGCGATGGAACATCATTTGCTCAAGGAAACCGACGATTACAGCGTCATCGACAGTGAACCATTTCGTCGGCTTTACTCCGGCTATTCGATTGCCGTCGGGTCGACCGGCAATCTGGGACTGAGTATCGGCATCATCAGCGCAAAATTGGGGTTTAAGGTGACGGTGCATATGTCGGCGGATGCAAAAGAGTGGAAAAAATCTCTGTTGCGGGCCAAAGGCGTCTGCGTGGTCGAGCACAACGCCGATTTTTCACAGGCGGTGGCCGAGGGGCGGGCGCAGGCGGCAAAAGATGCGCGTTGTCATTTTATCGATGATGAAAACTCCGCCGATTTGTTTTTGGGCTATGCGGTGGCGGCGCTTCGGTTGAAGCAGCAACTGGATGAGCAACAGATTGTCATCAATGAGAAGCGCCCCTTGTTGGTCTATCTTCCCTGCGGCGTCGGCGGTTCACCGGGCGGGATCACTTTCGGCCTGAAACTGCTTTTCGGTGACAATGTCCACTGCTATTTCGCCGAACCGACCCACGCGCCGGCGATGTTGCTCGGACTGATGACAGGCTTGCATGATGAGGTTTCGGTTCAGGATTTTGGTGTCGATAATATCACCGCCGCCGACGGGCTTGCGGTGGGCCGCCCGTCGGGATTTGTCGGCAAAAATGTCGGTAGCTTGATCTGTGGTGTTTATACCGTGGAGGACGATGAATTGTATCGAATGCTTGCCCTGTTGGCCAAAACGGAAAACGTATTTTTGGAACCGTCCGCCCTGGCCGGGTTCACCGGACCGATTCGCCTGCCGATTGCCGTAGAGGATGCCGTGCACATAGCTTGGGCAACCGGCGGCAGCATGGTGCCTGCGGAGATCATGCAGTCGTTTTATCTGCAGGGAACCGATTTGCTACAGGAAACTCCGTGAAATAATAATGGGATGAGGTGAAGGACTTTGAAAGCAGTCGGAATGTTTGACGGAAAACTGGTCTATATTGATCAACCGGTGGCACGGCTGGAAGACCGTGGCTATCAATTCGGTGACGGGGTGTATGACGCCTGGTGCTTGATGAACGGGCGACACTTTTTGCTGGACGCGCATTTGAACCGCCTGGAGCGAAGCTGCAATTTGATTGGTATCACGCCGAGTTTTTCGCAGGCGGAAATGACCGAAATCATCAGCGCGATGACGCAGGAATCCGGTTTGCAGGAAGCCTTGGTCTATGTGCAGTATACCCGCGGTTGGTCTTCGCCTCGGTCCCACGCCTGCGCCAAGGATATCCGTCCTCTGTTTTCCGGCACGATCACGCCGTTGAAGCCCTATCCGCCGGAATACTTCAGCGAAGGCGCCTCAGCGATTTCCCACCCGGATGAGCGGCACCTGTTGTGCCATGTGAAATCGCTGAATTTGTTGGGCAGCGTACTGGCCAAAAACGCCGCCGTGGCTGCGGGTTGCTACGAAAGTCTGCTGATCCGCGAGATCAAGGGCAAAGAAGTAGTGACAGAATGTGCTCATAGCAACTGCTTTGCCGTCAAAGACGGTGTCTTGTACACATCGCCTAATGGAAAGTACATTTTGCCGGGCATTACTCGCACGACGGTGATTGAATTGGCCAAAGCGAACGGAATTCCGGTTGTCGAAGAGTTTGTGCCGCTGGAGTTTTACCTCGCGGCCGATGAAGCAATGATCACCAATTCCCTGGCAGTCGTTCCACTGGTCAAGATTGACGAAAAGCCGGTCGGCGACGGCAAGGTCGGCGTAGTGACCCAAAAGATCATGGCGCTGTACGAAGAGAGAATTCAGGAAGTTTGTTACCGCTAAGCAACAATATCCGGAAGGAGGTGACAAAATAATGTATGATGTAAAAATTGTTAATGGGTTAATTATCGATGGGACTGGAAATCCGGGCTATGCGGCCGATGTTGGGATAGTGGGCGACCAGATTATTGCCATTGGCGATCTGTCCGACGCGACAAGCCGCGAGACGATTGATGCAAGCGGCAAAGTCGTTGCGCCGGGATTTGTCGACATGCATACACACTCAGATCTGGCGGTGCTGTTTGATCCGCTGACAAACAGCAAGATTTTCGACGGCGTGACCACCGAAGTCGTAGGGAATTGCGGAATTGGCGTGGCGCCGGTGTCGGAAGCTAATCGGCAACTGCTGATCGACTACCTGGGTACCCGGATGATCGGCAATCTGCCGGTAACCATCGAGCTTAAGTGGGAGTCGATGGCGGAGTACCTCGACTATATCCGGCAACATCCGCCGGCGCTGAATGTCTGCGCGTTGCTGGCGCAAGGGGCGGTGCGGATTGCTGTCATGGGTTTTGACAAGCAGGCGCCAACGAATAGGCAACTGTCGGAAATGAAAGCGCTGGTGGCGGCAGGTTTGGCGGAAGGCGCGGTCGGGTTCAGTTCCGGCTTGATCTATATGCCGGGCGAATTTTCCACAACGGATGAACTGGCCGAACTGGCGAAAGAAATCGGGCCGTATCAAGGATTTTACGTGAGTCACATCCGCAACGAGAGCGAAGGCGTATTCGACGCGCTGGAGGAAGCGCTGACCATTGGCGAAAAAGCTGGAGTTCCGGTTCATGTTTCGCATCTGAAGGTTGCCGGGCAATCGGTCTGGGGTCGTTCGCCAGAGCTGTTGGCGAGAATCGACAAGGCTAATCAGGATGGGGTGGAGACAACGTTCGACCTTTATCCGTACACGAGTGGAATGACAGGACTGACTGCCTGCATGCCGCCCTGGGCCTTCGAAGGCGGCGTGGAAAAACTGCTGACCCGTCTGGCGGATGCCGAAATCCGGGCGAAAATCGTTGCCGATGTCGAAACCGGAATCACCGGTTGGCAGAATCTGTTTAAGGCGGCAGGCGGCTGGGAAAATATCACGATTACCACCGTTAACAGCCAAGCGAACAAGCATCTGGAAGGGAAAACCATCCGACAAATTGCCGACTTGCAAGGCAAAGATCCCTATAATACTGTGTTTGACTTGCTCATCGCCGAAAAAGGCAAGGTGTTGATTGTACTGTTGCTGATGGCGGAAGATGACCTGATCAATATTCTTAGACACCCGATGTCAATGATCGGCTCGGATGGAATGAGCGTCTCGACCGAGGGAGTGATGTCATTCGGCATGCCGCATCCGCGCGCGTTCGGCACCAGAGCCAGAGTATTGGCGCGATATGTGCGTGAGAAGAAAGTCCTGAGTTTGGAAGAGGCCGTCAAGAAAATGTCGTATATGCCGGCATGGCGACTGGGGCTGCCGAAGCGCGGCTTGCTGCGGGTAGGCTACTACGCCGACGCGGTTGTGTTCGATCCGGACGAAGTGAGAGACAATGCGGTGTATAGCGATCCTAAACAGTATTCGAGCGGCTTTGAATATGTTGTCGTGAATGGCAAGGTTGTACTGGCGAACGGAATGCATCAAAAAGTTTTCAATGGCAGAGTGATTACACGCAAGGGCCAATAATTTGAGGAGGTGTTTTCTTTGGATTTGAAGAGTGTGATGAACAGTCCGGGAATGTGGGTCGCTTCCAGTATCATGGTAATCGTGGTGTTGGTCCAGAGCGCGCTGTTTTTGCGGGAGGGATTCAAAGCCGCAGACAAGCTGGGAATGCCGAGAAGTACATCTGTAAAAGGGATGCGGGCGGCAATGATTACTGCAATAGGACCATCCCTGGGGCCGGTTGTTATCTTGTTGGCGTTACTGGCGGTGCTTGGCGGACCAACTACTTGGATGCGGATGAACGATATCGGCGCCGCCCGGACCGAATTAGCGATGTCTGCCTTGGCCACCAAGGTCGTCGGCGTGGATATGCGATCCGCAGCGTTTGATCTCAAGGCATTCAGCTATGCGCTCTGGGGCATGGCGCTGAACAATGCCGGCTGGATGCTGGTGGCGCTGCTGTTTGTCAAGCGCATGAACTCGGCGATCAGCAAGATGAATCAAAAATATGATCCGGCTTGGGTGAAACTCATCATGACCGGCGCTGCGATTGGCTTGTTTGCATCTTTGTGGAGTCCTGCGTTGATAAAAGGGGGCGGGCAGTTTTTTGCCGGAATCGTCGCTTTTGTTTCCATGTTCCTGATCGGCAAGTATGCCGGCAACTATCCCCGACTGCAGGAACCGGCGCTTGGCATCTCGATGTTGATCGGCATGTTTGCCGCCGCCTACTTTTTCTAAGCGATTTTTCTTCGAAAATCGAAAAGCTGAGCAAATGAATGAGGAGGATCAATATCGATATGGAAGGCAATTATAATTTTTCGGCCCGTGCGGCTCGGATCGGCACATTTACCCTGATCGCGGGACTAATCGCCAATTTTGTGCCGGCGCTGTACTTGGCTGGCGTGGTTGGAGTCATGCCGCAATTTACCGATTTGTTGCAGATTTACGCGGTGGCGTTCAGCGCTTTTGGCGTCAGCTGGGTGGTGCAGCCGTTGTCGTTCTATCCGATGTTGGGAGTTGGCGGGTCTTATATCGGCTGGTTGTGCGGCAACGTTGCCGATATCCGGGTGCCGGCCGCCACGATGGCGCAAAGAGTGGCCGGAGCGGAACCGGGGTCGCCGGAGGGCGACGTGATGTCGACCATCGGCATTGCAGCATCAGTATTTGTTTCAGTAGCGATTATCACGCTGTTTACCTTGATCGGCTCGGCGATTATGCCGCTGGTACCGAAATTTGTCACCAAAGCTTTCGGCTTTATCCTGCCGGCGGTATTCGGAGCAGTATATGCTGAACTGTCGCGCAAACACTTCAAAATCGGGGCGTTGACGATTGTTGCCGGCCTGGCGATTACGTTCGCTGCTCCCAAAGTCGGCCTTCCGGGTTCGTTGCTTTCGATTTGTGTGATTGCCGGTGGCATCGCGATGGCGCGGATCATCTACTTAAGCGACAAGAAATAGTCCGCACAAAATACAGGAAGGACGGTGTGGCGGTGCAAATTGACAGAATCGATATTATCCATGTGAAAAACCCATTCCTGCATCCGTTTGAAACTAGTTTCACCAGATTTGTCGAGCGGGATGCACTAATTGTCAAGGTCTTTTCAGAAGGCCTTGTCGGTTACGGCGAATGCAAGGCTTTTTATGGACCGTTATACAATCCCGAAGACAACGGGACCTGCTTCCACATCATCAAAAATATCATTGCGCCGGTGATTCTGCACAAGGAACTTCAAGATCCTTACGACTTCATGCAGAAAATGACCTTTATCCGAGGCAATCGCCTAGCCATCGCAGCGGTGGAGAACGCGCTTTGGGAACTGCACAGCCAGCGTGAGGGCAAGTCGCTGAAAACGCTGCTGGGCGGGACGCAGTCCGAAGTCAAAGTCGGCGTCAGCCTAGGGGTTGAGCCGACGGTGTCTGCATTGCTCGGCAAGATCGAAAAGTATCTGGCGGAGGGCTACCATCGGACCAAGGTCAAGATCAAACCAGGCTGGGATATCGAAGTGCTGCGGGAGATTCGCCGCCATTACCCGGATATCGTGCTTACCGTCGATGCCAATTCGGATTACACGTTGGCCGACCTAGAACTGTTTAAGGCGATGGATGACCTGAACCTTCAATACATCGAACAACCGCTGGCGGAAGATGATATCGTCGACCATGCCGTGTTGCAGAAAGCGATCAAGACCCCGGTCTGTCTCGATGAGAGCATCGTTTCCTATGACACGGCGCGGCATGCGATTGCGATGGGGAGCTGCAAAATCATCAACATCAAATCCAGCCGTTGCGGCGGCCTGTGCGAGTCGGTACGAATTCACGATCTTTGCCTGCAGCACGATATCCCGGTGTGGGTCGGCGGCATGACGGAACTCGGCATCGGTCGCGTACAAAACATCTCGTTCGCCAGCCTGCCCAATTTCACGCAGCTTGCGCATGACATCGCCGCCAGCAATCGTTATTTCAAAGAAGACATTACGACGCCGCATGTCAACATAACCGACCGTTGCACGCTTATCGTACCGGACGAAACAAACGGCGTTCGATACGAGGTAGATGAAAAAGCGATGGAACGGATGATGGTCGGCAGGGAAGTCATCAAGTAGTCCTTTGTAGCAAAATGCACCAAGGCTCCCCTGCCGTTGGGCAAGGACTCTTGGTGCGTTTTCGCTTCTATTATGTGTGGCCAATTTTACACACCGTGAGGTATCTGAACGATGAAGTCGCGAAACGCCCGGACGGCGGCAGAATTAGCGGATTGCTTCAGATAGGCGAGATGGATCGTCCGCGGGATCAGCGGCTCGATGGGGATGACTCTCAGCGCGTCGTTATCGAGCTCGGGGCTGAATTGTGAAGAAAGCAGGGCGATCCCCATTCCTTGTGCCGCCATTTTTATGTTTGTGACGACAAGGCTGCTTTGCGAAATGATTTTGGGTTCGAAATTGCTGTTGCGGCAGGCGGACATCAGAGTTCCGTGTAAGCTGTGCGCCCTGCCGGGAAACAGCAAGTTTTCTTCGGCCAGATCGATCATCGAAATGGATTTTTTGCCGGCGAGCCGATGTTCTGACGGCATGACGGCGACGACATGACCGGAGAGAACAGGGCAAACTTCTACTTCGACGTTAAGTTTCAGTTCGGTTGAGGGGATAAAGAAAACGATGTCGTATACTCCCGACTCCAGCTGTTGAATCAACTCGAAACTTCCCACGATCTCGCCCAGCGTTACCCGAATGTGCGGGTGTTCCTTCTGAAACGCCAATACCTGATTGTTCAGATCCAACCGGGACATGTTCAGCAAGGTTCCGACGCGGAGCAAGCCTTTGTTCGTCAAAGACTGATTGTGCATGTCTTCGAGTAGCTCCTGCCAGGCCCGCAGCACCTTTTCCGCATTAAGCACGAACGCTTCGCCGGACTCCGTCAGACAAACGGAGCGGGTTTTGCGCTCGAACAACTTTACGCCAAGTTCTTGCTCCGCCTGAGCAACGCATTGCGACAAATAGGGCTGAGTAATATTCAATTCTCTGGCGGCCTGGGAAAAATGCAAAAGTTTGGCCAATTTCAGAATGTAGCGAAGATGATACAATTCCATGTTGAAAGGTCTCCTTTGGGGCAATTTGTGTTAAATTTATAACCGTGAATAATATATTCGATAACAGAAAGCAATTTCACTTCTTTTATTTAAAAAAATATAATAAACATAATTAAGGAACGTATATCAATTAAATTAGGCAACTGCTCCGGGCTTTGGAATACTCGGCAGCGATGGAAGGAGTTTGACGATGAAGAAAAAGGTGTTTGAATATATCGACGCGCATCGGGAAGAAATGGTCGAGTTGTGGCGTGAGGTGGTGAACATCGAGAGCGGTTCAGGTAATAAAGCCGGGGTTGATGCCGTAGCGGCGCGCTTTCGGCAATTTATCGAACAGACCGGTGGTACAGTTCGTGTTATTGAAATGAATCATGCCGGCAACATGCTGATTGGAGAATTCACCGGCGCAAAAAAAGACGGCGGGGTAGCGTTCATGGGACACATGGACACGGTGTTTCCTGACGGTACCGTTGCCAAGCGGCCATTCACCATCACCGACGGCAAGGCTTATGGACCGGGCGTGCTGGACATGAAAGGCGGTATCGTCGCGTTTCTCTACGCAATAAAAGCTTTGAAAGCGGCAGGGTATGATGCACGTCCGTTGAAAATCATCCTGGCCGGTGACGAAGAGGTTGCCCACGCAAATTCCGACGCCGCAGAACGCTTTGTCCAGGAGGCGAAGGGGTGCGTTGCCGCATTCAACTGTGAAACAGGATTTTTGGATGATGGAATCGTCACCGGTCGTAAAGGCACGGCGGTTTTCACCTTTGAAGTCAAGGGCGTATCGGTGCATGCCGGCAACGAGCCGGAAAACGGACGCAGCGCGATTCTGGAAATGGCCCATAAAGTGATCGACATTCAAAAACTGACCGATTTTAATATTGGGATCACCTATAATGTCGGCGTCATTGCCGGGGGAATCGTGCCTAACGCCGTGCCGGACTATGCCAAGATCAAGGTTGACGTGCGCTATATCGATCCGGCGCAGCTGCCGGGAATCCAAGCGGCCATGCAAAAAGTCGCCGACACGGTCTATGTGGAAGGAACCAGTACCACTGTCGAGATGGAACCGGGTATCGCGCCGATGCAGACGACCGAAGGCGTCAAAAAGCTGTTCGAGATTGTGAAGAAAACCTATCTGGAAAACGGCTGGGGCAATCCGTATGAAAAGTTCGTTGGTGGTGGATCGGACTCGGCCTATAGCGTAATCGCCGGCGTGCCGACGGTTTGCGCCATGGGTGTCAAAGGCGGTCGCAACCATAGCGCACAGGAGTTTGCGGTTGTCGACACCTTGTTCGAACGGGCCAAACTGCTGGCGGCGAGTACGTTGAATCTTGGTTTAACCGAATAAGTTCGAGTGATTGTATCCGAGGGAGGCGTGGCATGGATATTTTGGCAAACGCGCTTGAGCAAAAGGAATACTGGACAACAATCCGCCGACATTTGCATCAGCACCCGGAAATCGGCTTTGAAGAGGTGGAGACCACTGCGCTGATCAAGCGGGAACTGGAAAAAATCGGCGTGGAAATTTGTCCGCTGGCGATTGATACCGGGGTAATGGCAATAATTCGCGGCACGAAACCTGGACAGGAGAAAACCCTCGCGCTGCGGGCGGACATTGATGCGCTGCCGATTCAGGAACAGACGGGGCTACCCTATGCCTCGGTCCGGCAAGGCGTCATGCACGCATGCGGCCATGACGGCCATACCGCAGTATTATTGGGCGTTGCTAAACAACTGTTTGAAATGCGGGATCAGTTTTCCGGCATCGTCAAACTATTGTTTCAGCCGGCCGAGGAACGCTTGCACGGCGCGCGTTCGATGATCGCCGCCGGTGCGCTGGACTCGCCTGCGCCGGAATTGATTCTGGGTCTTCATGGCGGGACGGAAACCCCGATCGGCAAGATCGGCATTTGGTCCGGCCCGTTCATGGCTTCCGCCGACCAGTTTACGGTCAGGATTACCGGGCAGGGTGGGCATGCGGCTTATCCGCATCGTAACAAAGATCCGCTGCTGGCTGCCGCCCATGCGGTCGTGGCGCTCCAGACAATCGCCAGCCGCGAAATCGATGCGATCGATAAATTTGTCTTGTCTGTCTGCGAGTTTCATGCAGGCACCGCCTTTAATATCACTCCGGCGGATGCAGTCATCACCGGTAGTGTCCGCTGTCATGACGCCAAAACCCGCGAATCGATCCCGGATCGCATCGACAGGTTGGTTGGCGGAATTGCCTCGGCCTTGAATTGCAGTCACAAGCTGGAGTATGTGTTTGGCATACCCGGCGTCGTCAATGACCCGTCAGTGGTGCAAACGTTAACGACTGCAGCAATACAGACGATAGGCGGCGGAAATGTCATGCAGCTCGAACGTCCGCTGATGGGCTCGGAGGATTTCGCATTTTTCCTGGAGAAGGTGCCAGGCGCAATCTTTCGTCTGGGAGTTGGCAACGCACCCGGACAAGTCTTGCACAACCCGAAGTTCAACTTTCCGGATGAGGCGCTTCCTGTAGGTATTGCCACCATGACTGCCTTTGCGTTGGAGCATTGCAGATAAACAAATTATGAAAAGAGGTGTGCGCATGTCCGAAAAAAAATTCAAGTTTGAGTTTCCCCACGTTTTTGCCCTTATGTTCATTTTGACGATTTTTATGGCATTCTTGACCTGGGTTGTACCAGCTGGTGAATTCACCCGCGTTAAGCAGGGGGCGATCACAAAAGTTGTGGCTGGATCGTTCCATTTTGTCAAAGCCCAACCGCAAGGGTTTTGGCAGATTTTTGAAGCCGTGTCCAAAGGTTGGCTGCAATCGGCCGGAATCATCTTTATGGTGTTTTTTGTCGGCGGTGCGATTACGATTCTTGAACAAACCGGTGCATTGCGGGTTGGTTTGGGCAAGGTTGTAAAGAATCTAAAAGGCAAGGAGCTGGCCGCTGTCGCCATCGTGATGACGATCATGTCGATCGGCGGTGCGACCGGCGTATTTGCCAATCCCGTTGTGGCGTTGATTCCGATTGGCCTGATGCTGTCCAAGGCGCTCGGCTATGACGAAGTGGTTGGTTTCGGCATGATTTACCTCGGCGCCTATGCCGGTTTCAACGTTGGTTGGGGCAATGTGTTCACGGTGGGAATCGCGCACGATATCGCACAATTGCCGATGTTTTCCGGCATGGGCGTGCGGGTGTTTTTTCATATCGCCAATTTGATTCTAACCTTCGGATTTTTGGCGATGTATATCAAACGAATCACTGCCGATCCGACAAAGAGCCTGACGTATAACGCTGACAAAGCAAAGACGGAAGCGACCATACAGGAAGAAAAGGAAGAGAATCTATCGTTGCGGCAGGGGCTTTGTCTGCTGATTGCGGTCGCTTGCTTTGCCGCGATTATTTATGGGTCGCTATACATGAAGTGGTCATTTAACCAATACTCGGTTATGTTTGTCATGATGGCTGTGTTGTGCGGCATTGTTGGCGGACTGGGAGTGTCGGGAACCGCCGAAGCGTTTGTCAAGGGATGCGGCACGATGGTTTATGCAGCCTTCGTCGTCGGCATGGCGCGGGCGATTTCCGTAGTGATGATCGACGGAAAAATCATGGACACTTTGGTTTACTGGCTGTCTGCGCCGATCAGCCTGGTCGGGCCGGTACTCGGGGCCAACCTGATGCTGTTTGCCAATATTATCATCAATTTCTTTATTCCGTCCGGTTCGGGGCAAGCGGTTACTGTCATGCCGATCATGGTGCCGATTGCGGACCTGACAGGGATCACTCGTCAGGTGGCCACGCAAGCATTCCAGTTTGGCGACGGATTCACCAATTGCATTATTCCTACATCAGGGACGTTGATGGGTTGCCTGGGGATTGCCAAAATTTCTTACGAAAAATATGTCGGTTGGTTCACAAAATTCTTGGTTGTGCAGCTGGTTCTATCGGCAGTGGCCATTACCGTACTGCAAATCATGAAGTGGGGTCCGGCATAGCAAGCGAAGCGACGTATTGATTTATAATCAAAATGCAGCTGTGGCCATTGCTGATCGGGTGGTAGCCATTGCTGATCGGGTGGTAGCCATGGCTGCATTATTGACAAATAATATTGTATACATTCGAAAATTTTCTTTACGAACGGACCGAAACCCGCTATAGTGTGAGTATGAAAAACTATAATTTTAAGACGCAAGTTCAAACGACATACTGTACATTGCCGGGGATGATTACGCATAGTCTGCGCGAGGCGATCCTGTCCGGCGAGTTGAGCGGCGGAGTCCAGCTGAAACAGGAAGAGCTTGCGGCGAAGTTTAACGTCAGTATGAGTGCACTGCGAGAGGCGTTGAAAACGCTGGAAGCGGAAGGTCTAGTGAAGTTTTTCCCCAATCGGGGCGCTATTGTCAGCGAGCTTTCGGCAGAAGAAGCGCAGGAAATCTTTGATATCCGGCTGTTCTTGGAATTGGGGGCATTGGAACTGGCGATTCCGAATCTGAGCACGGAACGACTGAACTCCGCTGCAGCGATTTTGCAGGAAGTGGATAGCGAACCGGACAGCAAGCGCTGGGGCGAGTTGAACTGGCAATTTCATGAGGTGTTGTACAAGGCGGCGGGGCGGCCCAAACTGCTATCGATGATACAACACTTGCATAACAACGTCGAACGATATATGCGCATCTATCTGTCAACACTGCATCACCAGGCGAAGTCGCAAGCCGAACATCGGCTGCTGTTGGCGGCCTGCGCGGAAAATGATACGAAAAAAGCGCAGAAGTTGTTGCGTAAACATATGAACGATGCACAGAAAAACCTGGTTAACTATCTGCGTCAGTAGACGCATTTTTCTCGCGATTAATTTTCGAAAATCGAAAATAAGTGCAGGTTATGATATTTCTGCTGGATATCTGAAGAGGAGGATTAAATCATGTCAAGTGCAAGCCAACGGATTGAGGAATTCAGAAAATCCTACATCGGGTCCAAACCTTCGATTAGCGCCAAACGCGCCGCAATTTTTACCGAATCCCATAAACAGACGGAAGGACAGGCTGTAATTATCAGGCGAGCCAAAGCGTTCAAGGCGGTATGCGAACAGATCCCGGTCACCATTTTTGACGGCGAACTGGTTGTCGGCGCAATCGGCGAGTTCCGCAAGGCGGGCATTGTCTGCCCTGAGTACTCCTGGCAATGGGTTGAGCACGAAATGGACAGCTTCGCCAGTCGCACGCAGGACCCTTATTGTATTGACGACCTAACCAAGCATCAGCTGCGCAAGGATATCTTTCCTTACTGGCAGGGCAAGTCACTTGAAGAAACCTTTCTGTCGCGGATTCATCCGGAAACGGCCAATATTCTGATCGATACCGGCATTCTTGATAATGACTCCAAGTGGCGGAACGCGGTGGGGGAAATCACGGCCGACTATCAGGATTTGATTTTCAAAAAAGGCTTCGGCGGGATCAGGGCGGAGGCCGAAGCGAAGCTGGCCCAGCTGGAGCCGACTTCGTCAGAGGCGTTGGAACAGATCGAATTTTATCAGGCTGCGGTGCTGGTTGCCGAAGGAATCATAACGCTGGCGAATCGGTATGCGGATAAGGCTACTGAACTGGCCAAAGTGGAACCCAATCAGCAACGCAAAGCGGAACTGGCTGAAATTGAGCGCGTTTGCCGCCGAGTGCCGGAACAGCCGCCAGAGACGTTCCGCGAAGCAATTCAGACGGTCTGGTTCACGCAGCTTGGTTCGATTCTGTCGGAAAACTCGCTGGCGCTGAATCTGGGACGGTTCGACCAGTATATGTATCCTTACTACGCGCAAGATATCGCTGCCGGTAAGCTGGACAAGTCTCAAGCCCAGGAGCTGATCGAGGCGCTGTGGATCAAATTGTCGGAGTGGGTATGGGCGATTTCCAGCAATACAGCCAAATTCTTCGCCGGCTACAACTCGTTCCAGAACCTTACCGTGGGAGGCCGGACGCGGGACGGGCGCGATGCGACGAACGAACTGTCCTTCATGTGCCTGCAGGCGACGGAAAACGTGAAAACCCATCAACCCGGCCTGAGCGTGCGGATTCACCCGGACAGCCCGGATGAATTCTTGCTGGCGGTTTGCAAGCTGATTCGCGTCGGCACCGGTTTCCCGGCAGTGCACAATGACCGGATCGGATCGGCGATGTTGGTGGCGGCGGGCCTTTCGCCGGAAGATGCGCGCGACTGGAGCAACTGCGGTTGTGTGGTGCCGCATTTCCGTAAGGTGGGCGAATGGACTTCAGCGGTCAGCGTCAATCTGGCTGCATCGGTGGAATATGCGCTGAACCAGGGGAAAAGCCGGATTACCGGCAAACAAATGGGCCTGGCCGAACAGGCCGCCACTTCGTTCACTAGCTATGAGGCAGTGAAAGCGGCCGTATTCCGACAGATTGCCTACCTGGTCAAGCACTCGGTTGTCGGTACGATCACAGCCCAACAGATTCATGCCGAGATGGTGCCGAGACCCTATCTGTCGCTGCTGGTGGACGGTTGCATGGAAAAAGGCAAAGACCTCAGCAAGGGAGGCGCCAAATACAATGTAGGTCCGGTTCTTACCGGCATCGGCGTGGCCGACACGGCGAACTCGCTGGCGATGATCAAAAAACTGGTGTTTGAAGAGCAAAAAACAACCCTAGCCGAAATCTGCCAGGCGTTGGATGCCAACTGGCAAGGTTTCGAAGCGTTGCGGCAAGCTGCGCTGGCCTGCCCGAAATATGGCAACGATATCGACTATGTCGATTCGATCGCCGTGGAGATCACCGAGTTTTATCATCAGCAAATCGTGGCTTACAAGGATTTCTTCGGCTCCAAGTTCAATTCTGCGTTTATGGGAATTTCCAACTATATTCCGGCCGGCAGTGTCATCGGCGCGACTCCGGACGGTCGCAAATCGCAGACTCCATTGACGGAAGGCGTGTCGCCGCATGCCGGCACCGATCTGACCAGTCCGACCGCCGCGATGCGTTCCGTGGCCAAGATCAACCATGATATTCACTCCGGCGGCACGCTGATGAATGTGAAGCTGGCGCCGGAACTGTTGCAGAGCGAACGCAACCTGAAAAACCTGGCGGCGCTGATTCGGGCCTATTTTGCACTGGGCGCATTCCATGTCCAGTTCAATGTGATTTCTACCGAAACACTGCGCAAAGCGCAGGAAAATCCCGAAGACTATCGGGATATGCTGGTCCGGGTCGCCGGTTACAGCACTCAGTTCGTCAACCTGTCGCGCGAGGCGCAGGACGCGATCATCGAAAGAACCACCTATGACACCATGTAGCGGCAATGTTTTTCAGATTCAGCGTTGGTCGATCCATGACGGCGAAGGGGTGCGCAGCACCGTGTTTTTCAAAGGATGTCCCTTGCGTTGTCAATGGTGCGCAAATCCTGAATCTTGGAAAACCAGCCCGGAGGTCTTGGTTTTCGCCGCGAAATGCACTGGCTGCGGACGGTGCGCAGCGATCTGCAAAACTGGCGCTGCTACTCTGGCAAATGGAAATCGCAGTGACATCGACAGGGGAAAATGCACCGCCTGTTTTGCCTGCTGCGAGGTTTGCCCGACTGGCGCCAGAAAGCAGATCGGTATGACGGTGACGGTCGACGACGTGATGCAAATCGTGAAGCGCGACGCGATTTTTTATCGTGAGTCCGGCGGCGGCGTCACCTTTTCCGGCGGCGAACCATTTGCCCAGCCGCATTTTCTCAGGCAGCTGGCAACAGCCTGCAATCGGCTGGGCATCGATACTGCCGTGGAAACAAGCGGCTACTTTGACTGGGAACAATGCGGCGATATTGTTGATCTGCTCGATTGTGTGTTCATTGACTGCAAGCATATGGATTCCGCCGAACATCAGCGGCTTTGCGGTGTGGGTAATGAACGAATACTAGCCAATATCGCGGCGATTTCGCAGCGGCATCCCCGTACGATTGTCAGGGTTCCACTGATTGCCGAGGTCAATGCCAATACGCCAAATATCGCCAGGATGTGCGAATATCTGGTGAAAAACACGCGAGTGGCTGCGGTGGAGCTGCTCAGCTACCATGATCTGGGCGAGGCGAAATACAATGCCGCCGGAGTTTCCCGAACGAGCTTTACGGCGCCGGACGCTGCAAAACTGGCAGAACTGAAAAACATAATAACTGGCTATGGGATACCGTTGGTCGAATACAAGTGAAGCTGATTCGACGCTGAACAGGACCTTCATTGCTGCGAAAAGGCGCTTTAACCAAAGAACAGGGGCGAACATCTTGGGTTGGAGCGCTTTTGTCGTGGAAAAGGCGTTCGATAACAATAATTAATTAATAACAAGGAGGGCAACAATGAACAAGAAGCAACAGGCGTTTCAGTTCGTGGACCAGCATCGTGAGGAAATGGTCGAATTCTGGCGGGATGTCGTCATGCAGGAAAGCGGTCCGCATGAAAAGGCAGGGATTGATGCGGTTGCCGCCAGGTTTGGACAAGTTTTGGCCGACGTGGGCGCTGCTATCCGGTCCGTTGAATTTGAACACGCCGGCAATATGCTGATTGCCGAACTGGGAGCAGAGCGGAATAAACCGGGAGTAATCTTTCTGGGACACATGGACACGGCCATTGCGGCCGGCGCCGCCGCCGAGCGGCCTTTTGTCATCAAGGACGGAAAAGTCTACGGGCCGGGCGTGCTGGACATGAAAGGCGGTATTGTCGCGTTTCTCTATGCGATCAAGGCGTTGAACGCGGCGGGGTATGATTCGCGACCGATCAAGGTGCTACTGGCAGGCGACGAAGAGGTGCTGCATGCCAAGTCGACGGCGCCCGATCTGCTTGTCGCAGAATCGAAGGGCTACGCGGCGGCGTTCAACGCGGAAACCGGATTTATGGATGACGGCATTGTTGTCGGGCGCAAAGGCGTGGCCCGCTTTATGATGGAGGTGCACGGCGTGGCGGCGCATGCGGGCAATGACCCGGAAAACGGTCGCAGCGCCATTTTGGAGATGGCGCATAAAATCATTGGCGTGCAGAGTCTGACGGACTGGGATAAAGGAATCAGTTTCAATGTTGGCGTCATGCAGGGTGGCAAAACGTCCACGGCGGTTCCCGACTATGCCAAAATCGATATCGACGTGCGCTACAAAGACCCGGATGATTTGCCGTGGATCCTGGAGCAACTGCAGACGGTCGGTGAAAAAACGCATATCGAAGGAACCTCGACTAAGGTTGTGTTTATGGAAGGAATCAAGCCGATGAAGACAACCGAAGGAGTCATGAAACTGTTTGAACTGGTGGCCAAGGTGTCGACGGAGAACGGCTTTGGCGTGCCCTATGCCAAGCATGTCGGCGGCGCTTCCGATTCGGCCTACACGGTAATTGCCGGCGTTCCGACGGTTTGTGCGATTGGGGTGAAAGGCGGTCGCAATCATAGTCCAGAAGAGTTTGCCGTTGTCGACACGATTTTTGAACGAGCAAAACTTTTGATCGCCAGCGTGCTGGAATTGGATGCCGTTCAACAATAAACCACAACATATTAAGCACAATGAGGAGGAAAACCCATGACTGAAAGCGAAAAAGAACACAAAGGCGGAAATCTGGCATCGTCGACTCGAATGAAAACAATCCTGAAACTGATTGAGACCGGTGGCAACAAATTGCCTGACCCATTCTTCCTGTTTGTGATTTTTGCCGTCGTTGTACTGGTGCTTTCCTATGTCCTGAATGCGGCAGGAGTTTCCGTAACCTATATGTCGGCGGCGACCGGCGGCGGCGCTTCCAAGATGACCACGGTCGGCGTGCGAAATTTGCTGGAAGCAAAGTTTTTGCAGGAATTTTTGACTGACTTCGTCAAAACCTATATTACGTTCCCGCCGCTTGGCATTGTGATGGTGCTGATGCTTGGCATCGGCTATGTCCAGGATACGGGCTTTTTTGATGCGTTTATGAAAAAGACGCTGCTGGGCGCACCTCCCTATATGGTGACCTTCATGCTGTCGCTTGTCGGCGTTTGCGCCAATATTTCGGGCAATGCCGGCATTATCATATCTACAACGCTGGGCGCGGCTTTGTTTGCTTCGCTCGGGCGCAATGCCATTCTTGGCGCGATTGTCGGATATGTATCCGGTCATGGCGGATTTACGGCAAACCTACTGGTAACCGGCGACGATGCGCTACTCTCCGGCATCACGGCCTCGGCGGCGCAGAGCATGGGGATCGTGGCGCCGACACATCCGCTGATCAACTATTTCTTCATGATTCCTACCACCATTCTGATTGCGTTGACAGTCACCGTGATTACCGAGTATGTAATGCCGATGTATGTGAATCCCAAAGGCAAACTGGATGTCAGCGGCATCGAAGGTCGCCGGATTACTCCCGCAGAGAATCGGGGCCTCAAACTGTCGATGTGGTATTTTTTAGTGTTTTTAGCCCTGGTCCTGATGGGAACCGTACCTGCCCATGGCGTGTTGCGCAACGCGGCGGGCAATTTCTTGCCGGCGTCGCCGTTGCTTAGCGGAGTCGTGGCGATTTTGTTTTTCTTGTTCATGTTTGTCGGTACCGGCTATGGCATAGGTTCCGGCGCGATCAAAAGCCACCGGGATGTCCCCGGACTTATGGCCGGCGGGCTTAAATCATCCCTGTCCTATTTTGTTGTTGCATTTCCGGCCGCGTTTTTCATCTATTTCTTTTCGGCCAGCAAGATGGCGGTCATTCTTTCCGTCAAGGGCGCCCAGGTGCTGCAGGCCATGAACTTTACCGGCGTGCCGCTGGCGGTGTCGTTTGTTATTTTGGTTGCGTTTTTGAACCTGTTCCTCACCAGCGGCTCGTCGAAATGGATGATTTTGGCGCCGATCTTTGTGCCGATGTTTGCACAAGTCGGCTTTTCACCGGCGCTAACCCAGATGGCGTTTAGAATTGGCGATACCTGTACGAATCCAATTACGCCGATCAATTACTTCATTCCGATGGTATTGGCAATCATGCAGCAATACAAACAGGATGACGAAGAAATCGGGCTGGGCAATATTATTTCCATGACATTGCCTTATGGGTTGGCGTTCCTGGTAGTGTTGATCGCGTTGTTAATTGTCTGGATGGTGTTCAATCTGCCCCTGGGTCCGGGAGTTAGCTTGTGGATGAAATAGGGGGCAGTCGGTTACCGCATAAAGCGGAATGAAAATACGGGGGGATCAAATTTGATGAAGAACGATCGCAGGAAAATGAAGACAATGGACGGAAACACGGCGGCCGCGTACGTTTCGTATGCGTTCACCGATGTGGCGGCAATCTTTCCGATTACGCCTTCTTCCAACATGGCGGAGAACGTTGATGACTGGGCGGCGCAGGGCCGCAAGAACATTTTCGGCCAAACCGTGCAGGTGGTGGAGATGCAGTCTGAAGGCGGCGCGGCCGGCGCCGTGCATGGATCGTTGCAGGCCGGCGCGCTCACGACGACCTATACCGCCTCGCAAGGGCTACTCTTGATGATTCCCAACATGTACAAAATCGCCGGCGAGCTGCTCCCTGGAGTATTCCACGTTAGCGCCCGTGTCATCGGCGCGAACGCGATCAGCATTTTTGGCGATCATTCCGACGTGATGGCGACGCGGCAGACCGGCTTTGCCATGCTGGCGGAAAGCAGCGTGCAACAGGTCATGGACCTGGCGGCAGTTGCCCATTTGTCGGCGATTAAAGGCCGAGTGCCGTTTCTGAACTTTTTCGACGGATTCCGGACCTCCCACGAAGTGCAGAAGATTGAAGTGCTGGAATATGACGAACTGGCAGGCCTCCTAGACTATAGTGCGGTGAACGAATTCCGTCGCCGGGCGCTCAATCCGGATCATCCGGTGCTGCGCGGCAGCGTGCAGAACCCGGATATCCACTTCCAGCAGCGTGAAGTCGCCAATCGTTACTGGGAAGAACTGCCGGAGATCGTCGAGGGCTATATGGCCGAAATCACTAAACTGACCGGCCGCAAATACTCGCTGTTCAATTATCATGGCGCGCCGGATGCTGAACGCCTGATCATCGCCATGGGATCAATGTGCGAAACGATCGAGGAAGTCGTCGACCACCTGAACGCCAAAGGCGAAAAGGTCGGCGTATTGACGGTGCATTTGTTCCGGCCGTTCTCGGTGTCGCATTTCCTGCGTGACATCCCCAAGACGGTCAAGAAAATCGCCGTGTTGGACCGGACCAAAGAGATGGGCGCGCAGGCGGAGCCGTTGTATCTGGATGTCAAAACCGCCTTCTACGGTCGCGAATGGCAACCGGTCATCGTCGGCGGTCGGGCCGGCGTCGGCGGCAAAGACATCATCCCCGGCCAGATCAAGGAAGTGTTCGACAATCTTGCTTCGGCGCAACCGAAAGACCACTTCACCGTGGGTATCATCGACGATGTGAATCACACTTCGCTGCCGCTTGGCCAAGACGTCGACACCACGCCGCAGGGAACCAAGGCCTGCAAATTCTGGGGCCTCGGTGCGGATGGCACGGTCGGCGCCAACAAGAGCGCGATCAAGATCATTGGCGACAAAACCGACATGTACGCTCAAGCATACTTCGCCTACGATTCCAAGAAATCCGGCGGCATTACCGTGTCGCACCTACGTTTCGGCGACACGCCGATCAAGGCTCCCTATCTGATCAATAAGGCGGATTTTATCTCCTGTTCGCAGCAGTCGTACGTCGACAAATACGATTTGCTGGAAGGGCTGAAGCCTGGCGGAACCTTCCTGCTCAACACCAAATGGTCACAGTCGGAGTTGGACGAAAAGTTGCCTGGTAGCATGAAGCGCTTCATCGCGGCCAACAACATCCAGTTCTATACGATCAATGCCGTGCAACTCGCCCAAGATATCGGTCTTGGCGGACGCTTCAACATTTTGATGCAAGTGGCGTTTTTCAAACTGGCGCAGATCATTCCGCTGGAAAAAGCCGAAAAATACCTGCGCGACGCAGTCGTCGACGCCTATGGCCACAAAGGCAGCAAGATTATCGAAATGAATAACGCGGCAATCACGCAGGGAATGCAGGCGGCCGTCAAGGTTGCCGTGCCGGCAAGCTGGGCCCAGGCGGAAAACAGCCAGGCCGACCAGGCCAAGTTTGCCTGCGCCTGCAGCAGTGAGCTGCAAAAAGAGGTTCCCTCCTTCATCAACAAGATCCTGGTACCGATGAACCGTCAGGAAGGCGACAAACTGCCGGTAAGTGCGCTGGTCGGACAAGAGGACGGCACGTTCCCGCTCGGAACCTCCGCCTACGAAAAACGCGGTATCGCGATCGACGTGCCGGAATGGCAAATGGAGCACTGTATCCAGTGCAACCAGTGTTCGTTTGTCTGTCCGCATGCCAGCATTCGCCCCGTTTTGGCGACCGGTGAGGAAATGGCGTCCGCCCCGGCCGGCTTCACGGCCAAACCGGCGATTGGCGCCAAAGACCTGCAGTTCCGGCTGGCGATTTCCGTCAACGACTGCACCGGTTGCGGCAACTGCGTAGAAGTTTGCCCGGCCAAACAAAAGGCGCTGGTGATGAAACCACTGGACAGCCAGCTGGAGCAGGATGCGCTGTGGAACTACGCGCTGGGTCTTTCGCCGAAGCAAAACCCATTCAATCCGCTGACCGTCAAAGGCAGTCAGTTTGAGCAACCGCTCTTGGAATTCTCCGGCGCCTGCGCCGGTTGTCTGGAAACCGGCTATGCCAAACTGGTTACCCAACTGTTCGGCGACCGTCTGATGATCGCCAACGCGACCGGCTGCTCTTCGGTCTGGGCCGGCAGCGCACCCTCGATCCCCTACACGACCAATCATCGGGGACATGGACCGGCCTGGGGCAACTCGTTATTCGAAGACAACGCCGAATACGGTCTGGGCATGATGCTGGGCGTGAAACAATTGCGCAAGCAACTGGCGCAGAAGGTGGAAGCGGCGCTGCAGCTGGGATTGGGCGATGGATTTGCCCAAGCTGCGCAGGACTGGCTGGCCAACCTGGAGCAGGGAACCGGTGCACGCGAGCGGGCCGACCGCCTGATCGCCGTGATCGAACCGTTGAAGGATAAAACGCCGCTACTGGCGGAAATCTATGAAAACAGAGACTTCCTGGTCAAGCGGTCGCAATGGCTGTTCGGCGGCGACGGCTGGGCCTACGACATCGGATTCGGCGGCCTGGATCATGTGCTTGCGTCCGGTGAGAACATCAATGTGTTGGTATTCGATACGGAAGTGTATTCCAATACCGGCGGCCAATCCTCGAAAGCGACGCCGACCGCCGCGATCGCCAAGTTTGCCGCCGACGGCAAGAAGACCAAGAAAAAAGACCTCGGCATGATCGCGATGAGCTACGGTTATGTCTATGTAGCCCAGATCGCCATGGGCGCCGACAAGGCCCAGACCCTGAAAGCGATTGCCGAAGCCGAGGCCTATCCGGGACCGTCGCTGATCATCGCTTACTCACCCTGCATCAACCACGGCCTGAAAGCCGGCATGGGCTGCAGCCAAGCCGAAGCGAAACGGGCGGTCGAGTGCGGTTACTGGTCGCTGTATCGCTACAACCCCGAACTGAAGGAACAGGGAACCAATCCGTTCAGCATGGACTCGAAACCGCCGACGATGAACTTCCGCGAGTTCCTGATGGGCGAAGTCCGTTATTCTTCGTTGCAGAAACAATTCCCCGAACTGGCCGAAGCCCTGTATTCTAAAACCGAGCAGGACGCGATGGAGCGGCTGCAGAACTATCAAAAACTGGCGGCGGCAAAAGTTTGAGCCTGCCGTGTACGAACCGAACGACCAGAAAATTGAGGAGGACATCAAATGAGTATAGCTCCCGTTGTTACAGAAAAAGCTCCGGCGGCCATTGGCCCTTATTCCCAGGGGATACAGACCGGCAACATGGTGTTTGTGTCCGGCCAACTGCCGGTTGACCCGGCAAGCGGCGAACTGTTGACCGCAATTGCGGCGGCGACGCGGCAATGTCTTGCCAATCTGTCCGCCGTGCTGGCGGCCGGCGGCTGTGGACTGGAGCAGGTGGTGAAAACAACCGTGTTTATGTCCGACCTGCAGAACTTCGCTGCAATGAATGCGGTATACGCCGAATTCTTTAAAACTAACCCGCCTGCCCGCTCGACCGTGCAGGTGGCGGCGCTGCCGAAGGGCGCCGTAGTCGAAATCGAAGCGATCGCGGTCAAATAGGAGCGCTGCAGTCCGTAAGAGACTGATTATCGCGAAAAAGCAGGCGCTGCCGGAAATTCCGGCAGCGCCTGCTTTTTTATCAGCGTCGTATTTGCTATGTCGAAATGTTAAGCGTTTATTTGTCGGCAAAGAAAGCGGCGGTTTTTGCTTCATCCCAACCGAGCACTTCTTTCAGCAACTCCGCCGTATGTTGTCCCAACAATGGAGCCGGCCGTTCAATGCCGCCGGGAGTTAGCGACATTTTCACCGGGGTGCCGGCCATTTTCAAGTGTCCGGCGACCGGGTGATCGACTTCGACGATCATTTGCCGCTGCTGAATCTGCGGGTCGCTGATGATGCGGTCGACCGTATTGATCGGTGCGCAGGGCAGTTCGGCCGCTTCCAGCAATGTCAACCATTCGTTGATGGTTTTATGCGAAAATGTTTCGTTCAGAATCGCTGTCAGTTCGCTGACATGGGCGGTGCGATTGTTGTTGTTGTCAAATCGCGGATCGCTGAGCAATTCCGGTTTTTCAAGGATTTTGCATAATTTTTCCCACAGTCGGTCGTTGCCGGCCCCCACGATCAAATGACCGTCCTTGGCGGTGAACGATGCGAATGGTGTGATTGATGGATGACGGTTGCCTAGCGGAACCGGCACATTGCCGGAAGTCACATAGCGGGCAATCGCATTTTCCAGTACCGCCAGCTGGCAATCCAGCATCGCGACATCGACTTTCTGTCCCTCGCCGGTCTTTTCCCGGTGGTACAGCGCCATCATGATGCCGTAGGCGGTGAACATGCCGGCGATGATATCGCCGACTGATGCGCCGACACGGGTTGGCTCGCCGCCTTCCGGACCGGTGATGCTCATGATGCCGCCCATGGCTTGAACAATGATATCATAGGCCGGTTTGTACTGATAAGGACCGCTGTGACCAAAACCGGAGCAGGCGGCGTAAATGATCTTCGGATTGATGGTTTTCAATTCGTCATAGCCCAGGCCGAATTTTTCCATCGTGCCAGGTCGGTAATTTTCCACCACCACATCGGCCTGTTTGACCATCTCCCGAAACACTTCAATTTCCGCTTGATTTTTGAAATTGAGGGTCATCGAGCGCTTGTTGCGGTTCAGGCTCATGAAATAGGCGCTCTCCTTGCCGACAAACGGGCCGAACGCCCGCGAGTCGTCGCCGACTTTCGGCGGCTCGATCTTGATGATGTTGGCGCCGAAATCAGCCAGCATCATCGTGCAATACGGCCCGGCCAACACCCGGCTCAAATCCAATACTTTCAGTCCTTGCAACGGCTTCATTGACATCGCTCCTGTCCTTGTTTATCTTGATTATGGCGAACGCAAGCTCGCTTGGCTAAGCCCAATACAAAAAGACAGTGCGGTTGGTCACCGCCTGTCTTAATAGTTGTGGCTTAGAATACAGCAAGGCGTCCCAGACATACCGTAATTATAGCATTTTTGCCGGGTATGTGGGGATTTTTCCGCGAAATTACTCCTCTTTGGCGGGAAAGGTTTTGTGCAGCAGCGCCGTAGCGCCCATGAACAACAGAATCACGGCGAACATCGCCGGCAGGGCGATTGCCATCAAACTCAGTGATTGTTGAACTGTATCCGTCATTTTACAATCCCTCCTTGTCTCACTTCACCAGCGCCAGCACGACCCCGCCGGCCACCACCGAGCATACCTGCCCGGCGACGTTCACCCCGATCGCATGCATGATGATGAAGTTCGTCGGGTCCTCGGCCAGCGCCATCTTCGCCACTACCCGACCCGACATCGGAAACGCTGAAATTCCGCAGGCTCCGATCATCGGATTGATCTTCTTCTTCACCACCAGGTTCACGGCTTTTGCAAACAGCACGCCGCCCGCCGTGTCGAAGATGAAGGCCACAAGCCCCAGCCCCAGCACGATGCCCACTTCAACAACCAGGAACTTCTCCGCCGACATCGTCGAACCGATCGTGATGCCGAGCAGCAACGTCACCAGGTTGGCCAGTTCATTCTGGGCCGATTGGGACAGCCGTTCCACTACGCCGCTGACTTTGATCAGGTTGCCGAACATCAAACTGCCGATCAAGGCGACCGAGATCGGCGCGATGATGCCGGCGATCAGCGTGATCATGATCGGAAACAGCACCAGCGTTGTCTTGGACACCGGTTCCTGCTCCTCGTATTCCATCCGGATCAGCCGTTCTTCTTTGCTGGTCAGCAGCTTGATCACCGGCGGCTGGATGATCGGCACCAGCGCCATGTAGGAATATGCCGCGACCGAGAGAGGGCCGAGCAGATCCTGGGCGAAGCGGGTGGCGACGTAAATCGTCGTCGGCCCGTCCGCTGCGCCGATGATGCCGATGGCGGCCGCCTGTTTAAGATTGAAACCAAGCATTGCGGCGATGACGATGGTGGCGAAGATGCCGAACTGGGCGGCTGCGCCGAACAGCATGGCGATCGGCCGCCGGATCAGCGGCGAGAAGTCGCACATCGCGCCGATGGCAATAAAGATGAGCACAGGGAACAGTTCGCTGTAAATGCCGAACTCGAGAAGCCGGGTGAGGAAACCTTCGTGGCCGACGGCCGAGGAGAAGGGAATGTTGGTCAGGATGGCGCCGAACCCGATCGGCAGCAAAAGCAGGGGTTCATAGTCGTGCCGGATCGCCAGGTAGATCAGGATTCCGGCGACCACCCACATCGCCACGTGTTTCCAGGACAGATTTACGATGCCGACGAGCAGTTCATCCATTGTGATCGCCTCCGGTTGTACTATTCCAGGTCGCATCAATGATTTCGCAGCCCCGCTCGGTCAGCGTCTTATCGACCCAGGACCGGTCGAGCGTTCCCTGTTCAATTTGTTGAAAGATGGCCTGTTCGCTGAGCGATTTTTTGCGGGCTGCTGCCGCCACCACCTGTGCGTCGCGCGGAGCGATCGCCACCACTCCATCGGCGTCGCCGACAAGAATCGCGCCCGGTTCGATCACCACGCCGCCGCAGCAAACAGGGACATTGATTTCGCCAGGCCCATTCTTGAACGGTCCTTTTGGCGTGAAACCGGCGGCGTAGACCGGAAAGTTCATTTGTCGCAGCGCCTCGACATCGCGGACCGCACCGTCGATAATCAGGCCTCCCAGTCTGCGCTTGATCGCCTGCCGCAGCATGATTTCGCCAATCAACGCCGTGCCAACGTCTGCTTGCGCATCGACGACGATGATATCGCCGGGAAGTGCCATATCGATTGCTTTGTGCAGAATCAGGTTGTCGGCGGTCCAGGCTTTGACGGTAAAGGCGACGCCGAGCAGCGGCGCTGCGTTTAGCGGCTTGATCCGCCCGTCCAGGCAACCAAAGCGGTTCATCTCATCGGCGATATTGGCGACCGGCAAGCCGCGAAACGCCTCGACCAACAAAGGGTCCGGCCGATTGATGCCGGTAAATATGCGAAACCCTGTTCCCATGTTCGTGCCCTCCCAAAAATGTATTGCGGGTTGATTTGCCAGCTATATCTTTTCCTCAATCATCACGGATTATCCTGCTGCCGTTTTTTTTAGTATAATGAATTAGATAAGCCTGCAGAGCATGAAATTTTGGCAGGCGAGGGAGTTAACATGAATCAGTCATTTGTCGAACTGGGAATTCAGAGTGCATTGGTGCAAGGCCTAGCAAAAGCGGGAATCACCGTGCCGACCCAAATACAGGAAGAAGTAATTCCCGAGGTGTTGGCCGGGAAGGATGTGGTCGGTCAGTCGGCTACCGGCACCGGAAAAACTTTGGCTTTCTTATTGCCGTTGTTCCAAAAAATCGACCATGCCAAGCGGGACACGCAGGCGATCGTATTGGCGCCGACGCATGAGCTGGCAATGCAGATTTTTCGTGAGGCGCAATTGCTGGCCGACAACTCAGGTCTGCCGGTGACGTCGTCGGTGATTATCGGCGATGTGAATATCGCCAGGCAGATCGATCGGTTGAAAGAGCGACCGCACCTGTTGGTCGGGTCTAGCGGACGGATACTGGAACTGATACAGAAACGAAAAATCAATGCCCAAACCGTAAAAACCATTGTGCTAGACGAGGCGGATCGGTTGCTGGACGATAATCACCGCGTCAGCGCGACAGCAATTATCAAGGCAACGCAAAAAGACCGCCAGTTGCTCTTGTTTTCGGCGACGATCCCGGCAGCAGCCATGGAAAAGGCGTTGGGAATGAGCAACGCTGCGGTGGTGGTGACGATCGCAGCCCCGGCAGCGGTGCCGGCGGAAATCGAGCACCTATATTTTGTCGTCGAAACTCGCGACAAAATCGAATTTTTGCGCAAACTGCTGGCCAGCCTGCAGGTCGATAGGGCGCTTGTCTTCGTCAATACCAGCATCGCCATCGAAGAAACGGTAGCCAAGCTTTGCCATCATGGCGTGGCGGCGACAGGAATCCACGGCAGTTCGGTCAAAAAGGACCGGCAAGGGGCGATGGAATCGTTTCGCGACGGACGGACCGGAGTGCTGGTCGCCTCCGATTTGGCGGCGCGCGGACTGGATATTGCGGGCGTCCGCTGCGTGATCAACCTGGAGTTGCCGGAAGATCCGCAGGCATATCAGCACCGCGCCGGACGAACCGGGCGGGCCGGCGCAACCGGGATGACGCTGTCGATTATCGACCGGGCGGAGGAAAAGCGCATTGCATTCCTGGAGAAAAAATTGAATGTCAAGATTTTGCCGAAGCGGCTGGCATTTGGCAAGATTATCGATTAAAATGCCGTTGCCGGCGGGAGGGATACTGTGAAAGAGCACTTGCCCTACAATGATATTACCCGCACCACGTTGTCGGTTTTGGCAATCGGCATGTTGATCGTAGCCGCGTTTTGGATTGCCAAACCATTTTTGCTTGCGTTGCTCTGGGCCAGCATGATTGTATCGGCAACTTGGCCGATCTTGCTGCGGTTGGAACAAATCCTCTGGAAAAGCCGCAATCTGGCGGCTGTGGCCATGACGATCCTGTTGGCGCTGTTGGTGGTCGGGCCGCTGATTTTGGCTGTAAGCATCATTGTGGCCAATACCGAGCGGATCGTGAGCTGGCTGGAATCCTTGAGCCGGCTTACTCTGCTGCCGCCGCCGGAATGGGTGGTGACACTGCCGGTGATCGGGCTGAAACTTGCCGCGATGTGGCGGGAATTTGCCGCTGCCGGCACGGCCGGACTCGCCGAACTGATGGCGCCGCATGCCGAGGAAATCGTAACCTGGATTTTCCGGCAATCCGGCAATCCGGGCAAAGTTGTGTTCGACTTTATTTTGACGATCATTATTTCCGGCGTTTTGTATTCGACCGGCGAAACGGTGGCGCGGGAAGTGTTGCGGTTTGCTCATCGCCTGGCTGGCGAGCGCGGTGAAAATGTGGTGGTGTTGGCTGCCAAATCGGTGCGGGGTCTGGCCCTAGGCGTCGTAGTCACCGCTGTGGCCCAGTCGACGGTAGCGGGTATCGGATTGGCGATTGCCGGAGTTCCTGTGGTCTTTCTGCTGACGGCCGTGATGTTTGTGTTGTGCCTGGCTCAGCTTGGACCGTCGCCGGTTTTGGTCCCGGCGGCAATCTGGCTGTTTTGGAGTGATGCGACAGGCTGGGCGGTTTTCCTCAGCATCTGGACGATTTTGGTGACACCGATTGATAATATTCTGCGGCCGATGCTGATCCGCAAAAGCGTGGATCTGTCGTTGTTTGTAGTGTTGCCCGGCGTTATCGGCGGACTGATGACTCTCGGCATCATCGGGGTGTTTGTCGGACCGGTGGTGCTGGCGGTCGCTTTCAGTCTGCTGGAGGCGTGGATACAGGAAGGCGAGGCGACAGAGGAAACAGAAACGATGGCGCAAATAAACGGAGTGTCTGCAGGACACTCCGACAATACCGGCGATGGGAGCGAAGCGTGTGAATCAGGAACGAATCAGACAATTGGCCGGGATCGGCTATGTCAATCTGGCGACGCTGGCCTGGGCGTCGAACATGGTGATCGGCCGCCTGGTCCGTGATGATATCGGACCGATAACATTATCGGCTTCACGGTTTACGGTTGCCGCATTGTTTTTTCTCGTCCTGTTGCAACAGACGCCAAAAGTCGGTCGTCCCACCAGAGAAGCGCTGCCGCTTTTGGCAGGGATGGCGCTGGCCGGGGTGATTTTGTTTTCACCGCTGCTCTATCTGGGGCTGCATTACACTACGGCAGTCAACGGCACTCTCATCAACGGAACCGGACCGTTATTGACCGGGTTGCTGGCGGCGGTGTTGATCCGGGAACCGATGAAGGGTCGCCAGATCGTCGGCGCATTGCTGGCGTTGGCTGGGGTGGTATGGCTAATCTCGGGCGGGTCTTTTGCTTTCTGGCAACAGACCGGATACAATGTCGGCGATTTGCTGGTGCTGACAGCTGTGGCAACCTGGGGTGTCTATTCGATTTTGTCCGGACGTGTGATGCGTTTAATGCCGGCGGTTGCGGCCACGGCTTGGTCGATTTTTCTCGGCCTGCCGATTCTCTGGGCGATGGCGGCGTGGGAGCTGTATGCCTCGCCAATCGGACTGAACTTCAAACTGGCGATGATTGTAATCTATCTTGGACTGGGGCCGGCGGCAATCGGTTTTTATGCCTGGAACCAGGGAGTGGCCCGGTTGGGGGCAAGCGGCGCGATGGTTTTTTACAACACCTTGCCGCTGTATGGGGCGCTGCTCGGCGCTTTGTCGCTCGGCGAACCGATCGGGCAAGCGCATCTCGTCGGCGGCCTGTTGATCATTGGCGGCGGATTATGGGCGTCGCGCAAATAATGAGGCCCGCGAGAGGTCATCATCCTTTAAGTACAAACCGGGCAATGGCTCAATCAGAGGGGACTTCAATCATCTCGACGAACTTTTCGACGAGGAAGGGGTCAAACTGAGTGCCGGAACAGCGCCGCAACTCCGCTAAGGCGACTGACGCCGTCACAGCTTTGCGGTAAGGCCGGTCATTGGTCATTGCATCAAAAGCGTCGGTAATCGACAGCAACCGGCACTCCAGCGGAATTGCATCGCCTTTTATTCCCAACGGATAGCCCTTGCCGTTCCACCATTCCTGGTGTTTCAGAATCCAGTTGGCGATCGGCGCCAGGTCCGGCGTGGACATCGCGATACGATGTCCGATTTCGCAGTGCTGCTTCATGATCTTCCATTCTTCGGCATCAAGCGGACCGGATTTGAACAAAATGCTGTCAGGTATGCCGACTTTGCCGATGTCGTGGAAATGGGCGAATAACCGTAGGTCTGCCAGATTGCGTTCCGGCAGGCCTATTTTGCGTGCAAACGCCTCCACCATCGACTGCAGCCTGTCGCCATGACCCTCGGTGATAAAATCGCGGGCTTCCAGCGCCTTGATTAATCCTTTGACGATGGCGCTGCGAGCGCTTAGCTTCTGGTGCAGTTTTTCGCGGTACATATTGTTGTCGGCTTCCTTGAACAGGGCGTTCATATCCGGCGGTGACTGTCGCGACAGCGCAAACCCTGTCGACAGGCTGATCGGCATGGGATTTTTGCTATTGTATGCCGCAATATGATATTTGATCCGCCGGCAGGCGTTGTCAAATATTCTGGCGGAGTTGGTGTTGAGCAAAACGACAAACTCATCGCCGCCGATGCGGGCGATGACATCGCCGGCGCGGAAGGAATGCTGCAAAATCTTGGCCACGTTTTTCAAAATATCATCGCCGGCGTTGTGGCCAAGTGAATCATTGACGATTTTCAGGCCATCGACATCGCAGATCAACAGGCCGGCGATGCCATCGCGTTGCTTTTCCAGCCGTCGCATCTCTTCTTCGAAAAACGCCCGGTTGTAAAGCCCGGTCAGTGCGTCGTGCAGACTGAGGTGTTTCAGCTGGTTTTCCATCCGGGTCCGCTCGGTGACATTGCGGCAGATGGCCAGCACCTCGTCGGCGCCGCTGGGAGCAAGCCGCGCTTCATAGTATTCGATTTTGTCGTTGAACATGACCTGATACTCAAACACTTGGACCGATAAAGTTTCCAGCGTGCGCTGCAGGTTTTGCAGCGTCTGATCGCGCAGCTCTGGCGGAAAGATTTCCGCAATGGTCCGGCCGAGGAATAATTCCGGCGCGACCAGCAGCGGTTCGGGGCCGGGCTTAAAGTCAAGAATAACGCCGGTGCGGCTGAACAGGAACATCAGGTCGGGGATCGCAGCGGCCATTGCCTGAAGCGAGGCCTGGGATTTTGCCAGTGAAGTTTCGGCGGCCTGCCGATTTTGCAGCTCCTGCTGATACGAACCCATCAGTTGTGCATTGTCCAGCGCCAGCGAGGCAAAATCGGCGAAACGGCTCAAAATATCTATTTCGGCCGGGCCAAAGACTTGGTCCGGCACGCAATAAGCCAACCCGATCGTGCCGAGAAATTCGTCGCCGGTCTTTAGCGGGACCTGCATCACGGTGCAGATTTCGGGAAATGGCGTCGACTGTGGGTTGTGACGCAGCCATTCGGCATAGTCGTGCACCACCACCGGCTGGCCGGTCCGTCGTACCTGTCCGACAATTCCCTGGTTCGCGTCGATTTCCCGACCGAGATCGTGCCGATAGATTCCGCAGCCGTGACTGCGGCGAAACCGCAACCTGTCCGGATCGAACCGATAGATGAACCCGTGTTCGGTGCCGACCAGTCTGCATGCGCTACCTACGATCATCGACAACAATTCGTCGATGCCGCGGCGGCTCATTAGCTCAAGCGCCGCCTCGTGCAGCGAGGCCAGCAGTTCGTTTTGGCGCCGGATATAAGTTTCTTTTTCCTGCAATACGCTGAATTGAGAGCGCAGCTCTTCCTCAGAGGCGATCAATTCTTCGTTCATCGCGGAAAGTTCTTCGTTACCGGCGGTGAGTTCTTCGTTGGCGGCAATCAGTTCTTCGTTCAACGCTTGCTGTTTCTGGTCGCTTTCGTTCAAAATCTGCTCGATGGCTACAACCTGGCTGATGTCGCGGATGATGCTGATTCCGGCGCTGATACCGACAAGGTCCAACCGTTTTGCACTGACCTCCACCGGAAAGACTTCACCGTTCTTGCGCCGATGCTGGGTGCGGAACAACGCGCCGGTGGACAGCGCGGCTTTCAACTGATCGGTGATGAGATACTGCGTGTCTGAAGATCGCAGATCCATGATTGAGCTGGCAAGCAATTCGTCGATGCTGTACCCATATGCCGCGGTCGCGGCCTGATTGGCATAACATATTTTCCCGTCCGCCTGCACGACCAGGATTATATCACGGGCTTGATCGAGAATCTGGTGGAAAAATTGCAGACTTTCCTGGCTTATGGGCGAATCTGCCGAGTATAACGGCGATATCAACCCTAACACCCCCGGATGATTTTGTTGGCATCGCTGCCTTTTCTTGGTTTTTATGCTTTAATCGTTTAATTCCATAAATAATGACAGATTCCTGCAGCAGCAAAGCATGCGCAAGAAAAAAGGAATTCTTCGTTACAGGTCAAATACATAATGGTAGAAAAGATGTAAGAAAAACGCCACTAAAGGAAGGGGTAGAAAAAGATGTTTTCGTTGGGCAACGTGACCCGGAACACCATTGCGATGGTCCTGGCCGGCGGTAAAGGCGAACGGCTGGGACAGATTACGACCAACCGCCCCAAACCCTGCGTATCTTTCGGCGGCAAATACAAAATCATCGATTTCGTTCTGAGCAATCTGTTCAACTCCGGCATCAAGAAAGTCTATGTCCTGACGCAATACCGCGCCTATCCGTTGAATAAGCACATCAAAGAATTCTGGTCGCGGCTGATCGGTCATGGCGAGTTCTTTGACACGATCTCGCCGGAAACCAACAGCGACAGCGAGGAGTGGTTCAAAGGCACCGCTGATGCGATCTATCAGTTCCTGCACTTCGTCGAAGCGACCGACGCCGACTATATTGCGATTTTTGGCGGCGACCATATCTATAAGATGGATGTCAGCCAGATGATCGGCTACCATATCATGAACCGGGCCGATATCACGGTGGCGGCGCTGGAAGTGTCGGCCGAGGACGCGACCCGCTTCGGCATCTTCGCCGTAGACGAAGACTTCCGCGTGACCTCGTTCGCCGAGAAACCGAAGAATCCACAGCGGATTCCTGAACGGGACACCTGCTTTGCCTCAATGGGCAACTACATTTTTTCCACCCGTAAATTGATTGAGGTTCTAAAGGCGGGCAAAAAACTGCACGACGATCTTGATTTCGGCAAACACATCATTCCGATGATGCTGGCCAATGGCGACCGCGTGTTTACCTACAATTTCGGCGACAACATGATCCCGGGAATGAAACCGGAAGAACGCGGCTATTGGAAAGATGTCGGCACCATTGAATCCTACTATGAGGCCAACATGGACCTGGTCAACGTGGCGCCGCAGCTGAACCTGTACAATTATCGCTGGCCGATTTTGACCAACCAGGGCAACCTGCCGCCGGCCAAGACCGTTTTCGACGAAGAAGGCCGCCGGGGACAGAATATCAGCTCCTATGTCTGCGGCGGCTGCATTACCAGCGGCAGCACCGTTCGCCGCTCAATCATCGGGCCGCGTTGCAAGATCAACAGTTTCAGCCTGATTGAAGATTCGATCCTGTTTGACAACGTGGAAACCGGTCGTAACGTCAAAATCAAGCGGGCGATCATCGACGAAGACCTGAGAATCCCTGAAGGGACCGAGATCGGCTACGACCATGCCGCCGACCGGGCGCGCGGCTATACGGTGACAGACAGCGGCATCGTGGTAGTGACCAAGGTTTAGAGGGTCCTAGCAGCGACTGTGAAAACTGGCCGGCGAACAAACCGACGTTGGACAACGCGGCGGTTTCGACCGGCCACTTTTTGACCGTAATAGGATGCCCAGGTAAAGGCAAAGGAGTAACACGCCGGATGAGGCAAATGAGCCTTTCGAAAAAATCAATCCACTGGCTGATTGGCTTTGCGCTGGTCTGTCTGTGTTGGTCTGCGACGTTTCCGGTCAGCGCCGTCACGGCGACGAACAGCCCTGACCACATCACCCTGACCTGGATGGACGCCCCGCAAACGACACAGACGATCCGCTGGCGGACCGACAGCAATACCGCAACCGGCTGGTTGCGGCTGTCGCAGGCGACATTGCGTCAAACGGCTGAATACCGTCAGATCGAGGCACAGACCCGCACATGGCAAACCAACACCGGCGTGGTCAATCTGCACACAGTGAACCTGACCGGGCTGAAACCGGACAGTGTTTACAGCTATCAGGTTGGAAGCGGCGAACACTGGAGTCGGCCGCAACAATTCCGCACCGCGCCTGATGGTCCGGCGCCGTTCAAGTTTCTGATCATGGGTGATTCGCAGAGCCTGGATTATGGCGTCTGGCGGACCACATTGCACAAAGCTGCGGCAGATCATCCGGATGCGGCGTTCTTTGTTGCGATGGGCGATCTCGTCGATGTGGGACAGGACTATGACGAATGGGAAGCCTGGTTCGCGGCTGCGGCAGGTGTGCTGGAGACGTTGCCGGTAATGCCGATCGTCGGCAATCACGAATGCTACACGCCAGAGCGGCGTTTTTCCAGGCCGGAGTATTTTAACGCCCAGTTTGCCTTGCCGCGAAACGGACCGCCCGAACTGGCCGGACAAGTCTATTCCTTTGATTACGGCGATGTTCACTTGGTGATGCTGGACAGCCAGGCCGGTGAACAGGCAAGGCTGATCCCAGATCTGCTTGAGCAGCAAAAACAGTGGTTGTCGGTGGATCTGGCCGCGACAGACAAGCGATGGAAACTGGTGTTCATGCACCGACCAATTTATGGCAACAAACCGGACGGGATCCTGGAAAATCTGCGGCAGGCTTTTGAACCATTATTTGAACAGTACCAGGTCGATGCGGTATTTACCGCGCACGATCATGTTTATGCCCGGTCAGGTAAAAATGGCGTCTGGCACGTCGCGACCGGGCGAACCGGCACGAAAACTTACAAAACGGTGGAAGCCAAGCCATGGAACCGCGTATTTATCAACCCGGTCGAGCGACCGATGTATATGAGCGTGACACTGAGCGGCAATATGCTGATTGTCGGCGTATTTGGCCAGACCGGCGAACTGCTGGACAGTTGGGAACTGCACAAGACAAAATGACAGCCAAAGGGGTTGGGCCAGCGATGGAGTCGGCGATTTTACAATACTACATGAAACAACTTTGGAACGATGGTGCATTGTTTATCGTGGCGCTGGACACCGAAGGCAGGGTGACTTATGCCAATCGGCGGGTTGAGCAGATATTTGGCCGGTCTGGCGAGGACCTGCACGGGGTATCATGGCTTGAACTGACGGTGGCGCCGGAGCAGCTTCTGTTGATGACGGAGCGGTTCCGGGCGATGATGGCCGGCGAAATTGAACCGTTCGCACAGGTGGCGGATGTTGATGCGATCAGCGCCGACGGCAACCGGCTACGCATTTTGTGGAGCAACCATCTGTTGCGGGATGAGACCGGCAGAATCAGCGGAACGCTCAGTTTCGGCCAGGATATCACCGAGCAGAAGCGCAGCCAATTCCGCTTGGCGATGCACCAAGACCTGTCGCGGATCCTTGGTGAAAGCAGCACTTTTGGCGAGGCGATCAACCGCTTCATTCAGACGGTCTGCGACCGGTTCGGTTGGGATTATGGCGAGGTCTGGATGGTCGACAACCTGAAACAGGTCATGGTCTGGCATTCCTGTTGGGGCAATGATTCGAACAGGTTTGCCGCATTCGAGGCGCTCAGTCAGAAAATCAGCTTTGCCCGTGGCGAAGGAATGCCGGGCCTGATCTGGGACACAGCGAAGCCGACCTGGATTGAGGATGTCACGAAGCATGCCCGGTTTGCCCGCCGCTATGCGGCGGTGGCGATCGGTCTGCATTCCGGTTTCGGAGTTCCTCTGTTAGTCGGTAACACAGTCGTCGGGTCGTTAAATTTTTTTAGCCAGCGGATCCAGCCCCCCGACCAAGGGATGATCGAGATGTTTGACAGTGTCGGCATTCAACTGGGAAACTATTACCAGCGGAAAAAAGTCGAGCAGCAACTGCAAATCTGGGATGGACTGTTTCGCAGCAGCGGTGAGGCGATGTTCGTCACCGATGCCGCACCGAAAATCCTGGCTGTCAATGAGGCATTTACCCGACTGACCGGATATCAGCAGGAAGAAATCGTCGGCCAGAGTCCGGCGGTATTGCAGTCTAGCCGCCATGACCGGGCTTTTTATGAAGAGTTTTGGACGGCGCTGAATAATGCCGGCACCTGGCAGGGTGAAATCTGGGACCGCCGCAAGGACGGCAGCGAATACCCGATTGGCCTGACGATCACCCGGATCAAAAACGAACAAGGTGAAACCACCCATTACATAGCAACCTTTGCCGATATCAGCGAACGCAAGGCCGCAGAAGAACGCATCCGCTATCTGGTGCACCATGATGCGCTGACCGGCCTGGCAAACCGGACCCTGTTGACCGAACAACTCGACCGATTCCTGCTGCGCGCCCGTCGTCAGAACCGTCAGGTGGTGGTGCTGTCGATCGACATCGACCGCTTCAAGGTGGTCAATGACTCGCTGGGGCACACGATGGGCGACTTATTGCTACAGCAGCTGGCGCAGCGGCTATTGGAGTGCTTGGGGGAAGACGGCGTGCTCAGTCGCCCGGGCGGCGACGAATTTGTCGCGGTATTGCCGAACGTGAGCGATATTGCTTCGATTATCCCACAGGTGGAAAAGATTGTAGCAGGAATCCGCCAACCGTTATATCTCGGCGAGATGGAATTCAACCTGACCGCCAGCATCGGTATCAGCGTATTCCCCGGCGATGGCCGCGACCGCGACACACTGATAAAAAATGCCGACGTGGCGATGAACTATGCCAAGGAAACCGGTCGCAACCAGTATCTGTTCTTTACCGCCGAACTGAATGAGATGGTTTCGGAGCGGTTGCGGATCGAAACGCTGTTGCGCAAGGCGCTGGAACGGAATGAACTGTTGCTGCATTTCCAGCCGCAGATCGACCTGCGAACCAACCGGGTGATTGGCATTGAAGTCCTGGTCCGCTGGGACCAACCGGAAGAGGGGATGATTCCGCCGAACCGGTTCATTCCACTAGCTGAAGAGAGCGGGTTGATTGTGCCGCTGGGCGACTGGATTCTGATCGAGGCTTGCAAACAGTGGCAAAAACTGGCCAAAGCCGGTCTGCCGCCGGTCACAATGGCAGTGAATATTTCCGCCGTGCAGTTTTATGAACCGACATTCCTGGAAAAAATTTCGCGACGGGTCAAGCGATATGGCATGGAGTCTTTTCTTGAGATTGAGGTCACCGAGAGCATCATGATGCGAAATGTGCCGGCTACGCTCGATATCATGCACAAATTAAAAGCTATCGGCTGCAAGCTGTCGATCGACGATTTTGGCACCGGATACTCCAGTCTCGGCTATCTCAGCCGGTTTCCGCTGGACAAGCTGAAGATCGACCAGTCGTTCATCAGGGCGATGCTGGCTTCCCAGACCAACATGGCGATCGTCGATACGATCATCCGGCTGGCCGGAAACCTCAATCTGCGGGTCATCGCCGAAGGAGTGGAAACGGCGGCTGAACTGAATGCGCTTAGGGCCCGCCATTGCGACGAAGTGCAGGGCTATCATTTTGCCAGGCCGATGCCGATGGATGAGTTGATTCGTTGGTGGACGCAGTGGAATCAATGGAACCAGACCCGTTGAACGGAGTGTATGTATATCTGGATATAGTCAGTGATTTCGTTTGCCAACAATGCGGCGTCTGCTGCAATAACGACTGGTTGGTGACGGTCGACGAAGCGGGGTATCGGCGAAATCAACGGCTGTTTGAACAAGCGGGACGACCAGAAGAGTTTGCGCAGGCTTTCCTTCCGCTTGGCAGCGAGGCGGAGCTGGGCGAGTACGCCCGGATTGCCAAGCGTCCGAGCGGCGGGTGCTGGTTTCTGACGGCGGAAAATTTGTGCCGGTTGCAGCAAGTGGCCGGACATCAGCACCTGGACACGGTCTGCCAGTGGTTTCCCCGCTATCCGATGAATACCGAGCGCGGCATCGAACTGTCGCTCAGCTTCAGTTGTCCGGCAGCGGTGAAAATGGCGGTGCGACAGCAGCCGCTGCAGATTGTTCGCGCTGAGGGCTCACCGATTGAGCAACTGCCGGTCGACTTTGTCCGGCATGTGTATCCAAGCCAGCAGCCACCGGACAGTATTCTGCGTTATTATTTTGAAATCGAGGGACACTTGATCGACTTGCTGCAGGCAAGACAGCTGACGCTGCCTGAGCGGCTGGAACTGGTCCAGGGCAGTTTGCGGCAGATCGAAACATGGCAGGATTCGGCAGAGTATGGCAGGCAGCTCAATCAATTGATTCGCGACAATTACGACGAACTTGACTTGGCGGCGACCAGGCAGGAGCCATTGCAAGACGGTCCTGCAGATTGGCTGGCGGAAAATTATTTCGTGAATTTTTTATTCCGCAAGAATTTGTATGTGCAAGGCAGCGCTGGATTTCTCAACCAATTGGTTCAGATGTCGCAAAAAATCATCCCCAAAATGCAAAAGGCGACTGCGACAAATGACACAGCAGAACTGGAACAGTTGATCGTGGCGCTGGAGCTGGAGTGGAACCACAACAGTCGGCGGCAGGCGGAAGGGAGCGTTTGATGAATGGACTGGAACTAGATTTGCTGACCAGCCGGTCGCAGCAGCCGCAATACCTGGTTCGCCTGGCCGATGGCTCGATTGAGGAGGCGAATGATGCATTTTTGCAGTTGTTCGGCTATCAACGGGACCAGCTGGGAGTGTTGTTGGAGCAGGTACTGTTTGAGAAGCCTTTTTTTTCTGCAACGGAATCAGAGGCGGATCGTTGGGTGCACTGTAAAGCACAAAATGGAGACAGTTTCATGATGGAAAAAATGTCGGTACAGATGCAGCGTGACGACCAACTTTACTCCGTCGTTACTCTCTGGGATACTAAGATGCAGGAAAAAGTGTTGAATCGGCTACGTCTGTCGGAACAAATATTTGCCACCGCGCTTGACGGCATCATAGTTACCGATAATCAGGGCATCATTCAGTATGTGAATCCGGCATTTATCCAGATTACCGGGTATGAAACCGAGGAGTTGCTCGGCATGACGCTGCGGATTCTCAAATCCGGCAAACATGATGATTCCTTTTATCAGCAGATGTGGGATAAACTGGCTACGGAAGGACGCTGGAACGGCGAGATCTGGAACCGACGCAAGAGCGGCGAGGTATCCCCAGAGTGGCTGGCGATTTCGTCGATACGCGATCCACAGGGAAATATCCTGATGTTTACCGCGATGTTCCGAGATTTGAGCGAACGCTATCGTTATGAACAACAAATCAAACATCAGGCGTTGCATGACCCTTTGACCGGACTGCCCAACCGGCGGTATTTTCATGAAAAACTTTCAGCTGCCATCAAAGCTGCAAACAGACAAGGCAAGAGTTTTGCGCTGATTTATCTTGATCTTGATGGCTTTAAGCAAGTGAACGACAGCCTGGGTCATGAGGCAGGCGATCAAGTGCTCAGGGTAACCGCTGAACGGCTGTTGCATTGCGTTGGTGAGCATGGGGACTGCTTCCGTATGGGCGGGGATGAGTTTGCCGTATTGCTGCAGACGGAGCAGGAGGATGCAATGGTATTGGCGCAAAACATTGCCGGTTTTATCCTGAACGATGTTCGCCAACCAATCGGTATTGCCGAGCAGACGGCGACAGTGGGAACCAGCATCGGGATTGCGCTGTTTCCGCAGGATGGCCAGGATGAAGAAACGATCCTGACGACGGCCGACCATCGCATGTACGCGGCGAAACGCGGCGGCCGCAACCGGATTGTAAGCGAAGGCAACGATTAACGGAAACCGATGGAATAGATGGGGAGAGTGACGATGATGAGTGGAGTATTGGCAGGAAAAGTAGCGGTGGTCACAGGCGGCGGCGGCGTTCTCGGCAGTGCGTTTGCCAAGGAACTGGCCCGGGTGGGCGCAAAAGTGGCGATCATGAACCGGACGGCGGAAAAAGCGCAGGCGGTGGTGGACGCGATTGCGGCCGCAGGCGGAGTTGCGCTGGCTGTTCCCTGCGATGTATTGGACAAGGCGGCGGTGGAAAAAGCAGCAATCGTGGTCGCGGAGAAACTGGGTCCCTGCGACATTCTGCTGAATGCCGCCGGTGGCAATCATCCTGCGGCGATTTCGGCCAAAGAGATCTTTCAGCCGGGCGATGAAAACCCGTTGCAAGGTACGTTTTTTGACCTGAAAGTCGAAGGGTTCAATTCTGTTTTTCAGCTGAACTTCATGGGGACCTTCATCCCGACCCAGGTCTTTGCCCAGCAGATGATCGGCAGGCCTGGCGCCACCGTCATCAATATCTCATCAATGAGCGCCTATCATCCGCTGACCAAGGTCGGCGCCTATAGTGCGGCCAAAGCGGCTGTGAACAATTTCACCGAATGGCTGGCGATTCATCTGGCGGATGCCGGCATCCGCGTCAATGCGATCGCGCCGGGATTTTTCCTTACCGAGCAGAACCGCACCCTGCTGACCAATCCGGATGGTTCTTACACGCCGCGAGCGGCGAAAATTGTTGCTCATACGCCGATGCGGCGGTTCGGCGAACCGCAAGAACTGCTGGGGACGTTGGTCTGGTTGGCCGACGAAAAGGCGTCAGGCTTTGTCAGTGGTATCGTGGTTCCGGTCGACGGCGGCTTCAACGCCTACGCAGGCGTGTAATGGAAGTTTTCCTGCAGGCGCTGCTTTCCCTCGATCGTGAAACAGCCCGGCGACAAATGCGTCTCGCGCTGTCAGATACCAATCCGGCCACTGCCATCGAAACGCTGCTGATTCCGACGATGGAGCGCATAGGCGCTCTCTGGGAACAAGGGGACGTTGCATTGTCCCAGGTGTATATGAGCGGTCGGATCTGTGAGGGAATCCTCGACGAATTGCTGCCGGTGGCGGAAACAGACGAAGCTGACAACCCGCAGACGATTATCGCCGTATTCGAAGACAGCCACGCGTTGGGCAAGCGGCTGGTTGTTTCGGCGCTGCGGGTCGCCCGCATTCCGGTGCAGGATTATGGACTGGGCGTCACGCTCGAGGAGTTGGTGAAAAAGGTGCGCCAGGATCGGCCGCAGGTACTGCTAATCTCTGTACTGATGCTGCGTTCGGCGCTGCGGGTCGCCGAACTGGTTCGCCAGCTGGAGGCGATGTCGGAACGTCCGTACATCATCGTTGGCGGAGCGCCGTTTTTGCTGGATGCGCAGCTTTGGCGGCAAGTCGGCGCCGATGCGATGGCCGCCAACTCGGCCGAAGTGCTGCGGTTGCTTAAATCACTGGGGATTTCTGCTGCCAAGGCGGAAAGGAGCGTGCCGTTATGACGACCGGAAACAGCTCGCTGCAACGTGTACTGACAACGCTTTCCCACCGGGAACCGGATCGCGTGCCCTTGTTCTTGTTGCTGACGACGCATGGGGCGAAGGAACTGGGCCTTGGCATCCGTGAGTATTTTTCGCGGCCGGAGTATGTGGCGGAGGGCCAGTTGCGGTTGCAGAGAAAGTTTGGTCATGACTGCCTGTATGCTTTTTGGTATGCCGCAGCCGAACTGGAGGCCTGGGGCGGCAGCGCTATTTTCTATGAGGACGGGCCGCCGAACGCGGGAGCGCCGATTTTCACATCCCGCAGCCAGATAATGGCTGCCAGGCGACCGCAAGTCACAGCAAGTCCGATCCTGCAGAACATTCTCGCCAGCATTGCGCTGATGAAACAGGGCGTCGGCGATGCCGCGCCAATCATTGGCGTTGTCATGTCGCCGTTTTCGCTGCCGGTGATGCAACTGGGCTTTGAAAACTACTTCACGCTGATGGCCGATGATAAACCGGCGCTTTTGCATTTGCTTGAAGCGAACATCGCATTTTGCATCGAATGGGCCAATGCCCAGCTGGCTGCCGGCGCAACCGCCATTTGCTATTTTGACCCGGTTTCTTCGCCAACCATCGTTGCCGCCGAGTGGTATCGGGCCTGGGGTCTGCCGGCCAGCCGGCAGGCGCAGGCGGCCATCAAGGGGCCGATTGCCGCGCACCTTGCATCAGGGAGAGTGTTGCCGCTGATCGATGACCTGGTCAACTCCGGCATGAGCGTCGTCGGCGTCGGTGCGCTGGAGGACCTGCGCGAAGTCAAAGCGGCCTGTCGGGATCGGATCAGCATCCTCGGCAACCTGAACGGAATAGCAATGACGCACTGGACTCCGGCGGAAGCGGAAAACGCGGTAAAAAAAGCCATCGCCCAGGCTGCGCCCGGCGGCGGCTTCATTCTGAGCGATGGACATGGAGAAATTCCCTGGCAGGTTTCCGATGAAGTCCTGCATGCGATCGTCGCCGCCACCCGGCGTTGGGGAACCTATCCGCTGCAGGCAGAGTTGACTGATGGAGCGTAGTGTCTGTGTCCTGGTCTGCGAGAACCTGCGTCGCGAAGTCGAAACCGCTCTGCAGGATAACCCGCCGCCTGGTCTGCGCTGCCATGTGGTCGCTTTTGATGCTGCCTGTCACAAAGCGCCGGGGCGCTCGCTGCGACTACCGAAACTGTTGGCAGAGCTAATACCGGCATTTCCGGCCGGTATCCACGTGATTGGTTCGAATTGTATTGCCGGTCTGCAGTCGGAACAGGCATCGGCTACAGAAAACGTGTTTTTTCATCGGACCGCCGCCTGCTTTGCGCTACTATGCAATGCGGCGCTGGTAGACGATTTGATCGCCCAGGGCGCGCATCTGCTCAGCCCCGGCTGGTTGGCCCGCAGCAAACGATATCTGGCCGCCTGGGGGTTTGACCAGGCTACCGCCCGGGCCTTCTTCCGCGAATGTACCCGTGAGTTCGTTCTGCTGGATACCGGTACGCTGCCGGATGCCGCCGAACAGCTGCAGGAGTTCGCCGTTTACCTGGACCGACCGGCGCGACGTCTGTCGGTCGGCACCGACGTGCTTGGCCTGCATCTGCGGGAAATGCTGCGAAAGAGCGAAACCGGCGATGCGACCGGCAACATACCTGACAATACTGCGCCAACGGCGCGGCAACTTTCCGACTATGCGATGGCCTTCGACCTGATTGCCAGGCTCGACCGGCTGCAGACCGAGGAGCAGACGGCCCGCGCCATTCTGGAGATCTTGCAGATCTTGTTCGCACCGTCCTGCGTCATTTATTATCCGGTCAAGCCGACCGGTCGGCTGAAGCCGGTGGTTTTGCCGGACGGCGTCGCGCCGCGCTACAACCTGGCGGACCCGGTTTTGCAACCGGATGGCGGGATCGCTGTTGCGCTTGAACATGAAGGCGCGCGACTGGCCATCGTAGTCGCGACGGAGGTTGCATTGCCGCTGCAGCTGCGTAATTACCGCAATCTGGCTTTCCAACTGGCGCCGGTCTTTGCGATGGCGGTCGCCAATGTCCGAGCCATCGAGCAAATCCGCAAACAGGAACAGCAGCTGGCCGACGAACTCGAACTGGCCGGCGCCGCCCAGCGGGAACTGTTGCAACCGGGGCTGGACAATGAGTCGATTTGCGTGCAGACCGTCTATGCGCCGTACCGTTGGGTCAGCGGCGATGCATACGGCTATCATTGGTTTGCCGAAGAAAAGCGTCTGAGAGGCTATCTGATTGATGTCACCGGTCACAGCGTAGCCACGGCGCTGCAAACGACCGCGACCAGCGTGATTTTGCAGCGGGCGCTGACCGAATCAACGCAATGGGACGTCCGTTTTCTCCGCGATTTGAACCTGCAGTTGATGCATTACTTTACCGAAACGACGTTTGCTGCTCTGTTGTTGTTTGAATTTGACCTGCCGCGGTCGCAGCTGCGGATCACCGGCGGCGGCATCCACCATTTCTACGCCTGTGCGCCTAAGCCCGGCTGGCAGCGCCTGGGCAGCAGTCTGACCGGTATTTTGCCGGAACCCGACTTCGGTGAACTGATGCTGGATTTGTCGCCGGGCGACTTCTTCTGTTTTATGACCGACGGATTCTATGAAATGCTAACAAAACAAGGCCGCCCGGTTGCACCGACATCAGCCGCGGCAACGGTCGACCTGTTGCGGCAATGCGCCGAAAGCCCCGAAAGATGGGATGACGGGGCGGCGTTGTGCATTGAAATCCGCTGAGTTTCCGTCTTGAGGCTTAGTCGCGCCGTATGACGGCGTTCAAAGGTCAGGCGTCGCGAATGTCAGCGCCGCTGTTTCGGGTAGCGGCCGGCTGAACACATAACCTTGCACGCAGTCGCAGGCCATGGCGGTCAATTTTTCGAGTTGCGGACTTGTCTCCACACCTTCGGCCACCACATGCAGGCCCAGAACGTGGGCCATGTCGATGATGGAACGGATGAACCCTTCCTGCACTTTGTCATCAAGCATGCCGGATATGAAGGTTTTATCGATCTTCAGCGTTGCAACCGGCAGGTTGCGCAGATAGGTCAGCGAAGAATAGCCGGTGCCGAAATCGTCGAGCGACAATTTGACGCCCAGTTCGACCAGCGCCGCCAGTTTGCGGGTGCTATCCTCCATCGACTCAATCAGCACATTTTCAGTGATTTCCACTTCCAACTGCGATGGCTGAATGTTGGCCTCATTGATTGAGCGGCAGACCATCGCGACAAAGTCGGGATCAGCCAGTTGGCGTGGTGAGACATTTACGGCGACATGCAAATGACTGCGACCGCTGGCCGCCAATTTGCAGGCAAAACGGCAGGCTTCACAAAAGACCCATTCGCCGATCGGCAAGATCAGGCCGTTCTGTTCGGCAAGCGGAATGAAGCGGTCCGGCGAAACAGGGCCGTGCTCGCGACTGTTCCAACGCAAAAGCGCTTCAAAGCCAAGAATCTGCCGGCTTTCCATCGCGATCTGCGGTTGGAAGTGCAATGAAAACTCCTCGCGTTCCAGCGCATGGCGCAGGCTATTGGTCAAAAGCAGCTTTTCATAGGCGTCCTTCAACATCGCCGACTCATAGAACCGCCAACAGTTGCGTCCGGCAGCCTTGGCGGCGTACATCGCGTTATCGGCGTTCTTGAGGATCTCCTCGGCCTGGTCGCCGTCGCCGGGGTACAGGGTGACGCCCAGGCTGACCGACATGTGGATATTGTGACCGCCGACAGTATATTCGCGTTGGGCGGTATTCACCAACTGATTGGCAAGATCGGCGATATGGCGCAGATTTTTTTCGCCCGGCAGAATCGCAATGAACTCGTCGCCGCCGACGCGGGCGACAAAGGCGTCCGGGCCCACCGCCTCGCAGATTTGCGCGGCTGCGGCCTTGATCAGGTCGTCGCCGCTGGAATGACCGAAACTGTCGTTCACCGTTTTCAGGTCGTCCAGATCAATAAACAACACTGCCCCGCTGGTTTCGCCACAGCGGGCTTTTTGCATTTCCGCCTCCAGCCGGTTGCTCAGATAGGCCCGGTTGGGCAGGCCTGTCAACGGGTCATGGAAGGCCTGGTGTCTGGTACGTTGGTGCGCCAAAGCATTTTTGAGCGCAATCGAAGCGACGGTGGCAAACTGTTCGAACACAACCAATCTTTCCGGCTCCATGGCGATCGGCTCGCCAAACAGGGCCAAACCGATGCTGCCGACCGTTTTGCCGTCGATAATGAGCGGCGCCTGCATCTCGGCGGTCATTTCTTGGTTGAAGTCGTTCACCATCCGCTGCGGCCAGTGCGCGTAGTCGAGGATGACGACCGATTTGCCGGTGCGCTGGACTTCGCCGAAGATTCCCTGTCCGTCGAACAAACGAACCATGCCGGTTTGGCTTTGGTAACGACCCAGGCCGCACTTGACCTCGACATGCCGTCCGTCCGGCGTGAACAGGACGATGAAGCCATGCGGGATTCCCATGAATGATTTGGCCTGTTCGAGGATGTTTTGCAGTGCTTTGTCCAGGTCGAGTTCGGTGACTAGGGATGCGGTTGTTTCAGCCAATTTTTGCAACAATTTGTTCTGATAGTTGATTTTTTCCTGGTTGAAGGCCCGTTCAAGCGCCAGAGAAGCCAGCGTGGCAAATTGATTGACGACAGCGACATCTTCCTCGCTTACCGGGTGGGCGGTGTCGGTCCAGACGACGGCAAGCGCGCCGCGCACTCTATTTTCCAGTTTCAGCGGTACAATAATCAATGAGGCGACGCGGTCGAATTGGCGGTCGGGGATGCGCAGCGGATGGGACCGGTAATCGCGCTCCCAAATTGCTTCTCCGTTGCGATAGACTTGCGACAGAAAGCCTTGCGACAACTTGACGGCGGGGGTAAGCTGCGTACGGTAAAAATCGGCAATGGCGCCGATTTCGTGGTGAACCGCGAAACTGGCTCCATGTTCTTCAAAATATCCGATATACCCTTCCGGCGCACCGACCAGCCGCACTGCGTCGTGCAACACCGATTTCAGCAGATCGTCCGTGTTGTCTGCGGCATGCGTCAGGAGCCGGGTTGTGGCTCGGTATTGTTTTTCCCGCAGCACCAGGTCGGTTTCTTTTTGCTGCCGAATGCTGATTTCCTCTTCCAGGGTTTGGTTGAGCGCCGTCAATTCTTGATTGGCTGCATACAGGTCCTGTGTACGCAGCTCCACGGTTTCTTCCAGTTTGCAGGTATGCTGGCGCAGCTCCTGTTCCAGCTGTTTGCGCTGACTGATATCACGCAGGATTCCGGCGGCATGCCAACCGTCAACAGACTGGATTGCGGACAACGATAGTTCGACGGCGATTTCCCGACCGGATTTGTGACAGGCGGTCAGTTCCAGCGTGGCTCCGACGGCATTGCCGTCTCCGGTTTTGCGAAAGTGTTCGAAAGCTTCGGCGTGAGCGGCATGGTAGCGCGTCGGTGCAAGCAATTGGTGCAGATTCTTGCCGACCGCTTCTGCGGCGCTATAGCCGAAAATCCGTTCCGCGGCTTTGTTCCAGAAAGAAATCCGGCCTTCGGGGTCCATCATTAACACGGCATCTTGAGTCGATTCGGTGATTGCGCGGATGCGGGCCTGGCTGTCGTGCAGCTGCTGTTCGGAGAGTTTCTGTTCGGTGATATCGCGGCTGATGCCGAACATGCCGAGCAGTTCGCCATCCGGTCCATGCAGCGGAAATTTGCTGACGAGCAGTGTGCCCGTTTCGCCGGAAGGCCGCCGCATCGGTTCTTCAAAATTGACTAGCGGCCGACCGCTGTCCATCACCTGCCGGTCGTCGGCATGATAACGGGCGGCGAATTCGGCCGGCTTGAAATCGAAGTCGGTTTTCCCGATTGCTTCTTGCTGCGACTTTGCCCCTAAGGCCTGCAGATGGGCTGCATTGTTCAGCAGAAAACGACTCTGCCTGTCTTTGACGAAAATTCGGTCCGGCAGCGTGTCGATCAATGTTCGCAGCAAGTGTTGCGTAGCCGCCAGAGCCGCATCGCTCTGACTGGCGTTTTTTTCGTCGCTCATTCGGTACCTCCGGGTTATTCCTGCTTTTTCAATTCCAGCAGTTTACGCGCTGACGACAGGATGATTTCCGCGTCGCCGCCTTGCAGTCCGCCCTGGGCTGACAATGCGTTGCCGCCGCCTTTGCCGCCGAAAGGCGACAGCGTTTGTTTGAGCAGCTCGTTCATCGGCAGCGGCGTCGCAGTGGGCGCTGCAAACAGCAATGAGGTGCGACCGCCGTCGTTGTCATCGGCGGCGAGTAGGCATATGGCGCCGCCGGCGGTGATCCGCGCGGCGAAGTCCTGTAAATCGGCGGCGCTGTAATTGACGAATACGCGGCTGATAACAGGCAAATCTCCCGAACCATGATTTGCAGCTTCCGCCAACAGGCGGGCGGCCAATTCCTCGTGATAGGATTTGCGGCTGGCAGCAAGCTGCGACTGAGTGGCAGCCAGTTTTTCCAGCGTGCGTTCGACGGCGGCCAGCGTGCCTTCCACCGGAGCGGAAAAACGACTGGACAGGGCGCGCGCCAGCTCATGTTTCTGCCGGTAATCGTCCAGCGCCCGGCCGCCGCAGACAAAGTCGAGCCGGATGTTTTGCTTGCGTTTTTCCCAGCTGCGGATTTTCAGCAGGCCGACCTCGCCGGTCCGCGAAACATGGGTGCCGCCGCAGGGGCAGCAGTCGCAGTCCTCGACCGAAACCAGCCGGATTTGCAGAAACTCCTTGCCGGGCTCCTTACGCAGTCGATACGCGGACAGGTCCGTCTGTTCAACAAATCTGCCTGTGACCGGCAAGTTGGCGAAAATCGCGGCGTTGGCGGCATCCTCGATGGCAGTTGCCTGTTCGGCGGTCAGCGAAGGCAGAGTGACATCGATCTGACAACTGGCGGGGCTTAGATGAAAGCCGACGTTTTCCGCCTGATAGTTGGCCAGCAAAATTCCTGACAGGATATGCTCGCCGCTGTGTTGCTGCATGTGGTCGAAGCGGCGCCGCCAGTCGAGCCGTCCGGTCAACAGGCCGTCGCCCGGATCGCCGGCGGTCGTATGGACGATTTCATCGTTGATTGTTCGCACATCAATGACCTGCGCCGCGTTCAGCGTTCCCAGGTCGCAGGGTTGGCCGCCGCCTTCCGGGTAAAAAGCGGTGCGGTCCAGCACCACGGCGAATTTGCCGTCAGCAAGCGCGGTCTTGCTGGTGACCTGCGCCGTGAACTCGCGCAGGTAAGCATCTTGATAATAGAGCTTTTCAGTAGGCAACAAGGGTCCCTTCCTTTCCAGATTGCCGCTATGCGGATATTATTCCAGCCAGCAGGCTTCAATCAGTCCATAGTAAATCGTGTGATGGTCGCCGCTTGGATAAGATGCGGCGTTTATCCCGGCGTCGAGTAAAGCCGGATTCATCGGTTGTTTGAACACAACCTTGCATTCATAATGAAGACCGGCGCCGCCGATTACCGGGGTGGCCAGTTTGATGCCGGGCAGTTTCTGCAGTCCGGCAGCGGTGAACTTGTCGGTATCGCGGCCTGATTTGCTGCCGCACACTCCCAACGCTTTGGCCATGCCGGCAAGCGGCACGCTGACGGTGAATTCGCCGCTGGCCTCGAGCAGTCCGTAGGTAAAGCGGGATGGGCGGACCAGCACGCTGAGGATCGGCTTGCCCCAAATCACGCCGAGACTGCCCCAGCCAATCGTCATCGTGTTGTCGCGTCCGCCGTGACTGACGGTGAGAAACGCACCCTTTGGCAACTGCTGCAGCACCTGCGGCGCATATTGATCAAATGTAATTTCTTGCATGATGGGAACCTCCAATGCTTTAGCTTTGATTTGCTTTACAAACCTCTTAAGTGAATATTAGCGATTGGTGACAAAAAAACCTGCTTGCGTCTGATCTGGGATTGAGGGTTAGTGACAATTGTGCCATTTGGCTAAACGATTTTTTATGTTAAGGTTACAAAAATATACAGTTAATATATAATGAAGTCGATTGCGGGGTCGGGGTACAGTGTTGAAAGCGTTGGAGAAAAAAGAACAAGGAGGAATTGCGCGTGTTTTGTTTCACAGGAGCTATTCTCCGGGTAGTCGTGCCATTGGTTTTTGTCCTGAGCGTTATTTCCGGCAATGTGGCAAAAGCTGATAATTTACCGATCACGCCCACGGCAAGTGCGATTCAGCTCAATACCTATGGGGTATTGCCGGTGCTTGTCCTTAATCTGACGCAGTCCCCGATCAATTTTAATGTTTCCACGACAAGTCCGAGCGCGTACACGGTCAATGGTGGGCCCGGTATGCCGCTGGCCGCCGGATTGTCGGGCGTCTATTACCCTTCAGCAAGTGGAACTACGACGACATTCACCAATATTTATACTCCCGCTACACCGGCCAACGGCGCAACATCCGCATCACTGATGCCTGTGGCGACTGCTGCGGCTTCGGGTCCGGCGGGATCATACACCTATAACAGCCAATTGAATTTTTTGAATATGTTCACGCTGTTTCCCTCCTGGACGAGCCCGGCAAAGTTTGACTACGTTGAATATGTGGCCTTGGGCGACCTGAACAATCAGGGCGCTGCGGCGTACCAAAACTATACGGTGTTGGCCGGCTATCCATCAGCCAAGGAAGATGGCAATGCGATTGTAAAGTCCGGCAACTACACCAGCGCCAAGGCGCACAACGCAGCCTCGCCGACTACGGCCTCGATCAATCTGAGCCTGATGAACAATAACACAGCGCAGGCAGTATACAAGATCAACGTCAATTCGTTGGGCGCCGGTACGCCCAGCACCATACCCAAACCGGCAAAACCAACCCTGTTATCGGTGATCAGCACCATCCTCGATGTTGTCAGCGATGTGATGATATTCCTCGACCCGGCGGATGCGTTCGGCAAAGCGGTCATCGTTGTCGGCGGACTCTCTTCGCTGCAAAGCATGCAGGCGCAACTGGATTCGCCAGGCGCGGCGCAGACCAACGTGCCTCCCTATACGGCAAAAGCCAAGGGGGTAAATGTTTCGGCGACAGCAACCTTCACTGATGGAAATAATGAAAAGTTTGCCCTTTATGAGGGAGATGTTGACGCATTGACGTATCAAGTGTCGTCGACTGCAACGCTGCCGCTGATCGCGCAAAATAATGTTTATATCACAACATGGCGGCAATACCCGCCGAACTCCAGCTCGCAAGAGCGCAATTCAACCGATATGTTGATTGTGGCTGTAATCAACGAAGGCGTATATTCGTCGCAGCAGGCGGCGCAATACCTTTCGCAGCCGGTTGGCATGCCGGCTGCCAAACCAACCAGGGAACAGGCGGGGGACGCAACAAAAATCCTGGGCATATTGAACAATCTTGCCAAAGAACAACCTCAGGATGCCAATTATATCGTAAGCATCTTTGGGCAGCGCGGCAAGTTCAGGGATTTGCAAAAGAATCCTGCAGAACTGCACAACGTAAACATCCGGCTCGCGGAAATCTTCAAAAAGTATGACCTCGTAAAGCACGCAGGCGATCGACCTTTTATTGAACAATGTCTCGCGAAAATTGCCGCCAAACGATAGGTAGAGGAGGATGCGAGTCATGAGCGGAATGAAAAAGTTCATTTGGTGTTTGTTTTGGGCCGTCGCGACGCTGGGAAACGTGGCTGTTGCCGCAACTCAGCCTTACGCAAGCATCGTGATTTACAATGAAAACATCGGTAATGGCAAATCCAGTGGTACTCCCAACATTAGCCCGCTGGGAACGCTGGACATCATCAATATGACCCCCTGGAACATTTCCATTGGCAAGGGACCGGTGGATACACCGATGCTTCCGGGGATGGGGGCGTCAAAACTGTTTTCGTTTTGGCTGCAGGGAATCAATACCAGCTATGTTACCAACACAAACAACAGTTATGTCAACCCGAATTTTGCCTTTCATACCCTTCAGATCCCGCTGGCCGACCTCAACGGGGTATGGCCTTTGGATACCAATCTGTGGCAAGGCAGCGGCGACAATGATGCCGGTCCGTTTCAGGGCACGACCAATCTGTCGACGATTCCCATCGTATTCAACAGCAACAATTTTACGCAGTCAGGCAATACCGTCGCACTAAACTTTTCGGTACTGTCCACGGCAGGATTCACGCGAACCAGTAGCGGTCAAACCCCATACTACTATCCGGCGACCGCAATCAGCTTTGGCGACGGAACCAATAATTACGGCTGGCGAAGCAATGACACCCTTGTCGCGGACAAAGCAACCGGAAATTTCAAAACAAACACGACGCAGTTTTTGACGATTCAGGCGCTGCAAGGCGGAAACAATTGGAAACCGATCACGAAAAACCTGGTCGGCAGTACAAGCAATAAAGGCGTTGACGGGTCTGCGCCGGGGACGCCGGTGCAGTGTCCGGAATATCTTACCGCTTCCGGCCTGGTGTATCCCAACTTTTCCGCTTTGTCCGGCGTCACTGCGGTTGCCGGGCAGAGCTACGACCTGGTGGTTATTCTGCAGGCCGGCGGATACGTAGACAATGCGCTGATATTCCTGGCGGTTCCATCTGCCAACAATGCACTGCTCTCAGGAATGAAACAATAAATCTATTTAATCGCTATGGTTTTCACGAGTCAATAAAGTTGTTTGCTTGGTTGCGCAAAAGAATAAAAGGAAAAAATAGAGTATTGTCGAACTACTCCATAAATATTGAATAAATTGGCAATCGCAAGTACTGACGGGAATGAAGAGTCGATCTAGGGGCCATAAGGAAGGGAGGACTCCGGAATGTTTGTTGCGAAAAAAATCTTTCGTGATTTCGCCGTACCCATATTGACTGCGTTTGCAGTCATATCCGGCGGGGTCGTGCAGGCAGCTGCTCCGGCATCGCCGCCACCGGCGGGCACGGCGGTGCAAGTGCAAACTTATGGCGTGTTGCCGGTCATGGTGATGAACCTGACCCAAGTGCCAATCAATTTTAACATTTCGACCAATCAAGCTGCGGCCTACACAAAAGCGAACACGCCGATCGCGATCGGATTGTCCGGTGTGGCTTACCCTCAAGGCGGCGGAACGACGCCTTTGTTTAGCAACCCGACTACACCAACCGCCGCACCAAGTGGTTCAACCAACGCGTCCCTGCAGCCGGTGGCGTCAGCCTCCGGCGCAGCCAGCAATACGAACTTCAGTTTTCTCAATGCGTTCGCTATGTTTCCATCTTGGAGCGGCACGGTGAACTTTCCCGGCACTGCTTATGTGCCGTACACTTATGGGAGTGGCGGCGCCAGCATGGGCGGCACGCCCGGTTCGCAAGAGACCGGCAACTACTACAATTACACTCCACAGGCAGCCTATGGACAAAGCATGGCTGCTGCCTCGACCAGCACGATCAGCCTGAATCCGATTTCAAGCAATGGTTCGCCGCTGGCCGGTTATGTCATCAACATCAACAGCCTTGGCGGGGCTACCAGCGCTTATCAGGCCCAGCAGAGCTCATTTCCGCCGCAACAGGACTGGGTGGAAGATATCCTCACTCTGCTGGTCGATATTGAAACGATTGCCGAACCGACGCCAATCGGTGTTGCCGATATGGTTTACGGCATCTACAAATCAATCAAGGAAATGCTGGATTCGGGGTCGGAGAGCTATACCAACGCGCCCTATCCTGCTACTTACAAAGGGATTAACGTAACCGCCGCCCTTGCGCCCGGCAATAACGGATTGGTTCTGCCGTTGACAAGCGGCAACAGCAGCTATCTGGTCTATGAAACGAACGCGGCGGGCCAGGGCGGAATACCGACACTGGAACAACAGAATGCAGTGATCGTATATACCTGGCGAACGAGTCCGCAAAATACTTCAACCAACGAACGGAACTCAGCTGACACGCTGGTTGTGATGGTGATCAATCAAGCCGTTTACGCCGCAAACCAAATGCAGCAGAGTTTGAACAGCACTTCGCCGGCAAAGGTTGGCGGAGCGAAGTTGCAATACAAGCCAAACAAAGAACAGGCGCAGGATTCGTTCAAACTGTTGGCGATACTCGAGCAAATTGCTAAAAAGAACCCACAGGATGCCAAAAAACTGATTGACACATTTGGCCTGCGCGGCCAGGCAGGTAAGGCGCAACAGGAACCGACCACGCAAGCCGCCATCAAGAAAACGCTCAAGGAAGTTTTCGAAAAACACCGCAGCGAAATTCCGGCGATCGAGCGCTATCTGGCGAAATTGCCGCGTTGATTGCGGATAGGTGAAAATAAACGATAAAGCGAGGAAATGGCAATGCTTACAAGAAAGATCCTCTGCTATTGCCTAATGGCGTGCCTGCTTGGCTTTGGCAGTCTGGTTTCGGCCAATGCCCCGTATGCCAGCATTTTGGCGTATACGCAGGGACAGAATATGCAACCGACGATGAATATGCTGGCTGTACTGAATATCATCAACCTGACCCCTTGGGAAATCCATGTGGGTGATCCGACCAATAAAACCGATATCATGAAGGGGTTCTCCGGCCCCCAGATTCCCAATACGCCCACCGCGGTGAACTCGTTCTGGTTGAAAGGGGTTACCGGCGCTGACGACAGCAGCGGTGGCGGCAACAAGGCGAGCGGCAGCAGCGGATTCGCCTTTCACTCAGTGCAGATCGGCCTGAGCAACCCAAACAATTCCTGGGTCCAATCCAGCGCCAATAACAATAAGAATTACAATTCCAACAGCATTGATTTGACAAGCAAAGCGAACGGCAGCAGTCAGAACCCCTATCAAAAATATGCCGCCCATACGGCTTATTTTTCCTTGCCAATCGTCATCAACAGCACTACCGGCCAGCAAAACGCTAAAACTGCCGCGCTCAATTTCATGGTGACCGGGTCGGAGGGATTTGCTACTCCCAGTGCGATGTCGGTGGGAAAATATTCTTATATGGCTGCCTACGCCCTCAGTTTTGGCGACGGGACCAACAATTACGGCTGGTCTACCAACAACACCAATATCCCGGCGACGATGGGAGCTCCTCCCTATAGCAGCACGCAAAAAGTGACGCAGCTGCTCACCATCCAGGCTGCCGGTTCGCAAAGCGGCTGGACGCCGACGTCTATTACGGCCGGTTCGCTTAGCAAACCGGCCTACCTGAACACTGCAGCGCTGATGTACCCCAACTTTTCGAATCTGTCGGGCGTCGGCGTAGTGCAGGGGATCAATTACGATTTGGTGGCGCTGCTGCAGTCCGGTGATTACGCTAATTGCTCGCTGATTTTCATGGCCGTGCCGCATGGTGCGATAACACCCGGTCAATAAGCCCGGCGCCGTTGGATAACATTTTTGATTGGTGGGAGTGCCGTTGAGGGACTGTCGGAAACGATTCGCTGCAGGGGTATTTGCTTTATCCATCATGCTGCTGCTGGGGCATAACGCGCCGGTTGTCTGTTTTGCCGCCAATCCCGCCAACAGCGTAAATGCTCCTGCAACACCGGCGGAAGCAGTTGCCGCAAATGTTGCAGGCTACCGCATTGTAAACGGAGTGGCGATTTTGCCGATCCTGCCGGGCAATGATGTTGCCGTGCAGTCGCTGCTTGGCGCCTTGGCGCAGGACCCCGATTTTCAGGGAATAAAAATGACCCTGTACTCTGCGGTCGGGACCAAGCCTAAGATTCTTCTGGCGGGCCAGGGCGACGAAACCTTGCGTTATGCCGTGCAGAAGCTGAAGACGATCATGAGCCGGATGGGGCAGCCGCACCGTTTGGTAGTATCCGCCTATTTGCGGGAAATCACGGTCGAAAATGACGATGCGGTGGGATTGTCCTGGTTTTCCAATGGATTTCAGGGAGGCATTACGCAAGCCAACACTTCGACCGTAACCACCACCGGCGGCGTGACTACAAAATCAGATAGCGGATATACGTTAGGCCTAGCCAACATGCCTGCCAATATTGTCGGTAATCTGACCCGCACGATCTCCCGCGGCAAAGTTATCGTCGGCAGTGAAATCACCATTGTGAACGGCGCGACCGCCGAACTGAAGAACGACGACTCGATACCGGTGCCGCTCGGGAGCGGTAATCAGGTGACCTTCAACACCCAGACCATCAGCAGCGACGTGAAAATCACACCAACTATCGTGAACTTCAATGCGGACAAACCTGAGGAGAGCATCGTGCGTCTCGACGTGGTCATCCAGCTAAGCGTGCCGACCAACACGGTAACGTTCAGCAATAATGCCCAGGCGTCCGCCTATACTACGCAGACCCTCACGGCGACGCACTATGTCAAAGCCGATAATAACAAAATCATCGGCGGCCTTTTTGCCAGTGATACGCTAACCAAGTCACGCAGCGGCATTCCGATTTTGATGCACATTCCATTGCTAAAGAGCATTTTCTCGACCAACAACCATACATTACAGCACATGGCTTCGATACTGACCGTCGGCGTGCGAATTTTGCCGGTGGAAAAGGAGACGGGCTATGATTATTAGCAGTGGCCTGGTCCGAAGGATGTCCCGTTTATTAATGGCGACGCTGATTTGTTTGTTGATCTGCGGCGCCGCCGCAGCGGCGCCGCCGCAGACCGGTTTGCCTGAGATTGTGGTGGAAAACGGCACGGTGATGCTGCCGGTCATCTATGGCAACGAGCAGGCAGTTACCGGCTTGTTGCAGTATCTGCAGGGGATGCCGGAGTTTTCCGGCATGTCGATGGCACTACTCGAGCCCAAGGGCGCGCCGGCAATGGTGCTGTTATCCGGCAATGACGAGAACGCTTTGCGCGGCGCGGCGGAAAAAATGCGCGGCTTGCTGGCGGAGGCCGGCCGACCGCATCGCCTCGTTATCTCGGCCTATTTGCGCGAATTGGATATCAGCAACAACCTCACGGCCGGCATCGACTGGTCGTCGATGACAGGCAACGCGACCTATGGGATTCAGTCGCTGACCCGGGTGGTGGACCTCAGTGCCAATCCTGCGCCAAAGGTCGACACGCTGACACATGGCTTGGCATTGCCGGCCAGCGGCTACTTCGGCTTCAATGCCCAACTCAACCGGTCGCTGTCGAAAAGCAAAGTGATCATGGGTAGCAATCTGTACACCCCCAACGGCATTCAGGGCCAGTTGCTCAGCCAGACGATCGTGCCGTTGCAGACTACAGACAGCAACGGGAATTCCACGCTGACTTCCCAGACGATCAGCAGCGACGTGAAGATTACGCCGACCATCGTGAAATATCATCCGGAAAATCCGTCGGAAAGTGTGATCCGGCTGGATATCTACATGCAGATGGCGATGATTACCGGTACCGTGGTGGTCGGAAAGTCAACCGCCAATGAGTTTTCCACCAAGACACTGAACACAATGGGGTACGTCAAGGCCGACACCAACCTGTATGTGGTCGGTGTGTTCGCCGGCGATACCGAAACAAAGTCGGTCAGCGGGATTCCGATTCTGATGAACATTCCTTACCTGAAGTATCTGTTCAGCCAAAAAACCACCCAATTAACTCATAAAGTCGGTGTGTTGACGGTATCGGTCCGTATTTTGCCGGAACAGCTCTAAATACGCACCATTGTGTGATCGCAGCGGAGGATGAAGATGATGAAAACAACCCGCAACAGACTGAACCACTTCAGGGTGGCAACTTTTCTGCTGATTCTGCTGCTTGCGATTTGCCTGCCGGCTTTTGCAGCGCCGGATGTCGTCAAACCGGCTGACCCGCCGACAAAAGTCGCGCCGCCAACATTGACCGTCACGTTGCAGGATGAGGACGGCGCGCCAATTCGCGGCGTTACGCTGCATGCGATGATAGCCGATTTTACCGGCAGGGAAAACGGCAAGGCGACAACCGATGAAACAGGCAAAGCCGTGTTCAAAAACTTGAAGAGCGGCAGCTATTATTTTTTCGCCAACATCAATGCTCTCCGACAGCATGCCGGCTACGGGATGCCGCTGGTTTACAAGGCGTTCAAGACCACCCGGTCATTCTACCTGTCGGAAAGCCGCAGCTTCGACCTGAGTGCAGACGCTGAAACCACTTATGTCATAAAACGGGCCGAACACATCTGGTTTGAAACCTATCTGCAAGTTGTCCGGTCGGGAAAAATCGTCATCATGAACCAGAAACAGGGGCTGCAGCATATCATCCCGGTGGCGTCGACCGACTTCATCCAGATTTATCTGCCGATGCGGCAAATGTACGGGATTGTTACGATCAAGGATGATGACTATGACGCCTGGGTGATGGAAGTCTATGCGCATGAGCGGCTACGCATCCAACTGTTGTAAAAAGGGCTTGGCCACAACGTGTGTCTTGGTAAAAGACAACCGTGCTAAAAAAATACTTGCGTTATCAAAACGTATACAGTATAATCAGTTATAAATTTAACAACAGAGGAACGCGATGAGCGGGATACTGCTGGTGACAGGATTTCAGAGAGCCGTCGGTTGGTGTGAGACGGCAATCCGCACAGACAGGTCCACCCGGGAGCGGCTGGTGAAGAATCATGACGGGGACCGCCCGATACAGCGGACAGAGTAGGCCGGAATTTCCGGCAACTTGGGTGGCACCGCGGGAGTAACTTTTCCTCTCGTCCCTATAACAGGGACGAGAGGTTTTATTTTTTCGAAGCAAGATTTTACAAACAGGAGTGATTCGTGTGTCAACAAGTACAAACCGGGCCCACAACTTCAACGCAGGACCGTCGGCGCTGCCGCTGTCCGTGTTGCAAAAGGCGCAGAGCGAGCTGCTCGACTTCGGGGGCGCGGGCATGTCCATCATGGAGATGAGCCATCGCGGCAAAGAGTATGAGGCGGTGCACAACCAGACCATCGTCCTGCTGCGCGAACTGATGGCGATTCCCGAGGACTATGACGTACTGTTCCTGCAGGGCGGCGCCAGCCTCCAATTCGCGATGATTCCGCTGAACTTCCTGCCGGCCGGCAAAAAGGCCGCTTATGTGACAACCGGCGCCTGGTCCGAGAAGGCGCTGGATGAAGCGAAGAAGCTGGGCGAGACTTATGAAGCGGCCAGCGCGAAAGCCGGCAAATTCAGCAGCATTCCGGCCTTGGCGGAACTGCAGCTGCAACCGGACACCGCCTATCTGCACCTGACCTCGAACAACACGATATTCGGCACGCAGTGGCGTGAATTCCCGGACACCGGCGATGTGCCGCTCATTGCCGATATGTCGAGCGACATCCTGTCGCGACCGGTCGACGTCAGCAAGTTCAGCATGATTTACGCCGGCGCACAGAAAAATCTCGGCCCGGCCGGAGTCACGCTGGTCATCATTAAAAAATCTTTCCTGGCCACCGCCAATCCCCAGCTGCCGACCATGCTAAAGTACGGCACGTTCGCCAAGGAAAACTCCCTTTACAATACACCGCCGACGTTCGGAATTTACCTGATGGGACTGGTGCTGGACTGGGTCAAGCAGCAGGGCGGACTGGCGGCGATTACCGCGCGGAATGAAGCAAAAGCGGCGCTCGTCTACGACGCGATCGATGCCAGCAACGGCTTTTACAAAGGGCATGCCGTTCCGGCGGCCCGCTCGCGGATGAATATCACTTTCACCCTGGCGACGGAAGAACTGGAAAAGAAATTCCTTGCCGAAGCCAAACAGGCCGGATTTGTCGGTCTGGCCGGGCACCGCTCCGTCGGTGGTTGCCGCGCCTCGGCCTACAATGCGGTGCCGCTGGAATCCTGCCAGGCGCTGCGCGATCTGATGCTGAAGTTTCAAAAAGAGAACGGATAAAGAGTTAAAGGTTGCTTGGAACAGGTTTGTTGGAAATAGCGGAGGTTAAGCGCCAGCGTCGGAGCGATTCCAACAAATCCTGCAAACAAGCAAAAAGAACAGAACACTAAATCAAAAAATCTTGGAGGGATAAACAACATGCCGAAAATACTTGTCAGCGACCCGGTGGCGCAAGCCGGCGTCGATATACTTGCCAAAGAATTCCCGGTGGACAGCATCCAAAAAATGACGCCGGAGCAACTGATCGCCACGATTCCCGACTATGACGCGCTGGTCGTGCGCAGCGAAACCAAAGTGACCAAAGAAGTCATCGCCGCTGCCAAGAACCTGAAAGTCATCGGTCGGGCCGGTGTCGGCGTCGACAATATCGATGTCGAGGCAGCCACACAAAAAGGAATCATCGTACTGAACGCGCCGGAAGGCAACACCATCGCCGCGACCGAACACACCATGGCGATGATGCTGGCGATGGCCCGCAATGTGCCGCAGGCTTACTGCTCGATGCAAGGCGGGCTGTGGGAACGGCCCAAATTCACCGGCGTGGAAGTGCGCGGCAAAACCCTCGGCATTCTCGGCATGGGCCGGATCGGCAGCGGGGTCGCCAAACGCGCCCTGGCCATGGAAATGAACATTCTGGCCTACGACCCGTTCATCCGGGCCGATCGGGCAGAAGCCCTCGGCGTGCAACTGGCCGAACTGGACGAGATTTTTGCCACCGCCGACTTCATCACGCTGCATTTGCCGCTGACAGCCGATACGAAAAAACTGATCAACAAAGCAGCCTTCGCCAAGATGAAAAAAGGCGTCCGCATCATCAACGTCGCCCGCGGCGGAGTAATTGACGAAGCCGACCTGAATGAGGCGATCGAAGCCGGCATCGTTGCCGGCGCTGCGATTGACGTATTTGAAAAAGAACCGGTCGATCCGGCCAATCCACTCCTGAAGAACCCGAAAGTCATTTCCACGCCGCATCTCGGCGCCTCGACGGCGGAAGCCCAGGTCGGGGTCGCGGTCGATGTGGCGCATGGCGTGCTGGCTGCTCTGCGCGGTGAACCGGTCACGACGGCTGTGAATATGGCGCCTATCCCGCCGCATGTGCTGGAAGTCATCCGGCCTTATTTCAACCTGGCCGAACACATGGGCTGCCTGGCGGCGACGCTGGCCCCCGGCCGGATCGAGTCGATCAGCGTGGAATACGCCGGCAACATCAGCGAAGTCGACACCAAGCTGCTGACCGTGGCCGTGATCAAAGGGGCGCTCAGCCCGATCCTGCAGGAATCGATCAACTACGTCAACGCGCCGGGCATGGCCAAAGAGCGCGGCATCAAGATCAAGGAAGTCAAAAACAAGGACACCGAGAATTTTGCCAACCTGATCCAGGTGCGTGTCACGACCGACAAGGATTATTGCTGCGTCAAAGGGACGCTGTTCGGTAGAGAAGGCCGCATCGTGATGATCAACGACTACCGGGTCGACTTTGTGCCGCAGGGCTGGCTGATGATCGGACCGCATATCGACCGCCCCGGCATCATCGGCAAAGTCGGCACGATTCTCGGTTCGCAGTCGATCAACATCGCCAGCATGCAAGTGGGTCGTTCGGAAAAAGCCGGCAACCAGATGATGGTGCTCAGCGTGCAGTCGCCGATTCCCGCGCCGGTGCTCGAACAACTGAAAGCGGTCGATGGAATTCTTGGCGCAACGCTGGTCAACTTTGAATCGTTGCAGGTATAATAACTGAAGTGACTAAATTTTGGAGGAGGCAATGACATGGCGACGGTTAAACCTTTTCGGGCGCTGCGGCCGCAGGCTGCAGTTGCGGCGGAGTTTGCCTCCCTGCCTTATGATGTGATGGATACGGCGGAAGCCCGTGAGATGGTCGCGCAAAAACCACAGAGCTTTTTGCGGGTGACCCGCTCGGAAGTAGACCTGCCGGAGGACACGGACTCCCACGCGGCCATCGTATATGAGCAGGCCGGCAAAAAAATGGCCGAATATGTGCAAAGCGGTTTGCTGATGCGCGACGAGGCAGCCTGCTACTATGTGTATCAACAGCAGATGGGGGAAAACGTCCAGACCGGCGTTGCCGCGGTTTGTTCGGTTGAAGAATATGAAGCCGGCATAGTCCGCAAGCATGAACTGACCCGTCCGGACAAGGAACAGGACCGGGTAGACCATATCCTCGGCAGTGGCGCGCAAACCGGCCCGGTATTTCTGGTGTACCGGCGCAATGAAGACATCGCCGACCAGGTTGCGGCAGTGACGGCCACACCGCCGACCTACGACTTCATCGCCGAAGACGGCATCCGGCACAGCCTGTGGGTAGTTGCGGACCCGGCGGTCATAGGCGCAATCGAAGCCGCATTTGAAACTGTCGGGCGTTTGTATATCGCCGACGGACACCATCGGGCCGCTGCGGCCGCCCGTGTCAGCCGGATCAGCAGCGGACCCAATGCAGGTCGCTTTCTGACGGTGCTGTTTCCGCATGATGAGGTGCGTATTCTCGACTACAACCGGGTTGTCTACGATTGGGGCGCGACGACGCAACAAGCGTTTTTGGAAAAACTCGGGCAAAAATTCATCGTCGAGCCGGTGCGCGGCCGCGGCCAAGAAACCGGCAAGCCGGAACGGGTGCACCGATTCGGCATGTATCTCGATGGCACTTGGTACCAACTGACCTCCAAACCGGGAACCTTTGATCATACCGATGCACTCAGTCGGCTGGATGTGAACATTTTGCAGAACAATCTGCTGGCGCCGCTGCTGGGTGTCCAGGATCCGCGCACCGACAAGCGGATCGGTTTTGTCGGCGGCATTCGCGGTATGGCCGAACTGCGCCGATTGGTCGATTCCGGACGGGCTGTCGTCGCTTTTGCGCTGTATCCGACCTCGATTGAAGAGTTGATGCTGGTGGCGGACGCCAATGAAATCATGCCGCCCAAATCGACCTGGTTCGAGCCGAAACTGCGCGATGGCATGGTCATCCACACGCTGGACTAGGGACTCCGGCAATTACAAAAAATGAAGGGAACGTGAGCGGATGATCCCGTTGCTTGGATTGGTGGCTGCAGCTGTATTGATGGCGACCGGCAATCTGTTCGAAAACAATGTCCTTTTTTTAGCCGGCAGCGTATTGTTTCTGTTATGCGCGGTAGCTTACTTCCGACGTTCCTGACCAAGAAAGACTCCAAATGAAGTGATGTAATTTTGCATCAGTCGGACGGACAGAACCCGTCTGACTGATGCTTTTTTTAATTACAGGGGTGGACGGGGCGCTTGTTTTATGTAAAAATAAAGGTGGACTGTCGGAAAAGTCGATTAATTTAGAATAATAATTCGTCGCGAAATAAAGTTGATTTTACATGAGCAAGGAAAGCTCGCCAGGAGGTGCAGCGTGTTTCTTAGCGAAGACGATCTGGTCCGGGAACCGGTATTGCTCTGTAGCCATTCGGTGGACGAAGCCATCGCCATTTTTGGTCGGGTTCCATATTTTTCGTTGCCGGTGCAGGATGAAACCGGGGCATATCGAGGCATGATCTGCGTGCGGACCTTGTTGTTCGCGGCGGAAGAGTTGCGGGCCAAAGGCGACATCGCGGACAACCTGACACAACTGAAGGCCCAGCGACTGACAACGCGGCATGACAGGATCGATCTTTCGATCTACAATGATGTAGTGCCCTTTGTCGACGAGGCGGACAAGCTGATCGGCTTCATGCGGGCTAAGTTGATCGGTCGGAAAACCAGCCGCTATTTCCGTCAGATCGCCGAGATGGAACGCAAGATTCTCGAAGCGTCGCACAATGGAATTCTGGCGATTGACAATGCTGGCAAGATCGTGATTTTCAATCCGGCGGCAGAGCGGATTCTCGGTCGAAAGCGGCAGGAGGTCATCGGTCGGCATATTGGCGAACTGGACCCGAATATGGGGATGCTGGATGCGCTGAACCAGATGACGCCGATGACAGGTGTGCGGACTCAAATCAACGGGGTAAGCATTTTGTCCAACCGGACGCCGCTGGTTTATGAAGGCGAGTGCGTCGGCGCGATGAGTGTTTTCCTCGATCTATCCGAGTACGATTTTGTTTGTTCGCAGTTGCAGACCTCAAATTCGGTGGTCAAGGAACTGGATGCAATTTTTGAAAACTCCTATGACGGGTTCTACATTGCCGACAACAAAGGGCGGGTAACTCGCGTGAATTCGGCCTGGGAAAAAATCTGCGGCTTTCCGCGGGCTGAGATCCTCGGCAAAACGGCCCACGAACTGGTTGACAGCAAATGGTACGACAAATCGGCGGCGGTGGCGGCGCTGGAGCAACGGAAAACAGTCACTCTGCTGGTCAATATTTTGGAAGGCCCGCGCAAAGGCAACCAGGTCATGGCCACCGGCACGCCGATGTTCGATGACAATGGCGAATTGCTCCAAATTGTCGTCAATGTGCGCGACATGACCGACCTCGAGCAGTTGCAGCGACAGCTGGAAGCTACGGTAGAGCTGAATCAACGCTATGTATCCGAACTGGAACAGATTCGCCTGCAGCAGTTAAAGATGGATGACCTGGTGGCCAAGAGCCCGGCAATGCAACGGGTGGTTGAAATGGCGGCGCGGATTGCGACCGTGGATTCGACGCTGCTGATCATGGGCGAATCCGGCGTTGGCAAGGAAGTGATCACCAATAAGATCCATTCGCTCAGCCGGCGCAAAAACCAGCCGTTTATCAAGCTGAACTGCGGTGCGATTCCGGAAAATCTGCTGGAGTCGGAGTTGTTCGGATATGCCGGCGGAGCATTCACCGGCGCGAAAAAGGACGGCAAGCCCGGCATGTTCGAACTGGCTTCAGGCGGGACGCTGTTCCTCGATGAAATCGGCGAGTTGCCGCTCGGCTTGCAGGTTAAGTTGCTGCGGGTGTTGCAGGAAAAGACGCTTACCAGGGTCGGCGGCGTCAAGCCGATCTCGGTCGATGTCCGGGTTATTGCCGCCACCAACAAGGATTTGCCGACGCTGGTCAAAGCCGGCGTATTCCGCGACGATCTATATTATCGGCTCAATGTATTTGGCATTCAGATTCCGCCGCTGCGGCAACGTCGTGAGGATATCCCGCCGTTGTTGCATGAAATGCTGCGCAAGGTCAATCAAAAGTACAGCATGCAAAAACGGTTTTCGACAGCTGCGGTCGAACGGTTGGTCAATTATGACTGGCCCGGCAATGTGCGCGAGATGGAAAACCTGGTCGAGCGGCTGGTCGTGCTGGTCAACGAGCCGTATATCGATCCCTGCCATCTGCCGGAAACGATGCAGGGGAAAATCGAGACGGTGGTCGACGGCTCGGAAGCTGTCGTGCTGAACCGGGTCGTGCCTTACAAGCAGGCGGTGGAAGAATTGGAAGCGCTACTGCTGGAACGGGCTTTCGGCGAGCACGGTTCCACACGCAAGGTGGCCCGTGTGCTGGAAGTGAACCAGTCGACGATCGTGCGAAAAATGAAACAGTACCAGATTACCCGCTACGATGCGTAGTTGCATCGACGATCGGTAGACGGCATCATTTGCCGAAAATGCCGATAAAATAAGGAACTCGAGCTTTTTTCACCGAAAGGACGATGCTGCAATGCATCGTCCTTTTAAATTTTTTCTGTCAATTTTAAAATGGCAAAATCGCTAGTTGCTTGATTTACCGACGTTGGTGAATGGTTGGCACGAAAGTTGCGAAGGATAAGGTGCGGAGTATTAATTCACGCGTTATTGCATTTGCCGACAGAGGAGGAGTGCGCGAAAACGTTAACTGTTGATTAGGTTTGCAAACAGGGGAAGGCTCAAAAATAATAGGGGGGTAAAATAATGGCGATCAACAGAGAATATGGCACCGAACAACCGTATATTCCACTGGGGATATTCAAGCTGCGCCTGCCGTTCATCCATTACAAGTGGGAATGGCCGGAAGCCATCCAAGGCGCGATCCTGGTGGCGGTTGCCCTGGGTTCGATTCCAATTCACCAGGAACTGCTGGGAGTTCCCTTCGAGGTAGCCTTGGTCATGGTGGCGCTGAATGGCCTTCTGTATTTATTGCATCCGACATTTGGCGATCCGGTCTTCCCGGGCTGGATTACGCCGGCGATTCCGCTGGTATTGGCCTGGGGCAAAGGTTATGCCGCCGGCCCCGACCGGATTCACGCAATTATTGCCCTGCAACTTTCGATGGCGATTTTATTCATGTTCCTCGGAATTACCGGGCTGGGCAAAAAATTGATCGCTTATGTGCCGATGTCGATGCGGGCCGGAATCATCCTCGGCGCCGGTGTTGCCGCGGTATGGGGCGTTATCATGCCCAAAGGACGCATGACCGGACAGGAAGTCACGATTATGGTCGGCGCCTTTATCTGCTGGCTAGTGCTGTTTTCCTGGAACTTCGCCCAGAAAAAGCAAAATAGCGGGTTTTTGCAATTGCTGTCCAAATACGGCATGCTGCCTGGCCTGATTGTTGCGGCCATCGTCGGTCCGCTGATCGGTGAAATTCCTTTCCCGAAAATCCAGATGGGAATGATTGATTTTTCGTTGGCAGGAAAAATGCTGGATTATACCGTGTTCGGCGTTGGTTTCCCGGCGGCGAAATACTGGATCGACGCACTGCCGTTGGTATTCGCAGCCTATATCATCGCTTTCGGCGACTTTGTGCTGGCTGAAGTCGTGACCAAGGAAGCCGACGTCGTCCGTCAGGACGAAGTGATCGAGTTCAATCCGACCCGTTCCAACCTGATCTCCGGTTTCCGTAACCTGATCATGGGCCTGTTTGCTCCTTACGGTCCGCTGTGCGGTCCGCTGTGGGCCGGCGGCACGATCGCGATCGCCGAGCGTTATAAGCACGGACGGGCGGCCATGGACAGCATCTATGGCGGTTGCGGCAGTTTCATCATCGCGATGTTCGTCGCCAGTCTGTTCCTGCCGATCATCAGCCTGGTGCGCCCGGTATTGCCGGCGGCGCTGTCGCTGACCCTGCTGGTGCAAGGCTACGCCTGCTTCTATATCGCGATGAACATGTGCCGGACCAATCAGGAACGCGGCATCGCCGGCACAATGGCGATTTTCCTCGCCGCCAAATCTGCGGCCTGGGGCCTCGGGATCGGCGTTCTGTTGGTACTTTTGATTGGCAACAGCATCAAAGAAAATCCGGACGAAGCAAAATAAGTCGTAGCAAAAGATCTTTGCTAAGTTGCTGAAAACGTCGTTGCTGACTTAAACTGCCGCCGGGTTGGTCGACTTAGCAGCGCCGCTCCGGCGGCGGTTTGATAAGTAAAAAGAGAGAAAAAGAGAAGAGGGGGAAACAAATCGTGAATTTCCAACTGACAGAAGACCAATTGCGCATCCAGCAACTTGCCAAGGACCTTGTGGCCAAAGAAGTCGCACCCAATGCCAAGGAATGGGACAAAGGCGAAAGCTTCGAGCCGATCTACAAGATGTTCAAGGAAAAATTCGCCCCGCTCGGCCTGATGGGTCTGCCGTATCCGACGGAGTACGGCGGCGCCGGCGCCGACCAGATTTCCTATGCGCTGGCCAGCATCGAGATCAACAAAGCTTGCGCCTCGACCGGTTGCGCTTACTCTGTCGCCATTTCGCTCAATGGCTGGCCGATTTTCGCTTATGGCACCGAAGAGCAGCGTAGAAAATACTCGGTACCTTTGTTCCAGGGCAAACTGGTCGGCGCGTTCGGCCTGACCGAGCCCGGCGCAGGCAGCGACTCCGGCGCACAACTGACAACAGCCGTCGAAGATGGCGACTTTTATGTCCTGAACGGTGAAAAATGCTTCTGCACCAACGCCGGACTGGCCGAAGTCTATGTCGTGTTTGCGATGACCGACAAGAGCAAAGGCGTCAAAGGCATCAGCGCATTTATCGTCGAGAAAGACACACCTGGTTTCACGTTCACCAAACAGGAAGAAAAAATGGGCATTCGCGCCACTGTGCAGCGCAACCTGTTCTTTGAAAACTGCCGAATTCCCAAAGAGAATCTGCTTGGCAAAGTCGGCGAAGGCTTCAAGATTGCCATGACCACGCTGGACGGCGGCCGGATCGGCATCGCAGCGCAAGGCGTCGGCATCGCCATGGGCGCATACGAGTACGCGCTGAAATATTCCAAAGAGCGTGTTCAATTTAACCAACCGATCTGCAACCAACAGGTCATCGCGTTCAAACTGGCCGAAATGGCGACCAAGATCGAAGCGGCCAAGTGGCTGACCCTGCACGCTGCCTATCTGAAGGACAACAAACTGCCGTATTCCAAGGAAGCGGCGATGGCCAAGATGTTTGCCACCGACACCGCGATGGAAGTCACGACCGAAGCCGTACAGATCCTCGGCGGTCATGGATTCCTGCGCGACCACCCGGTAGAGAGGATGATGCGCGACGCCAAGATCACCCAGATCTACGAAGGAACCAATGAAGTGCAGAAACTGGTCATTTCCGGTTCGATTCTGCGGTAACGGGTGATCGTATGAGCAAAATCGCGTTTGTATTTCCTGGACAGGGAACCCACTATGTCGGCATGGGAATGGAGCTGGCCGATCGTTATCCCGAGGCGTCGGCGGTGTTTGATCGCGCCAACGAAGTCATGGGCATCGATATCCGCCGTCTCTGCAAAGAAGGACCCGAATCCGAACTGGTCAAAACGGAAAATTCCCAACCGACCATCCATACCACCGCACTGGCAATTCTGAAAGTCGTCGAGAAGTATGGATTTTCCGCCAACGTGACGGCCGGGTTCAGTCTGGGTGAATACGCGGCGTTGGTCTATGCAGGTGTTTTCCAGTTCGAAGATACCGTAAAACTGGTGAAACAACGCGGCATATTCATGCAAAACGCGGTTCCCCAGGGATTGGGAAAAATGTGCTGGATTACCGGCCTGGACCGGGAAACGGTTCAGCAGATTGTTGAAGATTCGAAAGACCTCGGGCTGATTGAATGCTCCAACTTCAACTGCCCTCGCCAGATCATCGTCGCCGGTTACGCGGCCGCTGTGGAAAAAGCGGCCGCCCTGGCGATGGAACGCGGTGCGGAACAAACGACTTTTCTCAAGGTCAGCGGACCGTTCCATACCAGTCTGCTGAAAGGCGCCGGACAACAACTGTATGACCTGATCGGTACGGTGAAAATGGGCAAGCCGACCAAGAAGGTCGTCAGCAACGTAACGGCAAAATATTTCAGCGAAACCGACGACATCCGCCAACTGCTCAACGAGCATGTCTACAAGGCCGTGATGTGGGAGGACTCCGTCAACACCATGCTGGACGACGGCGTCGATACGTTTATCGAGATCGGACCCAAGCATCTGCTGACGACATTCAACAAAACAACGGCGCAACACAGGGGAATCGATGTACGCTGCCTTAATGTCGAGAATGTCGAAACCTTGGAGACGTTCCTGCGCGAAATGGAAAGAAAAGCGTAGGCGGGCGATGAGGTGGCAGGAAAAAGCCACATTGGCGCAAAATCTATTAGTAGAGACAAATATCACATTAATGGAGGCGGTAGACAAATGGAGATCAAAAGAGTACTGGTAATCGGCGCAGGTCAGATGGGCAACGGCATTGCCCAGGTCATGCTGCAGGGCGGCTTGGAAGTCGTCATGCAGGACATCGACCAAAAGTTTGTCGACAAAGGCATGGCCAACATTGAGAAAAACCTCGGCAAAATGGTGGAAAAAGGCAAACTGACGGCAGAAGCCAAAGAGGCTATGTACAAGAACCTCTGCGGCGTGGTCGAGCTGGATGCCGCTGCCTGCAAAGTCGACCTGGTGGTCGAGGCGGTCGTCGAAAACATGAAGGTCAAAAAAGACATCTTCTCGAAAATTGACGCGCTTTGTCCGGAGCATACGATTCTGGCTTCCAACACCTCCTCGCTGCCGGTTACGGCAATCGGCGCGATGACCAAACGGCCGACCAAAGTCTGCGGCATGCACTTCTTCAATCCGGCCCCGCTGATGGCGCTGGTCGAAGTCGTCAGCAGCCTGGCGACCGCTCCCGAAACGGCGCAGACCGTGTATGACCTGGCCAAGAAACTCGGCAAAAGCCCGGTCATGGTCAAAGACTTCCCCGGCTTCGTCGGCAACCGGATTATGTGCCCGATGATGAACGAGGCGATGCAGACCCTGTTCGAAGGGATTGCCACCGCCGAAGAGATCGACGCCGTCGCCAAGAGCGGTTTCGGCCACCCGATGGGACCCTTGGCGCTGTCCGACATGATCGGTCTCGACACCATGCTGTATGTCATGGAAGTTCTTTATGAGGGCTTCGGAGATCCCAAATACCGTCCCTGCCCGCTGCTTCGCAAGTATGTCGAAGCCGGCTGGCTTGGCCGTAAAACCGGTCGCGGCTTCTACGATTACTCGAAATAGAGGCGAAAGGACGGGAAACTACGATGAAACAATTCAAAAACCTGCTGTTTGAAAACCAGGACGGTCTGGGCATCCTGACGATGAACCGGCCGGCGGCGCTCAACGCCCTGAACAAGGAAACCATGGATGAGCTGTGCGAGCTGCTGACCGCCATCAAAGAAGATCCCGCGATCAAGGTCGTCATTCTGACCGGCGCCGAAAAGTCGTTCGTGGCCGGCGCAGACATCAAGGAAATGCTGCCGATGACGGCAGCCGAAGGACAGGCCTGGGGCCGTCTCGGTCAAACCGTGTTCAACATGATCGAGAACCTGCCGCAACCCGTCATTGCCGCAATCAACGGATTTGCGCTCGGCGGCGGCTGCGAACTGGCGATGTCCTGCGATATCCGCATCGCTTCCGACAAAGCCAAGTTTGGCCAACCGGAAGTCACACTGGGGATCATCCCCGGTTTCTGCGGCACCCAGCGTTTGCCCCGTCTAGTCGGCAAAGGCGTCGCCAAGGAATTGACCTATACCGGCGATATGATCGACGCCCAGGAAGCCCTGCGCATCGGTCTGGTCAACAAAGTCACCACACCGGAAGAATTGCTGCCGACCGCCAAGGCGATGGCCGGACGGATTATGCAGCGCGGCCAGTTTGCGGTGCAAATGGCTAAAGTAGCGATCAACACAGGCATGAACACCGACATGGAAACCGGTTCGGTACTGGAAGCTTCCCTGTTTGGCGTTACCTGCGCGACCGAAGACAAGAAGGAAGGAATGACCGCTTTCGTTGAGAAGCGCAAGCCGGCATTTCCCGGGAAATAATCGGTCCGCGTAACAAACTATGGCCCCTGTATGCCAAACCATACAGGGGCCGTTTTATAAAGGGGGAGTTTAGATTGCCGAACTTTGGGCCATTGAAGAAAGAAGGCTGCGTGTTGGTGGTCGTGGATATCCAGGAGAAATTGCTGCCGGCGATCCATGATTTTACGTCGGTATTGGATCGCTCGGTGAAAATGGTGACAGCGGCCAAGGCGCTGGCGGTGCCGATGCTGTTCACCCAACAGTATACAAAGGGGTTGGGACCGACGCATTCGGCGATTACCAGCCTGTTGCCGGAGTTCTCCTATCTGGAAAAGACCACCTTCAATTGCTTTGGCGCGCCGGGATTTGCCGAGGCGCTGGCCAAACTTGACGCCAAAACATTGGTGCTGATCGGGATCGAAACGCACATCTGCGTCTGTCAGACGGCGCTGGAGGCTTTGCGCCGCGGCTATGACGTGCATGTGGTCGCCGATGCGATCGGTTCGAGAACAACGGCAAACCGGGGGATTGGCCTGGACCGGATCCGGCAGGCCGGCGGCGTGATCACCGCGACGGAACTGACGATCTACGAATGGGTGGAACGGGCCGATTCCGCCGAATTCAAACTGATTTTGCCACTGCTCAAATAAGAAAATCAAACAGAAAGCGAGGGGCGAGTAATGGACTCGGCGACAAACCGTAAAGACCTGCTCAAACTGTATACTCCGATGGAATTTGCCTGTTCGGTTGCTTACAAGTACTGCAAAGACGGCGCCAATGTATTCTGCGGCGTCGGGCTGAGCCTGTTGCCCGCCCAGCTGGCGCAAAAAACCTTTGCGCCGGATGTCTCGATCATCTACGAGGGCGGCTCGATAGGTTCGGTGGCGGTTGGACGCATCCCCTGGGGGATTGACGACACCGTCATCCAGGTCAATGCCGAATGCCAGACCGATGTGCTCAGCACGCTGGGCTGGCTGGTCCAGACCGGACGCGTGCACCTGACCTATCTCGGCGCTGCCCAGTGCGATCGGTACGGCAATCTCAACACCACCCTGTACGGCGATGACTATACCCGTCCGGCGGCCCGCGTATCGGGCAGCGGCGGCGGTCACGACCTGGCGGTGGGCTCGCAGAATTTTGTTGTCATCATGAACCACCGGGAAGACCGGATCGTTGACAAACTCGATTATCAGACAAGCCCCGGCTTCTGCGACGGCGGGACTTCCCGTTGGGACAAATGGGGGCTGTCCGGCGGCGGACCGCTGGCCATCTGCACCGACCTGGCCGTGCTGACGCCGAACCCTGTCACCCGCGAGCTGGAAATTGCCGCGATTTATCCCTTTACCACGCTGGAAGAGGTCAAAGAGCGCACCGGTTTTCCAATCCGGATCGCCGCCGGCTTCAAGATCGTGGAGCCTCCGACGGCGGAAGAAATCAAGATATTGCGCGAACAACTGGATGTCACCGGCGACTTTACCGGCTGGAAAAAGCTGTTTGCTTAAGCGGCGTGCAAGAAGGGAGGCGGTATAAATGAAAAACAAATTGATGCGACTGGACGTTGCCGTCCAAACGTTTGTCAAGGACCGGATGTCGATTGCGGCCGGCGGATTCCCGCTGGCGCGCCAGGCCAATATATTCATCAAGGAGATTTTGCGCCAAAACAAAAAAGGCGGCGTCAAAGTCCGCGACCTGTACTGGGTGGAACCGGGAATCGGCTTCGGTGGCAGCATGTTGGTAGCCGAAGGAATCATCGACTCGGTGATTTCGACGTTCTCCAGCCATGAGCGGGCAGGACTGAGCGTGATTACCCGCGATGCACTGGAAAAGGGGATTCCTCGCAAGATCAAATGGGAAGACGAATCGAACCTGACGCTGAATTCGCGGCTGATGGCCGGTGCGCTCAACCTGCCGTTCATTCCCTGCGGCTCCGGAATCTGGGGCGATTTGAAGAAGCAAGGGCTATGGGATGGCAAAATGGCGTATCCGAAAAATGTCGTGACCGAAGACCCCTTTGGCAGTGGCCGCAAGGTGGCTTTGTTGCAGGCGATTTCGCCGGACCTTTCCATCGTGCATGTGCCGTTTGCCGACACGCACGGCAATGGGCTCATTCTCGGCTCGATGTACTACGATTATTGGCTGGCAAGAGCCGGCAAGAAAATCGTGCTGATCGCCGACCAGATCGTCGATACCGAGATGTGCCGCCGCTTCCCCAACCTGGTCGCGATTCCCGGCGTCGGCGTCGATGCGGTCGTGCCCTGGTACATGGGCGCCTGGCCTTGCAACTCGCCCGGCGTGTATGGGGAAGACCTCGAACATATCAGCATGTTCATCAAGAACTCGCGCGGCGAAGCCTTGCGAAACTATCTGGACAAGTACGTCTATTCCTGGGAAAATCACCAGCAATATCTGGACCTGATCGGGGCGGAAAAAGTCGCCGCCTTGCAGGACAATCCGGCGAAGGTGCTGGCGGAGCCGTTCGGACAATGGATTATGCCGCAGGACAAGGTGGCGGCGCTGCTGCAATAGTTTGCTGCGACAGGGTAATGATAACAACAGGCAGGTGTATTTACGGTGGTACCCCAAAGCGAATTGAACGCCCGGTTGGCCGCGCTTCAACAGGCCCTCGACAAGGAAGGGATTGATGCGGCGCTGGTTGTGCAACATGCCGATCTGTTCTATTATAGCGGCGCAGTGAATCGAGCGATCCTTTATGTGCCGGCTGCGGGAACCCCGTTATTAGTGACGTTGCCTGGCGCGGAACGCATAAGGGAGGAAACGCTGCTATCCCGGATCGAGAATCTGAACCGACAGGAAAACTTGCCGACGTTGCTGCAGGAGCAGGGTTATGCACTGCCGACAGTGCTGGGGCTGGAGTCCGACGTGTTGCCGGCTGCCGCGCACTCCCGACTGGCCGGACTGTTTCCGGCAGCTCGTATCGTCGATATTTCCGGCGCTATCCGCAGACTGCGGATGGTCAAGTCGGCCTGGGAGATCGAGCAAATCGGTCGTGCCTGCCAGATGGGCCAACAGATCTTTGACTTTGTGCCTCAGGTATTGTATCAGCAGATGAGTGAACTGGAACTGGCCGGGCAGATCGAACGGTTTGCCCGGCAGCTGGGTCATCCCGGCTATTTGCGTGCGCGAGGCTTCAATCAGGAACTCACCTATGCGCTGGTTTTGTCCGGACCGGACGCGGCGATTCCCAGTTACAGCAGCGGCCCGCTCGGCGGGCGCGGCTTGGTTCCGGCATTTCCCCACGCATCAACCCAGCGGCTGATCGGCAAAAACGAACCGGTGATCGTCGATTTTTCCGGCTGGTCCACCGGCTATCAAGCCGACATGACAAGGACCTATTGTATCGGCAATTTGCCGAGCCACATGGAACATGCCTACGAGACCGCCGTGGCGATTCAGGAGCTCTTGAAGCAGCAGGCCCGCGCCGGCGCAATCTGCAGTGAGCTGTGGACGGCGGCCCGTCAACTGGTTCGCACCAACGGACTGTGCGAGCATTTTATGGGCATGGCGCGGCGGGTACCCTTCATCGGGCATGGCGTCGGCGTCGAAATCGATGAACTGCCGGTACTGGCCCCGAGGGTCGAACAAGTGCTGCAGGCGAACATGGTGATTGCCGTCGAACCGAAGTTTGTCTTTCCCGATGGCGCGGTCGGTCTGGAAAATACATTTGTGGTGGGGGAAGAGGGGCTGGTTTCCCTGGTGGAGGACAACGACGCCCCATACTATATTCACGAGCATTAATTCCGGGGCAAGAGGAGGCGCAGCAATTTGGAACTATTGCAGGCAATCAAGGAACGCCGCACGATTCGTCGGTTCAAGCCGGACCCGGTTCCCCGCGAACTGATCGAGCAACTGATCCATGGGGCGATGTGGGCGCCCTCGGCAATGAATGAGCAACCATGGAAATTCTATGTCCTAACTGGCGCGGCCAAAGCCGATTTGGCGAATATTGCCGAAGGCTGCATCGAAAAACTGGACCTGCGGATGCAAAAACTGTTCAATGAAAAAATGCGGACGATGGTGCGCGGCTATTTCAAAGACTTTGGCGGAGCGCCGGCAGTCCTGGTCGTTGTGACCAAGATGCCGGAAGAGCGCGTGTACCAGCGTGGCAGCGAATATGGCTCCAGTGCAGCGATGCAAAACTTTCTTCTGCTGGCGCATGAAGCAGGCCTGGGCGCGTGCTGGATGACCGGTCCGCTCTGGGTTGAAGACGCCGTGCTGGAATATCTGGGCTGCCCCGAGCGGGGACTGATCGGCATCACGCCGATTGGATGGCCGGATCAAACCCCGCCGACACCGCCGCGTAAACATCAAGATATTGAATGGCGAGAGTGATGCATTGAAGCATCGCGTCGTGCGCGGGTGCATCACAGGGAGAAAAACGCTAAAAGTGGCGAAACAAAGCCTTGTTTGAATGAAGTGAAAACAAGAACAAACGAGCAGGAGGTCGATGCAAAAAAGCATCGACCTCTTTTCCGCATTATGGTGGAAATCGTTATAAAGCCTGGTAAATTGGGATTGGCATGGATATTGCAATAAACAATTAAGCGAAGTGAAATGCGTAAGTGCGTGATGATTTTCACAACAAAGGCAAGAGGGGTCGTCGGGTTTTCTAAAATAACAGGAGGTGTAGTTCGTTGAAAAACAAGGTCATGACTGCGGAAGAAGCGGTAAAACTCATCAAACCGGGGGCGACGGTTGCCGTTAGCGGTTTTATCGGCATGGGTCATCCCGAAGAAATTTCCAAAGCTGTCGAAGAAAGTTTTCTCAATACCGGCGCTCCTAACAACCTGACGTTGACTTACGGCGCTTCCCAGAATGACGGCAAATCGAACTGGGGCCTGAACCGTTGGTGCAAGGAAAGTCTGATCAGCAAGATCATCGCCGGTCACTTCAACTTGCAGCCGGATATGATCAAAATGATCAACGCGGAGCAATGCGAAGCCTACGCGATTCCCCAGGGCGTCATGATGCATCTGTACCGTGCCATCGGCGGCAAAAAACCCGGCGTTATCACCCATGTCGGCCTGAAAACCTTCGCCGACCCGCGGGAAACCGGCGGCAGACTGAACAAGCGCTCGACCGGCGAAGTCGTAAAACTGATCGAGCTGGAAGGCAAAGAATATCTCTGGTACAAGGCGTTCCCGGTCGATGTGGCGATCATTCGCGGCACAACCGCCGACCAGTTTGGCAATGTCAGCATCGAAAAGGAACCGATTCGTCTGGAGTTTTATGTGCAGGCGCTGGCCGCGAAGAACTCGGGCGGCAAGGTCATCGTACAGGTCGAACGGATCACCCAGACCGGCACGATCGATCCGCGCGACGTCGTTGTGCCTGGCACATTGGTAGATGCCATCGTGGTGGCCAAACCGGAAAACCATCCCCAGACGATGGGCATGGCGCCGGGCGGCTACGACGGCTCATTGACCGGCGACGTACGGATGCCGCTTTCCGATATCAAACCGATCGCACTCGACGATCGCAAGATCATCTGCCGTCGGGCGGCGATGGAATTGATTCCCGAAGCGGTCATCAACCTGGGGATCGGCATGCCGGAAGGCGTGTCGGCAGTGGCGGCGGAAGAAGGCATCATCGACCAACTGACCGCGACAGTCGAGCCCGGCCTGATCGGCGGTGTTCCCTGCGGCGGCCTGCGGTTCGGTTGCGCGATCAACCCGCTGGCGATCATCGATCACCCCAGCCAGTTCGACTTCTATGACGGCGGCGGCCTGGACCTGGCCTGCCTGGGCATGGCGGAACTCGATGAAATCGGCAACGTCAACGTGTCGAAATTTGGTCCGCGGATTGCCGGACCAGGCGGCTTTGTCAACATCACGCAAAATTCCAAACGCGTCGTTTTCTGCGGCACATTGACCGCTTCGGGACTGGAAGTCGCGGTTGAAGACGGCAAACTGAAAATCGTCAGCGAAGGCAAAGCGAAAAAACTGGTGCCAAAAGTCGGCCATGTCACATTCTCCGGTGAATATGCACGGGAAAAAGGCCAAAAGGTTCTCTATGTCACCGAGCGCGCCGTGTTCGAAATGCGGCCGGAAGGCTTGACTCTGACTGAGATCGCGCCGGGAATGGACCTCGAGAAGGACATTCTGGCCCAGATGGAATTCAAGCCGCATGTCGCCAAAGACCTGAAATTGATGGATGCCCGCATCTTCCGCGATGAACCGATGGGCATCAAGGCCGAAATCCTGGCCAAAAACGGCAAGTAACAACTAAAGCGTGACTTTGTGGCGCGGCCACACAAAAATAAAAGGGGGAAATAAACACCATGTTGATGAACGGAAAACAGTACATCGAGAGTATCAAAAAAATGCGGCCCAATATCTACAAGTTCGGCAAATTGATCCAGGACGTCACCACCGACCCGAACACAGCCCTGCATATCAAGTCTGTCGCACGCTCCTATGATGCAAGCTTTGATCCGGAAAGAGCACCGATTTATACTGCGAAATCCAGCCTGACCGGCGAAATCGCACACCGCTGGAACACCTTCATGGGCGATGCTGCGGCCCAGGTCGGCAATGCCAAGATGAAACGCGATCAGTATCACCAGACCGGCACCTGCCAAGGCGCAACCTGCGCCGGCTGGACCGCGCTGAACACCCTGTGGGATGCATCGTTTGAATGCGACAAAGAGTTTGGCACCCAATATCATGAGCGGGTCAAAAACTTCATGCGCTTCTGTGAGGACAATGCCCTGGCTCTGGCCGGCGCACTGACCGACGCCAAAGGCGATCGCTCCAAGAAAGCTTCCCAACAGGCCAATCCCGACGTTACCCTGCATGTCAAAGAAGTCAAGCCCGACGGCATCATCGTCAGCGGCTACAAGATCCAGATCTGCGGCGTGGCAGCCTGCCATTACATCATCGCGATGCCCGGCACCGGCTATGGCGAAGTCGACAAGGACTTTGCGGTAGCGTTCGCCGTACCGCGCGATGAAAAAGGCATCACCATCGTCGAGTGCCGCGGCATCAGCGACACCCGCGCCGCCGAAGAAGGCTACGACATGCCTCACGCCGGCAACATCACCCAGGCGTACATCCATTTTGACAACGTATTCATTCCGAACGAGCGCGTATTCATGTGCGGCGAGTTCAAATACAGCGGTCGCAATATCGGCAATTTCGCCGCGATCTACCGCGCCGCCATCGGCCACTGCGTAGCCGGCCAGGGCGACATCATGATCGGCGCCGCGATGGGCATGGCCCGCGCCAATGGTCTGTCGGTGAAACCGTTCCAGGCCACGCTGAACGAAATGGCGATCAACAACGAAATTACCGCCGGTGTCGGTCTGGGCGCGATGATGCTCGGCAAGACGATGAAATCCGGTCTGTTCGTTCCCGATGCACTGCTGGCCCATGTCAACAAGACCCAAGTCGCCAAACTGCCGTATCAGACGAAAGTCATGGCGCAGGACATCAGCGGCGGCATCGCCGAGACCGGTTGCATGCCTTCCTGGATGGATATGCAGACCGATTACGGCGCATTCATCAAAAAGGCTCTCACTGCCGGTGCTGACGGCGAAAGCCGCGCCAAACTGGCCCGCCTGGTCGAGTGGCTGACCGTCGGCGGCGGCATCCCCGGCTGCATGCATGGCGGCGGTTCGCCGGACGGCGCCAAACTGGTCGTCAAAGCACTGACCAAGTGGGAAGAATATTTCGAGCAAGCCAAGAAAATCATGGACATTCCGGTTGACGCCGTCAAAGAGCCCGAAGCGCCTGTGAAGAAGTAACAGCCCCTTTTCGGACCATGCGGCCCGGAGCACTGCACCCGCATCGGCGGGGCGGAGACTCCGGGCGCATGCGTCCGGGATTATTAAAGAATCCGTTCGCCCTGACATGTGAAAAAAAGCACAAAAATGGGAGCTGATTGGAAAATGAATTTTGTATTGACCGAAGACCAGGAAAGCTTGCGCAAAACAGTGCAGGAATTCACCCAGAAACGGATCGCCCCCGGCGCAGCCGAACGCGATGAAAAAGAAATCTTCCCGCGCGATATTTACAACGAAATGGGCAAACTCGGCCTGATGGGCATCCCTTATCCGGAAGAATACGGCGGGGCCGGCATGGACTTCGTCGCCTACGCCCTGGCTATCGAAGAAATCTCC
>JAHDPL010000045.1 GCA_018434355.1 Sporomusaceae bacterium | reverse complement strand
GATCAAATCGGCGCCTGAACCGCTAAGGCAAGTGTTGGAACTGCGTCAATCGCTCGCCAAATCCAGCGTGAAGAAATACACCGCGATGGACAGCGCTGTCTGCAAGGACGGCAGAGCCAGAGGGCTGCTTCAGTTTTATGGTGCAAACCGAACCGGGCGCTGGGCAGGCCGGCTGATTCAAGTGCAAAACCTGCCGCAAAATCATCTGCCGGACTTGGCGCAGGCGCGTAGCCTAGTGAAGTCCGGCAATTGTGCTGCGATGGAAATGCTCTATGATTCTGTGCCCACCGTACTATCCGAACTCATCCGGACGGCGTTTGTTCCGAGGTCTGGCCAGCAATTTATCGTCGCCGACTATAGCGCGATTGAAGCGCGGGTGATTGCCTGGCTGGCGGGCGAGACGTGGCGTAACGAGGTGTTTGCTAGCCACGGCAAGATCTATGAAGCTTCCGCCAGCCAGATGTTTCACGTTCCTATCGAAGAAATCACCAAAGGGAGTCCACTCCGGCAAAAAGGTAAAATTGCGGAGCTGGCGCTGGGTTATGGCGGTTCGGTCGGCGCGCTGAAAGCCATGGGGGCGATCGAGATGGGCGTCGCTGAGGAGGAACTCCGGCCACTGGTGACGGCATGGCGCACGGCAAATCCGAGCATCGTGCGGCTTTGGTGGGAGGTGGATCAAGCTGCCATGACCGCAGTCAAGGACCGGACCACGACAAGTACTCACGGTATCCGCTTTTCGTGCAGAAGCGGCATGTTTTTCATTACCCTGCCGTCTGGTCGGCAACTTTCCTATGTGAAGCCGAGAATCGGGGAGAACCGATTCGGCTCCGAGTGTGTGACTTATGAAGGGGTAGGCACTACAAAACGCTGGGAGCGCATTGAAACCTATGGACCCAAGCTTGTGGAGAACATCGTCCAGGCGATCAGCCGTGACATCCTGTGTTATGCCATGCGGCGACTGGCCAGCGAAGGTTTTTTCATTGTGATGAGTGTGCACGATGAAGTGGTTTTAGAAGTGGCAAGCGAAGCTTCGCTCACGACAGTCTGTAAGCTGATGGCCGAAACTCCGCCTTGGGCGAAAGAACTGCTCCTTCGTGCTGATGGCTTTGTGTGCCCATTTTATAAAAAAGATTGAAACCAGTCTGCTTTTTCTCTCTTTTCGACGGTTAGTGGCATAGCGTAAATTTGCAATATTATCGAGAATGCGGTAATATAATAGCGGTTCTGGTTCTTGAGGGAATGAGCTAAAGTTTTACGAATGTTGGACAGTTAAATAATTGTTAAGCGGGGCCTCTTACACGTTTGAAATTTTCTGTCACAAATGTTGCATTTTTTGCCCTTTGGCAGTATACTTTAATTGAAGATTTAGTCGTAGAGCGCGACTAACTAAAAATAAAAAAAGCTCAACCAAAGACTTAGTCGTAGAGCGCGACTAACTAAAAATAAAAAAAGCTCAACCGAAGATAAAAGCCCTTGAATAAAGGGCTTTTATGTTTTTAGGAGAACGTTGTGAGTGGCATACAATTAGTATATCTGTCTTCTGCTTTCTACCAAGACTTTAGCGCTCCGCAATATTCAGAGATTGAACAGAAACAAAATAGACCGTACGTTCAGGTTTGCGTAACGATAAACGGAGTTGTTTGGGCTATCCCACTCCGTTCTAACATAAACCATGAACATGTTTTGTGGACTGACCAAACTAATAAGTGCGGACTTGATTTTTCAAAAGCTGTTGTAATAGAAAAACCGGAATATTTTGATGGTACAAACACTCCGTGGATTAGGGAAAATGAGTTTCAAGAGTTAAAAGGTAAGGAATTTGTAATAAGCACTAAGATGGAAAAATATATAGACAAATACAAGAAAGCAAGGCGAAAACAGCATATTCCGAGAAACATAAGGCTTTGTCAGTATTCCACGCTTCAGTATTTTGAGCATTATCTTTGATATAATTTGAGACAACCAACGTCGACATTCTGAATCAGAATGCCATATGGTGTTTGCTTACATATCTGCTTTTAGTTGTTCCTATCGACTGCGACGATAACTGAATGTGCTTTGCGCTATTGCCGCGTTTGCCAGAAAAATGATTCTGGTAAACGCGGTTCTTTTTTTTCGGTGAGGAGTTGCAGATCTGCTGCCCATTTTAATACTGATCAATATATTATAAGACTTTCATCAATTTTCTAATAGCAGTTTGCCTGACTGCTGGGGAAATCCGCCTTGGGCGAAAGAACTGCTTCTTCGTGCTGATGGCTTTGTGTGCCCATTTTATAAAAAAGATTAAAAACTTTTTCAAAAACCGTCCGATTTAAGGTCTTGGCCTGGCTTACAGTGAGGGCCATAGAAAGCTGAGCCTTCAGGAAGGACGGTTCTATTATGAACGAGTTAACGCTGTTTGCCTTTGAAGGGAATGAAGTCAGGACGATTCAAAAGGAGGGCGAGCCGTGGTTTGCCGGAAAAGACGTGTGCGCTGTTTTCAGCGATAGCAACCACAACCGAAGCTTATCGCGAGTGTTCGGGGAAGACAAGACCATTATTGAAGTAGATACGCCAGCGGGAATTCGCAGTGTTACCTTCATCAACGAAACCGGTCTGTACGATTTGCTGTTCTCCATGCAGCCCCAGAAAGCGAATCACGCTGGGGTACAAGGTGCGTACCCCAAGGAAATACGGTTCAGAATGGAGCAACTGCAAAGATTCCGGCGCTGGGTAACCCATGAGGTTTTACCTTCAATCCGAAAGCACGGCGCGTTTATGACGCCAGTGACGATCGATAAAGTGTTGGCAGATCCAGATTTCGGCATTCGCCTTCTGACCCAGCTAAAAGTGGAGCAGACAAAAAATACCGAACTCACGGCGCTGGTAAGCGTCAAAAATCAACAAATTGCCGAGATGAAGCCGAAAGCCAGTTACTATGACGTAATTTTGAATTGCAAGGATGCCGTCGCCATCACCATCATCGCCAAAGACTATGGAAAATCCGGTCAATGGCTGAACGAGTTCCTGCACGAACTTGGCGTGCAGTTCAAACAGGGCAATATCTGGCTTTTGTATCAGAAACATGCTGAAAAAGGATTCACCTGCACCAAAACTCACAGTTATCTCGGAAGTGACGGCACCACTCATTCCAAGGTTCACACCTATTGGACGCAAAAAGGTCGCATCTTCATTTATGAACTGCTGAAAGCACAAGGGCTGTTGCCGCTGATTGAGACTGGAGCGGAAAGTGGGGCGCGGCGATGATGGATTTGCGTAACAGTGAACACTACCCAGATCCCACCGCCGCCGAAGCACTGGCGAACGTGGCGAGGGAAGAACGGGCCAAGGCGAAACAGTACCGCCCGCTCATCTACATCTGTTCGCCGTACTCGGGTGAGGTGGAATACAACCTAAGCCGCGCGCGGGGCTACTGCCGGCTGGCAGTCGGCAAGGGATATATTCCCCTTGCGCCGCATCTTCTCTTCCCTCAGTTTTTGGACGATGACGACCGTCAGCAGCGTGAACTCGGACTGTTTTTCGCACTGGTCCTACTCGGAAAATGCGAAGAGGTATGGGTGTTTGGCAGCCGTATCTCCGAGGGCATGGCCAGGGAGATGGATGCGGCAAACAAGCGATGCCTTCCGATCCGTCGGTTTACAGATAAAGGCGAGGAGGAGCAAGGAGTATGAAAATTGCGGTCGGCAATAGCCGAATGGACAAGAAATGGAAGAACAAGGACATTTCCTGGGAAAAGTTCAAGGCTGCCGTGCGCGTGACCAAACGGACGACTGAAACGGTATCGGAGTATCGGAAGTTGGGCAAGGCGCAACAAGACGCGATCAAAGACATCGGCGGGTTTGTCGGCGGAGCCCTGAGGGAAGGAAAACGCCGGAATGGCCATGTGCTTTGCCGCTCGATGCTGACGCTCGACATGGATTATGCCGCGCCCGGAGTATGGGAGCAGATCGACGCACTCTATGATTGGGCTTGCTGCATCTACAGCACTCATAAGCATACACCGGAAGCTCCGCGACTACGCCTCGTCATTCCACTCGCGAGAGAAGTCAGCGAAGATGAATATCCGGCGCTCGGCCGGATGGTGGCAAGTGATATCGGCATCGACGCTTTCGACGACACGACCTATGAACCGTCCCGTCTGATGTATTGGCCATCCACTCCGGCTGACGGGGAGTTTGTGTTCCAAGAAAAAGGCGGCGAACTGCTCGATCCGGACCAATACCTTGCCCGATACATCGACTGGCACGATTGTTCAATGTGGCCGACTTCAAAGCGGCAATCCGAAGTCCTTCAGCATCACCTTTCCAAGCAGGCTGACCCGCTTTCGAAAGCCGGCGTGACGGGGGCCTTTTGCCGGGCATACTCCGTTACTGATGCAATTGATGCCTTCCTTTCCGATATCTATGAACCCTCCGTCCTGTCTGGACGCTATGATTACAAACCAGCCGACTCGAGCGCAGGGGTAGTCCTCTATAATGACAAGTTCGCCTACAGCCACCACGCCACTGACCCCGTTTGCGGCAAACTGCTTAACGCCTTTGACATGGTAAGACTGCACAAGTTCGGCGAGCTTGACGAGAAGGCATCCTTCAAGGCCATGGCGGATTTCGCCGTCCAAGACGACCTAGTGAAAACGCAATTGGCCGAGGAACGCCGGCTGCAGGCGGAGACGGATTTTGCCGACGAAGAAAACTGGCAGAACCGGCTGGAACTGGAGAAATCAGGCGAAATCAAAGATACGCTCACCAACATCTCGATCATCCTGCGCTTTGATCCGGCGCTCCAGCCCATCGTGTTCAACCAGTTCAAGAGCATGATCGACGTGATCGGCGAGCTGCCTTGGCCGCAGGTCAAACCTGGCTGGAGCGACACGGACATCGCCTGCGCCAAGCTTTACTTTGAGCGCAATTATGGCATCTGGTCGCCGGCCAAGTTCAAGGACGCGCTGCTGGGGGTCGTATCGGCAGAGCGGCTGTATCACCCGGTCAAGGAGTATCTCGGCACGCTCCAGTGGGACGGCAAGGAACGACTCGACACCCTGCTGATCGACTACCTCGGCGCAGAG
>JAHDPL010000035.1 GCA_018434355.1 Sporomusaceae bacterium | reverse complement strand
GTTCTGCGTCTTTGCCGGAGCCGCCGCCGGTTTCTTGTCTCCCCCGCCGCCTCCGCCGCAGCCCGCTAAAGCTAGCGTCAGCGCCACCAGGCATGCCATGACTACCATCCATCTTCTCTGTTTCATGCACATTCCTCCTCAAAATAATGAGACTTTTCAGCCTTACTAGATTATTCGCTATCCTCCGCAAACTTCCCTGCTTCAGCTTGAAAATTTACACTTCTGGTTCGATATCAAATTTTCCAACGACATAAAAGGTGCCGCGCGCTTTAAGCAATAATGTATCGTCCTGACCCAGCACTTCTCCTTCCACAACCAACGTATTCCGTCCGTTATGCAACACCCGCCCGACAGCGGAAACCATCGTGCCCGCTTCCGCCGCTTTGATAAAATTCATATTGATTTCCAAAGTTACCACACGGCGACCGAGACTGCCACAGGCCACTCCCATCACCGTATCGGCCACGGATGCCATAGCGCCTCCATGCGCCACATGATATAGATTCGTATGTTTCTCCGGATTGATCGGCATCGATAACCGGGCGACTCCCGGTTCGATATGAACCAATTTCATCTCAAGCAATTTAACATAAGAGTTGTCCCGGTAAGTCTCCTGAAAATATTCCTTTAATCCAGAGTAGTTCCTTTCCGTCATTCAGCCAGTGACCTCAACGTTCTTGTCAGGACATCAATGCCTGTCATGATATCATCCGGAGCGGCGAATTCTTCCGGATTGTGACTGATGCCACGTGCACAGGGGATAAAGATCATGCCGGTCGGACAAAGCGCAGCCATATGCATGGCATCATGACCGGCGCCACTATTCATTCGTCGATAGGATACCTTCAAGTCCTTGCAGGCCTGTTCCACAGCGGCGCTGACCGACTGATGGAGACGAACCGGCTTGTCGGATGTCAGTACTTCGATGGCAACCGTCGTTCCTTCCGCTTCGGCGATGATACTGATCTCGTCTTTCAATTCCTGCACAGTTTCAACAATGCTATCGTGGTCCACGCCACGGATGTCGACCCACATTTCAGCCAAACCGGGAATGACATTCATCACGCCGGGATTGACTTTGATGTTGCCGACTGTACCGACAGTACCCTCGCCATAACGAGACAGCGCAACCTCACGCACAGCCAGGATAATCTGAGCGGCAGTCACCAATGCATCCTCACGCGAATCCATCGGCGTAGTACCGGAGTGGCCCGGGGTTCCTTCCACTCGTATTTTCAGGCGGGTGGGCGCTGCAATCGCCTCGACGATCCCGATCGGCAATCCCGCATCTTCCAGCACCGGCCCCTGTTCGATATGGAGTTCGACAAAGGCATGCAATGCTTCCCCAATGCGCGACGCCGATTCGATTTGGTCCGGCAGGAAGCCAACCGCAGCCAGCGCTTCCAGAAAACCGATTCCCTGCGAATCCTTTGCTTTACCCCAGGCTTTCAGATCAGCGATGCCTGCCATCGCTTTACTGCCCATCGTTGCAAAACCAAACCGGCTCGATTCCTCCGCGGTAAAAATAATCAACTCGAGCGGATGTTTGGTATGCCCTTCTTTGATGATTCTGCGAATCGCCGCTAACCCAGCGACGACACCCAATACCCCGTCATATCGTCCGCCTTCCGGGACCGAGTCCAGATGCGAGCCGACGCAGACAGGCGCGGCTGCAGGATCAGTACCTTCAAGGCGACCGATGATGTTGCCGATCGCATCCACGCGAATACGCATCTCCAGCTCCTGCATCAGTCCGGTTACATAGCTGCGAGCCTGCATTTCTTCCGGAGACAGCGCCAGTCGAGTAATTCCGGTTTCTCCGCGGCTAAAGCCGGAAACCGTGTCCATCACATGCAATACCCAATCTCTGTCCATCTGTTCAACACTCCTTCAATTTCAACGGTTCCCTATAATTGCATATTCAAATCACGGCATAAGAAATGACACCAACATCAGCACAAAAATGCAACCAGCAGCAATTCCGCCGATGTAAAGCGCCGTCCGGTTCAATTTGTTCATCTCTTCCCTGTTGTGGTGCCTTTTACCTTTGCTGCGGGCAATTGTACTCATGGTTCAGCCTCCCTTAATAATCAAACGTTTTTCTTCGTTTTCCTCGTTCTATCGCAGTTTTTCACATTAATCACGTTGGGCCATTTCTTCGGAAAGACTATGTCTACTGGTCGCGATGTGGATTTGGGGTACGGGAAATAAACCGCG
>JAHDPL010000029.1 GCA_018434355.1 Sporomusaceae bacterium | reverse complement strand
CTGGGCCAAAGCCGAAGCCGCCGGCCTGAAAGTGGCAACCGTGGCCGAAGCCACGGCGCAGGCCGATGTTGTGATGATTCTGATTCCTGATGAAAAACAGGCTGCTACCTTCCGCGACCATATCGCCCCGAACCTCAAATCTGGTGCCGCCCTAGCCTTTGCCCACGGTTTCAACATCCACTTCGGCCAGATTCAACCAGCCGCCGATATCGATGTATTCATGGTCGCACCGAAAGGACCCGGTCATCTGGTTCGCCGCCAATACACCGAAGGCGCAGGCGTACCCTGTCTGCTGGCCGTCTACCAGGACAGCACCGGCATGGCCCGTGAAATCGGTCTGGCCTATGCGCGCGGCATCGGCGGAACCCGGGCCGGCGTTCTCAATACGACCTTCAAGGAAGAAACCGAAACCGATCTGTTCGGCGAGCAGGCCATCCTCTGCGGCGGCATCACCGCTTTGATCACCGCCGGATTCGAAACGTTGGTGGAAGCTGGTTACCAGCCGGAGTCGGCCTATTTCGAGTGCATGCACGAAATGAAACTGATCGTCGACCTGATGTACGAAGGCGGCATGGCCGGCATGCGCTACTCGATCAGCGACACCGCCGAGTTTGGCGACTATATGACCGGATCACGGATCATCACCGACCAGACCCGGGCCGAGATGAAAAAGATTCTGGCAGAGATCCAGAATGGCACCTTCGCCAAGACCTGGATACTGGAGAATCAGGCCAACCGCCCGGTGTTCAACGCCATGCGCCGTCAGGGGGCCGAACACCAGATTGAATCGGTCGGCAAGGAACTGCGGGACATGATGCCCTGGATGAAGAAGAAATAGTCATGAAACTGTCAGGTAGCCGAATCATTATCGAAACATTGCGGGAACAGGGAGTCGATACAGTTTTCGGCTACCCCGGCGGCGCGATCATGCCGCTTTATGATGCCTTGTACGATGCTCCGCTGCGTCATATCCTGACAGTGCATGAACAAGGGGCGGCGCATGCGGCGGACGGATATGCCCGCGCTTCCGGCAAGGTCGGCGTTTGTATCGCCACTTCAGGACCCGGTGCGACCAATCTGGTCACCGGACTAGCCACCGCCTATATGGATTCCGTGCCGGTAGTAGCCATCACCGGTCAGGTCGGGACTCCCCTGCTTGGCCGGGATGCCTTCCAGGAAATCGACATTACCGGACTGACGATGCCGATCACCAAGCACAATTTTCTGGTTCGTTCCGCCGCCGATCTGGCCGGCGTGGTCCGCAACGCCTTCGCTATCGCCCGCGAAGGTCGTCCAGGGCCTGTACTGATCGATGTGCCGCGCGACGTTCTGTTGGCTGAAGTCGATTTTACTGCAACACAGCCCGACCTTTCGCAATCGCCGTCATGCGTATCCGCTATCCAACAGTTTGATGACCCGCAAGTCGACGCTGCAATCGAACAGGCAGTAGCGGCATTGCTTAAGTCCCGCCGTCCGGTTCTGATCGTCGGCGGAGGAGTCATCAGAGCCGGCGCTTCAAAATCTGTGACAGAGTTCTGCGAATCCTATCCTCTTCCAATCGTCAGTACATTGATGGGGCTCGGATCAATAGCGCCCAATCAACCTTACTACCTAGGACTTACCGGAATGCATGGGCACCGGGCCGCTAACCTGACCGTAGCCGATGCCGACCTGATCATCGCCGTGGGCAGTCGCTTCAGCGACCGGGTAACCAGCGACCGTTCTTGTTATACAAAGGGGAAAACCATCATCCACCTCGACATCGACGCTGCCGAAATTGGTAAAAACGTGGAAACAGCAGTCATGGTAATCGGCGAACTTCAACATTCTCTGAAAAATCTTTCACAGCGGCTCCAGCACTCTGCTCTGCCTGATCATACTGCCTGGCTTACGCAAGTCAGCCAATGGCAAGATCAGCATCAGACACAAACTGATACAACGGTTCTTAATCCTGTTTGGATCATGCAACATTTGTCGACCGCTGTCGCCGCATTGCCGGTCACTTGGATTTCTGATGTTGGCCAACACCAGATGTGGGCCGCGCAGCATCTCAGTGTCGAATCACCCGGAACCTGGCTTACCTCGGGTGGCTTGGGAACGATGGGGTTTGGCTTGCCTGCAGCGCTTGGCGCGCAACTCTCGCGGCCTGAGCAGCGGGCAATTTTGATTGCCGGCGACGGCGGTTTTAAAATGACGGCGATGGAGCTCTATACTGCAGCAGTGGAAAAAACACCTGTCATCTGCGTGATCCTCGACAACAGCGCACTTGGCATGGTCCGTCAGTGGCAGCAGCTGTTTTTCAACCAACGTTACTCGGCAACGACGCTGCAGTCTTTCGATTTCATCAGTCTGGCAAAATCCTGCGGAGTTGATGGACTCGTCGCCAATACACCAGCTGAATTTTCCGCCGGCTTCCAACAGGCATTGGCCAGCGACTCGCCGTTCGTCCTGGTCGCCAAAATATCGCCCGACTGCCTCGTCGCTCCGATGGTCCAACCGGGACAAGCCGTGAATCGTTTTGTCGATATGTCGTGAATCTACTCTGAATATATAAAGAGAGAAACGGGTTGCATTCCTTCATGAACGCAACCCGTTTCTCTCTTTCTGTTTCGTTTTGCAAAGCTCTTGGTTATTATGCCCCCAAGCCTGTTTTTTCAATCGGATTTTCTTCTGTTACAGACGGCTCTTTGGCATAAGCAGAAACTGTCTTGCCAGCATTCTGCACCGATTGCAGCTTCGCCACTTCAGCCTCCAGCGCCTTGACCTGCCGACCCATTTTATATAATCGGAACCGCAATTTTATCTGCACGAATAATTCGAAGAACAACGCCGTCAAAAAACCCATCAACGCCGTGATCATAATGACCAAAACCAGTGAGGCTTCAACGCTCCAGTCAAAAAAACTGACGGTGACAACACGCCCGTTTTGCAGTGCAAATACCACGATAACGATGGCCGAAACCATTCCCAGCAACAGCATCAGAATTGCCATATTATCACTCCCCCCTTTTGCTTCAACATTTTTCTGTTCCTCTATCATTCTATTTTTAGTATAATTCGCCGATTCATCGCTCTTACCTGCCAGACTATCGCCGGCTTTGGTCAGGCTTCGCATTTTGATTGTGATACAATATGATCATGAAACAAATTGTTGTTGCGGAAAGCCTGACCAAACATTATGGCGATTTTCCAGCGCTAAAAGGAGTCTCTTTCAACATAAGCGAAGGCGAGTGTTTTGGCTTGCTCGGACATAATGGCGCCGGAAAATCCACCACATTGAAAATGCTGTATGGACTGGCCCGCGTCGAGTCAGGACAGCTCCGGCTATTCGATCACCCCATATCCTTGACCCCGCCGGCAATCAAACAAATCCTCGGGGTTGTTCCGCAGGAAGACAACCTGGACCCCGATCTGCCCGTGTTGGAAAATCTGATTACTTATGCCCGGTTATTCGGCATCGGGCGTGCCCAAGCTAGGGAAAAAAGTTTGGCAATGCTTCGCTTCATGGGTTTGGATGCAAAGGAAGAGAGCCTGATTGATGCATTATCCGGCGGCCAGAAACGCCGCCTGGTCATCGCCCGCGCCTTGTTGAACTCACCGCGTCTGTTGATTCTTGATGAACCGACCACCGGCCTGGACCCGCAAGGACGTCACTTGGTCTGGCAAAAACTGCGCGGCCTGAAATCCGAAGGGGTCACCATGGTCCTGACGACGCATTATATGGAAGAAGCCGCCCAACTCTGCGACCGGCTCGTCATTATGCACGAGGGACTCGTCCTGACCGAAGGCACCCCGTCTGAACTGGTTGCATCGCATGTATTGCCGTTTGTCATCGAAATCCGGCTGCCGCTTGATGCAATACCCGATGACATCGGCGACAGGGTGAACGCATTCGGCGGTGAGGCGCTACCGGTAATGGAAGGCTTGTTTCTATACACCCGCGAGGGCAACCGGTTATGGCAGCAAATCGGCGACTGGGGTCTGCCGCAGCATTCGTGCTTTCTAAGGCCGGCTAGCCTGGAAGACGTTTTTTTGCGCCTTACCGGCCGGGGTACCGAACCATGATCGGCGCATTTCGCGTTCTCAGCCGTCATTGGCAGGTATTTGCCCGCACCTGGCTGCACAACCTGATGTTCAACGTGGCCGAACCCCTACTGTATCTGTCCGCCCTAGGCTTCGGCCTGGGCATGCTGATCGGCGATATCGAAGGCGTAAGCTACCTGCAGTTCATCGCGCCTGGCATGGTCGCGTTATCAGCTATGTACTCTGCAACGTTCGAGTGCACATATGGAACTTTCCTTCGTCTGCATTACCAAAAGACCCTGCAGGCAATTCTGGTCGGTCCGGTGACTGTCGGCGAAGTCATCGCCGGCGAATTGCTGTATGGCATGTTCAAGAGCGTATTGTTCGGGGTAGTCATCCTGATCGTGGTAAGCATTCTTGGACTGGTTCCTGCCGTCACCGCAGTCTTCATCCCGCTTTTCCTCGTCCTGCCCGGCGCTGTGTTTTCCATTCTGGCAGTTTGCTACACCGCCATGATCAAAAACATCGATCAACTAAATTATTACATTACGTTGGCTATTATGCCGTTCTTCCTGTTCGGCGGTCTCTATTTCCCTGTCGGCAATCTGCCTGATTGGGTCCAGCAACTCAACTGGCTCAATCCACTGTACCACAGCATCGAGGTGTGCCGCGCCCTGGCGCTCGGCCAGATCAGCGACCGACTCTGGGTACATGTCGCCGTCCTCTCGGCAATGATCATTGTATTGGCCCGACTTCCGCTGCGATTAATGAAAAATCGCCTGCTTGTATAGCTGATATAACGCTAAACAAAAAAAATACGGTATCTTCCCAAAGACTCATTGGAAATTTAACCGATGAGTCTTTTTTATGCCGTTATTACAGCAAAATTGTAGGATTTCCAGGCACAATTACTTAAATTTAAAAATTTTTTTTACTATCCTAAGCGTTCGCGACCGCTGGTTGGAGTGCTATGCTTTGTTCATGCCTATGCTTGTGCGCACGGCATTGCCAGCATGCCTGTCAATATGGAAGTGCACGCCATATTTAAAGGTATACTGGTCGATTTTTATCCCGTCCGCACGGCACCCCCCCGGCGTTTCCTTGAACGCAACTGACTAGGAATGGAGGTGAAATGATTGACGACCAATCCCCTGCTGATTTTGATCATCAACATGGCTGTCGTGTTCTTCGTACTGTTCGTACTTGAGCTGTTGACCAGGGGAATCTACTACATCGACCCCACGCGTAAAAAACCCCAGGAGAGGTGAATCAGATGACGACCAATCCCTTGTTAATCCTGATCATCAACATGGCCGTAGTTTTCTTTGTATTGTTCGTGCTTGAACTGTTAACCCGTGGAATTTATTATATCGACCCGACACGCAAGAAGGGGGTTGCGACACCGGCTACTGCTGAACCGGTAGCTAACGTAGACGCAGCTCTATCACCGTCGACAGAAACCAGTGATGACCTGGCAGTAATCGCCGTCATCACGGCAGCCATTGCCGCCATGGGCGGGTCTGTCGGCCATATCAGCGTAATCAGGCGCATCGACGGTCCCGCCTGGACTCAGATGGGACGAATCGACGCATTAAATACTCGATCCCAAATGTACTAAGAGGAGCGTGTGAATAACTATGAAAAAATTTAACATTACTGTCAACGGTCAAGCCTATGAGGTAGAAGTAGAAGAAGTAGGCGGCGCCGTATCGGCCGCACCTGCTCCGAAAGCCGCCCCGGCCCCTGCTGCCGCGCCTGCTCCGAAAGCTGCCCCGGCTCCTGCCGCCGCGCCTGCTCCGAAAGCTGCCGCTGCCGTTCCTGCCGGCGCTGCCACCGTATCGGCTCCGATGCCTGGCAAAATCATGAGCGTAGCCGTGAAACCGGGTGACGCTGTAAAACGTGGTCAAGTGCTGCTGATTCTCGAAGCGATGAAAATGCAGAACGAGATCATGGCTCCCAGCGATGCCAAAGTTGCCGACGTGCGGGTAGCTGCCGGCCAAAGCGTGAATACCGGCGATGTGATGGTCGTTCTGGGCTAATCTCCTGAACGCCGTAACACACAAGAGGAGGAAGTAAATAATGATAGAAGCATTTCAGGTTGCGTTGACCTCTGTCTGGATGGACAGCGGCTTCGTAGGATTCGAGATGGGACAGGGCATCATGATCGTTGTCGGTCTGGTGCTGCTATATCTGGCGTTTGCCAAAGGCTTCGAGCCGCTGCTGCTCAGTCCGATCGCTTTCGGTTGCGTATTGGCCAACATTCCGGCCAACGAGGCGATGATCACCGATCCCGGCGTGATGAAACTGATCCTGGCCGGTATTCATCAGGAAATCTTCCCGCCACTAATCTTCCTTGGCGTCGGCGCGATGACCGACTTCGGTCCGCTGATTGCCAATCCTTCGACTCTGCGCCTCGGCGCGGCTGCCCAGTTCGGCGTGTTCATCGCCCTGTACGGCGCGATGCTGCTTGGTTTCAACGTGAAAGAAGCCGCTTCCATCGGTATCATCGGCGGTGCTGACGGCCCGACCGCTATCTACCTGACCACCAAACTGGCGCCGCATCTCTTGGGTGCGATCGCGGTTGCCGCGTACTCCTACATGTCGTTGGTGCCGCTGATTCAGCCGCCGATCATGAAACTGTTCACGACCCAAAAAGAGCGTGAATGCGTCATGGAACAGCTGCGTCCGGTCAGCAAGTTTGAGAAACTGGTATTTCCGATCGTTGCGACCCTGTTCATTTGCTTCCTGCTGCCGCCGATCACCCCGCTGATGGGGATGCTGATGCTGGGCAACCTGTTCCGTGAGTCGGGCGTGACCGACCGTCTGTCCGACACCTCGCAAAACGCCCTGATCAACATGGTCACGATTTTCCTGGCGACCGGCACTGGCTTGACCATGGATGCCAAAAGCTTCCTGAACCTCCAGACAATCCTGATCATCTGCCTGGGTCTCGTCGCATTTGCCGGCGGAACCGCAGCCGGCGTATTGGTCGGCAAAATCATGTACTTCACTTCGGGCGGCAAAATTAATCCGCTAATCGGGTCCGCCGGTGTATCGGCCGTGCCGATGGCAGCCCGGGTTTCTCAAATCGTTGGCCAACAAGCCAATCCTGCCAACTTCCTGCTGATGCACGCGATGGGGCCGAATGTGTCCGGCGTTATCGGCACTGCCGTTGCGGCCGGCACCATGCTGGCCATGCTCAAGTAGCCCTCTCTATGGACTGTTGGATACGGAGGTGATGCCGGCAAGATAATCACCAAAACGTTCCACACAACCTCTGACCCGGTGCAATCCCCCAAATATGAGAAGGAGGGCTTTTCAGTTGGATAATGCAACAATAACCCTTATTATTCTGGCCTTTGTCGCGTTCTTTTTCGTAACCGAATTACTGCCCCTTGCCGTGACTGCGATGGCGGGCGCGATTGCCTGCGGCATCTTCGGCATCATCCCGATGAACACGGTGTTCTCCGGACTGTCCAACTCCACGGTGGTCCTGTTTGCGGCGATGTTCGTTATTGGCGCAGCGATGTTCCATACCGGATTAGCCCAACAAATCGGCGTAACTGTCGTTAAGTTCACCGGCACCGGCGAAAACTCACTGATGATCGGTACTATGGTCGTTGCCGCCGCTCTGTCTTCAGTAACGTCCAATACCGCCACCACCGCTTGCCTGATTCCGGTTATCGCCGGCATCTGCCAAGTCGCCCGCATTCCGGTCAACCGCCAGATGATGCCGTTGGCATTTGCTGCCGGTCTTGGCGGAACGATCACCCTCGTCGGCACCCCGCCGAACATCATCGCTGCCGGCGCATTGAAAGCGGCTGGTCTGCAACCGTTCGGATTCTTCGAGTTCGCCTGGATCGGCATTCCTTTGTCGGTCGCCGGGATCGTTTATATGATCTTTATCGGCAAACACCTGCTGCCGAAAGCCGGCGCAGTTGCCGAACTGGATGAAGAAGCCGCTGCTGAAGCCAAAGCAGGCGACACCAGCTCCGTAAAACAATGGTTGACCGGACTGACGTTGCTGATGGTAGTAGTTGTGATGGCGCTTGACCTCAAAAAGTTCCCGCTGGAAATCGCCGCGACAATCGGCGCATTGTTCCTGGTCATCACCAAGTGTATCGGTGAAAAAGATGCCTATAAAGGTATCGACTGGGTAACCATCTTCCTGTTTGCCGGTATGCTGCCTGTCGCGACCGCGATGGACAAATCCGGCGCCGGTAAATTGATTGCCAACTGGGTTGTTGGCGCCATGGGCGGCAGCCCAAGCCCGATGATGGTCACCATCGTTCTGTTTACCCTGTCGGCAGGCCTGACTCAGTTTATGTCCAATACCGCTTGCACAGCGCTGCTTGCGCCGATCGGCATCGGTATCGCCAAAGGATTGGGCGCCAGCCCGCATGCCGTCATGATGGCGATTGCCATTGCCGCGTCCTGCGCGTTTGCGACTCCGGTTGGTACGCCGCCCAACACGCTGGTTCTCGGACCTGGTGGTTACAAATTCAACGACTACGTCAAAGCCGGCACCGGTCTGGTTGTCGTCTGCGCGATCGTTTCAATCATCGTCATTCCGATGGTCTGGCCGTTCTTCCCTGGCAAATAATCGCCACTTTTAAAACTCAGGATAGAACAAGGCCGCAGGAAAGCACATTTTCCTGCGGCCTTGTTCTATTGCTTACTATCGTTGTAAAAAAAGAGCCGTTACGGCTCCGTTTTTACGGTCATAACGGTGAGTAAGGCAATAGCCGTTCTATGATAGTCCGTTTGTACCAAGCAACGACTCCCTTGCCGGCTGCAGATCGGGCAGCCGGCTCCATTGGAGCCGCTTCGCCATACTGGATACTAACGCCGGCTGCTGTTCGGCTGATTTTGATTTTGCCGCTCCCCGTCCACACTTCAGTATCAATGACGATTTTATCGGTCACAGTATCAAAACGAATCATCTGCATCACCCTTATTCCTCAAAATAGGTTGTATAGCTATGATTCGCTCCCGGCAACAATGCCCCTTGAGACCTATGTCCTTATTTTATAGGACTTTAGTCCTGGTAAAAATCAACCGAACCATTCTTTTTCTTTCTGCCGTTTTTCCGCCTGCTTGAAAAAGATGAACTGAATGATCCGCTTTTGAAGTTTGTCGTCAATGTCTTTTTCCTTGAATTTGAGCCCGGCAAAATATTTCTCTTGCGGCGGTTGCGGCGGCATCAGCCGGACGACCTCCGCTTCTGCCGTTAGCGTCCACTCCGGTGTGATCGTGACAGTGGCAATGTATTTCGCACCGAGCGGGATTGCCTTAGCTAGCACGACCATCAAACCGCCAGCGCTAAAATCCTTGGTCGTTGTTTTGATGAACTTGGCTTCATCCAGTTCATCTAGCGGCGCCAACGTCACCTTCAGGCTAATCTCCAAACGGACATTCTCCCGCAACTGCATCTTGAGAAAATTCACTGGTTTGACCAATTCCCACAGCGGCAATTGGTCCGGCACATAACGCAACAAAGTCGTTTCAAAGAAATAGGGAACCTTCTCAGCCACCACTCTGGCCGCAATCTTACGACCGGGCCGTGGCGGCAGATAAAAGCCTTTACGGAACGGCGGCGTAATCATAATGGTCTGTTTCCCCACATCTTCGATTCGACTGAAATAAATATCCTGCTCAGCGGTTTCGGGATCGGTTTCAATCACATCAAGTTTCTGCGTCACGCGCAATAGTTCTGGTTTCATATCCTCCGCACTTCAGCAACCGGCTGAATTCTCCCTATTCAGACTATCGTAAGAATGCGCCAATCCCTTTAGCTAGTTCAGTAGCTGGCTTTCCCTTTTAGCAAAACAGTTTCAAATCGCCAGCCCTGTGCCCGAACCGCCGCCTCCACGATCTGCCGGACCTGACTATAATCCCATTCATAATCAATCACTTTTCCGCCTGGTCCGTAGGCCTTTTCCCTGACCGTGCCGGAACGGGTTGTCCCATCGGTTCGGTATGTCTCTGCCTTGAAGCTGAACAACGCCATCAAACCTCGGCCCGATTCCTTGATCATTTCCCAAAAGAAAACTGTTTGACTGCTGGGATCCAGTCGCAGACAAGCGGAGTATTCTATTTTCTTTTTTCCGGTACCCCAGTTTGCATTGGCCAATTCATTGGATATCTCCAAATCGGCTTTTCTTCCCCACACCAATTCAAGTTGAGGCAACGGCGACAATGCCGTTGCAATCGCCTGCAACACCGGAGTACGGAGATCGCCCGTCGCCTTGGCGCCGCAACGACCACAAAAACTATCCGCGGCGGTCATGGGTTGGCCACATTGACTGCAGAACATCAAACCTCCCCCTCTTTCTCCGGATTTGGAAATATAATTCGACAATGCAGCCTGTTTCTCCTACCGGTTCATAGCCAAACTTCTTTACAGGGATTCAATCAATTCCTGTAGGTAACGGTCCAGTATTTTCAGGCTTTCCAGCGTACTGGACTGGGGATATTTATGGACGATTTTATAGCAAACGCGATCTGGTTGTCCTTCGGTAAAGTAGAAGATATTGAATGCCCCACTCCGTTTGGCTTTATGGGCGACTGAAAGCGGAACGATCGCCCACTGTCGGGGATGATAAAAAAAAGAAAATATCAACTGGGCGGTGTCCAGCACAATCCGTCCGGGACTGACCGGATTCCACCACTGGTCGTGCCACATCTGATAAGCCGGCCCCCAGTAGACAAACAACTCATCCCCAGGATCCAAACTGTGCGGATGCACTGGCGGCAAAATGACCGGGTTTTCTCCGGGTTCGGCCAATCGCAATCCCACCATCGGTTCGCTGAAACAACGTTGCATCACTACATTGGGATGTTCCCGCCTGAGCAGCGTAAAGGCGACATCGACTTCCCGTCGGTCCACTGCATCATACAGTTCCCGCGAATGGGCAGTGATCACCTTCAGGTTCAGTCGGGGTTGGTGCCGACTCAGAGCCTGGTAAAGTTGCGGCAACAAAGCATAGTTGAGACTGTCAAGCGTGCCAATCGCCAAAGATAGTTGAGCGCTGCGATATTGAAACGACTGGGTTTCACGCCAAATCGCCAGCCAGCGCTCCGCCACATCAATAAACCCTTCCCCGTCCGACGTAAGGCAAAAGCTTTTATTGCCTTTCACTCGCTCAAACAGTTCCACACCAATCTCTTGTTCCAGCAATTTTAACCGCTTGCTGACCGCGGACTGAGAAAGATTCAGTTGTTCAGCCGCCTGACCGACATTTCTGGTACGGGCAACCGTCAAAAATGTGTCGATGATGCTATGGTCCACACGCACTTCTCCCGTAATGAAAATTTCTACTTGGTACAATCGAAATTATTCGCTTTACATCATAAGTTATTGTGCTTTAAAATTACATTATGTCAGACTATTTTGTCAATCATTCTTTTTCGGGGTTAACAGGAATCTGGAGGATGAAATATGCGACTTGGGTTCATCGGATTTGGCGAAGTCGGCTTTGAATTGGCGCGCGGCTTAACCCAGGAAGGGTTGACGGAGATTATTGCTTTTGACCCCATGATCAACGATTCCCGCTTTGGGGCGCTCGTGCGAGAACGCGCCGGGGACGCCGGCGTTGCACTAGTGAACAGTCCACTCGAGATCACTGCTGCAACTGACGTTATCATCGCGGCGGTTCCGGGCAGCAAAGCTCTGCCGGCTGCACTGAACATCGCTGCATCGCTTAGGCCGGGACAAATCTATGCCGATGTCTCCACCTCGACTGCTGCCAGCAAAAAGAAAATGGCCGAGGCCATCGAATCCGGCGGCGCTTTATTCGTCGATGGCGCCCTGATGGGCGGACTGAGCATGCAGCATCACAAAGTACCGACACTACTCAGCGGTCGGGGCAGCGATGCCTTCATCGAGCGGCTGTCGCCATTTGGCATGAACCTGAGCAAAGTCAGCGATCACGCCGGCGATGCGATTGCGATCAAACTGGTTCGAAGTATCGCGATGAAGGGACTGGCCTCACTAGCAGTGGAAACTTTGGCTGCCGCGACCAAACTGGGGGTCGAAGACGCAGTGCTTCGTTCCATCGAGGATACGCTCAGCGCTGCCAGTTTCAAAGAAACACTGGATTGGTTGGTCACTGCCAGCGCGGTGCATGCGGAACGTCAAGTCCACGAAATGCACGATGTGATGCTGATGATGCAGGAAGTCAGCGTGGAACCGACCATGACTCTAGGCACAACTCGCCGACTTGAGTGGTTGGCAGCCAAAAACTACAAGCAACGGTTCCAAGGCAAAAAACCACGTGAGTGGCAGGAAATTGCCGACTGCTGGTAATTAAACAATAACAAGGAGGGCTCCCCATGCAATTGAAAGGCGTTTACCCGGCAATGGCCACCCCGCTGACCCCGGAAGAAAAAATCGACCAGGCCGCCCTGAAAAAACTGGTCCACTACCTGCTTGACGGAGGCGTGCACGGCATCGTCGCACTCGGCAGCACCGGCGAATTCCCGGCGATGAACGAGTCAATGCGGCAACAGGTAATGGAAACCACCCTGGCAGAAGTAAATGGCAAAGTTCCGGTATTGATCGGGTGCGGCGAACCAGGAACCCAACGGACGGTCGAACAAGTAAAAATCGCCGGACAGAGCAAGGCCGATGGCGTATTGGTCGCCGTTCCCTACTATTTCAACATGGATCAGCCCGCAGTAATCCGTCACTATCAAACCGTAGCCGACGCATCCAGCCTGCCTGTGGTCATTTATAACTTTCCACAGATGACCAAGGTGGCCTTCACTGCCGATACGGTGGCCAAATTGGCGGAACATCCGAACATTATCGGCATCAAGGACAGTTCCGGTGATTTCTTCGGCATGCAACGTTTTATCGATGTCACGGCCGGCGCTGATTTCGCCGTAATGTCCGGCAATCCGGCATTAGGACTCTCCGCTTATCAGCTAGGCGCCAAAGGCGGTATTTACGCCGGTTGCAGCCTGTTCCCCAAACAGTGCGCCGCTGTCTACAACGCGTTTATCAATGGAAACATGACCGCCGCGGTCGAAATGCAGAAAAAAACTTCCCTGATTCCGATGATGGGCGGATTTGGCCCCAATGCGGCAGTCGTCAAGTTCGGCCTGAATAAACTGGGAGTTTGCGGTCCGACGGTTGCAGCTCCGTTCAGCCTTGCCGCCGGACAGGATGAGAAAATCCTGGCCTGGATGCGCCGGATTGGTCTAGAAATCTAATCCGACCGAGATATTTTTACCGTATCACTTTGAAGGGGCGCCGACAGCATCGGCGCCCCTTCAGTCTTTCAACATTACTGTTTACATTCCGCGACCGGTTTAGGCGCCAGCCAGCTCAGCCCGACCAACGCCAGCAAACTGACCAACAATCCGGGATACAACGGATCCAGGCCACTCGGATAAACCAGCTTCCAAACCACATTGACCAACGGGCCCAGTAGCGCCGAAGCAATACCTGCTTGTGGCGTGACCCGTCCGGGGAAGAACATCGCCCCCAGCAACGGAAACAGTACCGTGCAACCGCGCAACCCCATCGCCATGAAGCTCCAGCTGAGAATCAGACTGCCTGCATTGCCGCTGACAAACACCAGCGCTATCAGACATAAGCCGACAATCACCGCCCGCTGCACCAGTAGCGCCTCCCCGCTGCCAGCCTGGGGCCGCAGGAATCGTTGATAGAGGTCCTTGGTCAACATTGTCGAAATCCCCAGTGTCACTCCCGCCCATGTCCCCACAACAGAAATCAGCAGCGTAGCCAGAACAACTCCCGCCAAAATCGGTGGCAAAAATTTCAATACGAACAGCGGCAATACTTCGCTGGAAACCGTCTGTGGGAAGTTGGCCCGCATGAACAACCCGACCAAAATTCCGCCGATACCGATCGGCGGAATAAGCAACGCAGAAATATAAGCGCTCTTTCTCGCTTCGCTTGTGCTACGGGCCGACAACAATGCCTGAAAATATATCTGGGTAGACAGTACCCCGACAACCAGCGAAAAGCCGGCTGCAAGATCGCGCGAAACACCCCGCCCGAATAAGGAAAACCAAGGGAAAGACGGGAAACTGCCGCTCAGTCCGCTCCAGCCGCCAGACATACTATAGGCCGCGATTCCACAGGACAACATCGCCACGTACAGCAGTATCAGTTTTACGATACCGGTCAGTCCGGTTCCCCAGACGCCGCCAAACAAAACATAGGCCAATACCAGCAAAATCCCGAATCCAGCCGCAAGCGTCGGGTCCATTGGATAAAGCGTGGTGACCAATGCGCAAAACGATAGAACCTGAGCTATCATGCTGAAAAACATCCCCATGGAAGTGAATATGCTGGAGATGGGGCCCATAGCTATTCCATACGTCTTCACCAGATATTGCGGCAAGGTTTCCACCTTGCTTTCCCACATCGGCCGCACCATGCCGATTCCCAATATGGCACAGGCGATTCCTGCCCCCAAGGTAAACCACCAGGCCGCAAATCCATATTGGAAGGCCAATTGCGCCGTCCCTATCGTCGAGGCCCCGCCCACCAAAGTACCCATGATTGCCCCGGCGACAACTGAAGAAGAAACGCTGCGACCGCCGGTAGAGAAATCGGCGGCCGTCTTGACCTTGCTGCCAGCGTAAAGACCCACTGCCGATACCAATGCCAGAGTAGCCACGATTCCACCTATATGACCCGCGCTAAGAAGTGACATCCCATTGCCTCCAGTCAGAAATCTTATGCCCGCCGGGCAAAAAAATCGGCGACTTCCGCTTCTGTTTTACGCAGTTCAACTTCCATCGCCTGCAACACTTCAAATAAATTCGCGATTAGCAAAGCATTTCCCTGTTCGGCCCGACTCGCCAGTTCCCCCAGACGATCAAGCCGCAGGTTAAGGGATGCTCCTTTGAAAGCATGCATGCTTCTAGCCAGGCCGAGCCAATCTTGCCTATCTGCCGCCTGTCGTCCTTGCGCCAATATTTGCGGCGCATCTTCAAAATAAGCCTGCAAAATTTCCTGTAATTCTTCCGGTTCCAACATTAATTCCTCGGCTGCCTTTTCAATTAGGAATGACATTTCCGATCACTCTCCATCATTTTATCCAACGTTCCAACGTTTCCTTAAGTTCATGCGGATGAATCGGTTTGCTGATATAGTCATCCATCCCCACCTGCAAACATCGTTGCCTATCATCAAGCAACGCATTGGCCGTCATCGCGATGATCACCACATGACGGTCTTTATCATTCTCCCACATCCGTATTTCCTGCGTTGCTTCAAATCCATCCATCTCTGGCATCTGGCAGTCCATCAACACTGCTGCGAACTCTCCTTCGACAACCGCCTGAACCGCTTCACGTCCATTCACGGCTACTTGCGTCTCATAACCCAGCTTTTTCAGCAAGATTAGCGCTAATTTCCTGTTTGCCACGTTGTCTTCGGCAAGCAGGATTTTGCGGCAGGAACGCCCAGTCATCAGGCTACTCTCCTGCGCAGATGCAGGCAAAGCAGCCGACCGACGGAGAATGGAAGCCTCTTGCGGCGCTGCTAGGTCCTGTCCGTGCAACAGCGGCAACTCAAACCAAAATAGAGATCCACTGCCAACAACGCTCTCGACGCCGATTTTCCCTCCCATCAAGGTCACCAGTCGTTTGCAGATGGAAAGACCCAAACCGGTACCGCCGTATTTTCGGGTCGTCGATCCGTCAGCCTGAACGAATGGTTGAAACAGACGCGCCTGAGCAGCCGGCGACAAACCAATCCCGGTATCTTGGACTTCAAACCGCACAATACAGCCGGCAGCGCTATTTTCCTTCACCGCCACCCGAATAGACACTTCTCCTTCGTGAGTGAATTTGACGGCATTGCCGGCCAAATTCAGCAATACCTGGCGGATTCGCTTGGCGTCTCCATGCAGGATCGGCGGCATTTCGGTCTCGATAAAGCTTTTTAACGATATTGCTTTTTCACGGGCTTTCCAAACCATCAAACCGGTCAGTTCCTCAATTAAAGGATGAATTTGAAAATCAAGGTTTTCAATGTCCATCATGCCGGCTTCAATTTTGGAAAAATCCAAGATATCGTTAATAACCGCCAATAGCGCTTCGCCTGCATAGTGAACCGTGTTCACCAGTTCCCGTTGCTCCTCATCCAATGCCGTGTTTTGCAACAATTGTGTCATGCCGATAATCGGATTGAGCGGTGTGCGGATCTCGTGACTCATGTTGGCGAGAAATTCGCTTTTTGCTCTGTTGGCAGCTTCAGATGCCGCCTGCGCTCTACGCAGTTCCTGATCTTGCAATACGCGTTCCGTAACATCGCTGAGAGCTCCAGTCATGCCAGTGACAACCCCGGACTTGTCAAAAATGGCGCTGGCATAGACATCGACATGACAAATTCCGCCAGCCTGGGTTACAAAGCGTAAGGTAGTGCGCAATCCTGCCTGCTGGTTCAACACGCTGTTCAATAAGTCCTGGGCAGCCTTTAAATCCTCCACATAAACCAAATCGACAAAGTGAAGTCCCAGGCTCTGTTTCCAATCATATCCGGTGATCTTGGTCCAGGCCGGATTGAGCAGTGTCCAGTTTCCAGCCGCATCCGTCTGGAAAATCACTTCCGAAATGCTGTTAATTACTGATAGATACTTTTCCCTGCTCTCTGTCAGTTGTTCTTCCATCACGCGCCGTTTGGCCTGACTATCAAGAAAAGCATTGAACCAATTTACCAACTCGCTGATTTCATTATGCAGGTCCGGCGCCGGCAACCGCATTTTTGCGTCCAAAGTTCCTGACTGCAACTCCTTAAAAGAATTGGTGATTTGAATCAGCGGCTCAACAACCCGCCGGGAAAACACTCGCGTCAGAATCAGCACCACCAAAAAACAAATGCCCATAACCAGTAACGTCGTATTGCGGATAGAATCCGCCTTTTCATTGAGCGTCTGGAGAGGCACCATTCTAATCAGCGTCCAGCCGCTTTTTTCTGAGCGACTGTAAGCGACAAACATGTCCTGTCCATTAACACGATCGACAAATGAGCCGACATTCCCATGCATGCGAGCCATCAATCCCTCATTAACTATGCTACCGGCTAAGGTGCGATCTGGATGGAATAGAATTCGATTACGGGCATCGACAATAATCATCGGTGACAAGGGATCTGAGTCATGCTGGTTAAAATGTTGATAAAAATTTTCCACGCTGTAGTTTACCAACAACAAACCTACCGGCTTTTCCGTCAGACTGGGAACATCAAACCGGTAGAAAGCTTTTGCAGCGGTGATCACCTTTGCTTGCGCCGAATTCGCATTAACATTGTCTTCGATACCTGTCCAGAGAATAGCGCCCTTGGCGGCAAATGCCGCGTCAAAAAGTTTTTCCTTAACTTCCCGCCGCAATACGTTTACGTTGAGTGTGTCACCAACATGATAATGCACTCCGCTAAGCGAAAAAACATCAATCGATACTAAACCGCGGATGTTGCTGTACCCGCTTAGAATGTATCCAATCTTGGCCTGGGTATAGAGGCTGGCATAGTCATCGGAGCTGCTGCTTTCCAGCATGGCTTTTTTCACGTCATCAACGCTTGAAATGTTGGCGATCAAACTTTCTATCCCATCCAACAACAGCTCAAGATAATCCTTTTGTTTTACCATTAATTCAACGGTATTTCGCCGCACCTGTTCCTGCAGTATGGTCTTGGATGTCTCCGTCGATGTATAACCCAAGACCAGCAACGGAATAATACTGACTCCGAGCAAAAAAGCCAGCAGTTGCCGTGTTAATCTCGCCTGACACAGTTTCAGCTTCATTTCGGTCTAATTCCTGCTTTTTTGAACTAGTTTCACATCGATCAGCGTTTCAGCACTGACAGGTTCCGCGGATATTTTTTGCCAGGCCATCTTCACGCCTTGGTATCCTTGCATCTCTGCCTGCTGGTCGACAGTCACCAGCATACGCCCTTCATTCACTGCTTTGCGGGCTTCTTCCAGCGCGTCAAATCCTCCCACCACCACATCGCTGCGGTTTGCTTCCCGCAGATAGCGTAATGCGCCAAGCGCCATCATATCGTTTCCGCAAACGACCGCTGCAATCGAAGGATTCTGGACAAACCGGCGCTTAGTCACCTCATAGGCTTCATCAATTTTCCAGTTGGCCGTATCCACTGCAATCACGCGAATGTTCGGTTTTTCTTTCAATGCCCTCAGGGTTCCCGCAGAACGCTCCTGCGCATTTTTCGCAGAACGGATTCCCTCAATAACCAAAACATCCGCCGCATTCGTCAGCCTTTCGCTGATGACTTGAGCAGCCAAATACGCTCCTTTTTCATTATCGACACTGATAAAAGGAATATCCAGCAAACCAACTTTTTTCGCAACATCCCGATCCAGCCGGTTATCGATATTGATTAGTGAAATCCCGACATCCTGCGCTTTTTTCAATACAGGAATCAAATCGATGGAACTGGCTGGAGCAATGACAATCGCATCCACTTTCCGCTTTATCAGTTCCTCAACAATCGCAATTTGTTGATCGACCGAAGTCTCTTGCGCTCCGGTTTTCACAATCAAATTTACGCCCAGTTCTTTTTCTGCCCGGCGAGCGCCGCGTTCCATTTCGACAAAAAACGGATTTGTCAGCGTTTTCATCACCAAGGCGATATTTTTCTGGCCTGCTGTCGACTTTGCAATTTCAGTTTGCGCCGTTTTTCCGGGCACGACCAACGGCTTGGAGTCTTTGGGCGCACCACAGCCGGCCAATATGAATAAGGCGGCGGTCAGACACATCCAGACCAGGCTTTTGCACCGCATCGAAAACCCCTCCGATATTTATCAATCTATATTTTGCCACTTATAAACAATTATTCTCCGACAGGGGTTTCTTTCCCTGCCGGAGAATAAACAATATTATTGCGTAAATAAGCATCCTATGGATTGGGGGAACGATTATGGCAAGGTATCGAGTGTTGGTGATTGATGATACCCGCGTCATCCGGCTTAGTCTAAAGAGCCTGCTCGAAAAAATTGATGCTGAAGTTCTTGAATTGGCAAACGCGGAGGATCTGTTCGAGTCTTCCTGGCGTTATCTCAATCTGGATCTGATCTTTCTCGATATCGACCTTCCGGGCATGAACGGAATGACCGCATTGATAAAAATAAAGGAAGATCCTAAGTGGACCGGCGTTCCGATCATCATGTTGACCAGTCTGGCCGACCCCGATGTCGTAAAACGGGCGATTCAAGCCGGTATTGTCGATTACATCCGCAAGCCTTTCCTGGCTGAAACCTTGTTGAATCGGATAACAAGCCTGCTAAATTCGGGCCTTGTCCCAGAAAAATCGGCCGTTGATGAAAATGAGGCCGCTACGCTACCCTTGCAATATTATCAGGCGACTTTGTCGCTCGATCCCGCCGAAAATCTGCCGCCCTATCTGGCCAGTCTACTGCCGCTCGGATTTGGCAGCGGCGTACAGATCACTCAACCGGCAAGCTTGGTCATCCCGTTCCAGTTTTCCGGCAGCCTAGATGCAGCAACTGCAACATTTGAGCAGCATCTAAGGCAAAATCAGATTTCTGTCGGCAAATGTAAAATAGTACCGATATAAACGAAACCATAGTTAAAATGAAAGGACCGTCTCGCAGCGACGCCAAGACGCTCGAGACAGTCCTTGATTTGTTTTTGGCAGGTAACGAACCGGATATCACACGATCCCAAACACCTTGGTCAGGCGGGTCAGTTCAAATATCTCCCTTACCATGCCATTGATTCCGCTGATTTTCATACAACCGCCCTTTTTCAGCGATTGCTTGTGAAGCGCAACCAGCATCCCCAGGCCCGAGCTATCGATATAGTCGACGGCTGACATATCAAAGGAAAATTTCTTGTAACCATGTTCGAGAAAGTCTTGAATCTTTGCCTGAACCTGCTTTGCTTCCTCAATATAAATACTGCCGGCAAGAACTACCTGTACCTGATTATCGATGATTTCCGCACTCTGAATCATAATTGCTCCCCTACTCATCTTCGTTCATTTTTCCGCTGCACGTCAGCTTGTCTCAATCCTTGCTACATTACCCCTTATCTACATTATCGCAACCTCATTGCAAAAAGATAAACCGGCGCGATTGCACCGGTTGCCTGATCCTACGATCTCGTCATTCTCCTTGTGGAGAAAAGCAACCTGGCAATCATAGGCTCGCACCCTTAGACCCACGGCTTTGCGTCCTTACTTTTCAGCAAGTTTGCCAATATTCTTTTTGATAATCATTATTTAATCTACCATAATATTATCGACTTGCCTGACCGCTGTCAAGTCCTATCTCCGTCATTTCAATGCTGTTAAACAGCCTCACAAGTTCGGGATCGAATTGGGTCCCTGCGCAATGGAGCAGTTCGGCGAGCGCAGCTTGATGACTCATCGCCGGACGATAAGGCCGGTCATTGGTCATTGCGTCGTAGGCATCAGCAATCGCCAAAATCCGGCACTCCAGTGGAATCTTCGCGCCGGCGATCCCCAGCGGATAACCTTCTCCGTTCCACCATTCGTGATGTTTCAAAATCCATTCGCTGATTGCTTCCAATTCCGGTAACGCCAACGATATCCGATGACCAATTTCGCAGTGTTTTTGCATTTCAGCCATTTCATCGGCACTAAGCGGTCCCGGTTTCATCAGAATCCGGTCGGGAATCCCCACCTTGCCAATATCATGAAACTGCGCCAACAGACACAGGTCGGCGATACGCTCCGGCGAAAGACCTCGTCGTTCAGCCAATTGAGTCACCAAGAACTGCAGTCGGTCCGAATGATTCTCGGTCATAAAATCACGCGCCTTAAGCATCTTCATCACCGTCTGAACGATGCTATTGCGGGCACTTTGTCCACGATTCAGTTTTTCCCGGTACATGGAGTTGTCCGCCTGCCGGAACAGTTCCCGCATGGGAGTACCCGAACCAACGCTCAAAGCATATCCCATCGACAGGCTGATCGGCAACGCCACTTCATCGGGTTGCTGTCGGTTAGCCAGCTCCGTTGACTGCCGAATCCGCTCACGGACCTGACCCATCAACTCTTCTGATGCATCTTCCAGCAGCGCGGCGAATTCATCGCCCCCGATTCGCGCCACCACATCGCCATCGCGAAATGCGCGTTGCAAAATCCGGGCTGCAACGACCAGCATGCGGTCGCCCTGTTCATGTCCCAACGTATCATTCACCATTTTCAGCCCATCCAGGTCGAACACAACGATGGCTACCGCACCGGAACGCCGTTTGTCGAGACGCTTCATTTCTTCTTCAAAATAATTGCGGTTATACAACTTGGTCAGTGCATCATGCAGGCTGACAAATCGCAAATGATTTTCGGCGGTTTTACGTTCAATCGTGGCGGCAATCTGCCCGGACCAAAAATCTAGCATCGCCAGATGGTGCTGGGCAAACAACACTTCGTCATCTCCGCCGGCCAAGCCCATTACGCCTAGAACCCGACCATCTCCCGTCCTGAGCGGCACAGCCAGATGTTCGCTGCCATGCGCTCGCCAGTCGGTGTCGTCGCCAAAACGCGGTTCACCACTTCGGAACACCTCCTCCATCAACCCGGCCGGAATCGCTTCAAAAATTGAAAATTCCCCGACAGCTGAAGCAGCATATACGATGGACAAATTGCCGGCCTCATTCTGCAAGGCTACAAAAAAACGATTGGCCGGCATGAACTCGCGGATTACTTTATGCAAGGTTTTGAACAATTCTTCCAACGAATCGGCGTGGGATATTTCAGCGGACAACTGATACAGCGCCGCTTGCCAACGTTGGCGCATCTTTTGCTCCGTGATGTTTTCCATGACGCCTTCGATCCATTCGATACGTCCCTGCTCGTCATAATGCGCCGTGATATTGTAAGTGCACCAGATCGGCGTTCCATCCTTCTTGCGCAAGGCCAGTTCCTCGTCTGTCAGCGTCCCTTGCTTTGCCAGTTTGGCTAAAAATGCAGCCCGATCGCCAGTCTTTTGAAACAGGGTTTCAACATCCTGCTGCAAAAATTCTTCGACCGAATCATAACCGAAAATCGAGGCCATGGCCGGGTTCGCCTGAATAAACCTTCCCGGCGGCTCTGCCTGACTTCGATACACACCGATTTTCAAGTTGTCAACCAATGACCGATAACGGTGCTCGCTATCTCTCAATGCTTCCTCGCGTTTTTGCAGCTGTAACGCCATGTCATTGAATGCATCAGCCAGCCGGCCCAATTCATCCCGGCGCGCTACATCCAGACGCACCGACAGGTCGCCGGCAGCCAAGCCCGCAGCGGCTACGCTGATGTCTGTAATCGGCCGCGACAATTTGTCGGCCAGGACCAATCCGAACGCAATCGCACCAGCACCGGCAAGCAATACGATAAACAGGTTGGCTCTGCGGGTGGCTCTGACTCCGGCCAGCGCCTCATCCAGAGGTTGCTGGACAATCAGGCCCCAGCCCGGCGTGGGGGAAAAACTGTAGCCGGCCAATTTTTTCTGCCCTTCATATTCATATTCCATCGCACCGGTCTGTTTGAAAGAGGCCGCCAACTCCGGAACCATGCGGAACAGATTGGCCGAAGTCGCCACGATGCCGGAATCGGGATGCAACAGAATGTGGCCGGCCTCATTGACCAGAATCGCATAACCGGTTTGTCCGATTTTTGTTTTGGCAATGCGTTGCCCCAGCTTTTCCAGCTCGACGTTGATAATGACAGCGCCTAATAGCTCGCCACCACTGCCAATGACTGGTTCAGCGATTCCTATGACCTGCTGCCCGGTGCTACGGGATTGAATCACCTCGGAAATCGCAGTAGTACGTGTACGCAGCATTTGCTGGAAGTAATCCCGGTCGAAGTAACTGATCCCGGCAATCGGTTGATCATCGGATCTGGCAATCAGCTTTCCCTGACTGTCCGCAAGCAGGGCAATGCCGATATCGCCACTATGAAAGTATAGGTCACGCAGCACCGCCGTTTGTCTTAGCGGGTCTGCCGATTTGATTTCGGCATTATTCGCCACGATTTTGAGCAGTCGGACTTTTTCGATAAACATTGCGTCAATGTCTTCGGCGATATTGGCGGCCAGATTCCGGTTAGCCTCGAACACCGCCTGAATTGTCGTCTTTTCAGTCTGTTCGAATGTCACAATGATTGAAAACAGCAACGGCAATACGGACACCAAAACAAACGCCAGACTAAACGTCTTGCGTAAGCTGGCGGCAGATTTTCCGCCTTTATTTCTTAATAAAGTATTCACTGGATTTTCAGCTTCCTGCACATTTTGTTTTATTTCAGCGCATTGCTGCAAACTCCTGCATTATTTTTAAACTTTGCAAAAGTCGTGCAGGAAAATTCGTCTATGCTGCGAATTAATTATTTGTATTAATTTTTCTTTAGTTTCTTGTATTCCGCTCGTGTCATGATTTGAACGGAGAATACAAATTTGCTTTACGAACTGCAATTGAGCGCACCTGTTTCTGGAATTGACGGATTAGAACGGTTGGAGCAGGCTTGTGAAGACGCCTTGTTAGCCTGGGGCGTTGTGAATCCTGCTTTTTTGTTCGCCCTGCACGAGGCGCTAGTCAATGCTTTCGAAGCAAATTGCCGCTGCGGCCAGGCTGACGAGCCGCTATCCGCCACACTGCGCCTCGACAAGGAACAGTTGACTGCCGAAATTCCTGACCGAGGACCGGGACTGCCGCCCAATTGGCGGGAAATCTGCCTAAATCAGACGATGCAGGATTTATTATGGGAAGAACGCGGTCGCGGGATTCTGTTCATGCAGAATTTGTGCCAAGAAATCGATTCAGGCGCCGACCGGACAGGAAGACATATAATGATTTTGAAAGCGGGGATCAAAAAACATGGCTGAGTTCAATGTGACGGGGAGAATGGATGAAACATCGCTGCGGCTCGAATGCTCGGGATCGTTGGTGTATGAAGTCTCTACCCAGGCGCGCGAACAGGTGCGTCCATATTTCGAGAAGTTGACCGAGGGCAGCCGTTGCCTGTTCATGATGGACAAACTCAAACGGATCGACAGCACCGGGTTTGGCGTACTGATCCACTTTGTCAGGCAAGCAGCCAGCCGCAAAATCAAATTGGCGGTTGTCGTATCCGATCCGTTCATATTAGACCTGTTTCGCATCGCCAAGTTCGACCAAATCATGACAGTCGCACCGGACGAAGCCAGCGCCTTGCAGGCGTTGACGCACGAACGACCGCTTCCTCTGACGCCGCAGGAGTATTGATCGTCTTGAGCATTTTCATCGTCGACGATTCGGCCAGCGATCGCAAAATCATCCGCAATTTCATCACCAAACTTGGATTCGGAATTCCCGAAGAATTTGCCAGCGGCGAATCGGTGCTGGAACGACTGCGGCAAGCCGAACCTGGAAATGTCCGAGCCATTCTGCTTGACCTGCAAATGGAAGGCATGGAAGGCATCGCCTGTTGCCTGCGTATCCGGTCGATGCCGGGCTATGCCGACACGCCGATTCTCGTCGTCACCGCCAGCAATGATGAAATCCAGATGAATTGCGCCTTTGAAGCCGGCGCTACCGATTATGTCCTGAAGCCAATCCAGAAATACAACCTGCAGGTCCGCTTGCGCAACGCCATCCAACTTGACCGCGAGCGGGCAAGCAGGCGCAGGTTCGAACAACGTTTGCAACAGGACATCCGAATCGCCCAGGAAATCCAGGACCGGTTGTTGACCCGCCGACTGCAACGGCCTGATTTCGAGATGGAACTGTTGTATCACCCCGCCAGCAACCTGTCCGGCGATATGGTCTTCGTCTGTCCCTCCGGTCCCCAACGTTACGCCGCCATTTTGATGGACGTGATGGGACATGGCGTATCTGCGGCGTTCATTGCGGTTTTCCTGCAGTCTGCCGCCAGCCGGCTGATGCAACAAAATACCACTCCTGGCGACCTCCTCAATTCACTTGGACGACAGATGTGGGATATCGCCAGTCTGCCGCGACAGACGGCAGAAGAGGAAAACGGAGTGTTGCCGAGCTTTCTCTCAGCGATCTGCTTTGATTTCGACTTGGCCGCCGAAAAACTGCACTGGGCCAATGCCGGTCATTTGCCGGCCTTATTGCGTTTGCCTGACGCTACGATTCTGAAACTAGAAAGCACCGCGCCGCCGCTCGGCCTGTTCCCCGCCAACAACCTGAAAACGCAGACAGTCGGTTTGCCTGTCGGTTGTCGCCTGATTGCGTTTTCCGACGGCATTCTGGAAAACCATTTTGCGTCGATTGGGGCTGGAATCGAGACACTGTCCGAGTTGTTGGCAACGACTACCGCCAACTCACCGGCCGCCTTTCTGGCAGCGCTGGAAAAGCCCTTGCGTCCGCTACTGCCTGTCCGCGATATGGATGACGCCTGCGTCATAGCGATCGATATCTTGTCTAAGGAGCTGTAAAACATGTTCAATTTGCAAAGCCTGCGGGTCCGGATCATCTTATTCACCAGCCTGATCATCATCTTTTTGCTTGTCGCTACGCTCGGCTTCTCTCTGTGGCGCTCCAATCAGGCGACCTTGGCCGGCGCCGAGCGTGAAGCAACCACCGCCACCAATCTGGTGGTCATGAGTCTGAACAACTATCTCAACCAACGCAGCGGCGATGTCGATGTGCTGGCAACCCGCAGGGTGCTGAAAGATCCTGCCGCCACGGTCGAAACCAAGAAACTGGCGTTGCAGGAAGTATTCAATGCTTATCAGGGAATCTACTCGGACCTGTTGCTGGTGGATCCCAACGGAACGCTGGTCACGGGCGTCGGCAGCGGCGTGCTTGGCCAGAACTACCGAAACGCCGAATGGTTCAAGCAAGTTCAAACCAAACAGGCCAAACATATGGAGTATCGGATGTCAAACGATCTGAAACAACCAGTGATCGTTTTTGCCATTCCGCTTAGGGATCTTTCCGGACAGTCCATCATCGGCTATGTGATGGCCAGGATCCCCTTCTCCGCTTTTGACGCTTTCATGAAGCCGCTGATTGACGGCTTCGTGGCCCGGGGACTGACTGACAGTTACCCGATGATCGTCGACAACAAAAAAGTGATCCTCTGGCACCCTGACCTCAAGCAGCGAGGCTCAGACGCCCTTGGCAAAAGAACCGATGCGCTCGGAGGACTGATCGCCCGGATGGCCAAGGGAGAAACCGGCGTAGGCGAATACGATTACAACGGCCTACATAAAATGCTAGGCTTCCAGCCGATCGGCAAGGGAACGCCGTCAGAAAGCTTCGGTTGGTCTCTGGCAGTGACGTTGAACAGTGAGATCATGCTGGCGCAAGGTCGCCAGGCCGCCCTGCATAGCGCCGGACTCGGCCTGCTGGTCCTTTTCGCGGCGTTGTCGTTTTTAGGCTACTTCATCAACCGCCGTCTGGCGCCTTTAGGCCAGCTATCGGTTCGAGCCCGCGATATCGCCGCCGGCGATCTGACGGAGCGGCCTGTGGACAAAAAGCTGGCTCAGGGACAGGATGAAGTTGCTCAAATGGCAGCGGCATTTCAGAATATGCGGGCATCACTGGCCAATGTCGTACGCGCATTGCGCAACGATGCCAACCAGCTCAGCGACACCAGCGCCACGGTCTCGGAAGCAGCCCGGCAAAGCGGCGAAACCGCCGGCCAGGTCGCCGAAACCGTCGGCGAGATTGCGGTAGGATCGTCCAAACTGGCCGGTCTTGCCACTGATATGCTATCGCGTATGCAGGAGGTCCAGGCTTCCGTCGATGCCGGAACCAGCGATGCAACCACAATGAAGAAGAAAGTCGGCGACACCAGCACAAACGTCAAGGAAGCTATGGAGGCTTTGCAAAAAGCGATCGACCAGCTCGGGCAAGTCCGTGAAACCGTTCGGTTCGCCACCGAGTCGATCCAGAACCTGGGCAAACGTTCCAGCGAAATCGGCAACATTGTTGGGATTATCATGCATATCTCCGGCCAAACGAACCTGCTCGCTCTCAATGCGGCCATCGAGGCTGCCAGGGCCGGTGAAGCAGGGCGTGGCTTCGCCGTAGTTGCCGAAGAAGTCCGCAAACTGGCCGAGGACTCGAATAAGTCGGCCGAATCGATCCGCGGCCTAGTCAATACGATTCAGGAGGAAACCTCCGTCACCGTGCGCACCATGGAAACAAACCTGGAACGGGTGGACACCCAAGTTGGCGCAATCGAGACCGGTGGTCGCTATATTGGTGGTATCGTTCAAGAAATCGCCTTAGTCGAAAAGCTGGTCACGGAACTGTCAAATCAGTTGGCAACGATTCAGTCCAATGCCCGCAATACCCTGGTTAGCGTCGAGGAAATCTCGGCCGTCGCCCAACAATCTGCCGCCGGCGCCGAAGAAATGTCAGCCGCTACCGAAGAACAATCGGCCACGGCTCAGGAAGTGTCCGCCGGCGCCCATGAGACATCAGCCATCGCGAACAATCTTAAACTCGCTGTCGAACGGTTTCGCATCTAGCCGATAAGCGCCGAAAAAGAAACAGCGTTCAACCCGAATAAGGATTGGACGCTGTTTCTTTTTGCAGCAACGCTCAACTGGCATGTCGGATTGCCGGCAACTTGATCGAAAAGCTGGCGCCCGACCCCCATTCGCTGTTAACCGTCATTTCTCCGCCATACTTCTTTACAATTCCATAAGCGATGCTCAGCCCTAGTCCGGTACCGCTGCCAACGTCCTTTGTCGTAAAGAACGGGTCAAACACGCGGCGCAAATGCTCCGGCTTGATTCCCGGCCCGTCGTCTGTGATCCGGCATACAGTGCTCGTTTCTTCACTGTATATTTCAATCCGTATCGTACCCAGATGGTCTTTGGCCTGCGCCTTGATCGCCTGAGCTGCGTTGTGCAAAACATTGACCAGGACCTGAACAAGCTGGCCTTTGTCACAAGCGACCAGTGCAGCAGGTTGACATTCTTTTTCCACCGTGGCGACATATTTTATTTCGTTCTGCAAAATTTGCAACGCCTCATCCAAAATCTGTTCCATACTGTTCGGCAAAACTTCTTCATCCGAACTGCTGCGGGCAAAATTGCGCAAGCTACGGACGATTTTCTCAATCCGGACTACGCCTTCGCGCGATTCCTCAATCACCGGTTTCAAATCGGACAACACATATTCCAGGTTCAGTTTTTTTGCCAACGCATCGACCTGTTGCTGCCGGACGGTCAGTTCTTCACGCGTCACCTGCAGATCACCGATTTGTCGTCCCAATTCCCTGCAGCTGTTTATGTACTGCTCAATGGTCTGCAGATAACGAGTGATTGTTCCCAGGTTGCTGCCGACAAACCCGAGCGGATTATTGATTTCATGCGCGACGCCTGCCGCCAGTTCGCCAATGGAAACTAGTTTTTCCGTCTGCGCCAGATATGCCTGTGTGGCCTTGAGATTCTTCACGTTATTGCGTATCTTTACCGCAGCCCGCATCCGTGCGATAAATTCCGGCGGATTGATCGGTTTTGACACATAGTCGTTGGCGCCGCTTTCAAAGCAGCGCTGAAAGCTGTCGTGATCGGCAACGGCTGAAAACATGATGATCTGCAGGTCATCATATTGAGGGTTGCTGCGGATTTGTTTCAGCAAACTGATCCCGTCCAGGTGCGGCATCACGATATCCAGCAAAACCACGCCGATTTCCTCTGTCGCCAGCAGGCCCATCACTTCCAATGGGTTTCGGCATAACAATATCCCGCTGTGTTCCACCTGGTCTTCCAGCGAATCCTTGGCAATCATCAGATTGAACTTGTCGTCATCAACTACCAGAATTTTCATCGCTGCAGCCTCATCTTTCCCGGCCCAACCAGAGTCGCACCATATTAGCCGCATCGGCGTAATCGTAGTTCTCGATTTGCCGGCCCAGTCGCTGTACGTCGGCGCCCAAAGCCTGTTCCAGTATTGTTCGTGAAGAATCAAACACATCCGCGGCGGCAACATCATTGCGCGACAGCAGTTCGGCCAGTGTCAGCAAAGTCTCCCGTACAGGCTGCGCCGCCGAGATGTTTCTCGTCATAGGCGACGATGTTTGCGCATTGCCGAACACAGTTTGCAGCTTTGCCACCAAGACAGACAATGCTTCCACCAGTTTCTGCAATAGCAGCTGCAACGAATCTTCAGTCGCTTCCACTCTGATCGCCTCTTCCAGAACGCGGGCCAGTTGTTGCACTTTTTCGGCGCCGAGAGCTCCCGCGACTCCCCTAAGCGCATGCGCGACCTGGGCCATTCCGGCCCGGTCTCCTGCCGCCAGCTTTTCGGTCAACACGCCGCCATCTGCGGCATGCTGCAGGCAAAATTGCTCGAGCAAGCTGAAATAGAACCCTTCGTCACCACAAATCCGGTTGAGTCCGCTCGTCGCATCCAATCCCTCGATATTTGCCAAAGCATTTATCATTTCCGAACGGGAAACGGCTCCGATTGGCCGACTAGACAGGCATGCCACGGCGGAGGGACTACCAGAAACGGGCTGCCCTGGAGCCGTTTTCACCGGGAGCCACTTCACCAGCGCCCGGTAAAGCAAATCAGGTTCGACCGGTTTCCCCAGATGGTCATTCATCCCTGCTGCAATCGCCTTCAATCGGTCTTCCTCGAATGCATTGGCAGTCATCGCCAAGACCGGAATCTTCTCGCCGCCTGCCAGTCGCCGAATCGCCGCAGTGGCCGCCAATCCATCCATAACAGGCATCTGCACATCCATCAGGACTAAATCATAAGGATTGAGACGAACCAGCTCGACAGCCTGCCGTCCATTGTCAGCAAAACTGACCTGCATCCCGACCGACGTCAGCAGCTGCCCGGCGACGTCCTGATTAATCGGATTATCTTCCACCACCAGGATATGCGAGCCTTGCCGCAATTTCAAATCCGCAGCAATGTTATCCGGCTGGACCGAAACCTGATACTCCGGTTCGACGGACGGCAATTGCCGCAACAATTCCTCAAGAACAGTCCGCAATCGTGACATCGTCAAAGGTTTTGCCAGTACCCTGGCAATCCCTGCCCGAGCAGTTTCTTCAAAGGAGACTTCGTTGCTGAAGGCAGTTGCCATGACAATCGCCGGATGTTGTCGCAGGCTGAGCGAGTGCAGCGACTGTACCATCTCCAGCCCGTTCATAAGCGGCATGTTCAGGTCGACAATCAATAGTTTATAAGGGTCGCCTTGGCTATCGGCTGTCTGGATCGCTTCCAGTCCTGCCTGCCCGGAGATCGCCGTATCAGCCCTTAGCCCCAGCTCGCCTAACATTGCCGAGAGAATCAGCCGGGCATCCTCGACATCATCCACAACCAATGCGCGAATGCCTTCGAAACTCGATAGTTCCGGCGACTGGACCGGCGCGTTGCCAGAAATGTCAAAGCCGATTTCCAGCCAAAAGGTACTGCCACTACCTTCGCTGCTCTCGACGCCGATTTCTCCTCCCATCAAGTTCGCCAGTTTGCGACAGATCGCCAAGCCCAGCCCGGTTCCCCCGTAGCGCCTGGTTGATGATCCATCGATCTGTTCAAATTCATGGAACAATCGGGGCAGTTGATTTTGCGGAATACCGATGCCGGTATCCCTGACTTCGATCCGCAGGGTGATCCTGTTGGACCCACTGGCCCAGCTGCGTCCGGCGATGGTAATTCCGCCATGTTCAGTAAATTTGACGGCATTGCTGACCATGTTCAACAGAATCTGCCGCAACCGTACGCCGTCGCCGCGCAGCAATACCGGCTTGTAGTTCTGCAGGTCAATCAAAAGATAGAGCTTTTTCTCCGCCACGTCTGCTTCCACCAAACTACAAACGCTTTCAATCAATTGCCCCGGCTCAAAGTCGCCGATTTCCAGCGTCATTTTGTTGGCTTCGATTTTGGACAGATCCAGAATATCATTGATGATCTGCATCAGATGGCGGGCCGCGCCAGCCAACCGGTCCATCTGGTGGGTCTGTTTCAGCGTCAACGGTTCCTGACGGACCAGGTGTGCGTAGCCGATAATCGAATTCATCGGCGTACGGATTTCATGACTCATGTTGGACAGGAATGAACTTTTGGCCAAGCTGGCCGCTTCCGCCGCCGTCTTGGCCGCTTCCAGCTCGGCGGTGCGGGACGCGACCAGATCTTCCAGATGCGCCCGATAGTTTTCCAGTTCATGCAACGTCCTGACTTTTTCGCTGATGTCCTGCACGGTTCCCATGGCGACCAGCGGTCGGCCAGCCGAATCCGTTTCGATTTCGCATCGTTCTTCCACCCAGAAGGTTTCGCCGTCGACAACAATCCGATGTACCACCTGATACTGCTCTCCAACCATCGCCTTTTTCCATGCCTCAGCGACCCCGGCACGATCATCAGGATGAACCAGGTTGAAAAAGTCCTCCAACATCAGGCGCGTTCCGATTTCGACGCCAAAGATCCGGTAGGTTTCATTGGACCAGAGCAAGTTGTTTTGTGGAATATCCAGATTCCAGTGACCGGTTTTTGACACTGCCTGAGCCCGATTTAAAAATGCCTCGCTCTGTACCAGCGAACGCAGGATTTTCCAGCGGTCCCGGTTCAAAAAGGCCATACCGAATTGGTCCGCCACCTGGCAGCCAAAGATGATCTCATCGTTTTCCCAATGGTGCGGCGTTTTTACCTGTTCAAAACAGATCACGCCCAGATTGCGACCGCCGAATACAATGCTGCAATCCAGCATCGAAACGATACCTGCCGGAATCAGATAATCCTCGCGATAGCCAACAGTGCGAGGATCGGTCATTACATCATCCGCATCCACGTAACGACTGCCTTTGATAAAAGAAAACTCGGACCGATAGCGACTTTCTTCCAGCAGCATCCCAGAGGAATGGGTTCCTGTCAAGGCGTCGAACTGCGCGAGACATTCAAGCCGGGTTTCATTTTCGCTATAACACCAGACGCTTACCCGGGCGATCCCCAGATTCATCGCCAACAGTTCCGTCACTTCATGGGCCATACTCTCCACGTCACCATTAAAGCCCGCTTCATGCAGACTGATTTTGCGAATCAGCCAGTTGTGAAGTTTTAATCGCTCTGTCACGACCAGTTGCAAGTGTTCCCGCTGTTTTTGTTCGGTGATATGACGCCATGAATTGCAAATCAAGGTCCTTCCACCATGTTCGACTCGCGCCAACCGGACTAACGCCGCTTCGATCTTGCCATCCTTGCAGCGGTGACGCGTCTCGCATTCAGCAGGATGCCCGTTTGCCACCGACTGCAGAACTGAGACGATTTTTTCCGGCGAATATTCGGCCTGAATATCCCTGATACTCATTTTGGCAAACTCCGCTGCCGTATAACCGAGTCCCTGATAGGCCGACCGATTGAATTCGATGAAATCTCCCTGCAGCGGATCAGTCAAAACGATTGCGTCCGTCGTCATGTCATACATTACATGGAGCAATTCTTCATGTTGCCGGATTGCTGCTACGCTGCGCCGGCGATTCAGCATCTCCTTCAGCCGCTGCACAATGGTTTCCGCCAACAGCCGCTCCTCCTGCAAAAAAGGTCCTTCATCCTCTGGCGGTCGCTCTTCGATATAGGCAACCTGCAAGCGGAGCTCACCGCCATCAATCAGGATTGCCGACGTTTCCAGCAACCAGGAATTTCTCATAAAATTGGCTGTGAAGAATTGTTGCCCGTCATATTCCAGACAAACTGCTGTGATGTCGGGATATTGCCAGCCGGTTGCGATTTCCTGCACCACGCATTGCAGCAGTTGTGGCAATGGGGTGGCATCGTCTTCGGTAATCGCAAATACAGAGTGCAGGCACTGCTGTTCCTTGACCCGTTCCCGCAACCGTCGTCGCTCCTGCTCCAGTTCCTGTTCCGCCCTTTTTCGTCGGCTGATATCGTTGATTGCCACCATGACGGCAGATTCACCGCCATATTCGACCAATGAACCGGACATCAACGCCCAATACATCTTTCCCTGCAAATCAAGCATTGGGATTTCCCAATCTTGAACACACCCCTGCTGCCACAGAGTTGTCAAAAACAGCTGACGGTCTTCGTTGTTCTGATAGAACCTGTTTGCTTCCAGCCCTAAGCCTTCGCTGCCGGAGCCCCCAAAACGGAGTTTGGCCTGAGCATTTCCGTATAATAGGACTCCGTCGCGAGCCCGGGCAATGATTACCGGAAACGGAGCGTTCTCCAGCAGACTGCGAAAACGTTGTTCGCTCTCCGCCAGTTCCTGCATCACCCTGAATGTTTTCGTGATATCACGAACGATTGCAATATACCGTTCGCCATTTGGCAGACAATTCAACCGGCACTCAAACCGCATCTGCCGTCCGTCCGGCATCGGCAGTTCATACTCAAACCGGCAATAGTCGCCGGTTTCCTTTGCCTGTTGCATTGCGTAGTGAAACAAGCCGGCAACCTCTGCAGGCAAAACCTCGCGGAACGCCTTGCCCAGAAACACTTCCGGAGGGATATACAAATCGGCGTCGGTCCTAGCCCGATATTCCAGGATTACCCCATCGCCGTCAAACAAAAACAGCAGGTCTGGTAGTACCGTAAAAAAGGCTTCCAGCAACAAGCTATCTTTTTGCGATTGTTGCTGAGCCGCTCTCATTTCGCTGATGTCCTGCACCGCACCATCGATCCGTACGACACGGCCCTGCTCTGTTACAGGCTGCCCGTTCCAACGCACCCACTTTTCTTTGCCATCCGGCAACTTCAGTTTTGCCTCAAACGCAAAAGGCCGTTTTGCCTCTACGGCCAGTTTTATATGTTGTTCCAGCGTTTCGAGGCTAAGATTTTCAAACAGCGACGCATACTGCGCCAGCGGAGGCACTGGGCCGGGAGCAAGACCATGAATGGCAGCCGCCTCTTCGCTCCAACATCCCTGCATGGTGTTCGGATCAAAACTCCAGCTGCCCACCTTGGCCAACCGGAAAGCCATCCGAGTGCTTTCTGCCAAGTTCTCCATCACGATTCCTCCAAGACGACTTTTATTTCAATACTAATAGCAACTGTGCTTATCCCGACGACTTTTCCATGACGAATCCGCCTTCATAAGCGCGGACCCCGCTGCGGATCGTGCCTGCCGCCGCCAGATAATGCAGCCGTAGTTTCAGCAGTTCGGTCACTTCCACTCCCTTGCCGATCAACAGTCGCCCGCCACTATCGGTCACATCCTGGGCCAGAATCATTCCCGGCGTCAGACTGGCGACCGCCACCTCCCTAATCAAGGAATCCGGCACAACCACACGCCGCAGGTCTTCGATCAGCGCCAAGATGTTCAAGTCGTATTTTCCCTCGCTCTGTCTCATCATTGCCACGACATCGGCGCTTGGATATTGAACCGACAACCGGTCATAATCAAAAACCGCCTTGGCAATCCGGGCTGCGACCGGAATCTCGTTGCCGCTGACACGGTCTGTCGGCATGCCGCTGCCGTCAAAGTTTTTGTGCCGATACGCCAGCGCCCGGGCGATGTCCTGCAGATGCGGAATGTCACCCAGCAGCTTGATCCCCTGTTTTGTTCGGGAGCCATACATTTTTTGTTCGTCAGGTTCCAACTGATCGCCTCGCCGCATTTTATCGACCAAGGCTGGCGGAATCATGATTTCGACAATCGGCGACAACATCATTGCCATCTCCGCCTGCCAGGCGTCTTCCGCCATCATATATTGCGCCAGTTTCCTAGTGAGCGGCACCAGTCGCGAACACTGACTGAACCCGGCCGGATTGGTCAAGGCCAGAATTTCCACCAACAATCGGATCGTTCCTTTGAGGGTTTTGTTCAGTAATTCTTCTTTTTCCCGTTTCTGGCGTATGATTTCGTCGTGATACTGCTTCACTTTGAAGGAAGCGTTGACTCGTGCCAATAGTTCCGCATAATCCACCGGCTTGCTCAGAAAATCATCCACACCGGCATCCAGTGCACGAATTCGCGCCTCCAGGTCGGTAAGCGCCGTCACCATCACCAGCGGAATGAAATTGGTTTCGGGATTTTCCTTAAGATGACGGGCCAGTTCAAATCCGTTCATCACCGGCATCATCGCATCAAGCAAAATCACATCGGGCTTGCGCTCGGCAATTTTTTGCAAACACTCCGCACCGCTAAGAGCTGTCATGCAGTGAATGCCATGTTCTGTCAACATCCGGGAAAAAACCCTGATGTTGATCGGTTCATCATCGACGATCATCACAAGTGGCTCCATGGCTAAATCCATCCTTTCAGCACGCAATGTACCCTCAAGGCAAACCGACTACCGCCGGTCCGCCATCCGCGCCATCACTTCGGCAAATGCCGCCTGCTCGCTTACAAACGCCTCTACCACATCCGGGTCGAAATGCAAACCGCTTTGCTGTCTCACATAGTCAACGGTCTCTAGCATAGACCAAGCTCGTTTGTAAACCCGCGGTGTCGTCAACGCGTCAAATACATCGGCCAGCGCCATCAACCTGGCCGGCAGCGGTATTGCCGACCCTTTGAGCCCTTGCGGATATCCGCTGCCATCCCATTTTTCATGATGATGGTCGGCAATCGTTTTGGCGACTTCGAGAAACTGCAACGACATTGGTTTTTCTGCTTCCAGATTGCTGCGGTTCATCGCCAAAGCCTTGTCGATCGCGCTGCGGATCGCTTGTCCACCTATGCTGCAATGGCGCTTCATGATTTCGAATTCCGCCTCGGTGAGTCTGCCCGGTTTCAGCAGAATCGAGTCGGGAATGCCGATCTTGCCAATATCATGCAATGGCGATGCTTTGACAATATTGTTCAGGTATGCTTCGGTCAACTCGTTTGCATACGGCGACTGCAGTTGCAAACATCGGCCCAGTATCTCCACATAGCTACGGGTTCGCAGGATGTGATGGGCCGTTTCCGCATCGCGCGTGTCTGCCAGTTCGGTAATCACAGTCAGCGTAAGATCCTGAATCAGCTGATTTTCCTTGAGCCTGCGGCCAACCTCGGCCTCCAGCCATTCGTTCTGGTCTTTTAGAATGTCCCGTGCCCGTTTGAGTTCCAGGTGAACCCGAACCCGTTCCAACACAATGGCTGAACGGAATGGCTTCGTAATATAATCCACCGCCCCCAGTTGAAAGCCTTTTTCCTCATCGATCGTTCCATCGAGAGCCGACACGAAGATGACCGGAATCGCCCGATTCTTCGGCTCCTGTTTGATTCGCGCCAGCACCTCAAATCCGTCTATGTCCGGCATCATGATATCGAGCAGCACCAGATCGGGGCGCGGCTCGACATTGACCGCACGTACGGCGTCTTCGCCTCGTTTGCAGGCTCTGACCTGATATCGGTCCGCCAACAGGTTCTTCAGCATGGAAAGATTGATCGGTTCATCATCGACGATTAAAATCGTTGGTTTATCCATAACAACCTCCCCGCGAGTCCGCCAGCGCTTTTGCGGCAGCCTCCATCAATGCTTCGCCGGTTGACGCGTCGCCTGATTGCCAGGTCGCCACCCCGACCGACACGGTGACCACTTCCGCCACCGAAGATGATTCATGCGTTATCGCCATCATTTCAACCGATTTGCACAATTGTTCGCCGATCAGTACCGCGTGCCGCCGGTCGGTATCCGGCAACAAGCAGGCAAATTTGTCACCGCCCCAACGGGCAAGTGCATCGCGTTGCCGCGGCAGATTCTTTTGCAAAACCTGGGCGATTTTCCAAAGGCAGTTGTCGCCGGCCAGATTTCCGTAGGCAGCATTATAGTTTTTGAAACAGTCGATGTCGAAAAACAGGACTGACAAAGGTCGTTCTGCCGCTTTAGCACCCACGAGTTCCACTTCCAACAGTTCGGTGAAACGCCTGCGGTTTATTATGCGAGTGAGTTCATCCTGCCAGATGTCGGCAAGATTGTTGGTCGCCCCTGGCTGTGCAGGCAAATGATGCTTGATCGTGGCTTTGATCCCCGGCAGGCTAAAAGGTTTGGCGATGAAATCGACCGCACCGAGCTGCATGCCATGGATCTGCTCCTGTTCGCTCTCCATCGCCGAAAGGAAAATTACTGGAATGGCGCTGGTTTCCGGATTGCCCTTCAGTGCGTTGCAGACTTCATAGCCATTCATTTCCGGCATCATGATGTCCAGGATAATCAGGTCCGGCAACGATTCCGTCTGCAGCAGTTCCAAAGCCTCACGCCCGCTATGGGCGACACGCACCAGGTATTCCGTTTCCAGTGCTTTACATAGCAGCAGGGTGTTCATCTGCGTGTCGTCGACAACCAGCAACTTATAACGCGGTCTAGTCTCCTGATTTTCGGCAGCAGCGTCTGCGTCAAGCAATGCGTATTTCCGCAGAATATCAAGGATTTGGCTAACCTCGAAAGGTTTCCGGATATACCCGTCCATGCCGGCTTTCAGACACTTTTCCTCATCGCCGGCCAGCGAATAGGCCGTCAAGGCGATAATCGGCGTATTCTGCCTGCCTGCTTCAAGTTGACGGATCCGGCGCGTCGCCTCGAAACCGTCCATCACCGGCATTTGACAGTCCATCCAGATCAGTGAATAGTCATTCTGTCCGACCAACTGCAGCGCTTCGATTCCGTTGATCGCCCAGTCGCTCACCAGCCCATTGCGTTTCAGCACGTTGTTCAGGTACTTATAATTGATTTCATTATCTTCGACAACCAGCACTTTGTTCTTTGTTGCTGCCAAGGTCCTCCGGTCATCAGCATTTTGTTCAACCGGCATTGGGCTAACGCCGCCGCTATGGACCGCGTGGGCCAACGCTTGTTCCAGCGCCATCCACAGTTCACGTTTGTGCAGGGGAGTGTCGATAAATCCACTGACCTCGCCAAGATGGGACTCTTGTTTCTCCTGCAGTTTCAATACACCGGGAACCAGCAACAGCAATGGCACTGTTGGATCCAACCCGGCCAACCGGATCACCGACACCAGATCCCAGGCCTTCATATCCGGCAAGGTATAGTCAACCAGCACTGCAGCATATTTTGGCATAGACGGGCTGTTCATGAACAAAGCGATCGTTTGCGCGCCATCGGCAAGAAAATCAACTTCAATTCCTATTTCCGCCAGATATGCTTTGATGATATTGCGACAAACCGGATTTGGTTCGACAACCAAAATGCGTTGCCCAAGCAAGGCTTGCGCTGCAACCGTTGTTGCCGGAGTTGACACGGAAGTCTTGCCAAGAAATATAGTGAAGCGAAAAACGCTACCGCCGCCTTCGCAGCTTTCCGCCATTATTTCGCCGCGCATCATTTCAATAATCGACTTGGTAATCGATAATCCCAGCCCGGTACCGCCATATTTGCGGGTCGTGCTGTTATCGGCCTGAGTAAATGGTTTGAAAACACCCGCCAATGAGGCCTCGGACATCCCGATCCCGCTGTCTTTGACAACAAAGCCTACCTGATACTCGCTTTCTGTTTCGCCAACCAGCGACACCTCAAGCTGAACCTCGCCCTCGCTGGTAAACTTCAATGCATTGCTGAGCAGGTTTGACAATGCCTGCTGTAATCGAACCGAATCGCCGACAACCTGCTCCGGCGTATTCGCCGCAATGAATAAATGAAGTCCCAACTTTTTCTCATATGCACTGAGCGTAAACGGCGCCAAAATGTCCTCAACAACACTGTGCAGCTGAAACGGTCGCTGTTCCAGTTCCATCTTTTTTGCCTCAATTTTCGACAGGTCCAACACATCATTGATCAGGTTGCGCAAGATATTGGAAGACAGTTTGATGTGATGGACAAATTCGGCTTGGTCCGCAGCCAGCGGCGTAGTTTCCAGCAATTGCAGAAATCCGAGGATACCATTCATCGGCGTGCGGATTTCATGGCTCATGTTCGCCAGAAATTGGCTTTTTGCCATATTCGCCATTTCCGCCTTTTCCTTGGCCTGGATGATTTCACTTTCCAATCCTCGCTTTGCCAGCACTTCGGACAAAGTATTGGCAACAATACGTAGCAGGGCCAGCTGCTCTTCTTGCCATTGGATCGGCTGCTTCGTCGACTGAAAGCCCCACAGCCCGGCAATCCGGTTGTTGACACGTATCGGTATCAACAGATGATTGATTTTCGGATCGGGTTGCATTTGGCATACGGCGGCATCGCATTGCGTCAACGGATTTTCCTCATCCCGTAGATGAACGATCTCGCCGTCCCGGATCGCAGCCAGGCGCTCTTCGCCGATGATCTGGTAATCGATTCGGCAATTCTGGGTTTCCGCCAAGCGGGATGCAATCCCGGCGGCGCACCATTCATGAGTCATACTGGCTCGGGCTTGCTCGGGCATCGATGACAGGAAATAACTGCGTTCGACTTTAAAAAACTCACTGACCGCCTGCAAGGTTCGGTTGATTTTTTCATCGACCGTTTCGGCCGAGGTATTGATAAAATCCAGTGAAATATCGGCGATCATCTTTTGGAACCGGTTCTGCTGTTTTCTTTCCTCGGCGACTCTTTGCTGTTGCCTTGTCAAGCGCAGCAACCAGGCGCTAAAAATGCAAATGACCAGCGATACCAGCCCGGCAGCCCAAAAATAATCTTCCGCTCGCTCGTTCAGTCGTCCCAGAACTTCCGCCTCATCGACTCCCACCACGACCGCCAGCGGGTATTTGGCCATCGCGCGATAACTGTGAATCCGCTTGACTCCATCCACCATGCTGACTTCAGTAAAACTGCCGGCACGTCTACCTGCGGCGATGTCCCGCATCAGGGAAGCAGTTCGCAGGTCCTGCCCGACCGCCGAATTTTCGCCTGCCTGACGGGCCCGCACAATGCCGTCAAGCCCCACCAAGGTCACAATCGAGTTTTTCCCCATGTCAACCTGGCGGTAAAATTCCGTAAAATAGAATGGGTCGACCGAAACGACTACAACGCCAGCCAGCGATCCGTCCGGTTTATTGGCCCGCCGGGTCATCTGAATCGACCACTTGCCCGAAGAACGCCCAAGTACTGGTTTACTGATGAACAAATCACCCTTGTCCACTCCCAGATGAACCTGGAAGTGTTCACGATCCTTCAGGTTCGAGGGAACAAAGGGAACTTGGTTGCTGACTGCGAATTGACCATGTTCGTCAATGACCCCCAGCAATACGAAAGGCAGATTGGCAAACCGGCCCTCGCGCACATAGCGTGGGATGTCCATTTCCCGGCCTTCCTGCTCATATTGGTATTTTAGGAACAGAGCAGCCTGATCGGCGCTGTTGATCGTACGCAGGGTGTGCTCTTCAAACGCTCGGGCCATGTTGGCAGTGTCGCGGATTGCGCTTCGCAGTTCCGCCTGCCGTTCATTGTCGAGCTGATAATAAACTCCTGTCCATATCAGGCAGAGCAAGGACACGCTAAATACCACGATGAGTTTATTCAGGTTGCGTAACAAGGATTCTCCCGCCAACAACGGATGCAGCAAAGATTGCACCGACAGCGCTCCTTTTTAAAAAGAAAATTCTTATTATATACTATCGTCTCATTTGCAGGCTTGTCGATTTCCTGTCATAGACAAATAAACCAAGCAAAAAACCCCGTCAACTTATCTGCGACAGGCAAGTTGACGGGGATATCCAATTGGATGTAGTGTAGTACTGCAGGAGGTTGATTCCATGCACGACGAAAAAATCGAACGCTTTGACCCCGAAGTATTACGACAGCTTACCAGCGGCGACCAGGAAATCATGACCGTGGTGGTTTCCGCGTTTCTGTCACAGTATCCCGAACACCTTGAAAACCTGCGTAATGCCTGCCTATCCGCAAATTCGCCGCAGGTGCTTTTTGCCGCGCATTCGCTAAAAGGAATGGCCACGCAGCTAGGCGCGGCAAATCTGCGCAAAATAGCGGCCGGAATCGAAAAGCTGGCCAAAGAAGGCGCCTCCCCTTCAACGTTGTTATCGCTTACTGACGCTCTCGCTCAGGAGTTTGACGAATTGTCCAAGCTGCTGGCGAGGCTTCATTGAACCATTTCACCGCGCAATCGTCTGAGTCGCAACGCTGTCGCTAAATAAAGACGACTTTCGATGTCGGCGGGATTTAACCCCAGAATCACCTGGATTCGTTTGCGCCGAAACTGCAAGGTTTTCAGGTGAATGTTCAGTTGTTCCGCCGCTTCATTGAAATCAGCGGCAAACAGCAATACTTCAAGCGTTCTCGTCAGATCGCCGCCATGTTCGCGGTCATAGTCGAGCAACGGCGCCAGCGCCCTTGTCACATATTGCTCGCTGTCCTGACGGTCCGCCAGCGGCGCCAGCAACTGATCGATGCCGATCTGTTCATATAATCCCATGCCTGCGTTATTACCGACGCGAATCGCCGAGCGAAGCGCTTCGCTGGCATGACGATAGGCCGTTGCCAAATCCGCCGCTTTGCCGCAAGGATCGGAAGCCGACATTGCCAACGAGATTTGCGGCAACTCGTCAAGCAATCGGCTTTGCCAACTTGCCATCATTTTCTGCGGCTCCAGCGAGGAACCCAGAACGACGATGCAATCTTCCATCGCCCAAACTGAACGTATCCCGCATTTTTCCAGCAATTCAAGCAACGAATCTTCAATTGACTGCCACTCAGCCGGTCGTTCCAATAGCTCTCGTTTTGCCCGTCCTGCATACGACGTGACAGAAATCAGATACACTCTGAGTGGAAAAGTGATTTCTATGCTTTGAAAACTCAATTGGCGGAAAAACTGCGGGTAAGCAGTCCTGCCTGTCATCAAACCGCCGAACAAGTCGGCCAGTTGGCCGCGTCGGCGACTGAGCGCCAACCGTTGTTCGGCCTGTTTTCGTTCTTGCAGCTCTTGCTCCGCCGCCTTAAAAGCGGCATAGGCGGCAATCGCATTGCGGGATTTCAGCATCAGGTCCCGGCGGAAAACATTGCCGGCCGGGGTACGGACAAAATAGTCGTAAGCTCCAAGTTCCAGCGCCTTGATGATGCTGGCATCATCATCGAGCAGAGACTGCACAACCACCGGAATATGACGCATCCGTTCATCCCGGCGCATCATTTCCAGCACGGCGTAGCCGTCCATGACCGGCATTACGAGGTCCAGCAATACCAAGTCAATTTCTTTCCTCTGAAGGATATCCAGCGCTTGCCGGCCGTCCGCCGCTTCCAGAAAATCGATATCCGGCAATGCCGACAAATTTTTACGGATCAGAATACGATTCATTTCCAGATCATCGACCACGAGTATCGAATGCATAGCTCACCATCCCAAAGCGATTGCTGCTATCAACTTATGCTTCCACAAAGCCTTGGCTTTTTCCTCTTTGGCCCGGCGCTTCAGCGGCGATTTTATTTCCCGGGAAATATTGCAGGAACCTTGATTATGGTTGGCGAAATGGTAGCATAGTTCTCAACAATTCTTTTCAGCAATCTAAACAGAAAAAAAGGAGTGATCGGGATGTACGGAAGTGTAATAGCCAGAAACGGAACTGTTTTTGCGATCGCCTTATTATTGCTGTTATTCCTGCCGGCAGTTCCTGCTGCGGCCGAAGGCAAATTCCAGGCGGACCCGGCGACCGGCTGCAAAGTGTGGAATCCCAATCCCCAACCCAACGAAACCTTCACCTGGACAGGATCATGCAAAGAGGGCTATCTAAGTGGGCCCGGCACTTTTGAATGGCTAGTCGACGGAAAGATGGCCGAAAGATTCGAAGGAACTATGGCGGGCGGCAAACGCAGTGGCAAAGGTGTATATGAATGGGCATCCGGCACCCGTTACGAAGGTAATTTTGTTGATGACAAACGTACCGGCAAAGGCGTCTACTCCGGCAAAAATTCATCTGGTATTGTGTTCCGCTATGAAGGGGATTTTCTTGACAATAAGTATCATGGCAAAGGTCTGATCACTTGGTCCAACGGTGATCGCTACGACGGCGATTGGCGCGCCGGCAACCGTCATGGCAAGGGCGTTTACACCTGGGGTAGCGGCGGTCGCTACGAAGGCGACTGGGCAGATAACAAACGCAATGGCCGGGGTATATATATCGGCAAAAACAAGAGCGGCGAAACTTATCGTTATGAAGGCCCGTTTGTCGACGGAAAATTTCACGGCAAGGGTCTGATGACCTGGTCTAACGGCGACCGCTATGACGGTGATTTTGTCAATGATAGTCGCACCGGCACAGGGATTTATCACGGCAAAAACAATGAAGGCATCAAATACCGCTATGAAGGCGACTTTCTTGATAATGTCTTTGCCGGCAAGGGCGTCATGACCTGGTCCAACGGGGAACGCTATGAAGGCGGCTATGCCAACGATATGCGCAATGGCAAAGGCGTCTATACCTGGCCCAGCGGGTCCCGCTACGAAGGCGACTTTGTCGACGGCAAACGCACCGGCAAAGGAGTCTATACTTGGCCCAGTGGCGCCAGTTACGTCGGCGACTTTCTCAACGAAGTCCGCACCGGTTATGGCGTTTATCGTTTCCCTGACGGCCGGGAGTTACGCGGCCGATTTGAAAACAACGAATATCTCGGACCCTAATTGATCGATCAGTATAATGGGTTGTTACATAATCAAGGCCCTGCGGATGAGCTGCATCCGCAGGGCCTTGATTTTTCATAACGCATTTTTCTTCTGCTCAGAAGGAGTTGAACCATTGGACCAACAAACCGTCGATCCTGCGCACACCAATGTTGAAACGGTACTGAACCGTCAGATCCCAGTACGAACGAGGTGCATTGTATTTGTCCTCCCGATACCAGCGACGGTAGACAATTCCCGGTCCTGCCGCCATCGCCAGTCTTGTTTGGCCGACATTGTCATCATAACCTGAATCATAGCTGGCCGTAAAGAACAGATGCGGCGTAAACACCGAGCGAGAACTGAGGTCGCCCAGCCGGGTACTGCGACCCCAACGGGTCTCCATACCGAAAATCTGTCGCCCACTGGAAGCCCACTGGTCATACTCACCGTAAAACGTCACATACGGCCAGCTCTTTACATAGGGTTTGAATTCATAGCCGCGGTCCCAACTATAACCGCCCCTGTACAACCAGTCATTGATTCCCTGCTGTCCAGCGGGAAACAGTTTCTCCACCGTCAGTACCAGGTTGGCGTCAGTCAACGGCTTCCAGCTTATGCCCAACCCACCTTGCGCCGTGCTCCAGCCGGAACTGGCAACCGTTGGCGACCAGTCGTAGGGACCGCGCGCATCAGGCGCCTGACTCCAGATATTGCCGTAGTAACGATTGAACACTAACAATTTACGCCCATTTTTATTATAGGGCTGCCAAAAAAATTCCTGCGACCCCTGCAAAACAGCGTCGCCGACAGTAGGCCGCCAATACGTGAATGCGGTATACATGCCCCAGGTTTTCTCCAACGTTTCGTGTTCACGCCGCAGATCGTAATTCAGTTCGATGGCTTTTTGCCGCTGCCCGGGCGGCAAGGTATCGGGCGGAGTCTCTCGGTCAAGGCTGCGTTTGAAGTATGTCATAGCTTTCCTGTTTTCACCGAGCCGTTTCAGGCTATAGGCGGCATCCTGCAGAACAGCAACCGGAATATTGGGATCTTGCCTGATCGCGGCCTCCAGATGCACTGCAGCAATCCGCTCCTGTTTGTGCCGTTTGGCCATGTAGGCATACTGCAGGCGGCGGACGTTGCTTTCCGGCAGCGCCTGCGCCGCCTCCTCGCCCAGCTTCAGCGCCTGTATGATGTCTCCGCTGCGTTCTGCAGCTTCAGCCAGCTTCCACAGGGCTTCCGACTTCAAAAACGACGACTCGCCGGACTGCACCAACGACAATACCGAAAAATAAGCCGTCTTTGCCTCTACCTCCCGACCGGTTTGCTCCAGAATCGAACCGCGCAGAAACAGGAGTTCCGCCTGTGCAACTTTGTCCATGCCGTTTGTCGGAACCGTATCCAACACTTTCAGGGCCGTTGTATTGTCTGCCGCTTCAATGAGTTTTCGCACCAGCTGAATCCTCAGCGTAGCCGAATCTTCCGGTTCGAGATATTCGGCGGCGATTCTCGGTTGGTTAGAACGAAGCGCCGAATCAATCAAATTAATCCGCAGGCTACGTCGATCGACATTTTCATGATCATCGGATGCCAGCGCCTGTTTGAACCATTCCACTGCCGCCGAATGTTCAGCCATCCGGGCGTGGAGATATCCCCGTACCGCCAGAGCTTGGGCAAAGCCTGGGTGTTGGCGGATCAGTTCGCCCAGGGTTTGCGTTGCCGATGCGAAATCGCCCTGTTGTTCCTGTGCCTGCGCCAATAGCAACAACAGGCGGGGATGTTGCGGGTAAAAACGCAACGCCGTCTCAAGTTCACGCTGCGTCGCAGCAAATTGCCCCTTGGCAAAATACGCGTACGCTTGGTCGGCATGCAAAAAGCCTTCTCCATAGAGTGGCTCTGTCTGATAAGCCCTTGCCGGTTGCACTGGCGCGAGGCCGAACAGGCAAAGGCAGACGAAACCGCCAAGAGCTATTTTGTTCAATTTATCGGATCGTTTGGCGTAAATCTGGTTGCGCACAGCTTTTCCTCCACCAACTCAATGTGATCTTCTACCAATACGCCACTCTGTCCCAGCAGTTGACGCATCTCACCATCGGTCACTATGACCGGTGACAGGGGCAGTTCACTGTTTTTTTTGATTTCGGCCTGCGCCGCCGGCAACAGCGGTCCGGTCACTGCCAGCCTCAGTTTGCCCAAATGGTCGATCGTCAGAGGAAATACGCGATATTGCTTCGTCATGGCCTGAGGAAAATAATCCGGCGGCAAAGTAATCGTTTCGGTTGCCAGATGCGCCCGCGGGTAGCCTGTCTGGCGGCAGATCGCATCTGCCAGCGCATCTTCGTCGATACAGTCACCCTCAACCAGAATACGTCCGAGCGATCTACCGGTCGCTTCATTGATAGCCAGTGCCCGTTCCAGCAGTTCTGCGTCGATCGCCTGCTGCTCCAGCAGCAATTCGCCAAGGTACTTGCGTTTTTGCGCCAATTGGTCCATGCTGGGATACTGGTGGTCGGTCTTTTCCCAGGTCAGTGGTTTCCCGCGGAACAATGACGCGCTATAACGGCTGACAGCACGCACCGTGGCAAAAAAATTGATGAAATTGCACACTACCACGCGGGGAATCGCCAACAATGCCTGCCGCCAGCTATATAGGTAAGCGACAAAAATCATCCGCTGCAACAACCGGTTAAGCAACAATACTGAATTGGCCAACAGCAGCCAAGTTGGCAATGCGAAAGGGAATAACGGTCCGCCGAGAAATTCGGCGCCGAACCAGATCAGGAAATAGATAATTACCAATAAATAAGCCATCAAGCTGACAAAATGAACGACCAGTCCTTTGCGATCCCGCAAAAAGAAGTATTTTCGGAACAAATTACCTTCCCAGGCCAGATTGGTCCAGCCCTGCAGGGCAATCCCAATCACCCAACGCGATTTTTGCCGCACAGCCGGCCAGAATTTATCGGGAAAAAACTCCGATACGGCAATTGGGATTCTTCTGGTGACCTGAATCAGTTCTCCTTTAAAATTGCGTTGGGTAAATTCGAAGTCGACCGGATAATTGACGAAAATCTGCTTTACGCCGGCTTTGCTTAGCCGGAAACTGATATCGTAATCTTCGGTCAGACTGGCGGTATTAAATGGTTGGTTACGGTTTTCGCGAGCAAGAAATTCGATGGCGTCGCGGCTAAAACAAGTCGCCACTCCGGCGCTGGGAACGATATTTCCCAGCACTTCCCGCACGATCAGGTCTTTACAGTGCCATTCGGCAAATTCATCGAGATAGGTTCCCGCGACAAACTGATGCCAAACCGGTTCCAACGTCCGCACCGGGATCTGAATCAACCCGACCCTGTCAAGCAACCAGTTGTAAAGTCTAAGTTCCAAAGGATGGACGACATCCTCACTGTCATGCATGACAATTCCGGCAAATTTTTGTTTGTTTTCTTCCTCATACAAAAATACCGCCTGGATGATCCAGTTCAGGCAATCCGCTTTATTGGTCGGTCCGTCGTGTGGCACGACCACCAGCTGCACCTGCGGAAAGCGTCGCGCCATTCGTTTCACTTCGTTCATCGTTTGAACATCGTTGCGATAAGCACCAACAAAAATCTGATAATTGTCGTAATCGAAAAAATCGATTGTCGTAGTCAGCATGGAAGCAATCACATTGGATTCGTCCCAAGCCGGCACCATGATCGCAATCGGGCTTTGCGGTTTTTCCCGCAGTTCATGCACATTGATCGGCTTGCGCAGACTGCGCGGAATGAAAGAACGCCGATAGGCAGCACGATAAGTCGTGCGCAGCCAGTAAACCACATCAATAAACGCGTCATCCAGACCGCTGATAAAAATCGCGATACAGACTGCCAGCATGAAATAATAGATCAGCTCATAAATCTGCAAGACATCCATAGTTTAAGCTCCTTCTGTTATATCTTTTATTTCCACGGAAAATTGTTTTTTCCTTGTGTTTTTCTCGTATTGGCAGAAAAATTCGGCGGCAATCCTAAATTTGACAGATGCAGACAAGAAATATAAAATAGAATTGTTAAGAGGGAGTAGTTTGCATTACAAAGTCAACAATACGGGTTGAGCGATTCACCTGGCTTTGTAACCAACTTTTGGTAACGAGACTTTTAGCATCATCTTTGCGAATCTTGGAATTCCGGGATTTTACGGGGAGGGGTGTTGAAAGTTTTATTTTTTTCCCGCTGCAAGTGCTTGCGGGAAAGTATTGAAAAGCGAAAATGAAAACAAGAGGTGAAGATCAATGTGGTTTACCAAGTCAACCGAAGAAGTATTACAGGCCCAGGCCGTAAATCCGGCAACCGGGCTAAGTAAAGAAGAAGTCCTGACCCGGTTGGAGCGTCACGGACGCAATGAGTTGAAAGGAAAGCCGAAAAAAAGTCTATTGGCCCTGTTTTTGGCGCAACTACAAGACATGTTGATTTACGTTCTGCTCGGGGCCGCTGCCATTACATTGTTTATCGGCCACTACGTCGACGCAGTGATCATTCTGTGCGTGGTGCTGCTCAACGCAGCCATCGGCGTCGCCCAGGAATACAAGGCGGAAAAAGCGATGGAAGCTTTACAGAAGATGACAACCCCAAAGGCGTTGCTACGCAGGGGCGGCGAAGTCAGCGAAGTCAACTCGGCCGAAATCGTTCCCGGCGACATCGTGTTACTAGAAGCAGGTCGCACCATCCCGGCAGATTTGCGACTGATCGAAAGCGCCAATCTGCAGATCGAGGAATCGGCGCTGACCGGCGAATCGGTACCGGTCGATAAAAATGCAAAAAATGTGTTTGATGCACCGAAAATCTCGCTCGGCGACCAGACCAACATGGCCTTCATGTCGACGTTGGTCACTTACGGCCGCGGCGAAGGCGTAGTCGTCGCGACGGCGATGGACACGGAAATCGGACGGATTGCCAATATCTTGGACGAAGAACATGAAGAAATGACTCCGCTACAAAAGCGTCTGGAAGAATTGGGAAAAGTGCTTGGTTTTGTTGCCATCGGAATCTGCACGCTGATTTTCCTGCTGGCATTTTGGCAAAAACGCGATATGTTCGAGATGTTCCTGACTTCGATCAGTCTGGCTGTAGCGGCGATTCCCGAGGGATTGGCCGCCATCGTGGCGATCGTGCTGGCACTCGGCGTCACCCGGATGTCGCGCAACAATGCGATCATCAAAAAATTGCCGGCGGTGGAAACACTAGGTTCGGTCAACATCATCTGCTCTGATAAAACCGGTACCCTGACCCAGAACAAAATGACCGTGGTCAAAAGTTATACCTACGGCAAACTTCGCGATGTTCCGGCGACAACAGAGACGCCGGCGGCTATTGGCGATGAGCTGCAGCTGATCAAGTCCTTCATTCTCTGTTCGGATGCCACATACGAAAATGGCCAGGGAACCGGCGACCCCACCGAAATCGCACTGGTCGCCTGGGGCGGCAAATACGGTCTGGCCAAAGCCCAGCTTGTCGCCGAACAGCCGCGTGTCGACGAAAAGCCGTTTGATTCGGAACGCAAACTGATGTCGACCCTGACCCGTCAGGGCGAAGCCTATCGGGTCCATACCAAAGGCGCGCTCGACCAGTTGCTGAAAATCGCCAGCCATGCGCTGGTCGACGGCAAGGCAGTGCCGCTGACTCCGGCGATGAAAGAAATTTACCAACAAGTCGCCGAAACAATGTCCGACGCAGCGCTGCGGGTCTTAGGCGTTGCATTCAAGGATATTCCCCAATCAATCGAACCGGCTGAGATGGAACATGATCTGACGATCATCGGCCTGGTGGGAATGATCGACCCGCCGCGGCTAGAGGTCCGCGACTCGATCCAAACCGCCAAATTGGCCGGCATCACGCCGGTCATGATTACCGGCGATCACAAGAACACCGCTGTCGCCATCGCCAAAGAGTTGGGCATTGCCTCCTCCATCGACGAAAGCTTGACCGGTGATGAAATCGACGCGCTGTCCGACGAGGAATTTGCCCGACGAATCGGCGACTATCGCGTCTTTGCCCGGGTATCGCCGGAACACAAGGTGAAAATCGTCCGGGCATTCAAATCACACGGCAATATCGTATCGATGACCGGCGACGGCGTGAATGACGCACCTTCGCTAAAATACGCCGACATTGGGGTGGCGATGGGAATCACCGGGACCGACGTGTCTAAAGGCGCCAGCGACATGATCCTGACGGACGACAACTTTACCACGATTGTTCGTGCCATCGAAGAGGGCCGCAACATTTATAACAACATCAAGAAATCGGTGATTTTCCTGCTATCCTGCAATCTCGGCGAAGTCGTCGCCATCTTCGCCTCAATCCTATTCTACTGGCCGGTGCCTCTGTTGCCGACACAGATTCTCTGGATCAACCTGGTCACCGATACACTGCCGGCCATCGCGCTCGGCATCGATCCCGGCGACAAAGACGTAATGAAAGCAAAACCGCGCAATCCCAAAGAAAGCTTCTTCGCCGGCGGCGCAGGCGTCCGGGCGCTGATCGGCGGAACGCTGATCGGACTATTAACCTTGGCGGCATTCTACTTTGGCCTGTATGAGCACGGCTACAGCATGGGTTCGCAGGAAATTCCCGACACAGTGCTGACTTATGCCCGCACCATGGCCTTTGTTGTCCTGGCTGCATCCCAGCTGTTCTACTCGCTGTCCATGCGTAGCGCCACCAAATCGATTTTCCAGGTCGGCCTGTTTACAAACAAGCCTCTGATTGGGGCGATCCTGGTTGGCTTTTCCTTGCAGCTCGGCGTCATCTCGATTCCGTTTCTTGCCAGTGCTTTTAAGGTGCAAAACCTGAGCCTGCAAGATTGGGGGCTGGTATTCGGCTTCGCGCTGATCCCGCTGGTAGTTAACGAACTAATCAAAGTTGGACTGCGACTGAAAGAAAAAGCGGCATAATCCTGCCGCAAGTGGTAAACTATTATTATGTTTCGTAAAGATCGACTTTGGCTCGAATTGATGTTGTTGTTGGTGGTACTAATCTGGGCCGCCAATCAGACGATCGGCAAACTGGCGATGCGGGAAATGTCCCCTGCGGTTTACACCAGCTTGCGCTTCCTGCTGGCTGCGCCGCTGATGCTGCTTGTCCTGAAATGGCGGGAGGGCAGTTGTGCGTTTGACCGAAGCGAGCTGCCGCGACTCCTAATCATCGGGTTGGTTGGCGTCGCGGTGTATCAGACGATTTTCATTTCTGCGCTGAAATACACTTCTGTCACCAATCTGGCGCTGATGATGGGCATTTCGCCGATTTTCACCGTTCTGCTCGGCGCTGCCACCGGTCAGGAAAAAATCCGCAGCGCAGTAATCAGCGGCTGTCTGGTCGCTTTTGGCGGCCTGGTGCTGGTACTGCGCTACGGTCCGAATCAGGCCGGTGCAGCCGCATCCAGCCTCGTTGGCGATGGCCTGGCGATGGCCGCCAGTTTTTTATGGGGCTTTTACCCGATCATGGTCACGCCGTTACTAAAAAAACACTCCGGACTGTGGGTCACTGCCTGGTCGGCAGTACCAGGAACTTTGGGTTTGCTGCTGTTCAGCGGCGCCGAGATGTGGTCGCTTGCCTGGCAGGACTTCAGCGGCCTGGCCTGGTTTGCTGTGCTGTTCGCCGCGATTCCGGTCACTGTCTTTTCCTTGCTGATGTGGTATCTGGGTGTCGAACGCATCGGCGCCAACCAGGTCATGGTTTACATGTACCTGGTACCGCCGGCCAGCATCGCGATCGCCTACTTCACCATTGGGGAGCAAATCAGCCTGTTGCAGCTGGTTGGCGGCGCAGTGGCAATGCTCGGGCTATATCTGGTCAAACGGGCCGCGACTCGCTGACGAGACTGCACTCCCATCGCTGTTCAAGCAGTTCGTGCTTCCAGGTATTGTTCGGCTTTTCCTCAGTCAGGAAAAATCCATGTCGTTCGTACAAGTGCCTTGCGGCATCCAAGCCTTTGAACGTCCAGAGAAATACTTGCTGATAGTTCTGCTGCCGGCAAAATTCCATCACCGTTTCCATCAATCGTCGGCCCAAGCCTGTGCCGCGAAATTCCGGTTCCAGCAAAAACCAGCGCAATTGCGCCGTCGTCGGATTGTTTCTCACAATCGCGATAAATCCGGCAATTTTTCCTGCGCATTCCGCCAGCCAGATTTCGCCGCCTTCCGGTTTGTCGAGAAAGTCCAGCAAACCGGCCAACACATATTTTTCAAACACCTTGTCCAGCCCATATTCGCGCTCATACAAAACGGCATGCCGATACGCTATATAGCCGGCATCACCGGGGCGCCGCGTCCGAATCGTAAATTCCAACTGCATTTACCTCCCTGTTTTGCGAACTCTCTACCATTACGATATCAAACCGCCTGCCATTGTCAAGGTTTCGTCAGAAATATCAGTCATTGTTTCTCGCGCAGGATATGCGGGATAAAAGGCGAATAGAGTTTAATATCTGAATAACAAAGGGGTTAGTAACATGGACAAAATCAAGGAATCCGTCTTACGCCACAAGGAAACCGTTGTCGCACTGCGACGCCATTTTCACCAACATCCGGAAGTAGGCGGCGAAGAGTTCGCCACCCAGGCTCGCATCATCGAAGAGTTGACAGCGCTCGGCCTATCGCCGAAAAAGATCGCCGATACCGGCGTGATTGCCGATCTCAAGGGCGCCCATCCCGGCAAAATGGTCGCGTTACGCGCTGACATCGACGCCCTGCCGATCCAGGATGAAATTGACAAGCCCTACAAATCGACGATTCCCGGCAAATGTCACGCCTGTGGCCACGACGCCCATACGGCGATGTTGCTCACACTGGCCCGGGTATTCACCGATCTGAAAGACGAAATACATGGCACTATCCGCCTGATGTTCCAGCCCAGCGAGGAACGATTCCCCGGCGGCGCAGAACGCATGGTTGCCGAAGGTTGCATGGAAGGCGTCGATTATGTGCTGGGCGCTCACGTCTGGCAACCGCTACCGGCTGGAAAAATCGGCATTTCTTATGGCCGCACCATGGCAGCGCCCGACCAGTTCACAATTTTCGTCCAAGGCAAGGGCGGCCACGGCTCGATGCCGCAGGGAACCGTCTGCGCGCTTTCTACTGGCGCCGAAATCGTCAGCATGCTCAACTCAATCCTCGGCCGCAATGTCAATCCGCTGGAATCAGCGGTGGTATCGCTCGGTAGCTTCCACTCCGGCGAAGTATTCAACATCATTCCTGACACGGCTGAAATCAAGGGAACGGTCCGCACCTTCGACGATTCGGTCCGCAAATTGGTCTGGGACCGGTTCGATGAGATTTGCGCCGGCGTCTGCTCGGCCATGGGAGCGACATATACTGTAGACAAGGTCTTTGGTTATCCCGCCGTCATCAACAATCCGGAAATCGCAGCAGTCGTGGCAGAAGCGGGCCGCGAGGCGGCCGGTGCGGAAGCAGTCATCGAAATCGGCCCATCGATGGGCGGGGAAGACTTCTCCTATTTCATGCAGAAAGCCCCCGGAATGTTCCTGATGCTTGGCGGAGGCAATCCTGCCACGGATGCCATCTATCCGCATCACCATCCCAAATTCGATATTGACGACTCGGTACTGCCGATCGGCGTTGAAACCTTCGCCCGCGCCACCTTCAAGCTGCTGGCGCGCTGATAAAAATTTGCACGACACGAATTGACAATTAAACAACCGTTAAAGGGGGCTGCAAAAACCTAACCAGTTTTTGCAGCCCCCTTCTATACTTCAGCGGTCCCCTAGCTTTCTGCTTCCGCCAGTTCCAGCACCGTGTGCAAATAAACTTCAACGCCTTTTTGCAGCTGTGCGTAGTCGGTCCATTCTTCCGGACAGTGGCTGCGTCCGTCAAGACTCGGCACAAAAACCAGCCCAACCTCGGCAACTCCCGCCATCACCATCGCATCATGTCCGGCGCCGCTCTGCATCAGTCGATGTTTCAGTCCCAGCCGTTCACAGATTGACAACTGGCGATCCACGATGCTTTCCGCCATCCGCACCGGCGGCACATTCATCAGGCTAGACAATTCGGCGACAACTCCGGTGCTGGAGCTGATTTCCTGCAATGCTTCGCCGATTCGACGGCTTACATTGTCAACATGCTGCCGTTTGCCGGAGCGGATATCCACACTGAATTCCACTTCGCCGGGGATGATATTGAAGCCTCCCGGTTTGACAGACAACCAGCCTACTGTAGCAACCGTGCCTTCGCCTTCTTCTACCGCTAGTTCGGCAATTCTGACGATCATTTTCGCTGCCGCGTTTAGTGCGTCTGCCCGTAAATGCATCGGAATCGTTCCCGCATGCCCCTGCCGCCCGTTTATTTTTATTTTCATATCATGAATGCCGACAATTTCCTGAACGATGCCGACTTCCAGGCCTTCAGCCTCCAGAATCGGTCCCTGTTCGATATGCAGTTCCAAAAAAGCCTTCACGCTGCCTGGCATTCGACGAGCCGCCGCGATTTCATCCGGGTTGAAACCAAACTGACGCAACGCTTCATACATAGATATCCCGGCTGCATCTTTACGTTCCTGCAATTGTGCCGTATCGATCAGTCCGGCCATCGCCCGACTGCCATATAAACTGGCGCTGAACCGGGCGCCTTCTTCTTCGATCATCGCCACCACTTCGATCGGGAAACGGGTTTTGATGTCACGTTCATGCAATACCCGCGCGGTCTCCAGCGCCGCCGACACGCCGGCCGGCCCGTCAAAATTGCCGCCACCTTTGACGGAATCAAAATGCGAACCGATCATTACGACCGGTGCATCCGCCTGTTCGCCTTCCCGTCTACCGACCAGATTGCCTGCGGCGTCTTCATATACACGCAAGCCGCAATTATGCATCTCTTGACGCAGATATCCGCGGGCGGCCCGATCTTCAGCAGTCAGCGAAAACCGGGTCAATCCCTGCCCCGGTGTGGCATTGAATTTGGCCAATTCTTCAATATCGCGCTGAATCCGCGCTTGGTTGGTCCACATCGTCATTCCCTCCTCAGCACTCTGTCTCACCAGCCATCAACGACCTGTGATAAAAAAGCAGGGCAGCGGAAAACTTTTTGCCAAGTTCTCGCGCTGCCCTGCTTCACTCATTGACGAAACGCCTTACATCAGCACGGGAGCTCCCGGTCCGAGCGGCAGGTTCAGAGCGAACCAGATCAGCAATTGGATCGTCCAGACAACAAAGAACACCAGAGTATACGGAAGCATGTTCGCCATCAGGGTACCCATGCCGATATCCTTGTCATATTTCTTCACAAAGGCAAGCAGGATGACAAAGTATGGCAGCAGCGGCGTGATCACGTTGGTGATCGAATCGCCGATCCGGTAAGCCATCTGGGTCAGCGCCGGGTGGAAGCCGAGCAGCATGAACATCGGCACGAAGATCGGCGCCAAAATCGCCCATTTGGCCGAGCAGCTACCGATAAACATGTTGATAATCGCCGACAGGGTAATGAACAGAACCAACAACACTGGCGCCGGCGCGCCGGAGGCTTTGATGATTTCCGCGCCTTTGATCGCTAGGATCAAGCCAAGGTTGGACCAGTTGAAATAACTGATGAACTGGGCAATAACGAAGGACAATACGATGTAAGGACCCATTTCGGACATCGATTGTCCGAGCAGCGACGCTACATCTTTGTCGCTCTTGATTTTGCCGGAAACTTTGCCATAGATATAGGCCGGAATGAAGAAAGCCAATGCTAATAAAGCGATCAGACCTTTCATAAAAGGAGAGCTGTAACTAATCAGCGACTGGGTCTTTGGTTCACGCAACAAGCCGCTTTCAGGCACCGCCAAGGCAGCAATGATCAAGAGGAAAATCGCCAGGCCAACGCCAGCCGCTTTCAGCGCTTTGGTTTCCTGTTCGGTGACTGCTTCCACCGCTTCGATTTCACCTTTGAACACACCCATGCGCGGTTCGACGATTTTTACGGTAACCCAGGTGGCAACCACTGTCAGGATGACGCAGGAGACCATCAGGAAATACCAGTTGGAGGCTGGATTGACGATAACGCTCTTGTCAAGCAGGTTAACGGCGGCTTGCGTGAAGCCGACCACCAGTACGTCAAGCGAATTGACGACCATATTGGCGCTGAAACCGCCGGCTACTGCAGCATAAGCTGCCAACATACCAGCCAAGGGGTTTTTGCCGATAGCACCGAACACCATCGCCGCGATTGGCGGCATGACGATGAATCCGGTATCGCCAGCGGCGTTCGCATTGATCGCCACAAAGATGACAATCGCGACAACTGTAGTTCCGCTGCCTTTTTTGCCGACCAGCGTCTTGCGCAGCAGCGCCGAGAACAGGCCGGTTTTTTCCGCCAGGCCGACGCCGAGGATCGCGACCAGCACGATACCGAGAGGCGGGAATCCGGTAAAGTTGGTGACTGCATTGGAAATCATCTGTTGCAATCCAGGAACTGATAGCAGATTCACTGTGGAAATCACTTTCTTAGTCAGCGGATGGACTGCTGAGAAGTTTGCTATGGAACCGAGAAAAGATAAAACGAGTACAATAACGGCCAGGGATGCGAAAATGGTCAATGGGTCTGGCAGCTTGTTGCCGGTTCGTTCCAGCCAGAGCAGGAACTTTTCGAACATGCCGTCCGGCTTGTTGTTGGGCTTTTGTTCAACAGGGGACACGAAAACACCTCCATAAAAATTTTATTAACTCAACATTGACTCCGCCATGCCGCAAGCATAGTGCAGATCAACATAAAGCCCGGGGTGGTATCTATTTTCCGTTCAGAAACGCCACGGCGCTGGCCGCCAACACTGCTGCAGTTTTGTGAAGAATTGTCTCGTCAATGTTGAATTGTGGGTTGTGCAACGGTTTCACAATTCCCTGTTCAGTATTCAAGGTGCCGACAGTGAAATATGAACCGGGAACATGTTGTTGGAAATAGGAGAAGTCTTCCGCGCCCATCGTCGGTTTATCCTGCCGAAGGACATTTTCGTCGCCAAGCACGGTTTTAGCTGTCGACTCGACCAACGCAGTCATCACTTCATCATTTATGACCGGCGGATAGTGCGGCAGATATTCAAATTTATAAGTGGCGCCGTTCGCCTCGGTAATTGAACGAAGCACCCCGTCCATCATGGTGCGCATCTTGTCTTTCATCTCGAAAGAAAATGTCCTGACCGTGCCGACCAGTTCCACTTTGTCGGGAATGATGTTGTGCGCAGTGCCTGCATTGAACTGGCTAATGGTGAGGACTGCCGGCTCTACCGGGCTGATCCGACGGCTGATGATCGTTTGGAAACCAAAATAAACCTGGCAGGCCACCGAAATAGGATCGACACAGTTGTGCGGCTCTGCTCCGTGCCCGCCCTTGCCAAAGATCGTAATCTTGATCATATCCGGCGAAGCCATCATCGGTCCGTATTTCACAGCAATCTTGCCGGCTTCCACCGTCGGCCAGACATGGGCGCCGATGGCGGCATCGACTTTGGGGTCTTCCATCGCGCCTTCGGCAATCATCTGTTTGGCCCCGCCGTCTGTTTCTTCGGCAGGTTGGAATAAAAACTTAACATTGCCATGCAGCTCTTCCCGCATTCCGGCCAATATTTTGGCAGCGCCAAGCAACCATGTCGTATGGGCGTCGTGGCCGCAGGCATGCATCCGTCCGTCAAACTTCGACTTATAGGGGACATCGTTTTGTTCCTGCATTTCCAGACAGTCCATGTCTGAACGTAACAGGACCGTTTTGCCGGGGTGCTTGCCCCGCAACGTGCCAACAACGCCTGTCACGCAGAGGTTTTCTTTCACTTCGATACCGAGCTGCCGCAGATAATCTGCGACCAACGCCGCTGTCCGCGTTTCCTGAAAGCCAATCTCAGGATGGGAATGGATGTCGCGTCGGATACGGACCAGTTCTTCCTGAATTTCTTCTGCTTTTTGCATAAATCGGTTCGAAATCATCATCATCTCCTAATGATTAATTTAATTATCAGCCCGCTGTATCCCACCCACGGACTTTGTTTACAACATATCATCCCGTAGCCGCTCTGTCAATTTATTCAGGCATTTCCAGCTACGCTTCGCCGCGGCGATTTTCCCGCAACATCAAGTTTTATGCAACGCCTATTAAATTATACAAATTTACACACATTCTGCCAATGCCTTTTCACCGGTGTTTTGTATACATTATCATGGGCTCCGCAGCAGCCGCCACAGAGCCCATCCCTCTCCTCAAGCTTTGCCGGAAGCGATGTTACAGAGTAATCGACGCTCCGGGATTCATGATCAGCACCGGAATATTATAGCGAGACTCGACCATTTTCTTGAAATCCTGCGGGTTTTGCTTGGTCAACGGATTAGTGTTGTAGTGAATCGGAATCACTTTTTTCGGTTTCAGCAATCCCACCGCTTCGGTAGCATCCTCCGGCCCCATCGTATAGTTGTCGCCAATCGGCAATAGTGCATAGTCCAGATTCGCCTTGCCGATATAAGCCATGTCGCCGAACAGTGCGGTATCACCGGCAAAATAAATCACCTTGCCGTAGAAATTGATGATGAAGCCGGCTGCCTGCCCGCCGGCAACGCCTGAGCCATGAATCGCATTGGTCATTTTGACCCAGCCGAATTCAAAGTTCCATTTGCCGCCGATACTCATCGGATGTAGGTTGGTCACTCCCTGTCCAGCAAGCATCCTGGTGATTTCGGATGTCGAAATCACCTTGGCGCCGGTTCGTTTGGCAATGCCTGCGGCATCGCCGATGTGATCGCCGTGGGCATGCGAAACCAGAATGTATTGTACATCGATATCATCGGCACTGGCGACTTTCCAAGGGTTTCCTGTCAACCAGGGATCGATGATCAGCCGGGTTTCGCCATGTGTCAGAACAAAAGTTGATTGTCCGTAGAAAGTGAGGGTTGTTGGTGTCTTGGCCCAGTTGAACAAAGGATCCGGCGCCGCCTGCGCCAACGAGACTCCCAATGTCAGACAAAGGACAACCGCAAATAGAGCCAATTTTTTCAACATGAACATCCTCCTCATCTTTTTGTTCTGTTGCCGTTTCAACCCAACAAAGTGCTATAATGAGCAAAGAGTAATACATTTTCCAGACGGAGGGCTTGATGATGTCGGATAATCCATTGCGGGTAACCGCCGCACTGCTGGTGCACAACCAAAAGATCCTGATTGCGCAACGCAACAATACCGGTCGCTTTGCAAACAAGTGGGAATTTCCCGGCGGTAAAATCGATCCCGGCGAAACACCGCAAGAATGTCTTCAGCGCGAACTTGAGGAGGAACTGGGCTTGACGGCGACGATCGGCAATGTGTTCAGCGAAACGCTGTATTGCCATGAGCAGGGAGAAATTCGACAATACACCTATTGGGCCAGTCTCCTCACTCCTCCGACCGCCCTCCGGTTGTCGGAACACCAGGCCATCGCCTGGGTTGAACCGGCGGAATTAGCGCACTATGAGTTTGCCGGCGCCGACTTGGCCGTAGCAAAATTACTGCAGGAACAAACTATTTCAGCCAATGCACATATTCCCTGTCCTCACCTTTGATGTGACCTACCCACCATTCCTTTAAAAAAGACAGCGCCAACGTCGGATTGTTTTCCAGTGTTGACCGGGTTCGCACAGCGATTGTCTTCTCGATTAGTTCCCGATGAGTCTGTCGATGTTTCGCAAAGTTGGGAAAACCAGCCTGTTGCATCATTGCCTCTTCCAGTTTGAAGTGCAGGATCGAGTATTGTTCCATAATCTTGAAAGTCGGCATCAGCACTTCGACTCCCTGACCCTGAGCAGAAAAGAAGTGCAGCGTATTGATGGTCGTGACAATCCCTCTGTGCTGTTCGTCAATAATTGGAATCCCCAGTTCCGAATCGGACGTCCACTGAATAAACAGCATGCCGCTCATGATTTTTGCAGCCTCTCTTTCAGATATGGTCCATACTCTTTGTCTGTGTGAATAACGTGCGTTGTCAGCCAGTCTCGCAAAAAAACCACGACCGGGAAGGGCAGGGCGTTTGCGGCCTCATTTTGCGTCTGCATCAGTGCAGCCACTTTCCGTTTGAAGCTCTCGTGTTCCTGTTTGTGCTGCTGATAAGCAGGGTACTGATGCTCGAGCATAAGTTTTTCTTCCGCCGCAAAATGGTAGTTGCTATAGGCAACTAGCTCTTCCAGAGTTTTTCCTATGCATGCCTGCTTTTCTGCATTCTCCGGGCAATTGAGCAAATCGGTGTAAAAGTTGTTGATCAAAGCGACCAGTTTCTGGTGTTGGGCGTCCAACTCGTCGATATGGGTCAGATAAGAGTCTTTCCATTGAAAATAAAACATGAACATTCTCCTTTGCCCTATCGGATAAGGATAGTTTCTCGCAATGCATGATTTTTTCCTGCAAACCCGGTTGTCGCCGATTTTCAGGAAACAGGGAGGCCCGCTTGGCCATCACCGAAACCTATATTTTTTGTGTCTTCATACTGTCGAGTTTTTTGCAGACGGTCACCGGCTTTGGCTACGCTATCATTACAGCGCCGCTGTTGGCCCTGGTGCTTGGCGCCAAAGAAACGGTCATGCTGGTGATGTTGACCGGCCTGATTATCCGCCTGTTTTTATTCCGTGCCACCCGCAATCAAGGCGACTTTCGGGCGATTTTTTTCATCGCCGCCGCCAGCATCATCGGCGCCATCCCCGGCGCTTATGTAATGACCCGAATCAGCAATGACGGCTTGAAATTATTCATCGCTGTTCTGCTTCTGCTGTTTACCGGCCTGCTCTGGAAAAACTTTTCTCTGCCGCTGCGTCACAACAAATTCGCCGAAAGCCTGATTGGACTGTTCAGCGGCTTTTTGTCGACCACCACCGGCATCAATGGTCCGCCGATCGTATTGTATTACCTGAACGCCAATGCCGAAAACAACCGAGTGGAGTTTCGGGCAAACCTGACCCGTTATTTTTTGTTGATCAACCTGGCCTCGATTGTATTTTCTTATATCGCCGGAACCCTGCGTTTTGGCGACCTGTGGCTCTACACACTGCTTGCCGTGCCAGCCCTGGCTATCGGATTCTACGCCGGCGAGCGGATGTTTGCCCGAATCAGTGCGACGACCCTGCGCAAGTGCTCACTGATCATGGTCTTGTTGAGCAGTTTGGCAATGATCTGGTCCGTCCTGTCCAAATCATAATCAGCAAAAATTTAAATTATAAAAAAGAGGGGTGCATCATTGATGAAAATCCAGTTATTGCGCCATGCGACTCTGTTAATCGAATACGGCGGCAAAACCTTGCTGGTCGACCCGATGCTCAGCGAGCAGGCAGCCATGCCGCCGATCATCAACTCGGCGAACGACCGACGCAACCCATTGACGCCGCTAACCGCCCCAACCAATTATCTGGAACTCCTGGATACCGTCCTATTGACCCACACGCACCGCGACCACTTTGATGATGCCGCTGCGCAGCTACTGCCCAAGCATAAACCGTTGCTCTGTCAACCGGCTGATGAAGCGAAACTGAAAGAACTCGGCTTTTCTGTCGTACTGCCGATAGACGATATTTTTGTCTGGGAAGGCATCCAACTGAAACGAACCGGCGGTCGGCACGGCACAGGAGAAATCGGCGAAAAAATGGCGCCGGTTTCCGGCTTTGTGCTGTCCACTGCTACTGAACCGAGTTTATATATCGCCGGCGATACCATTTATTGTAACGAGGTGGAAACTGCACTCGACCGCTGCCAACCGGACGTCATCGTCGTCAATGGCGGCGGTGCCCGCTTTGTGGTTGGCGACCCAATCACCATGACAGCGGCGGATGCGGAAAGCGTCCTGCGTTTTTCCCCCACCAGCCACGTCGTCATCGTCCATCTGGATTCAATCAATCACTGCCTGGAAACCCGCGAAGATTTCCAGCGCTATTTTGCCAACCACCCATTGCGAGACCGCCTGTCGATTCCTGCCGATGGCGAAACGCTTTCATTCGGAAAGTAAGCAGCTTCTCCCTGTGCATTCCACAAATTATCGCCATCCTCTGCGAAAACACTTAGACGAATTTGTCGCCGGAAAAATTCTTTACCCTGAACGAATGAAGAGGCTTCCCTGCCATCACTGGCCGGAAGCCTTTTCTGTTTCAGTATATTTTTTGCTGAACCTTGGGCAATTGCAGCATAAATCAGGCGATATAAACCTGTTGCAATGCCACCGCTGCATGCTTGCAAAACAAGTTCACATAGCTATGAATTTCCGACAGGTGTTGAAAAACCGCCTCTTGCCCAATCCCCGCCGGTGCGTAGACAACATAGGCGACCTTTTGTGTGCTCGGCAAGATGCAAGTACGTTGATCCGGACCGCAAATGATACTTGAAATGATGCCGGCAGCATCGCTGATTCTCATGTCGTTTTGCTTTACAACCTGCAGGTTTCCGTTCATCAGCACATACTGCTCATCCGGGCCAGTCACATCTAGCGTCAACGGATGTTGCAACGCCTGCCAATCATGTCCCGCCGTCAACAGACCGCTGTTCAGTTCGGCCATGAACATCGCCTCGACCAACCCCGCCACCGCCGGGATGCTCTTCCCTTTGAAAATGACCGAGTCCAGTTGTTGCTGCACATGATAGGTCTTGCCAAACTTCTTGTAATAGCCGGCATAAGCGCACATGACCGGATCGTTGATTAAACTTTGCCGGTCAACGAATCTCTCGCGCAGCCCCTGCTCCACGGCGCGCTTCTGTTCCTCCAGCGCCTCACTGAAGGCCGGATTGCTCACCTGGTCGAGAACCAGCAAGCCGACGCTTGCGCCGGGGAATGACTGCCGCCACATTTCGCTCACTTGTAACATTAGGGCTCATCTCCTTGCCTATACGATTTTTTATCCGCTGTCATATTATCGTATGTGAAGCGACCCCGTATTGTATGGAATTGCTATATTGCCGGGGAGTGATTCCGGTAATCTGCTTGAATTGGCGGGTAAAATGGCTCTGATCGACAAATCCCGCAGTCTGCGCCGCCTCCGCCAGTGTCATTCCCTGAGCGATAAACTGGCTGGCCCGGCGAATACGAACTTGTTTCAGGAAAACATGCGGCGGTACGCCGACCGTGCTCCTAAATAGGCGAATCAAATGAAAACCGCTCAGATGAGATGTCTGGACAAGATTTTGCAGCATGATGTTTTCGGCGTAATGTTCCTCAATGTATTGTCGCACCAGCTCCACCGCACGCGCATCTTTTCGCGGTTCACCCTGCTCGGCGCTTTGCTCGGAGTGTCTGGAAATAAACGCGGCAAGTAACGAAACCAATCGTGAATTCTGCTCCAATGCTGTATTTTCGGACGTCTCCATGCAACGGTGAGTCAGCAGGATTTGCCGGGCCAATTCAGAGTCATAAAGAACGCCGGCCGAAAAGTACGGACGGCGTTCTTTACCAAACAGCTCATAGGTCGCTTGCTCCAATAAATCCGAATTCAGGTAAAACATCCGGTAAGACCATCCGGCCGTCGTTGCCGCCTGCCCATCATGGGCTTCGCCGGGAATCACCAGGTTTACCGATCCTGCAGGCGCAATCAGCCGTCCACCGCGATAGGAAAACGCCAACGCCCCTTGCTCGATCACGCCCAAGGCATACCCTTCATGAATGTGTCGGGAAAATACCTGTGTCGTGTATTTCGCCCGCAACAGTTCCACTCCCGCCAGATGAGCCAACCGCCAGTATTTTACCGATTCGTTCGTCATTTTTCTTATCGCAAACCTCAAAACATTTCGTATGAAAGCTATGCTAAGTATATCACGCGCTGCTGCGCCGCACCGAAAAAATCTGCCAAATAATCAGCCCAGGACTTCCTGCAGAACATTTGCCAGGATTTGCGTCATCGCATCGATTTCTGCAGTAGTGACTATCAACGCCGGCATCAGCCGGATCATGGCCGGTTGCGGCGAATTGACAAGCAGACCCTGACGCAGACAGGCAGCCACCACTGCAGCGCCTTGCTCCGTCGGCAAATCAAACGCGATCAACAAGCCTTTGCCTCGGATGTTAGTCAGCTGGAAACGCGCGGCCAATTCGTGAAGTTTTTTCTGGATGTACTCACCCTGCATTGCTGCATTGTCCGCCAGTTTTTTCGCCAAAACCTCCTGCATCACCGCCAACCCGACCGCCATCGCAAGCGGTTGTCCGGAGTAAGTTCCGCCCTGGTCGCCTGCCTCGAAGATGTTGAACCGTTCCTTGACCAGCAGCGCAGCCAGCGGAAAGCCGCCGCCAATTCCTTTTGCCAGCGTCATCACATCCGGCTCCACGCCGTAATGTTCATAAGCAAACAATTTTCCTGTGCGCGCCAACCCGGTCTGAACTTCATCGAAGATCAGCAGGATACCCTGCTCGTCGCAAAGCTTGCGCAGCTGCCGGATATAGTCGGAAGCTACCTCGAACACGCCGCCTTCGCCCTGAATCGGTTCCAGCATCACGGCGCAGGTCCTGTCATTGACCGCCGCCTTTAGCGCCGCAAAGTCATTCAGCGGTACATGGGTGAACCCCGGCACTTTCGGTTCAAAAAGATTTTCCCATTTCTTTTTGCCTGTTGCCGACATCGTGGCCAGTGTCCGCCCGTGAAAGCTATTGACGGTGGTAATGATTTCAAAAGCGCCGTCACGATACAACGAGCCATATTTTCGCGCCAGTTTTATCGCGCCTTCGTTGGCTTCGGCGCCACTACTGGCAAAAAACACCCGATCAAAACAAGTATGGTCTACAAGCAGCCGTGCATATTCAATCATTGGTATGTTAAAAAAACTCGGACTGGCATTCACGAGAACTTCGCTCTGCCGCGTCAACGCCTTTGCGATGACCGCCGGACTGTGCCCCAATGACGTCACTGCCCACCCGCCGACAAAATCGAGATATTTTTTCCCGTCAGTATCCCACAGATACAAGCCTTCGCCTTTTTCCATCACCACTTCCGGCCGCACCGTGGTGAACAGGATCGACCGCTTTGCTTCCGCCAGCAGTTCCTGGGTATTGCTTAGTGACTTCTTGTTCATGTTCCGCCTCCGTTCGCGAGTTTTATTTTATCCATTGTTAATAATTATACATCTTCATTGAGATTGCGCAAGCCTGTTTGCCAATCGAAAAAGAAAGACTCCCGACCATGCGGCCGGGAGTCTTTCTTTGATTGTTGCTACTCTTTGACAACCAATACCGGAATGTGCGCCAAACTGACAAGGTTTCTGGTCACACTGCCCATCAGCAGTTCTTCCAGTGCGCCATGTCCCTTGGTTCCGGCAATGATCAGTTCCATCTGGTGTTCTTTTGCATAATTGATAATCGTTTGCGCAATATTGCCGTGCAAGAGTTCCACTTTGACGTTAACCGCGCGGTTTTCGCAATACACCTTGGCTTCTTCGAGCATTTTCTTTTCCTTGTCCGCGATTTCAGCAAGCATTTCCTGAACGATCTTGGTCTTGCCGATCTCGCCGCCGCCTTCTCCACCATACATCGATGTGAAGATCATCGGTTCGGAAACATAAACCACGGTGATGGTTCCCCTGGCCAATTGGCTCAGTTCGATTGCCCAGTCAAGCGCATGTTTACTGTGAGGCGAACCATCGAATGCCACCAGGATTTTCTTGGGTCGTGCCATTTCAATACACCTCCCCAATAAAATATTATCCGAATTGCCTCTCAATTAAACATTATATCAATTTTGTTTTCCTGTCAACGCGCTATTTTTGCTTATGCCTCGAAGTCGTCTCGTGAGCACTTGATGCATACCTCGGCAATGTCCCACGATTGCAGACGTTTGATGGTCCGTTCCGAAATCACTGCCCCTTCCGATAAAACCACTTTCCCATTGATGTCCGTTACGCAACGCGCCACTACCATTCCAGGAGTCAATTCCATAACCTTCGTCGTCTTTTTCACTATCGTCACTCCCTTTTGCTGAAGCGTTCACTTTTTTCAGTTTTTTCTTGACAGAAGAATCGGCTGTTCGCTATGCTTCAACTATATGATGATCGCCATTTACACACGTCTAGCATTCTAAGGGAAAGAAGGGATTTTATGAACCGTTACCGTCAACTGCGCTTTTTCTGTGTATTGACTTGTTTGTTCGTACTGCTGAGTACAGGCGGCGCTGCGGCGGCGCCAGACCCGTCACTCGTCCTGCACTGGAAACTCGACGGTGATTTTCGCGACATTTCCGGCAACAACAATCACGGAACAGCCAATGGCAACATTTCTTTTGTCGACGGCGGCGCCATCGGGCGTTACGCGATGTTTAGCGGAGGCTATGTCCAGATTCCTGCTTCACCATCTTTGAACCTAGGCGGCCAGTTCAGTATTTCATTGTGGCTGAAACTGGCATCCGACGATGCCGGCCGCAACCCGGACGCCACCCTGGTCGCCAAAGAAAACACCGACCAACAGAAAAACTGGGGAGACTATCAATTTCGCCTGAAAGCTCAGGGAACCCATGACATTATTTTTTCCGCCGCCCAGATGACGAACGGCTTTGAGCCGATCGGCGGAACCAGCGGCGTTGGCAGTTATGAGCTGCATTCGGCTTGGTCTTTGGTCACGCTGGTTTTTGACGGCGATGCGATTGCTATATATATTAACGGAAACAAAGAAATCTCTGTCACCGCCAAAGATCGCGACGGCAAAAAGTTTCGCGACGATACTGCCGGTCGCTTATATGTAGGAGGTCTGCCGGGAGGGAAAAACCCGCTGGACGGCGCAATCGACGATCTGCGGATCTACAAACGCGCCTTGTCCGCCGCTGAAGTCAGTCTGCTATTCAATCAACGCTGAGGAGGTTATCTTATGAAACTGCGCATCGTCTCCTGTTTGCTGGCCCTCGGTTTGCTTTTCTCCGTATTCACCGTCGCCGCGGCGTCCAGCAGAGAACTGCCGATTCCGCCGATGTATTCGGCCAGTTCTACTCCGACCCAGATCGATCAGGATCCCCTCCGCCAACATTCATTTACTGCAGTGAAAAAGAATGCGAACGGCTATATCGAATCGTCGGTCACCTATTCCTATGTCGGTATGACACAACCGGCGCCGATGGTCGATCAAGGCTACGAAGAAACGATTGCCAAAGACATCCGCAACGAAGAAAAACGTCTGCAGAGCAATCCGAACTATCAGGGACGATTCGAGTTTTTTGGCGGCACCCTGTTCATCGTCAAGCGTCAGCCGCCACCTGATGCCATGATCGGCAAACCAAGCCCCGACAAATATGATGGCGTATATTATGAAAAACTCGGACGCGGCATGTTGGTCATCAAGATGCTAGAAATCGAAGGTCGCGAGGGCCGCATGAAGGAACTGATCGATTATATGCGCCGCGGCACCGCCGTCTGCAATTAGCCCGAAGCGCCTCCTTTGTCTGTCGGCTTATGCCCACAGCGAACGGAGGCGTTTCCTGTGTTTGGCCTCATACATCAACCGATCGCTGTGCTGGATAAACTCCTGCAAGTCTTTATAACCATCGTTGAACACGGTTATCCCATAACTGAAACTGACAGGGTACGGCAATCGTCGCTTGGATTTGCCGGCGTTAAGTTTTGCGGTAAGCGTCTTGAGATAGCCTTCGATAAGCGTCCGGTCATTCGTGTGAACCCAGACGATAAACTCATCGCCGCCGACCCTGATTGGCTCGCCAAAACCTTCGAACACGGCCTTCAATTCCTGGGCAAATGCCCGCAAAACCCGGTCTCCTTCGTGATGTCCATAAGCATTGTTGATGTTTTTGAAGTTGTCCAGATCAATGTTCACTACTGACAAAACAAGCTGGCTTTTCCGGCTCATGCTTGCCAGATATTCGTCATGCGCCAACCGGTTGCCTAGGCCCGTCAATGGATCGATCCTAGTCTGGCTGTGCAAAAGGAACATATAATTGATTGTTATTGCAATCGCCAAACTGTTCCAGATCGTCAGGTAGACAAAATAATATAATTGAAATAACGACAGCAGCAAAGGCATCACGGCCAGTAACGTCAAGGAAAATAATTCTGCCGTGACGATTTTGCGTCGATTAACATGCAAAATCCACAGGGCCAATCCGTAAAAGAAGAATACGGACATGGGCGACACAAAGAACAGCGGCCCCCGTACGTACAAATTCTCGCTGGTGATGTGAAAAATCCAGTTATAGTGATAACTGCCCAATGCAAACACGGCATTGACAAGCAACGGTGCAAGCAGCCAATAGGTTTTGCCGGGCCTGATCATCGCATGCCGCTTGATCCTATGGTAAACGAACAGGGCCGCAGCGGCGGAAACCATTGGAGCAATGGCAAAGCCGGCGGTATTCACGATTTTATGCAGCATAAGAAGATTTTGATGGGCTGGGGAGTTTAATAATACGCTCAAAATTTCCAGCACCAGTACCAAAATGGCCAATAACAACAAGCCAAAGAAAGATTGTTGGGCTCTTTCTCTGCGATTGAAATTTAAATATGCATGAACTGCAATACTAAGCAACAATATGACCATAAATACGTTAACTTGAACTTCAATCATCTTCGTTCTCGCGTTGCCTCCCTTCTCAAGCCAAATCGCAAACAAAAAAACCAAAGATAAAAATCTCCGGTTCATGAACTATGACATCACTGCCTGCTGCAACCTGGCTGTCATAGGTGTTCCCCTTAGACCCAATGGCTTTGCGCCCTTACCTTTCGATAAGTTTGCCCATTATTAAGTTGTATACATTATATCATTATTATTTTATTTATTCTTCAGACTTTTAAATATTCCTGCTTATTGCGGCTAAAAATATATCTTCATCGCCAATAGTCATAATCAAAAACAAAGGGGCTGCGGAATCATCCGCAACCCCTTCGATTTTTAACTTGCCTTATTTGTATCGGATACTGCCCAACGACCCGTTATAGTAATAGGTCAGCTCCGAAATCTGTGTCAGATTGTACTTTTTCTTTTCCCAGTTCCAAGTCTTGCCGCTGCTGTCCTTGATCCGGAAGTTCCACCAAGTAACATTATTGGAATTGTCAAATGTGATGTCGATGCTTTCGTTGCTGCCAACCGCCATCCCTTCCAAAATGTTCTCCTCCCAATTGTCGCTGTCCGCTGGCGCTACCCAGAAGCCGACGATTTTGAACGGAGATTTGTTGACCAGCGTAAAGTCCTGTTTTCCGGCCGATACGACGCCCTGCAGCGACATCACCACGACGCAGGCCAACACCACGACCACCAGTTGCTTTGTCCACTTCATTCCCAAACACCATCCTTCTTTTTTATAACCGCGATGCAATAATCGCGGCGATCCGCTCCATCATCTCGGCGTTTAAGTCGGTCTTGCCGGACTTATCATAGCCGCTCTCGATAAAAATCAGCGCATCACCCTTGCGAAACCACAGCTGGCTGGGCGGGTTCTCCGGTGTGGCGTTTTTCGGACCCCAAAACGCGTATTCCATGGGGCGGTAGTCTTGGCAACGATAGTCCCTGTAATACATCTCATAATCGCTGCCGCGCAGCACCTGAATCATCAGGATAGCGTGTCCATCGACGGTGAAGTACTGCAGGTCATAAGCCTCCCCGCTTTTCTTGGAGTCCATCGACTTCAGACTCAATTTGCTTTTGCCGGCAACGCTTTCCACTTCCGAAATCTTCAACAATCCGCTGTAGTCGGCATCACCCGGCTTGGCACAAACTGTTCCCGAAATGAGCAGACCAATCGTTAGCAACAGGCACAGCAGATATTTTTTCAGCATATCCCTTCACTCCTCAGATTTATTTCCAGCCACCTTTTTCAAAATGGGCGAATAGCTCGGCCCCTTTCTTTGCACGGTCGCCTCTAATGGCTTCATATTCTTTTAATTTTGCCAGATCGTCCTTGGTCCCTTTGTTATCTATGATGATTTTTACGTATAGCGGCACAAACGCTTTCATCGTTTCATTGGCTTCCACGTACTGCTTTTTCATTTCTTCAAACTTGGTCTTGTTGTCAGAAGAAAACCACTGTGGGGCAGCAATTTTCTTGAAATTGGCTGCGATATCGCCATACTCATCGCCCATCGCCAGCATGTTTTTTCTTGCCTGGGCAGCGTCAACGCTCTTGTTTTTATAGTCGCTTGAAATCTTAAGCAGCTGCGGTGATGCTTTGGCGAAACGGGTAAGTTGTTCAGCCAACTGGGTAAAAACCTTATCCATGTCTTTCTGTTTTTGCTCCGCCGTCGGCTCGTCGCCGCAACCGGCCACCAGCATGGATACCAACAAGATGGCCACTAGTGAGAACAATACCGATTTTTTCATGAATACCCCTCCAAAAACACGATCACATTTTTTGCAGACACCTTCCGATATCTACCATGGCTATTTTTGCCAACGTCTCATTTTACCACTTTGTTTGTGAAAAATGTTGCAATAAAGGAAAAAAGTTCTCTCGCCGATAACAGCGAAAGAACTTTTCAGGACAAGCAGGTTATGGCTTTTCAAGGGCTTGCCCCGCACCGATCATGCCGACTTCGATCAATTCGATCGCAGCGCCAATCATTTCATCCACGCCGATATCCTGTTGCCGTAGAATCCCCATACGATTGGAAACAAAAATCCCTTCGGCGACCGAAAACAGATATACAGCCAGCTTGGCCGGATCCACCGGTCGCAGCTCCTGGCGGGCAATCCCGTCACGAATCAGCATTTCCATATTCTTGACCAGACTCAGCCCTTTTTTCAATAACGACTCGGCAAGCGGCGCAGGCAATCCGATTCCTGACAGCGGGTCTGTCGCCATATGCATCATCGCAAACAACTGCGGTTCACGGTAATAAAAGGCCTTATAGGCCAAGAATATGTCGCGCAGCCGCTCGCCGGCAGTTTTTTCCGCTTGGGAGACACGGGAAAAATCAGCTTCCAGTCGTTCGAACGCCTCATTGCAGATATGATAGAAAACTTCCGCCTTATCACGAAAATGAAAGTAGAGCGGCCCGGTCGAAATCCCCGCTGTTTCGGCAATGTTTCGCATCGTGGTCTTATGATAGCCGAGGGTCAAAAAGAGCTGCCGCGCCTTGGTCAGAATCACGCCGCGCGTATCAGTCTGATCCGTCCAATCCTGCATGATGCTCCCCCTTTTCAACGAACCGCTTGTAGTCGCGAACCATGTATTCAGTCATCTTGGGTCCATAAAGCTCCTTGCGAACCGCCGGAATCTTCGCCAGCAAGCCAAGGAAAGCGTTGCGGATCCGCGAAGCGTAATCATATTGCGGAAAGTCATAAACTCCATGCTGCTTGTAATACTGGTGGTCGGCGACAAACGGGAAACGCAGCGGCCCCCAGATTTCATCGCGGAATATTTTTAATCCGCCAACGCCAAAGAAGCTGTTCGGCCTTTTATAACCGCGGTCCGCATAGTCCAAACTGCGTAGGGCCAACTCCCGCAGCGCGGAGTCGGTTTCACCGACATGACTCTGCTCGTCGGTGACGATTCCCGCCAAATTTGCTTGCTGATGTTCGGTGTAAGCCTCCAGGATCTGCCGCAGATTCGGCAGTTGCTGCAACGGTCCGCTCACCAGGAATGCCAGCTGTTTGCCGACAAAGTTCGGCATGTGGGTGTTGAAAAAGGCCCGGTCAAAAAATGTTTTCCACAACGATGACAGGTAACGGTCTTGAATAGCTCCGGCAAAAACCAGAATATCTGCGGTTTTTAGCCGGTTGAACATATCGATGAATTCATCTCGTCCCGTATAGGCGCAATGGTTGTCATAACCGCAGCGGATACAGCCAAGACAGCCGCCATTAATTTCTACCTGGCGCAAATTGACCACTTGCGGTCGTTCGGCAAACTGGGCGGCAAACCGGTCGATCATGCGAAGCAGGTTGACTTGCGTCTCCTCTGCATCGGTGACAATAATAATGCTTCGCGAATGAACAAACGTCGGCGCGACAGCTTCCCCCGGAACGTACTCCGGATTATTGAGTTCCAACGGCTTAACCTGTCTGGCACAAGGCGCTTTTCTCTGTATCGCGGCAAGAAATCCACGGAAAAATTTCAGCAGGTTCTCTCGTTCTACCGACTTGAATAAATCGCGCATCCCGGCTGAAAAGGCGTCGCAAAAACGCATGTTCAGGTCATCGCAGATTCCCCGCATATATTGGTGCGCGGTGTGGTCAAAAAAATGAATCGACGTGGAAAATACCGCCGTGTATTTGTCACGGAACACCTCCGTCTTGTTTCTTGCAAAAATCAGTTCAATGAAGCGTTTGTAATGCGAATGAACCAAAAAGACATAAAGCGGAAACGCCCAAATCACTCCGTCGGCGGTTTCAATGTCAGCCATGACTTCATCGAACTTGCGACCGTCATTCTCGATGTGCCTGATCTGTTGGGCAATGTTGATTATTTTCAGGTTATGCTGCGGATTCATTTTTGCCAGGAACGCGACGAATTGCATGGTAACGCTGAGATCTCCCTTGGGGCTTCCGTTCAGGACAACAATTTTCATGGCAACAACCCCACTTTATAACAATGTTATATCACCTCCGCAAATATAACACCGTTATATCACGCCGTCAAGTGCCTTATGACGTTTTCTGCACAGCGCCGCCGAGCAAGCATCAACGCTCTTCCTGTAGATTCCCTTGCATTTATTTTTATTACAAAATATAATTGGCGTAATAGTTTCGAAAGGAATGAATACTTCGGTGAATATTAACGATTCGAAAATAATTGGCCAACTCATGTCCAACGCACGCACAACCTGGGCGGAGCTCGGCGCCTTGATCGGCTTGTCGGCGCCTGCGGCGGCCGAGCGGGTGCGAAAACTGGAGGAATCCGGCGTAATCAAGGGATATGCGGCGCTGATCGACCCCGAGGCCATCGGGCGCGGTCTTGCGGCGCTCATATCGCTGACGATTGAAAATCCCGAATCTCGCCCGGCCATCATAAAAAAAATCGGCGAATTGGCCGAAATCTTGGAATGCCATCACGTGGCTGGAGACGTCGATTATATCCTTAAGGTCCGTTGTTCCGGCACCCGCGACCTCGAGCGACTGATCAGCAGCGAACTCAAGGCGTTTCCCGGTGTCAGAACCAAAACCACCGTCATCCTGTCCACAATCAAAGAAACTCCCGTACTGCCGCTTAGCAGGGGAGTTGAATAAACGATGCCGTTTTTGTTGAAAGGAATCTTTTTAGGGTTTTCCATCGCCGCGCCGGTCGGACCGATCGGACTGCTGTGCATCCGGCGCACGCTAACCGGCGGAATCGGGAGCGGCTTCGTATCGGGTCTTGGCGCCGCTACCGCCGATGCACTCTACGGCGCGATGGCTGCGTTTGGTCTGTCCGTCGTCACCAATTTCCTGCTGGATCACCAGCGCTTCCTGCAAGCCGGCGGCGGGCTATTTCTGTTATACTTGGGCGTTACGACCTTTCGGTCGCTGCCGGCCGAAACGGCTGCCGCCGCGACTGGGCAAGGTCTGTTGGGCGCTTATGTTTCGACCTTGATACTGACGATAACCAATCCGATGACGATTTTGTCGTTTGCCGCCGTTTTCGCCGGGCTGGGGCTAGGAACCGCCGACAGCAACTTCATGGCGGCAGTTGCGCTGATTGCCGGCGTCTTTTTCGGTTCCATGCTGTGGTGGTTGCTACTGAGCGGTGCGGTACATTTCTTCCGGCAACGCGTTGGGAAGCACCAGCTGAAGAGGGTCAACCAGCTCTCCGGTCTGCTCATCGCCGGCTTTGGCCTCTACTGCCTGTGGCTCATGCAGACGCCCTTCCGACACTGAACAACTGGGCAAAGTACTCCCTGATCCGCCCCCACCAGGACTTCTCGCTGATTGATTCAGTCAGGACGACTTCGCTCGAAGCGACTTCCTGGTTACGATATAGCACCTTGACCACGCCGATGCTTTGACCGGCAACGACCGGCGCATGAATGTCCCTGGCGATGTCCACGACGATCTGAAGCGAGTCTTTGCTGCTGCGACTCACGGGAACAATGATGTTATTGCGCACCACCGCCTTCGCAGCCCCTGACAGTCCGTACCGGACCTGAACGGCATCAACCACTTCGCCCGCTTTCACCAGTGTTTTTTCACCGAGATGGTTAAAGCCGTAATCGAGCAGCGCCATTGAATCCTGCCACATGAAATCGGCATCCAGCACCACCGCAATCAGCTGGGTGTTGCCGCGTTTGGCCGCCGAAACCAGGCACAGGCCGGCGGCATCGGTGTAACCGGTTTTGACGCCGTTGGCTCCGTCATAAAGATTCAGCAACTTATTTTCATTATAATAGGTTTCCTGTTTTTGGCTGGTCACGATCTTTTTGTGCGTTGCACCGACGATTTCGGCAAAACGTGGATTCTTGTAGCCATAGGCCGCAATGCGGGCCAGGTCGAACGCAGTGGAGTAATGGCGGGGGTCCGGCAGGCCTGACGGGTTTCGGAAATTGGTCCGCACGGCGCCGATCGCCTGCGCTTTATCCGTCATTCGTTTAGCAAAACGTTCCACAGAGCCGTCCAAATGCTCGGCAATGGCGACCGCCGCATCGTTGCCGGATACTAGCGCCACCCCGTACAGCATGTCCAGCAGCCGCAACCGTTCCTGCGGTCGCAAATACATCGAAGACCCTTCGGTATTGGCGGCATTGGCGCTGGTCGTCACGATGTCGTTCAGATTTCCGTCTTCCAATGCTGTAATGATCGTCATCATTTTGGTCGTGCTGGCAGGGTATTGCTGCGCATGGGCATTTTTTTCGTACAGGACTTCGCCGGTCGACGCCACCAACAAAATCGCCGATTTCGCCGAAAGATTTAAGGGCGCCGGCGCTGCGAACACGGGAGCGGAAAACAGGATGAAAGCGAACGACAGACACGCAAAGATGGTTTTTCTCATGGACAACGCCTTTCCATACAGATCAAAATGATAGTTTGCCAAACACCATTATAAAGGGCAAATGACGATTGGTCGAGTGGCAGAAACTCGTTGCCTAAAGCAATTTGATCAAATGGCAGTATACCTCACAGGCTTCTTTGATCTTGCTCACCGCGCATCGCTCATCCTTCATGTGCGCCAGCTTGTATTCGCCCGGTCCGAAGCCAATCGTGGGAATTCCCATCGCTACCGGCGTGATCGCATTGGTGCCGAAATCCCAAAAATCAAAAGCGGTTGCTTCTCGCTGATAAACGGTTTGGTAGGCTGCCTGCAGCGCCTGCGACAATTCATGGCCCATCTCGATGCGCCAGGGGTTATGCATCGGTTGGTAGTCCAACGCCTTCCCTTTCCAGCTCGTATGGTGCAACGTGCCGATTTCCCAGTTGGCATTTTTGCCGGCAATCAGTCCATCCATTTCTTTTTTCACTTGTCCCAGCGTTTCGCCCAAAACCAGCCGGCGGTCGAGATAAATCGCGCATTCGCTGGGCACCGCATTCAGCGACGCGCTGACGCAGGAAATGTCGGACAACACGATTGTGCCATGTTTTTCACCGGCTTTAAAAAGCGACTTGTTCAGCGCATCGACGCGAGTGATGATTTCCGCCATTTCGTATACGGCATTGATGCCCTTCTCCGGCGCCGAACCGTGGGCTGAGACCCCGTGCGTTTTGACGCGAATCTGCGCCTTTCCTTTGTGGCCCAGCGTGATGACATTGTCGCTCGGCTCGCAGATAATGCAATAATCCGGCCACAAAGACAGCTCCTGATAGAGATACTTCAGATTTTCGCCATCGCAGTATTCCTCGCAAACCGTGCCGGTGACATAGATTGTCTTGCCTTCAGTGTAGCCCCGTTCTTTGGCAAGCGCCGCCGCATAAACGCTGGCGCCGAGCGCCGCCTTCATGTCCACGCTGCCACGGCCCCAGACATAGCCGTCGACAATGTCGCCGGAAAACGGCGCAACCTGCCATTCGTCAGGGTCATTGACCTGCACCGTATCCAGGTGCGAGTCAAAATGAATGATCTTGCCGCCACTGCCGATACGCCCCACAACATTGCCAGTCGAGTCAATGAACGCCTCATCAAAGCCGATACGAAGCATTTCAGCCTTTAACAGTTCCGCCATCTCACCTTCCTGATCAGAAAAGCTGCGGGTCTGGATCGCGCGTTGGATAAAGCGCAACATGTCGGTGCTATCACGCATTTTGTCATCCCTCCCTTAATAATCAAACGTTTTTCTTCGTTTTCCTCGTTCTATCGCAGTTTTTCACATTAATCACGTTGGGCCATTTCTTCGGAAAGACTATGTCTACTGGTCGCGATGTGGATTTGGGGTACGGGAAATAAACCGCG